>NZ_JBDWLT010000010.1:0-655288 GCF_039973015.1 Parvibaculum sp.
GATCGAGCGCCCTTCGCCACGTAGGCGGGCAATCTCGCACCGGTCTTCCAGAGTGAACTGCTTGTATTTGTGCCCCATCGCAACACCTTAAGCCCAAGCTGGTGTTGCACTTCGTTTGTGAACTCAGGGGACCCACTCGCAAATCAGCTTGCCGAAGATCACGATGTTGCGTGACCGCGCCCGCCGCGAACGCCACGGTCAAACCGCTCTTGCTGAGGGAACCAATGGGTCCCGGCCTTCGCCGGGATGACACCTCTGGGTGGGGAGGCGCGGAGAAAGACGAAAGCCGCCCGGAGGCAGCCTAGCCCTGCTCCGACAGGAATCGACGCTTGGTGACCCAGAGCGGCATCGGCGCGCCGGTATAAAAGTAGATGACCAACGCGGCGAGAACGCGAAACGGCGAGCGCAGCAGGGCTCGCGGTTCGGATTCGAGGTCGTCGACATAGTCTTCGACGGGAACGATCAGGGCCTGGGCAGCCGCAGCATGGTGATCGAAGACGTGGAGATGCACACCCCCGAACGCAAAGACGAGAAACCAGTCATTGCGAACATGCCAATAGCCGCTGACCATTGTCGGTATGCCGTAGGCGGCGAGCATGGAGCGCAGGCAGGCGACCTCTGCCATTGAATAGCTGGCGCAGAGCGGAACGAGCCGCGCCACGGAGACCTCAGGCCTGACGCTCCACCATCATCTTCTTGATTTCCGCGATGGCCTTGGCCGGATTCAAACCCTTCGGGCAGGCCTTCGCGCAATTCATGATGGTGTGGCAGCGATAGAGGCGGAACGGGTCTTCGAGGTCGTCGAGACGTTCGCCCGTCGCCTCGTCGCGGCTGTCGATGAGCCAGCGATAGGCCTGGAGCAGCGCGGCGGGGCCGAGATAGCGGTCGCCGTTCCACCAGTAGGACGGGCAGGACGTCGAGCAGCAGGCGCAGAGAATGCACTCGTAAAGTCCGTCGAGCTTCTCGCGGTCGTCATGGCTCTGGCGCCATTCCTTCTCCGGCGTCGGCGACTTCGTCTGCAGCCAGGGCTCGATGAAGGCGTGCTGCGCATAGAAATTGGTGAGGTCGGGCACGAGATCCTTGATCACCGGCATGTGCGGCAGCGGGTAGATCTTGATGTCGCCCTTCACCTCGTCGATGCCCTTGGTGCAGGCCAGCGTGTTCGCGCCGTCGATATTCATGGCGCAGGAACCGCAAATGCCTTCACGGCAAGAGCGGCGGAAGGTCAGCGTCTGGTCGACCTCGTTCTTGATCTTGATGAGCGCGTCCAGAACCATCGGCCCGCACTTGTCGAGATCGATCTCGTAGGTGTCGATGCGCGGGTTCGATGTGTCGTCCGGCGACCAGCGATAGACGCGGAAACGCTTCACGTTTTTCGCGTCCGGCGCGGCCTTGAAGGTCTCGCCCTCGGTGATCTTGGAATTTTTCGGCAGTGTGAACTGAACCATGATCTAGACCCTCATGCGCGAATTAGTACACGCGCGCCTTTGGCTTGATGTAGTCGATGTCGTTTGAAAGCGTGTAGGCGTGAACCGGACGGTAGTCGATGGTCGGCTTGCCGCTCGAATCGTCCACCCAGCACAGCGTGTGTTTCATCCAGTTCGCATCGTCGCGATCGGGGAAGTCCTCGCGGGCATGGGCGCCGCGGCTTTCCTGACGGTTGACCGCGCCATTCACGGTGGCGGTCGCCTGCACGATGAGATTGTCGAATTCGAGCGTCTCGATGAGATCCGAATTCCAGATCAGCGAGCGGTCGGAAACCTTGAGGTCCGGCATGGCCGCATGAACCTCCGCCACGCGCTTCACGCCCGACTGCAACGTCTCGCCGGTACGGAACACAGCGACGTCTTCCTGCATGGCGCGCTGCATCTGCAAGCGAAGTTCGGCGGTGGGCGTCGAGCCCTTGGCGTTGCGATATTTGTCGAGGCGCGCAATCGCCATCTCGCCCGAACCGCTCTGAAGTTCCGGCTGGCGCTGGCCCGGCTCGACGAGCTCGGCGGCGCGAAGCCCCGCCGCGCGGCCGAAGACCACGAGGTCGATCAGCGAGTTGGAGCCGAGACGGTTCGCGCCGTGAACCGAGACGCAGGCCGCTTCGCCAACCGCCATCAGGCCCGGCACGACCGTATCCGGGTTGCCGTCTTTGAGCGTCAGCACTTCGCCGTGGAAGTTCGTCGGGATGCCGCCCATGTTGTAATGGACGGTGGGGAGCACCGGGATCGGCTCCTTCGTGACGTCGACGCCCGCGAAGATGCGCGCGCTCTCCGAAATGCCCGGAAGGCGCTCGGCAAGGATCGCAGGGTCCAGATGGTCGAGATGAAGGAAGATGTGGTCCTTGTTCGGACCGACGCCGCGGCCCTCGCGGATTTCGACCGTCATCGAGCGCGAGACGACATCGCGCGAGGCGAGGTCTTTCGCCGAGGGCGCATAACGCTCCATGAAGCGCTCACCCTCGGAATTGGTGAGATAGCCGCCTTCGCCGCGCGAGCCTTCCGTGATGAGGCAGCCCGCACCGTAAATGCCGGTCGGGTGGAACTGGACGAACTCCATGTCCTGAAGCGGCAGGCCGGCGCGCAGCACCATCGCATTGCCGTCGCCCGTGCAGGTGTGCGCCGAGGTGGCGGAGAAATAGGCGCGGCCATAGCCGCCCGTCGCGAGAATGACGAGCGAGGCGCGGAAGCGGTGGACTTCGCCGGTCGCCATGTCGAGCGCGACGACGCCACGGCAGGCACCATCGGCATCCATGATCAGGTCGATGGCGAAATATTCGATGTAGAACTCGGCATTGTGACGGACCGACTGGCCGTAAAGCGTGTGCAGCATCGCATGGCCGGTACGGTCGGCGGCGGCGCAGGTGCGCTGCGCGATGCCTTCGCCGAAATTCGTGGTCATGCCGCCGAAGGGCCGCTGATAGATCCGGCCGTCTTCGGTGCGCGAGAAGGGCACACCGAAATGTTCGAGTTCGTAGACGGCTTCCGGCGCCTGGCGGCAAAGATATTCGATGGCGTCCTGGTCGCCGAGCCAGTCCGACCCCTTCACCGTGTCATACATGTGCCAGCGCCAGTCATCCGGGCCCATATTGCCGAGCGAGGCGGCAACACCGCCCTGCGCCGCAACGGTGTGGCTGCGGGTCGGGAACACCTTGGTGATGTTCGCGGTGCGAAGCCCCTTCTCGACGCAGCCAAGCGTGGCGCGAAGGCCGGCACCGCCGGCACCGACGACAACGACGTCGAATGTGTGATCGTGGAACTCGTAAGCAGCCGTCATGACGTGGTCTCGACGTTTTTAAAGGAACGGGATCAGGCGCCGAAGCCGATCTTCACGACTGCGTAGACGCAGGCGAGACCGACGGCATAGGCGAAGAAGAAATTGGCGATAAGGGCGATGCTGCGCAGCAAGGCGCCCGTCACATAGTCTTCGATGACGATCTGCATACCGATACGCATATGCATGATCGCCGCAATGACGAGGAGAAGGGCGGCAATGGAAACGAACGGATTGCCGAGCCAGCTCCGCGCGGTTTCGTAGTCGGCGCCGGTCAGCGCGACGAGGAAGCCGGTGAAGAAGAGCGCGAGCGGCACCATCGCCACCGCCGTGATGCGCTGGCGGATATGATCGCCGGTGCCGGACTTCGCCGAACCCTGCGCGAGAACGCGGCCAAGCGGCGTGCGCATATCCTTTTTCGCTGCGGACATCAGATTACCCCCCGCATGGAGAAGATGACGGCCCAGACGAGAACAGTGCCCGCCAGCGCGGCAACGATCGCAATCCAGGAGATCACGTCGGCGGCCTTCGGCGAGGTCGCAACGATCTCGTCCCACAGGAGATAGCGGATGCCGCCAAAGAGATGATGCAGCAGCGCCCAGGTGAAACCGATCAGCACGAGCTGGCCGAGCCATGAGCCGGCGGCCGACTGGAAGACGGCATAGGCATCCGGCCCCGAGGCCGTGGCGATCAGCCACCAGGCGACAAGCGCCGTGCCGCCGTAAAGCGCGACGCCAACGATGCGATGCAGGATCGACATCGCCATGGTGATCGTGACGCGATAGATCTGGAGATGCGGAGAGAGCGGCCTCTCTACGGCTTGTCGCTGTTCAGCCATCCGAAGAACCCCGTTCGGGCAACAAGAAGAACGGCGGGCCCGGACGGACCCGCATGTGTTGTCCCGTTGTTTATCGCGCGGCGGCGTTCATGGCAAATACCCTGACGCTGTCATGGAAAAGGAACGCAAACGGGACCCGCGCAAAAGCCTTTGCAAGAAACACGAAAGCGAAAAGAGCCCGAAAACGCTGGGGCAAAGGCGTCGCCGCAACATGCTTTGCATGAAACTGCGAAGCCTTCGCAACAAAGTGCGCGCAGGATGCGTCATGACTTCGCCAGCGAGGATGACGCCATGAGTGCAGATATGAGTGCAGGAACGATTCCCGGTCTCCTGCCGGACGGTGAGTCGCCGCTCGACCGGGTGACGCGGGTGCTGACGGAGCAGCCCTTCTCCATGCTGGTGGGGGCGAAGGTGGGCAAGGTGGAACCCGGACGGGCGGAACTGACGGTGGAGAACCGGCCCGACCTCACCCAGAACAACGGCTATATTCATGGCGGCGTGATCGGCTATCTCGCCGACAATGCCAGCGGCTGCGCCGCCTCGACCATGCTGCCGGCAGGCGCGGTGAGCCTCGTCACCTCGGAATACAAGCTGAACCTCGTGCGGCCCGCGCTCGGCATACGCGCGCTGGCGCGCGGCGAGGTGGTGAAGGCGGGGCGGCGGCAATGCGTGGTGGAGACTCGCGTCTTCTGCGAGGACGGGAAGGGCGCGGAAAAGCTCGTCGCCATCTGCCTCGCGACGCTTGCCTATATCTATCCGGGAGACCTGTGAGGCTCAGCCGAGCGGGGCGCCATCGGTGAGCGAGGCGGGCGGTACGCCATGACCGATATCGAGCCATTGCCAGACGGTCGAGCGCTCGATGCGGGCAAGGCCCGGCAGATCGTCGAAGGGCTTCGCCTCGAAATTCACGAAGATGCCGATATGGTCGACGGCGCTGTCCTGCTTGGAAATCGGCAGGATCGTGTATTCGTAATTGATCGAGCCGCCTTCCGCCGTGGTCGCGGGCGTCGACTGCCAGAGCCCGCAAGGCGTATCGAGACAGGCCATGACGCAATCATAGGCATGCTGCCGGATCGCGGGATCGGCGAGCGTCAGATAATCGACGCCGGTCAGATCCTGGCCGAAGAAATCGCGAAACCCCGAACCGGTAAGACGGAAGGGAAGCACGACCGCATTCGGGTCGGGCTCGATGATGGCGAACCAGGGTGCGAAAGGCGCGAAGCGGCGAAGATCGATGGCGCTGCGCGGCGGCACGACGAGACCGCCTCGCGACGCGTTCCACGCATCCTCGAAGGCGACGCTCTCCGGCGAGCGCATCGGTGCAGCTTGCGAGGAATTTGCCCGCCCGTCCGTCTCAGAGGAAAGCATGGCTCTGCTCCTTTGCCCGCGAGTGTTTCACCGGATGCTGAACCGGCGCTTAAAACCGGGCGCCCGATGCTCCGCTCAACGCCGCGGCATGAGTACCCAATAATCGAGATCGAGGATAACGCCATCCTCATAGCCTTTTTCCTGCGGACCGGGAAACTCACCGCAAGGTTTATCTTTCGTCGCAAATGTACGAACCCGGAGCGCGCCCAGATCATTGCGCCCCCTCACCTCCGCCTTGTCGAGAATTTCCGACCAGGCAAAGACCGTATCGCCGGCGAAACAGGGCGCGACGTGGCGGCCGCCATTGATGGCCGCTATTAAAACGGCATTGCCGAGACCGTTGAAGGAAAGCGCCCGGGCAAGCGAGATGACATGGCCGCCATAGATGAGGCGGCGGCCGAAGCGGCCCTTGCCTTCTGTATACTGATTGAAATGAACCTTCGCGGTATTCTGATAGAGCCGCGTGGCCATCATGTGTTCGGCTTCCTCGATGGTGATGCCGTCCACATGGTCGATCCGCTCGCCCTTTTCATAATCGTCCCAGAGATGGGGCGAACCCGAGGCGACCGTGTCGAAATTCCTGAACGAGGTGCCCGCGGGCGCGGAAAGATGCTCCGCGCCGACAGCGGCGGGCAAATGCGGCACATCTTCTTCCGGCGCGGGAGAGGCCTTGTCGCGCTTGCGCACCATCACCCAGCGCACATATTCGAGGACGATCTCGCCCGCCTGATTGCGGCCCTCGGAACGGACATAGACGACACCCGTCTCGCCATTCGAGTTTTCCTTGAGGCCGATCACTTTCGATTCCGTCGAGAGGGTGTCGCCGGGAAAGACGGGCTTCAGAAAACGGCAATCGGCATAACCGAGATTGGCCACCGCATTGAGCGAGACATCCGGCACGGTTTTCCCGAAGACGATATGGAAGGCGAGCATGTCGTCGACGGGCGCGCCCTTGTAGCCCGCCGCCCTCGCGCTCTCGGCGGAAGACTGCACCACGAAGCGCGAACCGAACAGCGCCTGATAAAGCGCGACATCGCCTTCCGTGACCGTGCGCGGCGTGGCGTGGCGCAGCACCTGCCCGACCTTGAAGTCCTCGAAATAGTTGCCTTCGTTTGTCTTGGCATTCGCGGTCATTCGCCGTCTCCATTCTTTTTTCGTGCGCCGTCGAAGGCGATACCCAGCGCAATGCCGATACCGATGCCGAGTGCGATGCCGACACCCATATCGTCCATCGCGGTGCCGATGCCGGTGCCGATGGCCACGCCGCAGGCGATGCCCGTTCCAAGGCTGCTGCTCTTCATCGGTCTCTCCCGTCAGCTCGCTTTTTCAAGCTCCGCGATTGCATCCGCGATGGCGACGGTGCGCTTCGCGATTTCGGCGTGCAGGATCTCGACCATGCGGCCATCCACTTTCAGCACGCCCTTGCCCTTGTTCTCCGGCTGCTCGAACGCCTCGATGGTTTTCCGCGCGAAGGCAACCGTTTCCGGGTCCGGCGAGAAGATGGTGTTGCAAGGCCCGACCTGCGAGGGGTGGATCAGCGTCTTGCCGTCAAAGCCCATGTCGCGGCCCTGCTCGCAGATGGCGGCGAAGCCTTCCTCGTTCTTGATGTCGTTATAGACGCCATCGAGAATGACGAGACCATAGGCGCGCGCGGCGACGAGCGCGAGGCCGAGCGAGGTCATCATCGGGGTGCGGTCCGGCGTATGCGCGGCGCGCAACTCCTTCGCGATATCGTTCGTTCCCATGACCCAGACGGACATGCGGGAGCCCGGCTCTCTCGCTTTTTGCGCAATCGACTGGATGTTGAGCGTCGCGAGCGGCGTCTCGATCATGCACCAGAGCTGGATATTGCCCTTGGCGCCCGCATCGTTAAGCGCCTCCTCGGCGCGCTCCACATCGGCGGCGGAATTGATTTTCGGCACAAGGATCGCGTCCGGCCCGGCGGCGACGGCGGCCTTGATGTCGTCCGCGCCCCAGGGCGTATCGAGCCCGTTCACGCGGATCGCGATCTCGCGCTTGCCATAACCGCCTTCCTTGACGGCGGCGCAAACCTGGGCCCGCGCCTCGTCCTTGGCATCCGGCGCAACCGCGTCTTCCATGTCGAGGATCAGCGCATCGGCGGGAAGCCCCCTCGCCTTTTCGAGCGCGCGGGCATTGGAACCCGGCATGTAAAGGACGCTGCGACGCGGGCGGGCGGCGATATCGGCCATGAAACTGTCTCCTTCGCGGGGATTGCGAGGGGACACTATAAAGGTGCGCGCGTCCTGTGAAGGGTCAAAAGTGAAGCACCATTGTGAAGTATCCGGGCGATGCGGAGCGCAAGCGCCTAACTGGCGATCTTCTGCTCCGCAAGCATGGTGCGCTCATGCGGCATGCGGATTGTGATGGTGGTGCCGAGGCCGGGCTCGGATTCGATGACGAGGGTCGCACCGTGCATCCGGGCAAGCGCCCGGGTGAGCGGCAGGCCGAGGCCCGTCCCCTCCGTCGAATAGACCGAGCTTTCCTTGCCGATCTGGCGGAAGGGCTCGAAAGCGACTGGAATGTCCTTCTTCTCCATGCCGATGCCCGTATCGGCGACCCGGAAGGCGATGCGATGATCGGGTTCCAGGAAGGCAGCCAGTTCGATATTGCCGCCCTTGGGCGTGAACTTGACCGCATTCGAGACGAGATTGAGCACGATCTGGCGAAGCGCCCGCTTGTCGGCCATGAGAAGCGGCAAGCCCTCCTCGACCGTGACGACGAGATTGACGCCTGCTTCCTCGGAGCGGTGACGCATCATCTTCTCGCAGCTCGCAACGACGTCGAACACCTCAAGCTCTTCTTCGTAAAGCTCGTAGCGGTCGGCCTCGATCTTGGAGAGGTCGAGAATATCGTTGATGAGGCTGAGAAGATGGCTGGAGGATTTGTGGATGTCGCCGACATAATCCTTGTAGCGCTCGTTCTCGATCGGCCCGAACAACTCGCCGTTCATGACTTCCGAAAAGCCGATGATCGCATTGAGCGGCGTGCGCAACTCATGGCTCATATTGGCGAGGAATTGCGATTTGGAGGCGTTGGCAAGCTCGGCCACGTCGCGCGCATCGCGCAACTCGTTGGCCGTGCGCTCGCGAATGCGCACCTCGCTGTTGAACTTGTCGAGAACGAGATTGTAGCGGCTCGCCATCTCGCCTGCTTCCGTGAAGGGCTCGACATGAAGCGGCCTGGAGAAATCGCCGCGCGCGGCCTGCCCCTCCATCGCGCCCAGCACATCGAGCAGCGCGGAAGAGGCGCCATGTTCGGCAATATTGAGGCCGACACGCTCGGCATCCGACGAAACACGAAGCGGCAGGAAGCGGTCAACGATACGAAGGACGACATAGGAAACGCCGAAGGCGAAGCAGCCGGCGGCGGCAACCCCGAGCGCCTGAACGCCGAACTGCTCAACCCGCGTATGCCCAGCGGGAAAGAGCGAGGCATCGCCAAGCAGCGCAACCGCAAGCGTGCCCCAGATACCGGCGGCGAGATGAACCGGCACGGCATCGACCGCATCGTCGATTTCAAGCCGCACCAGAAGCGCGCTTGCCGCATAACACACAAGTCCGCCGCCCGCGCCGATAAGAACCGCATTGCTCGTGGTGACGATGTGGCAATTGGCGGTGATGGCGACGAGGCCCGCAAGAATACCGTTCAGCGCGCTCTGCACATCGGGCAGCCCCTTGCGCACCCAGCTCACGCTCGTGACGGCGATACCGCCCGCCGCCGCCGCCAGCATGGTGTGGACGAGAATGTTCGGCACGCTCGCATTCAGCGCGAGCGTGGAGCCGCCATTGAACCCGAACCAGCCGATCCAGAGCAGGAACATGCCAAGCGTTGCCAACGGCATGTCATGCGGTTCAATCCGCTTGCCGCCATATCCGAAGCGGCCGATGCGCGGCCCGAGCACGAGGATCGCGGCAAGCGCGATCCAGCCGCCGATACTGTGAACCACGGTAGAACCGGCAAAATCGACAAAGCCGCGCCGTTCGAGCCAGCCGGCCGCCTCGCCCTCGAAGATGCCGCCCCAGGCCCAGTGGCCGAAGACGGGATAGATCATCATGGAAAGAATGGCGGCGGTGATGACATAGCCGCGAAAGCTCATGCGCTCCGCAACCGCGCCCGACACGATGGTCGTGGAGGTGGAACAGAAGGCGAGCTGGAAGAAAAAGAAGACCATGATCCAGGCGGTATTGACCGTACCGCCCGCAGGAACCTCGAAGGCGAAATCGGAACTGCCGACAAGGCCCGCATAGCTGGCGCCGAACATGAGCCCGAAGCCCACAAGCCAGAAGCCGATTCCCGCCACACAGAAGTCGAGGACATTCTTGATGGCGACATTGATGGAATTCTTCGCCCGCACAAGGCCTGTTTCAAGGCAGACGAATCCGGCCTGCATCAGCAAGACCAGAACGGTGCAAACCAAGACCCAGATTGTATCTATCGACTGCGCAGCACTACCCACAACTCGCCCCCGGCTGTCCGACGTGACAGAGGGAGTATCGAGGTGAAAGGTAAATTTTTTATCGGGGTACAGAAAAGGAAGGCGAAAAAAGGCCCGGAAACCCTGCACATATTTTGTGCATGATTTATCGGAAGGTTAATGCCTCACCATCAGTGGACGGAGGAATGTCCGCGCCCCTGTACGCGAGAATGCAACAGGGGCGCAGAACGGTATGTTCTCAGGCCGCCTTCTTGAGATAACGCGCGCCGAGAATTTCCGCGATCTGGACGGCATTGAGTGCCGCGCCTTTGCGCAGGTTATCCGAGACGACCCAGATGTTCAGACCGTTCTCGATGGTCGGATCGACGCGAATTCGGCTGATATAGGTCGCATATTCGCCAACGCATTCGATGGGCGTGACATAGCCGCCATCCTCATGCTTGTCGACGACGAGGCAGCCCGGCGCCTCGCGCAGGATGTCGCGCGCCTCCTCGTCCGAGATCGCCCGCTCGAACTCGATATTGACTGCCTCCGAATGCCCGACAAAAACGGGCACACGCACGCAGGTGGCCGTGACCTTGATCTTCGGATCGAGGATCTTCTTCGTCTCCGCCGTCATCTTCCATTCTTCCTTCGTCTGGCCGTCTTCCATGAAGACGTCGATATGGGGAATGACGTTGAAGGCGATCTGCTTGGTGAAGTTATGCGTCTCGATATCGTCATTGACGAAAATGGCGCGCGTCTGCGTGAAGAGTTCGTCCATCGCTTCCTTGCCCGCGCCCGAGACCGACTGATAGGTCGAGACGACGACACGGCGGATGCCGGCCGCCTCGTGCAGCGGCTTCAGCGCGACGACGAGCTGCGCCGTGGAGCAATTCGGATTGGCGATGATGTTCTTCTTCGTATAGCCCGCTATTGCCGAAGCGTTCACTTCCGGCACGACGAGCGGCACGTCGGCGTCCATGCGCCACTTCGAGGAATTGTCGATAACGACGCAGCCCTTGGCCGCGATCTTCGGCGCCCATTCGGCGGACATTTCGCCCGATGTCGCCATGAGGCAGATGTCGGTGCCCTCGAAATCATAGGTTTCGAGCGCCTTCACCTTGAGGTTTCGCTCGCCATAGGACACTTCCGTGCCCTGGCTGCGGCGCGACGCGAGCGCCACGACCTCATCCGCCGGGAACTCGCGCTCCGCGAGAATATTCAGCATTTCCCGGCCCACATTGCCCGTGGCACCGAGGATGGCAACCTTGTAGCCCATGATGTCTCTCCAGTGTCCCGCCAATAGTGGTCAGGAACTCTTGCCTTCATTCACGATGCTCAGGATCGTCTCCATCACACCTTTGGTATTTCCAAGCACGTCGGCGTTCCAGTATCTGAGAACACGAAAGCCGTTCTTCTCAAACCATTCGTCGCGGCGCCGGTCATGCTCAATCCCGGCATCCATTCCGTGCTGGCCTCCATCGACCTCGACAATGATCCGCGCCGAGTAACAGAGGAAATCGGCGACATAGGGGCCGACCGGACACTGCCGCCGGAAATGGAATCCCTCGTGTTTCATGCCCTTCAGATAGAGCCAGAGCTTCCGCTCCGCCTCCGTCTGGTTTCGTCTCAAATAGCGCGCCCGCTCATCTGCCATAGCTCGCATTCTGGCATGGAACGAAGCTTGGCCACATCTTCACCTCCCCCTTGCGGGGAGGTCGGGAAATTCGCGATCAAGCGGATTTCCCGGGTGGGGGCTCGGCGCCGTACCGACCCGCAAATCTCACCGGGCTTGTCGAGCCCTGCGGACCCCCACCCCAAAAATCGCGCTTCCCGACGATTTTTGGGCCTCCCCGCAAGGGGGAGGCGAGCGGCTTATCCGTTCAGTTTGGTGAGGGCGGCGAGGATCGCGTCGCCCATCTCTTTCGTGCTGGCCTTTTTCATGCCCGGCTGCATGATGTCGCCGGTGCGCAAGCCATCGGCCAGCACACTGTCGACGGCTTTTTCGAGCAGATCGGCGTCCGCGCCGAGCTCGAAGGTGTAGCGCAGCGCCATGGCGAAACTGAGGACGGAGGCGATGGGGTTTGCGGCCCCCGTGCCCGCAATGTCGGGCGCGGAGCCATGCACCGGCTCATACATGGCGCAGGCCTTGCCCGACGCATCCTTCGCGCCGAGCGAGGCGGAGGGCAGCATGCCGAGCGAGCCCGTGAGCATGGAGGCGATGTCGGAGAGCACGTCGCCGAAAAGGTTGTCCGTCACGATGACGTCGAACTGCTTCGGATTGCGGACAAGCTGCATAGCGCAATTATCGGCCAGCATGTTGTCGAGCTTCACATCCGCGAACTTCTCCTTGTGAAGCTTTGCAACTTCCTCGTACCAGAGCACACCGGACTTCATCACGTTGCGCTTCTCGACCGACATGACGCGATTGTCGCGCTTCTTCGCGAGATCGAAGGCGACCTCCGCGATGCGCCGGATCTCGCTCGTCGTATAGACCTGCGTATCGACGCCGCGTCGCTCGCCATTGCCGAGATCGGTGATTTCCTTCGGCTCGCCGAAATAGACGCCGCCCGTGAGCTCACGCACGATCATGATGTCGAGGCCCTCGACGATCTCGCGCTTCAGCGACGAGGCATCGGCGAGCGCGGCAAAGCAAAGCGCGGGGCGAAGGTTCGCGAAGAGTTCGAGATCCTTCCTGAGACGAAGCAGGCCCGCTTCGGGACGGCCCTCGTAAGGCACATCATCCCATTTCGGCCCGCCGACCGCGCCGAGGAGAACGGCATCCGCCTTCTTCGCCTTTTCGACCGTCTCGTCCGTCACCGCGACGCCATGCGCGTCATAGCAGCAACCGCCGACAAGCTCGTTCTCGACTTTCGCATCGAACTTGCGGTTGTCGTTGAACCAGCCGATGACGCGCTCGACTTCGCCCATGACTTCCGGGCCGATGCCGTCGCCGGCGACGATGAGGATGTTTCTTGTCATTACGCTTCTTCTTTTAAGAGGTGTCGGTGGCGATCAGAGCCAGGGCTGTTCGGCTTCGAGCTTCTTTTCGAAGGTTGCGATTTCCGCTTCCTTCTTCAGCGTGAGGCCGACGCCGTCGAGACCTTCGAGCAGGCAATGCTTGCGGAAGGGATCGATGTCGAAGGTGATGACGCCGCCATCCGGCCCGCGGATTTCCTGTGCTTCGAGATCGACGGTGACGACGGCGTTGGAGCCGCGCTCCGCATCGTCCATCAGCTTGTCGACTTCTTCCTGCGGCAGAACGATGGGCAGAATGCCGTTCTGGAAGCAGTTATTGTAGAAGATGTCGGCAAAGCTCGGCGCGATCACGCAGCGGATGCCGAAATCGAGCAGCGCCCAGGGCGCATGTTCGCGCGACGAGCCGCAGCCGAAATTCTCGCCGGTGACGAGGATCTGCGCATTCCGGTAGGCGGGCTGGTTGAGCACGAAATCGGGGATCTCGTTCTTGTCGTCGTCATAACGCATCTCGTCGAAGAGGTTCTTGCCGAGACCCGTGCGCTTGATCGTCTTCAGGAACTGCTTCGGGATGATCATGTCGGTATCGACATTGATGATCGGCAGCGGCGCCGCAACGCCTGTGAGCTTGTTGAACTTTTCCATCTGCGTTTCCTCAGTTCCCGAATTCGCGCACATCGGTGAAATGGCCTTCGATCGCCGCCGCGACCGCCATGGCGGGCGAGACGAGATGCGTGCGTCCGCCGCGGCCCTGACGGCCTTCGAAGTTGCGGTTCGATGTCGAAGCGCAGCGTTCACCGGGTTCGAGCTTGTCGGCGTTCATGGCAAGGCACATGGAGCAGCCGGGCTCGCGCCATTCGAAGCCCGCTTCGAGGAAGATCTTGTCGAGACCTTCCTTTTCCGCCTGCTCCTTCACGAGGCCGGAGCCGGGCACGACCATCGCATTGACGGTCGGCGCAACCTTGCGGCCCGCCTTGATCGCCTTTTCGGCGATGACGGCAGCGGCGCGCAGATCCTCGATGCGGCCATTGGTGCAGGAGCCGATGAAGACGCGGTCGATCTTTACTTCATTGATCGGCGTACCGGGCTTGAGCCCCATATAGTCGAGCGCGCGCTGCATCGACTTCGCATGCGCTTCGTCGTGCACGTCTTTCGGATCGGGAACGCGGTCCGTGATCTTGATGACGTTTTCCGGGCTCGTGCCCCAGGTGATGAGCGGCGGCAGGTTGGCGATGTCGATGGTGATTTCCTTGTCGAACACCGCATCCGGGTCGGAGGGCAGCGTCTTCCAGTATTCGACCGCCATCTCCCACGCCTTGCCCTTGGGCGCGCGCGGGCGGCCTTCGAGATAGGCATAGGTCTTTTCGTCCGGCGCAATGAGACCGGCGCGGGCACCGCCTTCGATCGTCATGTTGCAGACGGTCATGCGGCCTTCCATGGAAAGGTCGCGGATCGCCTCGCCCGCATATTCGATGACATAGCCGGTACCGCCCGCCGTGCCGATCTCGCCGATGATGGCGAGCACGATATCCTTCGCGGTGAAGCCTTCCGGCGCCTTGCCCACCACGTTGATCCGCATGTTCTTCGCCTTGGCCTGGATCAGCGTCTGAGTCGCGAGCACATGCTCGACCTCGGACGTGCCGATGCCATGCGCCAGCGCGCCGAAGGCGCCATGCGTGGAGGTGTGGCTGTCGCCGCAAACGATGGTGGTGCCGGGCAGCGTGAAGCCCTGCTCGGGGCCCACGATGTGAACGATACCCTGACGGATATCGGACATCTGGAGATATTCGACGCCGAAATCCGTCGCATTGTGCTCAAGCGTCTCGACCTGGATGCGGCTCTCTTCGTCGGCAATGCCCTTGGAACGGTCGGTCGTCGGCACGTTGTGGTCAGCGACGGCGAGCGTCTTCAGGGGCGCGTGAACCTTGCGATGCGCCATGCGCAGGCCCTCGAAAGCCTGCGGGCTTGTGACCTCATGCACGAGATGGCGGTCGATGTAGAGGAGGCCGGTGCCGTCCTCCGCCATCTCCACGAGATGCGCATCCCAGATCTTGTCGTACATGGTTCGGGGCATTGTGCGAGGTGCCATTTGCTTCTCTCTCTTCCGGCGGATTACGGACCGCCGCGTTCTTTGCTTTATGTCAGATAATCATTCCGTCGCCGCACAACAAAAAAGCGGGCCCGGGCGCTTCGGCGCCCTGCCCGCTTTTCGAGACAGTCTCCGCGTTATGCGGACGAAATCAGGCTGCGCCAGTCTTCTCTTTCAAGCGGGATTTGTCCTGCTTCTCGGTAATTCGGGCGGCCTTACCGCGCAGACCGCGCAGGTAATAAAGCTTCGCACGACGCACCCGGCCCTTGCGCAGAACCTTGATGCTGTCGAGAAGCGGGCCATAGAGCGGGAAAACACGCTCCACACCTTCGCCGTAGGAAATCTTGCGAACCGTGAAGTTCTCGTTGATGCCGCCGCCGGAGCGGGCGATGCAAACGCCTTCATAGGCCTGCACGCGCTCGCGGGTGCCTTCGACAACCTTCACATTGACCTGGAGCGTATCGCCCGGTGCGAAGTCGGGAATGGTCTTGCCGCTTGCAAGAGCTTCCATCTGCTCCTGATCGAGCTGCTCGATGATATTCATGGGTCTCAACCTCGGATATGAAGGCGTTCTGGGCTTTGTCGGGACATCCCGGCCCGGAAGCGCGCTTCCCTAACATAAATAATGGGCATTGGCGACTGTCTTAGGGCCTTTTCCGGAGAAATTTCTCCCAGAGATCGGGCCGCCTTTGCCGTGTTGTCTCTTCGGCCCTCTCCCGGCGCCACGCGTTAACCTTCGCATGATCGCCGGAGGTGAGAACCGCCGGTATCTCACGGCCCTCGAAGTTCTGGGGCCGCGTATAGTGCGGGTACTCAAGGAGCCCGCCTTCGAAACTCTCATCCTCGCCGGACGCATCGCTGCCCATGACCCCCGGCAAAAGCCGGATCACGGCATCGAGAAGGGCGAGCGCCGCAGGTTCCCCGCCCGAAAGGACGAAATCCCCGAGGCTGATCTCCTCCATCTGCCGTCCCTCGATGACCCGCTGATCGAGCCCCTCGAAACGGCCGCAGAGAAGGACCACGCCGGGCCCCGCAGCAAGCTCCCTGACCCGTTTCTGGGTCAAGGGCGCCCCCCGGGGGCTCAGATAGATCAGCGGCCTCCGGTCCCCCTCGGGGTGGACCTCATCGACCGCCGCCGCCACGACATCCGCCCGCATCACCATGCCCGGACCGCCGCCTGCCGGCGTATCGTCCACGGAGCGGTGCCGGTCGGTCGCGAAGGAGCGGATATCCACGGCGTCGAGCGCCCATGTCCCCGCCTCCAGCGCCCGGCCTGCGAGCGAAACGCCCAAGGCCCCCGGAAACATCTCCGGGAAGAGCGTCAGCACGGTTGCGGACCAGCCTTCACTCATTATCCGCCTCCGCCGCATCGTCGCCGAAGGTACCCAGAGGCGGGTCGATCACGACCTTGCCGCCTTCGATATCGACTTCAGGGACGTTTTCGTCCGTGAAGCTCATCAGCACCGTCTCGCCGCCTTCATCGGGCGCGATTTCGAGGAGGTCGCCCGCCCCGAAATTCTCGACCCCGGCGACAAGGCCATAGACCTTGCCATCCGTGCCCACCACCCGAAGACCGATGAGGTCGGCGTGATACCAGCCTTCCCCGTCCTCATCCGCTTCCGGCAGGCGCTCGCGCGGCACATATAGCTCCGTGCCCCTGAGCGCAGCCGCCACATCGCGGTCGGCAATGCCTTCAAGCTGGCAAATGACGAGATCCTTCGCCATGCCCTTCGCCGCAATGGCGAAGCGCCTTGCGCCGTCCTTCGTCTCGACCGGCCCGTAGGCGGCGACACCGTCCGGCGTTTCCGTGAAGGGCTTCACCCGGACGAGGCCACGCACACCATGTGCGCCCGTGACCACACCCAGACAGACCCTTTTTTCCCGCCCGTCACCCATCGGTGCGACGCGCAAGCGTGATTACGCCTGCGCCTCTTCCGCGGGAGCTTCCCCGGCAGGGGCTTCTTCTGCGGGCGCTTCCTCGGCGGGTGCTTCGGCAGCGGCCTTCGCAGCTTCGGCGGCTTCTTCTTCCGCCATGCGCGCCGCTTCGAGACGCTCCTGCGCCTTCGCCTTCGGCTTCGCCTTGTTCGGGTTGTTGCGGGCTTCACGCGTGAAGAGGCCGGCTTCGCTCAGGAAGCGGGACACGCGGTCGGTCGGCAGCGCTCCAACGGAGAGCCAGTGCTTCGCACGCTCGACGTCGAGAGCGATACGGTCCGCATTGTCCTTCGGGAGCAGCGGGTTGAACGTGCCGATCTTCTCGATGAAGCGCCCATCGCGGGGCGAACGCGTATCGGCGATCACGATGCGATAGAAGGGGCGCTTCTTGGCACCGCCACGCGCGAGCCGGATTTTCAGAGCCATCTTGTCTTACCTTTCAAGTAGTCCGGCCGATCGTTCGGGCCGGAAATCAGTTCATCCGTAAACGGATATTTCTCTAATCACTTTTTCTTCTTGCCCGAGGGAAGCCCCGGAAGACCCGGCGGCATGCCACCCATGCCGGAGCCGGGAAGCCCGGGAAGCCCCCCGCCCATGCCCTTGGGGAGGCCGCCGCCCAAACCGCCGCCGGACGAAAGCGCCTTCTGCAGCGCCTTCGGATCGTTTGCGAGTTCGGGGGGCAGGTCCGGCATCTGACCACCGCCGCCACCGCCGAAAAGCTTCGACATCATGCCGCCCTTCTGGCGGCCCATCGCCTTCATCATGTCCGCCATCTGACGGTGCATTTTCAGAAGGCGGTTTATTTCCTGCACCTCGGTGCCCGACCCCTTCGCAACGCGTTTCTTGCGGCTCGCATTGAGGAGCTTCGGGTTCGCGCGTTCGGCCTTCGTCATGGAGGTGACAATGGCGATCTGGCGCTTGATGGTGCCGTCATTCATATGCGCCTGGGCGGCCTGCATCTGCGCCTTGCCGACGCCGGGCAACATGCCGAGCAGGCCCTTCATGCCACCCATGCGGCCCATCTGGCGGAGCTGTTCGGCGAGATCGTCGAGGTCGAACTGGCCCTTGCGGAGCCGTTCGGCCATCTTCTCGGCCTTTTCCGTATCGAAGCTCTCGGCGGCCTTCTCGACAAGGCTGACGACATCGCCCATGCCGAGAATGCGGCCCGCGACGCGGTCGGCGCGGAAATCCTCCAGCGCGTCCATCTTTTCGCCGGTGCCGAGCAACTTGATCGGAACGCCGGTGACGGCGCGCATGGAAAGCGCGGCGCCGCCGCGTCCGTCGCCGTCGACACGCGTCAGCACGATGCCGGTAACGCCGATGCGGGCATTGAACTGTTCGGCGACATTGACCGCGTCCTGACCGGTCAGGCTGTCGGCGACGAGAAGCGTTTCATGCGGATTGGCGACGTCGCGCACTTCCGCAACCTCGCCCATCAGCTCTTCGTCGATATGGATACGGCCCGCCGTATCGAGCATGAGCACATCGAAGCCGCCGAGACGCGCGGCCTCGACGGCGCGCCTGGCAATGGCCACGGGCTGCTGCCCGGCAACGATGGGCAGCGTCGCGACGCCGGCCTGCTCGCCGAGAACCTTGAGCTGCTCCTGCGCGGCGGGACGGCGCGTATCGAGGGACGCCATCATGACCTTGCGCTTGTCGCGCGCGGTGAGGCGCTTGGCGATCTTGGCGGTCGAGGTGGTTTTACCGGACCCCTGCAGGCCGACCATCATGAGGACGACCGGGGCTGCCGCGCGCAAGGAGATCGAGGTGTCGGCTTCCGCGCCGCCCAGCATTTCCACCAGTTCGTCATGAACGATCTTGATGACCTGCTGGCCGGGCGTGACCGACTTCAGAACTTCATGCCCGATGGCGCGTGTCCGCACCTTGTCGATGAAGGATTTGGCGACCGGCAATGCGACATCGGCCTCGAGGAGCGCCCGGCGCACCTCGCGCATGGCCTCGTCCACGTCCTTCTCGCCCAGAGAGCCGCGGCCCTTGAGCTTGGAAAGAACGTCGCCGAGGCGGCCTGTCAGATTGTCGAACACGTCTGCTCTAAATCCCTGTAACACAAAGAAAAAACGCTTCCGCGAGCGAATATCGCCGGCGGAAGTTGACCCGGGCTCAATGCCTCGGGCGGGTCGGGGCGCAACAATGTCCCGAAAAACTTGCGCGGAAACTAGGGTCTGTCCGCTATTCTGTCAATGTTTCGAGGATGAGCCGGAGCGCCGCCTCCCCGAAGGCCCGCATATTGGCGGCCCTGTCGGCAGAGCCGGTACTGACGGTGATCGAGGCGGGATGAGGCCCTGCGAGCCCGATCACCGCCGTGCCCGGCCCCGGCCCGTAAGGCGAGCCGGAAGGCCCGGAGGCCCCCATTTCCGAGATCGCCCATGTAGCCCGGAACTTCTCACGCACAACCTCCGCCATCGCGGCGGCATAGGGCTCGGTCAAGGGTTTGACGTCAGGCGCAGGCGGCCCCTTGAGGTCGTAGAGCGCCTTCGCGGCGCCCCGCGTATAGATGACGGTCGAGCCCAGATAGAAGGCGGAGGCGCCGGGCTGGGCGACCAGCGCGGCAGACACGAGCCCGCCCATCGAACTTTCCGACAGGGCGATGGTTTCACCCCTTTTCTTCAGCAATTCCGCGACTTCATACGCAAGCGGCATGAGGCTTTCCATCAGTCTTCCTTCCCGATATCGGCGGCATTCCGCAATGCATAAAACTCCTTGTCCCAGACGAGATAGAGGAGGCGGGCGGGGACGCCATAGGCCCGGCGGACATAATCGCCCTGAGACGCGTGGATTTCCCAGCCCTTGAGCTTGGACGCCGTGTTGCCGGGCACCGCATGGGTGGGCGCGGGCTGGTTTTCGACCACGAAACGCCCCGTTTCCCCGGCCAGCCGCGCCATGGCGCGCGGCGGCGTCAGCGCATAGGCGATGTGGCGGGGACCGCGATAATCGCCGACCCCGGCCCTGAGCCGGGCAATCGCCTGCTCCGCCACGAGACCCATCCGCATGTGGTCCTTGTGGCCGGTGGCCCCGCTGGCAGGCCAGAAAGTGACGACGAGGTCCGGCCGGTAGCGCGTCATGGCCTCGGCCACGCGGCCGACCAGTTCCTCCATCGGCACCTCCGGCACCCCGCCATCGGGGTAATCCCAGACTTCCTGTTCGTCGATGCCCAGCGCGAAGCCGTTTTTCAGCACTTCCGCATGGCGGATAATGCCGAGATCGCGCTGCCGGGCGACCACAGGCACCTGCGTTCCCGCCTCGCCGCGCGTCGCCGTCACCTGCGCGACATAGGCGCCGCCCGCCTTGGCCGAGGTGATGAGCCCGTTCGCAAGCTGCTCGTCGTCGGGATGAGCGAAGACGGTCATGACCCGTGTCGCGCCGAGTTCGACAGCAAGCGATGCGACGCGCGTGGCCTCCGGCGCCTCAAACAGCCGGTTCACCCACAAGAACCCGGCAATGCCCGCAAGGACCAGAACCGCCGCCGCAAGACCAAGCGCCCAAACCATGATGCCCCTCATTTTCCCCCCGTCTTTCCGCTTTTCCTCAACTACTGGCACAAGCGGCCAAAAAGGGCCATATATGCCCGCATCATGACCCGCACGACGCATCATTTTCTGAAGATGAACGGCCTCGGCAACGACTTCGTCGTGCTGGACCTGCGCCGGGAGCCGCTTGCGCTCACCGATGCGCTGGCGCGCGCCATCGCCGACCGGGAAAAGGGCGTGGGCTGCGACCAGCTCATCACCATCGAGGAGCCCCGGAACGGCGGCGACGCCTTCATGGGCATCCGCAATCAGGATGGCGGCACGGTGGAAGCCTGCGGCAATGCCGCGCGCTGCATCGGCAGGCTGATCCTCGACGAGACCGGCAAGGACGCCGTCACAATCGAGACGCTGGGCGGCGACACGGTCGCGACCCGCGCCGATGGCGAGGACATCACAGTCGACATGGGCGAGCCGCGCCTGAAGTGGGACCAGATCCCGCTATCGGAAGAATTCCGGGATACGCGCGGCATCGAGCTTGAGGTGGGCCCGCTTGGAAACCCGATCATGCATTCGCCGGGCGTCGTCAATGTCGGCAATCCGCATGCGGTCTTCTTCGTCGACGATGCTGACGCGATCGAGCTCGACCGCATCGGCCCGATGCTCGAACATCATCCGCTCTTTCCCGAGCGCGCGAATATTTCCGTGGCGCAGGTTCTCTCGCCCACGCATCTGAAGCTGCGCACTTGGGAGCGCGGCGTCGGGCTGACAAAGGCCTGCGGCACGGCGGCCTGCGCCTCCACTGTCGCCGCGATCCGCCGCCGCAAGACGGAGCGCAAGATCACGGTGAGCCTGCCCGGCGGCGACCTCACCGTCGAGTGGCGGGAAGCCGACAACCACATCTACATGACGGGCGCGGCCGCGCTCGACTACGAAGGCGATCTCGACCCGGCGAAGATGCTCGCGGGGGCGGCGTGACGCGGAAAACGGAAATCGTCACCTTCGGCTGCCGCCTCAACAGCTATGAGTCGGAAGTGATGCGCGGCCATGCCGAGAAGGCCGGCCTCGACAATGCCATCGTCTTCAACACCTGCGCGGTGACGGCGGAAGCCGAACGCCAGGCACGCCAGGCGATCCGCAAGGCGCGTCGCGAGAACCCGCAAGCCCGCATCATCGTCACCGGCTGCGCGGCGCAGGTGAACCCCGACAGCTTTGCCGGGATGGGCGAGGTCGATCTCGTGATCGGCAATGACGAGAAGATGAGAGCCCAAAGCTGGCAGCCCGCCCTCGCGCTCCACACCAACGAGAAGGTGCGCGTGAACGACATCATGTCGGTGACGGAAACGGCGGGCCATCTGGTGCAGGGCCTCGAAGGGCGTGCGCGCGCCTTCGTGCAGGTGCAGAACGGCTGCGACCATCGCTGCACTTTCTGCATCATCCCCTATGGCCGCGGCCCCTCGCGCAGCGTACCGGCAGGCGAGGTCGTCGCACAGGTGCGCACGCTCGTTGAAAACGGCTACCGCGAGGTCGTGCTGACCGGCGTCGACATGACGTCTTACGGCGGCGATCTGCCCGGACGCCCGGGCCTCGGCAGTCTGGCTCGCCGCATCCTGAAGCTCGTGCCGGAACTCGAACGGCTGCGTCTTTCCTCGATCGACTCCATCGAGGCCGATGACGACCTCATGCGTCTCATCGCCGATGAAGAGCGGCTGATGCCGCATCTCCATCTTTCGTTGCAGGCGGGCGACGACATGATCCTGAAGCGGATGAAGCGGCGGCATCTGCGCGACGATTCCATCCGCTTCTGCGAGGACGTGCGCAAGGCTCGTCCCGATATCGTTTTCGGCGCGGATTTCATTACCGGCTTCCCGACCGAGACCGACGAAATGTTCGAAAACACGATGCGGCTTGTCGATGAATGCGGGCTGACATGGCTCCATGTTTTCCCCTTCTCGCCCCGCCCCGGCACGCCCGCCGCAAAGATGCCGCAAGTGGCGCGCGATGTGGCGAAGGCCCGCGCCGACCGGCTTCGCGCAAAAGGCCATGCGCATGTGCGCGCGCATCTGGACGAAGGGATCGGCGCGACGCGCGCGGTCCTCATGGAAACGCCGACGCTTGGCCGCACACATCAGTTCACGCCGGTGCGCGTGAAGGAGGAAGCGCGCGCGGGGGAGATAATTCCGCTTCGCCTCGCCGCGCATGACGGAAAAAGTTTTGAAGGTTTGAGGGCGGCGTGAGCATTGAAAGCCTTGACGTCAAACTGAGGACGATGGACGCCTTCTCCCATATAGATATGGGGTTCCTCAACCGGCGACTTTGCCTAACTGCCCTGCCCAATGCGATACGGGATGTCTATTTTGAACGCGCCAAGGTTGGGGATGATCACCTAACACGTCTGAACAATGACCATTTGTTGGTAACGATGTTGTTAGACGTTTGCGATGCGGTTCATGCCCCGACGTTGCTCGTAGCCTTGGAAGAAAACAAGCCTAAGCTTCTGTTCCGAAGCACTGAACAGTTGGAGCCATGTCCGAACATATATGACGAGCCGCGCGTAAGACACAAAGTCGTCACGGATTTGGAATTTAGCAAGCCAGTTTTCATCGCCTACCACACAGAACATCTGGTGAGTTCTACGGGGAAGATGAATCTTGCCGAAGGTTCTTTCGAAGCGATTGTTGGTCTGCTGCACAACAAAGAAGACTGCTACGAAATCGAACCGCTAGTTATTGGAGCGCCGTGGCTTGACCACCCACGAAACGGGCCAGATGGAGCTCGCCTTATGTGGTTCGGGCGCGAATTTGGAGAGATTCTTCCTGAAGACATTCAGCAGTTCGTGAAATTAAAAGACGTTGACGTGGATTCTGCCGATGAATGGCTAAATGCAATGAAACATCTACCCGAAAAACGCGTGAAGGAAGCTTTCGCTGAATTGCTGGCTGAGCCGACAAAGAAAGATTGGGGCGGTGAAACCAATGATCACTTCTCAAGCTCAATTGTCGTCAATGGCAATCGCTGTACGGGGGCTTTCTTGCTGAAAGGTCCAACGAATTTTCGGGAAATGACTCTCGACATGTGTGGTAAGCGAGCAGATCAAATTTTGCGCTTAGCCGAATCCGGCGCAGATGTATCGGTAGTTCAGCATTCTCATGTCGTTGGAGAAGCCGTGCGGAAGGTACTCCGAAGCTTAGTTGTGCATCCGGGCAAGCACCGAAAGTTTTGTATCATCGACGGCAAAACTACATATCGAATTCTGAAAGCTTACGAATTTTTATAGGCTGCAAGTGACACAAAACTATCCGAATTCCGAAGCCGTGGAAAAGAAGTCGATCTTCCGCCGCATGAAGGAAGGGTTGACCCGCTCGACGAAGAACCTGTCGGAGGGCATCACCGGCATCTTCACGAAGAAGAAGCTCGATGGCGCCACCCTTGAGGAACTCGAAGAGCTGCTGATCTCCGCCGATCTCGGCCTCGACGCCGCCGCCTCCGTCACCGAGGCCGTCGGCAAGGACCGCTACAACAAGGAAGTGAGCCCGGAGGAAATCCGTGAGATTCTCGCCTTCGAGATTGCGAAAGTCCTGAAGCCCGTCGAGAAGCCGCTCGAAATCGACGCGACGAAAAAACCCTTCGTGATCCTGATGACGGGCGTGAACGGCGCAGGCAAGACGACGACCATCGGCAAGATCGGCGCAAAACTGAAAGCCGAGGGGAAAAGCGTGATGCTCGCCGCGGGCGACACCTTCCGCGCCGCCGCCGTCGAACAGCTGAAAGTCTGGGGGGAGCGGATCGGCGCCCCCGTCTGCGCGACGAAGATCGGCGGCGATGCTGCGGGCCTCGCCTATGAAGCGCTCGCGCGCGCGAAGGAAGAAGGCGCCGACGTGCTGATGATCGACACGGCAGGCCGCCTCCAGAACAAGGCCGACCTCATGGCCGAGCTTGAAAAGGTGATCCGCGTGATCCGCAAGCTCGACCCCGAAACCCCGCATGCAACCCTGCTCGTGCTCGATGCGACGACGGGCCAGAACGCCGTGAACCAGGTAGAGATTTTCGGCCAGGTCGCGGGCATCACGGGCCTCGTCATGACGAAACTCGACGGCACGGCGCGCGGCGGTATTCTCGTCGCCATCGCCAGAAAATTCGGCCTGCCGGTTCATCTGATCGGCGTCGGCGAGGGGATCGACGACCTCCAGACCTTCGATGCGGAGGCCTATGCGCGGGCGATTACGGGCACCGGCACGGAGGCAGGTTGATCCACCCTCGCTCCCCATGCGTAACTGTGTAAACCCCGAACCGGAGAGATCATGAGCGACAGCAAGGCCGACGCCACACATGGCGGCATGACCAATTCGCAATGGGTGCGGATGGCGATCGAGCTCGGGCCGCTCGTCGTTTTCTTCCTGCTGAATTCGAAGGCGGACTCGATCTTCGGCAATGCTGAAGGTCAGAACATCTTCTATGCGACCGGCGGCTTCATGGTCGCGACCGCGATTTCGCTCGGCTATTCCTATGCGAAGTTCCGCAAGGTGCCGACCATGCCGCTCGTCACCGGCGTCTTCGTGATGGTCTTCGGCACATTGACGATCTATCTGCAGGACGAACAGTTCATCAAGGTGAAGCCGACCATCGTGAACGCGCTTTTCGCCGCCGCGCTTCTCGGCGCCGCCATGATGGGCAAGCCCGTCATGAAGCAGCTCTTCGACGGCGCCTTCAACCTGACCGACAAGGGCTGGATGGTGCTCACCGTTCGCTGGGGCCTCTTTTTCGTTCTTCTCGGCGTCATCAACGAAGTCGTGTGGCGGAATTTTTCCACCGACTTCTGGGTAAGCTTCAAGCTCTTCGGCATCATGCCGCTGACCATGGTCTTCGGCATCGCGCAAATCCCCGTGCTCACGAAACACGCACCGAAGGAAAGCGCCGGGACGGAAGAACGCGCCGAATAGATCAGCTTCCTTCCGGGTGAAGCTCCCGGTCCTTCGTCTCCGGCACGAAGATGAGACCGACGATGAATGTCATCGCCGCAATGATCACCGGATACCAGAGCCCCGAATAAAGATTGCCCGTCGCCGCGACGATGGCGAAGGAGACGGTCGGCAGGAAGCCGCCGAACCAGCCATTGCCGATATGATAGGGCAGCGACATCGAAGTGTAGCGGATGCGCGTCGGGAAAAGTTCGACAAGCATCGCCGCTATGGGGCCGTAGACCATCGTCACATAGAGGACGAGAATGAAGAGGATCGCGACGACCATCGGATAGTTGATGGTGTCGGGGTCGGCCGGCAGATAGCCCGCCTCCTCCACCGCATAAGCAAGCGCCCTCGTGAAGTGCGCCCGCTTGGCACCATCTGCATCGTCACTCGCATCGAAGGAAGAAAGCGTGACCTCGCCCACATGCACCTCCGCAACGGTGCCGGGCGCCGCCGCAACATTGCTGTAGGGAATGCCGCGCTGCGCGAGCGCCGATTTCGCCACATCGCAGGATGAGGTGAAGGCCGCCGTGCCCACCGGGTTGAACTGGAAGGAGCATGTCGCAGGGTCCGCAATCACCACCACCGGCGAATATTCCTGCGCGGCTTCGAGGCGCGGGTTGGCGAAATGCGTAAGCGCGGAGAAAAGCGGGAAATAGGTGACAACGGCGAGCAGACAGCCCGCAAGAATGATCGGCTTGCGGCCGATCCTGTCCGACAGCGCACCGAAGATGACGAAAAAGGGAACACCGAGAAGAAGCGCGCCGCCGATCAGGATATTGGCGGTCTGGCTTTCCACCTTCAGCACCTGCGTCAGGAAGAAGAGGGCGTAGAACTGGCCCGTGTACCAGACAACCGCCTGTCCCGCGGTCAGGCCGACCAGCGCGATAATGACGATCTTGAGATTGCCCCAGCGCGCGAAACTTTCCGTCAACGGCGCCTTGGAGAGCGTGCCCTCCTCTTTCATCTTCTGGAAAAGCGGCGACTCGTTGAGTTTCAACCTGATCCACACGGAAATCCCGAGCAGCACGATGGAGAGCAGGAAGGGAATGCGCCAGCCCCACGCCTCGAAGCTCTCCTTGTCCATCGACAGCCGGCACCCGAGGATCACGAGGAGCGAGAGAAAGAGGCCGAGCGTCGCCGTCGTTTGTATCCAGGCCGTATAGGCGCCGCGTTTCCCGTGCGGCGCATGTTCGGCGACATAGATTGCAGCGCCGCCATATTCACCGCCGAGAGCGAGGCCTTGCGCAAGACGCAGGGCAATGAGAATGGCGGGCGCGGCAAAGCCGATGGCCGCGTAGCCGGGCAGCAGGCCGACGATGAAGGTCGAAAGCCCCATGATGAGAATGGTGATGAGGAAGGTGTATTTGCGTCCGACGAGATCGCCGAGCCGCCCGAATACGATGGCGCCGAACGGCCGCACGGCAAAACCGGCGGCAAAGGCGAGCAGCGCAAAGATGAACGCCGCGGTCGGATTCACGCCGGAAAAGAACTGCACGGAGATGATCGCCGCCAGCGAGCCGTAGAGGTAGAAATCGTACCACTCGAACACCGTACCGAGCGACGAGGCGAAGATGACCCGCCGCTCCTCCGCCGTCATGCGCTGCGCGCCCCCCGCCTTGCTCATCTTTCCCTCCCCGGAAATTTATTATCGGGAAACAATGTCGCGAAATTTCCGGTTTTGCCAGCAATCTTCCCTCAGCCTGCGGAAGGCGGTCGAGGGAAGAGATTGCCGTTTTCACCTTCAGGGTTCGTGAAAGGGGCAATCACATCCCTGCCCATAACCGAGCGGAATTGCGTCAGCGCCCAGTAGACGCTCGGAAAGGCAAGTTCCTCCCACGGAATGTCGTCCCATGAGAACAGACCGACTTCGAGGCTTTCTTCGCCTGCGGAAAAATCCGGTGTGGAAAGCTCCGCGCGATACATGATCTGGACCTGGGCAATACGGGGAATGCTGTAAATTGCCAGTACATCGCGAAGACGGATATCGGCATTCGCCTCTTCCATCGCTTCGCGCCGGGCACCTTCTGCCGTCGTCTCCCCCTGTTCCATGAAGCCCGCAGGCAGCGTCCAGTAGCCGCGCCGGGGCTCGATGGACCGTTTGCAGAGAAGGAACTTTTCACCATGCGTGACGACGGAACCAACGACAATCTTTGGATTTACATAGTGAATAAAGCCGCAACGATCGCATATATCTCGGGGCAGGCTGTCCCCGATTGGTACGCGGCGCGAAAACATAACATCGTCTTGCGCGCCTGTTTCCTGCGGCTTCGGCCCGGCGGGCATTTGCTTGTTCTCGTTTTTTTCATCCGGCATCGTCTTGTTTCAACCTGTTGGTCCGCCCACGGAGCTACATCGTGGTGCTGTGTTTGTTCTGTGTGTGGAAGCTGCAATCGCACCCGCAAAAAAGGGGGCGATAAATCGTGAAATGTCCGCGCACAGACCTATATAGATAATCTTAACTTCGCTTTTCCGCCTGCAGCCCTTGCATAAACAGGGTGTGCGGGTGCATATGATGATAGAGCGCCAGACGGCAGCCGGCCATATAATCGCCGCGAGTGCGTGTAACGATCATTCTCCCGACAGGGAAGACTTGTCCGCATAGGACGCCGCCCCCAGTGCCGGACACTTGTTGTGTCTGTTAATCCAGAGGACCGAACGAATGGCAGCCAGGAAGCCAACCGGAAATTTCGATCTTGAAAATTCGCTAAGTCATCTGCTGCGCCGTGCACAGCAATTCGCTTATGACCAGTTCGTGCAGCAGATGGGATCGAGCGCAATCACGCCGCGCCAGTTCATCGTGCTTTTCGCGGTGGATGAAGAAGAAGGCCTGAGCCAGACCGATCTCGTGAACCGCACGGGCATCGACCGCTCGACGCTCGCCGACATGATCAGCCGCATGATCAAGAACGGCCTTCTCGCCCGCAAGCGCACGGCTGAAGACGCCCGCGCAAACTCGGTGCGCCTGACCGCTGCCGGCCGCCGCGCACTCAAAAGCGCGATGCCCAAAGCGATTGCTGCCGAAAAGGCACTGCTCGACGTATTGCCGAAGACGCTGCAGGGCGACCTTCTGAAAGGTCTCACCCAGCTCAACACGGCAATCGAGGGCATGAAGACGGAAGAAGTCGCGCCGAAGAAAACCGTGAAGCGCGCACCGGCAAAAAAGAAGCCGGTGAAAAAGCCCGCGGCGAAAAAAGCGCCCGCTACACGTCGCAAGAAGAGCTGATACCGCTTACCGCTCTGAGGCCGCGTCCCTTCGTCTCGCGTTCATTCGCCGGATGAAAGGCGCGCCGCCTTGAGCGCGGGCAGAATTTCATCGGCAATCGCCTCGGGCGTCAGCGGCCCGACATGTTTCAGCGCGATGCGGCCGTTTCCATCCACGATATAGGTTTCAGGCACGCCATAGACGCCCCAGTCGATGGCGGCGCGGCCCTTCGCGTCCTTGCCGATGCGCGCGAAAGGATTGCCGAGTTCGGCGAGAAAGCGGCGCGCGGCAACAGGGTCGTCCTTGTAGTTGATGCCGAAAAGCGGCGCGCGCGAGACGCGGCCAAGCTCGATCAGAAGCGGCATCTCATCGCGGCAGGGCACGCACCAGGATGCCCAGACATTGACGATGACCGGCACACCCTTGCCGAAATCGGCGGAGGCCACGCCCGGCCTCTCGATCCCCTCGACCGGCGGCAGGTCGAATTCCGGCACATAGCGCCCGATCAGGGCGGACGGCACACGCGAGGGATCGCCGCGATAGATCGCCGCGAAGAAAAGACCCGCAAGAACAAGAAAGATCGCGACGGGAATAAGCGCCGCCAGCCGGAATCTGGAGTTCACGAAGCATCCTCTCCGGTTTCATGTTCACGATGCGCCGCGCGGCGCACACGCCCGCCCGCCGCCTTTTCAAGCGTCTCGGCAAGCCGCGTTTGCGCGCGGTAATCCGCCACGCTTTGCCAGACAAGCGCGACGATCACGGCGAAGGCTGCGCCATAGGCCGACCAGACATAGAAGGCGTAGCCACCCATATGGAAAAATTCATCCATCGCTCAGCCCTCTGCCGCTGCACCCGCCGTCGCAAGACGCAGGTTGCGTACGCGGCGGCGCATGACTTCCGCGCGCATCCGCACGAGCAGCAGCGTGATGAAGAGAAGTGTGAAACCGACACCCATCAGCCCGAGCGGCAGCAGCATGGCGGGCGCAATGCTCGGCCCGTCCATGCGGAAGACGGAAGCCGGCTGGTGCAGCGTGTTCCACCACACTACCGAGTAGCGGATGATCGGAATGTTGATCGCGCCGACAAGCGCAAGCACGGCCGCAGCGCGCGCCGCGCGCACCGGCTCCTCGATGGTGGCCCAGAGCGCAATATAGCCGAGATAGAGAAAGAACAGGATGAGGACGGAGGTCATCCGCGCGTCCCATTCCCACCAGGTGCCCCACATGGGCTGTCCCCAGAGCGAGCCCGTGAGGAGCGCCAGGAAGGTGAAGCCGGCACCGATGGGAGCCGCCGATTTCGCGCAGACATCGGAAAGCGGATGCCGGAAGACGAGCCCGACGGCGGACGCAAATGCCATCACGCCATAGCCGAACATCGCAAGCCAGGCCGACGGCACATGCACATACATGATGCGCACCGTCTCGCCCTGCTGATAATCGGGCGGTGAATCGAAAAGCGCGAACCAGAGCCCGGCGCCGATGACGAGCACGCTCAAAATCCAGAGCGGCGCAACGAGCCGCGCCGACAGCGCCATGAAGCGCGCCGGATTGGCATAGGCATGGAACCGCTGCAGGGCGGTAAGGCTGTTCATGGCCGCCATTTAGCGCAGGCCCGGCAATGAGAGCAAGCCGCAGAGGGGGTCATATTGCCACGGTTTCGACATGCAATCCGGCTCATGCCATCTGGCTCATACGGGGCCTCACCTCAAATTGGCGCGCAATGCCGCCGCCCCGCCGAGCGGCCCCAGCACGAGGCTCGCAAGCGCCACGGCGCCTAGAAGAGCCAGGCTCTGCCGGCCCGCTTCGCCCGAAAACCCGCCCGCCGTCGCATCGGCCGCGCCCACACCGAAAATCAGCACCGGAATATAGAAGGGCAGCACGAGAAGCGAGGCGAGAAGCCCGCCCCGGCGGATGCCGACGGTGAGCGCTGCACCGATCGCACCGAGAAAGCTCAAGGCCGGCGTGCCGATCAGCATCGCGGCCATCATCGGCGGATAGGCCTCGCCCGGCAGGTTGAGCAGCACACCGAGAAGAGGCGCCGCGACGACGAGCGGAAGCCCGGTCGTCAGCCAGTGTCCCAGGGCCTTTGCCACCACGATGAGTTCGAGCGGCAGCGCGCCCATGGTGAGGAGGTCGAGCGAGCCGTCCTCGTAATCCGCCTGGAACAGCCGGTCGAGCGTGAGCAGCGCGGCGAGCAGCAGCGCCACCCAGAGCATCCCCGGTGCAACCTTGGCGAGCAGCGCCCGGTCCGGCCCGATCCCGAGCGGCAGCAGCGAGATCACGATGAGAAAGAAGAAAACGGCCATGCCGCCCCCACCGCCCAGCCGCACGGCAAGGCGCAGATCGCGCGCGAGAAGGGCGAGGAAGGCGCGCATCATGCCACCACCTCCGCGCCGAGGCGCAGCGTTTTCTCGTTTTCAAGGCCGAGATCGAGATGCGTCGCGGCAACGATCATGCCGCCCTGCCCGAGATGCCCTTTCATCAGCCGCACAAGACGGGCAACGCTGGCGGCATCGAGCGCGACGGTCGGCTCGTCGAGAAGCCAGATCGGGCGCGGCACCGCGATGAGGCGGGCAAGCGAAAGCCGGCGGCGCTGACCGGCTGAGAGATAGGCGACCGGCAGATCGGCGAGATGCAGGAGCCCCAGCGCTTCGAGCGCCGTTTCCGCCCCCTGCGGAATGCTGCCGAAAAAGACCCGCCAGAACGCAATCGTCTCCGCAACACTCATGGAAGGCTTCAGCGCATCGAGATGGCCGACATAATGCGCCTGCTCGCCGGGCGTACGCTCCGGGTCGCCTCCCTCAAGCGCGATCTCACCCCGCACAACATCGAGAAGGCCTGCAAGCTGACGCAAGAGGCTCGACTTGCCCGCGCCGTTCGGCCCCGTCAGCACCAGCGCCTCGCCGCCCTTGAGCGAAAAGGAAAGCCCGTCATAGACGAGACGCCCACCGCGCTCGCAGGCGAGATCACGCACGCAAAGAGAAAGCTCAGATATCGTCAAAACGCCCGCCCCTGCCCTTGCCCGATGCAAAGCGCGCCGCGCCTTTCAGCGTCTCGCCGGAAGCAAGAACCTTGCGCCCATGCTCGAATTCATTCGCGAGCGCCTGATCGTAAGGCAGATCCCACTGCTCATAGGCCGACATCCGGTCATGCCGCAAACAGAGTTGCGGAAACCGCGAGATTTCAAGCGCGAGCTTTTCGGCTTCCTCCCGGCCCTTTCCTTTCGGCGCAATGCGGTTTGCAAGGCCAATGGCAAGCGCCTCCTCCGCACCCACGGGCCGCCCCGTGAGAATGAGATCCATCGCGCGCGAATGGCCGATGAGGCGCGGCAGGCGCACCGTGCCGCCATCGATCAGCGGCACACCCCAGCGGCGGCAGAAAACACCCATGATCGCGTCTTCTTCCACCACACGCATGTCGCACCAGAGCGCAAGTTCGAGACCGCCCGCGACCGTATGGCCGGAAATCGCACCGATCACGGGTTTGTTGAGAATCATTCGCGACGGGCCCATCGGTCCGTCACTTGCGAGCCGCGAGAAATCGGCGCCGGTTGCGGGGGGCACGGAACGATTTCCCTTCCCCGTCGCAACGGCCTTGAGGTCCGCACCCGCACAGAAAGCGCCATCCGCGCCGCAAAACACACCGGCAAGCGCATCCTCGTCGCGTTCGAAATCGAGAAAGGCCTCGCAGAGTGCATCCGCCGCATCTCTGTCGACGGCATTCTTCGCGTAAGGCCGATTCAGAACGATGCTTGTCACCGGACCGTTTTTCTCGACGAGCACTTCCCTCATCCGCATCTCCCTGCATCGTGTGCGATGCTGATTATCACGCCCGCTTTTCAGGGCGAAGCATGGTCATTCCTTGCGAAAGACATTATAGTCCCGCGCGACAAGCATATAGGTTCCAGGCTGAGAAGCGGCGGCGAAATCGGGCATTGATGCTCGCGCCTTTTCACGGCGCGGGCGGCACCCCGCACGGTCCCCGCATTCCCCCCTTACAGCCCGGACCGCGCATCATCGAGGATCATAGACAGATGGCGAAGAAGGCGACGGCCAAATCGGCGAAGGCAAAAAAGAAACCTGCCGCAAAAAATGCGGCGAAGGTGAAGAAGGCTGTTCCGGCAAAGACCGCGAAGAAGGCAGTCAAGAAGACGACGGCGGCAGCGAAGAAGACGGTGAAGAAGGCAGTCAAGAAGGTCGCGCCGAAAAAGACGGCGGCGAAGAAGCCTGTCGCGAAGAAGACCGCACCGAAGAAGGCTGCTGCGAAGAAGCCCGTCGCCAAGAAGGCCGCTCCGAAGAAGGCTGCGCCGAAAAAGGTTGCTCCAAAGAAGGCCGCTGCAAAGAAGCCCGTTGCGAAAAAAGCTGTGGCGAAGAAGCCCGTAGCGAAGAAAACGGTGGCGAAAAAGACGCCGGTGAGAAAGGCAGCCCCGAAAAAGGCGGCGCCGAAAAAAGCTGCCGCCGCTCGAAAGCCCGCCGCAAAGAAGCCGGTTGCGAAGAAAACCGTAGCGAAGAAGCCGGTCGCAAGAAAGGCGCCGGCCAGAAAGGCCGCGCCGAAGAAGCCGGTTGCGAAGAAAACCGTGGCTGCAAAGAAGCCCGTCGCCCGCAAGGCCGCGCCGAAGAAGCCGGTTACGAAGAAAGCGGCACCGAAGAAGACCGCTCCTGCGAAGAAGCCGGTAGCGAAGAAGGCAACGGCGACAAAGAAGGCGACGGTTAACAAAACGGCAGCGAAAGCCGCGCCGAAGAAAGCGCCCGCGAAAAAAGCGGCGCCGAAAAAGCCCGCCGCCCGGAAGGCGCCTGCAAAGAAGGAAGCCGGCAACAGCTTCGGCGCCCGCAAGACGCTGAAGGTCGGCAATCGCAGCTACACCTATTTCAGCATTCCCGATGCGGAGAAGAAAGGCCTCGAGGGCGTTTCGCGCCTGCCCTTCTCGCTCAAGGTGCTGCTTGAAAACCTGCTGCGCTTCGAAGATGGCCGCACGGTCACGAAGGCCGACATCGAGGCCGTGAAGACCTGGCTCACCACACGCACCTCGGATCGCGAAATCGCCTATCGTCCGGCGCGCGTTCTGATGCAGGACTTCACCGGCGTTCCCGCCGTGGTGGACCTTGCCGCCATGCGCGACGCCGTGAAGAACCTCGGCGCGAACCCGACCAAGATCAATCCGCTGGTCCCGGTCGATCTCGTGATCGACCACTCGGTCATGGTCGACAAGTTCGGCACGCCGACGGCCTTCAAGGAAAATACGGAAATCGAATATCAGCGCAACCGCGAGCGCTACGAGTTCCTGCGCTGGGGCGCGAAGGCATTCGACAATTTCCGCGTGGTGCCGCCGGGAACCGGCATCTGCCACCAGGTGAACCTCGAATATCTCGCCCAGACCGTTTGGACGAAGAAGGACGGCAAGGAAGAGATCGCCTATCCCGACACCTGCGTCGGCACGGACAGCCACACCACAATGGTGAACGGCCTTGCCGTTCTCGGCTGGGGCGTGGGCGGCATCGAGGCGGAAGCGGCCATGCTCGGCCAGCCGGTTTCGATGCTCATTCCCGAAGTGATCGGCTTCAAGCTGACCGGCAAGCTCAACGAAGGCGTGACCGCCACCGACATGGTGCTCACCGTCACCGAGATGCTCCGCAAGAAGGGCGTTGTCGGCAAATTCGTCGAATATTACGGTTCCGGCGTCGGCAATCTCGCCCTTGAGGATCGTGCGACCATCGCCAACATGGCGCCCGAATATGGCGCGACCTGCGGCTTCTTCCCGGTCGATAACGAGACCCTGAAATACCTCAAGGCGACCGGCCGCTCGGATGAGCGCGTGGCCCTCGTCGAGGCCTATGCGAAGGCACAGGGCATGTTCCTCGAAGAGAACGTGCCGGACCCGATCTTCACCGACACGCTCGAACTCGATCTCGGCACGGTCGTGCCGAGCCTCGCCGGCCCGAAGCGTCCGCAGGACCGGGTTGCGCTGACCGACATGAAGTCGAGCTTCCTGAAGTCACTGGAAGGCGAGTTCAACAAGCCCGGCCAGGCCGCTACCCGCGTGCCCGTCGAAGGCAAGGACTTCGACCTTGGTCACGGCGACGTCGTCATTGCGGCGATCACCTCCTGCACCAACACCTCGAACCCGAGTGTGCTGATCGCGGCGGGTCTCGTCGCCCGCAATGCCCACAAGCTCGGCCTGAAGGTAAAGCCCTGGGTAAAGACCTCCCTTGCCCCCGGCTCGCAGGTGGTCACCGACTATCTCGAAAAAGCGGGCCTCCAGGACGACCTCGACGCGCTCGGCTTCGATCTCGTCGGCTATGGCTGCACGACCTGCATCGGCAACTCCGGCCCGCTTCCCACCGAGATCAGCCAGGCGATCAACAAGAACGATCTCGTGGCCTCCGCCGTGCTTTCGGGCAACCGCAACTTCGAAGGCCGCGTCTCGCCGGACGTGCGGGCGAACTATCTCGCCTCGCCGCCCCTCGTCGTCGCCTACGCATTGGCGGGTTCGACGCAGATCGACATCACGTCGGAGCCTCTGGGCACCGGAAGCAACGGCCAGCCGGTCTATCTCAAGGACATCTGGCCGACGACGCACGACATCGCTGAAACGGTACGCACCTGCGTGACGCCCGAAATGTTCCGCGAACGCTATGCAAACGTCTTCGACGGAGACGCCGCATGGAAGAGCATCAGCGTCTCGGGCGGTCTCACCTATGACTGGGACGGGGATTCGACCTATGTGCAGAACCCGCCCTACTTCGTCGGCATGACCCCCGAGCCCGCACCTCTCTCCGACGTCAAGGATGCGCGCATCCTCGGCCTCTTCGCGGACTCGATCACGACCGACCACATCTCGCCTGCCGGTAACATCAAGGTGCAGAGCCCGGCCGGTTCCTACCTGAACTCCAAGCAGGTTGGCGCTCAGGACTTCAACTCCTACGGCGCGCGGCGCGGCAATCACGAAGTGATGATGCGCGGCACCTTCGCCAATATCCGCATCAAGAACCAGATGCTGAAGGGTGTTGAAGGCGGCATGACGAAGCTGCAGCCGGAAGGCACCGAAATGCCGATCTACGACGCTGCGATGGAATACAAGCGCCGCGACGTACCGCTCGTGATCTTCGCGGGCAAGGAATATGGCACGGGTTCCAGCCGCGACTGGGCGGCGAAGGGCACCATGCTCCTTGGCGTGAAGGCCGTTGTCGCACAGAGCTTCGAGCGCATCCATCGCTCGAACCTGGTCGGCATGGGCGTGGCGCCGCTCCAGTTCCTGAACGACATGAGCTGGCAGTCGCTGGGCCTCGACGGTTCGGAGACGGTGACCATTGAAGGCCTCGCGGAGGTGAAACCCCGCACCAAGGTCAACGCGGTCATCACCTATTCCGACGGCGCGAAGCAGTCGATCGAACTTCTCTGCCGCATCGATACGCAGGATGAAGTCGACTACTACGAAAATGGCGGCATCCTGCCTTACGTGCTGCGGAACCTCGCTGCATAAGGCGGGCATAGCCGACGAAATGAAAAGGGCGTCCTTCGGGGCGCCCTTTTTCTTTGCGGCCCGCGCGGCCCGCCTCCCGATCAAGCGAACGTGACTCGTCTGTGCGGCTGCCGCTTCCTATTCTCGGCAGGAAAGGAGAGCCCATGTCCCTCTTGCGTCTGACATTCCGGTGCGCGGCCTTCGTTACCGTACTGCTTGCGCTGGCAACGCTTCCCCTGCGCGCGGAAAGCGGCCCCGTCGTGGTCGAGCTTTTCACGAGCCAGGGTTGCTCCTCCTGTCCGCCCGCCGATGCCTATTTGCGCGAGCTGGTAGCGCAAGACGACGTGATCGCCCTCTCCTACAATGTCGGCTATTGGGATTATCTCGGCTGGAAGGATACGCTCGCGAGCCCCGCCCATGCAGAGCGCCAGCGCGCTTATGCCCGGACCCTCGGCCTTTCCGGCGTCTACACACCGCAGATCGTGGTGAACGGTGTTGCCGAAGGAGTCGGCAGCAAGCGGGATGAAATCGGCGCGGCGATCGAAGCGGCCAGCGCGCTCCCGGTCGGCATTTCCTTCACGGACAAGGGCGAGGCGCTCACACTCGATGTCGAGGCGGGCGAGGCGCCTGAAAAACCCGCAACCCTGTGGCTCATCCGCTACGCGAAGGAAGCCCGGGTCGAGATCGGCCGTGGCGAAAATCGGGGCCGTACCATTGCCTATGCACATGCCGTGCGCGAGCTGACGCCGGTCGGCATGTGGACCGGAGAACGCATGACAATGACGCTGCCGAAAAGCGATCTCCTGACGCGCGGTTTCGAAGGGTGCGTCGCGCTTTTGCAGGCAGGCGACGGAGGCGCAATCCTCGGTGCCGCCAGGACGGGAAGCAATTAACGCCGGGAAATCTCCGCCCGCTCAGGGAAACGGCTGTCCTGACATGGGAGCCATCGCATCTGCCGGCCCCGCCTCGCGCGTCAGCAGATCCATCGTCTGGGTGAGCTGGTTGCCGAGATCCTGCGGCAGCTTGTAGGTCCAGGCAGAAAGCCGCTCGTTGAGTTCTTCCGCGCGCTTGCCGGCAGCCGCGACATCGCCGCCTTCGGCAACAAGCGCCGGATCGGTCTCTGCCTCGAACTTCGCCCAGAGCGCACCGCCCTGCCCCGCCATGTCCATGCGCAACCGCAACCCGTCAAACGTCTCGAAGATCGCCTTCGGCGCTTCCTCGGGAAAATCGAGCGTCGCGGCAGGCGCCACATCGTCGAAACCGGAATCGAGGATCGCCGTCGCCGCCTTGTTCATGACCGGCGCACCGCGCGTCGCGCGGCCCTCGGGCAGGTTCTCGATGGAGAAGTTTTCTTCGCCCGGCACACGCGAGAGAATAACCGGCGTCTCCGTGCCCGCCCAGAGCGTCACACGCGCAAGATTTTCAACCGGAATATCGACAAAGGCCGGGTCCAGCCATTCGTTCACGCTCTTGAGAAGCGGCAGACGTCCGCGCGCAAGAAAGCTCTCATCCTCGCCATCGCGGCGCACATAGATGAGGCCTTCGCCCTTCACGTCGACGGCGCGCTCCGGCACCTTGCCTGCGAGAAGACCTGCCAGCCGCTCGTCGCCCTTGAAGAATTCGACGCGCACCGCCGAACCGATATCTTCCGGCTTCAGCAGGCCGAGATTGCGATGCCATTCGGGGTTGGCCGTGCGCGGTTCATAGGCTTCCATTTGCCCCGCGCCGATCAGCGCCTTCTTCACCAGCGCATCGCTCACCGGATAACCGCCACGCAGCGGCGTCACCCACTTGCCCTTGCCGTCACGCTTCATCTCGATCGTCGTGACGCCGTTCATGCCCCGGCTCACCGTGTAGACGATGCGGTCGACCTGATCGAGCCGGTTTTCAAGATCCTCAAACAGAGGATGCGGCGTGAAACTGGCGCGCACGCCGCTCTCGTCATTGACCACGGCAATTGTCGCGGCAATGACGGCAATCGCCGTCGCGGCGGCCAGCACCGCGAGATTTCGTTGCGGCTTGTTGCTCCAGAGCGCCTGCATCATGAGCTTCACGCTCCCTTCTCGACGCGCGCCTTGCGGCGGCGATAGCGGTAGAAGGCAGCGCCCAGCGCCAGAACGGCAAGAAGCAGCGGCACCAGCGCTATATTGATGAAACGGAGATTTGCGCCAAGCCGCTCGACATCGCGGCGAAGATCGCCCTGCACATCGCGCAGCTTCTTGCGGCTTTCGAGAAGCTCCGCACGGAACTGACGGATCGCAACCGACTCTTGTTCGCTCGGGCCCCCGCTCGCGGCATTTTCGTTCGCGCCGCCGGTCTGCAATTCGGTCAGCTTCTTTTCCGCATTATCGATCTTGCGCTCAAGCGCTTCCTGCTCGTCGAGGAAGCGGCGCTCTGCATTGCGGCGCAGGTTCTCCACCACGGTGAAGGGCCGGTCCGCCTTGTCGCGGGCGCGCAGCGAGATCAGCTCGTTCGAGCCCATGAGATTGTCGATGGCGGACAGGATGAAGACCGCATTATCGGCAATCGGCTGCGCCACGCGCTCGCCGAGATAGGAGTTCGTGCGAACCCAGAAACGGTCGTCGAAAATGTCGCTGTCGGCGAAAACGATGATGCTGGCATCCTTCTGCGACGTTGCGATATGCGGCCCTGCCTTCTCCTGCGAACGGCGCGGCTGGGGCGCACCCGCCTCCGCCACCGGCTCCTCCTTGGGCGCGCCGTCAAAAGCGCTCGTCACCGGCCCCGAAAGCCGCGCGGCGATGGCATAGCGTTCGCCCGTCGGCTCGAAATTGCGGATGAGATCGTCCGGGCGCGGCCCTTTCTTCACATCCTCGACATCATAGGTCTGCGCATCTTCCGAGGTCGTCACCAGCGGCGTGAAGACCGTCGTCGCGCCTTCCACCGGCGTGAAATATCCCGCCGTTCCAAGATTGAGACGGCTCACATCGGCCGTCACGAGATCGTTCGTATCGACATTATCGCGCGGTACGGCAAGCCAGAGCACATAGTCGCTCTCCTGGCGCCGCGCATCGAGCCCGGTCTGCACGCGCTGCGCGAGCTTGCGGTCGCCGACGATCCGCGAGGGGTCGTAACGGGCGCCCCAGCTTTCCAGCAGCGGCCCGAGATCGGATTGCTCTGTATAGCCCCGCACGGGTTCGCCGTTCGGGCCCGCCGTCAGGCTCACTTCCGAATGAGGGTCGACGAAGGCAAGCACATGCCCGCCGCGCATCACGAACTGGTCGATGGCATAAAGCGTCGGCCTGTCGAGCGGACGGGGATGCGCAACCATCAGCACATCGACGCTGTCCGGCACCTTCTGGAACTGCTGTTCGAGAAACTCGATCTGGAAGCGGTTCTGCAATTCGTCATAGATCATGAAGGGCAGCGAGTCGCCGCGCATCGCCGACATGAGCCCGCCCGAGCCCGTATCGAGCGGCAGGTTCGTCACGATGCCGAGCACCGGCCGCTCGGGGCGGCTCAGGTTCTGGATCATCCGCGCGATGTCATATTCAAGATATTGTTCGCGTTCGTCGGTGAAGAAGGGGATCGCTTCGAGCCCGTCCACCGAGTTGGTGCCGACGAGACCGAAATAGATGATGTCGCCCGATTGCGTCGGCGCGCCCTTGAGACCGAGCGACATGGCAAGGTCTTCTTCCTCCGAGAAGGGCTCGGGCTCGATCACTTCAAGCCGCAGCTTGCCGTTCGATTCCGCCCGCATTTCCTCCAGCAGGTCGCGCACATGGCCCGCATAGTTGCGAATGCGCCCATAGTCGGTCGCAAGTTTCTCCGAATAGAAGAAGCGCAGCGTGACCGGCTCGTCGAGCTGCGAGACGACTTCCTTCGTCCCGTCCGACATTGTGTAGAGATTGCTCTCCGTCAGGTCGATCCGCGCCGAACGGAAGGCGACATTGGAAAACATGTTCACCGCGAGAAAGAGCACGGCAAGCAGCACCAGCATGATGATGCGATAGGCCGAACGGCTGATCTGCTGGTTGAACATGCGCCTCACCCCGCCTTCTTCATGTCGACGACGATTCCGCAGGCAATAAGCCATGCACCGATCAGCGTGACGAAGTAGACGATGTCGCGCAGATCGATGACGCCCTGCGTGATCGCATTGAAATGCGTGAGGAACGAGAAGGACGCAATGGTGGACAGCACCTGCTGCGGCGCCCAGCTCGCGAAGAAATCGATCACGATGGGAAGGCCCGACACCGTGAAGAGAAACGACACCGCGACGCTGACGACGAAAGCGATCACCTGATTGCGCGTCACGGCAGAAAGGCACGAGCCGATGGCAAGATAGCCGCCCGCCATGAAGAAGCTGCCGAGATAACCGGCAAGGATCACCCCGTTATCGGGATTGCCGAGATAGTTGACGGTGAGCCACATCGGAAAGGTGAGCGCAAGCGCGATGCCGGAAAAGACCCAGGCCGCGAGGAACTTGCCGGTGACCGCCGCCCAGAGCGGAACGGGCAGCGACAGCAGAAGTTCGATCGAACCGGAGCGGCGTTCTTCCGCCCAGAGCCGCATCGAGATCGCGGGGATCAGGAAAAGGTAGAGCCAGGGATGGAAGTTGAAGAAGATCGTGAGATCCGCCTGATCGCTCTCGTAGAAGGCGCCGAGATAGAAGGTGAAGGCGCCCATCGTGAAGAGAAAGATCACGATGAAAATGAAGGCAAGCGGAGTCGAGAAATAGCCGCCAAGTTCGCGGCGGAAAACGGCGAGAAGCTCGTTCATGCCGCTTCCTTTCCATTCTTGTCCAGGCGGGTAAGACGCCGGAAGACTTCGTCGAGACGGCCCGCCTCGCCATAGAGCGCGCGCACCTGCCAGTTTTCCTCGCGCGCAAGCCGCGCCACGGCATCGACCAGCAAAGTGTCGCCCTCGCCGCGCCGCACCGGGAAAAGCGTAAACGTCGTCTCGTCGCCGCGCGGGGAAACCTCAATGCTCTCGATACCCTCAAGCGCGCGCAGCTTCTCCGCCGTCTCGACGGTGGTGCGTCCGCCCAGCGTCAGCGACACGGCATTATGATAGCGCGAGCGCGCCATGAGTTCGGCGGGCGTACCGTCGGCAACGATATGTCCCCGGTCGATGATGAGCGCACGCGTACAGATCGCATCGACTTCTTCGAGAATATGCGTCGAGATCACGATGGCCTTGTCGGGCGACATGCGCTCGATGAGCTTGCGCACTTCGAATTTCTGGTTGGGATCGAGCCCGTCCGTCGGTTCATCCATGATGAGAACCGGCGGATTATGCAGGATTGCCTGGGCGAGCCCGACGCGGCGGCGGAAGCCCTTGGAAAGCGTATCGATGGGCTGTTCGAGAACCCCGGCAAGTTCAGTTGCCTCGACCGAGCGATCGATGGCCTTGTCCGCTTGCGCGCCCGAAAGGCGGCGCACCCGTGCGATGAATTTCAGGAACCCCCGCACCGTCATGTCGCCATAGGCAGGCGCACCCTCGGGCAGATAGCCGATGACACGCTGCGCTTCGAGCGTCGATGTCACGATGTCGTGGCCGCAGACGCGTGCCGTTCCCGCGCTCGGCGCGAGAAAGCCCGTCACCATTTTCATTGTGGTGGATTTGCCCGCGCCGTTCGGTCCGAGAAAGCCCAGCACTTCGCCCTTGGCGACGGAAAAGCTGATCTTGTCGACGGCGGTAAAGGGGCCGAAATGCTTGGAAAGACCGTCGATGACGATCATGGGCTCGCCGCCCGTGCCCGTTGATGGCCGTTTTCCGCTCACACTCATATCGTCGGACCGGTTGATAGCGTCTCTCCCTCACGCGCCTGACAGAAATGGTCTTGCGCCATTCTTGCCCGCGCTACTTTCCTCCGCTCCCCCGAGCGCTTGCCCCGGCATTCGAAAGCCTGCATCAGGGCGGAGATTTGTGTAGGACAGGCCGCAATCCCCATCAAGTGAAAGATGCTTCATCTGGCGGCCCGTGAAAAAGGCAGGTCTGAAAAGGCAAAAGCCTGTTGCCAAAAAAAGAAGCCGCCCGGGAGGGGGGCCCGGGCGGCAGAGCTGTTGCTCGTTTCTTTTCGATGTTGCCTCCCCTCGGGGGAAAGGGTGGCCCGGCTCCCCCAATCTATCCCGGTGGGGCTGGGGGGCTGATGAAACCGGAACGTCGCAAGGAACCGGGCCAGTGAGGCAACGATGTAAAGATGGAGGGTCAGTGTGGCTGAGCAAGGGCTGAAAAAAGGCAATATTGTGGTTTCGGATTTTCTTTTACCCGGCCGGGAAAAGCGCAGCTCTCCGCGGTTTTTGTAACAAACGGGTGACGTCCGCGCCCTTCGCGTGTCATGCTTCACGGGACCGTCTTTGCCCGCAACGGAAAGACCGGGCCAGACACCGGAAGAAGACCGGAAGAAGGGCCCGAAGAAGGGCCGAAAGAAGGGCCGAAAGAAGGGGAAAGCGCCGCATGTCCGACAGTGCCGATTACAATGCCCGCGCGAAACCGGCGTCCGGCCGCCTGAGCCTTGTCGGCGCGGCGAAACCGGCTCCCGCCTCCCCGCCACGGCCCCAGCCCCAGCTCCATCCAAGGGAGGCGGAAGTCTTCTTCAACCGCGCGGAGCTCGATGCCATTCTCTCCGTCTACGGGCAGAAGGTCGCCGAGGGTGAATGGCGCGACTATGCAATGGGCGGCTTCAGGGATGTCGCCATCTTCTCCGTCTTCCGGCGCACCAGTGAAATGCCGCTCTACCGGATCGAAAAGCGACCCAAACTTGCCCGCAAACAGGGCGCCTACAGCATCGTCGCGGCGACAGGTCTCGTCCTCAAGCGCGGGCATGAGCTTCGTCAGGTTTTGAAGGTCTTCGAAAAGCGCTCGCTCCGGCTCATCGACGCCTGACCCCGCCCTTAACGAAAAAAGCCCCGGCATCTCTGCCGGGGCTTTCGTTTGAGTGTGTTGGCCCGCGCGTCAGTTGCGCTGGCTGCCCATGAACTGGAGCAGGAACATGAACATGTTGATGAAGTCGAGATAGAGCGAGAGAGCGCCCATCACGGCCTTCTTGCCGGCAACGACGGCGCTGTCGGCTTCGTAGTACATGCCCTTGATCCGCTGGGTGTCATAGGCGGTCAGACCCGCGAAGATCAGCACGCCAAGCACCGAAATCGCGAATTGCAGCGCAGAGCTCTGCAGGAAGATGTTCACGACCATTGCGATGATGATGCCGATCAGGCCCATGAAAAGGAACGAGCCCATGCCGGTCAGATCGCGCTTCGTCGTGTAGCCGTAGAGGCTGAGCGAGCCGAAGGCGGCCGCGGTCACGAAGAAGGTCGTGGTGATGCTCTGGCCCGTATAGACGAGGAAGATCGACGAGAGCGACAGGCCCATCACGCCCGCAAACGCCCAGAAGACGATCTGCGTCGCGGAAAGGCTGAGCTTCTGAATGCCGAAACTCAGCACCAGAATGAAAGCGAGCGGCGCCAGCATTACGACCCAGCGCAGCGGGCTCGTATAGAGCATCTCGCCAAAGCCGGTCAGGCCGATGCCCTGCGCCGTTTCGACCGTCGCCGACGCAAAAGCGAAATAGGCAACGAGGCCGGTGAGCGCCAGCGCTCCGGCCATGTAGTTGTAAACGCTGAGCATATAGCTCCGCAGGCCTTGATCGATCGACATGTCGGCGCGCGCGCCGACACGGGTCTGATGGAGCCTGTTCTGATCGTAATTCGCCATGTAACTGCACCCTCCTGAGTGTGCTGCGGGATATATTGGCGGACCGGGATGCGAATTCAAGCAAAACCGGAGGGGGAGTGTTCCCCATTCCGGCAGTTAAACCCTTGAAATACCAACAAATATCATCTTGTTGCGACGATTGGATGGCAAAAATGTAATTTCCGGCGGCATTTTCCTCGTTCAGTCGGCCCGAAGCACCCCCGCAGCAGAAACCGAAAGCGCCCTCCAGGTGCCAAGAAGACCGAGCCCCACGGTAACGAAGGTCGCCGCCGCAATCGTTACCGCAAGCGTCCCCGGCAGGAAGCGCCAGGGCATGTCCATGACCACCGTAATCACGACCCAGGCCGCCAATGTGCCTGCCAGCGCCGCGACAAGCGCGGTCGCAAAGCCGAGCACCGCATATTCGCGAATATAAATCCCGAGAATCCGCCCCCGCGTCGCGCCGAGCACCTTGAGAATGACGGCGTCGCGCACCCGCGAGCGAAAGCCGGCGGCCATGGCGCCCGCCAGCACCAGCACACCGGCAGCAAGCGTCACCACCCCCGTCGCGCTGACCGCCGTCGCGAAATTCTCCAGAAGCCCGTTCACCGCCTGCAATGCCTCGCGAACACGCACCGATGTGACATTCGGGAATTTCGACGTCACCTCGCGCTCCAGCGCCTCCTCCTGATCCGCCGTCGCGTCCATCTCGACCGTCGCCAGCACTGTATGCGGTGCGGATGAAAGCATGCCCGGCGAAAACACGAGTACGAAATTGATGCCGAGGCTCGTCCAGTCGATGGCGCGCGTATTGGCAACCCTCGCCGTGATCTCCCGCCCGAGCACATTCACGGTGATCGTGTCACCGACATCGATACCGAAACCCTGCGCGAGGTCTTCACCGAACGAGACGAGCGGCGGTCCCTGATAATCCCCATCCCACCATGTCCCGCGCACCAGCGTCGACCCTTCGGGAAGCGTCGACGAATAGGTAATGCCCCGGTCGCCGCGCAGCGCCCATTGCGCCTCCGGCGTGACCTCCACCTGATCCGATGGCACAGCGTTCACCGCCGCGATCTTGCCGCGCAGCATCGGCACACGGTTGAAAGCGGTGACACCGGGTGTGCCCGTCACGAGGCTTGCGAGTTCTTCCGTCTGGTCCGGCTGAATATCGACGAAGAAAAAGGCGGGCGCACGCTCCGGCAGTTCATTCGCTATCTCGCCGGTAAGATTGCCGTTGATGAGAGAGACGGTGACGAGCAGCGTCAGCCCCAGCCCGAGCGAAAGAACGACGGCGGAGGTCGGCGCGCCGGGCCGATGAATATTCGCGAGCGCCAGCCGCAGCCCCGGCGAACGGAACCGCGGCGCGCGCGCGGCGAGATCCATGATCCCTTCGGCAGCAGCGCGAAGCACGGCGAAAATCGCAACCGCGGCAGCAACGAACCAGAGCGCGAACATGCGTTCCTCTGCAAGCGCGACCGCAAGCGCCGCCAGCATGAAGAGGGCGCCGCCCGTCGCCGCCACATAAACCGGACGCGGGAAACGCCGCACCGGCGCGATGATGTCGCGGAAGAGACCCGTCGCCGGAACCTCGCGCGCGCGTGCCAGCGGCCAGATCGCAAAGGCAAGCGCCGTGAGAAACCCGTAAGCGGCGGCGAGAAGAAGCGGGCCGCCATAAACACCCATTTCGGCGGGAATGGGGATCATGTCGCCCGCCACCGCATCGACGAGGAAAGGCGCCATCATGCCGAGCGCAAGGCCGATCGCGATGCCGACGCCTGCCAGCGCCAGCACCTGAATGAGATAGATGCGGAAGATGAGAGCGCCCGGCGCGCCGAGACATTTGAATGTCGCGATCACCTCGCGCTTGCTGTCGAGATAGGATTTGACGGCATTGGCGACACCGACGCCGCCGACGACAAGCGCCGTCAGCCCGACCAGCGAAAGAAACAGTGCCACCCGCTCGACGAAGCGGCGCACACCCGGCGCACTGTCGCTCCGGTCCGTCACGCGCCAGCCCGCATCGGGAAAGCGTTCGTTCAGCGCTTCCGTCCAGCTTGCAACATCGCTGGTGCTTCGTGCATCGCCGGGAAACCGGATGCGATAGTAATATTCGACCAGACTGCCCGGCTGGACGAGGCCCGTTCCCGGCAGAGCGTCGCGCGTCATCATCGCGCGCGGCCCGAGCGCAAAGCCGTCCGATACCCGGTCCGGTTCATGCGCGATGGTGGCACGAAGCTCGAATGTCTCGTCGCCGATGCGGATATCGTCTCCAACCGCAACACCGAGACGGCTCAGCAGGTTGGGCTCGACGACCACGCCTGGACGTCCATCCCGGACAGCCAGCGCATCGGCAAGCGGCATCGAGGGCACAAGCTCCATCGCGCCGTAAAGCGGATAGGCATCGTCCACCGCTTTCAGTTCGACAAGCGTCTGCCCGCGTCCCCCGCTTTCGTCTTCCTCAACACCGCGCGCCATGGCCCGCATCTCCGCCGAGACGGTGACGTCATGGCCTTCCGAAATGTAGGAGAATTCTTCCTGCGTCGCCTCACGGTGGATAAGGCGCAGCGCAACATCGCCGCCGAGAATATCCTGCCCGCCTTCCGCGAGCCCGCGCGTCAGCGCCGTGGAAACCGAGCCGACGCCCGCAATCGCCGCCACGCCAAGCGCGAGACAGGCGATAAAGACGCGAAAGCCGGAAAGCCCGCCCCGCAGCTCCCGCCGCGCGAGACGAAAGGCGAGCGGCAGCGAGGCCTCGCCCCCGTTCATGCGGCAGCTCCCGCCTCGACGCTTTCGATCAGCCCGTCTTTCAGCCGCACGACGCTGTGGCAGCGTTCCGCCAGCGCCTCATCATGCGTGATGAGAACGAGCGTCGCACCCTTGCGCCGGTGGAGATCGAACATCAGCTCGATGATTTCCGCGCCCGTCGCCTGGTCGAGATTGCCCGTCGGTTCGTCGGCGAGAAGGATCTCCGGGTCGCCCGCCACCGCGCGCGCCAGCGCCACGCGCTGCTGCTCGCCGCCCGAAAGCTGTCCGGGATAATGGGTCAGGCGGTGTCCGAGCCCGACCAGCTTCAATTCCTCTTCCGCCCGCGCGAAGGCATCCGCTTTGCCCGCGAATTCGAGCGGGATCGCGACATTCTCAAGCGCGGTCATGGTCGGGATCAGGTGGAAGGACTGGAAGACAATGCCTATATGATCGCGGCGGAAGCGCGCGAGCCGGTCTTCGCCATACTGCGTGAGGTCTTCGCCCGCGCAAATGATGCGCCCCGAGCTTGGCCGTTCGAGCCCGGCCAGCACCATGAGGAGCGTGGATTTGCCGGAACCCGAAGGCCCCACGAGGCCCGCGGTCTCGCCTTTTGCGATGGAGAGGTCGATCCCCCGGAGAATGTTGACCGGACCGGCCGCGCTCGGCAGGCTGAGTGTTACGCTGTCGAGTTTGATAATCTTGTCGGGCAAACGCTTTGAGCCTTTGTGGTGAAGCAGGTCCGAAGGAAGGCAAACGATATTATGCGATATGGCCTCTCAGGCCCGCTTTGCAAGCTTTTCGCGAGCCTCATGCTCGCGGCCACGCTTCTCGCGGCGGCCCCCGCCGCCCGCGCGGATGACGATACCATCACCATTGTCGCTCTCGGAGACAGCCTGACCGCGGGCTATCTTCTGGGGCCGGGCGAAGGTTTCCCGGAGCAGCTTGAAAAGGCGCTGGGTGAGGCCGGTCACGATAATGTGAAGGTGATGAATGCGGGCGTTTCGGGCGACACCACCTCGGGCGGCCTTGCCCGGCTCGACTGGGCGGTCGGCCCGGAGGCCGATGCCGTCATTGTCGAGCTCGGCGCGAACGACGCACTTCGCGCCATCGACCCCGCCGTCACCCGCAAGAACCTCGGCGAGATCGTCTCCCGCCTGAAGGAGCGCGGCCTGCCTGTCCTGCTCGCCGGCATGCTCGCGCCCCCCAATCTCGGCCGCGACTACGGCGCCGCATTCAATCCCATCTTTGCCGAACTTGCCGAGCGCGAAGGCCTCGTGTTCTATCCCTTCTTCCTTGAAGGCGTGGCAGGCGAGCGCACTCTCAATCTCGGCGACGGCATCCACCCGACAGCGCAAGGCGTGCGCATCATCGTGAATGGCATCCTGCCCGAGGTGGAGGAATTGATCGCGCGCGTCGAAGAAAAGCAAAGTGCCGCCAACTGACGCGCCACACATCGCAACAAGAATAACCAAATCACGAAACGGGGGGAAACCGCATGGAATATCGCGAACTCGGCCGCACCGGCGTCAAGGTAAGCTCGATCTGTCTCGGCACCATGACCTGGGGCCAGCAGAACACCGAGGCTGAAGGCCACGAGCAGATGGATTATGCCGTCGGCCAGGGCATCAACTTCTTCGACACCTCCGAAATGTATGCCGTACCGCCCAAGCCTGAGACGCAGGGCTCGACCGAAAAGATCGTCGGCAGCTGGTTCAAGGCGCGCAAGAACCGCGACAAGATCGTGCTGGCAACGAAGGTCGCGGGCCGCAGCCCGATGAACTGGCTGCGCGAGGACGGCTCGCCCACCGAGCAGAGCAAGGCGCAGATCGAGGAAGCTGTCGACAAGAGCCTGAAACGTCTGCAGACGGATTATATCGACCTCTACCAGCTTCACTGGCCCGACCGCCCCATCAATCTCTTCGGCGGCCTCGGCTACAAGCATATCGAGGGCGACAGCCACCCCATCGGCGAAATCCTCGAAACGCTGCAAGCCATCGTGAAGTCCGGCAAGGTCCGCTATATCGGCCTCTCCAACGAGACGCCCTGGGGCACCATGACTTTCCTGCATCACGCGAAAACGAAAGGCCTGCCGCGCGTACAGTCGATCCAGAACGCCTACAACCTCATCAACCGCACCTTCGAACTCGGCGGTTCGGAAATCGCGCATCGCGATGGCGTCGGCCTTCTCGCCTATTCGCCGCTCGCGCAGGGCTATCTCACCGGCAAGTACCAGAACGGCGCGCTGCCAGAAGGATCGCGCAAGGCCCTCTTCAACCGCTTGCAGCGCTACGAAAGCCCGCAGACCGACAAGGCCATCGAGAGCTACCTCGCCATTGCAAGGAAACACGGGATCGACCCCTCGCAGCTCGCAAACCAGTTCGTGACGACGCGCCCCTTCGTAACCTCGAACATCATCGGCGCGACGACGATGGAGCAGTTGAAGCTCGCCGTCACAAGTACGCAGGTAACGTGGACGGAAGAGCTCGAAAAGGAAATCGACGCCGCGCACCTCGCGCAGCCGAACCCCGCACCTTGATAGGCAAAAATGTCGCTGCGCACGATCCTTTCTCTTCACCTCCCCCTTGAGGGGAGGTAAGAAGAAACGAAAGCGAGATCACCAGTGGCAACGCGCGAACGACAACCATGATCCGCCTCTTCACCGCCCTCGAAATTCCCGATGAAGTCGCGGAGAAACTGATCCCTCTCCAGCGCGGGCTTGAAGGCGCGCGCTGGATCGAGCGGCCCGACTTCCACATCACATTGCGTTTCATGGGCGACGTGCCGGAAGATGTCGCGAACGATATCGACGAGGCCCTCTCCGATATCCCCGTCCATCCCTTCGGGATCGAGCTCGAAGGCCTCGGCGAATTCGGCGGCAAGCACCCGCACACGCTTTATGCCGGTGTGAAGCCGTCGGACCCGCTCACCATCCTTCAGGGGCGGCATGAAAGCGCCATGCGGCGCGTCGGTCTCAAACCCGAAAAACGCAACTTCACCCCGCATGTGACCATCGCCCGCCTCGGCCGCGTCGAGACGGGCGCGGTCTATGATTTCATCCGCGCGAATTCGCCCTTCGCCGCGCCCTCCTTCACCGTGGAGCGCTTCACGCTCTTTTCGGCAAAGGCGAGCACGGGCGGCGGGCCCTATGTGGCGGAGAAGCGCTATCCCGATTTCGGATGGGTGGACGAAAGCGAAGACTAGCTATCGCGCGCAGCTTCCTCGATCGCATGCATGTCTTCGTCGGAAAGCCCCATATGGTGGCCGACTTCATGCACCAGCACATGAGCGATGAGATGGTCGAGCGTCTCGTCGAATTCCGCCCAGTAGTCGAGCATCGGGCGGCGATAGAGAAAAACCATGTCGGGCATGTGCACGGGTTCCATCACCGAGCGTTCGACATGTGAGATACCTTGATAAAGGCCGAGCAGGTCGAAAGGGCTTTCAAGTCCCATCTCGGTCGCGATTTCCTCGTCGGGAAAATCCTCGACACGGATCACCAGCCCTTCGCAGCGCGCCCGGAAGCTCTCCGGCAGCCGCGCGAAAGCCTCGTCGGCAAGGCGTTCGAAATCCGCGAGCGACGGCGCTCTCACATCGTTCCAGTTCATTTATCCTTCATTCCTCTCTTGCGCGGTGAGCTTAAGAGGGCGAGGCTCTGCCCGCAAACGATCCCCGGACCTGACCTATCGAGGAGGCAAAAAATGAGCGGCAAGCTGACAGGAAAAACCCGCGAAAAGGCTCTGGCCAATCTGAACGGCTGGTCGAAGGTGCGCGGCCGCGACGCCATCGAGAAGAGCTACAAGTTCAAGGATTTCAACGAGGCCTTCGGCTTCATGAGCCGTGTCGCGCTCGCCGCGGAAAAGGCCGACCACCATCCCGAATGGGCGAATGTCTATAACCGCGTCGATGTCGTGCTGACGACGCATGACGCGGGCGGCGTTTCGGAGAAGGACGTGAAGCTCGCCACCCTCATGGACAAATGGGCCGGAAAGGCCGGTAAGGCGGCGGCGAAGAAATAGGGCGCGGAACATGGGAAACACGGCGAACCCGCCCCGGATCGTCATTCTCGGCGCAGGCTTCGCAGGCCTCACCGCCGCGAAAATGCTCCGCAAGGCCCCGGTCGAGATCACGGTGATCGACCGGCAGAATTATCACCTCTTCCAGCCCCTGCTTTACCAGGTCGCGACCGCGACGCTCTCACCCGCCGATATCGCGGTGCCGGTGCGCTCCGCGTTGCGTGACCAGGAAAATACGCGCGTCCTTCTCGGCAGCGTCGAAAGCATCGACCGCACGGCCCGGCGCGTGAAGCTCGCGGATGGCCGCGAAGTTCCCTTCGACTGGCTCGTCGTGGCGACCGGCGCGACCCATGCCTATTTCGGTCATGACGAATGGGAGCCTTACGCGCCGGGCCTGAAAAAGATCGATGACGCAACCGAGATCAGGCGCCGCGTCCTGCTCGCCTTCGAAAAGGCCGAAACGGAAACCGATCCGGCCTTGCGCCGCGCGCTTCTCACTTTCGTCATCATCGGCGGCGGTCCGACCGGCGTCGAAATGGCCGGCGCCATCATCGAGCTTGCGACGAAGACGCTGGTCAGCGACTTCCACCATATCGATCCCTCTTCCGCGCGCGTGATCCTGGCCGAGGCAGGTCCGCGCATCCTCCCCGCCTTCGCCGAAAATCTTTCAGCCTTCGCCGCCGCCTCGCTCCGGCGCAAGGGCGTGGAAGTGCTTTGCGGCGAACCTGTTACGAATGTCGGCCCCAAAGGCGTAACGATGGGCGGCGAGGATATCGGTGCGCGCACCGTCGTCTGGGCGGCGGGCGTCAAGGCCTCGCCCGCGGCAGGCTGGCTTGGTGTCGAAGGCGACCGCGCGGGCCGCGTGCCCGTGAATGATCGCCTCACGCTTGCAGATGACGCCCGCATCTTCGTCGTCGGCGACACGGCGGCGGTCGCATGGGCGGAGGGGCGTTTCGTCCCCGGCATCGCCCCTGCCGCAAAACAGATGGGTGCCTATGTGGCGCGCACCATTCTCGCATCGTTGAAGGGCCGCACCGTCACACCCTTCCGCTACCGTCATCAGGGCAACCTCGCCACCGTCGGCCGCCAGAGCGCCATCGTCGATTTCGGCCGTGTACAGATGAAAGGCTTCATCGCCTGGCTCATCTGGGGCGCGGCGCATATCTATTTCCTGATCGGCTTCCGCAATCGCCTCATCGTCATGCTGCACTGGATCTGGGCCTATGTAACGCTCCGCCAGGGCGTGCGCCTCATCACCGGCTCGACGGAACTGCCGGAATGAAAAAAGCCCCGGCGTTTCCGCCGGGGCTTTCTTTTCGTGAGTACGCTTTGATTTAGCGCGGCGCCATGCGGCCCAAGCCGCGCGTCAGCGCGGCGCCATGCGAATGGCACCGTCGAGACGAACCGTTTCGCCGTTGAAATAGCCGTTCTTGATCATCTCGGCCGCGAGCGAGGCATACTCGTCCGGGTTGCCGAGGCGGGACGGGAACGGCACCTGCGCGCCGAGCGCCTGGCGAACCTTTTCCGGCGCGCCCGCGAGCAGCGGTGTGTCGAAGATGCCCGGCAGGATCGTGTTGACGCGGATGCCTTCGCGCGAGAGGTCGCGCGCGATGGGGAGCGTCATGCCTACAACGCCGGCCTTCGAAGCCGAATAGGCCGCCTGGCCGATCTGGCCGTCCTGCGCGGCGACGGAGCCCGTGTTCACGATCGCGCCGCGATCGCCGCCTTCCAGCGGATCGAGCGTCAGCATGCCCGCCGCCGACTTGGCGATGCAGCGGAAGGTGCCGACGAGATTGATCTGGATGATGAGGTTGAACTTGTCGAGCGGGAAGCTCTCCGGCGCGCCCGTCTCCTTGTTGCGGCTGGCGGTCTTCACGGCGTTGCCCGTGCCCGCGCAGTTCACGAGGATGCGCTCCTGGCCGATGGCCGCGCGCACCTTCTCGAAGCCCGCATCGACGCTCGCTTCGTCGGTGACGTTCACCTTCGCGAACACGCCGCCAAGTTCCTTTGCCAGCGCCTCGCCCTTCTCTTCCTGAAGGTCGAAGATGCCGATCTTGACGCCTTCCTTGGCGAGACGGCGCGCGGTTGCGGCGCCGAGGCCCGATGCACCGCCCGTGATGATGGCGCTGATGCTGCTGTCGAGTTTCATGGGTTCATTCCTTCTCTGCGCGGACCTTTGGGGCCGGTCCTGCGTTTCCCTGTATGCGGGATGCCTTCGCCGGCCGCCCGATTGGCGCCGATTTAACAAATTCGACGGCCAAAGATCGAGCCTAAAATCGCTTTTACCGGGCCTATTTGCGCGTCCCCTCGATTGACGCAACGTCGCCCTCGGCTTGCATGGGAGCCTTCATCGCCCCATCTTCGAGACGTTAAGGCAAACGGGTCAGCTTGCAGGAGGGAGAGAGGTATATGTCCTCTTCTCGCGGAGAAATGGACGCAGAGAGCGCCAAAAAGGGGCTCGACGATCCCAAAAATCAGCTTCCCGCTGTCATGGCGCGGAACGAAAAGACAGTGCGCGAGGGCTTCTGGAAGAAGATGACCCGCGTGGCCGGCAAGGTGCCTTTCGCCGAAGAGGCCGCCGCTGCGTGGTTCTGCGCGCGTGACCCTGAAACACCGACCCGTGTACGCGCAACGCTTCTCGCCGCACTCGCCTATTTCGTCATGCCTGTCGATTTCATTCCCGACATCATCGCCGCCTTCGGCTTCACCGACGATGCGACAGTGCTGATGGCCGCTCTCGGCCTCGTGTCGAGCTACATGAAACCGCGTCACCGCAAGGCGGCACGGGAGGCACTTGGTTTGCCTCCCGCGAAAGACGAAGGCTGATCTTCAGCCGGATGCTCACATCGCCCAGACGCCGCTCGCATTCGAGCCATAGCCAAGAGATGTATAGGCCGCATCGACCAGCGCCTGCCCGCGATCGTTGAGCAGAATGCCGAAGCCCATCCGGTTCATGTTGTAGCCGAAGCTCATCTTGCATTCAGGGTCGGCAAAGCCGAGCGACCCGCCCATGCCGACATGACCGAACGCCGCATCGCCCATGATGCAGCTTGAATTCGGCTCGCTCGCAAGCACCCGATTGTCCATCGACTTCATATAGCCAAGCGCGAAGCGCGTCGGAATGAGCAGCGTCGCATCTTCATGCGTCGCCATCGCAACCCGGCCCATGCGCGCGAGCGTGTCTTTGCCCACGAGTTTGCCGCCGCCATTCGCAAGCGGCTGATACATACCCGCAAGGCCGCGCCCGTTGGTGATACCGTTCGCCGAACCGATCTCGGCGGCGTGGCAGTCGCGCGAGTTGAAATCCGTATTGCCGCTATTGAGCAGGAAGAGATGCGCCGGGCTCGTCGGATCGTTCATCAGCGCCTGCGTGAACTTTGAGCCCGCGGCGGCAGGGTCGGGTTCGGCAAAGATCATCGCCGCGATGCGCGGCTCGATTTCTTCCGGTGTACCGATCCAGAAATCGAGGCCAAGCGGCTTTGCCACTTCATCGGCGAAGAACTTGCCCATGCGCTTGCCCGCCGCGCGATGCACAAGTTCGCCCACCGTCCAGGCGAGCGTCACCCCGTGATAGCCATTGCGCACACCCGGCTTCCAGAAAGGTTCTTCCTCTTCCAGCAGCTTCACCATGTAGTCGTAGTCGTAATAGGCGCCGTCCTTGAGCTTGGTGCGCAGATGCGGCTGACCGGCCGAATGATCCAGCATCATGGAGACGAGCGTCTCCTCCTTGCCGTTCTTTGCATATTCCGGCCAGTAATCCCCGACCTTCGCATCGAGATCGAGCTTGCCGCGATCGGCCAGCATATGCGCGCAGAGCGAGGTCGCGCCCTTGGTGCAGGAGAAAACGATGGAGACGGTGTCCTTCACCCAGGGCTCGCCGCCGCGCGCTTTCTTGCCACCCCAGATATCGACGACGGTCTTGCCCTCAAGCGTGATCGAGGCATTGGCGCCGACTTCGTCGCGCGTCTCGAAATTCTCGATGAAGGCATCGACCACGGGTTTGAACTTCGGATCGTATGTGCCTTCCAGCGTACCGGCCTTCGTCTCCCTGGAAAAATTCTCCATCGTCTCTCTCCCTGCTTGTTTTGTTTTATGCCTGTTTATTCCCGGCCCGGACGCAGCTCGCCATATCCGGCCTCGACAAGCCGCTCGCGGATGATCGGTCCGGCGGTTTCGTATCCCTTGCCGTTGAGCGTGAGCCCGTCCCAGCGATAGAGGCCGTCGCGAATATTTCCGCGCTCGTCGAGCATCGCCGTGGAAACGTCGATGAAATACATATCCTTCTCGGTTCGCACGTAATCCGCGATCAGCGCATTCGCACGCTGCTGGCCGTACCAGCGCTCCTCGCGTGCGGGCGCCGGGCGAAGCGAAACGAAATAGACCGGCGCATCCTCACCTTCCGCGCGAAGTGAAAGCACGAAGGTCCGGAAGTCGTCGAGCAGGTCTTCAGGCCGCCTTCCGCGTACATCGGAAAGATCCGCCTCGCCCGCCATGACGACGATGGCGCGCGGGTCGTAGGGCAATACGATCCGCGCCCGGTAGTGATTGAGATGGGATATCTGCGCGCCGCCGAAACCGCGCTGGATGATGGTGACGGGCGCCATCGCCTCGGCAAGGCCCGTCCACAATCTGAGGTCGCGCCCGCCGACGAAGAGAACCGCATTTTCGGGTGGCGGGTTGGAGACATCGCGGCGCTCGAAAGCCGCGATCTCTCCTTCCCAGTATTTCGGGTCGCCCGATGCGAGGAGTACATAAATGAGGAAGGCGAATAGCGCGGCGACGGCGATGCCGAACGCGACGCCGAACACGACGACAGACCGTCTCATCCCGCGCTACCCCTCATGCGCACTTGTCCCCGCTTTTTCGTTTTGTGACGTTATCGTGACGGTACGATGACAATCTTGCCCTTTACCTTGCGCGCCGCCATGTCTTTGAGCGCCTGCGCTGCTTCCTCGAACTTGTAGGTCTTGGAAACATGGGGGCGAAGCTTGCCTTCCTTGAACCAGGTCATCAGCTCTTTCAGGTTTTCCTGATGACGCTTCGGTTCGCGCCCCGTGAACGCCCCCCAGAACACGCCGACGATCTGGCATCCCTTGAGAAGCGCCAGATTCAGCGGAATTTTCGGGATCGGCCCTGCCGCAAAACCGACCACGAGGAAGCGCCCTTCCCAGTTGGTCGCGCGCAGCGCCGCTTCCGAATAATCCCCGCCGACCGGATCGTAGACAACATCCGCGCCCTGCCCGCCGGTCAGTTCCTTGATCTTGTCTGTCAGCGCCTTCTGTGCATCGCGGTCAAGCGCACCCGAGGGATAAAGCAGCGTCTCGTCCGCGCCATGCTCCTTGCAGACGGCAAGCTTGTCCTCGGATGACGCAGCGGCGATCACGCGCGCGCCCATCGCCTTGCCAAGCTCCACGGCGGCAAGACCCACACCGCCCGCGGCGCCAAGCACCAGCAGCGTCTCGCCCGGCTTGATCTGCGCCCTGTCTTTCAGCGCATGATGCGACGTGCCATAGGTCATGAGAAAAGCGGACGCGGTCACGAAATCCATTTCGTCCGGGATCGGTGTGACCCGCGCCTCGTCGAGCGCAATCTCTTCGGCATAGCCGCCCCAGCCGCATGAGCCGATAACGCGATCACCGGCCTTCACCTTGGTAACGCCTTCGCCGACCTTCGTGATGACACCGGCAACCTCGCCACCCGGCGAGAAGGGGAGCGGCGGCTTGAACTGGTACTTGTTCTCGATGATGAGGACATCGGGAAAGTTGACCGCCGCTGCATGCACCTCAAGCAGAACCTCACCCTTCTTGGGTTCGGGGCTCGGCACTTCCTCGATCACGAGGCTGTCGGGCGGTCCGTATTCCTTGCACAACACGGCTTTCATGGTCGTCTCCCTCCGCTTGCAGGTTTATCGGTTTTGGAAATTCCGGTTCATCTCCCTTAGCACGAGCAGACGGATTTCCGCCAGACGAAGGGGCATGAAGCCCATTTTTGCCTTGGTTCCGCCACATGAATCGGTGAATTTCAGCCGGGTGCCGGACGATCCGGCAGGCCGTGAAGGGGGCATTGCCGGGCGGCAACTGGAAATCGCTCGCGCCGACCGCTATGGTCAGGCCACCTTCCCCGGAGAAACTCGGGCCGGACGACCGGGAGCCCATTCGGAGCAGACGAGTTGGAGACCATGCCGCGACGCAAGACCTACTTCCCAGTCCTCACCATGGCCTGTGCCGCCCTTGCCCTGACCTTCGGTCTGGCAGTCTTTTCAGCAGATGCGAGAGCCCAGGACGCTCCAAAGCTCCTCGGCAAGTATGACGACTGGTCGGCCTACACCTACGGTTCCGGTAATGACCGTATGTGCTACGCCATGACCACGCCTGTGAAGATGCTGCCTGCCGGCGCCAACCGCGGCGACGTCTATTTCATGGTGACGCACCGCCCTGCCCGAAACACGCGCAATGAGATCAGCATGCGCGTCGGCTACCCCTTCAAATCGACGAGCCGCCCTTTCGCGACGATCGGTAGCGACAAGTTCCAGATGTTTTCGGGCGTCAAGGAAGGCGGCGAACACCGCTTCTGGGCATGGCTCGAAAACCCTTCCGAGGAAGGCAAGATGGTGCAGGCCTTGAAAGCCGGAAGCTCCATGGAGGTCAAGGGAACATCGGAGCGCGACACGCTGACGACCGACACTTATTCGCTCAAGGGCTCATCGGCAGCACTCAGCAAGATCGACCAGACCTGCAGGAAATAGCACCGAAAACAGCCGGTTTTCAGCACTATTGGCGCATATTGTACGCTCTGTGATATGAAAAGCGTTCCAGCCGCCTTGCCCTCGGGCAAGCGCGGCAGAATGCATTTGAATGACCGACCAGCCCATGACCACGCTCGACATTGCGCATGAAAAGCCGCGTTCCGCGCCTGAGGCAGCCCTTGCCCGCGCGCCGCAGGGTGGCCTGCGCCCGAGCCTTGTCGGCCTCACCCGGCCGCAACTCATGGATGCTCTGGCCGGCTTCGGCCTGCCCGAAAAGCAGCTGCGCATGCGCGCGGGCCAGATCTGGAACGGCATCTATAATCGCGGCCTGACAAATTTCGAGGGAATGACCACGCTTTCAAAGGATCTGCGCCAAAGCCTGGAGCGGGCCTTCGATATTTCGCGCCTCGAAATCGTGACCGAACAGAAATCCGTCGATGGCACGCGGAAATGGCTCCTGCGTCTCCCCTCTGCGGTGCCGGGCGTCCCCGGGCCGGAAATCGAAACTGTCTATATTCCCGAAGAAGGGCGAGGCACGCTCTGCATTTCCTCACAGGTCGGCTGCACACTTACCTGCACTTTCTGTCACACCGGGACGCAGAAGCTCGTGCGCAATCTCACGGCGGGCGAGATCGTCGGTCAGATATTGATTGCGCGGGACGCGCTGTGCGAATGGCCGGATGGCGGACGGAATTCCGAAGACCGCCTCATCACCAACATCGTGCTGATGGGCATGGGCGAACCGCTCTACAATTTCGATAACGTACGCGACGCACTGGAAGTCGTGTCGGATGGCGAAGGCATATCGCTGTCGAAACGACGCATCACGCTTTCTACCTCCGGTGTCGTGCCAATGATCGAAAAGGCAGGTGCCGATATCGGCTGCATGCTTGCGATATCGCTTCACGCAGTAAACGACGAGACGCGCAACAAGCTGGTACCGCTCAACAAGAAATACCCGATCCGCGAACTGCTCGATGCCTGCCGGAACTATCCCGGCATCTCGAATGCGCGCCGCATCACTTTCGAATATGTGATGCTGAAAGGCGTGAACGACTCGATTGAAGACGCGAAGGAACTCGTGCGTCTCCTGAAGGGTATTCCGGCGAAGATCAATCTTATCCCCTTCAATCCCTGGCCGGGTTCTCCTTACCAATGTTCCGACTGGGCCCAGATCGAGAAGTTCTCCGACTTCGTCAACCGCGCCGGCTATGCGAGCCCCGTGCGCACACCGCGCGGCCGCGACATCATGGCCGCCTGCGGCCAGTTGAAGAGCGAGACGGTGAAGAAGCGCGCCAGCGAGCGGTTCAGGGAAACGCGCGCCGAAGCCGAGGCATAGTCCGATGAAAGCTGCCATCTATCGCTGGAAGGTTGCGGCCGGAGACGAGGAATACTTCGCGCGGCGCTGGCACGAAATCACCGACGACATCATGCGCGATCATGGCGGCGGCGGTTCGCGGCTGCACCGCGCGGAGAATGGCGACTTCGTCGCCTATGCGCGCTGGCCCTCGAAAGAAGCGCGCGACAAGGCCTTCGCCGACTATTCGAAAGACCCGGACCGCGCCATTCCGCAACGCGAGGGCAAGGCCGAACTGATCGAGGAAATCTGGCTCGACATCACGGACGACCTGCTGATCCCCGAAGCCGATCTTCCCGAACGCTTTCGCAAGAGCTAACGCTTCGCCCAGTCGAGCGCCGCTTCCAGCCGGTCGCCACCCCAGAAAAGTTCGTCACCGACAATAAAACTCGGCGCGCCGAATATGCCCTTTGCAGTCGCTTCTTCCGTCTGCGTCTTGAGCCTGTCCTTGTTACCCTGATCGTTGGACCGGGCAATGAGCTTCGACGCATCGAGGCCCAGTTCGGAAAGTATCTCCGCAAGCACACCCTCGTCCGATATGTCCTTTTGTTCGGCAAAGTTCGCGAGATAGACGCGGCGCGTGAACTCCGGCCCCCAGCTTTCATCCTGGCCGAGCAGTGCAATCCGCGCGGGTTTGAGCCCGTTCTGCGGAAATCGCACCGGCTCTTTCAATGCCAGCCCCTGTCCCTCGCAGATGCGCGCCATGTCGCGCCACATATATTTGCCTTTGGCAGGATAGATATTGAACGGGCTGTCGCTCCAGCCCTGCGCGCCAAAGATCGGTCCGAGCATAAAGGGCCGCCAGACAAGCGGAACGCCCGCTGCCTTTCCCGCTGCCTCAACACGCATCGCCGCCGGATAGGAATAGGTGCTCGCAAACTCGTACCAGAACTCGACCTGCATGGACGCCTCCGAAGAAAAAGGTGACCAAACCTGACCCATAAGGGAATCCGATGGAAGCATCGGGCTCGCAACAGGTCTTGCGCGGCTTATACTTTCGTCTCCGCGTCGAGCTTCAGAACCTCGGCAATTTCGCGAATAAAAGAGATGTCTTCCACGAAGGCCCGGATGTGATCGTTCTGGCGCAGATCGCGCCAGGGCGAAGGCTGGGCGAAATAGCCTCGCCGCCCGTCGATGACCAGAAAAAGATCGCCGCCATCGAAGGCGGCCCGCATCGGCCCGTCGCTCGCATCCGCCAGCTGCATGAGCCGTTCCATGAAGGCCGGCGTCAGCAGATAGCGCGCCTCGACCTGATCGCTCGAAAACACATCGAACCTCTCTTCGAAGCGTGGGTCTTCGAGATGCACTCTTTCTCCGCCGGCACCTGCATGGCTGAGTGCGCCGAAGATCGAACCGCGGTCGCCACGAACGACCGTGCGTCCCGAAAACCGCTTGGGAAAGGCGTAGCGCGCGGCAAGACCGCGGAAGACGAGATCGTAATCATCGCGCTTGTTGCGCCGCACCTTCTTTTCGAGAAATGCCTCAGCGAGCTCGAAAGAAACGCCGTCGACATCCCCCAATACGTGGTCCTCGAGCGACTTCCGATCATAGCCGGGAAGAAGGCCGCAATTATTGAAGGGGGCGAGAAAGTTCTCCGGTGCTTCCGGCGAGTAGATGTAACCGAAATGCCCGAAGACCTTCCCTGAAAGTTCTTCCGCGAATTTCCGGCCCCAGGTCATGACGGAGGTGAGCATTACCACGCCGAAGACCATGACGGCGATGCTGCCAAAAATGGCAAACCCGCGCGCGTTTTCCCCTTCGATGAACTGCGACGAAAGGGAAAAGAAGACAAGACCGGCCCCGATCACCGGAAGAGCCTGCCAAAGCGTGCGACGAAGAACGACTTTGCGCTCCGCTTCCTTTTCCTCGATGAATGGCGCGATCTCTCTCGCGAAGAAGCTGTCGAATTCGCCGCCCGGCGTCATCGTTTCATGCCATCAGTTTGTTGACGTCGACGGGTTCACGGACTGCCGGATCCTCGACTTCGTAGAAGGGAAAGGGTTGGACGTTTGCAATACGCGCGATGATCGAACCGGGGAATATTTCGACCGCATTGTTGAGCCGCGCTACCGCAGAATTGTAGAAACGCCGCGCGGCGGCGATGTTGCCTTCCACCTCCTCGAAGGTTTCCTGCGCGCGCGTGACTGTCTCGGCGGAACGAAGCTCGGGATAGTTTTCGGCAACCGCGAAAAACCGCGCCATCCCTTGCTCAAGACCTTTCGATGCCTCCAGGTGCTCGGCGACCGCCCTGGGGTCATCCTTCGAATAGGGCGCGGCAACCTTCGCCCGGAGCGCGGTCAGCCCCTCCAGAAGCTCTTTTTCATGCGTCATGAATTTGGCGGCCAGCGCCACGATATTGGGCAGGAGATCGAACCGCTTGCGAAGCTGGACATCGATTGAGCCCATTGCCTCGCGGACTTCATTGCGCCGCGTGATGAGGCTCGCATACCACGCATAACCGCCCGCAAGGAGAAGCCCTGGCAAGATGAGAAAAATGACGGAAGAATCCATGAAAACGTCCCCGATTTGGCCTCTTTTCGGCGAGTATGGCAGGCAAAACCCCTCCCGTCCCGCCTTTCGGCCCTCCTCTTGCCGCCGCGTTCGATTCGCCTATAGTGCGGCGCAAAATATGGCTCTTCAGCCGTAACCCAAAGCAAACCCACCACACTGGAGCCTCGATTGATGAGCGCCGACAAATCCGTAAAAAAGGTGGTGCTGGCCTATTCCGGCGGCCTCGACACCTCGGTCATCCTGAAATGGCTGGAGGAAACCTATGGCTGCGAGGTGGTGACCTTCACTGCCGACCTCGGCCAGGGCGAAGAACTGGAGCCCGCGCGCAAGAAGGCCGAGATGCTCGGCGTCAAGGAAATCTATATTGAGGATCTGCGCGAAGAATTCGTTCGCGACTATGTCTTTCCGATGTTCCGCGCCAACGCGCTCTATGAGGGCGTCTACCTGCTCGGCACCTCGATTGCTCGGCCGCTCATTGCCAAGCGCCAGATTGAAATCGCCCATGAGACGGGCGCCGACGCGGTCTGCCACGGCTCGACCGGCAAGGGCAACGACCAGGTTCGCTTCGAACTGGGCTATGGCGCGCTTGATCCGGAGATCAGGATCATCGCGCCCTGGCGCGAATGGGATCTGACCTCCCGCACGAAGCTCATCGAATTCGCCGAAAAGCATCAGATCCCGATCGCCAAGGACAAGCGCGGCGAAGCCCCCTTCTCGGTCGACGCGAATCTGCTGCATATTTCGGCGGAAGGAAAAGTGCTGGAAAACCCGGCCGAGGAAGCACCGGAATATGTCTACAGCCGCTCGGTTTCGCCGGAAGCAGCGCCTGACAAGCCAACCTATATCGAGATTGGCTTTGAGAAGGGCGACGCCGTTTCCATAGACGGCGAGAAAATGTCGCCTGCGACGCTACTGACGAAGCTGAACAAGTTCGGCGGCGACAACGGCATCGGCCGTCTCGACCTCGTCGAAAACCGCTATGTCGGCATGAAATCGCGCGGTGTCTACGAAACCCCTGGCGGCACGGTGCTGCTCGCCGCCCATCGTGGCATGGAATCGCTCACGCTGGACCGCGGCGCAGCCCATCTCAAGGACGAGATCATGCCGCGTTATGCCGAACTCATCTATAACGGCTTCTGGTGGTCGCCTGAGCGCGAAATGCTGCAAGCCTTGATCGACAAAAGCCAGGAAATGGTGACGGGCACTGTACGCGTGAAGCTTTACAAGGGCTCAGCAACGGTCGTCGGCCGCTCCTCGCCTTATTCGCTCTATTCAGAAGCGCACGTCACATTCGAAGAGGACGCAGGCGCATACGACCAGAAGGACGCACAGGGCTTCATTCGGCTCAATGCGCTCCGTCTCCGGCTGCTCGCGGCCCGCAACAAAAGAGCTGAGAAGTAACTGTAATGCGTATCGACGCCATCCCGATCGGAAAGAATCCCCCGGAAGATATCAACGTGATCGTCGAGGTTCCGCACGGCGGGCACCCGGTGAAATACGAACTCGACAAGGAATCGGGGACACTTTTTGTCGACCGCTTCATGCACACGGCCATGCAGTATCCCTGCAATTACGGTTTCGTGCCGCACACCTTGTCCGATGATGGCGATCCGGTCGACGTTCTCGTGGTGAGCCGCATTCCTGTGGTGCCCGGCGCCGTCATCCGTTCACGTCCCATCGGTGTCCTGATGATGCACGACGAGGCGGGGCAGGATGAAAAGATTCTCGCCGTACCCGTCGAAAAGCTGAATCCCTACTACAAGAACGTCCACAGCTATTCGGACATGCCGGACATCCTGATCCAGCGGATCACCCATTTTTTCGAGCACTACAAGGATCTCGAAGAAGGGAAATGGGTGAAGATCGATGGCTGGAAAGATGCAGATGTGGCTCGCGAGCTCATCGTGAAAGCGATCGAAGCGGCGAAAAAGAGCTAGACAGGCGCCGGACCAGCAGTTCAGGGAAGCCGCCAAGGTTCTTCCGGACCGAGTACATGGCCGGCAACTTCCTGCATCAGCACCTTTCCTCTATCGGAGTTGGTAAGCACAACCACGCCCGCCCGGCGGGACGGCTCTATAACCATGATCCCGCGTAATCCGATATTCGCACTTGTCTGCCAGAGCGTCAGACTACTCGCTCGCTCTCGCGTACCAAAGCCAAGCCCCCACCCGAACCTGTCGTTCTGCGTCTCGCCCACGGGCATGCGAGCCTCCACCATGCTGGCCCGTAGCGGCATTCCGACGAGAGCTCCGTCGGCAAAGCCGGTGACGAAGAGGCCAAGATCATGCGCGCTTGAACGCAAGGACAAGGCGGCGTTGAAGTCGTCGCCGTCGCGCGCCGGCAGCGGCACCTGCCATGTCATGAAAAGGAGGCTTGCCAGGAACACGGCGCCAAAGAGGAGGGGACTAAAAGAACCTCGTCGCGCGCCGCGCGACAGCACGCCTTCCGACCAGCCCCTGTCGAAGATGAAGCGAAGATACTGAACCATCGCCACCACGAGCCCGACACCCGCAAGCCAAGCGACGAGATAGCCGAGACAAAAAGCAAGAGCCCAGCCGCCAAGCAGGTAGTAGGCCAGAAAGCTGGTGCTGACTGGAGCGAGAATAGCCGCAGGAACAAGATCGAATGGTTCGAGTTTGAGGCGGTGAAAGCCGAACCGCACCACAATCAGGGTTACGAGGGCGAGCGCGACAAAGATCGCGACCGCCGGGCCTGCAAAGGTGAATATCGGAACCCAAAGTGCATGATGGCCGCGCGCCACCTCATCTACCAGCGCTTCTGGAATCACATAGCCCGACGACAACATGCCCAATGGCTGAAAGATTTTCTGCCGCATCAGGCGATCGAACGGCACACCCTCGATCTGCGACATCACATGCGCAAGATAGACATAGCCCATACCGGAATACTGAAAATCCGTGCCGGGCTTGAAATCGACACTCCGTACACCCAGCCGAACCCAGTCGGACAGGCCGGAGCGGTGGGAAAGCACCTGGCGGAGCGTGACGCTGCGTGAAGCATCTTCATCCGGCAGCCATGGCGTTTCGAGATAATCGGAAAGCGGCACGTCGAGCGACATCTTGCGCTCACGCACAAGCAACATGGCTGCATAAGCTTCGATTGGCAGACCGATACCGCCCACCTCGAAAAGCGTGTTCGGCGTCACCTTCTGATCGCCATCGGCGTCGGCGATACCGTATCCCTTTTCATAGACGATCTGACCTTCGTCTATGACGGCCAGGGCAACCCCGGGGATCGCGAGGGCCTGCATGCGCCGTTCGATGAAATCATCAAGCGCATGACGCATTTCCGCTCGCGGCCATTCGATCATGCCCGCTCCCGGATTGTCTTGCGCCACGGCCATGTGTGGAACGAGACACAGCACAAGCAAAAGGAATAGTACCGCCCACCGCCTGGATTGACTGCCCCCCTCTCCCACCATTACTGATAGGGCCTCACGCCAGATGGAGCGTTGATGTCTGTATTCGGAGAAAAGCGCGGCCACTGAGAGGGAATATCCCTTTCCGCCAGGCCATTCCACAAGACGGCAGCCTGCCCGCCCAGCGCAATTGCCTGGGCGCGGCATGAAGCCCGTCTCGCTTTGGCTTATCTCCGGAACGTTATTCATGAATATCTCGAAGTTCGAGCAGCGCACGCTGCACGCGCTCGCGCGTGGCGGCCGCATCCGCGTCGAAAAGGACAGCAAAGGCAAGATTGTCGATGTGGCTTGCATCACCCGCGAAGGATGGGTGCTGACGGATTGCACTCTCTCCACATTCAGACGCCTGAGGAAAAGACGGCTCATCGCTTCGAGGGAAGGTAGCCCCTATCTCATTACCCGCGAAGGTCTGCACGCCGTACGCGCGCAACTCGACAACAGGTGAGGTTAGGGCGCATCGATCCATCTAGAGCGTACCGTCCCCATCGATCGGCATGCGTGGCACCTGGAAATTGAGACGAAGCGCATCAATGCGCCTCCTCGTCTCTTCTTCCAGGGGGCCGCGCTCTTCCGCCTCCAGAATGGCAGAAAGCTCCGCGCGATTCTTCACGCCAAGCACCAGCGTGTCGACGCCGGACATCCCGAGGGCGTAGCGATGCGCGAGAATGGCTGGATCCTCACCAAGCGCACGGGCAAGCGCACGAAAAGGTGCGGCCTTTTCATAGTCGCGCACTTCCGGGTCGCTCGCTGCCAGCGGACGGTCGATAGCAGCGGTGAGCGCACCCGCCTGCACGGCGCGAATTCCCATTACACCAACATCGTTATTCTTGGCGGTTCGGATGATATTGCGCGGTTCCGGCGGCTCCTGATAGCGCCGCATCCCGCCCGGCGAATCGAGAACATTGGTGACCGCCTGCACGACGTCCGGTTTCGGCTTGCCGCGAAGAACGTCCATGATGCTGCGCGGCAACCCCGTACCGGTAATTCCCCATGCACCGATAAGCCCCTTCGCCTTTAGTCTCTCAAAGGCCGGAATGACTTCGTTGACGAACATCTGCCAGCGTACGACACCGTATTCCTCGAAAGCGGGATCTTCATATTCATAATCGTCCGGGCAAATGTTCGAATGCAGGAAAAAAATATCGGCCTGCTCGCGCTTCAGTGTCGCGAGGCTGCGCAGCAGAGATTTTTCAAGCCGCTCCATTGCGCCCGGCAGGTGGCGCCGTCCGATCATGCATTTCGTCGTAACCCGGATACCTTCCGGCCATTTCCCGCCAAAGGCCTCACCTGCAACCGCTTCCGCTTCCCCACGTCCATAGAGCGGCGCAAGGTCGATCAACGTGATGCCGCTCTCCACGGCGAGACGGAGAGTGGCGATGGCTTCTTCGCGTGAGGTTTCACCCCAGATCTGGCCAAGCCCGCCACCGCCAAGCGCCAGCGCACTGACCGGCCATAATTTTCCGAGCTGTCGCATTTCCATGGCTGTCAGAAGTCCTTGGGAAGTTCGATGCCGTTGGCGCGGCAAGCAGCAATCACCGTGTTGCGCAGCAGACAGGCAACCGTCATGAGCCCCACCCCGCCGGGAACGGGCGTGATCGCCCCGGCCACCCCGGCCACGTCGTTGAAATCGACATCGCCGACGAGCCTTGTCTTGCCCTCGCCCTTTTCGGGGGCGGGTACGCGATTGATTCCGACATCGATGACAGTCGCACCCGGCTTCACCCAGTCGCGCGTCACCATATTCGCCCGGCCCACAGCGGCAACGAGAATATCCGCCTCCCTCGCGATGGCAGGCAGATCGCGCGAACGGCTATGGGCGATGGTGACGGTGCAATTTTCCTTGAGCAGCAATTGGGCTATCGGCTTGCCGACAAGATTGGAACGGCCGATGACGACGGCATGTTTGCCCGCGAGATCGCCACCTGCCCTTTTTGCCATGATGAGGCAGCCTTCGGGCGTTGCGGGCACCATGGCAAAAAGCCCGCTTGCAAGACGCCCGGCGTTCAAGGGGTGAAGACCATCCGCATCTTTCGCAGGGTCGATCGTGTCGATCACAGACTGCTGGCTGATATGGTCCGGCACGGGAAACTGCACAAGGAATCCGTGCACTGCCGGATCGGCGTTGAGTTCCCGGACTTTCGCCAGCAGGTCGGCTTCGCTCGTATCCGCGGGCAACTTGTATTCATAGGAGTTCATCCCCGCCTCGCGCGTCGCGATGCCCTTGTTGCGGACATAAACCTCGCTTGCCGGGTCATTGCCAACCAGTATGACGGCGAGACCCGGGGTCAGCCCATGGTCGCGCTTGAGCCGCTCGACCTCCTTCGCCACACGTGCGCGGAGTTCCGCTGAAATGATCTTGCCGTCGATAATGGAAGCCTGGGCCGGAGACGTCATGAGGGCACCTCGTTGTCTGGATGGGGTGCCCAGGCGAGCGGCGCATATACCCTGCGCTCCACGGTGGTTCGCTCCACCTCTTCTCGCCAGTCACGCAAGGGCAGCGGCACTATAGTAAGCTCCGCCACCCCGCGACAAGCCCACCCCTGCATCACCTGGCCCCCTTTGCCGGACTTTCGAGCGAGAGACCGATGCGAGCTATGAGGTTTTCCGGGTCACCCTTGACCGCCACGATTTTGATTCGGCCCGTATCGCCCGAAACGAGAGAGAAGGAAGAACGGGGCAGGCCCCAGGTCTTTGCAAGGAGTTTCAGGACAGCGTCGTTCGCTTTGCCCTTTTCCGCGACCGTCGAGACACGCAGCCTCAGATGCGGCTCACCATTGGCGTCCTCCCCGCGACCCTCGATCCGGTTGGCGCCACCCCGGGGCGTGACCCGCAGCCGCACCGTGACGCCGTCAGCGGCGCGCTTGCAGGGCATCGTCGTCAGTAGCGGCCCGCGCCAAGCCACAAGGGAACGTCATAGCGGATCAGGTTTTGCACAAAAACGAGAACCAGCAGCAGAATGACCGGCGAAACGTCGAGGCCGCCAAGGTTGGGAAGCACATTCCGGATCGGCCGGAGTACCGGTTCCGTCAGCCGATTGATGGTGTCCACCACCATGTAGACGAAGCGGTTATGCGTATTGATGACGTTGAAGGCGATGAGCCAGCTCAGGACAACGCCAATGATGATCACCCAGATATAGAGAGTGATGAGCGTATCGATCAGATTCAGAAGGGCAATCATGGGGGCTCGCCGGTTGTTGGTTCTGAGGGATGGACGGCTCAAGCATTGGCCGGAGATGGCCGGAAACCGGGCGCGGGAGGTTCCAGCCCCCCTGAGATGTAAACGGGCCGGGGCGGGGGTTCAAGGAGAGGATTGAGGCGAAGCGGCGGAGGGCACACCGCTCTCTTGACACCTCGCCCGCCGCCGCCTAAGAAGCGGCCTCCAGCGCTTATACGCGCAGGGCTCCGGGGCCGTAGCTCAGTTGGGAGAGCGCCTCGTTCGCAATGAGGAGGTCAGCGGTTCGATCCCGCTCGGCTCCACCATTTCCGGAAGCCCGTTTTCCTCGAAAACACCTCAAAATGTCTCAGGCTGGTGTGGCTTGCGCCCTCGGCGCAGTGCGTCGGGTGGCAACCGGGATTTCTGATTTCCAATGCCATGCTGCCCGTTTTTGACGGCTCACGATGGAGCATCGATAAGAGCGCGCCTCTTTTGTTGCAGTGCAAGATGATGCAGTTGTCACGACGGCCACCCGCCAGTTGCAATTCGACAAGGTGGCCGCAAATCACGCACCCTCACATGGCGCTGATGCCGCCATCGATCTTGATCTCGGAACCCGTGATGAATTTCGACTCGTCCGAGGCCAGATAAAGGACGCAATAGGCAACGTCATCCGGATCGCCGACCACGCCAAGCGGCACCTGCTTCGCGAGTTTTTTCACAAGTTCTTCCTTCGACATCCCCCGGGCCATACCGTCGAGAATGGGCGTGTCGATAAAGGTCGGATGGATCGAGTTCGAGCGGATGCGGTAGCCCCGCTTCGCGCAATGAAGCGCCACAGACTTCGACAGCAGCCAGACGCCTGCCTTCGCGGCATTATAGGCCGCCATATTGTGGCCCGCGATGAGGCCGGCAATAGACGAGGTATTGATGATCGAACCCGGCGCATGCGGCACCATGTAGGGGATCGCATATTTGCAGCCGAGAAAAACGGAATCGACATCCACCGCCTGCACCTTCTTGAAGGTCTCGAAATCCGTGTCCTCGACGGTCGTACCGCCACCGATACCGGCATTGTTGAAAAGCACGTTGATGCCGCCCATCGCCTTGTCCGCTTCGGCAAGCGCATCCTTCCAATGGTCCTCGCGCGTCACATCGAGGCCGACTGAAAAAGCCATCCCCGGACATTCCGCGTTGATCTCGGCGGCGACTTCTGCAGCGCCCTTTTCGTTGATATCGGCAAGCGTCACTTTTGCGCCTTCACGCGCCAGCATTATCCCCGATGCCTTGCCAAGTCCCTGCGCGCCGCCGGTAATGAACGCCATCTTGCCTTCGACGCGGCCTTTTCTTTCGTAAGCCATGCTTCCCTTCTTCTTGAAAATTGAGAGTATTCAACAGGTTATCAGAGCATTGCGGTATTGGTCGGCACACCAAGCAGCAGGCGCCCCGTTAGTTCGAGGGTCGCATCCGATACCATCATGTGTTGTGTTGTCACGTGAACGTCACGAAACTGTCGCTGAAGCGCGGAGCTGCGATAGACCGAACTGCCTCCCGCCAGCGTATACATCAGATCGACTGCCCTGGCCGACGAGCGAACGGCATGCGTCGTCGCGAGACGGATGTCGCGACGATGCGCGACCGTGATTTCACCATTCGCCGATGCAGCCTGCCAGGCGTCCTCGATCGTATCCATCAGAAAGGCGCGGGCGGACCGCGTCAAAGCATCGGCCTCGGAAACATCGAGATGTGCCTTGGCGCGCTGCGCGAGCGGTTTCGAGGAACCCTGTGGAGTCTTTCCGTCAGCCAGCTCGACAAGCGCATCGATAGAGCCGCGCGCAAGACCCAGCGCAACCGCAGCAATGCCGATTCCGAGTAAGCCGAAAGTTGGAAAACAGTAGAGCGGCAGCGCAAGCGGCTTGTCGCTGATCAGGCTAACCGCGCGAGCAGCCGGCACAAAGATATCCCGCACTTCGAAATCCGTGCTCCCCGTCCCGCACAGCCCCGAAACATCCCATGTGTCGTGAAGCGTGACGTCTTCGGCGCGGAACATCATCATCCGGTTTTGCGGTACACCTTCCGCAGCCATTTCGGGTTTCCCGTCTTCACCGAGGATAAGGGCACCGCCCGAAATCCACGAGGCGTTGCGCGAGCCGGAGCCCCATTGCCAGCGTCCCGTGACACGGTATCCCTCGACACCATCCTGACTGGCGCGCACGGCCTTGCCGCGCGGCGCGAAGACACCCGCCGTGATGGTCCGCGGATCGCCGAAGACCCGCTTCGCTTCTGCAGGTTCAAGAAAACCCGCAACGAGACCGGAGGTTGCACCGATAAAGACGCACCAGGCCGCCGAACCATCGGCACGGGCAAGCCGTTCCACCACGCGCACAAGGTCGCCCGGATGCGCCTCATAACCGCCATAGGCCCGGGGTACGCAAAGACGATAGAGCCCCGCCGCCGCGAAACGATCGGCGATGTCCTGAGGCAGGAAGCGGTTTGCCTCGATCTCCGCCGCACGCTCGGCAATCTCGGGCGCGAAATTCTCCGCCGCCGCAAAAAGATCCTGCCATGCGCCCGCCGTCTCGCTTGCAGTCCCCGTCACCGTCATGCTGCCCTCCTCCCCTCAAGCGCCCAGTTTCAACCGGTTCGCGATATTGTTTTTCTGCATGTTGGACGAACCGCCGACGATTGGCAGGCTCACCGCGTCACGTACATAGCGTTCCATGTCCATCTGATCGGAAAGTCCGTAAGCCCCCGTGACACGCAGACAGGCCTGCGTCACCTCCGCGGCCCCTTCGCAGCAGAAAAGCTTCGCCATTGACGTCTCGACCGAGCATGGCCGGCCCTGGTCTGCCAGCCATGCCGCGCTGTAAAGCATGAGCCGCATCGCCCTGACCCTGGTTTTCTCTTCCGCAAGCGAATGACGGATAGCCTGATGACCGGCGATCTTGCGTCCGAACTGCGTACGTTCTTCCGCATAACGCCAGGCGTCCGCAAGCGCCGCTTCCGCAAGACCGAGGGCACAGGCCGAAAGCTCCAGCTTCTCTACCTCGAGCGCCCTTCCCGCGAGTTGTTGCCAACCCTTGTTCCACATCGCCTCGCCGCCGAGAATGTTCGACACCGGCACCCGCGCATCGTCGAAACTCACATCCTTCGTCTCAACCCCGCGAATGCCGAGATGCCCAAGCGGCGTAATCGAGATACCGGGCGATGAAGGCGGCACAAGAACGATGCTGAGGTTGTTGTACTTCTCTTCCCTGGGCCCGGAACGCAGCAAGCAGAAAATATAATCGGCGATATGCGCGCCGGTGCACCAGCGCTTCGTACCGTTGATGACCAGTTCATCGCCCTCGCGGCGCGCCGTAGTCTCGACAGTCGCGAGATCGCCGCCGACATTGGGCTCCGAAAGCCCGTAGGCGAAGAGAAGATTGCCTGACGCGACCTTCGGCAACAGCGTCTGTTTCTGTTCTTCGGTGGCGCTCTCGCCGATGTTCATGCCCGCATAGCAAACCGCCATGATGTAAGGGCAAGCCACGGCGACGGAGCGTTTTGCAAGCTCCTCGATCACCGCCATTGTCGCGTAGATATCGATGCCGGAGCCGCCGAAGCGCTCTTCGACGGTAAGCCCCATCATTCCCATTTCCCCGAGCTTTTGCATCACCTCTGCGGGGTAGATATTTCCTCTGTCCCAGTCGCGCGCCTTTGCACGCGGCATTTCATTCTCGACGAAGCGGCGCGTCGCCTCCCGCAACATGCGCACATGCTCCGGTTCGTCGAAATTGAGCGGCAGGTCTTGCGCCGAAGAACCCATTTTTGTCACCGCCCCGTGAAGACAGGCTTGCGCTTGTCAAGGAAGGCGCGAACAGCCTCCTTGTGGTCTTCGGTGGTGAAGGTAAGCATCTCATAGCCGATCGACGTATCGAGGATCGTATGAGCTAGCTGCTTCAGCCCGATATTGACGGAGACCTTGCTGTATTTGATTGCCTGAATGGCACCCCCTGCGAGCTTGCCGGCAAAGGCGGCGACGCGCTCATCGAGATCTGCCTCGGGCACCACATGATTGACGAGGCCGATACGCTCGGCCTCCCTCGCCGGCACCGGATCGCCGGTCATGAGATATTCCTTCGCACGCGCATAGCCAACAAGCTGCGGCCAGATGATCGCGCCGCCATCGCCGGCAACGATGCCCGCCCGCACATGCGGATCGGCAAAGCGCGCATTCTCGCCGGCAAAGATCACATCGCACATCAGTGCGATTGTCGCGCCCAGCCCCACGGCAGGCCCGCGCACCTTGGCGATGATCGGCTTTTCGAGATCGAGAAGCGAAAAGATGATGCGCTTGGCCTCGGCAGCATCCGGGCCCTTCTCGCCCGCCTCGAAACCGCGCTTCATCCAGTTGAGATCGCCGCCCGCGGAAAAGGCATCGCCCTCTCCCGTCAAAACAATGATGTCGGAGCCGGCATCGTCGGCAGCGTCGAGAAAAATGCGCGAAAGCTCGCGATGCATTTCCCCGTCAACGGCATTCATCAGAGCCGGGTTGCTGAGCGCAAGTGTCAGGACGCGCCCCTGCCTGCTCGCCTTGATGCGCGTGTAGTGGCTGAAATCGACGGTACCCGTCATCCTCTATCCTCCCATGCGGCGGCCCTGTTTTAGGCTCTTGGGAAGATTGTGGCCTCCACAGCGCCCCGAGGTAAAGCACACTGATGAGTCCCCCGACCGGGAACGCAAAAAACCCCGGCGCGAAGGCCGGGGTTCCTTGTTGGTCAGGCTGGAGAATGGGATCAGCTGTTGTCGTCGCTGACCTGAGCCGTAATCTTGGCACCGACTTCCTCGCGCGCCTTCTCCATATTGTCGGACATCAGTTTCACGCCCGGCTCCCCGAAGACGGCAATCTGGCCGTCAGGACCGTCCGTCACCGCCGCATAGCCAAGACGGTCAGCGCGCGTCACTTCGGTAAAGCTCTTGCCGCCATTGTCGCTATAGCCGACATAACCCTGCAGACCGACAAGAACGATCTTGCCGTTGCCGAGCTGCACACCGCCCGCAATGGACTTGTCCGTGCCGGTGTTCACCTTCGTCCAGGTCGCCCCCTTGTCGTAGGAGCGGAACGCGTTACCGCGCATGCCGAACACCATCACCGAGCCGTCAGCCATGCCGAAGCCGCCCCAGAAGGAGCCTTCATATTGCGTCTGGATGCGGTTGAAGGTGCGGCCCTGATCGGCTGAGTGATAAACCACGCCGAACTCGGCGGCGATGTAGAGATCGCCATCCTTGTCGGAGAAGAGCTTGTTGAGATGGTAGTCGTCGAGCAGGCCTTCGCTGAGCGAACGCTCTTCCCAGGTCTTACCGCCATCATTCGTTTCGACCATGAACGAGAAGGCGCCCATTGCGAAGCCGCGCTTTTCGTTTTCGAAATAGACCGTCATGAAGGCCATTTCGGATTCGGTGTCGTTGTAGACGAGCTTCCAGTTTTCGCCGCCATCGGTGGTACGAAGAACCGTCGCGTCGTGCCCGACGGCAAAACCGAGATCCTTGTTGACGAAGGTCACACCGGTCAGCGTTGCCTGCGTCGGCACTTCCTTTGCCTGATGCCAGGTCGCACCGCGATCATCCGACAGCACGACATGCCCGAACTCGCCGACGGCGACGAGACGGTCGCCCGCATAGGTCGCATCGAGCAGAAGAGACTGCGAAGCAAGATCGGACGGCACTGCATATTCGATTTCGGACGAGGCTGCCTCGTCCTGCGCGGCGGCCGCACGAGGGCCGAAAGCGGTGAAGGTGAGCGCTGTTGCGCACACAGCTGCAAGGGACATGAGCCGCAGACGCGGCACCCAGTTCGAGACGATCCGGGAAAAAGACGAAGACATTACCTAGGCTCCTGCACTCGGGCGTTTCCGGCTACCGCGATGCATCGTTCGCCGGATCCCCCCGGGGCCCGATGCCGTGTAGCGGCGCGCCTCCTGTTTTCTTTGTTTCTTATAACGGTTTTCCGCTTTATAGCGCATTTTTCGTGATCCGTCTTGGACTCTCGCAAGATTTCAGAACAACCCGTGGACAGGGTTAAAGACGCTCTGCGCGCAGGATCGCCCTTAATCTGCTCCCCATAAACAGCAGAAGGCCGGACCCCGTTTCCGGGGCCCGGCCCTTGCCATTTCCAGTCCGCTTTAGCGGACGCCGAGCTGACGGATCGCGTTCGGCGTGTAGCGGTTCTTGTCCAGCTCGTCGGCGAAGTAGTTCACCGGCGGTTCTTCGTTCTGCAGCGCGAGCGCCAGATAACGGCCGGCCTGCAGATCGTAGACGATTTCGCCGGCGGAACCGCAGAGCGGCACGTTGTAGCGCTGGATCTGCTGGAGTTCCTGAACGCGCCAGAGCTGGCCACGGCCGTCATAAAGTTCGGCCGACGCAATCTGCCAGGCATCCTCGTCGTTGTGATAGACACGGCGCGAGTAGACATGGCGGGTGCTCGGACGCAGCTTCGCCTCGAATTCCCAGACGCGGCGCACTTCGTAACGCACCTTGTCCTGGTTGAGATGGAGCGGCTTCAGGAAGTCCGAATAAGGCGTGGATTCGGCTTCATAGGCATTCGCCGCAACCAGACGCTTGTTCTTGCCGAGCACGGTCCAGTCATAGCGATCCGGAGCGCCGTTATAGCCGTCGAAGCTGTCCGACGTGGACAGACCGTCCGAGTTCGTGCCGGGATTGTCATACGCGATGTTCGGCGCACGGCGCACGCGGCGGGTACCCGGGCTGTACTGCCAGGCCTGACGGGGCTGCTTTTCGGCGTTCAGGGCTTCGTACACCAGGATCACGTTACCCGCGGCACGGGCCGGGGCGATGGTGTTCGCGATGTAGTAGAGCGAGATGTTGTCGAGGTCCTCGGCACGTTCCGCGGAGGGGTCCGACCACTGGAGAATAGCCTCGTCCTGCACGATCTGGAGCGTGTAGTCGCCGCCGCGCGTAACCGGCGCCGCCGCGAACTGACGGACAACCTTGAAAGCGCGATAACGCAGCGTGTGGTTCCAGATCATTTCGAGCGCATTGTTCGGGATCGGGAACGGCGAACCGAAAATGGCTTCGCTGACGCCCGAGCCGCCGCCGACGAGTTCGCCGACCGCCGCATTGCGCTTGTTGGCCTGGTAGTACTTGTCCGGGAAGGCGCAGGTGCGGCGCGATTCATAGACGTTCATCTTGTAGGTTGGATAGGCCTTGAGCAGGGCCTTGTAACCCGGCGTCAGGATATCGTCGTACTGACCGGCGTTTTCACCCGTGATCGTGAACTTGACCGGATCGCTGGCGAAGGGGTCTGCGAGCTTGTCGCCCGGCTTGTAACTGACATTGCTGGGCACGGTCTGCAAGCCGCCGGTCCATGCAGGAATATCGCCGTCGCCGGCCTTTTCCGACCCCATCGGGGTGAGGTCCTGGCCCAGACGATTCACCTGGGCTTCCGGAACCTTGGCGAGCGCGCCGGTTGCGAACACGGCTGTCGCAAGGGCGGACACCAACAAGGTTGTCCTTTTCATATACGTTCCCTCCACTGGATTTCTTATGAGGCTTTCGGCGCCAGCTTTTGCCCTTTGGCTTTATGTACTGTTCACCGAGGCCGGTTTCCCCGCCTTACTCAAACGGGATGATAGCAAATTGGCCGAGGCTCGCAAATCGCACGCCGCGGATTCTGTGTCCTTCGCGCCTCTATTCGCCCCGATTTTCGGGCAGTTTAGCCCTTGTTTGCATTAAATCTTTTTAATGAACGGGAGTTTGCGGCCGTACCGGATTTCGATCTTGTCGTCCGTCTACGGACTATTGCGGCCGCCAGCGGCGATTCCTGACGCAGCGCAACATACAATGCCAACGCCGGCCGGTTCGCTTGCCCTCTCCATTCAAGGCGCCCGCGCATCGCGGAAATGAAAAAGCCCGGCGGTCGAAACCGCCGGGCTCATTTGCTTCACACATGTTCCGAAGGATCAGAACGCGTAGGAGACCGTCGCCGTGACGAAGTCCTTGTCGCTGGAAAAGTTCCTGTACTCGTTACCGAAACTGTTGGTGTACTGGATATTGGCACGCCAGGTGTTCTGGAGATTGGCATTGACGCCGATGCTGATGGTCTTCTTGCCGTCGACGAAACCGGGGCCGACCGGACCGGCCGACACGCCGTTCACATCATGCGCCCACTGAAGAACCGGCGTGAGCGTCCAGGCCGTTCCGAAAGCATTGTTGTAATCCGCGGTGGCCGCGAGACGGTAACCCCAGGAAGTGGATGTCGCGTAAGCCAGTTTGCAATCCGGAACCAGCGGGTCGGCCGCGGCCGCACCGCAAGTGGCATCGCCGAGGATCAACGCGGTGGCCAGATCGGGGTGCGTGCTCGCCGACCGCGGAGCGGCCAGCCTGTTGGTGCTGTCCGAGAGATCGGGAAGATACTGGAAGCCGACATTTGCGATCAGGATCATCAAGTCCGAACCGATCAGGGACGGAAGGGCCGCCGACGGGTTGAGCGTGCTGATTGTCGCAAGCTGACCCGTTATGACATCGAACTCGTCATAGCCCCGGATCGTGTCGCCCGGCGCATAGGCGAATCCGGCGTTCTGGCTTCCCTGGCTGAGACAGCCGGGCGGCGATCCCGCAAAGGAACAGGCACCGATGGCATCCAGTTCGGCGGAATTGATTTCCACGTCGCTGAGTGAAAACGGCATGTCGGGCGTAAACGCCATTTCGCCGGAAAAGGCCGACCCGCCGAAAAGCGGAATCGACGTATTGAAGCTGGCACCGAAGGTCTGGACGTCTTCGGGATACTGCATCAGGTAGTTCTTTGTTGCTGCCGTGGCGGCCACGCCAGCCGTGAGAGCCGTCAACCCGCCGAGAGCCGGAACCGGAAGTGTTGCGCAGCCGGGGAATGTCGCTGTCCCTGGACTGCTGCCCGGCAAACCCGCAATAGCACTGCAAAAGGACGCCAGGTCGGCAGACGGTGCGCCGAGAATGCTTGCCGTCGCGGCGCCGAAATCGCCCATCGAAAACGTGCCGACCGGCACGACCAGGCTCTGCTGCGTGAAATACAGACCGAGATCGGTGCCCGCTCCGAGGTTTTCGGCGTAATGCTTGATCGCCACGCCGAAGGTGCCCGTATCGTCGCCCTCCTCGGACGCACGACGGGGAATCAGGACGGGACCTGGAAATTCTCCGCCGAGCATGACGTATTGACCGCCCTCGCAAGCGGCGTCGGAGGTGCTGAAGAAGGTGCCGCAGGCGTCCAGTTCCGTTTTCTGCCACCCGAACTGCCAGAAAGCCTCGACCGTTACGCTGCCCGGCAGACCGATGGACGCGAACACGGAAGGCGTAGGCATCAGCGCCTCCTTCAGTTCCGAACCGGGCGTGCGGATGGCCGTCACGTCGATCGGCAGAAAGGAATTGATACCGCCCTGAATGAAGAGGCTTTCACCCCAGTTCACAACCTGCTTGCCGACGCGGACATTCAAGGGCATGCCCGAAACGTCGAAATTCCCGTACACGAAAGCATCGAGAATATCGAAGCTTCTCCCACCGAAATCCCGCGCCTGGTCGCCACGCGCCGCGTCAACGAGAGGACGGCTGCCAAAGCGGTTGTTCCTTGTACCAAGTTCTTCGTTTACCCAATAATCGTAGAACGCCTTGGTACGAACGAATGCCCCGAAATTTTGCCATCGAAGATCGAAGTCGGTCGTGATCTTGACGGTTGTGGTGTAGGGATCCCACTGGTCAGTATTGATGTTGCCGTCATCGTCGTTGATGCCCATGCCGGCCCCGTTTCCGGCGGAGCAGCCACCGTTCGGCTTCGAAACGTGGCTGCAATCCTGTTTAGAGGTCCGGAATCCGGCACCGACCGAAACCAGATTGTCGATCTGGAGATTGGCTTCCCCGAACTTGAATTCAACGGCTTGGGCCGTTCCGACGGTCAGCAGCATTGCCGCACCCGTCATGCCGCCCAAAAACACTCTTTGGGCAATTTTTCTTTTCATGGAGCGATCCTCCTCGATCCTCGATGGCTTCACTAACTTTGCAGCCTGATCGGGAGGTTGAATCGGAAATCACTCGACTGTTCCCCCCGGCCAGTCAGCATCCCTCACCGCCTAGCCCACATTTATTGCGGGGTTGAGTCAAGGCCATGCGCTACCGCTGCCTCACACGGATGCAACATTGCGCGGGCGGTATGGCATTTATGACACGACCGTAATGATCTCCGGCCGCCGTTTGGGAGGGGAAGTTAATTTATTGCGTCGCACACTGATTATATGCGCTGCACAAATACCGGCTTCGAATCAATCGAAACCGTCGCCATGGATATTCAGTGCACCGCCTGCCCCGCCGGGCGGACCGGTGCGGAGACCTCGACTTCGCCCGCGCCCTCGAAAACAAGCGTCAGCGGTACTGACATGCCTTCCGAAAGCGGCTCGGCAAGCCCGATCAGCATGATGTGCTTGCCGCCCGGCGCCAGCGCCACGCTTCCGCCTGCCGGAACCGGCAGAGCGTCGAGCCTGCGCATCTTCATCACCATGCCTTCCATGGTCATGTCGTGAATCTCGACCTTTCCGGCGACGGGCGAACGCGCTTCGAGAAGTACGTCATCCTTGTTCCCGGCGTTCGAAACCGTCAGATAGGCCGCACCTGTTTCGGTGACGCTCGCCCGGGCCCATGGATCGGCAATCGCAATCTCGCTGTTCCCGGCTTCGCCGCAGGACGCGAGAAGGGGCGCGACCAGCAGCAGGGTCGCAACGGAAAGCCGAAACGGACGGATCATGACAATGCCTCGCACAAAGGTCGGAAAGCAGACCGGGGCACCATAGCGCGGCGGGAACCGCATCGCATCAGCCTGAAAAGGCAATGCCGCGAGGCCTTCTGTCGCAGGAAGCCTAACTGTGGCTCCGCTCGCGCCCGGCATGGCGCCAGCGCGACACGATGGCCTCAAGCCCGGCCCGGTCGAGATTGGGCCTGCTCCAGGATTGCGAAAAGCCCGAATTGAGGTTCCTCGGCACACCTTTGTCGGCGATGTCGGCGAACTTGATCCGCATCGGCATGCCGACCCCCTGCCCGAGCACGATCGCCTCGCGATCGCCGAGCAGCGGCAGGAAGTCGAGAAGATCGAGCGCACCGTCATGCGTGTTGGCCCGCATGACCTGCTGATCGCGTTCCGTCGACAGCCGCATCGCGACGACCGTGCTGCACTGGGAGAGGATCGTCGTGTCGAGCTCCGATGGCCGCTGGGTGACGAGGGCGAGCGACAGGCCGTATTTGCGCCCCTCCTTCGCAATGCGCGAAAGCGCTTGCCGCGTCGGCGCAAAACCTTCCCCCCCAGTCGCGGGCGCATAGCGATGCGCCTCCTCGCAAACGAGAAGCATGGGCAGTCCGCCCTTGCTCCAGACAGCCAGGTCAAAGGCAAGCCGCGAAATCACAGAGATCACGACATCCAGAATTTCCGGCGGTACCGTTGAAAGATTGATGACAGTGATCGGGCGTCCGTCATTCGGCACACGGAACAGGCGGCCAAGAATGTCGGCCATCGTATCCTGCACCTGCAGACTGCCAAACATGAAGCTGTAGCGCTGATCGCTCGCAAGCGTTTCGATACGGTTCTTCAACCGGCGAAAGGGAAGCGTCTTCTGTGTGCGGTCGAGCTTGCCAAGCTGCTCGTCAATATAGGACAGGACATCCGACAGACGGAACGGCGTCGGCGCATCGACGGTCATGCCGCCGGTCTCTCCCGGACGGCGCGCAATCTGGCGGTTGGCCGAGGCGTCGGAATAGCGCCGCTTTGCCGCGATGACCGCGTCGTTGAGAATTTCGACCTCGGCTTCGTGGTAGGCATCCCCGCTCGTCAGCGCCGCCGAGAGTTCCTGGAAATTGAGAAGCCAGAAAGGCAGATGCAGATTGCTCGGGTCGATGAGTTCCGCGCGGTCGCCAAACGCGGTTGGGTATTCGTTATGCACATCCAGCATCACGATATGCGCGTGATTATGTCCATCCAGAACACGCTGGAGAATGGCGGTAAGGGCGCAGGATTTTCCGCAACCTGTCGTGCCGACAACGATAAAGTGCTTTGCAAGCAGATCGTCGATGATAAAGCGCGCCGGCACCGCCGCATCCTGAAAAAGCGTGCCCACTTCTATCGTCGCGACATTCGGCTGCGTATAGACACGCGTCAGGTCGTAGCGATCCGCAAGCAAGACAGGATCGCTGATGGTCGGAAGATGCGAAACGCCGCGCCGAAACGAAAGCCGCCCGTCCACCGGATCGTCCACCACTTCACCGGCGAGGTTGAGTTCGATAAGCCTGATATCTTCGGTCGTCCCGCCATTTGTAGGCGCAGGCGCGCTGACAGCGGATACAAGACCGATGACGGTGGCAAGCGGCGTCGGCACTTTCACCAGCTGTCCGATCTCGACGCGAGGCTCTGCGTTCTGCGCACCATGCTCATGCTCCAGCACGGCAATCGCCTGCGAGCCCGACACGGAGACGATATGGGCAATACGCTTTGGCGGTGCCGCTGGCGCTCCGCGCCGCTCGACAAGAGGCGGCGCCTCCGGCGAGACGTCCTGCGTGCCTTCGCCCGCACTCTGGAATTTAGACATGCTGGTCATGAAACTTGTCCTGGTCGTGCATGTGTTGACCGTCCGGGCGACCGGGCGGCAAAGTGAAAAACACGGTCGTTCCCTTGCCCGGCTCGCTGTGAATCCGGAACTCACCGCCGTGAAGCTTGGTAAGCGCCGCAGCAATCGGAAGGCCGAGTCCCGTGCCCTCATGACCTCGCGCATAGCTCGACTGCACTTGCCCGAAAGGCGTCATCGCATAATCGATTTGTTCCCGCGTCATGCCGACGCCGGTATCGGCAACGGCAATCGTCGCCCCGCCATCCGGCGTCCGCGTCGCAACCAGGACCACGCGCCCCCCTTCGGCCGTGAACTTGTGCGCGTTGGAAAGAAGGTTGATGAGAACTTGTTTGATACGGCGCACATCGATTGGCACCTGCGGGAGGATCGCATCTGCCTTGACCTCGAACACCTGCTTCTTGTCGCGAACCCGGGGCTCGACGAGCACCACGCAAGCATCGATAAGCTCGCGAAGGTCACAAGGCTCCTTCGTAAGCGCAAATGTGCCGCTCTCGATCTTGGAGATATCGAGAATATCGGAAATGATGTTGAGAAGATGCCTGCCCGCGCCCGCGATATGAGACGCATACTCGACTGTCTTGTCGGAGGGTTGCCCGCTCGCCCCGATGTGCTGGATGAATTCCGAAAAGCCGATAATGGCGTTGAGCGGCGTTCTCAGCTCATGGCTCATATTCGCGAGAAACTCGGACTTCGTACGGCTTGCCATGTCGGATTCAGCCTTGGCAGAACGCAAGGCAGCCTCCGACTTCTGACGCGAGAGCAACTCGCCCAGATTGGTCGAATAATCCGCCAGAAGCGATTTCCGGCGTCCGCGCGAAGAGCTTCGCTGATGAAACATTGAAGGGCTTGTTCTCGCCTGCCTGTCGATCAGACGAGAATAGGGCCCGTATTGTTTCGGGGGGGTAAACGCCGTGTTAGTGAAACTTGCGATTTTCCTGCGGCATTGCGCCGGAAGAGAAGCCTCTCTGTCCCATTTTGACCGGCAAGGGCAGGCTAGCCGAGCGCCGTTTCATTCGTTTCGCCGGTACGAATGCGGACCACCTGCTCCAGAGGCTGCACAAAAATCTTGCCGTCGCCGGTCTTGCCCGTGCTGGCAGCCCGCTCGATCTCACGCACGGCCTTTTCGACGAGCTCGGCACTGACCGCCACATCGATCCGAACCTTGGGAACTTCCATCACCTGATATTCCGCACCGCGATAGATTTCCGCGTGACCGCGCTGCCGGCCGAAGCCCTGCACTTGCGAAACGGTGATGCCCTCAATGCCGATCGCGACCAGTGCGTCGCGCAACTCCTCGTATTTATGGGGCCGGATGATGGCGGTGATCATGCGCATGGGGAAACTCTTCTCATATTCGAGACCGTGAAGGACAAGACGCCGGATCGCTTCCGAGCGGGAGGGAAGATCCGCCTGCTCCCGGCGCCAGCGATCCACCACATTGTTGAATTCGACGGAAGCAACAAGCTGAATTCTTTGATCAAGTTTTTCCATATTCAGCCTCGCATTGAACAAGAACAGGCTGGCGTTCCGATACCGTAAGGCGGAAAAACGCCGAAAACACAGGGAATTAGGTCATTCCTAGCAGCGCCTCGAGCTTCTGTCCAAAGAATGTGTAATTACTCTATTTGAGAGTATTGACAAACTTACACATCTTACTCATATTGAGTGACATCAGAGGAAGCAAACCGCAGGAGGCATCCCATGACCGATCTGACTTACAGGGGCGTTGCTCATCACGGCGATCACAATACGGCTCCTTCCAAGGACTCCGTCCTGAATTACCGCGGCGCGCGCTACCATTCGACCGAAGCCCACAAGGGCAAGCCGCAGGCGAACCGGACAGGCCTGCGCTACCGCGGCGCACCGCAACACGGCTGAGGAGACTGCCCGCAAGCACTCGTCTGAGGGTTGCCTTCCCCGGCGCGTACAAGATGGCGAGCAGCCTCCGATAGACGAAAGGCCGTTTCCTTCCCGCGAGGGAACGGCCTTTCTGTTTTCCGAACGCCGCGGCGGCGCAAGTCGTGATCTGGAACCGGGCGAAGACAGCCGCGAAACCGGAAGATTGGCCAGAAGGAAATCAGGGAAAAGTGGTGCCGCTTGGGTGACTCGAACACCCGACCCCCTCATTACGAATGAGGTGCTCTACCAACTGAGCTAAAGCGGCGGCGGGACGGGCAGAAAAACCGCCTGTCCGCGAGGGCCCTCAGATACCCCGCCATCGCGTCTTTGGCAACAGGGAGAAAGGGCCCCGAGGATGATTTGGGCTTATTCGGCAGCTTCGGGTTGCGGTTCCGCATCGCCCGCAGGGGCGACCTCACCCGATCCGGCATCGGCCTGAACTTTCGCCCGAACTTTCGCAAGGAAGCTACGCACGGCCGCAGCGCTCGCCCCGGGCACCTCCTCCATCGGCACATGCCCGACATTCTCGAAGATGACGAGTTCGGCCTGCGGAATCCGCTTCTGAAACTCATGAGCCGCGGAGACGGGAATGAGCCCGTCCTTGTCACCCCAGAGAACGAGAGTGGGCGCCTCGATTTCGCTGAGCCGATCCGCAAAGGCTTCCTCATTGCGGGAAGCGTAGCTTGCAAACCGCATCCGCGTTGCATCGCGATTGCCCTCATGCAGCGTGAGATCAAAATAACGCGCGACCATCTCGTCCGTCACCTTCGACTGGTCGACAAAAACCTTGCGCACACCCTCCTCGACAAGCGACCGCGGCAACACGTATCGCATGACATTGCTGACGACCGGCATACTCGCGACCCGGAAGGCGAGCGGCACATCGTCATCGTCGCGCTTGACCGGAATGCCGGCTGCATCGACCAGAATGAGCGCAGAGACGCTTTCAGGATGCTCAAGCGTGTAAAGCGCGGCAATGCCACCCCCCATTGAATTACCCGCGATCGCGAAGCGCCCGACATGAAGCGTTTCCAGCACCTCGTGAACGAAGGCCGTCATACCCTCGCGCGTGTAATCATCGCCCGGAACACGGCCCGTAAGCCCATGCCCCGGCAAATCCATACTGATGATGCGATAGGTGCCGCCCAGCTCTTCGACCCAAGGCTCCCATGTGTGAAGAGAGGCATTGGAACCGTGCACGAGGACCAGCGCCGGCCCCTCCGGATTTCCTTCGTCGCGCACATGGACACCCGCCCCGCTTGGAAGCGTGACGAATTGCGAAGCCCCGGTCGCATATTTCCCGATGAGTTGCTCTCGTGGCACATCGAGCTGCACGAACGAGATCATGATCACGGCAAACGCCAGCAGAATAAGCGTCACCGTGCCGGCCAGAAGCCGTTTCACCATTTATTCTCCCCCTCCCGCTTGTCCCCGGTTTCATCCGGACCGGGATCGTCGGGCAGGGGCGGTTGAAAGGCAAGAGCTTCGCCGGTCGCTCCCGTCTCGCGCACCGCAGGCGCAACAGTGACCTCAAGCGGCCCTTCGGAACCGGAAGCTTTCTCGTCAGGCCCATCGAGAGGAACAGGCGCCTCATTCTGCGCAAGTGCCATGACCGGCGCTGTCCATTCAAGCGCATCGAACTCGCCGGTCACCGGATTGATGGGGGACCAGCGCGCAGAGCGGTAGCCGGTCCCCGTCCATTGAGGGTCTTCCGACGCATGCAGCGCGCGCGTGAGCCAGCTCCTTGCCGCGCCCCGGTCGCCATATTCGCCTTCCTCGATCTCGGACATGAGTTCGCAGACCCGCTGCCCTGGCTGCTCTTGCGCCATCGGACCGGCGTAAGGGGCAAGCGCCTCGCGCGCCGCTTTCCAGTCGCGCGCACCGATAGCGCCACGAGCGACGAGAATACGGCTTTCGAGGTGATCGGGGTTGCGGACGGCAAGCGCGTTCGCGCGTTCCGCCCGGGCATAGCCGCTTTCGTCCTCAACCAGATCGAGCCACGCATCGGCAAGGTCTGGATGCGGCACCACGCTCCATGCATCCTCGATGAGCTTCATGCCCTTGCGGACGTGACCCGTCTCCGCGCAAAGCTTGGCGGCAAGCGCGATGGCGGGCACGAAGCGCGGCTCGAGCGATGCGGCTTCAAGCGCAAGCTTTGCCGCTTTCTCGAAGGCGGGCTTGCGCGCATCGCCCACCTGACCGCGAGCGGCTTCCGCGGCTGTCATCGCACGGGCGGTAAGCAGCACAGCGCGGCGGCGGCGCGCATCGTCGCGCGGAATGAGCTTTGCCCCAACCACACGGTCAAGCGTCTTCAGCGCACCATCCCAGTCTTCTTCCGCTGCCTCGATTTCGAAGACGGCCTGTGCTGCCCAGGAAGTCTGCGGGCGCAAATCGAAAGCCCGGCGCGCATAGGCCAGTGCGCCATCGCGATCACCCGCGCGCCGCGCCTGAATGAAAAGACCGCGAAGGCCGAGAAATTCCGTCTCGGGGGCCGCCAGCATCTTTTCGAAATATCTCGTCGCTCCCGCCTCGTCACCTTCGAGCTGCGCTGCCTGAGCGGCGAGAAGAAGCGTCAGTGGCGGCGCATCCAGAAGCTTGTGCGCCTGTGCCGCATAACGCTTGGCATCGGAGGCATCGCCCGCGGCAACCGCAACCATCCCGCGCGAAAGAGCGAGGAAGCCCTTCTGCTGACGGCGCTTTTCGAGAAAGTTCGAAACGCTTGCGGGCGTCTCGATGAAGCTCACCACGATGCGGTAGACGAGGAGGACCAGGAAGGCCGCAAGCGCCATCGCACCAACGCCGACAACGAAACTCGTGCGGATTTCATACCCGCGCCAATGCATGACAAGCTCGCCCGGATTGTCGGCAAGCCAGATCGCGATGCCGCTGAGGACCGCAATGATGAGGAATGTGTACAGGGCGCGCAGCATCAGCGTCAGCCCTTCGCCTTGGCGAGTTGCGCCGCAACGCTTGCGCTGAGCTCCCTCACAAGCCGGTCCGTCTCAAGGCGCGCGCGCGCATCGGCGAGCCATGAGGCCGCCGCTTCAGCGGCCGGGCCTTCGAGCGTTTCGGCTTCCTTCACCGCCCCCCCAAGGTCATGCACCTTTAGCCGCTCTTCCATTCGCGCAACTTTCGCTTCGGTCGTATCTCCTGAAATTTCCCCCGTCTTGCGGATCGTGACGAGCGACTTCGCATTGGCGAGGAAGCGCGACCACCATCCATCCGCATCCGCGCGGCGTTCCGCATCGAAGATATTTTCGGCAAGCGCCGGGAAGCGCGCCTCGAGCGCGGCGCGCGTCGGCACCCCTCCGGATGCAGCCTCTGCGAGATCGGCAAGCGCCGTCTCCCCGGGCAGGAAAGTCCGCACCGTGTCGAGTTCCGTCTCGAACGAACCGGCGCTTTCGGCGGCGCGCGCAAGGTTCGCGAGTGCAAGGCCGAGGGCCGCGCGCGCGGCAGCGTCGGGATCGTCCTCCTCTTCTTCAAGCGCGGCGACGCGCTCTTCCATCTTCTGCACGTTCGGCGCGAGCGAGGCGAGACGAAGATCGAGAGCCTTTACCAGCGTTTCGATGCTGCCGACCTGACCCGCGATGCCGGGTGGCGGCAAGCCCTCCGAAATCCCGCCGACCTGCTGCTCAAGTTCACGCAGGGAGCCACGCGTATCGTTGAGCGCGGAGGTCATTTTCTGTGTGTCTGCGGCGAGAGTTTCGAGCCGTTCACGAAGGGCGGCGGCGCTGTCGGGTGTTTCCGACGCAGCCGCGAGATCTTTTTCGAGTTGATCGATGCGGTTGCCAAGCGAGGTGAATGTCGCACCGGTTTGCGTGGCGCTTTCACCGGCACCGGCCTCAAGGGCGTCAATGCGCTGTTCGAAACCGGCAAATGCGTCCCCATCGCCCGCGCGCTGCGGCAGACCCACGAACCAGACAGCCGCGAGCGCGACCGCCGCACCGCCAAGGCCCGCGACCCCTGCCGCAAGAACAATCGGCAAAGGCGAACGCTGCGAGCCCGAGGCCTCTGCTTTGTCGCTCGCAGACTTATCGTCAGACGCTGCCGCGGGCTTGTCCTCGACGGGCTCGGCTTTTCCTTCGAGAGTGCGCGGCTCCTTCTGGCGCTTCGTCGACCCGCGCGGCTTGCCGTCCTCGGGCTTCAGATATTCCGCCGTTGTTTCCTTCGCACTCTCGTCTGGGCCCATGCCGGCGCCCGTCTTGTCGTCTTTGCCGCTGCCGTTTGGATCACTCATCTGAAGCCTTCTGGGGAAATCCCTGTCGCCGCCACTATAGAGGCTCAAAGCGCATGGGTCAGGGCGAAGTTCCGGGAAAATCAGGCTGGCAGCAGAGCTACCAGCGCATCCTGGTCCGGTTCATGCGCAATTTTCACCGTAAGTCCGGGCAAATCGCGAAGGGCCTCAGCGACGTTGGGCGATAGGCAATAAGCCACAAGACCCTCTGTCCTGGTCGCAAGCCCGGCCTCAAGGACGAGCGAAGCGAAAGCGCGGGCCGTACGCGGTGAATAAAGCAGGACACCATCAAGCGAACCATCCTCGATTTCTTGACGCGCCGCTTCGGGAAGCACGCGCGCGGGCACCGCTTCGTAGAGCACCGCTCGCTTCACCTCGAAGCCTTGCGCGCCGAGCGAGCCCGCAAGATCACCGGCGACCGTACTGCCCGCCACATGGAGAAGAGGCCCCCCCTCGGGCTTGAGCGCGCCGGAAACGTGATCCGCAAGCGAGGTCACATCGCCACCGGCGGCCTCGACAGTCACAAAGCCCGCCGCGCGCGCGGCATCGGCACTGGCAGGGCCGACGGCAAAGACAGGAAGCGGCAGAAGGCGTAAGGCTTCCTTGCGGCGCACCAGGGCGCGGACTCCGTTTGCGCTGGTGAAGAGAAGCGCCCGCCACCTGCCCTCTGGAAGGAAAGCATCATCGAGAAAACGGATCGTGAGAAGAGGCGCCATCACCACCTCATGGCCAAGCGCAACAAGCGCATCGGCAAGCGGGGCGCTGTCTTCCTCGGGCCGCGTGACGAGGAGCCGCATCACTCAGACCGCGTCGAAGAAATTCGGTCCGGCGCGACCCTTGAGTTCCTGACCCGCATCCTCGCCCAGCGCTATGGCGTCGGCGGCAAGCCCTTCGCGCTCCGTTTCGTGGATTTCCTGACCATCCGGCGTGAGGATCATGGTGCGAAGCCGCAAGCGTTTACCCGCGATTTCCGCCAGCGCCGCAATGGGCGTGCGGCAGGAACCATCTAGAACGGCGAGAAAGGCCCGCTCGGCCGCAACACGCAGACCCGTTTCCACATGATGCAGCTTCTGGAGGAGATGCGCCGCCTCGTCGTCGCCAACGCGGCGCTCGATCCCGATAGCCCCCTGCGCCACGGCGGGCAGCATATCGTCCGGCGAGAGCGATGCGGTGATCTTGTCCGCAAGACCCATGCGTGTGAGACCGGCAACCGCAAGGAAGGTTGCATCCGCAACGCCTTCACCAAGCTTCCGCAACCGCGTATCGACATTGCCGCGAAAGGGCACAACGTCGAGATCAGGCCGCCTCGCCTTTACCTGGGCCGCGCGGCGGAGCGAAGAAGTGCCGACTCGAGAGCCAGCGGGCAGATCGGCGAGCGATCCCGCCTTCAGCGAAATGAAGGCATCGCGCGGATCGGCCCGTTCCAGCAGGCAATCGATCACGAGCCCGTCCGGCAGCAGCGTCGGCATATCCTTCATCGAATGGACGGCGACGTCGATCCGCGCATCCGCGAGCTGCTCCTCGATTTCCTGCGTGAAGAGCCCCTTGCCGCCAATTTCCGACAGCGCCCGATCCTGCACCCGGTCACCTTCGGTCGAGATGACGACGATCTCCGTCACCTCCTCGACAGGAGCGTCGCTTGCAAGCGCGATCCGTCGCGCGACTTCGTTCGCCTGAACGAGGGCGAGCTTTGAACCTCTTGTGCCGATACGGTAGCGGCGTTGCATGCAGGGTCTCTAAAGTTGTATGCCAACGGAAATTCCCGGGCGGGACCGGCCCGCCGGGGCTTCTTATAGCCTTTTCGGCCCCGTGATGAGAGGGGCCCCGGGTACTTTTCAGGCTCTTTTTCAGGCAAGCCCGTGACAGAACCGCTCACCATCCTTGGCATCGAGACGAGCTGCGACGAGACTGCGGCTGCGATCGTCCGCAGGCATGGAGCCAATGTGCCGGGTGAAATCCTCTCCAATGTCGTCTTTTCGCAGATCGAGGAGCATGCGCCTTTCGGCGGTGTGGTGCCTGAAATTGCAGCCCGCGCCCATGTCGAGCATCTGGACGGACTTATCCAACGCGCCTTGAAGCAGGCGAAACTCGACTGGGACGATCTCGACGGCATTGCCGCTACAGCAGGGCCGGGCCTGATCGGCGGCGTGATCGTAGGGCTCATGACCGCGAAAGGGATTGCGGCGTCGCGCGGACTGCCCTTCGTCGCGCTCAACCACCTCGAAGGCCACGCCCTGACCGCGCGGATGACCGACGCGCTTCCTTTCCCCTATCTCCTCTTGCTCGTTTCGGGCGGCCACAGCCAGCTCCTTGTGGTGGAGGCTGTCGGCCGCTATCGCCGCCTTGGCACGACGATCGACGATGCCGTGGGCGAAGCCTTCGACAAGGTGGCAAAGCTCCTGGGGCTCGGCTATCCGGGCGGCCCCGCCGTCGAGCGCGCGGCAAAAGAAGGAAACCCCTCGCGTTTCCCCCTCCCCCGTCCCATGAGCGGTCGTCCCGGCTGTGATTTTTCATTCTCCGGTCTCAAGACAGCCGTCCGGCAAACCGCGGAAAACCTTGGCAAGCTGACGGATCAGGACAAGTCCGATATCGCCGCCTCATTCCAGCACGCGGTCGCGGATGTTCTTTCCGAGCGCGTGGAAAACGCCATGGCACTTGCCGACGAGGTGATCCCCCCCGGCCATCGCCGCCTGGTCGTAGCGGGCGGGGTCGCGGCGAACATGGCGCTACGCCAGCGTTTAATGGTGTCTGCCCACGCCTGCGGTTACGAATTTGTTGTGCCGCCGCTGAAACTCTGCACGGATAACGGCGCGATGATCGCGTGGGCGGGGGCGGAGAGGCTTTCGCTCGGACTGACGGACCCAATCGACACCGGTCCGCGCGCGCGCTGGCCGCTCGATCCCGAGGCCGCGCCCGCACGGGGAGCCGGCGTGAAAGCCTGAGAGGACTTCCCCGATATGAGCTTCCAGCTAACCCTCCTTAATCTTGTGATTCGCTGGCAGGTGAAGCGCCGCTTCCGCAAGAACCCCGACGTACAGCTCCTGCGGCCGATGATGGAGCAGATGGAGCCGCGCATGTCGAAACTTCCGGCCGGCATCGAGGTGGAGGCACTCAGGTTCGGCGGGGTGGCCGCCGAAAAGATCACGGCTCCCGAAGCCCGGCAGGACAAGGCTTTCCTCTATATTCACGGCGGAGGCTTCGTCGCTGGCTCGCCCCGCACACACCGCCCGCTGACCTGGCGGCTTGCAAAGGATATCGGCATTCCCGTCTATGCCATCGATTATCGGCTTGCGCCCGAACATCCCTATCCCGCCGGCCTCGATGACTGCGTAACCGCCTACAAGGCTTTGCTCGACAAGGGCATTCCCGCAAAGTCGGTCCTGGTGGGCGGCGATTCTGCGGGCGGCAACCTCACGCTGGCACTTGCCTTGCGCCTCAAGGCAGAGGGCCTGCCGCTTCCCGCTGCGCTGATCTGCCTTTCGCCCGCAACCGACATGACGGGTTCGGGCGAGTCCCGCCACAGCAATGCCGAGGCGGATTCGATGTTCGTGGAAGAAATGATGGACAGCCTGATGCCGGTCTATTGCCCTGGTGCCGACGAGCGCGACCCTTTCATTTCGCCCCTTTTCGGCGATGTGAGCGGCTTCCCGCCAACCCTCTTCCAGGTCGGCGAGCGCGAGATGCTGCGCGACGACTCGACCCGCATGGCCGCGGCGCTGAAATCTGCTGGCGTCGAAACGGCGATCGAGGTCTGGCCGAAGGTCTGGCATGTCTGGCAGCTCAATGCCGACATGTTGCCGGAAGCCCGCGAGGCGATTGCGCATATGGTGCGCTTCGCAAAACAGCATCTTTCTTGATTTTTTAGCCCGGGTTTTGGGTCCGCCTTGCAAAAAAGAACCCCGCCGCGAGGGGAAGCGGCGGGGTCAAGCGCCCTCTTCGAGAGAGGGCTCGGGGATCACCGGGCCTCACAAGGGGAGGGAGGAAGGCCCGGTCGAGAAGCTTGAAAGAACGGTCAGATGATGCGGGCAGCGCCCGAGGTCTGCACGACCAGTACGAGCGTGTAGGCCACGAGCAATGCGGCGGCGGTTTTGGCGACGACGCGCTCCGCGATCTGGCGGAAATTCGGGTTCAGCGTCATGTCGGTCTTCCTTCTCGCATCCGGGGGCAAAGCCACCCGTTTTGAAAACCTGTGTCCGGATCAGACTGCGTACTGGGCAGCGATCTGGGCGGCGAAAGCCAGCGTGTAACCGGCGATGGCGAGGGTGATGACGCGGTTGGTCAGCTTTTTGTTCATGTAGGTCATGGCTCGTCTCCTGATGCCTGTGAGCGGGGTTTCGTTCCGGGGGTCCCGCTGACAGGCTGGATGTAGGCGCCTTCTGAATGGAAAACAATGAACAAAATCAAAAATGTTCAATCATCAGAATTTATGTTGCTGCAACGCAACACAAATGGCGCCATCCAGCCGAAATCCTTGATGTAAATCAGAGCCTTAATGCAACAATGCGCCGCGTTAATAGAAATGACGCGGCGCACTAAAACAATGAGTTAGGGGACAAGACTGGAACAGTTCAAGCTTCGACGGCGACTTTTTCCGGGTCGACGCAGGCCGCACAGCCCGCTTTCAATCCCGCCACGACAATCTGGTAGACGCCTTCGAGTTCCCGTTCGAGCTTCGCAAGCGGCAAACGGGTGAAGAGCTGCGGGTAGCTGAATTTGAGGGTCGCGGCCTGAATCATCTCTGCTGCGAAATCCGGGTCCGGCACATTGAACTCGCCCGAAAGATTACCGAGCTCGACAATGCGGCAGAGAACCTCGCGTTCACGCGCCAGCCCTTCATTGTGAAACTCTGGGCGTTCGGCGGTGACGATTTGCGCCATTTCCACGATTTTCGGGTCTTTTTCAAGCTTGTGGAAGGTTTCCCGGAGATCCATGAACAGGAAATCGTGGAGCCTTTGGGAAGCGCTGCGCCCTGGCGATGTCAGAATGCGCTGGAGATCGTCCGCTGTCTGCACAGAGGCTTCACGGCAAATCGCCTCGGCAATATCGAGCTTGCCCGCAAAATAGCGGTAGAGATTGCCGGGCGACATGTCGCAATCGACGGCAAGCTCGGCCATCGTGGTTTTGGTATAGCCGTAATGCGTGAAACGCCTTTTTGCGGCCGCGATGATTTTCTGGTGCGGATCGTCTTGAGCGGTCATACAGATGATTGTAGAGCGGCCGGGTAAATATTCAACGAATCGTTCAATCATTAGCACCTGCAACATGCACGACGCCCTGGAGAGGCATTTTGGTTAGCAAATACAACAAGATAGCAGTGGTTGGCGCAGGCGCATGGGGCACGGCGCTCGCACAGGTTGCCGCCAAGGCGGGCCGCGAGGTGACGCTTTGGGCGCGCGAGGCCGAGGTCGTGGAGAGCGTGAACGGCGCCCACGAGAACAGCCTCTTCCTGCCCGGCATCGCCCTCGACGAGAGCCTGCGCGCGACGGGCGAGCTGAAAGAAATTGCACAAGCCGATGCAATCCTGATGGTGACGCCGGCGCAGCATATGCGCCGCGTACTGGAACAGCTCGCTCCCGATATCGCGGAAGACAAGCCCGTGGTGCTCTGCGCGAAGGGGGTGGAGCAATCGACGAATTATCTGCTCACGGAAGTTCTTGCCGAAGCCGCGCCGCAAGCGAAAGCCGCCGTCCTTTCCGGCCCGAGCTTTGCCGCGGAAGTGGCGAGAGGCCTGCCGACCGCGGTGACGCTTGCCTGCGCGGACGAGGACGTGGCGGAAGCACTCGTCCATGCGATCGGACTTCCGGCATTCCGTCCCTATTATTCGTCCGACCTGATCGGCGCGGAGATCGGCGGCGCGGTGAAGAACGTCCTCGCGATTGCCTGCGGCATCGTTGAAGGAAAGAAATTCGGCGACAGCGCACGCGCGGCACTGACGACGCGCGGCTTTGCGGAACTCGCACGGCTCGGCGTCGCCATGGGCGCGCGCACGGAAACGCTGATGGGCCTCTCGGGGCTCGGCGACCTCATCCTCACCTGCAACTCGCCGAAGTCGCGCAACATGTCGCTCGGCATGGCGCTGGGCGAAGGAAGGACGCTGGAAGACGTGATGGGCGCGCGCAATTCCGTGAGCGAAGGCGTCCACTCGGCAAGCGCCGTCGTTGCACTCGCAAATAAATACGGTATTGAAATGCCGATTGCCGAAGCCGTCGCCGCCATCGTGACGGCCAAGGCGACGGTCGACGACGCCATCGCCACGCTTCTCGCCCGCCCCTTCCGCAGCGAAGGCTGACACCAGAAACGAAAACGGAAACGCGCATCATGCTCTTCTGTCTTATCTGCACCGACAAGCCGAACGCGCTTGAACTCCGCCTCGCCAATCGCGACGCGCATCTGAAATATTGGGGCGACGCGGGTTGCGTGAAGATCGGCGGTCCTTTTACCAATGACGATGCGAGCGTGATGAACGGCTCAATGCTCGTGATCGATGCCGAGGATCGCGCGACGGCCGAGAAGCTCGTGGAGAACGACCCCTACAACAAGGCCGGGCTCTTTGCGCAGACGGAAGTGCGCGCATGGAAATGGCTGCTCGGCCCGAAGGAGTAAGGCGCAATGGCGTACTGGCTTTTCAAATCCGAGCCCTCCACCTGGTCATGGGACGACCAGAAGAAGAAAGGCAAGAAGGGCGAGCCCTGGAACGGCGTTCGCAACTACCAGGCGAACAACAACATGAAGGCGATGAAAAAGGGCGACCTCGGCTTCTTCTATCATTCGGTGGACGAGAAGCGGATCGTCGGCATTGTTCGCGTGATCGGCGAACACCGGCCCGACCCGACCGACGAGAAGGGAAAGTTCGGCCTTGTCGACATCGAAGCCGTCGAGGATGTACCGAACCCCGTCACGCTTGACGATGTGAAGAAGGAACCCGCACTGCACGAGATGGTGCTCGCCAACAATTCGCGTCTTTCCGTGCAGCCCGTGCGCGACGACGAATGGAAACTCGTCTGCAAGATGGGTGGCCTGAAGAAAGCGCCATGAAAAAAGCGCCGTGAGGAAGCCAGCGCTGCCTGCGCCGGGAACGCCACTTTGCGCGCTGGACGAAATCGACGATACGGGCGCCAAGGGTCTGACGCTTGGCAACGGCACCTCGTCACTCAATATTTTCCTTGTACGGAGGAATGGCGCCGTATACGCCTATCTCAACCTCTGCCCGCACGCCGCAACGCGGCTCGACAACTGGCCGGACAGGTTTCTGACGCAGGACGAGAGCCAGATCCTCTGCGGCAATCACGCGGCCCTTTTCCGCATCGAGGACGGGCTCTGCACGAGCGGGCCCTGCGTGGGAAAGCAGCTTGAGGCCGTGCCCGTCGAGGTTGTGGAGGGCGTGGTGCAGATCGCCGGTTATCCCCCGCTGCGGGGATAAACAGACGCGAACGTCATCGAAACGTCACAATTTAATTGTGTGCGCTTTGAGGAGACGAAAGGAGAGACGGGATCGTCTTCTTGTTCGTCTCCCTCATCGTCTCTTCCGTTTGCGGAATGCCGTTTATCCCCGGCGGGAAAATCTTCGCCGCTCGACTTGTCCCCGCTGTAGCGGGAAAGAGACGCACTTGTCCCCGCTGTAACGAAGAAGCGGCAGCGGAAAAGTAATCCCCGCCCCCTCCGCCGCCATGGCGAGGAGATAAATGCAAGAACAGGGCAGGCAGTTTGCCGTCACGCCCATGGTTCCCGGCTTTCGCCGGGATGCCACTTTTTCATTTTACATCAGGCTGTGCGACCTATCGCGCAAGACGCTTGTAGAGGTCCGCATTCCTGCGGAGACTCGCGAGGAAGTGGTCCATGACCTCGGGTCTGGACTCCGGGTGTTTCGCAAATAAACTCTTTATACTGATTACTTTGTTTATCATTGCGGAATCTCCCGCCCACATCGGCGGAACCAGTCTGCAAGCTCAGCCTCTTCCATCTCACCTGCGGCAAGCCGGATAAAGGTTTCGTATTTCTCCGTTGCGCTCGCCTCGATACTGTATCCGTTCAGACGGAGAAAGGTGAGGGCCGCGACATAGGCCGTACGCTTGTTTCCGTCCACAAAAGGATGATTGGTCGCAATGCCGTAGGCATAGGCCGCCGCGAGATCGAAGAGGTCCGGCTCTTCATAGGCGAATTTATTGAGAGGCCTGCTCAGCGCGGAATCGAGAAGCCCCTCATCGCGTATACCCTCGCCGCCGCCATGCTCCGCCAGTTGGCGTGAATGGAAAGCGAGAACGGCATTGCGAAGCAGCCAGAGAGGTTCAGGGCGATCGGCCATGCCCCGTTTACTTCGCAAGCGCCTTCAATACGTCCCGGTCTTCACGCATGATGGCTTCGGCGGCTTCAAGCTGCTCCGCCATTGCCGGATCGTAAGGCGTCAGCATGTAGCCATCCGGCGTCTCGATGAGAAAGAGATTATCGCCCTTGGATGCATGCAAACGCTCAAGCACCGCCTTGGGCAGGGCGACGCCAACGGAATTGCCGATCTGCGTAAGCTTGAGCGAAATCATGACCAAGGTCTCCGACCGTCAAAGAGGGCGAAAGAACGTTATAACGAACGTATTAACGTTTCAAGCCCCTCGACTAACCCCTTACGCAGCCTCGAATTTCCGAAAATCCTCGATCAGGCCCTGAGCGGAAAGGGCGATCAGCTTCTCGCCGTCTTTCGGGTCCGCGAGCGAGGGGTCGGAACCGATGCGCCCGTCCGGGAAGGCGGCGCGGTAGCTTTCCGCGTCCGTGTAGCGGCCCCAGGGCGCGACCTTCGGCGACATCTCGACATGTTTGATGGCGCCGGGATTGAGGAACCAGGTGACGGCAACCTCTGAGGGCGTCGCATGGGCGCCATGCGCCGAGCCGTAGCGCTCCTTGCAGAAATCCATGACGGGTTTGAAATCCCACCAGTTCACGCGCTTGCACTTTACGGGCCCGCGATTGCTTGCGTCTCCCGCCAGCGAGCGGTCGGCATAGATTTCCGAAAACGCCGCCTCGATGGTCGCGACATTGCCGCCATGCCCGTTGAAGAAATAGATGCGCTCAAAACCGTGCCGCGCGAGCGAGCCGACCCAGTCATGAATGGCGGCGATCATGGTCGAGGGGCGAAGCGTCATCGTGCCGGGAAAGCCGAGATGATGCTGCGCGATGCCGACATTGAAGGTGGGGCCGACAAGGAAGCCCGCTTCCTCGCCCGCACGTTGCGCGATGGCTTCCGGGCAGATCGCGTCCGTGCCGATGAGCCCGTTCGGCCCGTGCTGCTCCGTCGAGCCGATGGGAATGACGATCCCTTTCGACTTTGTGAGATAGGCCTCGACCTCCGGCCAGCTCGAATGATGCAGCAGCATGAGTGGGATCATAGAGGAGGTGCGGGAGAATGTGGAATCGGGGGCCTTCCACCCTCCCCCTGTGGGAGGGTCAAAATTTGCGAGCGCAGCGAAGAAAATTTTGGGGAGGGGTAGGAAACAAAGAACGCGCGCCACATGCCGGGAACGGAGTCCCCCTCCCCAAACGGCTTGCAACCGTTTGACCCTCCCACAGGGGGAGGGTGGAAGAAAGTATTGCTTCTCCCTGCAAAGCCCTTCGCACATTCGACGGCTTCACCGGGAGCAGCGCCTCCCGCAGCATCTCTCCAGCACAGAACCGCAGGAGCACCCCATGACCGTCTATGCGCTGGCGCAGTTCACCATCCATGACCGGGCGCGATATGAGGCCTATGCGGCCCGCTTCGCCGAAACGATGAAGGGGCGGAAGGGACGCCTGCTCGCCGCTCAGGAGAACCCGGAAATCGTGGAAGGAAACTGGACAGGCACGAAAGTTGTGCTGATCGAGTTCCCCGACGAGACGAGTTTCCGCGACTGGTCGGAAAGTGCGGACTATCGCGCGATCTCCGCCGACCGCGAGGCGGCGACGGAGGGATCGGTGCTGCTGGTGAAGGGGATTGGGTCCCGGGAATAAATCCCGGGATGACACTTCTATTTTGATTTTCCGCCTCAGACAGTATCAACCACCCCATGCAGATCCATCGCGCTGAAGACGACGACTGGCCGGAGATCGCGGAGATATTTCTCGCCGCGCGCAGGACCATGACTTATCTGAACGCCGGCCTGCCGGCGATGCGGAGACAAGGGCCTTCATCCGCCGCATGGTGAAGCGCAGCGAGGTCTGGACGGCACTGCACACCGACGGCAAGACCATCGGCTTTGCGGCGCTTGCCCGGGAAGCGGACGGCAACTGGCTCCATCATCTCTATGTCGATCCCGCTTCGCATAACGCAGGGGCAGGCTCTCTCCTCCTCGCAATAACGAAGAAGGAGATGCCGCAGGGCTTTTCCCTCTGGACGTTTCAGGCCAATCTCGGCGCCCGGCGCTTCTATGAGCGCCACGGGCTGACCGAGACGCGCCGCACCAGAGGCACGAACAATGAGGAAGGTCTGCCCGACATATTATATGAGTGGCGCCCGTAAACGGGGCGCGAAGAAGTAGAAGCGGGGAAACGGCGTTGAGCGAGAAAAAGAGCAAGAAACTCGAAACCGAGAACAAGGGCCCGCTGAAAGGCGTGCGCATCGTCGACCTCACCGCCGTCGTCTTCGGCGCCTATGCGACGCAAATATTGGGCGACATGGGCGCGGACGTGATCAAGATCGAGGCCCCCTCGCCCACCGGCGGTGGCGGATCGGGCGGCGACATCATGCGCTGGCCGGGCCACCTGCCCGAAGGCGCGGCGGCGGACCTCGGCCCCATCTTTCTCACCATCAACCGCAACAAGCGCTCGGTGCTGCTCGACCTCGGAGCCAAGGAAGGCCGCGAGGCGCTGCTGAAGATCATCGCCACCGCCGATGTGCTGACATCGAACATTCGCTATGCGGCGATGAAGAAGCTCGGCCTCTCCTATGAAGATGTGAAGGCGGCAAAGCCCGACATCATTTTCGTCCATGCGGCGGGCTATGGCTCGGACGGGCCCTATGCGGGCCTGCCCGCCTATGACGATCTCATTCAGGCGGGCTCGGGCGCGGCGGACCTTCTCGGCCGCATGGATGGCGACCCGAAGCCGCGCTACATCCCCACCATCATGGCCGACAAGGTGTCCGGTCTTTTCATGGTGCAGGCGGTGACGGCGGCGCTTTTCCACAAGGAGCGGACCGGCGAGGGACAGTTCGTCGAGGTGCCGATGCTGGAGGCCGTGACCTCCTTCGTGCTCGCCGAACATTTCTACGACCATGTCTACGATCCGCCGACCGGCCAGTGGACCTATGGCCGCATCACCAATCCCGACCGCCGCCCCTATCGAACGAAGGACGGGCATATCGGCCTGCTGCCTTATTCCGACAAGCAGTGGGAACAGTTCTTCGAGCTGGCGGGCCGTCTCGACGACTACATCAACGATCCGCGCTTCAACAACTACAAGGCGCGCACCGTCAATATCCGCGACCTCTATGCGATGATCGAGGAGACGACGGAGACGAAGACGACGGATGAATGGCTGGCGCTGCTGAAACCGCTTTCCATTCCCGCCGTGAAGATGAACCGGCTGGACGATCTGCAGGACGATCCGCATCTGAAGGCCGTCGACTTCTTCGCGCGCTACGACCACCCGCATGCCGGGCCTTACTTCGCGCTGAAGCCGCCGGTACGCTTTTTCGAGAGCCCGTCCAGCATTCGCCGCCACCCGCCGCGTCTCGGCGAGCAGACGGAAGAAGTGCTCCGTGAAGCGGGGCTCGGCGACGACGAGATCGCCGCGCTGACGGGTGACAAGGTTGTGAAGGCGTAACGAAACTTCTTCCCACCCTCCCCCTGTGGGAGGGTCAAACGGCCCATTTGCAGCTTGTCTGCAAATACAGACACAAGAGGGCCGTTTGGGGAGGGGTAAGGGAGCTTGCCACAAGTTCGGGTTGTCTTTTTATATTTCGCTGCATCCCCTCCCCGAAATTCGCTGTGCGAATTTCGACCCTCCCTCAAGGGGAGGGTGGAAGAGAGATAGAACAGGCGAGGAGGAGGCGGCATGCCGCTCAGCTATCGCGAGTTCAATGCCTTTTGCGGCTCACTGCCGGCGACGACCTACGTCGTGCAATGGGGTGGCGCGCATGTCTGGAAGGTCGGCGGCAAGGTCTTCGCGATTGGCGGCTGGGAGCGCGGGCATCACCCCGGCATTACTTTCAAGGTGTCGGAGATCGGCTGGGAAATGCTGCGGGACGCCGAAGGCTGCCGCCCGGCGCCCTATCTCGCCTCACGCGGCATGAAATGGATACAGAGCTACGACAAGGGCCTCGGCAAGCGGGAGCTGAAGCAATATCTGAAAGCCTCGCATGCAATCGTCGCGGCGGGACTGAGCAAGAAGAAGCGGGCGGAGCTGGGGCTCGCCCTTGAAGAGAGCGCGACGCCGAAGCGCGCGGCGAATGCGAGAGGAAAGACGGACCGCACTCAGGCGAGCCAGCTCTCGGGCACAAGGCCGCCGAATTCCGCGCGGCAGAAATCATAGACGGGCGCGAGCTTCTTTCGTGCCAGGGCGAGCCGTTCCGCATCGAGCCGCGTTTCATGCGGCGAGACATTGACCGGAGAACCGTAGTCGCCCGGCTTGAAAGGAATGCCGAGAAAATCGCAAAGGCGCGCAAGCTCCGCATCGCAGAAGAAGGTTTCGTAGAAGCCGGTGAAAATGTCTTCCGGCGCGAAGACGCGTCGTACAGTCGCAAGCGTGCGGTGATACGAGCTGCGCTCGACATATTGCGGGTTGTTCAGCGCCGCCTCGAATTGCGCAATGGCCGGGACGGTGAGCATGTCCAGCCGCTCCGCCATGCGCAGATGCGAATAGAGACGGTCGACCGGATCGCGCATCAGGAAGATGAGTTTTGTGCGCGGAAACTGCGCCGCGATGGCGCGGAACCCCGCTTCGGGCAGAAGCGAATAGGCAGGCGTGATCTCGCCGAAGACGCGGCACCGTCCGGGCACGGCTTTTTCGAAATAGGCGCGATAGGCGCTTTCGTCCCCGATCATCCGCACACGGGCTTCAAGTATCTCGACGCGCTTTCGCGCCGACCGGCTCTTGCCGTCGCGGGCACGGAATTTTTCATAGCGCTCGCGGAAGCGCCGGTCGAAATCGCTGCAAAGGTCCGGGCGGTAGCGCGCATCGAAATGATGCAGTTCCTTGACCGGCGGCACGAAAACGTCGCGGCGCTTTACGAAATAATCATGAAGCCAGGACGTGCCGGCCTTTTGCGCGCCGATGCCGAGCATGAATGTCTTGCCGTCGAGAGGGCGGGGCATGGAACTCCCTGAAGTCGCGAAAGCGGCCGGAGCCGGAGAGGAGCGAATTCTGCACAATGCGCGCGTCCGCTCAAGACATAGAGCCAAGACATGGGACCAGCATAGCGGCCTTGCCGCCCCTCGGCCCGCCCGACATAATGCCGAAAACGACAATAAACGCGTCCGCCCCTCAAGACAGAGTGCCGACCAGGGAGAATATTCATGTCCGACGACGTCATCCCCGTTCCCGCAGAATGGAAGAAGCGCGCCATCATCGATGCGGAGAAATACCGCACCATGTATGAGGCGAGCGTCAGCGACCCGGAGAACTTCTGGCGTCGCGAGGGGCTGCGGATCGACTGGATGAAGCCCTATACCAAGGTCAAGGACACGAGCTTCGACCCGCATAACGTCTCGATCAAATGGTTCGAGGACGGCACGCTGAACGCCAGCGTGAACTGCGTGGACCGGCATCTGGCGGAACGCGGCGACCAGGTCGCAATCATCTGGGAAGGCGACGAGCCGAGCGACCAGAAGTCGATCACCTACAAGGAGCTTCACGGGGAAGTCTGCCGCTTCGCCAATGTGCTGAAAGCCCGAGGCGTCAAGAAGGGCGACCGCGTCACCATCTACATGCCGATGATCCCGGAAGCGGCCTATGCCATGCTCGCCTGCGCGCGCATCGGCGCGATCCACTCCATCGTCTTTGGCGGCTTCTCGCCCGACAGCCTTGCAGGCCGCATCGTCGACTGCACCTCGAACTGCGTCATCACGGCGGATGAAGGCGTGCGCGGCGGGCGCAAGATCCCGCTCAAGGCGAATACCGACGAGGCGCTGAAGAAATGCCCGGACGTGAAAAGCGTCATCGTGGTGAAGCGCACGGGCGGCAATGTGAACATGGAAGCAGGCCGCGACGTCTGGTACGAAGAGGAAGCGGCAAAGGTTTCCGCCGATTGCGCGCCGGAAGAAATGAACGCGGAAGACCCGCTTTTTATTCTGTATACGTCGGGTTCGACCGGCAAGCCCAAGGGCGTGCTCCACACGACCGGCGGCTATATGGTCTATGCGTCGATGACGCATAAATATGTCTTCGACTATCAGGACGGCGACATCTACTGGTGCACGGCGGATGTGGGCTGGGTGACGGGCCACTCCTACATCGTCTATGGGCCGCTCGCGAATGGCGCGACGACGCTGATGTTCGAGGGCGTGCCGAATTATCCCGATGCGTCGCGCTGCTGGCAGGTGATCGACAAGCACGACGTCAACATCTTCTACACCGCACCGACGGCGCTGCGCGCGCTGATGCGCGAGGGCGACGAGCCGGTGAAGAAGACGAGCCGCAAATCGCTCAGGCTGCTGGGTTCGGTCGGCGAGCCGATCAACCCCGAAGCCTGGCTCTGGTATCACCGCGTGGTGGGCGACGGACGCTGCCCCATCGTCGATACATGGTGGCAGACGGAGACGGGCGGCATATTGATTTCGCCGCTGCCCGGCGCGACGGCGCTGAAGCCCGGCTCTGCGACGCAGCCCTTCTTCGGCGTGCAGCCCGTGGTGGTCGACACCGAAGGCAATGTGCTGGAAGGCGCGACGACCGGCAATCTGTGCATCGACGATTCATGGCCGGGCCAGATGCGCACCGTCTATGGCGATCACCAGCGCTTCGTCGAAACCTATTTCATCCAGTATCCGGGCCGCTACTTCACGGGCGATGGCTGCCGCCGCGACGAGGACGGCTATTACTGGATCACGGGCCGCGTCGACGATGTGCTGAACGTATCGGGCCACCGCATGGGCACGGCGGAAGTGGAAAGCGCGCTGGTCGCACATCCGAAAGTCGCCGAAGCCGCCGTTGTCGGATATCCGCACGACATCAAGGGTCAGGGCATCTATGCCTATGTGACGCTGAATGCGGGCGAGGAACCGAGCGAGGCATTGCGCAAGGAACTGGTGACATGGGTCCGCAAGGAAATCGGCCCCATCGCCTCGCCGGACCTGATCCAGTTTTCGCCCGGCCTGCCGAAGACGCGCTCGGGCAAGATCATGCGGCGCATCCTGCGCAAGATTGCCGAAGACGATTTCTCGAACCTCGGCGACACCTCGACGCTGGCCGACCCGAGCGTCGTCACGGACCTCGTCGACAACCGGCAGAACAAGGCGGAATAGATTTCACGCATTGTACCGCGCCGAAACAAAGGGCTGCTCGCAAGGGCGGCCCTTTTTCAATCGGGAACCCTCACCCGTTCCCGCTCGTTCTATCCCTTGAGACGTTTGAGTATGCGGACAAGGAGAACAACAATGCGCGGCATCCTGCTCTGGGCCATCGGTATTCCGATTCCCGTCATTATCCTGATCTATCTGCTGTTCTGATGCGTCATCCCTCGCCGCACCATCCGGTGCGGCGGCCGCCTGCATAGGCCCGCGCATAGCCGCCCGCGACCATCGCGGCGGCAACATCCTGCGATTGCGAGGTTCGCACACGGGCAAGAACGCGCCCGCCGAACTTGTCGCTCTCGATATCGGCGAGCATCACCGGCCCGTCGCCGACAAGCTGCGCCAGCGCATCCCGCGCCGCCTGCGCGCGCTCCTTTTCCGACAGGCATTTCCCCCTGAGCTCCGGCGCATCGATCCCGGCAAGGCGGACATGCGTCTCGACGGTCTGGCCCAGCCAGATCCGCGCCCGCGCAACCAGCGTGTCGCCATCGACGACGCGCACGACCTCCGCCTCGACAGGGCCGGAAAGCCGCTCCGCCGCATGGGCGGGGAGACACAGAAATATCGCGAGAATGGCGCAAACCGTCCGCATGACCGGTCCGAAATGGAGGAATTTATTCCTTTATAAGTAAGGTTTTATTCCTCTCCCGGCATATGCGCAAGCCCAAAGCATCACCGGCAGATGCCCCATTGCGCCATTTCGAAGTGAAAATGATTGGCGTGGAGGGCGTTGTAGTCCGGCCCAAGCACGGTGGAGAAAAGCCCGCAGGCGCCCTCATGCACCTCCGCGAGAAAGCGGGCTTCCGGCGTGTCCTTGCCCCAGTCCTTCAGCACGGAAATGCGCCGCCCGTCGCCAAGATCGAAGCCTGCAATGTCGATCGCATCGCCGCGCGCATGGCCGCTGCGGCGGGCATTCTTTTCGTGGTTCACATTCCGGCAGGCATAGGTGCCGTAATGGCGGACGCGCGTGACCTCTGAACCGAGATGGTCCTCCGCCGCCTTCGCCACGACATGACGCTCCCACATGAGAAGCGCGGCGGTGGCGGGACAAGTGAGCTTGATGCCGCCGCCATAGGAGATGCGCGACTGCTCGAGCAGCAATCCCTCATCCATGCCGCAGCCTTCCGAGGGCGAGGAGATGCTGTCGCGCTTCGCCTTCGCGCCCGAGGCTTTCACCACGGAAACGCAGATATCGTATTCACCGGCGAGGCCTTTCAGCTTCAGGCTTGTGACGATATTCGGCTTGTCCTCGATGCGCGGCGGCACAAAGGGGTTATAGGCATCGGGAAACCAGATGACGGCAAACCAGATGGCAAGACCGAGGCCGCCGAAAAAGAGGAGAAAACGGAAGACGACACCGGCGACAATGAGTACCCGGCGCAGACGCAGCGAAAACCGATCCTTCAAAGGTCGTCCTTTATTCGAGCCCCTGCCCCTTCGCGAAGACGATCAGAAGTCGCTGATGATGCCCTTCACTTCCCAGTCGCCATAGCGCGTGGGCTCGGCGCCGCCACGCCCATTGATCTCGCGCGGGCGGGCGGGCCCGGCATCGGCAAGACGGCGGCGCTCCTCGGCTTCCGCGAGAGCGCGCCGGGCGGCAGGCGAAAGCGGCTTTTCCGGCGCGGTTTCGGCGCTTTCATCGTTTTTCCGTTCATCGTTCACGCGAGAACCGCCTTTCTTGAACCGGCCATACTCAGGATACATATAAAGCGACGCCCCCCGCGCTTCCACCCCGGAAGGCGGCGAGAACGGAAGAGGTAGAGACCAAAGCGATGAACACGATCAAGACCGGCATGCTTCTCGCGGCAATGACCGCGCTTTTCATGGGGCTTGGCTATCTGATCGGCGGCATGGGAGGCGCCATGATCGCCTTTGTCGTCGCCGCAGGCATGAACCTCTTTGCCTACTGGAATGCCGACAAGATGGTGCTGCGCATGTACAGCGCTCGCGAAGTGGACGAGGCGAGCGCGCCGAATTATGTGCGCATCGTGAAGCGCCTCGCGCAGAACGCGGGCATGCCGGTGCCGAAGATCTACATCATCGACAATCCGCAGCCGAACGCCTTTGCGACCGGACGCAACCCGGAAAACGCGGCCGTGGCGGCGACGAGCGGGCTCATCCGCATGCTGAGCCCCGAAGAACTTGCAGGCGTGATGGCGCATGAACTCGCCCACATCAAGAACCGCGACACGCTGACCATGACGGTGACGGCGACGATTGCCGGCGCGATTTCCATGCTCGCGAATTTCGCGCTGTTTTTCGGCGGCAACCGTAACGCAGGCGGCATCATCGGCTCGCTGGCGCTTGCCATTCTCGCACCCCTGGCGGCAGGCCTCGTGCAGATGGCGATCAGCCGCACACGCGAATATTCCGCGGATGCGGGCGGCGCGGAAATCTGCGGCAACCCGATCTGGCTCGCTTCCGCACTCGAAAAAATCGACAACGCCGCCCGCCGCGGCGCACCGAACGAAGACGCGGAAGCAAACCCCGCCACCGCGCATATGTTCATCATCAACCCGCTGAACGGTCAGGGCCGCGACAGTCTTTTCTCGACCCATCCCGCGACCGGCAACCGCATCTCGGCGCTCCGCCGCATCGCGCAGGCGATGGGCCAGGCGGCAGGCCGCCCCTGGGGCTGAAGAAGGGGTTAAAGACAGAATTTGAACGATACGGCGCTTCCTTGCGCCGGAAAGCTATGCTCTAAACCGCCGCATGAATCGCAAATCAGAAGAACCGGGGCTCGCTGCCCGCGAAGGTGCGGCCATCCTGCTGAGCGCCGTGCTGAAGGAAAAGCAGGCCTTCGACGACGCCCTTGCGGCGGAAGCCTCCGGCGGCCGGCTTGCGCGCGCCGAACCTCGCGACCGCGCTTTTGCGCGCGCCATCGCGGCAACGGCGCTGCGCCGCCTCGGCACCATCGACCGGCTGATCGCGGGCTGCCTCGACAAGGAGCTGCCCAAACGCGCAGGGGTCACGCAGAACATCTTGCGGGGAGGCGCAGCCGAACTCCTTTTCCTTCGCGTTGCCGCCCATGCCGCTGTCGGCATGAACGTGGAGGCGGCGGGACGCGACGACGCGGGCCGGCATTTCAAGGCGCTGGTGAATGCGGTATTGCGGCGGCTGACCCGTGAAGGCGACGCGATGCTCGATAGTCTCGATACGGAGCGTCTCGACACGCCGGACTGGCTGTGGGAAAGCTGGGTCGCGACCTATGGCGAAGACACCACACGCCGCATCGTCCGCGCGCATTACGAAAACCCGCCCCTCGACATCAGCGTGAAAGACGCTTCCGCGCGCGAGAAATGGGCCGAAGAACTCGGCGCACAAGTTCTGCCGACGGGCACGTTGCGCATCGAGGATGCGGGTCGCGTCGAGGAACTGCCCGGCTTTGCCGAAGGCGCATGGTGGGTACAGGATGCCGCGGCCGCCCTTCCCGCGAAACTGCTGGGCGATGTGCAAGGGCGCGACGTGCTGGACCTCTGCGCGGCGCCGGGCGGCAAGACCGCTGAACTCGCCGCAATGGGCGCTCATGTTACCGCGCTCGACCGCTCAAAACCCCGCCTCGAAAGACTGAAGCAGAACCTCACCCGGCTCGGCCTCAGCGCCGAAACGATCGTCGCGGACGCGGGAACATTCGCACCCGGACGGCAATGGGACGCGGTGCTGCTCGACGCACCCTGCACGGCAACGGGAACGGCGCGGCGCCACCCGGACGTGACACGCCTGAAATCACCCGCCGACCGCGACAAGCTGGTCCGGTTGCAGGAGCGCCTTCTCACCCATGCAGCAGCGCTCACCGCGCCGGGCGGCACACTTGTCTATTGCACCTGTTCGCTGGAACCGGAAGAAGGCGTGAACCGGATCGAGGCCTTCCTTGCCGCGCAGGATGATTTCACGCGCGCGCGCGTGATGCCGGGAGAAGTGGGCGGCATCGCCGAGATAATCACAACCGATGGCGATATCCGCAGCCTGCCCTGCCACCTCGCCATTGAGGGCGGCATGGACGGCTTCTTCGTTGCGCGCCTGAAGCGCAACAAATGAAGCGCAAGATGTGAAGCGCACTATCTGCAACGCAAAGGCTGAAGCCTGACGGCGCGGCCTTCCCTTGTTGACGGATGCCGGGGCGCGCGGCAGTCTTGCGCCGCAACAGCCGGGCGGAACCAGTGACACAGACAGAAACAGCAAAGACAGCCGAAGCCGCGAGCGAACCTTCGCGCTGCATCATTTGCGGCGGTGGCACATTCCGTCCCGCAGGCGTTTCCAGCGGATACAGGATTTTCCGCTGCATGGGCTGCGGCTTCCACTTCGTCCATCCCTTGCCCTCGCTTGAGGAAATCGCCGCGATCTACGAGAAATATTCCTCGAACGTGCTTTATTCGGCAAAGGCCGAACGCAAGGTGCTGCGCGCGATGAAGCAGATCAAGCGCTACCTGAAGCCGAAGCCGGGCGCGCGCTTCATCGATTTCGGCTGCAATATCGGCACCGGCGTCGAGGCCGCGCACAGGCTCGGGCTGGAGGCTTACGGCGTCGACATCGACGAGGAGAGCGTCGGCATTGCGCGGAACGAATATCCCGCCGGGCACTATCATGCCGGCGCGGTGGAGAGCCTGCCTGAAGACTGGAAGGACTTCGACTTCGCCTTCATGATCGAGGTGATCGAACATCTGCCGGATCCGCATGCCTATTTCGAGGCGATGCGCGCACGGCTGAAGCCGGGGGCCCTTCTCTACCTGACGACGCCGGACGCCGGACACTGGCGCGTACCGAAGGACTTTCCGACGTGGCAGGAGGTCTTTCCGCCGCAGCATATTCACTATTTTACCAGAACCGCCATGCAGCACTTCCTGCCCGCGCATGGCTTCGAGATCGTCCGCTTCGTCTGGAGCCCGAAAACCCGGCTCAAGGTGCTGGCCCGCAAACTCTGACGGGGCCTGTCTCTTTTTCTGGCCTTTTCCGGGCCCGCAGCTATCTTGGCCGGAACGGGCGCGGGAGACAGGACGCGCCTGAATTTTCAGCCTGAACTTCCGGGGACAGAATGTCTGTTTCGCCTTTTCTCTTCTGGTTGCTGGTTTTCCTCGTGGTCTTCTTTGCGGGCGCTTTCGCCGCCGCGCTTTCCTACGGGCTGCGCCAGCGCGTGCGGATGAAGCTGCGCCCGAATTTCGGCAAGCCGCCCGTGCCCCATGTCGCGATCGACGTCTGGAGCGAAATTTTCCGCACGACAGGGCTTGGGCCCAACCGGCAGTCCGAAATCGCCTTTATCGGCCAGGCAGGCGCGCTCGCCAGCATCAACGATACGGAAACATGGGTGCTCGGCGCGCTGGCGAAACAGGCAAAGCGCATTTTCGAGTTCGGCACCGCCACGGGCCGCACGACCTATGTGATGGCGCGCAACGCGCCCGAGGACGCGAAGGTCGACACGCTGACCTATCTCGCCGATGGCGACGAAACATACGAACATAATGCGGATGATCCCGACGCGGATAAATGGCGCAAGATCGCGCTCGGCGAATCCCATTACGACAAGTTCTACTATGAGGACACGCCGGTCGCAGGCAAGGTTGTGCAGCATTTCGGCGACAGCGCGAAATTCGATGAAGCGCCCTTCGCGTCGCAGATCGACCTCATCTTCGTCGATGGTGCGCATTCCTATTCCTATGTGAAGAGCGACAGTGCAAAGGCGCTGCGCATGGTCGCGCCCGGCGGCTATGTGCTCTGGCACGACTATTCGCCGCGCTGCCCCGGCGTCTTCAAGGCGCTGAACGAACTGGGCCGCGAGCTTCCGCTCGCCCACCTCAAGGGCACGACCCTCGTCGCCTATCGCAAGCCCGCATGATGCGCAGGCCGGAGAACCCCCGCCGGATCGCGGTGTTTTCCGGCGCGGAGCTGCTTGGCGACGGGCTTTTCAAGCTGCCCTTCATCCGCAGCCTGCGCGCCACTTTCCCGAACGCGGAAATCATCTGGGTGACGGCGGGCAAGACCGCCTATGCGGGTGTGCTGAAGGAACTCGCCGCGCCTTATCTGTCGCGCGTGATCGAGGAAACGATGATCGGCTCTTCGCTCGGTGAACTCCTCCGGCCGCGCCGCGTCGAGACCGGCCCCGTCGACATTCTTATCGACACGCAGACGGTCGCATGGCGCTCGCTTGCCGTGAAGCGCGCGCTGAAGCCGGCGCTCTTTGTCGCCAGCGCCGCCGACTATTTCTTCTCCGGCGTGAAGCCGCCACAGGTGAACCCCGCATGGACGAAAAAGAAGCCGAAGCATTTCGTGGACGGGCTGATGCGGCTTCTCGACCTTGCATCGGGCGGCAGATCCGTCGCCGATCCGGCGGCGACCGCGATCCCGGATGAATATACCGCGCTCGCGGCAAGGCTGCTGCCGGAAGGCGCGCGCTATGTGGGGCTGGCGCCGGGCTCGGGCGACCCGACGAAGCGCTGGCCGCTCGAACGCTTCATCGCGCTGGCGAAAGAGGCGAGCGCGATGGGCCTGCGTCCGGTTTTCTTCGTGGGGCCGGGTGAACGCTTCATGCTGGACGAGATCAAGGCAGGCGTGCCCGGCGCACTCTTCCCCGAGGACGAGGCACCGGAGGGCGCGCCCAAGGGGCCGCTTCTCGTGGCGGCGCTGGGGCGGCGGCTCGATGCAGCCGTCGCGAACGATTCCGGCCTCGGTCATATGCTCGCGATTTCCGAAGTGCCGCTGATCCTGCTCTATGGCCGCCATTCGCCGGCGAAATACGCGCCCCGCACGCCCCGCCTCACAACCTTCTGGGCGCAGGATTTCGGCGGGCCCGGGCATGAGCTGATCCCGCTGACAAGGGTCTCTGCGGCGCTCCGCGAGACGCTCGGCTGAGCCCGCGCGCAAGGCCCGGCGGCGTTGCTTGCACCCTGTGAATCTAGCTGTTAAGCACTGAGGAAGGGCGGATTTCCGCGCGCGAGCGCGGCGCCCCTCTCGTCATTCGTTTCGTTATTCGTTTTCGGCACCGGGTATCACATGAGCGGTATCAAGATCGCCCCGTCTATACTGGCATCCGACTTCGCGCGCCTTGGCGACGAGGTGCGCGCCATCACGGAGGCGGGCGCCGACTATATCCATGTCGACGTGATGGACGGGCATTTCGTGCCGAACATCACCATCGGCCCCGACGTGGTGAAGGCGATCCGGCCGCATTCGGACAAGGTCTTCGACGTCCACCTGATGATTTCGCCGGTGGACCTCTATATCGACGCCTTCGCCGGGGCGGGCGCGGATATCATTACTTTCCACCCGGAAGCGGGGCCACACCCCCACCGCACGATCCAGGCGATCAAGGCGGCGGGCTGCAAGGCGGGGCTGTCGCTCAATCCGGGCACGCCGCTCGAACTGCTCTGGCCGCTCATCGGCGATATCGACCTCGTGCTCGTCATGTCGGTGAACCCCGGCTTCGGCGGGCAGAGCTTCATCGAGAGCCAGCTTGCCCGGATCGGGATCATCCGTGAACGGATCAATGCCGAAAAGCCGGAAGTCGAACTCGAGGTCGATGGCGGCATCAATTTCGAAACGGCGCCGCGCGCCATCGCGGCGGGCGCCGATGTGCTGGTGGCGGGCACGGCGACATTCAAGGGCGGGCCCGGCGCCTATGCGAAGAACATTGCGGCACTGCGCGGCGGCGCCTGAGCGGCGACGCGAGGCGGGATGCCGATGCCGGGGTGCCGATGTCGGGAGTACAGGGGCACGTGAACGGAGGGCCGTCTCCAATGGTCGAGGCGCGTGCGAGAAGCGGTGACGAAAAACGGGCGACCGCCCGCCGCACCCCCGCATCCGCGGGCAACCGTTCCATCGACCTCGCAGGCGCCGCGATCATCCGTGCGCGCGATGCGACGCTCGCCCGCGGTTTCGGCACATGGGCCTATGGGCAGAGCTTACGCGGTCCTATGCCCGACCACATGGTGCTCTATCCGCCGGAACTGAGGCCGGGGCGCACCTCCGCCGCAGACGCGCTTTTTCAAGGCAGATGGTTTCTCGCGGGCGGTCAGGTGCGCGCACCGGGCGGCTCCTCGCCCTTCGCCGCCGATCCGCCAAGCGAAAGATGGTCGGAGGAACTGCACGGCTTTTCCTGGCTGCGCCATTTCACTGTCGCGAACGAAGCGAATAATGGCGACACGGCGCGGCGCTACGCACAGAAACTCGTCGCCGACTGGATTGCGACGGAAGGCAACTGGCACCCCGTCGCCTGGCGGCCGCAAGTGATCGGACGCAGGCTGATCTCCTGGTTCGCGAACGGCGCGCTCATCATCGACGGCACCGAACTCGTCTACCGCTCGACGCTTCTTCGCAACATGGCGCGGCAGGCGCGCCACCTCGCCCGCGTCGCCTCCATCGCGCCCGCAGGCGAACCGCGCATCACGGCGGCGATGGGCCTCGCCTTTTCCGGTCTCTGCCTGTCCGAAGGTCACAAGCGGCTGGCCAGGGGGCTGAAGCTCCTTTGCCGCGAACTTGACCGCCAGATCCTGCCCGATGGCGGCCATGTGAGCCGGAACCCTTCCGCGCAACTTTCGATCCTGCTCGATCTTCTGTCGCTGCGCGATGCGCTCTCCGCGCGCCGCATCGAAGTGCCCAAGCCCGTGCGCAATGCCATCGACCGGATGACGCCGATGCTGCGCTTCTTCCGTCACGGCGACGGAAAACTCGCCCTTTTCAACGGCTCGACCGAGGGACCGGAAGGCGCCATCGACGCCGCCCTCGACCGCGATGACGCGAAGGGCCGGCCTTTCGGCTTCGCACCGCATTCGGGATATCAGCGCCTCGTGGCAGGCCCGACGAGCCTTGTCGCCGATACTGGCGCACCGCCGCCCGGCGCCTTCAGCCACGAAGCCCATGCAGGCTGCCTTTCCTTCGAGATGAGCGTAGGCCGCGCACGCATGATCGTGAATTGCGGCGCGACGAAAGTGCTCGGCCCCGACTGGGAAGCGGCGAGCCGCGCGACGGCGGCCCATTCAACGCTCGTGCTGGCGGACACCTCCTCGGCACGCATGCTCAAGGGCAGGATTTCACGCCGCCTGCTCGGCCCTCGCGTCATGGAAGGCCCGGTCGTGGTGGAAAGCCGCCGCAACGAGAACGACGCGGGCACCTGGCTCGAAACCGCGCATGACGGCTATGCCGGGCTGTTCGGCCTCGTGCATCGCCGCCGCCTGTTCCTGTCGGCGGCCGGCGAAGACCTGCGCGGCGAGGACAGTCTCGAAACATCGCTCAACCCGAAGCGCTACAAGCCCTGGCAGCTTCTCTACTGGCACCGGGTGCCGGAAGACCCGGAATTCACGGTGCGCTTCCACATCCACCCGGATGCGCGCGTCTCGCTCGCGCATGACAAGACGAATGTGCTGGTGCTGCTGCCGAATGGCGATGGCTGGCAATTCCGCGCGCGCTCCGGCGGCGGCGAATGCGAGATCGCCATCGAGGAAAGCGTCTATCTGGGCTCGGGCGACACGACGCGCCGCGCCGAACAGATCGTGGTGGCAGGCCGCGTCTTCCGGGGCGAGGCGCGGGTCAACTGGGCCTGGCGGCGGCTTTCGACGCGCAATGCCGGGCATCCGAAACGCGAGGACGCGGACGTGCCCGAATTGCCGGAGCTGGAACTTCCGGCAAGAGACTGATTTCGCCTGCCACCCTCCCCTTGCGGGCGGGCGGGAAAGCTTTCAGGCTGCCCTCTCTTTCACTTTTTCTTCGCCTCCAGCACCATCTGGCTTTGCGTCACCACTGCGCAGAGACGGCCATCGCCGCGCGTGATCCTGGTCTGCCAGACCATGAGCCGCCCGCCCTTGTGAAAGGGCTCGCAGGTCGCGACCGCCACATCGCCGAGCGGAACCGGCGCAAGGAAGTTCGTCTTGCTCTCGACCGTGGTCGTGGTCGCGCCGTCTTTCAGGTTCAGGACCGTCGCGACCGCGCCCACCGTATCGGCAAAGGACATGATGGCCCCGCCATGCAGGATGTCCGGGACGGTGCAGAGCTCCTTGCGGACTTCGAGCTTCGCCACGACGCGGTCGGGCGTGGCCTCCGTGAGCTCGATGCCGAGGAGATTGGCGAAGGGCAGATAGGAAATGTCGGGAAGCTGGCTCATCTGGCTGATTCCTGAGGGTTTGCAAGGATTACGGCAGGGAGCCTAGCCATGCCTTCGGCTCGTTTCGATTACCCGCCAGGTAAGGACGGCATGCCGCCTTGGCCGCCTCGCCGTTTCATGCTATCGCCCCGATTTCCTGTTGTGTCGCGTTTTCGAACCGGGAAAGCAGTCCACTTTCCCTGAAAACGCTCTAGCCCTCTCCCCTCCTGCCCGGAGCCCCGTCCCAATGGTATCCTTGAAAGCCCATCCCGAAGCCGCCGACATCCAGCGCGTCCGCCGCGCCCTCATTTCCGTCTCCGACAAGACCGGCCTCGCCGAGTTCGCCCGCGCCCTGCACGAGGCTGGCGTCGAGCTCGTTTCGACCGGCGGCACGGCCAGGGCGATCAAGGATGCGGCGCTGCCGGTGAAGGATGTGGCGGACCTGACGGGCTTTCCCGAAATGATGGACGGGCGCGTGAAGACGCTGCACCCGGCGGTTCATGGCGGGCTGCTCGCCATCCGCGACGACGCCGAGCATGCCGGCGCGATGAAGGAACACGGGATCGGCGGCATCGACCTTCTCGTCGTCAATCTCTACCCCTTCGAGGCGACGGTGGCGAAGGGCGCCGCCTATGACGAATGCGTCGAGAACATCGATATTGGCGGCCCGGCCATGATCCGCGCGGCCGCGAAGAACCATGCCTATGTGGCGGTTGTCGTGGATGCCTCCGACTATGGCGCGGTGCTGGACGAAGTGAAGACGAAGAACGGCACCTCGCTGGCGCTGCGCACCAAACTCGCGCAGAAAGCCTATTCACGCACGGCGGCCTATGACGCCGCGATCTCGAACTGGATGGCAGACGCCATCGGCGAGACGGCGCCCGCCTACCGCGCCTTTGGCGGCAGCCTGAAACAGACGCTGCGCTATGGCGAGAACCCGCATCAGGTTGCGAGCTTCTATGTGACCGGCGAGAAGCGCCCCGGCGTTTCCAATGCCGAGCAGTTGCAGGGCAAGGAGCTTTCCTACAACAACATCAACGATACCGACGCCGCCTTCGAACTTGCCGGCGAGTTCGACCCGGCGCTCGCCCCCGCCATCGCGATCATCAAACATGCAAACCCCTGCGGCGTCGCGACCGGTGAAACGCTGGCGGATGCCTACAGGAAGGCGCTTGCCTGCGACCCCGTATCGGCCTTTGGCGGCATCATCGCCGCAAACCGTCCGCTGGACGGCGAAACGGCCGAAGAGATCGCGCGCATCTTCACCGAGGTGATCATCGCGCCCGACGCCGACGAAGATGCGCGCCGCATCATCGGCGCGAAGAAGAACCTTCGCCTTCTCATCACGCATGGGCTTCCCGATGCGGGCTCGCCCGGCCTCTATTACAAGTCGGTTGCGGGCGGCATGCTGGTGCAGTCGCGCGACAATGGCCGCGTCGACTTGCTCGACCTAAAAGTCGTGACGAAGCGCGCGCCCTCCGAACAGGAAATGGCGGACCTGAAATTCGCCTTCCGTGTCTGCAAGCATGTGAAGTCGAACGCCATCATTTATGTGAAGAACGGCGCGACGGTCGGCATCGGCGCGGGCCAGATGAGCCGCGTGGACTCGGCGCGCATCGCCGCGCGCAAGGCGCAGGACGCAGCCGAAGCCGCAGGCGAAAAGACGCCCGCCACCATTGGATCGGTGGTCGCCTCCGACGCCTTCTTCCCCTTCGCGGACGGGCTTCTTTCGGCGGCTGAAGCGGGCGCGACGGCGGTGATCCAGCCGGGCGGCTCTGTGCGTGACGATGAAGTGATCGCGGCGGCGGACGAGAAAGGCCTCGCCATGGTCATGACGGGAATGCGCCACTTCCGTCACTGAGCGCATGTTGCTTGAAGAAAGGCCGTCGCGGAAAAAGCCGTGGCGGCCTTTTCTTTTTGCCGGTCAGTGAACGATGCTTTCCGCGCGTTCTTCCTTCACGAAAAGAAAGATCACGAGGCCGACAACGATCATCGGCGCCGTAACCATCAATCCGTAACGCTGGTTCTGCGTGGCTTCCGTGACGATGCCGATGAGGAGCGGCGCAATCCACGCCGTCGCCTTGCCGACAAGTGCGAAGAGGCCGAAGAACTCCGTCATCATTTCCTTCGGCGAAATGCGCGCCATCATGGTGCGGCTCGACGCGATGACCGGACCGACCATCAGCCCGAAAAAACCGACGGTGAGAAGAAAGAGCTGCTGCGGCAGCGTCGAGAATGCCTTTGCGTCCGGCGCGACGGCGACTTCCACCACATAGAAGATGCGGTCGTTGTCGTAGGAAAGCAGCAGCATGAAGGTAATGATAACGCCCACAAGCGACCAGATAAGCGTCTGCTTGGAACCGACCTTGAGATCGACCCATCCGCCCACGAAAGCACCGAAGGCGGCAAAGAGCGTGACCCAGATACCGTAGACCGCCATTTCCATCGCGCCCCAGCCGAAGATCGACGAAGCGAGAATGCCGCCAAAGACGAAGATCGCCGTCATGCCGTCGTAAAAGATCATGCGCGCAACGAGATAAAGCCCGACATTGCGGAAATGACGGACGGAACGGATCGTGTTCCACAACCGGCGCACCCCCGCCTTCGCCGCTTCGCGCCGCCCGAGGCCGCGCGTCTTCTGATCCGGGACCAGAAAGAGAAGCGGCAGCATGAAGATGACGAACCAGGCACCCGAAATCGGCCCGACGATACGGTCGGTCTCATAGGTTTCTTTCGAGAGACCGAAAAGCGGCTCGTCGGGAATGAAAGGCGCCTGCACCTCGCCCGGCAATTGCAGCAGGAGCAGGACGAGAATGAGCGCGACGATGGCGGCGAGCTGACCGACGCCGATGCCGATACCCGAAAGCAGACCGATGCGCCGGTCGGACGCGATGGTCGGCAGCATCGCATTCGCGAAAATGATGGTGAGCTCCATGCCGATGGCCGCGACGATGAGCGCGATCGCAACGGGAAGCAGCGGCTGGCCCGGCACCGCGAACCAGAGGCCGAAACAGCCCGCCGCGCAGAACAGCATGGAAAAGACGATCCAGGGTTTCCGCCGGCCCGACGCATCGGCCATGGCGCCGAGAAGCGGGCTCATCAGAGCGATGGAGATGCCCGAAGCAGCCTGCACATAGCCCCAATAAGCCTGACCCTGCACCGGGTTCGCAGCAAGAACGCCGGTAAAGAAGGGCGGAAAGAGAAAGATGGTGATGAGCGAAAAATAGGTCTGGTTCGCCCATTCATAGAGAACCCACGCACCTTGCGCGACGTTGGAGGCGGGCTCCTTGCCGCCCGTATCGTGGGGCGGCTGCAACTCCGGCACCGCGCCTTCAATCACAATACTCACTCAGCCGCCTCCGCACGCTCTTCCTTCACGAGCAGGATCAACGCAAGTCCGATCCCGAGCAAGAGCAAAACGGACGCGAAGCCGACGCGCTGACTGTGAAATACGGCTGTGGCGATACCGACAAGGGCAGGCCCGAGAAAGGCCGTCGCCGTGCCGGACAGAGCGTAGAGGCCGAAAAATTCCGACATCTTGGAGGCCGGCGCGAGCCGCGCGAGCATGGTGCGGCTGTTTGCGTAGGCCGCCGTGATGCAGATGGCGACAATGATGACGACACCGACATAGAGAAGTTCGGGAACCGTCGCGAAGAAGGGCAGATCCCAGACGGGCGGTGCATTCACATCCCACGGCACGAAGAAGAAGAGTTCGTTTGGCGTGATGGAAACGGCGAGCAGAACACCCAACGCCGTGCCACCGATGGAAATGAGGATCGCCACTTTGGAACCGAACCTGTCGTCGAGCCAGCCGCCGAAGAAACCGCCGCCAACGGCGAAGATGGAAAGCACGATGCCGTAGATGGTGAGCGTCAGCGCGTCCCACCGGAAAACGCCCGCCGCATAGACGCCGCCGAAAACGAGGATCGCCGTCTGGCCGTCATTGTAGAACATGCGCGCGATGAGATAGGTCGCGACATTCCGGTAATGCTTGAGCTGACGCACCGTCTTCACGACACGCCTGCCGCCCTCGCGCACGGATTGCAGCATGCCGGGCCCTGTTTTGCGTATCCTGTCCGGCGTGAAAAACATCAGCGGCAGCGCGAACAGGAAGAACCAGATGCCCGCGATGGGCCCCGCGATCCGGCTGTTTTCATGGGCGGCGGCGTCGATCCCGAACAGCGCCTTGTCGGGAATGAAGCTCCAGTCGACGCGGCCCGGCAGCATGAAGGCATAGAGCATGAAGCAGAGAATGAGCAGGCCGCCCGCATTGCCGAGCGCAAGGCCGAGGCCGGACAGGAATCCGATGCGCTCGTTCGGCGCTACCGAAGGCAGCATCGAATTGTGAAAGACTTCGGAAAAGGCGAAGGCAATGGAAACGATGACGATGAGAAGCGCGATCGAAGTGACGGACAGACCCGCCTCGCCCGGCATGGCCCACCACAGAAGGAAGGTCGCGGGCGCCATGACGCCGACAAAGACGGCAAGCCAGGGTTTCCGCCGCCCGCCTGAATCCGCGATGGCGCCGAGGATGGGCGCAAGGCAGGCGATGACGAAACCGGCAATGCCATTGATGTTGCCCCAGATCGCCTGACCGCGAACGGGGTCGCCGACGACGACATTCGAGAAGTAGGGCGCGAAGATATAGATGGTGACGAGAAGGACGTAAGGGTTGCGCGCCCATTCAAAGATGGCCCAGCTGATCTGGCCCTTGGTATCGGCGGCCTTGTCGCCCGTCGCCGAAAGAAGCACATCGCCGACCTTACCCGGCCCGTTCACTGCATCCGCCACGCCTGCCCTCCCCCATGCCGGAAGCCCTCTGACGGGGCTTTGACCTAATGGAGCATGATTAGCGGAAAGGGGAAAGGTACTGCGCAGGCAGGATGGCCTCGCGCGCCGAAAATGCTATAGGGGATTTTCGATATCGGAGAGGCGGAAGAAGAAATGCCCGGAGGAAAAACCCGCGAAGTACGGATAGTGCGTCCCGTTTCCCGCAAACGCGACGGCTATAACGGTTTCGCGCGCGCGGACCGGGCCGCCGCCTGGACGAATTTCAAGGCGGATACCGGCAATTTCCACATGCTGCATTACCGCCATGTGGACGGCTTCTTCATTTCCGCCAAGAACTCCGGCACGCAATGGTTCACCTTCATGCTCAGTCATGCGCTGGCCGAGCAATATGGCGTCGAGGCCCCGCAATTCAGCAGCGGTCCCGGCCGTGACGCGATTATCGGCCCGGCAAAGCAGAAGCCCGTTCCCGGCGTGCCGAAGATCGCCGTTTCGCACACCATTCCCTCGGTGATGTTTTCGTGGCGGCTGATGCATGCGCTGTTCGAGATTCCGCGCTGCGTCGTTCTCGTGCGCGATATCCGCCATGCGCTCGAATCGATCTATGTGAAATGGATGAACGATCTCCCCGCGGGCGAAGGCATGTCGCTGACCGACTACGTGGAAGGCGATCCCTGGCAGAACCGGGAACATGCGGACATCTGGTGGTCGATCCAGTTCTTCAATCACTGGGGCGACGTGCTGACGGCCTGCCCCGAACGCAACATGCTGCTCCGCTACGAGGATGCGATCGAGGCGCCGGGCGAATGGGTCGCGAAGGCCGCCCGGCACTACGGCATTGAGCTGACGCCTGCCGCCATTGCCGCTGCGGAGGCCGTTTCCAGCCGTGAGGCCGTGCGCGCGCGCCTCGACCCGGACGCGCCCAAGGCCGTGTCCGACGAAGATGAGCGCGCAAGCGTCCATCTCTCGGAGAAGGATGAGAAGATCATGCGCCGCATTCTCTCGCGGCACATGCGCTACGATTTCGGCTATGACTGGTTCTGAGGAAGATCAGGCGGCGATACCGCAGCACTTTTTGTATTTCTTGCCCGATCCGCAGATGCAAGGGTCATTGCGGCCGACTTTTTCGACGCGGCGCGGGCGCACACCCATGATGCCGTCGACATACCACCAGCGCCCGTCCTGACGCTTGAAGCTCGCCGTCTCGTGATGGACGCGATCGGCATCCTGCTGACGGAAATGCGCGACGAATTCGACCACACCTTCGTCTTCGCCGGGTCCGCCGCCTTCGACGGCGCGAACCTCAAGACCCGTCCAGTCGCTCGCTGCGGCCCATTCCGCCGCGCCTTTACGGTCGAAATCCTCGCGCGTGCCGGGAAGCAGCGTTTCTTCCAGATAGCCGATATTGCCCGTGGCAAAAGCCGAATAGCGCGAGCGCATCAGCGCTTCCGGTGCAGGCGGCTGCTTCGCGCCCGTGAGATAGGGCTCGCAGCATTGCGCGAATTCGAGACCCGAACGGCAGGGGCAGGCATCAGAACCCGAAATCATCGCTTCACCTCGTGGCGCGCGCCTTGCGCGAGCAAGAACGCAAACAAAGAAAAAGCCGCCTCTAGAGGCGGCTTCACATAATGGAGCGGGCGATGAGATTCGAACTCACGACCCCAACCTTGGCAAGGTTGTGCTCTACCCCTGAGCTACGCCCGCATCCGGGTCAGCCGGGCCGCCGAGATGGCCGCACCCGCCTGTGAGGGCGGTTTTATGGCCTATCGCTTGAGGCATTGCAAGAGCCGAGTTCGAAGAATTGAAAGCGTCAAAAGCCTTGCCCGGCCTTCGATTATATCGGACCCTTCGACCTCCACCCGCGAGAGACGACCAATTCGTTTCCCTTGTCCGAAGGCGGCGGCATGAGCAAGCTTCCCTATTACGCACGGCGCGTTCTTTCCGAAGCATGGAGCCGGGCCACGCCCCGCTACCGGGTTCGGGCCGGCTCAAGGTCGCTTTCCATTCCGGGCGGCACCCCGGCCGGCGCGCGCCTCCTGCGGGACTGGTCGCCGAACTGGAAAACAAGCGTCATCGGCCATTTCCTCGGCCGCAGAAGCGGTGCCTTCATCGATATCGGAACGAATATCGGCCAGACCTTGCTCGACTTCTACGAAGCGAAGGGGCCGCAGAGCCGCTATATCGGCTTCGAGCCCAACCCGTCCTGCGTGGAGATGATGAACGCCATCATCAGCGGTAACCGCCTGGAAGACGCCACCATGGTTCCCGTCGGCCTGTCGGGAAGGGACGGGCTGATGAAGATTTACGTGGGAAATACCGATCCCACCGACCAGGGCGGTACCTTCATGGAAAGCCTCCGGCCGGCCAAGCAGCTCAATTCCTTCTGGGTGCCGTGCTTCCGCTTCGACGCCGTGCTGGAGGATCTCGGCATGGGTGCGGGTGATCTCGCCTTCATCAAGATCGACGTCGAGGGAGCGGAGCTTCACGTGCTCGAAGGCATGAAGGAAACGCTTGCGGCCGGTCAGGTGCCCGTTCTCTGCGAAGTGCTCCACCGGGATCCGCAAGCGGACGAGGCCGCCTATCGCGAGCGGGTGACGGCCATCGCCGAACTCGTTCGGGCACAGGATTACCGCATTCATCGCATCCTCCGGTCGGCAGCCCAGAAGATCGAGGGGCTCGAGGAAGTCGCGAACTTCCCGCAAAAGGTGTGGGACGCAACGAGCGGCAGGGAATGCGACTATCTCTTCCTGCCTGCGGGATACGAAACGCCCTTCTAGCCGGACCGGCTTGCGGACCATCGGAACCCATGCCAATCAAGAGGCATGGAGACACCGAAACTCACCACCAAAACCGAATTCCTTGCCTGGCTCGACGAAAAGCGCATTCCGTATGAGACCCGCGACCACCCTGCCCTCCACACCGTCGAGGAAGCGCAGGCCCACCGCACGGACTGGCCCTCACAGGAGCGCGAAGGCGCCTTCTGCAAGAACCTCTTCCTCAAGGACAAGAAGGGCCGCCTTTTTCTCGTGGTGACGCTGGAGGAGCGCGAGCTGAAGCTCAACCGGCTTTCAAAACCCATTGGCTCGGCCCGCCTCTCCTTTGGCAATGCAGAACTCATGTGGGAGGTGCTGGGGGTCCGGCCCGGCTCCGTAACACCCTTCGCCCTCCTCAATGACCATGAGGGACGGGTGACGGCCGTGCTGGATGCGCCGATGCTGGAGCATGAACGGCTCCATTATCACCCGCTGGAAAACACGGCGACCACCGGCCTTTCCCGCGGTGATTTCCTGAATTTCCTGCGAAAAACCGGGCATGAGCCGCTGATTCTCGATCTCGTCGAGGCGGCGGGCGAATAGCGGCGCTTGCGCGGCGCAGGCCCGGGCCGCTAAACCATTGTTTCCCAACACAGCCGCTCCATCTTATGGAGCGGGACGCGACGGTTTCCGCCGCCCGGCCATCCTGAAAGCCCGGCCATCCAGAAAGAAAGCCCGAGACGACAATCATGGAACCGATCATCGGAAATTCACCAGACGCCCCGGCCGCCGACGGCCTGATTGTGGATACGACGACGCAGACCTTCACGCGTGACGTGATCGAGGCCTCGCGCGAGGTTCCCGTGCTCGTCGATTTCTGGGCCCCCTGGTGCGGCCCCTGCAAGCAGCTGACACCCGTGCTGGAAAGCGCGGTAAAGGCGGCACGCGGCGCGGTGAAACTCGTGAAGATGAACATCGACGACCATCCCGCCGTCGCGCAGCAGCTTCGCATTCAGTCGATCCCGGCGGTCTATGCCTTCAAGGACGGCCAGCCGGTCGACGGTTTCATGGGTGCGCTGCCCGAGAGCCAGATCAAGGCCTTCATCGAGAGCCTTGCGGGCGATACCGGCCCCTCGCCTGCCGAGGAGCTGATCGGCCTGGGTCGGGAAGCCTATGAGGCGGGCGATCTGCCGCGCGCGGCGCAGGCCTTTGCGCAAGCCGTGCAGGAAGAGCCCGGCCATCCGGCGGCGGTCGGCGGTCTTGCGCGCTGCTATATCGATACCGGCGACCTGGAGCGCGCCCGCCAGACGCTTTCGCTCGTTCGTCCCGACGCGCGCAACGACCCCGAAATCGCCGCCGCGGAAGCCGCCCTTTCGCTCGCCGAGAAGGCAGGTGACCTCGGCGATGCCGGAGAACTGAAGGCAAGGCTGGAAAAGAACCCGAAGGATCATCAGGCCCGTTTCGATCTTGCGCTGGCGCTCAACGCGCGTGGCGACAAGGAAGGCGCGGTGGACGAACTCCTCATCATCGTCGAGTACGACCGCAACTGGAACGACGAGGCGGCGCGCAAGCAGCTCGTCGAATTCTTCGAGGCCTATGGTCCGAAACACGAGGCGACCCTGAGCGGCCGCCGCCGTCTTTCCTCCATCCTCTTCAGCTGACGCGAAGGACGACATGACGCTCACGGATCAATATCGCGACATAGCGGATCTGCCGGGGACCATTCCCGTCTTTCCGCTCGCCGGTGCGATATTGCTGCCCCGCGGGCAATTGCCGCTCAACATATTCGAGCCGCGCTACCTGAAAATGATAGACGACGCCCTACGCGGCGATCGCATTATCGGCATGGTGCAACCCGATGGCGAGGAAGCGATCCTCGCGTCGCAAATGCCGGACAAACAGCCCCCGCTCTGCGCCATCGGTTGCGCGGGCCGCCTCACCTCTTTCGCGGAGACGGGTGACGGCCGCATCGTCATCACGCTGACGGGCATTTCGCGCTTCCGTATCAAGAGCGAACTCACCGCGCTGACGCCCTACCGGCAATGCGAAGTCGACTGGAACGAATTCGCCGGCGACCTCATCGCCGGGCACGACCAGGACAAGGTGAGCCGCGAACGGCTGCTCGAAATTCTGAAGGAATATCTCGAAACCCATGAATTACAGGCCGACTGGCGCGCGATAAGGCTTTCGTCCAACGAGACGCTGGTCAACTCGCTCTGCACCATCAGCCCTTACGGCCCGCGCGAGAAACAGGCGCTGCTTGAGGCAAAGACGCTTGAAGACCGCAACCAGATGCTGATCGCGCTGACCGAAAAGGCGCTTCAGGAACTTTCCCCCAATGACACGACCGTGCAATAGCGCGGCGGAAAGACGAGAGAAGACGATGACGGAAATGCAGGAAGGCGCGCGCGCGCCGAAAGTTGAAGTGGACCCGAAGCTTCTGGAAATTCTCGTCTGCCCGGCCACCAAGACGACGCTGCGCTATGACCGCGAGCGGCAGGAACTCATATCCGACAAGGCCCGCCTCGCCTTCCCGATCCGCGACGGCATTCCGATCATGCTGACGGACGAAGCCCGCTCGCTCGACGACGAGTAAAGGCAATGAATGCCGCCACGCCCTGGCCCGCCGATATTCGCCTGAAGCGCAAGGAGCGCATCCTCGAAGTCGACTTCGACGATGGCACTAAATTCCGTCTGCCTGCCGAATTACTGCGCGTCGAGAGCCCTTCGGCCGAGGTGCAGGGCCACGGTACCGGCCAGAAAAAGACCGTGCCGGGAAAGGCCAATGTCGCGATCACCACGGTCGAGCCGGTCGGCAATTATGCGCTGCGCATCGTCTTCGACGATGGCCACGACACAGGGCTCTATACCTGGGAAACGCTTCACCGGCTGGGCACGGACAGTGAGAAGATCTGGACGGATTACATCACCGCGCTGGAGCGCGAGGGCCTGAGCAGGGAATGAGCCGGCCGGGAATGAGGCTCAGACCGCCTCGCCCCTGAGAAGCCGCGGCAGGTCGCCGACGACGCCGCCCGCATGGCGCATGAAGAAACGCCGCGCAGGCCCGATCTGCGAAACGAGGCCGAGGCCAAGATCGCGCGCAAGACGCACGGGCCCGATATCGTTCGAGAAGAGGCGGTTGAGCCCGTCCATCAGCAGCGACAGCGCCACATTGTCGAAACGCCGCCAGCGCTGATAACGCTCCAGCACATCGAGCGAACCGATATCGAGGCCGAGCCGCGCGGCATCGACAATGACTTCCGCCGCCGCCGCCACATCGCGAAGCCCGAGATTGAGCCCCTGCCCCGCGATGGGGTGAATGCCATGCGCCGCATCGCCGACCAGCGCGAGGCGCGGGCGCACATAATCGCGCGCGAGTTGCAGCGTCAGCGGATAGGACCAGCGCGGCCCCGTGGGCGCGCAATTTCCGAGATAATTGCCGAAGCGCGCCTGCATTTCCTCCGCGAAGGCCGCGTCGTCGAGCGCGAGGATTGCCTTGGCGTCCGCCGTCTTTTCCGTCCAGACGAGCGACGAGCGGTTACCGACCATCGGCAGGATGGCGAAGGGACCGCCGGGCAGGAAATATTCCTGCGCGACGCCCTCATGCGGAAGATCGTGCTCAACCGTGCAGACGATGCCGGTCTGGCCATAATCCCAGCCGATGGTCTTGATGCCCGCTGCTTCGCGCGTGGGCGATCCGCGCCCGTCCGCCGCCAGACATAGCCGCGCCGTCACCTTTTCACCATTGCCGAGGGTCGCCGTGACCTGCGAACCGTAATCGACATGTTTCACGCTTTGCGGCGCGAGAAGCCGCACAAGCGGCTCCGCCTCCACGGCCTTTTGCAGGGCGATGCGGATATGCCGGTTCTCGATCAGGTTACCGAGCGGTTCGTCGCCGATTTCCTTGTGGTCGAAATGAAGGAAGAAGGGAGAGGCTCCTTCCCGCACGCGGCCGTCCGACACCATGATGTCGTTGATCGGCTGCATCTGGCCTTTCAGATGCTGCGTGACGCCGAGACGGTCGAACATGCGGCAGGAGGCGAGCGCGATGGCGGATACGCGGCCATCGAACTTGGCATCGGTCGCGGTTGCCGGGTCGAGCGCATCGACCACGGTGACGGTGAGACCGCCCTGCGCACAGGCAAGCGCGAGGGGAAGCCCCGCGAGCCCGCCGCCGACGATAAGAATGTCGCTATCCGGCTTGTCTGTCATGGACAGCAAGATCGTCCGTAAGGCGGGCGAAGGCAAGCGCCGGATGGACGCAGGCGCCGCGCAGTCCTAGTCTCCGCCCGGACCCAGATCCGCCTTCGGGCAGGGAGAGAGCCATGAGTTTCGCCGATATGACCGCGCTCGCGCTTGGCCGCGCCTTCGAGGAGGGCAAGGCCGACCCGCGCGAGGTGGCGGAGGATTTCCTCGAGCGCGCCGCGCTCAACGACCCCGACAAGCGCATCTATGTGCGCCTGCTTGAAAGACGCGCCCGCGCGGAAGCGGAAGCGGCGGCCGGGCGGGCCGAACGGGGATTGCGCCGTCATGCGCTGGACGGCGTACCTCTCTCCTGGAAAGACCTTTTCGACGTGGCGAACGAGGCGACGGCGGGCGGCTCGTTTGCGCTGAAAACCCGTGTGCCCGCGCATGACGCCGAAGTCCTCGCCCGCGCAACGAGGGGAGGCGCGGTCTGCCTCGGCAAAACGACCATGACCGAGCTCGCTTTTTCGGGCCTCGGCATCAATCCGAAATTCGGCACCCCCGCAAACCCCCATGACGGCAAGATCGAGCGCGTACCGGGCGGCTCCTCGGCGGGTGCAGGCGTTTCTGTTGCGAGCGGGCTGGCGGCGGGCGCCATCGGCACGGATACGGGCGGCTCGGTACGCATTCCCGCCGCCTGGAACGGACTTGTCGGCCTCAAGACGACGGCGGGGCTGCTGCCGCTGAGCGGCACCGTGCCGCTCTCGCCCAGCTTCGACACGGTGGGACCGCTGGCGAAGGACGTGCAGGACGCAAGCGCCCTTCTCGCGCTTCTCGAAGGCAGACAGGCAAGGCCGGCCGTTGCGGCGGATCTCAACCGCCTCTCGCTCTGGCTGCCGGGAGGCGTCGGCTGGTCGGAGGTCGAACCGCAAATCGCGAGCGCGCTCGATACCGCGATCCGCCGCCTTGTGCGCGCGGGCGTGAAGATCGTCGAACATGCCCTGCCCGAACTCGACGAGATACATGCGCTTGCCTGGAATCCGAAGGCGAGCCGTCTCGTCGCGGAAGCCTATGCGCAATGGGGAGAAGTGCTTCGTGAAAATGAGAAGCTGATCTACCGCCCCGTCTTCGAACGTGTGATGGCAGGCGAGAAGCTGATGGCAGGCGACCTTCTGCGCGCCGATTTGAGCCGCAGGGACATCACCGCGCGTTATCTGGCGGCGACGGCCGGCGTCGATGCCGTCCTCATGCCCTCCGTCGCCATTGCGCCGCCGCCCATCGCCGACCTCGAACCGGGCGGAGACGCCTATGGCCGGGCAAACCGCATGGCGCTGCGCAACACGACCATCGGCAACCAGCTTGGCCTCACTGCCATCTCCCTGCCTTGCGGACAGGATGACAACGGACTGCCTATCGGATTGATGCTGCAATCTGCTCCGTATACAGAACAAAGGCTTCTTTCCATCGGGCTTGCCGTCGAGCGCGCCCTGCACTGACGGCACCGACGAAAAAGGCCCCGGAAATTTCTCTCCGGGGCCTTGTCTTCTGGATGGCGCGGATCAGTTGACCGGCTGCTGCCGGGCCCGATCCTCAAGCGCGCGCTTCTGCACATAGGAGAGGATCGCGTCGACATCTTCTTCCGACAAATGGTCGGCGAAGCTCGCCATGCCGTTGTCGGAAAGAATGCCGCCGCGCACGATGTCCTGAATATGTTCACGCGTGCTTTCGCCCATGCGGCGAAGATCGGGCGTGACACCCGGCGACACGGCCAGTGCGCCGTGGCAGAGCATGCAATAGGTCGAATAGGCGATCTCGCCCTGACGCACGGTTTCTTCCGATGCCGTGAGCGGCGGCCATTCCGGGATCGACTGGTCAAGCATCGCAAGCTGGGGCAACTCACCCCCGCCTCCGATCTTGAAGGAGAGCAGACGTCCCTGATTGCCATATTTGGCCGCGGCGGAAGTGCGCGCATCGCCCGAGACGATGTTCACGCCGCCCCAGCCCGCAAGCACCGTGACATATTGCTCGCCATCGACCGTATAGGTGATGGGCGGCGCAACGATGCCTGTCTGGATATGCTGAGCCCAGACCTGTTCGCCGGTATCGGCCTTGTAGGCATAGAGATAGCCGTCGGCCGTGCCCTGGAAGACCAGATTGCCCGCCGTCGCCAGCACGCCGCCATTGAGCGGCGCGGGATATTCAGCCTGCCACTTCACCTCGCCTGTCTTCGGATCCCATGCCTTGAGATAGCCCTTCTCCATCGGCAGTTCCGGCAACGCGTTGATCGCGTCGATATAATCGGTCCAGTCGATGCCGGTGTTCCACCAGTTCTCTTTCGGCGTGAAGGCCTTTTCCGTCTTCCACTGTTCGCTGAGCGAATAAATGCCGGCGATATCCTGCGTCGGCAGATAGACGAGGCCTGTCTGCGGGCTATAGGCCATCGGATGCCAGTTATGCGCACCGTTGGCGGAAGGCAGCACAAAGGCAGTGCGGTCGCCATACTCGCCGTCGCCTGTTTCGACGGGACGGCCGGTTTCGAGATCGACATGACTTGCCCATGTCACGGTCGAGAACGGATCCGCCGAAAGCAGCTTCCCCGTTTCACGGTCGATCACATAGAAGAAGCCGTTCTTCGGCGCCTGCATGATGACCTTGCGCGGCTCGCCGTCGAATTCGAGTTCGGCAAGCATGAGCGGCTGCGTTGCGGTATAGTCCCAGTTGTCGCCGGGCGTCACCTGATAGTACCACTTCATACGGCCCGTATCGGCATCAAGCGCGAGGATCGACGAAAGATAGAGATTGTCGCCACCGCCGGGCGAGCGGATTTCGCGCGTCCAGGGCGAACCGTTGCCGGTGCCGACATAAAGCGTGTTGAGTTCGGGGTCATAGACCATCGCGTCCCACGCCGTACCGCCGCCACCGATCTTCCACCACTCACCGCCCTTCCAGGTCGGCATTGCAGCTTCGAGTTCGGGATTTTCGACCGGCTTTTCGGGATCGCCCGGTACCGTGTAGAAGCGCCAGACCTGTTCGCCCGTTTCCGTATCATAGGCGGTGATATATCCGCGCACACCATATTCCGCGCCGCCATTGCCGATGACAACCTTGTCGCCGAAGACGCGCGGTGCGCCGGTGATCGTATAGGGCGGCCCGGGGATCGTGTTCACCTCCCAGACGACCGACCCGTCATTTGAATCGAGCGCAAAGAGACGGCCATCGAAGCTCGCGACATAAACGCGGCCCTTCCAGACCGCAACGCCGCGATTGACGACGTCGCAGCAACCGTAGCGGCCCCATTCGCCCGGCACTTCAGGATCGAAGCGCCACAGCTCCTCGCCCGTCTTCGCATCGACCGCAATGGTGATGCCCCAGCTGAGCGACATATACATCGTGCCATCGACAACGATGGGCGTGGCCTCGAGACCGCGCGTCGTATCGGTGTCGAGCGACCATGCAAGCGAGAGCTGACCGATATTGCCGGGGGTGATCTGGTCGAGCGGCGAGTAGCGCTGCTCGCTATAGGTCCGCCCATGCGCAAGCCAGTTGCCCGGCTCCGCATCCGCATTGGCGATACGCTCGCTATCGACGCCTGCCGCGCCTTCCGCTTCGCCTGCGGGCGCGGGAACCGGCAATGCCGCCGTTTCCGCATCGGCCTGCTGGCTTTCTGCGGGTGGGGCTTCAGCGGAGGACGAAGCCTCCTCCATTCCGCCGCCGATGAACTGCCAGCCGATGAAACCGGCCAGCACCAGACCCGCCGCAGCATTGACCGCCACAGGCCACTTCCTTGCCATTTCCGCCATGGACCTCCCCGTCCCTCTGGAATGCGCCCGAGGCGCCCTTATTTTGCGGAGTCAAACTCCGCCTTTTTAACAAGAGTATCCGATGTGCCCGGACCGGGAAACCCACCCCATACCTCTCCCGGCCTGTCCCGCCGGAGAGCCCCCGTTCGGAAAACGCGATGCAGCGCCGCTCACCATAAACAAGGTGCTTAAATTGTAGGCACTCCGTTTATGGTGCCGGAGAAACAGGCTTTAGTGCGGTATTTGCCGCCCTCGGCCATTGGATAGAGGCTCCCTTGCCGGTTTCGGCTTCGCGGGCGGCAGTGCTGGGGTGTCGCGATGCGGACCCGCATGGCCATCACCTGACCCGCCTTCACAACAATCCCGGCCTCACAACAGGCCCGAACCGCACAACAGAAATGTGTGAGTGAGATGAGTTGCTCTGCAGCCATATCTCCGTGGACTGACTTTTCGAAAAGCGGTTGCACAGAATTTGTGCAGCGCGGGGCAGCCCTTCTGGGCACGCTCTCCGCACAGCGGCAGGCGTCACCACAACATCTACCGCAAAGCCGCCGGATTCCGCGAGATTCATTGCGGCAAAGACACCGCCTGCGCGCGGCACGGTTCTTGATTGTAAGCTGATGCCTGAGCTTGGACGCCCGCCTCTTTCCCGGGGGCGGCGTTGGGACCAGGCGGACAAACGTCGGCGGCACGAGGCCATTCCGGCGGCAGATTAAAGAGGAAACTCATATGAAGCTCGTTATGGCAATCATCAAGCCATTCAAGCTGGACGAAGTCCGAGAAGCCCTCACGGCGATCGGCGTCCAGGGCCTGACCGTGACCGAAGTTAAAGGCTACGGACGACAGAAGGGTCAGACCGAAATCTATCGCGGCGCGGAATACGCGGTGAACTTCCTGCCGAAGCTCAAGATTGAAGTGGTCGTATCGACAGACCAGGCCGACAGCGTCGTTTCCGCCATCAGCGGTGCGGCCAAGACCGGCCAGATCGGCGACGGCAAGATTTTTGTGATTTCCGTCGAGCAGGTGTTGCGTATCCGCACCGGCGAAACGGACGCGGAAGCGCTTTAATCCCTGTACGGATTAAAGACTTTCATATTTGGGGAAGGCAACCCTCTAACGAGAGAGGAACGATGAGCAAGACTGGACGATACACAAAGATGGCGGGGATGGCGGGGCTCGCCGTGCTGGCCATGTCGGCACCTGCCTTTGCGCAGGAAGCCGAAGAAGCGTTTACGCTGAGTGCGCCGGAGACGGCTTACATTTTCAATACGCTGCTGTTCCTCATTGGCGGGTTCCTCGTCATGTGGATGGCAGCCGGCTTTGCCATGCTTGAAGCGGGCCTTGTCCGCTCCAAGAACGTCGCGATGCAGTGCACGAAGAACATCTCGCTCTTCGCCATTGCCACCATCATGTACTACCTGATCGGCTACAACCTGATGTATGCCGGTGTGGACGGCGGCTATTTCGGCAGCATTTCGCTGTGGGGTGTCGATGACTCGGGCGGCGTCGCGGCTGACGGCACGGGCTACGCCTCTGCCTCGGACTGGTTCTTCCAGGTGGTCTTCGTGGCGACAGCCGCGTCGATCGTTTCGGGTACCCTTGCCGAGCGTATCAAGCTCTGGCCGTTCCTCCTCTTCACGGTCATCCTGACGGGCTTTATCTACCCGATCCAGGGTGCCTGGCAGTGGGGCGGCGGCTGGCTCAGCGAGATGGGCTTCTCCGACTTCGCCGGTTCGACGATCGTGCACTCGACGGGTGGCTGGGCCGCTCTGATGGGCGCGCTCATCCTCGGCCCGCGTATCGGCAAGTATGTGAAGGGTGGCGGCGTCAGCCCGATGCCGGGTTCTTCCATGCCGCTCGCAACGCTCGGCACGTTCATCCTGTGGCTCGGCTGGTTCGGCTTCAACGGCGCCTCCCAGCTCGCTCTCGGCACGATTGCCGATGCGAACGCGGTCTCGACGATCTTCATCAACACGAACATGGCTGCCGCTGGCGGCGTAGTCGCGGCGATGCTGCTCACGCAGCTTCTCTACAAGAAGGTCGACATCACCATGGCGCTGAACGGCGCTCTGGCTGGCCTCGTGTCGATCACGGCTGAACCGCTCGCGCCGACCCTCGGCTGGGCACTCATCATCGGCGCCCTCGGCGGCGTGATCGTGGTGCTTACGGTTCCGCTCCTCGACAAGCTCCACATCGATGACGTGGTGGGTGCGATCCCGGTCCACCTCTTCTGCGGCATCTGGGGCACGATGGCGGTTCCGCTGACCAATGGCGACACTTCCTTCGCTGTTCAGGCGACAGGCGTGATCTCCATCGGCATCTTCGTCGCCGTGACGAGCCTCGTGCTCTGGCTGGCCCTCCGCTTCACGATCGGCATCCGCTGCTCGGAAGAAGAGGAGATGATGGGTCTCGACAAGGCCGAAATCGGCGTCGAAGCCTATCCGGAGTTTACCGCCAGCTAATACGCATCTCTCGGAACGGGGCCCCTCGGGTCCCGTTCCTCTCCCACGGCCGTAATGCCCTTGCCACCATTTCCGGGTATTTACGGCGACTCTGGAGCCCGCGGACCCCCTCCGCGGGCTCTTTTTTATGTGGCGTTTTCCGGCGCATCGACTGCACCCGCCACCCGCTCCGCTCTGCATAATAATTAACCCGTTTGCCTCGAAACAGGGGTCAAACGATAGGCAGATTTCCGGGGTGCTTCTTTTCTCCGCTTCACAAGATCGAGCTAATTCGTTGATCCCTCGCGCCCTGGCGAGTGCACACCGAATGGCATGCATATTGATTGTGCAAATCGCTGAATAATCAGGCCGCACACTCGGAACCGGAAACCGGCAGGGCGAAAAAGCGGCAGGCGTACCCGGAACAGGCCGACGAATGGCTGGCCGGATACATGGTGGCAACGAAAGGGAGACCTCTTCATGGACGCGATTGAATCCGCTGGCGCCGTGCCGGGCGCGGGCGCCGATGTGTTTTTTCTTCTCATGGGCGCAATCCTCGTCTTCGCGATGCATTCGGGCTTCGCCTTCCTCGAAGTGGGTACGGTGCGCCACAAGAACCAGGTGAATGCGCTGGTGAAGATCCTCGCGGATTTCGCCGTCTCGACCGTCGCCTATTTCTTCGTCGGCTATGCAGTCGCCTATGGCGTCGGCTTCTTCTTTTCCGCGGCGGTGCTGAGCGGCGATGCGGCAGCAGCAGGCGCAAGCTTTGCGCCGCAGGGTGCATCGCTCGTGAAGTTCTTCTTCCTCCTCACTTTCGCGGCCGCGATCCCCGCAATCGTTTCCGGCGGCATTGCCGAACGGGCCCGCTTCTGGCCACAGGCCATGGCGACGGCGATCATCGTCGGTCTTGTCTACCCCTTCTTCGAGGGCCTCGTGTGGAATGGAAACTTCGGCCTTCAGGACAGCCTGGAGAACGCCTTCGGCGCGCCCTTCCACGATTTCGCCGGCTCGATCGTCGTCCATGCCGTCGGCGGCTGGCTCGCCCTCGGCGCGGTCGTGATGCTCGGCCAGCGCCGCGGCCGCTATACCAGGGATGGCAAGCTCGTCGGTTTCCCGCCCTCGTCGATCCCCTGGCTTGCGCTCGGTTCCTGGCTTCTCTGCGTCGGCTGGTTCGGCTTCAACGTGATGTCGGCCCAATCGCTTGAAAGCGTCTCGGGTCTCGTGGCCCTCAATTCGCTCCTCGCGATGGTGGGCGGCATCCTGATGTCGCTCGTCGCCGGCCGAAACGATCCGGGTTTCATCCATAACGGCGCGCTGGCCGGCCTTGTCGCCGTCTGCGCCGGCTCGGACGTCATGCACCCGCTCGGATCGCTTGTCGTCGGCGGCATCGCCGGGGCGCTCTTCGTCGTCATGTTCGAGGCCTGTCAGCGGCGCTTCAAGATCGACGATGTTCTCGGCGTCTGGCCCCTCCACGGGCTTTGCGGCCTCTGGGGCGGCATCGCGGCGGGAATTTTCGGCCTCACCGAACTGGGCGGGCTGGGAGGTGTGAGCTTCCTCAGCCAGCTTGTCGGGTCGCTGGGAGGCGCGCTCTATGCGGGCCTTGCAGGCTTCGCCCTCTACGCCATCCTCAAGGCCACGATCGGCATTCGCCTCAGCCAGGAGGAAGAGCATCGCGGCGCCGACCTTTCCATCCACAGGATCGGCGCAAACCCGGAAGCCGACATTCCTCCGCGCTGAAAAGAAACCGGTGCCCCCGCAGCCACTTTTAAGCTTCCGTTAAACGGCTGCTTGCGAGTCTGTGGATAAGGTGCGGGAATTCCACAGCTTTTTCCACGGGGTGGGGCGGTTCACGTGACTGGACCGGCCCGCCCCCGGAAGCTAAGATCGCGCCGTTCCGCTCACCCCGGCCCCGCATCTTGTATGGCGGGTCCGATGCGCCACAGGACATTGCGCGATTCCCATGACGGCAAGCCCTTCTTCCCGCTTCGACAGCCTGCCGGACAGCCCTTTTCCGCGCCTGAACGCGCTGATCGAGGGCATTGAGCCCGGCAAGCCGCCGTTCGTCATGTCGCTGGGCGAACCGCAGCACCCCTTTCCAGACTTCGTAATGGAAGAAATCTCCCGGAATTCCGCGCTTTTCGGAAAGTATCCGCCGATTATCGGCACACCCGGCTTTCGGAATGCCGCCGCAGGCTGGCTTGGCCGCCGCTATGGCATCGATGAATCCATCGGCAATGGGCGGGCGCTTGATCCCGAAACACAGATCCTGCCGGTGAACGGCACCCGCGAGGCTCTCTTCAACATCGCCCAGATCGCCACGCCCGCCGAAAAGGCCGGGAAACGGCCCGCGATCCTGATGCCGAACCCCTTCTATCAGTGCTATGCGGCCGCAGCCCTCGCGGCGGGCGCCGAGCCGGTCTACATCGCGGCCACGCGCGAAACGGGCTTCATGCCCGATTTCGAGGCCCTGCCGGATGAACTCCTCGCCCGCACGGCCATGATCTATTTCTGCAGCCCTGCAAACCCGCAAGGGGCGGTGGCGGGCATGGACTATCTCAAACGCCTGATTGCGCTGGCACGACGCCACGCCATCACGCTCGCGATCGACGAATGCTACGCGGATATCTATGACCGCGAAGCCCCTGCCGGTGCGCTTGAGGCCGCCCTCGCCCTCGAAGCCGAAGGAAAAGGCGAGCAGGGCGGCACGGGCGACCCTTTCGCAAACATCATTGTTTTTCATTCGCTCTCCAAACGCTCCAGCCTGCCGGGCCTGCGCTCGGGCTTTTGCGCGGGCGAGCGCGCCCTGATGCAGCGCTTTCGCGGGTTTCGCAACATCGCAGCACCCCAGGTGCCGCTGCCGCTGATGGCCGCAGCCGCCGCATGCTGGAACGATGACGCACACGCAAGCGCAAATCGCGACCTCTACCGCGCGAAGATCGACGCGGCCGAGCGCGTATTCGGCAACCGTTTCGGCTTCTACAGACCGCCGGGGGGCTTTTTTCTCTGGCTCGATGTCGGTGATGGCGAAACGGCCGCGCGTGAGCTTTGGGCAAAAGCCGGCGTGAAAGTGTTGCCGGGAGCCTATCTCTCGCGCGAAGATTCACCTTACGGACCGGGAGGCAATCCCGGCAAAGCTTATATTCGCGTTGCGCTTGTCGATGGCGAAAGCGAAACCGAAGAAGCCCTTGCGCGCATGGCGGAGGTTCTGTGATCGGTTCCTCCACGAAGGAAGGCCGGTCGAAGTCCGCCAAGACCGCGCGCAAGAAGAAAACGGCAACGACGAAGTCCGGAGCTGCTTCGCGGAAGCGGCCGACCCCACGGGGTAATCGGAGGGATCAGCGCGTGAGACGGTGGCTCGTCAACCCACTGAGCTATCTGCCGCCGGCAGTGAACGATTTCCTTTTGCGCCGCATCGTGGAAGGGGCGGGGGTCGTGCTGATGCTGCTCTCGGGCTTTGGGCTGCTCGCAGTGGTGAGCTGGTCGATCGACGACCCGAGCCTCAACAATGCAACCACGCGCGCACCGGAAAACTGGATGGGTCTTCCCGGCGCCTATGTTGCCGACGTTCTCCTGCAAACACTCGGCCTCGCCTCGATCCTGCTGCTCGTGCCGCCCCTCGTCTGGGGTGTGCGCGCCTTCTCGCACAAGCTGTCTTCCCACATCGTCTTCCGCGTCGCCGCCTGGCTCGCGGCAACGCTTACCGCCGCCGCCTTCCTCGGTGCGCTGCCGCGCTTCACCTTCTGGCCCCTCGCGCTTGGTCTCGGGGGCGTACTGGGCGAAGCGCTTGCCGCGCTTGGCTTGAGCGTTTTCGCGCCGTTCACGGGAGAAGCCGCCGCCTACACGCTGACGGCGCTCATTGTTCTTCCGCTCGCTTTTTTCCTGACCCTCTTTGCGACCGATACCTCGATTGCGGACCTGCGCGCCGCCGCAGAACGCGTCCGCAATCTGCGCGGCGCCGAAGAGGAAGAGGTCGAGGAACGCCGCTATACGGGCGGGGCGAAGTCTCGCCGCCGCGGCGGCGCCAGCGAGGAAGAAGCGCCGCGCCCGCGCAGGCCCGACGTTGAGCCAAGCCGTCTGCGGATGGCCATATGGACGGTCGGCGACCGTTTCAGCGAAATGACGGACCGCCTTCTGCGCCGCGGCGATCATGCACCGCTCTCGGCCGAAGAGATTGAAGCCGCGCGTCAGGGCCGCAGCGGCAAATTCGGGCGCCGCACTGAAGAGGAAAGCACAACCGAACGCCGCGCCCGCCGCCGCGAGACCCGCACCGAAAAAGAGGAACGGGTCGAACCTGCATGGGCCGACAAACCCGCGCCGCGCGTGAACCGCAGCATCGGAAAGCCGACAAAGCCCTCCACCCGTGCCGCGCGCGAGGCACAACCCAAACTTCCGCTCGAACCGGCGGGCGATTATCAATTGCCGCCCTTGAACCTTCTCACAAGGCCAAAGGCATCGAGCGTCGCCACACATCTGACCGACGAAGCGCTGCAGCAGAATGCACGGCTCCTCGAATCCGTTCTCGACGATTTCGGAATTCGTGGCGAGATCATATCCGTGCGGCCCGGCCCTGTCGTGACGCTCTACGAACTTGAACCCGCGCCAGGCATCAAATCCTCCCGCGTGATCTCGCTCGCTGACGATATCGCGCGCTCGATGAGCGCCGTCTCGGCCCGCGTCGCCGTGGTGCCCGGCCGTAACGCAATCGGCATCGAACTGCCGAATGCGCGACGCGAAATGGTCTATCTGCGCGAACTGCTCGAAACGCAGGAATATGAAAACTCGAGCTCAAAGCTCTCGCTTGCGCTCGGCAAGAATATCGGCGGCGAACCGGTACTCTCCGATCTCGCGCGCATGCCGCATCTTCTGATCGCCGGCACGACCGGCTCGGGCAAGTCTGTTGGCATCAACACGATGATCCTGTCGATCCTCTACCGGCTCTCGCCCGAGCAGTGCAAACTCATCATGATCGACCCGAAGATGCTGGAACTCAGCGTCTATGACGGCATCCCCCACCTTCTTTCTCCCGTCGTGACGGAACCGAAAAAGGCCGTGGTAGCGCTCAAATGGGTCGTGAAGGAGATGGAAGACCGCTACCGCAAGATGTCGAAAGTCGGTGTGCGGAACATTGACGGATATAATACACGCGTCACCGAGGCGAACGAGCGCGGCGAAGTGCTGGTCCGCACGGTCCAGACCGGGTTCGACAAGGAAACGGGCCAGGCCATCTACGAAGAAGAGGAGATGGACCTCTCGCCCATGCCCTTCATCGTGGTCATCGTCGACGAAATGGCAGACCTCATGATGGTGGCAGGCAAGGAAATCGAAGCTGCCGTGCAGCGCCTCGCGCAGATGGCGCGCGCCGCAGGCATCCATATCATCACCGCAACGCAGCGCCCGAGCGTCGACGTCATCACCGGCACGATCAAGGCAAACTTCCCGACCCGGATCTCCTTTCAGGTGACCTCTAAGATCGACAGCCGCACCATTCTCGGCGAGCAGGGCGCCGAACAGCTCCTCGGTCAGGGCGACATGCTCTACATGGCAGGCGGCGGACGCATCCGCCGTGTGCATGGTCCCTTCGTTTCGGACGAAGAGGTCGAGAAGGTCGTCACCTTCCTGAAGAAGCAAGGTGTGCCCGAATATCTCGAGGCAATCACCGCCGAGGAAGAACAGGGCGACGATCCTTTTGCGCTCGACGGCGGTGCAGGATCGGGCGACGACCTCTATGACAAGGCGGTCGCCATCGTCGCGCGCGACAAGCGCGCTTCGACGAGCTATATCCAGCGCCGCCTTCAGATCGGCTACAATCGTGCCGCTAGATTGATTGAACTGATGGAGGAGCAGGGCGTCGTAAGTCCCCCGAACCATCAAGGAAAACGCGAAGTTCTTGTGGGTGACCACTGAAGCCGCGGGTTTCCGGCATTAACCTGGCGCTAACCGCCTGCCGCCAAAACGCCCTTCAGGGCTCCATATTTCGCCACAAAGGGCAGCCATGATTTCTCTCATGAGAGACTTGGAACAAAACCACCGCTACCGGCAGCGTATGCTGTTTGCCGCGGCGCTTGTCGGGCTGGCCCTGCTTTTTGTTGCCTTCCTGACCGCAGGCGGCGGCACGGCGCGGGCCGAGACGGCAGACGGCATGGCAGCCTCGGCTGCCACGTCATCGGAGGCGTCGCTCAGCGAGAAAGACGGACGGGCTCTCGATGAAGCGAGCGCCTATCTCACCGCTCTGGAGAATCTGCAGGGCGACTTCCTGCAGGTGGGGCCGGATGGGTCTGTGGCGGAAGGCAGTTTCTACCTGCGCCGCCCCGGCAGGCTCCGCTTCGAATATTCGCCACCGGAAAACCTCCTCGTTGTGGCGGACGGCACCTGGGTCGCCGTCAAGGACAGTTCCGCTGCCGCCCAGCGCTATCCCATGGCATCGACCCCGCTGAGCCTCATTCTCGCGGAAAACGTGAACCTCCGGGATGAAGCCCGCATCCTCAACGTCGAGGAACAGCCCGGCTCGCTCCTCATCACGCTGGCAGACCGCTCGGGCGAAGCCCCGGGGCAGATCACCCTGATCTTCGACCGGCCCAAGATGCAGCTCCGTCAGTGGGTCGTCACGGACGTGCAGGGCCTGCAGACGACAGTAGCGCTGCGCAATGTCGAGACCGGCATTCGCGCCGACAATTCGCTTTTCGTCCTGCGCGACGATCAGCGCCCGGAAATTGGCGGTCCGCGCTAGTCGCTGCTTCGGCTGGCGTCTGAGCGCTGCGTCTATTATCCTCGACACAACATTCTCCTGGCGTCACGCCCCGCCTTGACCTGAGACGGGGGCGGCGTGGTATTTGTGAACCAGCATGACCAGAACATCAGGCCGGCGCCCCATTGTCGGCATCCCCTGCGACGTAAAAATGCTGGGACCGCATCCTTTCCATGCGGTTGGCGAGAAGTACATCGCAGCGGTCGATGGCTGTGCCGAGTGCCAGCCCATCCTTTTGCCGGTGCCGCGCGAACCCTTCGACGAGGCGCGAGACCATCTCACCGAACTCTTCGATCTTTGCGATGGCATTTTCCTGCCGGGCTCCCATTCGAACGTGCATCCCGACGAATATGACGGCACAGCGCCCCGCGAGGGCGTATTGATCGACCGCCAGCGCGATGCGCTGACACTCAAGCTCATTCGCGCCTGTGTAGACCGGGCGGTGCCGCTTTTCGCCGTCTGCCGCGGCTTTCAGGAATTGAACGTCGCTTACGGCGGTACGCTTCATCAGCATATCCACGAAGTCCCCTCCGACCCCGGTTACGAGCCGCGCTTCGACCATCGTGAGAACAAGGACGATCCGCTCGACGTGCAGTATGGGCCCGCCCATGCCGTGATGCTGGAAGAGGACGGCATCTTCGAAAATCTGCTTGGCACACGGACGATTGAGGTAAACTCGCTGCACGGGCAGGGCATTGCACGCCTCGCAGACGGACTCATCGCTCAAGGCCGCGCCGCCGACGGCACGATTGAAGCCGTAGAGGTGCGCGGCGCGAAGGGGTTCGCCCTCGGTGTGCAATGGCACCCTGAATGGAAATATTGGGAAAACCCGGTATCGCAAAAGCTGTTCCGGGCCTTTGGAGACGCGGTACGCGACGCAGCGGCCGCGAACGCGGACAAGGAAAGAGTGGTGTCCCATGGCAATGGGCAACGAGAAGGAAGACAAGGTCGAGAACGCGGACGACCTGATCAAGTGGCTTAAGGACCGCCGCATTACCGAAGTCGAGTGCATGGTGTCGGACATGGCCGGCATTGCGCGGGGCAAGATCATTCCGACCCGGAAATTCATTGCCGGTCTCAGCGACCGCTCTCTCAAATTGCCGGAATCGATCTTCGGTCAGACCGTGACCGGCGACTATGTCGACAGCGATTTTCTCGGCGACATCGAACCCGACATCATTCTCGATCCCGACCCCGCAACTGTCCGCGTTGTGCCCTGGTATGACGAACCGACGGCGCAGATCATTTGCGATGCCAACTACCGCGACGAGAAGCCCGTGCCGATCGCGCCACGCAACGTTCTGAAGCGCGTGATCGCCCTTTTTGAAGCCAAGGGCTGGCAGCCGGTCGTCGCACCCGAAATCGAATTCTACCTCGCGGCCAAGAATATCGATCCCGACTATCCGCTGGAACCGCCGGTCGGGGCGAACGGGCGTCAGGAAACCGCGCGCCAGTCCTACGGCATCGACGCGGTGAACGAGTTCGACCCGATCTTCGAGGACATGTACGATTTCTGCGAGGCGCAGAACCTCGACATCGACACGCTGATCCATGAATCCGGTGCAGCACAGGTCGAGATCAACTTCGACCATGGCGACCCGCTGGAAATCGCCGACCAGGCCTTTCTCTTCAAACGCACCATGCGGCAAGCCGCGCTTCGCCACGGCATCTACGCGACCTTCATGGCAAAGCCCTATGAAGGCGAGCCCGGCAGCGCGATGCATATTCACCAGTCGATCGTGAGCGCGAACAGCGGCGACAACATGTTTGCCACCAAACAGGGCAAGGATACGAAGCTCTTCCTGTCCTACATCGCGGGCCTGCAGAAATTCCTGCCGGATGCGATGGCGTTGATCGCACCAAACGTCAATTCCTACCGTCGCATTGTCCGCGATCACGCCGCTCCCATCAACACGCATTGGGGCCACGAGAACCGCACCGTAGGCCTTCGCGTCCCCGAAGCGAAACGGCAGGGCAGACGGATCGAAAACCGCGTCCCGGGCGCCGACGCGAACCCCTATCTCGCTATCGCGACGTCACTTGCCTGCGGCTATATCGGTATGGTCAACGATCTGAAACCGACCAAGGAGATGACGGGCAACGCCTATGACAGCAAGCGTTACGCTTTGCCGCGGCATCTGCTCGACGCACTCGACAATCTGCGCACCGCGTCCGAGCTGAAGGAAGTTCTGGGACAGGATTTTGTCACGCTCTACATGGACGTGAAGCTCACCGAACACGATGCCTATCAGCAGGTGATCTCGGCCTGGGAACGCGAGCACCTGTTGCTGAACGTCTGAGGCGCGCTCAGCTCGCCACCTTTGCCGCCATCCGCTCGCGCTTCATCTCCGCTTGAAGGGCGCGCGTTGTCTCGCCCTTGCCGTCCGGTGCCCAGCCCGGCGCGGCGAAGAGATAGCCCATTGCCTCGCGGAGACTTCGCGCCTTCTTCAGGTCTTTCGCAATACCAGCCCATTCGTGAAATGTCGCCTTCACGGGATTGCGCGTTTCGAGTTGGTAGCGGATGCCGTAGACGGGCTCTTCCTGCTCCTCCTCGAAGGTACCAAAGAGGCGATCCCAGACGATGAAGGTGCCGGCATAGTTCTTGTCGCAATATTGCAGGTTCGAGCCGTGGTGAACCCGGTGATGCGAAGGCGTGTTCATGATCCACTCAACGGGCCCGAGCTTGCCGATATGCCGCGTATGCAGCCAGTACTGATAGAGATGGTTGATCGACAGAAGCGCGATGGCCATCACCGGGTCGATGCCGATGAGTATGACCGGGATGAAAAGAAGCGGCTCAAGCCAGGCTTCCACGAAGGACGAACGCAGCGCCGTGCCGACATTGAAATACTGGCTCGAGTGATGATTCACATGCGCCGCCCAGCCAAAGCGGATTTCATGAATCGCGCGGTGATACCAGTAGAACAGGAAATCGATGATGACGAAGGCGGCGAGAATGAGCAGGGCGCTGTCCGCCCAGTCGATATCGAAAAACGCGTATTGGCGAAGCCAGTAAAGTGCAGCAAGCACCGTGCCCGCCGAGATCGCGATGGTTGCGGCATAGGCAAGGCCCATAGCCACCGAACAGGCGGAATCGGCGGCCTCGTAATATTTCTTCCGGAGAACCCAGGTCAGACCGACATCAACACCGATCAGCCCGAGCAGGATCCAGACCTGATCCACATCCCGGATATGCAGCAGCCCTTCAAGAAATTCGTGCATGGTCGAACCTCCCTTTAGAAAACGATTGTTGTGCAATAATTATTACATAACGATTGTTGTGTAAAGGGTCGATTTAGGCTAGCTTGCGTCTTATGCCGAAAGTCGTCGATCACGATGAGCGCCGCCGGGAACTCATGGAAGCGAGCTGGCAGGTAATCGCGGATGAAGGGCTTGAAAGCCTTACCATGCGTAAGATCGCCGCTGCCGCGGGCTGCACCACCGGACGCCTTACTCATTATTTCGCGAACCGCGAGGAGCTTGTTCTGGCGGCGCTCAAGGCCGCCTATGACGCGGCAGCCATCCGCATGACCGCCGCCCTGGAAGCGAATGGCACCCCTCGGGAGCGGCTCCTGACTATGCTGGAAGAGACACTTCCGCTCGACGAGGTTCGCTTGCGGGAGTGGAAAATCTGGATTGCCTTCTGGGGTGCCGCCGCCGCCGATGCTTCTCTCGCCGTCGAAAACGATATCCGCCACGATCGCTGGCGTGAGGCGCTCGTGCCGCTCATCCGTGAAATCGCGCCCGAAAGCGACGCCGACTACGAGGCAACGCGGCTCATCGGCATCGTGGACGGGCTGGGCCTTCAGGCGGCCATTCGACCGACAACACAAAACCGGAATCGCGCGCAAGCCGCCCTCGCAACCCACCTCCGCTCACTCGAAAAGAGTTGAAAAGCGCTTGCTTGGCCGGGCCAGCCGATTGGGTTAGCTTTCTTCCATGAGCCCGCAAATCCAGTTTTTCACATGGCAAAGCACGAAGCAGGAACTGCTGATCCTGTGTGCACGCATCGGCTATAATCCATAAGTCGCCGCTCCGGCGCGGCCGCAAGGGCCAAGCCATTTTCCGCCTTATCTTCATTCGGAACCGGAGCAGACAAATGTCGCCGACAGCAGCAATTTCAAATCAGACAAAGCGCTGGCAGGAGATGGACGCCGCCCACCATCTCCACCCTTTCACCACGCACAAGGATCTCGCGCAAAAGGGCGCGCGTGTCATCACCCACGCCGAGGGCGTTTATCTTTATGACTCGGAAGGCAACCGGCTGATCGACGGAATGGCCGGGCTGTGGTGCGTGCAGGTCGGCTATGGCCGCGAAGAACTCGCGCAGGCCGGATACAAGGCGCTGAAGGAACTCTCCTACTACAACAACTTCTTTCAGACGACGAACCCCTACGTCGCCGAGCTTTCACAGAAGCTCGCGGAGGTCTGCCCTGCCGGAATCGACCGTTTCTTCTTCGCGAACTCCGGTTCGGAAGGAAACGACAGCGCGGTGAAGATCATCCGCTATTTCTGGAACCTGCAGGGAAAGCCCGACAAGAAACTCTTCATCGCGCGCAAGAAGGCCTATCACGGCGTGACGATGATTGCGGCCTCGCTTTCCGGCCTTACCCATATGCATCCGCAGGCCGATCTGCCGCTACCGGGCTTCTTCCATGTCGAGTGTCCCGACTGGTTTGCAGAAGGCGGCGACATGACGCCGGAGGAATATGGCCTCAAGACCGCCCGGAGCCTCGAAGAGAAAATCCTGGAGCTCGGCGCGGAGAATGTCGCGGCCTTCGTCGCCGAACCGATCCAGGGTGCAGGCGGCCTTATCATTCCTCCCAAGGGCTACTGGGACGAGATCCAGCGTATCTGCCGCAAATATGACGTGCTGCTGCATCTCGACGAGGTGATCTGCGGGTTTGGCCGGACGGGCAGCTGGTTCGGTGCGCAAACGCTCGGCATCGAACCGGACATGATCAACATGGCGAAAGGTCTCTCTTCCGGCTATCAGCCGATTGCGGCTGTCGGCCTCGGCAAGCGCGTGGGCGATGCCATTTTCAACTCCGACAATGAGTGGTCGCACGGCTTCACCTATTCCGGCCATCCGGTCGCGGCCGCCGTTGCGCTCGCCAACCTGGAGCTGATGCAGAAGGAACAGCTCGTCGAAAAAGCAGGTGGCGCCACCGGCAACTACTTCCAGAAAAAGCTTGCCGAACTTGCCGCTCATCCGCTGGTCGGCGAGACACGCGGCGTTGGTCTGCTTGGCGCAATCGAACTGGTGAAGAACAAGACGACACGCGAAAAGTTCGACGGCTCCGTCGATGCCGGCACACGCTGCCGTAACCATTGCTTCTCCAATGGTCTCGTGATGCGCGCGATCGGCGACACCATGGTGCTGAGCCCGCCCCTGACCATCACGGAAAGCGAGATGGACGAACTCTTCGGCCTCGCCCGGCGCTGCATCGATCTGACGGCGAAAGATCTCGGCGTTTCCTGAGAACTGGCCGGGCGTCCCTTGCGGCGGTTTGACGCAGGGGGCGCCCTTCTCTTTCTACCAGCCGCTAAGCCGATGATTCCGCGACCATTTCAGACGTCAAAATCCCCGTTAATTTGCAATTTATGTTTGTAAACAGACCGTATTGAAGCGGCGGCATCTCACCCCTATCTACTTGGTCATGAGGGCCGAGCATAAGCCGCCCGGGTGACCTGCCCCCCGCTCACCCATAGCGGTGCTCCGAGCCCCCTCTAGGCGCCGGCCTTCCCCTCCCGGCGCCACGCGCAAGACGCGCGGTTGCGCCTCGCCCTCCCCCCGGCGGGGCGCAACTTTTTTTGCGCCCCTCTTTTTCACATGCCGGGCTTTCGCTTCCCCGTGCCGAGCGACTAAGCTCCCGGCTCCCGCCCACTGGTCTGGCAGCACATGTCCCGCCCCTTCGACGACAATGACGAACCGCAGATGCTGATCTCCGACGCGGAGCTTGACGCGCTGGAGGGAGAGATCCCGATCCTTGCGGGGCTTCGCAGCTTCGCCGAGGAAGCGGTCAACATGCCGTGGTTCACCCGGCTCGGCCGCCCGCTGGACCGCGAGGTGAAGGCCCTCTCGCGCTCCTATCTCGACGGCCTCGGTTTTCCGGATGCCGAACCCGCCCGCCTGCGCGACTGGGTGGAAGCGGCGGATGCGGCCATCACTTTCGATATCGACCCGGCGCATTGGGAAGCCGAGGAAGGCTTGCGGGCCGCGCTTGCCGCCGAGGCGCTCGACCATCTAAGCGAAGATGCGCTTAACATCGCCATGACCCATGTCTCGGCACTGCTCGGTGCGCGCGTGCGCGCCGCCGTACAAGATGCTGCTCATTTCTGGGAAGTAGAGGACGAAGAACTGTTGAATGCAGCGGCGGGCGCAGCTCTTCACGCTGCGCATGGCGCCGCCCTCTCCCTTATTGCCGGCACCGAAGACGATCACCCCTTTCGCCGCAAGTTTGCGCTTTTCACGCGCGGGCGCTGGCCCATCGGTATCGCCGGCCTGACCTTCAATATTTTCTGAACCGGCACACCAGACAAGAAACGGACAAGACGTTGGATTTCAAGATTGCGACCTGGAACATCAATTCCGTTCGTCTACGGATCAATCAGGTGGAGCGTTTGCTCGCAGAGGAAAAGCCTGACGTACTTTGCCTTCAGGAAATCAAGTGTATCAACGATGCCTTTCCGTGGAAGGACATCCGCAAGGCCGGTTACGAACATATCGCCGTACACGGGCAGAAGGGCTATCACGGCGTCGCCACGCTCAGCCGTATTCCCTTCAAAAAGACGGAGAGTCGAGACTTCTGCGAGAAAGGCGATTGTCGGCATATCGCCACCGACCTCGATATCCCCGGTGGCTTGCGGATACATAATTTCTATGTGCCCGCCGGCGGCGATGAGCCCGATCCCGCCATCAACGAGAAATTCGCGCACAAGCTCGCCTTCTTGCGGGAGATGACCGACCTCTATGCAAAGCAGCGTACCAAATCGAAGAACCGCATGGTGCTTGTGGGCGACCTCAACATCGCCCCGCTTGAACACGACGTCTGGTCGCACAAGCAGCTCCTGAAAGTCGTCAGCCACACTCCGGTCGAGGTTGAGCTGATGAACGAGCTTTATGCATCGCATGACTGGGTGGATGTCATGCGCCGCTTCGTACCCGAAGACGAGAAGCTCTATTCGTGGTGGAGCTACCGCGCGAAGGATTGGGAGACCGCCGATCGCGGCCGCCGCCTCGACCATATCTGGGTCACACCAGCGCTTTCGGATACACCTATCGCGATGAAGGTCCGAAAGGATGCAAGGGGGTGGGAGCGGGCGTCGGATCATGCGCCGGTCATTGCGACGCTGAGGCTCTAAAGCTGGGGGGGCCAGCCTTCGGGGTAAAGAGCCGCCCGCCACCCGCTCCTGGGGTTCCTACCTGTTCGCCGCCGTCCGGACATATTGGGGGACATCCGGCGGACGGTTCTTGCTAGGGTAGACACCCCATATTAGGGTAGTGACCCTAGCCGCGCAAGAGGGGCTGCTATACTGCCTTTACGGCTGAAGGCCCATGAAAAAGCTGCAAATGACACCTTTGTGATGCGGCGCCGTGACGGCTACAAAGGGAGCCACGCGCGCCGCGGCATTGAAACGTCAGCAAGACCTGAAATCAAAGAGACAAGGCCTGAAAACAAGGCCTGAAAACAAGGCATGGCACCAAAGACCAAAGACAGGATTCTTGCGACGAGTCTCCGGCTCTTCAACGAGAACGGTTACGACGCGGTGACGACTGCGAAGATCTCAGAGGAAGTCGGCATCTCGGAGGGTAATCTCTGGTATCACTTCCGCACCAAACGGGATCTCGTAAGCGCTCACCAGCTCGCCCTTTTCGTGCTGATCGACAAGCGTCTGGCGATCCCCTCGACCCCGGAAACGGTGTTGGAGAACTATGCTCTCTTCAATCGCATGGTTTTCGAGGAGGTCTGGACCTACCAGTATCTTTACCGTGACCAGGCGGAATATGGCCGCGCCTCACCGGAACTCGAAGATCGTGTCCACCAGATCTACGAAATGACAACAAGCATGGTTATCCGCTTCTTCCGTCACATGATCGAGGCGGGGCATCTCGGCATGCCGGAAGATGAACTCGCGCCGATCGCCGACAACATCTGGATGGTGATTCGCTATTGGCCGAGCTTTCTGCGGGAAACGCGTCGTATCGTGAAGCTCGACAAGGCTGCACTGAACGCCGGCATCCGGCATCACTTTGCACTCTTTGAAACGCACCTGACGAAAGAAGCGCGAAACTATTTCGACCGCAACGCCTACGCCTGAGCTGTATCCTCTTGCGGAGCCTTTTTCTTCAGCGTGACGAAAGTCGCAGTCGAGCTTCCCGTTGCGAGCAGTTTCCCGTCTTCGCTTGTCAGCTCACCCTCAATGAAGCCGACGGCCTTCCCGCGCTTGATGACGCGCCCCGTCCCTATGATACGGCCAGGCCGCGCCGCATTCAGCATCGAAACCTTGAGTTCGAGCGTCGGCGAAATCTGACCCCATTCAAGATCGAGCCCGACCGCGAGGCTCATCACATCGTCGAGCATCGCCGCGACCATACCGCCCTGAATGCCGCCCCACATGTTGCAGAGTTCCGGCCCTGCATTGAATGCAACCTTGACGGTTCGCTTCTCCCTATCGGCCTCCAGAATTTCAAGCCCTAGATAGCGGCTTGCGGGAGCCATGCGCTTGAAGACCGCCTGTATATTCGGCGGCCAATCGTTCGCCGGCTTCGCATCACTCATTTCTTTCTCCGCCCTTTTATCTTTTTTTCTGCGCCGCCCCGCTCCGTGCGAGCCGCAATTCCAGTGCCCGAAGCTCCGCCCCGGCATTCTCAAGCCTGTTCGCAACGCGCGCGGCAACAGCACCGGCCATCTCTGGAAATTCCCCGAGCAACCGCTGAAACATATCGCGGCCGATCCTGAGCGTTTCGAGCTTCGTCACCGCCCGCACACGGGTGCGCCGACGCTCACGGTTGAACAAGGCCGTTTCGCCGATGAGATCGCCCGTGTCAAGCCGGAGCGCCCGGGGCGATCCCCTATCCTGCGCGGCAAGCATGACCGCCTCCCCTTCGAGAATAAGCCAGGCACAATCCGCCTCCTCGCCCGCCTCGAACAGCGCTTCGCCCGGCGCATATTCACGCCGCTCACATGTAAAGGCAACGACTTCGAGGCGTACGGCATCGAGACCCGAAAACAGGTCCACACGTTGCAGCAGGGCGACGGCAGGTTCAAGGCTCATGGGTCTCACAATACCCGAGCACACCGGCCTTGTCGCCGCCCCTTTGTTTGCGCGGCAGCAGGGAGAACGCTAAGAACATGGGCCGGAAAGGAACACGATGGAAAAGACACAAGTGGAAATTGCCTGGGACTGGCCCGCACCCTTCATTTACGAAACGAAGGTCGAGCCCCAGCATATCGATGATTTTCAGCATACGAATAATGTCGTCTATCTCACCTGGATGGCGAAGGCGGCGTGGGAACACTCGAAAGCATTGGGGCTCGACTTCGGTCGCTATGCCGCTCTCAACCGCGGCATGGTCGTCCGCCGTCACGAACTCGAATATCTGGCCGCAAGCCGGGAGGGCGAATCTGTCTTGATAGGCACCTGGATTACCTCGAATGACGGGCGGCTCCGGCTACGCCGCCGCTTCCAGATGGTCAACGGCGAGACTGGCGAGACGTTATTGCGGGGGCTGACGGACTTCGTGTGTATCAACGTCAAAACCGGCCGCGCGACGCGTATGCCTGCCGAATTCGTGACAACCTATTCACTCACTGCGCATGTCGGGACCGATATCTGACGAGCCTGCGGCGATTGGTCTGATTGGATCGCCGGGTGTGAAAGGGCAGATGAAGGTCAGTTTCATGCTCGTATGGAGACCCCTCATGGACCGCATCGACGGCCCCACTCTCTTCCTCATAAATATTCTTCTTTTGCTCGCGATCAGCGTCATCGTTTGGGGCCCCAGCGCTATTCTCATCGCTGCGCTTATCGGTACCCCGCTCGCACTTGGCGCTGTCATCTTGCTATCGCTGACGGCAAAAGCCTGAACTTGTCTTATGGCACGAGCCGGTAGCCGCCCGCTTCGGTCACCAGAATTTCCGCACTCGATGGGTCCAGTTCGATTTTCTGCCGCAACCGGTAGATATGCGTTTCGAGTGTATGTGTTGTCACCCCGGAATTGTAACCCCACACTTCGGCAAGGAGTGTGTCCCGGCCAACGACCTTCGAGCCGGCCCGGTAGAGATATTTCAGGATTGATGTTTCCTTCTCCGTGAGACGAATTTTCTTTTCCTGTTCGTCCAGGAGAATTTTTGCGCTCGGGCGGAAGGAATAAGGTCCAATCTTGAAGACCGCATCCTCGCTTTGCTCATGGCTCCTCAAATGTGCCCGGATGCGCGCGAGCAGAACACCGAACCGAAACGGCTTTGTGACGTAGTCGTTCGCTCCCGCATCGAGACCGAGGATCGTATCGGAATCGGTGTCTGCTCCCGTCAGCATGATGATCGGCACCTTGACGCCTGCCTTGCGCATGAGACGGCAGACCTCCCGTCCGTCCATATCGGGCAGCCCGACATCGAGCAGGACAAGGTCGACATGGTTTCCCCGCGCGTGATCGAGACCCGCCGCACCTGTCGCAACGGGCAAACAAGAGAACTCCTCATAAAGCTGAAGCTGCTCAACAAGCGATCCGCGCAATATGTCGTCGTCATCGACAACGAGTATTTTCTTTGTCCCGTTCATATTTTCTCTACAGGGAATAGCCCAGTCGTTCCGCGTGAGGCTTGAGGATGGAGAGTACCGGCTTCATCTGCTCTTCGTACCGGCGCCATCTTTCGGTGGCGCTCGAATAGATCGGTTGCGTCACTTGTGAATAGGAAGGTGTACGGATCGTTCCGCGGCTGAGCGCATGCGCCGCCGGATCACTCACAGCATCGTTCCAGTCGAGATCCAGAAACGTGAGAACCGGTGCGACTTCCGCTCGAAGATCCGCGACGAGATTTTCGTATCGAACCTCCTGAATCCTGAGAGAAAGACGTTCGCGGTATTTTTGCCAAAGCGTGAACACGCGATCGTAGAGTGTCGCAGAACCTTCAAGCGTCAAAAAATTCTGCATTGATGCATTGGGAACGAAGTCCTGCATGAAACATGAAAGTACGCAGTCGGCCGGATGCCGGATGGCGAAGATGAACTTCGCTTCGGGGAAGAGCCGGTGGATCAGCCCCGAATGCACGAGGCTCAACGGCATTTTGTCGATGACAATCTTGTCCTCGAATTGTGCACCTTCCTTGCGAAGCTCCGACCAGTAGACCTGTCGTGCAGCCTGTCGTTCTTCTTCGCTCATGGCAGAGAGTTTTTCGGGATAGCCCTCGATCGATTTCTTCACTCGGCCGAGGAAGGGATACTCCTCGAACACCTGCACACCGGGGTGTGCGTCGAGAATCTGATCAAGCAGCGTCGTTCCCGATCTCGGAAAGCCGACGAGAAATACTGGCGGGCCGGCATGTCCCGGTTCACGTTCAATGTCCGGAAGATCCGACCACTCCGAAACGAAACCCCCATCGAGAAGACCGATGAGATGATCGACTTCATCGACGAATTTTCTGCGGTCCACGAATTTCAGTTCGGGAAGTTCGAGCGTTTGCTCATTCATCCTTGTGAAATACGAGAAGGCCGCCGGCACGTCTTTCTGTTCATCGCAGAGCTGGGCGAGCTCCGAATAAAGCAGACGCGCTTCAGGCGCGGACATTTTGCTTGCGTCAATTGCTTCAAGCCGGTCGCGTAGCTTGTCGAGGAGTTCTTTGTTTCCCTTCTTGAGCCGCCGTTGCGCCTTCGACCAGGTTCTCAGAGCGCTGGCGCTGCCAGGGGCTTCCGCCAGCGCTCCCTCAGACCATTCAATCGCCTTCGGCAAGTCGCCGAGGCGCTCATAGGTTGTTGCGAGAATGGCCTTGATTTGCGCCGGAACGGGCTTCACCCGGTTCATGGCCTGCTGGCAGAAATCAAGTGCGTCCTTGAACAGACCTGCATCGGTGGCGGCCGAGGCCGCTCGCATGTAGGAGGAAGCCTCATTTGGAGCAAGTTCGATCAGCCGCCGGAAGTTCTGCAGCGATTCCGGAAACTGCGCGGACTGCTGGAAAAGCTGCCCGCGCTCCAGAAAGACATCCGGATAATCCGGATTCATCGTCTCCGCTCGCTGATAGGAAATCAGCGCCTCGTCAATCTTCCCCTGATCACGCTGCGCATTGCCGAGATTAACCCAGACATTCACGTGATGAGGCATCCGTGCGGCAGCCGCCGCAATCAGCTGTTCGGCCTTGTCGGGGCTACCCTTGCCGAGTGCAACAAGGCCCAGCAGATGAAGCGCATCAGGGTTTTCAGGCTGAACCTTGAGCACCGCACCTGCGGCGGATCCCGCATGATCGAGCCGGCCGGCCGCCAGATGCGCACCGCCGAGCTGCAGAATGCGTATGATATCGTCGGGGTTGGGTGAGTTGCGCTGTGCATGATCAGGACGAAATCCGCCAGCAACGCCGGAAGCCGCCCCCGGCACACCAACCGTTGGCCTGCCGCCGGCCGCCCCCGCAGGAAGCCCGACCGTGGGTTTGAATGAGCCCGGCATGCCGAAACCCGGCTTGAGCGGCTTCGCCGGCCCCTTCGGTGGAAAGTTTTTCGCCATATCACGCTTTCGAAAAGGCCGTCACGGCCACAAGAACAGTTCGGGCGGAGTGTGCCATAGCTCTCCCCAGCAACCAACGAAAGCTGACCCGCAACGGTCAGGCGCCGGATTGCCGCCCAGTAAATCAGGCTCGGCAAATCTTGCCGGATAAGGGAGATTTCTATCCGCTCAAACCCCGGAATCCGGGCGCTCTCGATCTGGCCCGATGTTTGCGACCCGGACCGGCATGACCGACTTCTCCACCGCCTATACCGGCATTCAGCACCGCCCCGGCAAACAAAATATGGCTTCTGCGGCCTTCCAGGATCTGCAGACCGCCCGCCGAGAAGGCCGCGTGCCGGAAGGGGGCCAGGTAAGCTTCGGAGACATCGTCGATACCTTGAATCCGCTTCAGCATATCCCTGTTGTCGGGGAAGCCTATCGAAGCATGACGGGTGACGGTATCAGCCCGCAAGCACGTATCGCGGGAGGTGCTCTTTGGGGAGGGCCGTTGGGTCTTGTTGCGTCCGTTGCAGGTCTTGCAATCAGCGGCAACAGCGCGGAGGGACTTGGCGACCAACTCTACGCTTCCCTCTTCGGCGGTGAAGAAGAAATTCAGAGGATGGTGGTAGCTTCTGCGCAAGCATCCTCACCCGCAGCCTTGCCTGACGATAACGAGCTGAACACCGCGTCGATCGCGACCATTCCGGGACCTCAAGCCACGCTCAAGCCGGCTATTCCCGCTTCTACGGAGAACCCGGCCGAGACAAAGCCTTTGCCTCGCCTGAGCCCGGAGGCCTTTCAGGCCCTCCTCGGTTCCTTTGCCGATCCCGCAGAGGACAAGGCTGGGTCCGCCGGTTCCAAATCAGCCCCTGCGCACCTTCCCAACCTTTCGAGCGCAATGCTCGACGCCCTCGACAAGTATGAGGCAATGAAGTCGGAAAAGTCGGCGAGATAACAGCTGATTGCTCGCGCCGCACACGCACCTTACTGTGAACCGGTCATGACCTCTTCACCCGGCACAATGCCTGAAATCGTCGTCACCGGTTCCCCGGGAAATCCGCTTGGAGAACTCCGCTTCGGCGAACTCCGTTTTCCTTGCGCCCTGGGGCGCACCGGAGTGAACCCGAAGAAGCGGGAGGGCGACGGTGCGACACCCCTCGGATGCTTCCCCTTGCGCGAGTTGAGGTACAGGCAGGACCGCCTCCCCGTGCCCGGGACGAAGCTGCCTCTCATCCCCATCTCACCCTCGGACGGCTGGTGCGACGCGCCGGAAGATGTCTTCTACAATCGGCCTGTACGCCTGCCCTATCCGGCTAGCGCTGAAACCATGTGGCGGGAAGATCATCTCTACGATCTGGTCGTGGTCCTTGGCTACAATGACGATCCGGTGATCCCTTACGCAGGCAGCGCCGTCTTCTTTCATCTTGTACGGGAAGGCGATGGACAATTGCAGGCGACCGAAGGCTGCGTCGCTCTCCGGCTCGATGCCATGCTGCAGGTACTTGCGCTGTCGGGCCCGGCAACCCGAATGCGGATCGAAGAAGCTTGATTAAACCCGCGAGCCGAAAAGTGCGCTGCCGACACGAACATGCGTCGCGCCAAGCTTTACCGCAGTCTCGAAATCGCCACTCATACCCATCGACAGCTTCGGCAGACCGTTTCGCCGCGCCATCTTCTCAAGCAGCGCAAAGTGAAGCGCAGGCTCCTCGCCCAAAGGAGGTATGCACATGAGCCCCTCCACTTCGAGTGACCATTCCGTACGGCAGCGCGTTATGAACGCATCAACATCGCCTGGTGCTAAGCCTGCCTTCTGCGTCTCTTCGCCCGTATTCACCTGCACAAACAAGCGGGGCATTTTCCGCCCTTTGTCTCTTGCCTTGACGAGAGCTTGCGCAAGCTTCGGCCGGTCTAGCGTATGGAAGACGTCGAACAAATCGAGCGCCTCCTCGACCTTGTTGGTTTGAAGCGGACCTATCAGATGAAGTTCGACACCGGAATATTGCTCGCGAAGCGAAGGCCATTTTCTTGAAGCCTCCTGAACGCGATTTTCTCCAAAAATGCGCTGTCCCGCATCGAGCAGCGGACGGATCGCCTCTTCGCCGAAGGTCTTTGAAACGGCGACGAGAACAACGTCGGCCGGTGCACGCGCCGCCTCTCGCGCTGCAACCGCAATCCTCTCGCGGACGGCGGCAAGGCGCGTTTCCGGTGTTTCATTCTCTGTGGCGTCGATATCGGTCATTGGCATAATCTCGCGCAAGCTAGTCGCAGGAGGTTCCAGAGACAAGATGGGAACGATATCGGACCACATGGCGCGCGCCGCCCGCTATCTGAACGCCCACCCTTCTTCCATTTCTCTCGTTGCGATAACGGACCCAAAACGTCTGCCGAATCCAGCGGTCGCGCTGCTCGCACTTCCCCGCCAAAGCGCACTGATCTGGCGGACATATGGCAAGAAGCCGGACTACCCGACAGTCCGGGCCCTCGCGTCAAAACTTCGCGCACGGGACGGCATCCTGCTCATTGCGGGTATGCCCGATTTCGCACGGCGCCTTGGCGTCGACGGCGTCCATTTGCCGGAGTACAGCCTCGCCCGTCACCGTCACGGCACCTTCCGGCGCGATGTGCCTGCCGTCATCGTGACAGCAGCCTGCCACTCGGAAAGAGCGATCGTCGCAGCGGCCCGCGCAGATGTCGATGCCGTGCTGATTTCGCCTGTGCTGCCATCCGAAAGCCATCCCGGCGGAAAGCCTTTGGGCATACCGAGGTTTGCGCGTCTCGTCCGCGTCGCCAATGGCCTTGGGCTACCGGCCTACGCGCTCGGTGGTATTTCCACGCCGCCGCATGTTGCCAGACTGCGTGGCACCAGCGTGAAAGGTATTGCCGGTATCAGCTTCATCCTTGGAAGCGGAAACTAGAATCCGTCCGGCACATATCCGAACCGCTCCATCTGGGCCCTGTGCGCCGACACGACCTTGGCAATCTGCTCGTCGCTCAGCAGCTCACGCCATTGCCCCGGCTTTCCCTTTCGAAAGAAAGCCTCCGCATGGGCCGGCTTTTCCTTGAAGCCCTTTTCTCTTTCCTGTGTGCTGAGCACATCGAAGGATGCATTTGAGATCGCGCGCTCGAGACGGTCCGCTGCAGGGTTCAGTCCGAGAAACCCCGCCATCTTGCCGAAGGTTTCTACCGGACGCTCGGACATGTCCTCATAACGAGCGACGAAGAGTTGCGGGTTCGCGCCACTCGTCCAACTCGCAACATGCGCAGACCATGTATCGTAGACCTCGGGAATATGACGCGCCGTAAGCTTCGTACCTGCACCATCCGTCGACATGAATTTGATCGTATCGTCGATCGACATACCGAGATGACCGGCAAGCGAAAGGGTGACATCGAGCGGATTGCGCAGAATGTAAATCGCGCCCGCGGTTACCTGCATGTTGTGTAATGGAACGCCGAACCAGGGCCCGAGATAATTATGACTTTTCACGAAAATCGAATCCGGTGAGACCGTACTCATTCTCGCCTGCGCGGCGGGGCGCAATCTCGCCAGTGCGTCCGGTTTCAACTGTTCCAGAGGAACGGGGCTTACCTGTTCAAACCACCGTCGCGATGAGCTGCCGAGACAAAACTGATTGAGCGCGTTGATGTCCGCCGGCTCCGTCGTGTTGCGAAGCAGGTTGTGCAGAAAACTCCGCACCCATGTATTTCCGGATTTCGGATAGGACGCGAGCCAGATCAACGCTCCCACAACAACCACCTCAGATTCGAGACAAGAACCTAGCCTGCCACACCGGATTGCTCGGTTTGCTTCGGGACGGCATCACGGTAGTCGTCAGGGATATAGCCGAACCGCTCCATCTGCTCATGATGATCAGCGATGATCCGGCGAACCTGCGCCGGTGTCAGCACCTCGCGCCACTGTTCGGAGCGGCCCTCGCGGAAAAACGATTCCGCTTCCTTCGGCCGTTCCTTGAAGCCGCTTTTCTGTTCCATGTTTTTCAGCGCACGAAAGGAAGAGTTTCGGATAGCGCGCTCTAGCCGCGCTGGGGACGGCTTCAGACCGAGGAAACTGGCGACCTGCTTGAAATATTTTCGTGGCTTGTGGAGCAGATCCTCGTAGCGGACAATCAGCAGTTGCGGGCTCGGATGTTCCGTCCAGCTTCGCACATGAGTGGACCAGGAACGATGTATTTCAACGACATGCGTTTGCATGTCTCCTGCCGTGCACTCGTCATTTGCGAGATGCTCGATCGCCTCATCTATCGTCTGGTTGAAGTGATGGCTGACCGAGATAACGACATCAAGGGGATTACGCAAAACGTAGATACCGCCTGCCGTCACCTCCATCGTATGCAGAGGCACACCACAGGATTCGCCGAGATAGTTGTGTGTCTTCACAAAAACCGAATCCGGGAAAACCATCGTGAAGTCGCGGTGCACGATTGGCCGGAGTTTCGCGAGCTCTTCCTCATTGAGTTCCTCGACTGGCTTGCCCGCTCTTGCCGCATACCAGTGCGCTGACGATTCACCCAGGCAGAAATCGGCAATGTCGTTGATATGAACCGGCTCCTCCGCACCCCGAAACAGGTTGTGCAGAAAGCTTCGCATCCAGGTGTTGCCGGATTTCGGGTAGGAAGCGAGCCAGATCAAGGCGCCCATTGTTCAGTTCCTTGTGCGCTTGTCGCAAGGCCACCTTATCTATCAAAGCATCACACGCAAAAAAAGGGAGCAGGCTTTCGCCTGCTCCCAATCTTTCGCGTTTCTCGAAACTTCTATCCGAAAGGATCAGAAGGAAACCGAGAGAACGAGACCGGCCGACTGTGCGTCGTAATCGATGAAGCCGGCATCGACGTTGGTCATCTGAAGGTCGAGACCAATGTCCACACCCGAACCGAGGTTGTAGCCACCACCGGTCTGCCACGTCGTCGTGTCGATCGAGGCACCCGGCGTCGAGAGCTCGTCGGCAAGATAGGCAACGCCAACCGTCCACGGGCCAGTCGCATAGGCCAGACCAACGGTCCAGACTTCTTCTTCCAGGCCAACGGCAGACGCGACCGGGATCGACGTCACAGCGAGGTCTTCCGAGGCGTAGTAGGCACCACCGAGCGTGAAGCCACCGAAGCCGAGGTTCACACCAGCGCCCATTTCTTCCGGATCATTGGCGGCGGCACCGAGGTTGCCTTCACCCGTGACATAGAAGCCATCGGCACCGAAATCGACCGCACCGAAGGAACCCGCATAGTTCAGGGCAACTTCAACCACGTTGTCGATACGGCCGAGCGTACCGCCAGGAACGACACCGAGGCCATTCGCATTCGGACCATTGTAGGAAACGTCCGGCGTGTACGACAGGCCAAGCTGGAAGCCAGCGAAACGCGGGGTGAAGTAGGTCACCTTGTTCGCATCGGCAGCCATCAGCGAGAACGTCGAATGGCGAGCGGTGCCAACCGTCGGGACGTTGAGGATGTTCGGGCTGTCAACACCGTTGCCCGGCACGAACCAGGGCGACGTGTAGTGCATCTTGAAGGCGGCGCCGTCCGTACCACCGATTTCGAAGCGGCCGAAACCACCTTCGAGGTAGGCGAAGAGCTCACGGAACGCGGCGTCGTTGTTCGCGTAGTGCGTGTTCCAGTCGTCGCCGAGCGAGAGCGTCGCCATCACACCGGCAACCATGCCGTTGTCGAGCGTGCCTTCGGCATTGATGTCGATGTTGCGCGCAACGAGCTTCACGGCGGATTCATTGAACTGAATCGGTCCGATGTCATCGGCGTCGATGTAGTACATGCCCGCGGTGACCGTGCCGCCAACGGTGACGGTCAGCGGATCGCTCGCAAGCGCCGGACCGGCCACCAGGCCAGCCGAGACGAGAGCAGTCGTCCCAAGGAGAGTCTTTTTCATGTGTTCCTCGCAGTATCAGCTAAACGCTGTTCCATTTGTACAAGCCAGCGGAAAAGCTCCCCCGTGGCTCGTGCATCGCCGGGCCGACCGAAACTGCCCCCCGAGCGCGTACCCGATTAATCCGTTGATAACCGCGTCGGGTCAAGCAAACCTCTCCTCATGACGAAGGAATGTCAGTCGATGTTGCGCAAAGGGCACAAATCCCTGCGCGTGCGTTAACTCAATATGCCGTTGCTCTGTATGAATACCTCTCGCCAGAGCAGTTTTGCAGTAATGCAGCGGACTCTTCGATACGATTAGGTTATCCGTCCTGTGGCTGATTTGGTCCAGACGCAGGCTCGTCCGGCTCCGGGTTGTGCTTTGCAGGTCACACTACCGCATTGCGACAGGCAGCGGCGGGCACGGTGCGGGGGTTTCGGGCTTGCCCCCTGCAAGCGTTTTCGGAGGGCTCCGGGGAATGCACGATTGCGGGACAAGCCCTTATCTAGCTATAAAGGCGCGCCGGTCGCGGCATGCGGCGGGTATGCGAATTCACTTGCTCTCCGCAGGCCGATCACGCAAGAGACGGCGGACAGAGGGGCGCAACGCGAGAGGCTTGCCGTAAATTGATGACCTACCACGGACTGACACGCGCGAAATCGACTGTCGCGGCGCTCCTTTGCGCTTCCATTCTTGGCCTTGCTGCTTGCGGCCCCTCGGAATCGAACTTCCCCGGCCAGCCGACCGGTCAGGGCGGCCCCAACAACCCGACCGGCAAGGAGCGCGAGTCGATCTTCGGCGAAGACGGCCTGAAGCTCTTCGGCGGCGCCGCTGACGAAGAAAATGTCGGTGGCAGCGGGATCGGCGTGAACAGCTTCCTGTGGCGCGCCTCGCTCGACACGATCTCCTTCATGCCGCTTGCCTCGGCTGACCCCTTCGGCGGGGTCATCATTACCGACTGGTACCAGGATCCGAAGGCCGCCGGCGAACGTTTCAAGGTAACCGTCTACATCCTCGACAAGCGGCTCCGCGCTGACGGTGTGAAGGTGGCTGTCTTCCGCCAGAACAAGGGCGAAGACGGCGACTGGGTGGACGCTGCCGTAGGCAACACGACCGGCCTGCAGATCGAAAACGCCATTCTCGTTCGCGCCCGTCAGCTTCGTATCAACACCATCGAGGCCCAGGAACAGAACTAAGGCCCGGGCCGGGCGGACAGCGGGGCACGCGCCGGCAGAGGGCCAGAGCACCCGCCCCTGCCTGCCCCGCCGCGCGCCCGAAAGATTCCGATACCCATGTCCACACGTTACAACGCCCGCACCGCCGAGCCTAAATGGCAGAAGACCTGGGAGGAGCGCGGCGACTTCCTGACCCGCGGCGGCGGCGACAAGCCCAAATATTATGTTCTTGAAATGTTCCCCTATCCGTCGGGGCGCATTCACATGGGCCATGTCCGCAACTACACGATGGGCGACGTGATCGCGCGCTTCCGCCGCGCGAGCGGATACAACGTGCTGCATCCGATGGGCTGGGACGCCTTCGGCATGCCGGCTGAAAACGCCGCGATGGAAAAGAACGTCCATCCCAAGGGCTGGACCTACGACAACATCGCCGCCATGCGCGCACAGCTGAAAGCGATCGGCCTCGCCATCGACTGGAGCCGCGAATTCGCGACTTGCGACCCTGAATATTACGGCCAGGAACAGGCGCTCTTTCTCGACATGCTGGAAGCCGGCATCGTCGCTCGCAAGAAGAGCATGGTGAACTGGGACCCGGTCGACAACACCGTGCTCGCGAACGAGCAGGTGATCGACGGCAAGGGCTGGCGCTCGGGCGCGCCGGTCGAGCGCCGCGAACTCACCCAGTGGTTCCTGAAGATCACCGACTTCGCCGACGAACTTCTCGACGGGCTCGAAACGCTCGACCGCTGGCCGGAAAAAGTCCGCACGATGCAGAAGAACTGGATCGGCCGCTCGGAGGGCGCGCGCGTCTTCTTTCCGCTTGAAGGAGAAATTCCAGACGGTGCGGAGCAGGGAGCGCGACTTGAAGTATTCACGACGCGCCCCGACACGCTTTACGGCGCAAGCTTCTGCGCGCTCTCGCCGCATCATCCGCTGACACAGGCACTCGCGAAGGACAATCCGGCACTCACGGAATTCATCCGCGAATGCGACCGCATCGGCACCTCCGAAGAGGCGATCGAGACGGCGGAGAAGATGGGCTTCGACACAGGGCTGAAAGCTCGCCACCCCTTCATCGAGGGAAAGACCCTTCCTGTCTATGTCGCAAATTTCGTCCTGATGGATTACGGCACGGGTGCCATCTTTGCCTGCCCTGCGCACGACCAGCGTGACTTCGACTTCGCGAAGAAATACGGCCTGCCCATCATTCCCGTCGTGACCCCGAAGGACCGTGCGCAAGACGACGCATGGCGCGCGGACCTCATTGCGGGCACCGAGGCCTTCACGGGCGACGGCGTTGCCGTGAATTCGGAATTCCTGGACGGGCTCGATGTAACGGCGGCAAAACGCGCCGCCATCGAAAAGCTCGAAGCGATGCACCTCGGCGAAGGCACGGTGAACTACCGCCTTCGCGACTGGGGCATCTCGCGCCAGCGCTACTGGGGCTGCCCGATCCCGGTCATTCATTGCGAGGCCTGCGGAACGGTGCCTGTGCCCCGCGGCCAGTTGCCGGTCGTCCTCCCCGAGGATGTGACGTTCAGCGAACCCGGCAATCCGCTCGACCGCCATCCGACATGGAAACATGTCGACTGTCCGAAATGCGGAAAACCCGCACGGCGCGAGACGGATACGTTCGACACCTTTGTCGACAGCTCGTGGTACTTCGCGCGCTTCACCGCGCCCGACGCCGCAACGCCGACCGACAAGGCGGTTGCCGATCACTGGCTGCCCGTCGACCAGTATATCGGTGGCATCGAACACGCGATCCTGCATCTGCTCTATTCGCGCTTCTTCACGCGCGCCATGCACAAGACCGGACATCTTTCGCTCGATGAACCCTTCACCGGGCTTTTCACGCAAGGCATGGTGAACCACGAAACCTATCGCGACGCCGAAGGCCGCTGGGTGCCGCCGGCTGAAGTCGAGATCGAAACGGTCGACGGCAAGCGCGTCGCCAAACACATCGAAACCGGCGCACCGGTCCGTATCGGCTCCGTCGAGAAGATGTCGAAGTCGAAGAAGAACACGGTCGACCCGGAAGACATCATCGCAAAATACGGCGCCGATACCGCGCGCTGGTTCATGCTGTCCGACAGCCCGCCCGAGCGCGACGTTCAGTGGTCCGACCAGGGCGCAGAAGGCGCATGGCGCTTCACACAACGCCTCTGGCGCATGGTCACGGGCGCGGCGGACAAGCTCGCGCCGAAAGGGGCCGCCCTCCCCGCGGACTTCAGCGAGGAAGCGCTGGCGCTTCGCCGCGCCGCACATCAGGCGCTCGCCGCCGCGACCGAGGACTTCGAAAACCTGCGCTTTAATCGCGCAGTCGCCCGCGTCTACGAGCTGGCAAATGCCATTTCCGGTTTCACGCCCGTCGATGACGCCTCCAGATGGGCGCTGCGCGAGGCCCTGGAGCTCATCGTCCAGATCGTGGGGCCGATGATGCCGCATCTTGCCGAGGAGTGCTGGGAGGCCCTTGGCCATGACCAGCCGCTGACCGCCACTGAATGGCCGGTTGCCGACAAGGCCCTCCTCGTGGAAGACTCCATCACCATTGCCGTACAGGTGAATGGCAAGCGCCGCGACGAGCTGACCATCGCGCGCGACGCTGACAAGGAAACGGTGGAACGGGCAGCACTTGCGCTCGAAAAGGTGGAGAAGGCGATCGATGGAAAACCCGTCCGCAAGGTCATCGTCGTGCCGGGCAAGATCGTCAATATCGTGGCATGAGATGAAACGCTTCGCCGCACCTCTCATCGCGCTGGCGTTGATCGTGCCTCTCGGCGCCTGCGGATTCTCTCCGCTCTATGCCGAACGCAACGGCAGCACCGTGACGAGCGATCTCATGCAGCTCGACGTCAGCGCACCGGAAGACGAGCTTGGCCGCGAAATCAAGTACAGCCTGCTCGATGTTCTCTCGCCGACCGGCATTCCCCCTGCGAACGCGCTTTACCGCGTCGAGGTCGCGCCGGTTCTCTACAGCGAGGACGTGGCCATCGAGCGTGATGCGGAAGTGACGCGAAAGAACCTCGCGCTTCTCGTTCCCTTTCGTCTCGTGAATACGGACACGAAGGAGACGCTGCTGCGTTCGACCTCCCGCGCGCGCTCTTCCTATAACCGCGTCCCGTCCGAATATGCGAATATCGTCGCGGCAGACGACGCGCGCGAACGCATTGCCAAAGCGGCTGCGAACGACATCAAGCTGCAGCTCTCGATCTATTTCGATCGCGCATCTGGAAGCGGAAGCTAGCGGGGCGCCACCTTGAAGATTGCGCCGCGCGAAGCAGACAGGTTCGTCCAGAAGCCCGATCCAAAGGCACGCGCCGTCCTCGTCTACGGTCCCGATGCAGGCCTTGCGCGCGAGCGCATCGCAACGATGATGAAAACGGTGGTCGACGACCTCTCCGACCCTTTTCGCATCGCGGAGCTTTCCGACGGCGATCTTAAAAGCGACCCGGCGAGGCTGGCCGATGAAGCGGCCGCAATCTCGATGCTTGGCGGGCGGCGCGTCGTGCGTGTGCGCGGCGCGGCTGACGGCACGTCGAAAATCTTCAAGAGCTTTCTCGACGATCCGGCGGGCGACGCATTGGTGCTTGTGGAAGCAGGCGAACTCGGACCGCGCTCCTCGCTGCGCACGCTTTTCGAAGGCGCGGCGAATGCAGCCGCAATTGCCTGCTATGCAGACGATCAGGGGCAGCTTGAAAACGTGATCCGCACGAGGCTGGCATCGGAGGGCCTCGCAGCGGAGCCTGCGGCGCTCGCCTATCTACTGGCGAGCCTCGGTTCGGACCGCGGCGTGACGCAGAACGAACTTGAGAAACTCATTCTCTATGCGGGCCCCAAAGCGATAGCGGGAGAGAGCGGCGGCCAGCGCATGGTGACGCTGGAGGATGCGCGCGCCAGCGTCGGCGACAATGCAGGCTCAAGCCTTGATGAGGTGATCGATGCCGCGATGGCCGGCGACCTCGATGCGCTCGACACGGCCTTTGCCCGCGCCAAGGCCGCCGACACCAACGCCATCGCAATTCTCAACGCGCTGTCACGGCACCTCATGCAGATGCATCTGGCGGCGGCGCGCGTGGAAAGCGGGAGCGATGTCGAGGGCGCGCTCAGGGGCTTCCGGCCGCCGCTTCATTTCAGCCGGAAACCCTCCGTACAAAGACAAATGAGGATGTGGAACCGGAGGCGCCTCGACCGGGCACTGGCACTGGCGCTGGAAGCCGAAGGCCAATGCAAATCGACCGGCCAGCCCGACGTTTCGATCTGCGGCCAGACGCTCTTTCGGATTGCCCAAGGCGCGCGTTCAGCGCGCCGCTAAGGTGAAAAAGGCGCGCGTTCAGCGCGCCGATAAAGCGATAAGAAGCGGGCGTTTTATCCCCGTCACTTATCCCCGCCACCGGGCATAAACAGGGCCGACCGTCACACGAACGTCACCATAACGTCACATTGGGAGGGGTTATCCCCGCTGTGCCCGAAGCGCCACGGGCCTTGCAGGGTTGCAACGGCAAAGGGGCCACAGGGGGGATAAGGTTCCACGCCCTTCCCGTGGGCCTCAATCTGTCTCGAGGCCCACCCTGCCCCTGTGGGAGGGTCGGAAAATTCGAGCCCGCGAAGAATTTTTCGGGGAGGGGTGAGCGGCAAGAATCGAAAGCGAGTCTAGCTCCGATAGCGGAGACCCCCTCCCCAAACCGTCTTCAACGGTTTGACCCTCCCACAGGGGGGAGGGTGATCCAGATGGCAAGCGCCTAACTCTCCCTTACCAGAAAGAATTCCCCTCAGATCATCTGCTCAGGTCATCTTCTGGGCGGTGCGTCCGGCAAGACGGCGGCAGATCTCATCGAGCTGTTCGAGCGTCTTGTAGGCGATCTTCACCTCGCCGCCCTTGTCGCCCGAAAATGAAATCGCGACATTGAGGCCGAGCTGGTCGGAGATGTTCTTTTCAAGCGCCAGCGTATCCGCATCCTTCTCCGCCTTGGGAAGCGCCTTCGGCTTGGTACCCGCCGCCGCCGGATCGGGTTTGCGGGTCAGCGCCTCCGCCTCGCGGGCCGAAAGCCCCCTGGCGACGATCTCGCGCGCGAACTTGTCCGCGTCCGCATGGCCGATCAGCGGCCGCGCCTGACCGGCGGAGAGCTTTCCCTCCTCGATCAGCTCGCGCACACTGTCCGGCAGCGAGAGCAGGCGCAGCGTGTTCGCGACATGGCTGCGGCTCTTGCCGATGAGCTTGGACAGCTTGTCCTGTGTGTAATCGAACTGCTGCATGAGGCGTTCATAACCGGCAGCCTCTTCGACCGAGTTCAGATCCGCGCGCTGCACATTTTCGATGATCGCAATTTCGAGCGACTCGGCATCGCTCAATTCCTTGACGATGACCGGCACCTGATGGAGCTGCGCCGCCTGCGACGCGCGCCAGCGCCGCTCGCCCGCGACGATCTCGAAGCGGTTTTCCTCGCCCTTCACGGGCCGCACGACGATGGGCTGCAGCACGCCCTTCTCGCGGATCGAGTTGGCGAGGTCTTCGAGGTCTTCCGGCCGGAAAGTGTGGCGCGGCTGGAAAGGATTGGCGCGCAGGAATTCGATGGGCACTTCGCGCACACCCTTCGGCGCAGGCGCTTCCTTGTCGCCCAGCGCAAAAGCTGTGTCCTCGCCGATCAGCGCCGCCAGACCACGTCCAAGCCGGCTCGGTGTTTCCTCTGCCATTGCCATCGCTTCCCTTCCAATGTCCCGAGACGGGTCTTTCTTCAGCGCGCTCATAATTTCTACTCTTGATAACAGCTCGTCTTGATAGCAGCCCGTCTTGATAACAGCTCGGCGCTTCGGGCTGACGCCATGAAAGTATGGCCGGTAGCGCCGCGCGCCTTATTTACCGAAATCGCGGAAAGACGGGGGTTATCGTCTCTCCGGCTTGCAAAAGCACTACCTTGTATTACCCATAATCGAACAAATTCAATCTGTTAGGAGGCGTTGTTAAGACAGGTCAAACCGCCCTCGCCCCCAGCCCTCCCGCTAGGCCGCCGTCTGGCGCAACCGCCGTTCGCGCTGGATCATCTCGGCGGCCAGTTTCATATAGGCCTTGCTGCCAGCACAGCGATGATCGTAGACGAGCGCGGGCTTGCCATAGGACGGCGCTTCCGAAATGCGGACATTGCGCGGAATGACCGTGCGATAGACCTTGTCACCGAGATAGGAGCGTACATCGGACGCCACCTGGTCGGACAATTTGTTCCGCTGATCGAACATGGTGAGGACAATGCCCTGAATGTCGAGACGCGGATTGAGGCTGGTCTTGACGCGCTCGACCGTGCGCAGGAGCTGGCTCAAACCTTCCAGCGCAAAGAACTCGCATTGCAGCGGAACGAGAATCGCATCCGCCGCGGTCATTGCATTGATGGTGAGAAGATTCAGCGAGGGCGGGCAGTCGATCAGAAGATAGGAGTAGGAGCGCTCCGTCATCTTCTGTTCGCTCTCGCTGGTCTCGCGCTTCCGGCCGTTGCGCGGCATGCGCGACAAGGCATCGCGCAGACGATGCGAGCGGCGCTGCACACTGGCAAGCTCAAGCTCGGCGCCCAGCAGATCCATCGTGGACGGAACAATATCGAGGCCCGGCACCTTGGTCGGAACAATCGCATCCTCGATCAGCGCAGCGCCGATCAGAACGTCATAGGCGGAAACCTTGCGCTCGTTGCGCCCGATGCCAAGGCCCGTACTTGCATTGCCTTGCGGATCGAGATCGACGATCAGCACACGTTCGCCAACAGCGGCAAGCGCGGTTCCGAGATTGATGGCCGTGGTTGTCTTGCCGACGCCACCCTTCTGGTTCGCCACCACGAGGATGCGCGGACGGTCCGTGGACGGAGCAACCATCGGGTCACTACCGGTAGTGCGGTCCTCGGCAGGAATGAGGTTATCCATTTCTCGGGGGGCCTCAGCCGCCAGCGTCTTCTCGATCGGTTCCATGAAGGCCTCGCAGCATCAGCACGGAACCCGCCGGATCCGACTGAGAGGGGTGAAGGTCGGCTTTGAATATCCAGCTTTTTCGAGCCAAGGTCAATTCGTCCTCGACCCCCTTCCCCTTCAAAAGCAGTCCCGTGGTCTCCGGGCCGAAAAGAGGAGCCGCCCAGCCGAGCAGCCGGTCGAGCGGCGCCAGGGCCCGGGCGGAGACGACATCGAAGATCGCGCCCTTCTCCACAAAGGCCTCGATCCTCATATTATGTATGGTGGCAGGGGCGCCAGTAGCGCGCGCCACCTCCCGCATGAAGATGCATTTCCGCTGATCGCTTTCGACCAGATGCATCTCGAAACCGGGCCTTTCAGCCAGAAGAACGGCAATGACGAGGCCCGGAAACCCCCCGCCGCTGCCGAGATCGGCCCATCGGAGTGCTCCCTCCGGCGCAAGCCCTGCCAACTGGGCAGAATCGAGCATATGGCGGCGCCAGAGCTCCGGCAAAGTGCCCGTGGAGACCAGATTTATGGACTTTTGCCACTTCAGGAGAAGGGATTCGTATAGCCCGAGCCGGTCCATTGTTTCACGTGAAACATCAAGAAGGGCAGAAAAGGATTCCGCATCAATGACTTGCGGGGTCTCGGGCACTATATGTTGGGCCATACTTCGTATGACACCTCAAGCCGTGTGCTTTTGTTTCACGTGAATCATCAAGGCCGTCAACGCTGCGGGGGTCACGCCATCCACCCTTGCCGCCTGTCCCAGCGTTGAGGGGCGCGCGGCCGAGAGCTTCTGACGGACCTCGAAGGACAGGCCCCCGACCGAGCCGTAATCGAGGCTCCCCGGAAGCTTCATCCCCTCATCCTTCCGAAAAGCCCTGATATCGGCTTCCTGGCGGACCAGATAGCCCGCATATTGCGCCTCGATCTCGACCTGCTCCCGGATACCGGGCTCCAGATCGCCCGTCTCCGGCCAGATCTGCCCCAACCGGGCCATATCCACGTCAGGATAGGCCAGCAGGTCCATCGCGCTGCGGGGGACACCGTCCTGATTGACCTTGAGCCCGCGCTTGTTCAGCTCGCTGGGGCTCGCCTTCAGCCCCTCGCAAAGCGTGCGCGCCGCTTCAAGGGCGGACATCTTGGTGGCGAAAGCCTCCGCCCTCGCCTCTCCGACAATCCCGGCGCCGATGCCTGCCGCCGTGAGCCGCTGGTCGGCATTATCCGCCCTCAGCGTCAGCCGGTACTCGGCCCGCGAGGTGAACATGCGATAGGGCTCGGCGACACCGCGCGTGATGAGATCGTCAATCATGACCCCGGTATAGGCCTGCGCCCGATCGAGGATCAGCGGTTCGTCCCCCCGGGCGGCCAGCGCCGCATTGAGCCCCGCCATGAGCCCCTGCGCGGCGGCTTCCTCATAGCCCGTGGTGCCGTTGATCTGGCCCGCCAGATAGAGCCCCGGCAGCCTGCGCGTCTCCAATGCCGGCGTGAGTTCGCGCGGGTCGATATAGTCATATTCGATGGCATAGCCCGCGCGCCGCATGACGACATTGGCGAGCCCCGGAATGGTCTTGAGGAAGGCTAGCTGCACATCCTCCGGCAGGGCCGTCGAAATACCGTTCGGGTAGATCGTGTCGTCGTCCAGTCCCTCGGGTTCCAGGAAAATCTGGTGGCTGTCCTTCTCGCGGAAGCGCACCACCTTGTCCTCGATGGACGGGCAGTAGCGCGGCCCGACACCCTCGATCTGGCCCGAATAGACCGGCGAGAGCTTGAGGTTCGCCTCGATGATCCGGTGGCCCTCCTCCGTGGTCCGCGTGATATGGCACGGCACCTGGGGCGTCGTTATCTCGCGTGTGAGGAAGGAAAAGGGCACGGGCGGGTTGTCGCCCGGCTGCACTTCGAGGATCGACCAGTCGATGCTGTCACCGGCGAGGCGCGCGGGCGTACCCGTCTTCAAGCGCCCGAGCTGGAAGCCGAGACTGTAAAGCCGCTCCGAAAGACCGAGCGCTGGCGCTTCCCCTGCCCGTCCGGCCGGGATGCGGCTCGTGCCCAGATGGATCATGCCGCGCAGGAAGGTGCCCGTGGTGAGGACCACGCGGGCGGATTTCCACTGCCGCCCGTCCTCGGCCACGACGCCGCGAACCGCGCCGCCCTCGACCAGCAGGTCGGAGACCCCGGCCTCGATCACGTCGAGATTGCGGTGGTTGAGGATCTCGGCCTGCATGGCCTCACGGTAGAGCTTGCGGTCGGCCTGCGCGCGGGGGCCGCGAACGGCCGGGCCCTTACGCCGGTTAAGCAGACGGAACTGGATACCGGCGGCATCCGCAACCCGGCCCATCAAGCCATCCAGCGCATCGACCTCACGAACCAGATGGCCCTTGCCGAGACCGCCGATGGCGGGGTTGCAGGACATCTCGCCGATGGTCGCGATCTTGTGTGTGATGAGCGCGGTGCGCGCACCGGCGCGCGCGGCAGCCGAAGCCGCCTCGCAGCCCGCATGGCCGCCACCGATCACGATCACATCGAATTCGCGCGTCATCGAAACAATCCTGATGAAGAAGAAGTGCCTGTGCCCGTAGGAACGGATTCGACGGGCCGGAGGACGCGAGCGCCAGTCCGCGAGCGGCGGCGCAACGCTCAAAACACCGGGAGAGCTTTAGTCGCTCGCACCCGCCGCGTCAAAAACTTTATCCACAGAGTCGAATCGAGATTCCACCGAGATGAGGATTCGCGCGCAAACCATTGGGGCGGAATCGAATTCCCCCTCCTCTTCATGTTTCACGTGAAACAGCACCGGCTCTCGCCCATCACTTGCCGATACAGAAGTCGCGGAAGATCACGTCGAGCAGATCCTCGACATCCACCCGGCCCGTGATCCGGCCAAGGGCGCGGGCGGCGAGACGGAGATCCTCGGCGACGAGCTCCGCCTCGCGGCCCGCCTGAAGCGCGGCCCCGGCCCGGCCAAGCGAGGCGGTGCAATCCGCCAGCCCCTCGCGATGGCGGGCGCGGGTGATAAGGGGGTGTTCCTGCGCTTCATAGGCAAGGCCCACCCGCTCGCGGAGCGCGGCTTCGAGACGGTCCAGCCCTGCGCCCGTCAGCGCCGAAATACCGATGGCGCCATCGCGCACGGCGACGTCGAGATCGAGCTTGTTGACGACGCGGATATCGCCGGGCCGCGCGAGCGAGAAATCGCCCTCCATCTTCCCCTGCGCGCCGGGCGCGACAAGCACGAGCCGAAGGTCCGCGGCCTCGGCACGCGCAAGCGCCCGGCGCACCCCCTCCCGCTCAATGCTGCCCGCGGCGTCTCGGAGCCCCGCCGTATCGGCCAGCGTCACCGGCACGCCGCCGAGATCGAGCCGGACCTCAAGCACGTCTCGGGTCGTTCCCGCCTCGTCGGAAACGATGGCGGCCTCCCGGCCGGCAAGGCGATTGAGGAGGCTCGACTTGCCTGCATTGGGCGGGCCCACGATCGCGACCTCGATACCGTCGCGCAGCCGCTCACCCTTCCGCCCGTCATCGAGATGGACAGCGATCTCGGAGGCGAGCGCGGCGATCTCCGGCCCGAGCCTGGCGAGCAGGCCGCCCGGCACTTCCTCGTCGGGAAAATCGATCTCCGCCTCGGCATAAGCCAGCGCCCTGATCAGCCGCGCGCGCCAGCCCTCGTAAAGAGCGCCCAGCGCCCCTTCCATCTGCCGCAGCGCCTGAACGCGCTGCGCTTCGGTTTCGGCGTCGATGAGATCGGCGAGGCCTTCGACGGCGGTGAGATCGAGCTTGCCGTTCTCGAAAGCGCGGCGCGTGAACTCGCCCGGCTCCGCGGCGCGCAGGCCCGGCAGCGCGGAAAGTGCGCGCAGCACCGAGGCGACAACCGCGCGGCCGCCATGAATGTGCAGCTCGGCGACGTCCTCGCCGGTGAAGCTCGCCGGGCCCTCGAAGAACAGAAGGAGTCCACGGTCGAGCGGCGCCCTGGTTTCGGGATCGCGGAAGCGGCGAAGCAATGCCTCGCGCGGGCGCACCTGCTCCTCGCCGGTCAGCGCGGCGACGGCGGCCCGGACAGCTTCGCCCGAAATCCGAATGACAGCGACCCCCGCCCTGCCGGGCGCGGTCGAAAGCGCATAGATCGTATTCAAATCAGCTCAATCCGCAGAGGCGCGACAGGCGCTTCATTCGCCCTTCTTCGTATCGGATTTGGCGCCGCCCGATTTCGCCGCGCCACTGCCGCCACCCATGGCAGAGCGTGCCATGCCCCACATCATATCCTGGAATTTTTCGAGCCCCTGCGCACCGGCGGGCAGCACGGCGCGGATCATCGCTTCGGGGTCCATGTAGGACATGTTGCTCGAGACCTGCTTTTCGAGCTGTTCGAGAAGCCGCTGCTGCATCGGTTCGAGGTCCGGCAGGCCCATCAGCGTGCGCGCTTCTTCGGCGGTCATGTCGAGGTCGATTTTGACTTTCATGGAACGAACTCTTTCATTGCACCTGCGATGGCGTTAGCCATCGACGGCAGGGGTCCATAGCCCCACATTGTTCGAAACGAGTGAAACCCCCGGAAGGCCTTATGTCACGCAATTTCCTGCGCGCCGAAACGAGCCCCTATCTCCTCCAGCATGCGGACAATCCCGTGCACTGGCGGCCCTGGGGGCCGGAGGCGCTTGCCGCCGCGAAAAAGGAAAAGAAACCGATCCTGCTCTCGGTCGGTTATGCGGCGTGTCACTGGTGTCATGTCATGGCGCATGAAAGCTTCGAGGATGAAGCGGTCGCCACCGTGATGAACGAGCATTTCGTGAACATCAAGGTCGACCGCGAGGAGCGCCCCGACATCGACGCGATCTACATGTCGGCGCTGCATCTGCTCGGCCAGCAGGGCGGCTGGCCGCTCACCATGTTCCTGACGCCGGAAGGCGAACCCTTCTGGGGCGGCACCTATTTTCCGAAGGACGCGGCTTACGGCCGGCCAGGCTTCACCGACGTGCTGAACGAGGTCGCGCGCATCTTTCGCGAGGAACCGGCCAAGGTCTACAAGAACCGGCAGGCGCTGGTGGACGCATTGCAGAAACAATCGGCAACCGCGCGCCCCGGCGAGCCGACGCCGCAGGTGCCGATCGTCGTGGCGGAGAAACTCGTCGAGATCATGGACCCGGAACATGGCGGCATTCGCGGCGCGCCGAAATTCCCGCAAGCCCCCCTGCTCTCACTGATGTGGCGCGCGCATCTGCGCACGGGCCGCGAGGATTTCGCCGCGCCGGTGACGCGTGCGCTCGACCATATGTCGGAAGGCGGCATCTACGATCATCTGGGCGGGGGCTATGCGCGCTACTCGGTGGACGAGTTCTGGCTCGCGCCGCATTTCGAAAAGATGCTCTATGACAATGCGGTTCTGATCGACCTCCTGACGATGGTCTGGGCCGAGACGGGCAAGCCGCTCTATGAACGCCGCGTGCGCGAGACGGTGGAATGGGTCGCGCGCGAGATGACGGTCGAGGGCGGCGCCGAGCAAGGAGCCCTCCTTGATTCAACTTTGGCCCGCCGCGAGGCGCAAAACAAAAAAGCCTTCGCCGCCTCGCTCGATGCGGACAGCGAGGGCGTCGAAGGCAAGTTCTATGTCTGGTCGGAAGCGGAAATCGACAATCTCTTCACGCCCGGCGAGGCGACGCTCTTCAAGCGCTTCTATGGCGTGACTGGGCCCGGTAATTGGGAGCACGCGGAGCAAGGAGCGCAGTCCCGCGGCGACGCGCACCAAGGAGTGAATATCCTGAACCGCCTCGCCCGCGCCGACAGCCCGGTGACGGCGGAGGAGGAAGCCTCCCTCGAACCCTTGCGCGCGCGGCTCTTCGCGGAGCGCGACATGCGGGTCCATCCCGGCTTCGACGACAAGGTGCTGGCGGACTGGAACGGGCTGATGATCGCGGCGCTGGCCCGCGCGGGCGCAACCTTCGGCGAGAGCGAGTGGGTGGAGATGGCGGGGCAAGCCTTCCGTTTCGTCATGGAGACGATGCGCGTGGAAACGAATGGTACGAGGCGCCTCCACCATGCCTGGCGGGACGGCAAGCTCCAGCACATCGCCATGGCCGACGACCTCGCCAATATGGCGGATGCGGCCGTGGCGCTCGCGGAGGCGACCGGCGACGAGGGTTATGCGGCCGAAGCCGAAAGCCTTGTCGCCGAGCTCGACGCGCATTACCGCGACCAGGCGAATGACGGCTATTTCTTCACCGCCGACGACGCGCCCGCCCTCATCGTCCGTAGGCGGACAGTCGCCGACGACGCGACCCCGGCCGCCAACGGCACCCTGCCGGGCACGCTGACGAAGCTCGCGCTCATGACCGGCAAGCAGGAGTACTTCACCCGCGCCGACGAGCTGATCCGCGCCTTTGCGGGCGAGCTTCAGGAAAACATCTTTCCGCTGGGCAGCTATATCGCGAGCCTCGACACGCGGCTCCGGCCCGTGCAGGTCGTGCTGATCGGCAGCCTTGAAGAAACGGCGGAACTCGCCCGCACGGCTTTGGGGCTCTCCTGCCCCGCCCGCGTGGTAATGCGGATCGAGGACGCGGCAACGCTGCCCGCGTCGCACCCGGCGCATGGCAAGGGCAAACAGGACGGCAAACCCACCGCTTACGTCTGCGCCGGCGAGACCTGCTCCCTGCCGGTGACGAAGGCGGATGAACTCATCGAGGAACTGAAGCGGGCGCGGGCGAACGCCTGAGTTCCCACCCTCCCCGGTCTTGTTCGCCTTGGCGGACAAGCCACCAAGGAGGGGAGGATGGACCACGAACAACTGCCTGAGATCAACCGGCAGAAACTACCTCACCGGCTCGCCTTTCTTGCGGACGCCAGCGGCTCCGGCGGCTTGGGGGCCTCGGGTGGGCCGAGCCCCGCTTCCTCGCGGATCCAGCGGCGGAAGGCATCGACCTTGGGTTTCTTCAGGCCGCCTTCGGGATAGACGAGCCAGTAGCCTTCCTCATCCGGCATCTCGATATCGAAGAGGCGGACAAGACGCCCTTCCGCGAGATCGGCCATGGCGAGCGTGTCGTTCGCGAGCGCGACGCCCTGCCCGCTTGCGGCCGCCTGAAGCGCGAGCGAGGCCTCGATGAAAAGCGGGCCGCGCTGCGCCCAGCGCGGGTTTTTCACACCCGCCTCCTCGAGCCAGTTCACCCAGTGCTGCATCGTCTCTTCATGGAGGAGCGGATAGGATTTGAGGTCTTCGGGCTTGCGGATGGGGCGCTTCGGGTCGAGAAGCGAAGGCGCACAGACCGGATAGACCGTCGCCTCGAAAAGCTTTTCGGACACGACATCCGGCCAGCCGCCGAGCCCGTAGCGCACGCCGATATCGACATCCTCGCGCGCGAAATCGACAAGCTCCGACGAGGGCAGCAGCCGAAGCTCGATCTCGGGGTAAGCGCGGTTGAACTTGCCGAGCCTGAGCACCAGCCAGCGCGCGGCAAAGGACGGCTCGACCGAGACGGTCAGCGCCGAACTGTCCTTCGCGCCGGCCTGCGCCCAGCCTTCCGCCATCTGCTCGAAGGCGGCAGAGAGAACCGGAAAGAGCTTCTGCCCCCGCTCGGTCAGCTCGACGTGACGGCCCGTCCTGTGAAAAAGTTGCGCGCCCAGCGCCTCTTCCAGCGCCCTGATCTGGTGGCTGACTGCGGCATGGGTGACGCTGAGTTCGCCCGCAGCCTGAGAGAAACTGCCATGCCGGGCCGCCGCCTCGAAGGCGCGCAAAGCTTTCAGCGATGGCAGGCGGCGGGGGGCCATATGTTAGTTATTCTCACAACTGCGGTGCAAAAAGATCGTTTGATATATAGGCGCCGACCCGTCATATCACCAGCATAAACCCAAGCTACAAAAGGATACGCGGCCGGGTTCGATGGGAATGGTTCCCCGCCGGCCGTGTCTGAAGGTGAATAAAATGAACATCCTTGCCACTTATGCCACGAGTTATGTGGGCGCGCTCGACCTCGCCCTTTCAGCTCGCAGCGGCCGGTCCGAAGAGACCCGGGGCAAGACCCGCGAGAACACCGGCGAAACCCGTCTCTCGAAGCTCTTCTCTTTCGGTTCGCAAAAGCGCGCCGCCTGATACCGGCCCTCTCCGATTGGCCTCCCCGATAACCGGGGCCACGCTCCGATGGAGGCCGCAAAAAGCTGCGGCCTCCCCCGCTCCGCCCCCTCGCTTCGCCCATTAAGGATAGGTAGAGTCCCCCGCGGACCCCACCTTCCCAAGAGACGATACGAGGAGATGTGCAAGTGAGCGGCGAGACGATAACCATCAAAACCCCCGACGGCTCTTTTTCCGGCTACCTCTCCAAGCCGGAATCCGGCGCCGGCCCCAAGCCGGGCATCGTGGTCATCCAGGAAATCTTCGGCGTCAATCAGGTCATGCGCGACCTGACCGACTGGTATGCATCCCAGGGCTATGTCGCGCTCTGCCCGGATCTCTTCTGGCGCATCGAGCCCGGCATCGACATCACCGACAAGACCGAAGAAGAGTGGAAGCAGGCCTTCGATCTCTTCGGCAAGTTCGATGTCGAAAAAGGCACCGCCGATATTGCGGCAACCATCGACACGCTGCGCCCCATGACATCCGGCAAGGTCGGCGCGGTCGGCTATTGTCTCGGCGGACAGCTCGCCTATCTCACCGCCTGCCACACATCGAGCGATGCCTCGGTCGGCTATTACGGCGTCAACATCCAGAACCGTCTCGACGATGCCAAGGGCATCAAGACCCCGCTGATGCTGCACGTGGCGGGCAAGGACGAGTTCGTGCCGCCGGAAGCGCAGGAGCAGATCGTGAGCGGTCTGCGCGACAATGCGCAGGTCACCATTCATCGCTATCCCGACATGGACCACGCCTTCGCACGGCCGGGCGGCGCGCATTACGACAAGAAGACGGCGGACGAGGCGAACGACCGTACGATCAAGTTCTTCCAGCGTCATCTGGGATAAGTCTCCCCTTCCTTCCCACCCTCCCCTTGAGGGAGGGTCGAAATTCATGGCGCGCGAGCGGCGTGAATTTCGGGGAGGGGTCGCGGAAGAAAATCCGGATACAATCGGGAGCGGTATATTTGCGGACAGCGGATCACCCCTCCCCAAACGATCCACACTTGTTTGTCTTTGCGGACAAGCCGCAAAGAGGACCGTTTGACCCTCCCTCAGGGGGAGGGTGGAAGAAATCCGACAGGAGGCGATCATGTCTCTCGAACTCTATCTCGGCTTCATTGCCGCGACGCTCATCCTCTGCGTGATGCCGGGTCCGGTTGTGACCTGGCTCGTCGCCTCCGGTATCCGGCAGGGACCGCGCGCGGCGCTGAGCGGCCTTGCGGGCACGACATCGGCGCTGATCGTTCACATGGGTCTGGTGCTGGTGGGGCTCGCGCCCCTTCTCGCCGCTCTCGGGCCCTGGGCGGAGGCGATCCGGCTTGCGGGCGCCGCCTATCTCGTCTGGCTCGGCATTCAGGCCTTTCGCGCACCTTATGAAGACCCGCATCTGCCGGAGGCCGCAAAAAATCATGCGAACGGCCGGACGCTTTTCCGGCGCGGCTTCATCATCGGCGTGACCAATCCGAAATCGCTCGCTTTCTACGCCGCCTTCTTTCCGCAATTCGTGGACACATCCGCGCCCGCAGGACCACAGCTTCTTCTGCTTGCCGCCACCTTCGTCACGGTCGCGACCTTCTCCGACGGCGCATTCGCGCTGGCGGCCGGAAAACTCGCGCCTTATCTGAAAGGGAAACGCGCGCAGATGCTGCGTAACAGGATAACCGGCAGTGTGCTCGTCACCGCGGGCGTAGGGCTCGCCCTTTCGAGGCGCTGAACAGGCCGGACACTGAAACAAACAGAACGGGACGAAACGCATGACGACGATCAAGGCGATCCGCATCGACAAGACCGGCGGGCCGGAAGTAATGGCGCTCAGGGAGGTGGAACTGCCGCATCCCGGTCCCGGCGAGGTCACGGTGCGCGCCAAGGCCATCGGCATCAACTTCATCGACACCTATCATCGTTCGGGCCTCTACCCCGTTTCGCTTCCCTCCGGCATCGGCATGGAAGCATCGGGCATCGTGGAAGCGGTGGGAGACGGCGTGACGACGCTCAAGACGGGCGACCGCGTGGCCTATGCGTCAGGGCCGGTCGGCGCCTATGCGCAAGCCCATAACATCGCTGCCGCAAGCGCCGTGAAAGTACCCGACGGCATTGCCGACGATGCTGCCGCCTCGATGATATTGAAGGGGCTCACCGCGCAATTCCTGCTCCGCCAGACCTTCAAGGTCGAGAGGGGCCAGACGATCCTCTGGCATGCGGCGGCTGGCGGCGTCGGTCTCATCGCCTGCCAATGGGCAAAGCATCTCGGCGCGACCGTGATCGGCACGGTAGGCTCGCCGGAAAAGGCGAAGCTCGCGCGCGAACATGGCTGCGATCACGTCATCGACTATTCAAAGGAAGACGTCGCCGCGCGGGTGAACGAAATCACGGGCGGGGCGAAGCTTCCCGTCGTCTATGACGGCGTCGGCAAGGCGACATTCATGTCATCGCTCGACAGCCTCGCGCCGCTCGGGCTTCTCGTTTCCTTCGGCAATGCATCCGGTCCGGTCACGGATGTGAACCTCGGCATCCTCGCGCAGAAGGGTTCGCTCTTCGTGACGCGGCCGACCATGTATCACTACGCCGCGAAGACACCGGCGGCGATGCAGGAAATGGCGGATGATCTTTTCGCCGTCGTGAAGTCCGGCGCGGTCAAGATCGAGGTGAAGCAGCGCTATGCGCTTGCCGAAGCCTCGCGCGCCCATCTCGATCTCGAAGCGCGCAAGACGGTCGGCGCTAGCGTGCTGGTACCGTGAGCAAAACCGTCAGGGGTTCCTGCCTCTGCGGCGCGGTCAGCTACGCGGCGGAACGCATCAGCGATATCGTCGAATGCCACTGCGCCATGTGCCGCAAGGCGGCGGGCGGCCATGCCGGTTTCTTCTTCGTGGCGATGCGGAACGAAGTGAGCTGGGAGGGCGAAGGTAAACTCACCCATTATGAAAGCTCGCCCGGTCTCATCCGCAGCTTCTGCTCGCGTTGCGGCACGGCCATGACCGGCGCGAACCTGAAAGAGCCCGACGATACGATCATTCTGAGCGCCAACGCGCTGGAAGGAGACGTGCCCGCCCGTGTAATCGCACAGGAATTCTGCGCCTCGAAAGCGACATGGTTCGCTGGCCATGATGAGGCGCCTGAATTCGACGGGCCTTATCCGGGATGGGAAACGCTCAAACCATGACACGCCTCGTGCTCGCGCTCATGCTCCTCGTTGCCTCCGCTGTAACGGCGAACGCCGCATCCTGGAATGAGCGGGAGGTGAGCCTCGAAGGCGGACTTTCCGGCACACTCGTCATGCCGCAGGGTGAGGGGCCCGTCGATGCGGCGCTGATCCTTGCAGGCTCCGGCCCGACGGACAGGGACGGCAATTTTCCAAGCGGGCAGAACAATTCGCTGAAGCTCCTCGCCCATGCGCTGGGCGAGCGCGGCATCGCTTCGCTGCGGATCGACAAACGCGGCGTCGGCGGCAGCATCGGCGCGGCACGCGCGGAAGAGGAACTTCGCGCAGAAACCTATGTCGAGGATGCAATCCGCTGGCTCGAACTGCTGGAACGCGAACCGCGCATCCGCCGCGTGGTCGCGCTCGGCCATAGCGAGGGCGCGCTGCTCGCGACCCTTGCCGCGCGGCGGCACGAAGTCTCCGGGCTCGTCCTTCTGACGCCGAGCGGACGGCCCGCCCCCGCCCTTATCCGCGAGCAGCTTGCCGGCCAGAGCCTGCCGCCCGAGATTACGCTGCGTTCGGAAGAAATTCTCCAGAGCCTCGAACGCGGAGAAACGGTAGCGGATGTGCCGCCGCAGCTCGACATGCTCTACCGGCCAAGCGTTCAGCCCTATCTCATCTCCTGGTTCAAATACGATCCCGCCGCCGAACTCGCCAGGACGGATGTGCCGGTGCTGGTGGTGCAGGGAACGCGCGATCTCCAGCAGCGTCCCGCCGATGGCGAGAAGCTCGCGGCCGCGCGCGAGGGTGTGACGCTGATCGCCATCGAGAACATGAACCATGTGCTGAAGGTGGCGCCGGAAGACCGCGCGGGAAACATGGCGCTTTACGTCGACCCGCATGCGGAGCTGGCGCCGGGACTTGCCGGTGCGATTGCCGGTTTTATCGGGAAGATGACGGAAGCCCCGAAGCCCTGACCCCTTGGATCAGGCGCACAGATCCGGCACGTCTGGAACCCCGAAGCCGATGTCGAAGAAGATCGCGCGGCGCAGCGTGAGCGGCGGGGTGAGCCGGAAATCGACATCGGATTCCGGCATCCGCTCGCGCGCCATCACCGTGCCGATGACACGGTTCTTGCCATCGATCCCGGCCGCGACGGGCAACGTCATCAGTTCGCAGAGATAGGGCTGTCCTTCCGGCGTGCGCAGTTCGCGAATGAGGAGAAGCCCGCATGGATGCGAATGCAGGAGCTTGAGGCGCGCCATGTCTTCGGCGCGTCCCGGATAATCCATGTCGTCGCCGAAGGTATTGGTGCCGGTGAGGTCGATGCCGGTCGCCGCCTCGAGCGCGCTGCCATAGATGCGGAAGACGAGCCGGTCTTCCGCCTCCCAGCTCAGGTAACGCATATAGGGAAGAAGCTCGACCAGTGCGCGCGGGTTCACATCCTCGGGTGCCGGCATGGCGCGCGCACCACGCGCTTCCAGCCACCAGGCGTAGAATTCATGGCTGAGATGGGTGACCTCGACATCGCCTATGAACCGGGGAACGTCTCCGGCCTCGCCGGTGAGACGCGCCTTCGCGGCCTCGACGCTCGACCATTCGAGGCGCGAACGCATCCATGCGGGATGCCGCTGCCGTTCCGCTTCACCTGCCAACGCCGTTACCCCCGCCTCGCCTTCGCCCTTTCCAAGCCTAGGCTTCAAGCCGTGAAAAAAGATTAACGGCTCAGACTTCAAGACCGAGTGAGGGATCGGGAATGCCCGCGCCCGTGTCGAAAAAGACGGCCCGCTGCAAGGCGAGTATGCGGTCGAACACGACGTCGACATTCCACTCACGCATCTTCACCATCGGAACAACCGTGCCGATGATGCGGGCCTTGCCGCCCGCGACCGGCGCCACCGGCAGCGTCATGAATTCGCAAGGGTGAGGATTGCCCGCGCCGTCATAGATGTTGCGCAGCATGACGAGGCCGCAGGGCTGCCTGTGGAGCTGCCGGACCCGCTCGCGATCGTTTTCCACATCGTCGTGCTTGTGGCCGAATATATCGTGACCCGTGAGGTCCAGACCGCTCGCCTCGACAAGAGCGCTGCCATAAATGCGGATGACGAGCTTCTCGTCGTCTTCCCAGCTCAGATAGCGGATATAGGGGAGCAGCTCGACCAGCGCGCGCGGGCTCACATCGCCGGCGTCGGGCATGGGCCGGGTTCCACGCGCCTCAAGCCACCAGCCGAGAAGCTGGCGTCCGGCATTGGAAAGCGCGATGCCGCCGATTTCGTCGGGAACATGGCCGATCGGACCGGCAAGCCGCGCCCGGACATTTTCGACCGCCGACCACTCCATCAGCGGCTGTACCCAGGTCGGGCGTGTTTCTCCCGAACCGCGCCCCTGCCCGTTCGTCATGCAACCCCCGTTACTCAACCCGCCACACGTAAAAAGTGCAGCGGGAAGAATAGCAGGATTTGCCTGATTATGTGTTCATGCTGTCGAAGAACTCGCCGTTGTTCTTCGTCTGCTTGAGCTTGTCGAGCAGGAACTCGATGGCGTCGACCGTGCCCATCGGGTTGAGGATACGGCGCAGCACATACATTTTCGAGAGCTGACCCTTGTCGACGAGCAGCTCTTCCTTGCGGGTGCCGGACTTGAGAATGTCGATCGCGGGGAAGACGCGCTTGTCGGCGATCTTGCGGTCGAGAATGATTTCCGAGTTACCCGTGCCCTTGAATTCTTCGAAGATGACTTCGTCCATGCGCGAGCCCGTATCGATCAGGGCCGTCGCGATGATGGTGAGCGAGCCGCCTTCCTCGATATTGCGCGCGGCGCCGAAGAAGCGCTTGGGGCGCTGTAGCGCATTCGCGTCGACACCGCCGGTGAGCACCTTGCCCGAGGAGGGCACGACCGTGTTGTAGGCGCGGCCGAGACGGGTGATCGAATCCAGCAGTATGACCACGTCGCGGCCATGTTCGACCAGGCGCTTCGCCTTCTCGATCACCATTTCGGCGACCTGAACATGACGCTGCGCGGGTTCGTCGAAGGTGGAGGAGATGACCTCGCCCTTCACCGAACGCTGCATGTCGGTCACTTCTTCCGGGCGCTCGTCGATCAGGAGGACGATCAGATAGGCCTCCGGGTGATTGGTCGTGATCGAATGGGCGATATTCTGGAGGAGAACGGTTTTACCGGTACGCGGCGGCGCGACGATGAGGCCGCGCTGGCCCTTGCCGAGCGGGGCGACGATATCGATGACGCGCGAGGAGCGATCCTTCAGCGTCGGGTCATCGACTTCCATTTCGAGCTTCGAATCCGGGTAGAGCGGCGTCAGATTGTCGAAATGAACCTTGTGGCGCGCCTTGTCCGGGCTCTCGAAATTGACCGTGGAAACTTTCAGGAGGGCAAAATAGCGCTCGCCATCCTTGGGGCTGCGGATCTCGCCTTCGACTGTATCGCCCGTGCGGAGCGAAAAGCGGCGGATCTGCGAGGGAGAAACATAGATGTCGTCCGGGCCCGGCAGGTAGTTCGCTTCCGGCGAGCGCAGGAAGCCGAAACCGTCCGGCAGCACCTCGACCACGCCTTCGCCGATAATATCGACGCCCTGCTCCGCATATTGTTTCAGGATCGCGAACATCATGTCCTGCGTCCTGAGCGTGGAGGCGTTTTCGACCTCGAGTTCCTCCGCGAGCGCCAGAAGGTCGGTCGGGGATTTGGCCTTGAGGTCCTGCAGCTTGATCTGCGTCATCGGCTTGGTCGGTCTTTCTCTGGGGTTTCCGCTTCCTGCCTTGTCTGGCCGCCTTGCTTGAAGGTCGGGCTTCTGAACGAGGGAGGGGAAATCTTTTCTGGATGGGAAGGGTAAAACAGGTCTGCGAACGGATGATGATCTATCGGGGAAACGGGCCTCGGGTCTCTTTCCGTCGCCGCGCCGGGCCCCGGGCTATTGCCCTTTGGAACCTCTCGCGGGGAACTTCTCGCTGCAGATGCCCTTCGGATCGTGAGGGACCGCTTGCAGCCGGGAAAGAACATAGGAAGGCCGCCGGAAGAAACCCGGCTTAGAAACCCATATAAAGCGGACCGGCCCCGATTTCAACGGAAATTGGTCAGGCTCACCCTTCCAATTGCGTTCCGCTGCCAAAAGGCCGGACGCCATCAGGGAAACCGGAAATGAGGTTTGTCAGCGAATTCGAGGAACTGGCGGCCATTATCGCAGGTGAACGGGCTTGTTCCGGCAGAAACCCGGAGGAACCTTTCATCCTCGCGATCGACGGACGCAGCGGCGCCGGGAAATCGACCCTCGCCGCGCGTCTCGCCGCCCGCTTCGATACACTTGTCGTATGCGGCGACGATTTTTTCGCAGGCGGCGTCACCCTTCGCGACGATCCTGCGCCGGTACTGGCCGAGACCTGCATAGACTGGCGAAGTCTCGCCGGGGTGCTGACCGGCCTGCTCCAGACCGGGAAGGCCCGATTTCACCCCTTCGATTGGGAGCGCTTCGACGGATCGAAGGAGGAGCGTCTGACGGAAATAGAGGGGAAACCCGTCATCATCGTGGAAGGGGTCTATTCCGCCCGGCCCGAACTGAGGAAATTCCTCGATCTCTCCATCCTCGCGGAAGCGCCCGATGCGCTCCGAATGGCGCGGCTAATCCAGCGGGAGGGCGAGATCGGCCCCTGGGAACGGCAATGGCATGCTGCGGAGGACTGGTACTTCGAAACCCGGGCAAGGCGCGAGGCATTCGATCTGATCTACCTCCCCGGAGCCCCCGGAGCAGGCACGACCGGGTGAGGAAAGTGCTGCCCTCAGAAGGGTTTCGCGACCGCGAGCAGCACAATGAAGATGACGAGAACGGGCGGGCCTTCATTCACGATCCGGTAGAAACGGGCGTCCTTCCTATTCTCGTCACGCTCGAAATCCTTTCGCCAGCGCGAAAACATCCCGTGCAGCCCCGACATGACGAAAATCAGGAAGAGCTTCACCTGCATCCAGTGATCGGAGAAAAGTCCGGGGTTAATGGCAAGCATCAGACCGCCAAAGAGGAAAGTCGCGATCATGGCCGGATTGACGATGCCCCTGAGAAGCCGCCGCTCCATGATCTTGAAGGTCTCGGATTTGTCCGAACCCGTCTCCGCCTCCGCGTGATAGACGAAAAGCCGCGGCAGATAGGCCATGCCGGCCATCCAGAAGATCACCGAAATGATGTGAAGAGCCTTGATCCACAAATAGTATTGGCCAAGAAAATCCAGCATCTTCTTTCCTTTTTCTCTTCTTTTATCAGCGGATTGTCTTGAGCCCGGCGTCTTTCGTGCAGACATGGCCCGCCGCATCTTCCGGGCAAAGGATTGTTTCCTGCGCCCGCGCGCCGCGCACAAGGCGCGCCAGCCCCTCGATGAAATGAGGCTCGGTGCCGAGCGCCGGCACCCGGATATAGACGGGCACCCCACTCTCTTTCGCCAGAGCTCCGTATTCCTTGTCGAGCTCGACCAGCGTTTCGGAATGTTCCGACACGAATGCGACGGGCAGCACGATCAGGGATTTGCCCTCCGCCCCGGCGCGGCGGATCTCGTCATCGGTCGAGGGCCCGATCCATTCGAGCGGACCGACCCGGCTCTGGTAGCAGGTCACCCAGTCCAGGTTTTCACCGGCGGCCCCAAGCTTTGCGACGATGGCCGCACAGCTCTGCTCGACCTGCGCCTGATAGGGGTCGCCCTTCTCGATCACCTTTTTGGGCAGGCCATGCGCGGAAAAGAGGACGCGAAAGCCCTCATGACCTCCCGCTTTTTCGATGGCAGCCTGCAACAGAGAGGCATAGCCCCCCGCAAAACCCTCTTCCGTCGGATAGCAGCAGACCGACCTTGCCGGAGCGGCAAGCCCGGCTTTGGCCGCCGCGCGCTCCCAGTCCCGCAGGGAGGACTCCGTCGTCGTCGTCGAATATTGCGGATAAAGCGGCAGCAGCACGAGTTCGGTGGCGCCCCAGGCCTTTGCCGCCGCCGCCGCCTCATCGGCGAAGGGATGCCAGTAGCGCATGGCGAGAAAACAGCGAAAGTCGGATTCGCCATCGGCCAAGGCCTGTTCGAGAGCGGTTCCCTGCGCTTCCGTCAGCGGCACGAGCGGCGAACCCCCGCCAAGCTCGGCATAAATCTCCCTTGCCACGGGGGCACGGCGCTTCGAGACGAATTTCGCGAGCAGCCAGCGCATCGGATTCGGCACACTGATGATGGCAGGATCGTTGAAAAGATTGAAAAGAAAGGGCTGTACCGCGTCGGGCCCGTCCGGCCCGCCGAGATTGAACAGAATGATCGCGACCTTTCTCTTCAATTCACCGTTCACGGCCGCCACTCCTGCACCAGCTTCACCAGTTCGCCGACATGTTCAGGCGGCGTCTGCGGCACGATGCCGTGGCCGAGATTGAAAATGAACGGCCCCTCGCCCAGCGTCTCCAGGATGTGGAGCGCCTGGGCTTTCATTTCTTCGCCACCGGCGACGAGAAGCAGCGGATCGAGATTGCCCTGAACACATCCGCGCGATTGCAGATGCTCGCGCGCCCATGCCGGCGAGACACCCGTATCGAGGCTGAGACCCGTGACGTCGGTCTCGCGGAAATAGCGGACCGACATGGCGCCCGCCCCGCGCGGAAAGGCAATGACGGGCAGGCCGGGAAAGCGCGCCTGCAGAAGCTCGCGGATCGCCTTCACCGGCCGCAGCGCAAACCGCTCGAAGGAAAGCTCCGGCAGACTGCCTGCCCATGTATCGAAGATCTGGATGACTTCGGCACCGGCGAGAACCTGCGCGGAGAGATGCTCGACCGTCGCCTCGACCAGAATATCGATCAGCTTCTGGAATTCATCCGGCTCACGGTAAGCCCAGAGTTTCGCCGCCGCCTGGTCGGGCGATCCCTTGCCGCCGACCATATAGGTCGCGACCGTCCAGGGCGCACCGGCAAAACCGATCAGCGTCGTCTCTTTCGGCAAGCTCCGCGACAGCCGCTCCACCGCCTCATAGACGGGCGTCAGATGCTCCGTCACGCGCGCCGGGCTTCCGAGCGTCGCGAGGCCAGCGCCATCCGTGATCGGCTCCAGCACCGGTCCCTCGCCTTCCTTGAAGGCAACCTTCTGCCCCAGCGCATCGGGCACCACCAGAATGTCTGAAAAAAGGATCGCCGCATCGAAGCCATAGCGCCTGATCGGCTGCAACGTGACTTCCTCGGCGAGTTCGGGCGTGTAGCAGAGATTGAGAAAACCGCCCGCCCTGGCGCGCACCTCGCGATACTCCGGCAGATAACGTCCTGCCTGCCGCATCATCCACAGCGGCACGCCATGTGTCTCGACACCGGCAAGCGCTCTCAGCAATTTCTTCTCCGGAAGCTCTGTTCCGGGAGCCATTCTCTTGCCCACGTGTTCTTTTCCCAAATCTATAAAAGAGTCTTAAAGGTTGTTGATAGGAGTAGATGCCTGTGGATGCCGGGGATCAAAGTCCGCCCCGGATTTCTCCACAGAAAGGCGGCTGTTTCTCCCGCCCGTGTTTCCTCAGCCCCTTCTATGCCACAGCCTGTGCGCAATTTCAGCCCGGCAGAGCGTCGCGCCTGTCTACGCAAGGGCTTGCACTGTGGATCGTCTCTCTCGCCAATTGCGTTAATTGTGTGGATAAGCCCGGCGCCCCCGCGAGACTCGCCGGTCATACCCGTTTTGCGCAAGTGAACCCCCGTCTTTCTTAACGGACTCATGAAACGGGGGAGGGAAAACGAAGCACGGGTATGACCGGGTAGGGCCTCTCCGAATAAGGTCACTTGCACCCGTTAATCACAGCTTTCCACAGGCACAGAGCAAACATGTGCGATGCCTGTTATGCCTCGGACAAAAGAATTGGTGCGGCATGGAGAGACTGGCGGTGTTTCCACCTGCCCGGAAAACGGTCTAGGTTGCAAACCCCCCGGGAGAGGTACATGGATCGAACCCGGAAGGCAGCATATCCAGGCACGAAACATGAGCAGCAAGCGCGTCTTTCATCTTCATCTCGTATCCGACGCGACCGGCGAAACGCTGAACATGGTCGCGCGCGCGGCCTGCGCGCAATATGAAGACGCGCGGCCCATCGAGCATGTCTATGCGCTGGTGCGCGGCCCGAAACAGCTTGAGCGCGTGCTTGGCGAAATCGAGAACGCGCCCGGTCTCGTCATGTTCACGATGGTGAATGACAAGCTGCGCGAGCGGCTGGAGAAACGCTGCGCGGAAATACAGACGCCCTGCATCTCCGTGCTCGACCCCGCGATGAAGGCGCTCGGCCAGTATCTCGGCAAGAAGTCCTCGCACAAGCCTGGCTCGCAGCACATCATGGATGCGGAATATTTCGACCGTATCGCCGCGCTCAATTACACGATGGCGCATGATGACGGGCAGTCGGCGGGCGACCTCGACGATGCCGACATCATTCTTCTCGGTGTCAGCCGCACCTCGAAAACACCGACCTGCATCTATCTCGCGAACCGCGGCATCAAGGCGGCGAATATTCCGATCGTGCCGGGCGCACCCCTGCCCCCCGACCTTGAGCATGTCCAGCGCCCGCTGGTCGTCGGTCTCACCACAAGCCCGGATCGCCTCGTGCAAATCCGCAAGAACCGGCTTCTTTCGCTGCACGAGAATACCGACACGGATTATGTCGCGCCGGATGTCGTCGCCGATGAAATCGCCTTTGCGCGCAAGCTTTTTGCCAGGAACGCCTGGCCGGTGATCGACGTCACGCGCCGCTCCATCGAGGAAACGGCGGCCGCCGTCCTCAACCTCTATAATGAGCGCCAGCGCGCAAGCTGATCCCTGATACACGCAGAAGCCGAAGAAAAGCCGAGCAGCAGTAAATGTCCCAGTCCCTCATCCTCGCCTCCGGCAGCGCCGTCCGGCAGAAACTCCTTGCCGATGCGGGCCTTGCTTTCACGGCGGAGGATTCGCGCGTTGATGAAGATGCGATCAAGGCCGGATTCGCGGATGGAGAAGATGGTCCCGAAGCTGCAACCGATGCATTGGCGCTGAAGCTTGCCGAAGCAAAGGCTCTTGCCGTGTCGGCAAAACATCGCGGCGCACTTGTCATTGGCGCCGACCAGATCCTCTCTTGTGAGGGCAAACGCTACGACAAGCCGAAAAGCATGGAGGAAGCGCGCGCGAACCTTCTCGCCTTTCGCGGCCACCCGCATATTCTTCATTCGGGCCTTGTCCTGGTGAAAGACGGCAAGACGGTCTGGAACCTGACCGCGCGCGCAACGCTTACAATGAGAGCCTTCAGCGAGACCTTTCTCGATGAATATCTTGAAACGGCGGGCGAGCGCGTGATGAAGAGTGTCGGCTGTTACCAGCTTGAAGGGCCGGGCATTCAGCTCTTCGAGAAGATCGAGGGCGATTACTTTTCGATCCTCGGCCTGCCCATGCTGCAGCTGCTCGACGAGCTGCGCCGTCAGGGAGTGATTAAGTCATGACAAGACCGGGCAAGGAATATCCTCGTTCCGCCGCGAGGCCCGCACCATGAAAAAAGTCTGCGTCATAGGCTGGCCGGTTGCCCATTCGCGCTCGCCGCTGATCCACAATCACTGGATTGCCGAGCACCGTATCCCCGATGCGCGCTACGAATTGCTGGCTGTGAAGCCGGAGGATGCGCCCGAAACGATCCGTCATCTCCACAAGCTCGATTTCGTCGGCGCGAACGTGACCGTGCCGCACAAGGAGACGGCTTTCGCGACGCTCACCCGTCACGATGCGGTGGCGGCGCGCCTGAAGGCGGTGAACACCATCGTCACCTGCGAGGACGGGACGCTCGAAGGCCGCAACACGGATGGCTATGGCTTCATGGCGAACCTGAAGGCGGGTGCGCGGGACTGGCGGATATCGGAAGGCCCCGCGGTGATGCTGGGGGCCGGCGGCGCGGCGCGCGCCATTGCGCTGTCGCTCGAAGAAGAAGGCGCGCCCGAAATCCGCATCGTCAACCGCACGGTGGAACGCGCCGAGGCGCTGATCCGCGATCTCGGCCTCACCCGCGCGAAGGCGCTGCCGCAGAGCGAGACGGAGAAGGCGCTCGATGGTGCAGGACTTCTCGTCAACACGACGACGCTCGGCATGAAGGGCGAAAGCGATGTCGATATCGACATATCCGCATTGCCGCGCGATGCGGTGGTGACGGATATCGTCTATACGCCGCTCGAAACCGGATTGCTGCGCCGCGCGCGCGAAGCGGGTCACGAGGTCGTGGACGGTCTCGGCATGCTCTTGCATCAGGCGGTGCCCGGCTTCGAAGCCTGGTTCGGTGTGCGCCCGCATGTGACGGAAGAACTCAGAAACATCGTGCTTGCCGATATCGGTCAGCCGCAACAGACGCGATAACGAAAACGGGGGGAAGAATATGCTTCTTGTCGGCCTCACCGGCTCGATCGGCATGGGCAAGTCGGAAACGGCGAAAATGTTTCGCGAGGAAGGCGTGCCCGTCTATGACGCGGACGCCGCCGTCCACAAGCTTTATGAAAAGGGCGGCAAGGCGGTGGAGCCGATCCGCGCGGCCTTTCCTTCCGCCATTGTTGACGATGCGGTCGACCGCAAGGCGCTGTCGCGCTGCGTCATCGGCATGCCGGATGAAATGAAGAAGCTCGAAGCCATCGTGCATCCGCTTGTCGGCGAGGCGCAGATGGAATTCCTGCGCGAGAACATGGAAGCGGGCCACGCAATGGCCGTGCTCGATATCCCGCTTCTCTACGAGACGGGCGGCGAAACGCGTGTCGATGTTGTGGTGGTGGTCTCCGCCCCCTACGATCTGCAGAAGACGCGCGTTCTCGCGCGGCCCGACATGGATGAGGCGAAATTCGCCGCGATCCACGCAAAGCAGGTGCCCGACGAGGAAAAGCGCAAGCGCGCGGACTTCGTGGTCGAAAGCGACAAGGGCCTCGATCATGCGCGTGCGCAGGTGGCTGCCATCGTCGATGCGCTCAAGACCCGCGAGGGCAAGGTGCTGAAGGAACGGCTTCGCACCGGCTGAGGACAAGAGAGACATGGAAGGAAGCGGGACATGGAACAACGCATAAGCTTCATCACGCTTGGTGTTGCCGATCTCGCGCGCGCGCAGGGCTTTTACGAAACGCTGGGCTGGACGCCTTTGCCGCAGAGCAATCCTTCCGTCTGCTTCTTTCAGTGCGGCGGTATCGTCTTTGCCCTGTTCGGCCGCGACGCGCTCGCGGAAGACGCCAAGCTCGCGCCTTACGGCGAAGGTTTTTCCGGTGTCGCGCTTGCGCATAATGTGCGCGAGAAAGATGAGGTCGATCAGGTGCTGGCCGAGGCGGAGGCTGCGGGCGGGCGCATCATGAAGCGCGGCGAGGAAGCTTTCTGGGGCGGCTATACGGGTTATTTCGCCGATCCCGACAATCACATCTGGGAAGTCGCCTGGAATCCGGGCGGCATCATCGGCGAAGATGGGTCGTTCCATTTCGTGAACGAATAGGCGAGAATCCGCATACCGCCTTCGGGACCGTCTTTGCTTCGCCAGAAGCGACTTCGGAAAGGCGGCGGAGTCCAAAGGGCGATACGGGAACAATATGCGCGAGATCGTGCTCGATACCGAAACCACGGGCATCAGTCCGCAGGACGGACACCGGCTGGTCGAAATCGGCTGCCTCGAACTTTTCAACCATGTCGCGACGGGCAAGGTCTACCACACCTATATCGATCCCGAGCGCGACATGCCGGAGGGCGCTTTCCGCGTCCACGGGCTTTCCGAGGAGTTCCTGCGCGGCAAGCCGAAATTCGCCGATGTGGCGGACGAGTTCCTCGAATTCATCGGCGGCGATCCGCTCGTGATCCACAATGCCTCATTCGACATGGGCTTCATCAATGCCGAGCTGAAGAAGATCGGACGGACGCCACTTCCCATGTCGCGCGCCATCGACACGCTCGATATGGCGCGGCGAAAGTTTCCCGGCTCCCAGAACAATCTCGACGCGCTGTGCCGCCGCTTCAATGTCGACAATTCGGGCCGCACCCGGCATGGCGCATTGCTCGACAGCGAGCTTTTGGCCGAAGTCTATCTGGAGTTGATGGGCGGGCGGCAGCCGGGCCTCGTATTGCAGGCCGATGCGGGCGGCACGGGCGCGGGCACCAGACGTGTTGCGCGCGAAAGCCGCCCCGTGGCTCTTGCCCCGCGCCTGAGCGATGAGGAGCGCGCCGCGCACGACGCCTTTGTCGCGACGCTGGGCGAAGACGCGCTCTGGCTCGCCGTGAAGGGCTGAAGCCCCCCGCGTCAGTTCGGCTGCTTGGTTTCGGCGATTTCCTGCGCCATCTGCTCGCGGCGCTGCTGATAGAGGCTCACGAAATCGATGGGGTCGATCATTAGCGGCGGATAACCGCCGTCGCGTGTGACGTCCGCGAGAACGCGGCGCGCGAAGGGGAAGATCTGGCGCGGGCACTCGACGACGAGCACCGCTTCGAGATCCTGCTCGGGAATATTGGCGAGGCGGAAGAGCCCGGCATATTCCAGCTCCACCAGGAACATCGGCTTGTCCTTCACCTTGGCGTCGGCACCGATTTTCAGGGTCACTTCGTAGTCATTGTCGTTCATGCGCTTCACGCCGACATCGACGCGCAAGCCGATCTGCGGCTGCTCCTCGACGGGACCGAGCATTTGCGGGGCGTTCGGGTTCTCGAAGGAGATATCCTTGACGTATTGCGTCAATACGCGGAGCTGCGCCATCGGCGGTTCGCCGCCATTGCCCGCATTGTCTGTATTGGTCGAGCCCTGATCCGACATTCTTGCCTCACCGCTTCTCGCTTTTTACGAAGGCTGCTGGCTAGCACGGAAAAGGCGGAGCGACAAGAAAGCCCGTGTGTCTGGAACTGACTTATTGCTTCCAGGGTGAATCGCTGCGCGGGCCCCTGCCCTCCCGGTCATTTTCGTTCTCGCCGATTTCCTCCGCCTCGCCCTCGATGACCGGCCCCGGTCTCTCTGAATGAGGGCCCGAATGAGGACCGGGGCGCTGCGGCCCGCCGCCCATGCCGCCAGCCATGCCGCTCGAATAGACGGTGAAGCGGCTGCTGGCCGCGATGCGCCGTGCCGCGTAGCGGCCGATGGCGCGCCGGAAAGGCGCAATGAGAAGCGCAAAGCCAATGCAATCGGTGAAGAGGCCCGGTGTCACCATGAGAAGGGCGGCGGCGAAGAGAAAGACGCCATCGAGCATTTCCGCGACCGGCGGCTCGCCCCGCCGCATCGCCTCTTCGGCCCGGCGCCAGGTCGTGAGCCCCTGCACCCGCAGCAGCGTCGCGCCGATAAAGGCGGTCGCGAGCACGATGCCTACCGTCGGCCAGACGCCGATCGCGCCCCCGACCTTGATGAAGATCGCGATTTCGATCAGGGGCACGGCAATGAAGAGAAGGAAGAGAAAAGCGGGCACGGCTGGCTTTCGGTGGTTTCAGGGAGCGGTTTTGGAAAATTCGGCCCGGGCAGGTCGTCCGGGAGGCGCCCCGAGGCACGGACCCTCACAAGACAAGATAGGGTGTGGAACCCCGCTTGCCCACATGCTTCGGCCGGAGTTTGACCGAAGTGCGGCGAGAGTTCCTCCCGAGTTCGCCTCGCATGGCTCCGGTAGCAAAATGCGGCCCGATGCCCTAGGTTATGGCTCTGGAACGCACGGGCAGAAACGCTTAAGTAAAAGACCTGACCTGAGCGCAAAAACAAATGTAACGGAAGGCCAGCCGCCCGGCCTGACGATGCGAAAGGGCTCCTCGAGCGAATGGACGACGGCTTGAATCTCCTCAATATCATCCTGCTCGCGATCGCCGTCGGCGTCTTTCTGAAACTCAGAAGCGTGCTCGGACGGCGGACGGGCCATGAACGCCCGCCCTATGACCCTTACTCGGGCGATGCGAGCGGCAACGACAAGGTTGTGACGCTGCCCAAGCGTCCGCGCGCCGAAGGCGAGGCGGGTGCGCGTACCGTCGATGCACAAGGCGATCCCTTCGCCGATACGTCCCGGCGCGACCGCTGGCATGGCATTGCCGAGCCCGGCACGCCGCTCGCCAATGGTCTCGACGCCATTGCCGCCACAGACGCCTATTTCGATGCGGATGCCTTCCTCTCCGGCGCGCGCTCTGCCTATGAGATGATCGTGACGGCCTTTGCCGAGGGCGACCGCGAAACGCTGAAGCCGCTTCTTTCGGCGGATGTCTACAAGAGCTTCGAAGGCGCGATGGACGAGCGCGATAACAAGGGCCTCACGGTGGATCAGAGCTTCATCGGCATCGAGAAGGCGGTGCTCGACGCCGCCGCCCTTGAGGGGACGCGCGCGCGTCTCACCGTCTCCTTCCGCAGCACGCTCACTTCCTGCACCAAGAACGACGATGGCGTGGTTGTCGAGGGCGATCCCGTGACGGTGCGCGAAGTGACCGACCTCTGGACCTTTGAACGCGATGTGAAAAACCGCGATCCGAACTGGAAGCTGGTCGCCACCGGCGCTTCCGGCTGACCGGCGGCTGCGGCGATGCGTAATAGTGCGGCGGCCCTTCTCCTTTTCGGAGGACTTCTTCTTGCCATTGCGCCCGGAGTGTCCGGCATGAGCGCCCATGCGGCATCGGCAGCGGCCCGCATGTCCTGGTCCGATATCGAAGGCTGGCATACGGACGATCAGGCGGCCGCGCTTTCCGCCTTCAAGGGCTCTTGCGCGCGTATACTGAAGTTGTCGCCTTCCGCCCCGCTCGACACCAAGGGCGGCGATCCGCTTTATGGTCGCGCAGGCGCCTGGCAACCGGCCTGCGAGGCGGCGGCGAAGGTTGGGCCCGGGGCTGGCGCGGCCAATGCGCGCGGCTTTTTCCAGCACTGGTTCGTGCCCGTTCGTTTTCCCGCAACGCGCGGCCTTTTCACCGGCTATTACGAGCCGGAAATGAAAGGCTCGCTGACAAGGCACGGCGTCTACCAGACGCCGGTGCTTGCGCCGCCAGCCGGTTTCCGCATGGTGGATGGCGGCGGCTCTTTTCCGGCGCGCGCGCAGATTGAGAATGGTGCGCTCGACACGCAAAAGCTCGCGCTTGTCTGGCTCGAAAGCCCCATTGATGCCTTCTTCCTGCATGTGCAGGGCTCGGGCCGGGTCAGGCTCGAAACGGGCGAGATCGTACGCCTCTCCTTTGCCGCGAAAACGGGGCATCCCTATACCTCCATCGGCAAGCTCCTCGTCGAGCGCGGCGAGATGCCGCTTGAAGAGGTGTCGATGCAGACGATCCGCGCCTGGCTCTCCGCCCATCCCGCCGAAGGCCGCGCCCTGATGCGCGAAAATGAATCCTACATATTCTTCCGTATACTGAGGGATGTAGACCCCTCCAGCGGGCCCCCCGGGGCGGAAGGCGTACCCCTCACACCGGGACGGAGCCTCGCCATCGACCGCAGCATGCATCCGCTCGGCGTCCTGCTTTTTCTCACGACCGAACACCCGACTGCCGATGGCGCGAATTCCGTTGAAGTGCGCCGCCTCATGGTGGCGCAGGATACGGGCTCGGCGATCAAGGGACTGCAGCGTGGCGATATCTTCTTCGGCTCGGGCGAGGAAGCGGGCGAGATCGCAGGCCGTATGAAGGCGGAAGGCGAACTTATTGCGCTGGTGCCAAAGGACATTGCACCTTAATAAACGGGCGGCAAAACCGGACAGGGCATTTTCATGGCGAGCGACAAGGAGAAGATGCCGCGCCCGAAATCCCGCCACCGCCGTCTGACGGATGAGGAGCACAAGCTCTGGCGCGCGGTGACGAAGGACGCAAAGCCGATGTCGCGCCGCCCGTCGGAAGGGCTTGAAACCCCGCATGAGGACGAACGCGCTGCCCTTCCCGTCCAGCCGCAATCGCTTGCGCCCGCCCGCGCGCCGTCCCTGCCGCCGCCACCGCCCTCCGTGCCTCTCCGCCGCTCCTCCGAGCCGCCGCCTTTGACCGGCCTCGACCGCCGCACGAGCCAGCGGCTTGCGCGCGGCCAGATGGAAATCGAGGCGACGCTCGACCTCCACGGCCACGGGCAGGAAACCGCGCATCAGACGCTCCATGCCTTCATCGCCCGTTCGCGCGCGCGCGGGCTGCGCTGCGTTCTGGTCATCACCGGCAAGGGCGCCTCGCCCTATGCGCGGCACACGCTGCACGGAAGCACATTCTACGAGGTGCCGGAGCGCCAGGGCGTACTCCGCAGCGCCGTGCCCCGCTGGCTCAACGAGGCGGAGCTTCGCACCCATGTCTCCGGTTTCCAGCCCGCACATCCGAAGCATGGCGGCGGCGGCGCCTTCTATATCTGGCTGCGCAAGAAGCGATGACACCCTTCGGCCGCAAACTGAGAGAGCTGCGCGCCGCGCGCGGCCTCACCATGAAGGAGATGGCAGCAGCGCTGCGCGTGACCCCCGCCTATCTCTCGGCGCTGGAGCATGGCAAACGCGGCCGCCCGAGCTGGCGGCTGGTACAGGCGATCATCGGCTATTTCAACGTGATCTGGGACGAGGCGGAGGAACTGGAGCGGCTTGCGCGGCTGTCGCATCCCCGTATCGTCCTCGACACGTCCGGTCTTGCCCCGCAGGCAACGGAACTCGCCAACCGCCTTGCCGAGGAGATCGGCGAACTCGGACAGACGGAAATCGCGGACATGCTCGCCCTTCTCGACAGGCGAAAGAAGAAGATGAAGCGCTGATCAGCCTATAGTGAAGAATCCGCGCTTGCGGAAAGCGCTGGCGGCGAAGCAGATGGATGCCGGAAGGCCCTGAACGCAAATGGACGATACGAGGAAGATCGAACAGAGCTTCGCACGCAAAGTGGACTGGAACCTTTTCCAGCTTTTCCACGAAATAGTGCGCGCGGGCGGCATCGGGGCGGCGGCGCGCCGGCTCAATCGCCAGCAGCCGACAGTGAGCGCGGGCCTCAAGCGGCTGGAAGATCATCTCGGCGTGACGCTGCTGAAGCGGAGCGCGAGCGGCATCGAACTGCTTCCCGCGGGCCGTGCGCTGTTCGATCTCTGCGAGACCATGATGGGTGCGGTCCGCGCCGCGCCGCATGACGTGGCGCTTGCCGCCGGGCTCGTCGAGGGCGTCATCAATATCCGCATGATCTCGTCGGTCGTCTCGGCCCCGTTCGATGCGGCGCTTGCCGGACTCCACCGCCATCATCCCGGCGTCGGCATTCATATAGAAGTGGCGCCCTGGCGCGAGGTGATCGCCGCCTTGAAAGCGGGCGACGCGGAGGTCGGCATCGCCTGCGACAATGCCCCGGATGCCGCGCTTTGCTACCAGCCGCTGATGCGCGAAACGCAGCAGCTCTATTGCCACCGTGCCCACGCGCTTTACGGCATGACCGTGCCCCAGCCGGGCGATCTTGCCGATCAGCCCTATATCGCGACCGGGCTCGACGAGCCGCAGGAACTGGCGAATTTCCGCCAGCGCTACGGGCTCGGCAAGCGGATCGGCGGCTATGCGGAAAATCTGCACGAGACGAAGCGGCTGATCGAGCTTGGCGTCGGCATCGGCTTCCTGCCGACCTGCGTCGCCGAAACGCTCGACAATGAAGGGGCGCTCTGGCCGCTCCTGCCGGAAGCGGTGCTGCCCGCCTATCAGGTCTATCTGGTGACGCGGGACGAGCCTGCCCGCAACACCCCGACGGAGCTCTTCCTCGCAGAAATCATGGGGAAATTGCGGGAGCCAGCACAGACCATAGATTGAATTTATGCCCCGCATCGAAAAATAGCGTCTAGGCACATGACCCCGGGGGAGGCCAGCATGGTGTCATGTCATTGCTTGCAGAAAAAACCCTCCCCGACCCCTCGCTCGAGACCATGCCCGGTCTCTGGCGCCGCTCGCTTCTCGCCTGGCCGGATGGCCGCCGCGACACGACGAGCTTCGTGAACTGGCTGCAGGGCCCGGGCCTCTATATCGATCTGCGCCAGCCCGAAGGCCGCCCAGACTTCTCGGGCATGACCTCCCTGGCCGCTCTCTCCCCCGACGCCATGATGTGGCTCGCCGCCCAGGAAGGCTTTGCGGGCGAGCTGGTCGAGGAAGACGGCTTCTTCGAATGGCGCCGCGATATCGATTTCCAGCCGCAGGCGATCTATTCCGATCGCGGCCGCCTCTGGAACGAGGGCGATGTCATGGTCGAGGAGGGAAAGGACATTCCCTATATCGAGCATTGGCACCGCGAGCCGCTCGGCGAAACGCCTTTGTGGGCGGCGCGCCTCGAAGACCGCGAAACCGGCCAGAAGGGCGCCATCGCGCGCATGGGCTCGCTCTTCATGTTTGCGCGTGAACGCTATTGCGACACACCCGCCGGCCTCTCGCTTGCCGAATGCGTGGCCGGCGCCACCGATATGGCGCGCGCGCAGGAATTTCTCGATTGCGAGATCTCGCAGGGCGCGGTCACGAGCACGGGCTGGTTCATGCAGCGATCCACCCTGCCCTTCCGCGAGGGAAAGCCGCTCCTGCCCATGCTCAATGGCGGCCTTGTCGAAACGCATGACATGGACCGCACGGGCAAGCCCTTCACGCGGCACTGGGAAATAACGGACATGCGCGGCGAGCCGCTGGTCGATGTCCCGTCGAACGGAGTATCCACATGACTGAGACCGAAACGAAAGGCACGGCCTTCACGAGCATTCCCGTGGTGGATATCGCGCCCCTCTTCGGCAATGACGAGGCGGCAAAGCGCGAAGTCGCCAAAGAGATGGCGGATGCAGCAAGCGATGTCGGCTTCCTTTATGTGAAGGGCCACAACATTTCGCGCGAGATGATCGCGAAACTCGAAGCCCGCGCCGCGGAGTTTTTCGCCCTGCCGGAAGAAAAGAAGATGGAGCGCTATATCGGCAAGTCGCGCGCCCATCGCGGCTATGTGCCGACCGGCGAGGAAGGTTTCTATGACGGAACGGACCCCGCCAAGACCGACAAGAAAGAAGCCTTCGATCTTTCGATCGAACTGCCGGAAGACGACCCCGACCATGTGAAGGGCTACCGGATGCTCGGCCCGAACCAGTGGCCGCCGGAGCTCCCCGAAATGCAGCGCGACGTCTATGCCTATTACGAGGCGGCGATGGCGCTCGGCCACACGCTCTTTCGCGGCTTCGCGCTCGCGCTCGGTCTGCCGGAAGACTATTTCGAGCAATGGCTGACGAAGCCGCCCTCGCAGCTCCGCCTTGTCCACTACCCCTCGGACCCCGCGCGAGCGGTCGCGGAATGGGGCATAAGCGCCCATACGGATTACGAGTGCTTCACCATCCTCCATGTGACGGCGCCGGGCCTTCAGGTCATGAACGCGAATGGCGACTGGATCGACGCACCCCCCGTCGAAGGTGCTTTCGTCATCAATATCGGCGACATGCTGGAAGCACTGACCAATGGACGCTTCATTGCGACGCCGCACCGCGTTCGCAATGTGCCCGACGAGCGCTTCTCCTTTCCGCTCTTCTGTTCGCTTGACTACGACACGCAGGTCGAACCGCTGCCGCAGTTCATCGAGGACGGCAAGGTCTATCCGGGCTATGGCGCTGGCGACCATCTCGTGACCCAGACCATGCGCACCTTCGCCTATCTGAAGAAGCTCGTTGCCGCCGGCGAACTCAAGCTGCCGGAAAGCGAAGACCATGCAACGGCGTTCGGCCGGCGCGAAAAAGAAATCGCCTGAAGGCGGCCCGCCCGAACGGCGGGCAAGAGGAAACACCGGGAAGATCGATGAGATCCCCCCGTGCGAGGCGCGCGCGCCGCGTATGGACGGGTAGCCGTAACCAGTCGAAAGGACAATCCATGCGATCATCCATCTTCCATCGAGCGACGCTCGCCCTTTTCGCCTCGCTTGTCGCAGGTCTGTCCTTCGCGGGCAGCGCGGCAGCGGCGGACAAGACCTTCAAGCTCGCCTGGGCGCTCTATCCCGGCTACATGCCCTGGGCCTATGCCGAGCAGTCCGGGATCATGGACAAGTGGGCGGAGAAGTACGGCATCGACGTCGAGATCGTACAGATCAACGATTATATCGAATCGATCAACCAATACACGGCCGGAGAGTATGACGCGGTCGCCAACACCGTCATGGATACGCTGACGCTTCCTGCGGCCGGCGGTGTGGACTCCACGTCGATCATTCTCGGCGACTACACCGATGGCAATGACGCGATCTTCATCAAGGGTCAGGGAAAGACGATGGCCGACCTGAAAGGGAAGACCGTCTATCTCGTTCAATATTCCGTCTCGCACTACATGCTGGCGCTCGCATTGCAAAAGGCGGGCATGAGTCTCGACGACATCAAGACGGCAAATATCGCCGATGCGGATTTTGTCGCGGCGCTGCAGACACCGGAAGTGGAAGCTGTCGTCACATGGAACCCGGCCACGGTGCAGCTTTATGACGACCCGTCCGTCACCGCCGTTTTCAAGTCTTCGGAGGTGCCGGGCGAGATACAGGACATCCTGATCGTGAAGACGGAAGTGCTTGCGGAAACGCCGGAGCTGGGCAAGGTGCTCGCGGGCGCCTGGTACGAAGTGCTCGACATCATGAAGAAGGATGATGAGCAGGGTATCGAGGCACGCACCTATATGGCCGAACTTTCGGGCACCGACCTTGCGGATTTCGACCGCCAGGTAGCGACGACCTATTTCTACGGTCCGGCTGAAGGCGCGGAGGCCTATGCGGGCGAAACCATGCCCGGCATCATCGACAGCACGACGGGCTTCGCTTTTTCCCAGGGCCTTCTCGGTCCGACCGCGAAGGACAAGGGTTATGTCGGCGTCGAACTTGCGGACGGCACGATTGTCGGCGACGAAAGCAATGTGAAGCTCCGCTTCGACACGAGCTACATGGAAGCGGCGGCGAAGGGCGAACTCTGACGTTCGCCTCGACCGAAACGGAAAGGCCGCCCCAAGGGGGCGGCCTTTTTCATCAGAGGATGAACTTCGTCAGATCGGCGTTCTTCGTCAGGTCGCCGATATGCTCACGCACATAGGCCGCGTCGATCTTCACCGTCTCGCCCGGTTTGTCGGAGGCGGCGAAGCTTACCTCGTCAAGTACGCGTTCCATGACGGTGTGGAGACGGCGCGCGCCGATATTCTCGACCGATGAATTGACCGAGGTCGCGATATCGGCGATGGCGTCGATCCCGTCATCCGTGAAGTCGAGCGCGACATCTTCCGTTTTCATCAGCGCCACATATTGCTTGATGAGGCTCGCTTCCGGCTCGGTAAGCACACGCCGCATATCGTCCTTCGAGAGCGCCTGAAGCTCGACGCGGATGGGCAGGCGTCCCTGCAGTTCCGGCAGGAGGTCGGAGGGCTTGGCGATGTGGAAGGCGCCCGACGCGATGAAGAGAATATGGTCGGTCTTGACCGCGCCATGCTTCGTCGCGACGGTCGTGCCCTCGATCAGCGGCAGCAGGTCGCGCTGCACACCCTCGCGGCTGACATCGCCTCCCTGCTTTTCCGCGCGCGCGCATATCTTGTCGACCTCGTCCAGAAAGACGATGCCGTTCTGCTCGACCGCGCGGATCGCATCCTGCGTCACCTGCTCCTGGTCGAGCAGCTTGTCGCTTTCTTCCGCGATCAGCGTTTCGTAGCTGTCGCGCACCTGCATCCGGCGCGGCTTGGTGCGCCCGCCGAACGCCTTGCCCATGATGTCGGAGAGATTGATCATGCCGACCTGCCCGCCCGGCATCCCCGGAATGTCGAGCGTCGGCATGCCGCCGCCGGAATCCTGCACCTCGACCTCGATTTCCTTGTCGTCGAGATCGCCGTCGCGGAGCTTCTTGCGGAAGCTCTCGCGTGTCGCCTCGCTTGCATTGGCGCCCACGAGTGCTTCAAGCACCCGGTTCTCGGCGGCGAGATGCGCCTTGGCACGCACATCCTTGCGGCGGCGTTCGCGCGTCATCGAAAGCGAGATCTCGACAAGGTCGCGGATGATCTGTTCGACGTCGCGGCCGACATAGCCGACTTCGGTGAACTTCGTCGCTTCCACTTTGAGGAACGGCGCTTCAGCGAGCTTGGCGAGGCGGCGCGAGATTTCCGTCTTGCCGACGCCGGTCGGCCCGATCATCAGGATGTTCTTCGGCAGCACCTCGTCGCGCAGGTCTTCGGGCAATTGCTGACGCCGCCAGCGGTTGCGGAGCGCGATGGCGACGGCGCGCTTCGCGTCACGCTGCCCGACAATGTAGCGGTCGAGTTCGGAAACGATCTCACGCGGCGAAAAACTGGTCATCTTTTTACATTCCTCCTGCCGCCTGCCATTCTCGAATGGCTTCGACGGGGTAGATCAACATCAGGACATTGAGGGTGAGGTTGTCGCGGATCAGATAGCCGACACCCGCCTCCATGATCAGGGCCGCCGTCACCACCACCCATATGGGCAGCCGCGCGGCGAGAACAAAGCCGAGCACCATGGCCAGGCTGTCGGCGACAGAGTTCAGGATGCTGTCGCCGTAATAGTCGAGGGATACGGTCTCCGCCCGGTAGCGCTCGATCACCATCGGTGTGTTTTCGAGCACTTCCCATGCGCCTTCGACGAAAAGCGCGGCGACGAGCCACCAGCCCACGGGGTAACGCCGGAGCAAAAGAAAGGCGCCACCATAGAAAATGAAACCGTGGATGATGTGGGAGAAACTGTACCAGTCGCTGAGATGCTGCGAGTTCTCCGAACTCTTCACCACACCGTGCCAGAGCTTCACCGTGCCGCAATCGCAAATAGGTACCCGGCCCATCGTATGGAGCAGCACACCTTGCAACACGAGAAGGCCGATGGCGGCGGCAAGCCAGAGAGGCGGCTTCCACCGCACGAGACCGGATGCCGTCACGCGTCGAGGCTCTCGACGGTGAGCGAGTTGTTCGTATAGACGCAGATATCGGCGGCGATGCCCATCGCCTTGCGGGCGATTTCCTCGGCGGTGAGGTCCATGTCGGCGAGCGCCCGCGCGGCGGCCAGCGCATAATTGCCGCCCGACCCGATGCCGGTGACGCCGCCATCGGGCTCCAGCACGTCGCCATTGCCGGTAAGGACGAGTGTTACCTCGCGGTCGGCGACGATCATCAGCGCCTCGAGGCGGCGGAGAAACCGGTCGGTCCGCCAGTCCTTCGCAAGTTCGACGCAGGCCCGCATGAGCTGGCCGGGATATTGCTCGATCTTGGCTTCGAGGCGCTCGAACAACGTCATCGCGTCCGCCGTCGCGCCCGCGAAGCCCGCGATCACGTCGCCCTTGCCGAGTGGCCGCACTTTCCGGGCATTGCCCTTCATGATCGTGTCGCCCATCGAGACCTGCCCGTCGCCCGCGATCACGACTTTTCCTCCCTTGCGAACGGAGAGGATCGTGGTGCCGTGCCAGTTGATCGGGTCGCGCGAGGTCATTTCATTCCCGTCTTGCTGTGTCAGGAGGGTGGAAGCTTGCCGATAGCATGTGGCCGCTTCGCGCCATAGGGTCAAGTCTTGCGGGGCAGGCCTTGAAGGTTTGTCTGCCGCTGGCGGCGAATGATTGCAAATGATAGTCTTTCGCAATCAATGACAGATGGGGGATTCAATGTCCGGGAAACTCGATACCGAAGAAGCGCTGAGAACCGTCTATCCCGATCCTGGCCAGACGAGGGGCAAGGTGCTTTCCGTACTCGACCCGCATGCGAAGACCTTTATCGGCCTTTCGCCTTTTCTGTGCATCGGTACATCGCGCCCGGACGGGCTGGGCGATGTCTCGCCGCGCGGCGGCGAACAGGGCTTCGTTCATGTACTCGACGACACGCATCTCGCCATGCCGGACCGGCCCGGCAATAACCTGATCGACACGCTGTCCAACATCGCTGAATCGCCCTCGGTCGGTCTTCTCTTCTTCGTGCCGGGCTTTGAGGAAATGCTGCGCGTGAACGGCGTCGCCGAAGTCACGACGGACCCCGAAATGATGGACCGCTTCGTGGTCGACGGGAAAAAGCCCCGTTCCGTCATGATTGTCGAGGTGCGCGAAGCCTTTTTCCATTGCACCAAGGCGCTGAAGCGCTCCGGCCTCTGGGATGCCTCGAAACACGTGCCGCGCGATCGAATGCCGAGCTTCGGCCAGATCATTCGCGACCAGTTGAAGCTGCTCGTGCCCGCAAAGCTTATCGATATGGGTCTGAAGAAGGACGCGAAGGACAATCTGTACTGAGTTTTGAGGGTTTCCGGCGCTATTCCGGCAGTTTGAACGCGCCGGGATCGCCGCCAAGCTCCCGGACCTGGGCCTCAAGGGCGCGGATGCGCTGTTCCAGCCGGTCGAAGGCGGGCGTGAGCTGGCCCGCATCCCAGCGTGGCTGGATATGGCTCGGGCAATTCACGTCCCATTCCTCGATTTCGAAGAGGATCGCCCGCTCGACCCGGCCCCGGTAAGAGGGGTCGGCAAGTGAGCGGGTGAGTGCCGGATCGTCGGAAACGGCGCGCGCCCTGCCCCTGATCTTGACCCGCCGCCGCGTCGGATAATCAACGAGGAAAAGGAAGGCCCGGTCGTTCTCGGCAAGATGACCAAGCGTCACGAATTGCTGGTTGCCCGCGAAATCGGCATAGCCGAGCGTCTTTTCGTCCAGCACCTTGAGGAAGCCTTTCGGCCCGCCGCGATGCTGGATATAGGGCCGGCCTTCGGCATTGGCGGTCCCCATATAGAAGTGATCGCGCTCGGCGATGAACTGGGCGAGGTCGGGCGTCATGCGGGTCTGCCAGGCCATCGGGAAGCCTTTCGTGAGCTGTGCCGGGAGCTTCTATATGGCGGACGGGCTGCTCATCCGCCAGTCTGCAAAGTCTTCAATATCTTGTGAGCCCGGACCGCATGACCACAGCACGTGCCAGGCATCTTCAATTTGAATCAATAACTTGCCTCCCGCACCGCAACAAGATTCGCAGGCTCTTAAAGTAATTTATGAGAAGCACTCCAGAATATTGGTTAACGGGCTGTAAGTGTTTGTGATTCAATCTTGTTGGTCACTTCAAGTAAAGGTGGCGCGTGCCGCAGGGCTTTGCGCTGGCCTGTCCCGCCCCTGCCTGATAAAAGCTGCCGCGAACGGGCTTTTCGTGAGCCCCGCCAACCGGAAACCGAACCATGCAGATCGAAACCGAAAGCCGCACAGCAACCGTCGAACGCAAGACCAAGGAGACCAATGTCTTCGTCTCGCTCGATCTCGACGGTCAGGGCGAATATGACGTCGACACGGGGATCGGCTTTCTGGACCACATGCTGGAGCAGCTGTCGCGCCATTCGCTGATGGACCTGAAGGTCCGCGCGCAGGGCGACCTCCACATCGATTATCACCACACGACGGAAGACACCGGCATCGTCATCGGCGAGGCCGTGCGCCGCGCGCTGGGCGATTTCAAGGGCATCCGCCGCTATGCGACCTCGGTGATCCCGATGGACGAGACCTGCACCCGCGTTTCGATCGACGTCTCGCAGCGCCCCTATCTCGTCTGGAAGGTGAACTTCACCAAGCCGAAGCTCGGCGACATGGATACCGAACTCTTCAAGGAGTGGTTCCAGGCCTTCGCGCAGAATGCGGGTATCACGCTGCACATCGAGAACATGTATGGCGAGAACAACCACCACATCGTCGAGAGCTGCTTCAAGGGCCTCGCCCGGGCGCTTCGCGACGCAGTGGAGATCGACCCGCGGGCGTCGGGACGCATCCCCTCGACCAAGGGCGTACTCGGCAACTAGGCAATCACCCGTCGATATACTGGCCTTATCGGCCAATCTGTCCTAGATAGAGCGCGTCTGCAGAACCGTATGCCCGCTGAGTTCGGGCGGAACGAATTTCATGCGCATCTATACAGTCCACGAGCTTCCCGGCGCGCCGCTCGACGGCGCCGGCATTGTGCTGGTGAAGGAGGGTTTCTCCTTTCCGGCCTTTCTGCTGTCCTGGGTCTGGCTTCTCTTCAGCCGGCTCTGGATCGCGCTCGGGCTCTGGATCGGCCTCACCGCTGTCACGTCATTCCTCGCCGAACGCTATCTCGGGCTCGAAGGCGCCATGCTCTGCTCGCTCGCGCTTCAGTTGCTGCTCGGCTTCGAGGGCAATGACATCCGCCGCTGGACGCTGGCGCGCAAGGGCTACCGCGAAATCGGTATCGCCGCGGGTGCGTCGCTGGAAGAAGCCGAACGCCGCTTCTTCGAGAGGTGGGACCGTGCGCTCGATGTTGCGCCCGTCGCGCCGCTTTCCGCGCCTGTCTGGCCGCAGCGCCCCGCCCCTGCACATGCCCCCGCGCCGCGCCCCGCACATTCGCCCGCAGGCTCCAGCGAGATTTTTGGCCTCTTTCCCCAAGCCGGTCCGAAAAAGGGAAGCTGATGTCCATGCAGGTTGCGATCATCGATTACGGCTCCGGCAATCTTCGCTCCGCCGCCAAGGCTTTCGAGCGCGCAGGCCGCGATGCGGGCCTCACCGCCGATGTGCTGGTAACGAGCGACCCGGATGCGGTGCGTAAAGCCGGGCGCGTCGTGCTGCCGGGCGTTGGCGCCTTCGGCGATTGCCGCGCGGGCCTCGACGCGATCCCCGGCATGGTTGAGGCGCTGGAAGAAGCGGTGCGAAAGGACGCAAAACCTTTCTTCGGCATTTGTGTCGGCATGCAGCTCATGGCAGAGCGCGGCCTCGAACACGGGAGCCATGAAGGTTTCGGCTGGCTCAGGGGCGATGTCGTGAAGATCGAGCCCTCGGACCCATCGCTCAAGATCCCGCATATGGGCTGGAACGAACTCGAAATCGTGAACCCTCATCCGCTCCTCGATGACATGCCCGCGAGCCATGCCTATTTCGTGCATTCCTATGCCTTTGCCGTCGCCGAACCGGATGCGCTCGTCGCCCGCGTCGGCTATGGCGGTCCCGTGACGGCGATGGTCGCGAAGGACAACATGGCGGGCACACAGTTTCACCCCGAGAAAAGTCAGGCCCTCGGCCTCGCCCTTATCGGCAATTTCCTGAAGTGGAAGCCCTAGAGCATGATCCCGAAAAGTGGCATCCGGTTTTCGGAAAAGATCATGCTCCAACAAGAAACAAACCAATGATCCTCTTTCCCGCGATCGACCTGAAGGACGGCGAATGCGTCCGCCTCGTGCATGGGCTCATGGACCAGGCGACCGTCTTCAACGACAACCCGGCTGCCCAGGCCCGCGCCTTCGAGGATGCGGGCTTTGACTATATCCATCTGGTCGATCTGAACGGCGCCTTCGAGGGCCGCCCCGTGAATGCCGGTGCGGTCGAGAGTATCCTTGCCGAAATCTCGATCCCCGCGCAGCTCGGCGGCGGCATCCGCGATCTCGCCACCATCGAGACCTGGCTCGAAAAAGGCATCCGCCGCGTCATCATCGGCACGGCGGCGGTGAAGAACCCCGATCTCGTGATCGAGGCCTGTGCGAAGTTTCCCGGCCGCATCGCCGTCGGCCTCGATGCAAAGGGCGGGCGCGTGGCGACCGAGGGCTGGGCCGATGTCTCGGACCTCACCGTCCTCGAAATGGCGCGCCGCTTCGAGGATGCAGGCGTTGCCGCGATCATCTACACCGACATCGACCGCGACGGCGCGCTTGAAGGATTGAACATCGATGCCACAGTGTCGCTCGCCGATCAGATCTCCATTCCCGTCATCGCATCGGGTGGCCTGTCCTCCATCGACGATCTGAAAAAGCTCATCGCTGCCAACTGCTCCGGCATAGAAGGCGCGATATCGGGCCGCGCGCTTTACGATGGCCGCCTCGATCCGGCGGAAGCGCTGAAACTTATCCGGGGTCTGGCCTGATGCTGAAGGCGCGCGTCATTCCCTGCCTCGACGTGAAGGACGGCCGTGTCGTCAAAGGCGTCAACTTTGTCGATCTGCGCGATGCGGGCGATCCGGTCGAGGCCGCGCGCGCCTATGATGCAGCGGGTGCGGACGAACTCTGCTTTCTCGACATCACGGCGAGCCACGAAGAGCGCGCAATCATTTTCGATGTGGTGCGCCGCACCGCCGAACAATGCTTCATGCCGCTGACGGTTGGTGGCGGTGTGCGCACCGTCGGCGATGTGCGCCAGCTCCTCCTTGCGGGCGCGGACAAGGTCTCGATCAACACCGCCGCCGTCTTCGATCCCGATTTCGTGCGCGTCGCGTCGGAAAAATTCGGCAACCAGTGCATCGTCGTCGCCATCGACGCGAAACAGGTCGCACCCGGCAAATGGGAAATCTTCACCCATGGCGGCAGAAAGCCCACCGGCATCGACGCGGTCGAATATGCGGTGAAGGTGACGGAGCTCGGCGCTGGCGAAATCCTCCTCACCTCGATGGATCGTGACGGTGCAAAATCCGGTTTCGACCTTGCCTTGACGCGCGCCGTGGCGGACGCCGTCTCCGTGCCGGTCATCGCATCGGGCGGTGTCGGCAATCTCGATCATCTGGTCGAAGGCATCCGCGATGGTCATGCGAGCGCCGTTCTGGCCGCCTCCATCTTCCATTTCGGCGACCACACGGTGGGCGAGGCGAAGGACTATATGGCCAAGGCCGGTATCCCGATCCGGCTCTGACCACAACAGCTTGTGTCTGTATGGGGTTTGCCGCACTGCACAAGCTGTGTGTAAACGCCGCAGGGCGCCACAAAGCCAATGTGACAATTGCGCGTCGTCATGCCGCCCGGCAGAATGCCCCTGCATTGCCTGAGCGTGCGGCTTGAGGTTTCACTGGGTCTTCAAAGGCGCCGACCTGAAATGTCCGACCGGGAAATCGAACTGAAGCTCGTTTGTGAGCCTGCCGAGCTTGAGCGGGTACGTCGCGCACCGGCGCTCAAGCGCATGAAGCAGGGCCGCGCCGCCGGCAAGCACCTCCACTCCGTTTATTTCGATACCGACGATCTCGTTCTCGGACAGAACGGCATGGCGCTCCGGCTTCGCCGCAAGGGCCGGGGCTTCGTGCAGACGCTGAAAACGCAAGCCGATCAGGCGGGCGCGGGCACGGTTGCGCGCGACGTCGGCGAATATGAAGCGGCGTTGCCCGGCAGCGCCTCCACGCCCGATCTCAGCAAGCTGCCGGAAGAGTTGCGCGGACGCATTCGCGCGCTCGCGAACGGCAATGCAATCTCGCCACGCCTTGTCAGCGACATTCGCCGCACCGTGCAGAACATTGCAACACCCGAAGGCGACCTGATCGAACTGGCTCTCGACCGTGGTGCCTTGCAGGTCGGCGGGCATGACGCACCGGTATGCGAGATCGAACTCGAACTCAAGGAAGGCACACCTGCGAGCCTCTATCGCATCGCGCTCGACCTGAACGAGATCGCCGAACTCAGGATCGGTCACAAGAGCAAATCGGAACGCGGCTTCGCCCTGCTGCATGACACGGTTCCCGGTGCGCTCAAGGCGGAGGCAGTCGTCATCGACCGCCACGCGACACTGGCCGATGCCTATGAAATCGTGCTCCGCCATTGCCTCGTGCACCTGATGGCCAATGAGGAAGCGGCTGTCGTGCAGCGCACGCCCGAAGGCCTTCACCAGATGCGTGTTGCGCTTCGCCGTGCGCGTTCGGCTCTGGAAATTTTCCGCCCCGTCATTGGCGGCGACCTTGCCGGCCGCCTTGCGGCGGAAGCGAAGTGGCTTGCAGGCGAACTGGGCGCGGCCCGCGACCTCGATGTTTTCACATCGGATATTCTCGATCCCGTCGAACTCGGGTCCGCCCGTTCCGTCGCACTGGAAAAACGCATCGCGCAAGCGCGCGATGAAGCATGGGAGCGCGTGATCGAAGTTCTGTGTTCGCGCCGCTACACGCGCTTCCTTCTCGAATACGGTCTCTTCCTTGCGGAAAAAAGCTGGCATGTGAAGCGCAAGGCGCCGGCCTTCGCGCGCGACTTCGCAGGCGCCGCGCTCGACAAGCGTCTCGCCAAGGCATCGAAACTCGGCCGCGAAATCGAAGACCTCGAAGGCGACGATCGCCATGAACTTCGCAAGCGCCTGAAGAAGCTGCGCTATGCGCTCCACTTCTTTTCCTCGCTCTACGATCCCGAAGAGGTGAAGCCCTATCTCAAATATCTGAGCCAGATGCAGGACGTTTTCGGCGGTCTCAACGATGTCGCCACGGCGCATATTATTCTCGGGCGGCTCGCCGGCGGCAAGGAGATGCGCGAGACGGCATCGCGTATCCTTGCCTGGCATGAGAAACGGGCTGCGAAGGAGTGGAAAGGCGCCATCCGTCTCTGGAAGCGCTTTGCGGGCTCGACGCCTTTCTGGCGTGAAAAAGCAGCCTGAGACAGACGTTTTCCGCCGCTTCTTACCGGAATCCCGGCCCGCGTTAAGCAAATCTGAAAACTACGGCCCTTAACATTCCTTCGTGATGCCCTGCCTTCCCGCGCGGGGATTGTTTCCGCGTAAAGGGTTCTGCCTCATCATGTCGAGTTCCGAAGCCGCCAGCAAAACAAGCGACAACCCCGCAAGCGGCAACAAGGCATCCGATGGCAATGCCATTATTGGCCGTCGTATAAGCCAGGAGGCGTTGAAGCGTCTCGCCGAGCTGCACATGCGCTATCTGAAGGGCATTCCCGGCGGCTGGTGTGTCGTGATGAAGGAATGCGACCTCTCGGATCTCGACTTCCGTAATCTGAATTTTTCCCACGGCCATTTCATCGGCTGCGATTTCTCGAATTCGAACCTCGAAGATGCACGCCTTTCGGGCGCCAATCTCTTCAGTGCGAATTTCGACCACTGCAACATGACCCGCACCAATTTCTCGCGCGCGGATTTGCGCGGGGCGAATTTCGCCGATGCGGAGATGACCGAAGCGATGCTTGAAGGTGCGGATCTTCGCCGCGGCGCGGTGATCCGGCGCGGCGCAAGCGGGCCGGTGGGCCGCGAAAACTCCAGCTTTCGCGGTGCGCGCATGTACGGCACCAATATGAGCGAGTGCAAGCTGCTCGATGCCGATTTCGACGGCGCATCGATATCGGGCGCAAGCCTTCAGGGCGCGGACCTGCGCGGGGCGAGCTTTGCGGGTGCGGAACTCAAGGGGGTGGAGCTGACCGGCGCGAACCTTGCCGATGCCGATTTCCGCCGCGCCATCCTGGACGAGGATACCGCGGCACGGGGCGACATGATGCGTGCGACGCGCCCCCGCACGGCGCCGGGCCCTGAGCGCATGGCAAAGATGCTCACTGCCCATCTCGAATGGATTCAGACCGGCCAGCAGCGCGGCGAACGCGCCGACTTCGCCCGTATGGACCTCTCCCGCCGCAACTTCGCCGGGGCCGTCCTTGCAGGCGCCAATTTTCGCGAGGCGATCCTCGCCGATGTGAACTTCGAGAAGGCGATCCTTGCCGCTTCCGATTTCGGTGACGCGATCCTGCTTCGTGCAAATTTGCGCAATGCCGACCTCCGGGGCGCGGATTTGCGCGGCGCCGACATGAAGGAGGCGAACCAGGACGGAACCAAGAAGGGTGAGCTTTCGGGAACCAGCCTGTCGACCCGCCTCTAGGCCTCTGTTCTGCCCGAAACGCCGCGGCGTAGCGCTTTTTGCCCGCTCTGGCGCCCCGGGTCCAAATCTGCTACGCAAAGCCGCCGCGCGGAGCCGTTTCGACGGGTTCGGACGTGCGCCCGTCAACCGTCCGGGGAGCGCCATATGGCCGCCGACGCCCGCCAGCTTGACCGACTTTTCGAGGTGATCGCTGCCCGCAAGGGCGCGGACGCCGCGTCGTCCTATACCGCGAAGCTCTTTTCGAAGGGCGTGTCGGCTTGCGCCCAGAAGCTGGGCGAGGAAGCTGTGGAAACGGTGATCGCCGCCGTTGCGGGCGACCGCGAAGGCGCGCTCTCCGAAAGCGCCGACCTTCTTTATCATTGGCTCGTTCTGATCGCGGCACTCGGCCTCGATCCGGCTGACGTCTATGCCGAACTCGAGCGCCGCGAAGGCCGCTCTGGCCTGGACGAAAAAGCAGCGCGCACCGAAAATTGACGGAGAGGGATATGGGCGCGACCGGCATGATCGACACCGGGGAACGGGAGTCCCTTTCTCCCTTTCGCCATTTCACGGCGGCGGACTGGGGGCGGCTGCGCGAGGATACGCCGCTGCCGCTCTCCGAAACGGAACTTGAGGAACTGAAGGGTTTCGGCGAACGCATTTCGCTCGACGAGGTGTCGGAAATCTTCCTGCCCTTGTCGCGCCTTCTCAATCTCTATATCGGCGAGATGCAGGAGCTTTACCGCGTCACCTCGGACTTTCTCGGCCGTGCCGACAAGGTGCCCTATATCGTCGGCGTGGCGGGCTCGGTCGCCGTGGGCAAGTCGACCACTGCGCGTATTCTGCGCGCGCTTCTTGCGCGCTGGCCGAACCATCCCAAGGTCGACCTCATCACGACGGACGGGTTTCTCTATCCCAACAAGCTGCTCGAAGAGCGCGGGCTGATGCAGCGCAAGGGCTTTCCCGAGAGCTTCGACATCAAGCGGCTGATCCGCTTTCTCTCGGATGTGAAGGCGGGCTCGCCCCGCGTCGAGGCGCCGGTCTATTCGCACTTCACCTATGACGTGCTCCAGGGCGAGACCGTGACGGTCGACCAGCCCGACATCCTCGTGGTGGAGGGGCTTAATGTGCTGCAGCCCTGGAAGCCTGCCGATGGCGATGAGCCGCAGCCTTTCGTTTCCGACTTCTTCGACTTCTCGATCTATCTCGACGCCGACGAGGAAGCGATCCGGCGCTGGTATATCGAGCGTTTCCTGAGCCTGCGCCGCACATCCTTCAAGGATCCGGCAGCCTATTTCCATCGCTATTCAAAGCTCACGGAAGAGGAAGCGGTTGAGACGGCGGATGCAATCTGGACCTCGATCAATCTTGCCAATCTTCACAAGAACATCCTGCCGACGCGTCAGCGCGCTGACCTGATCTTGCGCAAGGGCGACGACCACCGCATCCGCGATGTTTATCTCAGGAAAATCTGAGGCATGAAAAAGGGGCTCACCGGAGCCCCTTTTCCTTGTTCGTTTTTCGCGAAACCAGGGCTCGTCAGGCGAGCCCCTCCTTCTTCGCAAGCTCGGCGAGCGAGACCTGCGGGCGCGGCCCGTAATGCGAGATGACTTCGGCGGCGGCAAGCGCGCCGAGCCGTCCGCAGGTGACGGGGTCTTTGCCGCGCGTCAGGCCATAGAGGAAACCTGCTGCGAAGAGGTCGCCCGCGCCGGTCGTATCGACGACCTTGTCGACCTTCGCCGCATCGACGACATGGACCTCGCCATTGGCGACGATGACCGAGCCCTGCTCGGAGCGTGTCAGCGCCGCGAACTTGCAGTCCTTGCGGACCTGCTGCAACGCTTCGTCGAAGACGTCCGTCTGGTAGAGCGAGAGGATTTCCGCCTCATTCGCGAACAGGAGATCGACCTCGTCTTTCGCGAGGCGGCGGAACTCGTCGCGGAAGCGGTCGACACAGAAGCTGTCGGAGAGTGTCAGCGAGACGAGACGGCCTGCTTCATGGGCGATTTTCGCCGCCTTGAGGAAAGCGTCCTTCGCGCCCGGCTCGTCCCACAGATAGCCCTCCATATAGGTGACGGCGGCGGCGCGGATCGTGTCTGCGTCGATGTCGTCGGGGCCGAGCTTCTGCGCGGCGCCCAGAAAGGTGCTCATGCTGCGCTGCGCATCCGGCGTCACGACGACAAGGCAGCGGCCCGTCGGCGCGCCCTCTTGCGCGAGCGAGGCCGGAAAGGCAACGCCGAGCGACTTGATGTCGTGGATGAAGACTTCGCCGAGCTGGTCGTTGCGAACCTTGCCGAAAAACGCGCCCTTGCCGCCGAGCGAGGCAAGGCCTGCAATCGTATTGGCGCAGGAGCCGCCCGAGCTTTCGACGCCGGGCGCCATCTTCGCATAGAGCGCGTCCGCGCGATCGGCATCGATCAGCGTCATGCCGCCCTTCTCGATGCTGTTCGCCGCCAGGAAAGCGTCATCCGCATTTGAAATCACATCGACCAGCGCATTGCCGATGCCTGCCACGTCGTACTTAAGGTCTGTCATGATCCTCTGGTATTTTTAGGGAGAATTTCGGGGTGCGGGCCGGAGTATAGGGATTGAGCCCCATAAGTCCAAAAACGCCGCAAATCCCCGGAATTCAGCGATTTCTGCGGGCACGGCCGCTGGACGGGCGCATTGCGGGCGCGGCGCGCGGGCTCTAGGTTAGGCAGCCCAATGCTGCTGGAGTAACCCATGCTGTCCGACGCCATTCGCGCCTTCAGAGAAACCTTCTCGCCGCCCTTCCGCCGCGTGATGCTGATTTCCGTCGGGCTCACGATCCTCGTGCTGGTGATCTTCGGCGCCGGTCTGCAATGGGCGCTTGCCGCCCTGCCCGCCTTCGGGCCGGATTTCGCGGGCGGCTGGGTCGATGCGATCCTCGAATTCGTGGCGCGCTTCCTCGCCGTGATCGTGCTGGTCCCGCTGGTCCATCCGGTCGTCTCGCTGGTGGCCGGCCTCTTCCTTGAAAACATCGCCGCCCGTGTCGAGGCGGAGGATTATCCCGCCGATCCGCCGGGCGCCGACCAGCCCTTCTGGCAGTCGATGCTCACCGCGATCCGCTTCACGCTGGTCCTCATTGTGGTGAACCTGCTGGCGCTGCCCTTCTATCTGCTGCCGGGTGTCAATCTCGTCCTCTTCTGGGTGGTGAACGGATATCTGCTCGGCCGCGAATTCTTCGAACTGGTCGCGCTCCGTCATCTGCCGCCCGTCGAGGCGCAGGCCATGAGGAAGCGCCACGGCTTTCGCGTGTTTATTGCGGGCGTCATCGTCGCCCTCTTCACCACGGTTCCCATACTCAATCTTTTTGCGCCGCTCTTCGGCACCGCCTTGATGGTTCACACCTACAAGAGCCTTGTGGCGCGGAGGAGCGCATGAGGTATCTGCCGGTCTTCGCGATGGCGCTGGCGCTCGCCGCCTGCGCGGCTCCCTCCACCGGGCCGCGCGGCAGCAGCAGCCCGTCGCTGTCGGGACCGCTGACAGCCGATGCGCTGGTCGGCGCCGCCCCTTCCGCGATCACCGCGCGTCTCGGCGAGCCGGATTTCCGCCGCTCCGAACCCCATGCCGAGATCTGGCAATATGCGGGCGGCGATTGCAGCCTCTTCGTCTATTTCTACGAGACGGATGGCGGTGCGCTCGGCTCGCGTTATGTCGATGCACGGAAAGTCGAGGGCGGGGCCGCCAGCAAGGAAGCCTGCCTCTCCGCCGTCATGGCGAAGCGCAACACGCCGGTTTCGTAACGCTCACGCCGCCACCGTCTTCGCCTTGAAGCGGCAGAGATCGCTGACCGGGCAGGCCGGGCAGTCGGGCTTGCGCGCCTTGCAGACATAGCGCCCATGCAGGATGAGCCAGTGATGCGCATGCAGCCTGTATTTCGGCGGCACTGCCTTTTCGAGCTTCTTCTCGACCTCGACGACGTCTTTTCCCGGCGCAAGCCCCGTCCGGTTCGACACGCGGAAAATATGCGTATCGACCGCGATGGTCGGCTCGCCGAAGGCGACGTTCAGCACGACATTCGCGGTCTTGCGCCCCACCCCCGGCAGTTCCTGCAAGGCGTCCCGGTCGCACGGCACCTCGCCGCCATGTTTCTCGATCAGCATGCGCGAAAGCGCGATCACGTTCTTCGCCTTGTTGCGGTAAAGCCCGATGGTCTTGATGTGCTGCGTCAGCCCCGCCTCGCCGAGCTTCACCATCTTCTGAGGGCTGTCGACCGTCTTGAAGAGCTCTTTCGTCGCCTTGTTGACGCCGATATCGGTCGCCTGCGCGGAAAGCACCACGGCAACAAGCAGCGTATAGGTGTTGCGGTACTGGAGTTCCGTTTTCGGCTCCGGCATGGCGGAGGAAAGGCGGCGGAAGAACTCTTCTATGTCGGCTTTTTTCATGGGTGTCGGCATGAAGTCGAGATTTGCACATAACCTTGCCTGCGTCGCAAGGCCGTATTGCCGCCCGGCAGGGCGCGTCCTAGTCTTGCCTTCCATGAACAACGCATTGCCCGATCCCGCGCCGCTGGCGCCGCCCTTGCACTTCAACGCGCTGATCACGCCGCATCGTTCGTTGTCGTCGCGCGGATTCGCGATCCTCATCGGTATCGTCGCCACGGTGAACTTTACAGCCGGCATTCTTTTCATGGCGCAAGGCGCCTGGCCGGTATTCGGCTTTTGCGGCCTCGAAGTTTTGCTTGTCTGGTGGGCTTTCCGCGCGAATTACCGCGCCGCCCGCGCCCATGAAACAGTGCAATTGTCGGATGAGGAACTGCGCGTCCGCCGCGTCGATCAGAAGGGCAATGCGCGCGCCTTCAGCTTCCAGCCCTATTGGGTGCGTGTCGCGCTGCGGGAGGAGCCGGACGAGTCCACCCATCTCCACCTGATGAGCCACGGCCGCGAGCTTGAGGTGGCGGCCGCGCTCTCTGCGAACGAACGCGCCGATTTCGCCCGCGCGCTCGACAAGGCGCTCGCCCGGTTGCGCAGCGCGCCCCTCGCCGAGGGCGAGGGAGCGCCGCAACAGGCCTGATGCAGGATCGGTGCGCTTGGCGCGCAAGAACGTCTAGTGCGCCTCGCGCTCGATCAGCATCTTCTTCGAGAGAACATTGCCCTTGTCGTCGAGCTCGTAAACGATCGGCGCGCCGGTCGCGATGTTGAGCGCGATCACCTGCTCCTGGGTCAGCTTGTCGAGCTGCATCACGAGTGCGCGCAGGCTGTTGCCATGCGCGGCGACGAGCACGCGCTCACCCTTCAGCACGCGAGGCAGGATTTCCTTGTCGAAATAGGGAAGCACGCGCTCCGCCGTCATCTTCAGGCTTTCGCCCCCAGGCGGCGGCACGTCATAGGAGCGGCGCCAGATGTGAACCTGTTCCTCGCCCCATTTCTCGCGCGCATCGTCCTTGTTCAGCCCGGAGAGGTCGCCATAGTCGCGCTCGTTCAGCGCTTCGTTCTTCACGATCTCGATATCGGACTGTCCGAGTTCGGCAAGCATCAGCCGGTTCGTTTCCTGCGCGCGCGAAAGGTTTGAGGTATAGGCGACATCGAAGCCGAGCCCGGCCGCCTTCATCGCCTCGCCCGCTTCCTTCGCTTCCGCCTTGCCCTGTTCGGTCAGGCCCGGGTCGCGCCAGCCGGTGAAAAGGTTCTTCTCGTTCCATTCGCTCTGTCCGTGTCGGACAAGCACAAGCAGGTTAGCCAACTCTCGCTCCATTGATCCGTAGAAAGATTATTCGATACCGAGCACGTCGGCCATGTCGAAAAGGCCGGGGCCCCTGCTCTTGCCGCCGGTGCCCTGTCCCCATTGCGCGGCCTTGAGCGCGCCGCGCGCAAAAATGCTGCGGTCTTCCGCCACGTGACGAAGCACGATGCGCTCGTTCTCGGTCGCGAAGATGACGTCATGCTCGCCGATAACCGAACCGCCCCTGAGCGAGGCAAAGCCGATCGCACCTTCCTTGCGCGCGCCGGTGATGCCGTCGCGTCCCCGCTCCGAATTTTCGCCAAGGCCGATGCCGCGCCCCTCTGCCGCCGCTTCGCCGAGCAGCAGCGCCGTGCCGGAGGGTGCATCGACCTTGTGACGGTGATGCATTTCGAGGATCTCGATATCCCAGTCGGGTCCGAGCGCCTTCGCCGCCTGCCGCGCCAGTGCGGCCAGCAGATTGACGCCGAGACTCATGTTCCCGGCCTTGATGATGGTGGCGTGGCGCGCTGCCGCCTCGATCTTCGGCAGGTCTTCGTCCTTGAAGCCCGTGGTCCCGATCACATGGACGATGCGGGCCTGTGCGGCAAGCGCGGCAAATTCGAGCGTGGCTTCCGGCACCGAAAAATCGATCAGCGCATCCGCATCCTTGATGACGGTGAGCGCGTCGGCGGTGGCCTCGATGCCGAGCGGTTCGGCAAGCCCCGCCAATGTTCCGAGATCGGCGCCCAGATGCGGCGACCCTTCTGCCTCGATGCCGCCCGAAAGCGTCAGCCCTTCCGTCTCCGCAATGAGACGAATGAGTGTCCGGCCCATGCGGCCGCCCGCTCCGGTAATGGCGATCTTTACGTTCTGGCCCATCTGGCGTCCCGCTGCTTGGGCCTGGGGCCCTGAAATCGGCGAACCGGGTATAGCAGTCACACCCGGACCCGTAAATCTGTCTGCCCGGCTCCCCCCGCGCGGTTTCCAGGTTTTCAGCCCCGAAAGACGAACCATGCGCCCGCCGCGATCAGGGCGAAGCCGATCGCGGTGTTCCATGTCGGCGCATGGCCGAGATAGACGGCGGAAAATCCCGCGAAGACGACAAGGGTGATGACTTCCTGGATCGTCTTCAGTTGCGCGGGTGAATAGACGTCCGAGCCGAAGCGGTTGGCGGGCACCGCGAGGCAATATTCGAAAAAGGCGAGCCCCCAGCTCACAAGAATGACGAACATGAGGGGCATCGCCTTGAACTTCAGGTGCCAGTACCAGGCGGTCGTCATGAAGACGTTGGAGGCGACGAGAAGCGCGATGGGTGTGAGATAGGCTTGCATGTGGTGGAACCCGTGAAAAAGGCCCCGCGGATTCGTCCGCGGGGCCTTTTCAGATTATCGCCGTTCGGGCTCTCGCGAAGCCTCAGTTCTGGAAGCCGTCCCAGAATTCTTTGACCCTGGCAAAGAAGCCGGCGCTTTCCGGGCTGTTGCTCGGCGAGGATGCATCCTCGAACTGGCGCAGAAGATCCTTCTGCTTCTTGGTCAGGTTCACCGGCGTCTCGATGGTGATCTGGATATAGAGGTCGCCCGTCTCGCGCGAGTTCACCACCGGCATGCCTTTGCCTTTCAGGCGGAACTGCCGTCCGGTCTGTGCGCCCTCGGGAATCTTGACCTTCACCTTCTTGCCGCCAAGCGTGGGCACCTCGATCTCGCCGCCCATCGACGCCGTGACCATCGAAATCGGTACGCGGCAGAAAAGGTCCGCCCCGTCGCGCTCGAAGAGGCGGTGCGGCTTCACCGAAAGGAAGATGTAGAGGTCGCCGGCGGGCCCGCCGCGCATGCCGGCTTCGCCCTCGCCCGCAAGGCGGATGCGTGTGCCGTCCTCGACGCCCGCCGGAATATTGACGGAAAGCGTGCGCTCCTTTTCCACGCGGCCCGCGCCCTGACAGGCGGGACAGGGCTTGTCGATTGTCTGGCCGCGGCCATGACAGGTCGGGCAGGTTCGTTCGATGGTGAAGAAGCCCTGGGAGGCCCGCACCTTGCCGTCGCCCTGACAGGTCGGACAGGTGACCGGGCTTGAGCCCGGCGCCGCGCCGGAGCCGTGGCAGCTCTCGCAAGCGACGGAGCTCGGCACACGAACCTGCGCCTTCTTGCCCTCGAAGGCTTCCTCCAGGCTGATCTCCATGTTGTAGCGAAGATCGTGGCCGCGCATCTGGCCGCCGGCGCCGCGCCGTCCGCCGCGTCCGCCGCCACGTCCGCCGCCCATGAACTCGCCGAAGAGATCGTCGAAAATATCCGACATGGACGCGCCGCCGAAGCCGCCGCCCATACCGCCGGGGCCGCCGCGTCCGCCCATGCCGCCCTCGAAGGCGGCGTGGCCGAACTGGTCATAGGCGGCACGGGCTTGTTCGTCCTTCAGCGCATCATAGGCTTCGTTCAGCTCCTTGAAGCGCTGTTCGGCATCCTTGTCGCCGGGGTTCTGGTCGGGGTGAAGCTTTTTCGCCTGCGAGCGGTAAGCCTTTTTCAGCTCGTCCGCGCTGGCGTCCCGGCTCACCCCGAGCACGTCATAATAATCGCGCTTCGACATCGGGGATCACCTTGAAACTTTGAACGCGGAGAAGGGCGCGCTTTCGCGCGCCCTGTCCACATGGTTGTGCAGAAAAACAGACATCATGACAAAGCCCCCGGTCAGGCGGACTTGTCCTGGTCCTTCTTGTCGTCGTCGACTTCCTCGAAGTCGGCATCGACGACATCCTCGCCGGACTGGCTGCTGTCCGTGCCGGAAGCCGCTTCGTTTTCGGCTTCGGCCTGCGCTGCCTTGTAGAGCGCTTCGCCCATCTTCATCGAGGTCTGGGTAAGCGCTTCCGACTTCGCCTTGATCTCGGCGGCATCGGTGCCGTTCAGCGCGGTCTTGAGTGCTTCGAGGGCTTCCTCGACTTCCGCCTTCACGGCCGGGTCGAGCTTGTCCGCATTTTCCTCAAGCGTCTTTTCGGTGCCGTTCGCCAGCGCCTCGGCATGGTTCTTCGTTTCGACTTCCTCGCGCCGCTTCTTGTCTTCTTCCGCGTGCGCTTCGGCGTCCTTCACCATCTGTTCGATATCGGCTTCCGACAGGCCGCCCGATGCTTCGATGCGGATGGTCTGTTCCTTGTTCGTCGCCTTGTCCTTGGCGGACACATTGACGATGCCGTTCGCGTCGATGTCGAAGGCGACTTCAACCTGCGGTACGCCGCGCGGTGCGGGCGGAATGCCGACAAGATCGAACTGGCCAAGCAGCTTGTTGTCCGCCGCCATTTCGCGTTCGCCCTGGAAGACGCGGATCGTCACGGCCGACTGGTTGTCTTCCGCCGTGGAGAAAGTCTGGCTCTTCTTTGTCGGGATCGTGGTGTTGCGGTCGATCAGGCGCGTGAACACACCGCCCAGCGTTTCGATGCCGAGCGAGAGCGGCGTCACGTCGAGCAGCAGCACGTCCTTCACGTCGCCCTGAAGCACACCCGCCTGAATGGCTGCGCCCATGGCAACCACTTCGTCCGGGTTCACGCTCATGTTCGGCTCTTTGCCGAAGAACTGCTTCACCGCTTCGCGGATTTTCGGCATGCGCGACTGGCCGCCGACGAGAACGATCTCGTTGATCTGGCCGGCCGTCACGCCTGCATCCTTCAGTGCCGCCTTGCAGGGATCGATCGTCCGCTGAATGAGATCTGCAACCAGCGCTTCGAGCTTCGAGCGCGTGATCTTCATGGTGAGATGCTTCGGACCGGATGCATCCGCCGTGATGAAGGGAAGGTTCACTTCCGTCTGGCTGGCGGTCGAAAGTTCGATCTTCGCCTTTTCAGCGGCTTCCTTCAGACGCTGCAGCGCGAGCTTGTCGCCGCGCAGGTCGATGCCGTTCTCTTTCTTGAATTCGTCGGCGAGATAATTGACGAGCCGCATGTCGAAGTCCTCGCCGCCGAGGAACGTGTCGCCATTCGTCGACTTCACTTCGAAGACGCCGTCGCCGATTTCGAGGATCGATACGTCGAAGGTGCCGCCGCCAAGGTCATAGACCGCGATCAGCTCGCCTTCTTTCTTGTCGAGACCATAGGCAAGGGCTGCCGCTGTCGGCTCGTTGATGATGCGGAGAACTTCAAGACCCGCGATCTTGCCGGCGTCCTTGGTCGCCTGGCGCTGCGCGTCGTTGAAATAGGCCGGAACCGTGATGACGGCCTTCTCGACCTTTTCGCCAAGATAGCTTTCGGCGGTTTCCTTCATCTTCTGAAGGATGAAGGCGGAAACCTGCGACGGCGAATATTTCTCGCCATGCGCTTCGACCCACGCATCGCCATTGTCGGCGCGGACGATGCTGTAGGGCACCATGTCCTTGTCTTTTTTGGTGGTCGGGTCTTCGAACGAGCGGCCGATCAGGCGCTTGATCGCGAAGAGCGTATTCGTGGGATTGGTGACGGCCTGGCGTTTGGCGGACTGGCCGACAAGGCGCTCGCCGTCCTGTGTGAAGGCCACCATCGAGGGCGTGGTGCGCATGCCTTCGGAATTTTCGATGACTTTGGAAGTGTTGCCTTCCATGACCGCGACACACGAATTCGTCGTGCCGAGGTCGATACCGATGACTTTAGCCATGTTGTGCTGGTCCTCTTTTTTACTTGCGGCTGGCCGGGCGGGCCTCGTGGCACCCGCTGGAACCGGCGCATCGCTGCGTCCGGCCCAACCGGCCCCCAAAGGGGATCCTCTCCGGGCATTTCGGCCCGGCTAAGGGGTTGAAACGTTGCGCTGTATATAGGTTTGGGTTCTACGGCCCGCAAGCGTTGATGCGGCAATATGGCCACAGAGCGGGACTTTTGGGACTCACCGTGTCCCGCGGGGCAAAAGACCGGAAACGGAGGCGGATTTCCCCGCCCCCGGGTTCCCTTTCGGGACCCTCTCATCCGGCTTTGTGACGTTCCGGTGACGTTACGGTGACGTTGCGGTGAGAAGGCGGCGCGGATATCCCCGCTTCAGAGCTGCCCCCTTAGAGCTGCCCCCCTAGAGCTGCCCCCCTGGAGCTGCCCCCTAGAGCTGGTTATCGGGATAGACCTCGTTCCACTCGCAGGCCTGTCCCTGCCAGTTCTTCTGGCGGAGGCTCGATTGCAGAATTTCCGGCGCGCTCATGTCTTCGCGCAGGTCTTCCGCCTCATCCGCCGCGTCGTCCTGGCCTGCCGCCGCGGCAAGGTTGAACCACATCAGCGCCAGAGGCTTGTTTTCGCGCTGTTCCGTCAGCATTGCGCCGATTTTTGCGGGCCCGTTGATGCCGCGCACGAGGTCGCCGGAATAGATGCGGCCGAGCTCGTAAAAGGCACGCGGCTCGTTTTGCCGTGCCGCCTTGCAGTACCACTCGGTGGCCTTCTGGTTGTTGAAGACGCCCGCGCTTCCGGCGATGGTGCAGCAATGCGCATCGCCCATCTTCATCTGCGCCTCGGCATCGCCCGCTGCCGCCGCGTCTTCATTCGCAAGGATTCTGGCATTGTCGCTGGCCCGCGTGGCGCCCTGGATTGCCGCTGCGGCACAGCCCGAAAGCATCATTGCCGCAAGACCGAGCGCGACTATTCTTTTCATGTTTCACCCCCTGTTTTCGCGCGGAGCCATCCCCGCGCCACCCGTGTGACCCGTATTTAATATGACACAGGCTATGCCAAAAACAGAGCCCGAAAAAGGCCTGCAAAAAAGACCGGTCGATACGGGCTTCGAGGGGATTGCGCTCTATCCGGGCTATCTGGACGCGCCCGCGCAAAAGGCGCTCGTTGCAGAGGTGCTGGCAGGTTTCGAGACCGCCCCGCCCTATCGCCCGCATATGCCGCGCACCGGGAAGCCCTGGTCGATCCATCAGACGAATTTCGGTGAACTCGGCTGGGTCTCGCGTCCCGGCGGCTACGGATATTCTGCGTTAAATGAAACGGTTAACGCCCCCTGGCCGGCCATACCGGCGGCCCTACTCGCTATTTGGGGTGAAATCGCCGCCTGCCCTGCCCCGCCCGAATGCTGTCTGGTCAACCTCTACGACGCGCCCGGATCGCGCATGGGCCTCCACCGCGACGAGGATGAGGAAGCGCTCGATGCGCCCGTGGTGTCGATCTCGCTCGGCGATACATGCACCTTCCGCGTCGGCGGATTCGCGCGCAGCGACAAATCGAAGAGCTTCAGACTCGCCAGCGGCGACGTGCTGGTGATCGGCGGGCCCTCGCGGCTGCGCTATCACGGCGTCGACCGCGTGACCCCCGGCTCATCTCAGCTCGTTCCCGGCGGCGGCAGGATCAACCTGACGTTGCGAAGGGTGACGAAGCCAGCGCAACCTGCTCAATAAGGCTGCCAGCCCGGCACCGGCGACACGCCGAAAAGCCAGAGATGGGCATAGAAAAGCCCGCCGAACACGACAAGCGCGAGCAGGATTCGCCACCAGCCGAGTTCGCCGAGCTTCAACCGATTGCGCCCGGCGAAGATCGCCGCGAAAGGCAGGTTGGAGGTCTTCGCCGCAAAGCCGTTCCACGCCTCGCCGAGACGTTTGCGCTTCTTGTCGTCGATGGAGAAGGTGCCGAGAATTGCCAGCAGCGCAAAAGTGCCAAAGAAGATGATCGACGCCTTGTCGCCATTGACCAGAATGTGCCAGAGCGCCCAGATCGCGACGCCCCAGAGAAAGGGATGCCGCGTGATGCGGAGCATGCCCTTCACCGTTTCGGGTTTCTCGGCCAGCGCCTCGGCGCCGACCGCTGTCGGGTTCGGTGTCGTGACGCCGATCACGGCAAAGAGCGTCGCGACAAGCACCACGAGCGGTGCGAGGTGATAGGCCCACTCAGGCACCGCCCAATAAAGATGGTTGGGCCCCAGCACCGCCTGATTGAAGCTGAAGGCAAGCCAGGAAATGCCGCCAATGGAAAGGACCGAGAAACTGGCGAGCCAGGCCCGTTCACCGAGAACGCCGACGATCTTCGCCCGCAGGCCCGATCCTGCCACAATCAGATGAATGCCCAGAAAAAACGCCGCTGCCGCCCATAGCTGAACCATGATCCGCCCTCCTTCCATATGTATCCGTGCCTCTCCGGCCCCGGACTATAACAATGTTATGGCCAGATGGGGCGGATAAAGCCGCGATGCAAGGGAATAGTAGCGTGAAAATCCGGGGGCCGGGCGTGCGGTCAGGCCGTGGTGTCGACCTTGCCGCCGTTTTGCGCGCCATCCTCGTTCTTGGCGACGCCGACACGCGCTGCGCGCAGCAGCCGGTCGCCGATCTTGTAGCCCGCCTCCAGCACATGGACGACGCTGCCCGTCGGGTGCTCGGTGCCCGGCACCTCGAACATCGCCTCGTGATGGTTCGGGTCGAAGCGCTCGCCGGGCTTGGGCGTGATTTCCTTGATGCCGTGGCGCTCCAGAACGGCGGCAAGCTGCCGTTCCGTCATTTCGACGCCTTCGGCCATCGCCTTGACGCTGTCATCGGCGGCTTCGCGCTCGTCTGCCTTCAGCGTTGCGAGCGCGCGGCGCAGATTGTCGGAAACCTCCAGCATGTCGCGCGCGAAACCGGCATTGGCGTAGCGCGCGGCGTCCTGCTTTTCACGCTCGGCGCGCTTGCGCGTGTTTTCCATTTCGGCGGCCGCCCGCAGCAGCCGGTCCCGCAGATCGGCATTCTCGGCCTGGATGGCCGCGATATCGGGCCCGCTCATGGCGGAATTCTGGGCCGGGTCCTGCGCTTCGCCCTGCGCCGCGGGTTCCTCGGAAAGCTCCTCCGCGAGGGTTTCCGCAGGTTCCGCGGATGTTTCGGCTTCAGGTTTGTTCTTTTCGTCGGTCATTTCTCAATCCGGTAGTGCTGGCCCACATCAGCTCCGATGTGCGCGCCGGGCGGTCATATGTCAACCGGGCAGCCCGTCGCGGGGAGCTTGGAGAGGGCGGTTAGTTAATGAGGCGGCCGAGCAGCTTTGCCGTGTAGTCGACCATCGGGATCACGCGGGCATAGTTGAGCCGCGTCGGCCCGATCACGCCGAGTACGCCGACCACGCGCTGCTGTGTATCCATATAGGGGCTCACGATCAGAGACGAGCCCGAAAGAGAGAAAAGCTTGTTTTCGGAGCCGATGAAGATGCGAACCCCGTCCGCTTCCTCCGCGAGGCCGAGCAACTGCACGAGGTCGCGCTTGTTTTCGAGTTCGTCGAAAAGAAGCCTTATGCGTTCGAGGTCTTCGACCGCATGCACGTCTTCGAGAAGCCGCGAACGGCCACGCACGATCAGTGATTTTTCCAGCGGATCGTTGGGCGCATTCGAGCCTGACCAGGTCGCAAGCCCCGCCTCGATCACCTTCGCTGTCAGTTCGTTGAGTTCGGCCTTCTGCGTTTCGAGTTCACGCGCGAGATAGGCTTTCGCTTCGTCGAGCGTGCGTCCGCGCAACTGTGCGTTGAGATAGTTCGTCGCTTCGGCAAGGGCGGAGGGCGTCAGCCCTTTCGGCACTTCGATGACGCGGTTTTCGACCGCGCCGCCTTCCGTCACGATCACGACAAGGGCGCGATCCGCGTCGATAGGCACGAACTCGACATGTTTCAGCGCCGCGTCATAGGTCGGCGCGACGACGAAGCCTGCGCCGTGGCTGAGGCCGGAGAGAAGCTTCGATGCCTCGTCCAGAACGTCCTCCACGCTTCTGTGCGAGCCCGAGACCTGCCGCTCGATCGAAACGCGCTCCTCGTCTGTCAGGTCGCCGATTTCGAGAAGCCCGTCCACGAACATGCGCAGCCCCGCTTCCGTCGGCATGCGGCCTGCGCTGGTATGAGGAGCGAAAATGAGACCCAGCGACTCCAGATCCGACATCACATTGCGGATCGAAGCGGCGGAAAGCGAAAGAGGGAGCTGGCGCGACAGGAAGCGCGAACCGACAGGCTCGCCGGTTTCGAGATAGGTCTCGACCACGCGGCGCAGGATCTCGCGCGAGCGCTCATTGAGATCCATCACGCCAACCATATCCGCAACCCGCCTCCTCGTAAGTCTCTGATATTGAGAAATAATCTAGATCGCTTTCTCGCGGCGGGAAACCTTTATCGGCAAAATTCGAGCGGATACCGGGAGAGGCGCGGCGCACACGGGCATCAATGGCGGGCCGGCGAGCGGGCAGGGGCAGGCCGCGCCTTTACGGAAGGCCAGCCCCCATGTAACAAGGCCCCGGCACAAGTGATCGCCCAGATTCAAAGACCAGACAGCACTGGATACCCGAATATGCGCCCTTCCGGACGTCAGCCGCACGAAATGCGGGCCGTCAGCTTCGAACCCGGCATCGCCAAGCACGCGGAAGGCTCCTGCCTCGTCCGTTTCGGCGATACCCATGTGCTTTGCACGGCAAGCCTTGAAGAGCGGGTGCCGCCGTGGCTCAAGGGCGGCGGGCAGGGCTGGGTGACGGCCGAATACGGCATGCTGCCGCGCTCCACGCATGACCGCATGCGCCGCGAAGCCTCGCAAGGCAAGCAGTCCGGCCGCACACAGGAAATCCAGCGTCTCGTTGGCCGTTCGCTGCGTGCCATCGTCGATCTGCGCGCGCTGGGCGAGCGCCAGATCAGCGTCGACTGCGACGTGCTCCAGGCCGATGGCGGCACGCGCACGGCCTCGATCACCGGCGCATGGATCGCGCTTCACCAGTGCATCGAATGGATGCGCGCTCGCTCGATGATTTCCGCTCCCGTCATCAAGGATCACGTCGCGGCAATCTCCTGCGGTATCTACAAGGGCACACCCGTATCCGATCTCGATTACGCGGAAGATTCCGATGCCGACACGGATGCGAACTTCGTCATCACCGGCTCGGGCGGAATTTGCGAAATCCAGGGCACGGCGGAAGGCGAGCCTTTCTCGGAGGAGGAATTCCTCGCGCTGCTGAAGCTCGCCAAGGCGGGCGTGAACGATCTCGTGAAGCTTCAGAAGGAAGCCATTTCGAAATGACGCGCAAATTCGAGGGCGGCAAGCTCGTGGTCGCAAGCCACAATCCCGGCAAGGTCCGCGAGATTGCCGACCTCCTTGCGCCTTTCGGCATCGAGACGGTTTCGGCCGGCGATCTTGATCTTGCCGAGCCCGAAGAGACGGGCGAGACCTTCCGCCAGAACGCGGAGCTGAAGGCGCATGCGGCGGCGAAGGCAGCAAACCTGCCCGCGCTCGCCGACGATAGCGGCCTTTGCGTGACCGCGCTCAACGGTGCGCCGGGTATCTATTCCGCGCGCTGGGCGGGTCCGAACAAGGATTTCGACTTCGCAATGGAAAAGCTGCGCCGCGGCATGATCGAAGCCGGGCTCTCCGACACCTCCGCGCATTTCATCTGCGGTCTCGCGCTCGCCTGGCCGGATGGTCATGCCGAATATTTCGAGGGGCGCGTGGACGGCGAACTCATCTGGCCACCGCGTGGTGAAAAAGGCTTCGGCTACGATCCTGTCTTCATCGCCAATGGTTACGACGTCACCTTCGGCGAAATGGAGCCGCAGGCGAAGCATGCGATTTCGCACCGCGCACACGCCTTCCGGCAACTCGTCGATGCCTGCTTCGGCAAATAGCCCCGCCGCTCATGCACCCGGCGCCATACTGGAAAAAGAAGGTGGCGCCGGAGCCCCGGGATTCGGCGTTTATGTGCACTGGCCCTTTTGCCAGTCAAAATGCCCTTACTGCGATTTCAATTCCCATGTCGTCGCGAACATAGATCAGGCGCGCTGGGCGCGCGCGCTCTGCCGCGAGCTGGAACATATGCGCAGCCTCGCCGGAGCGCAGCGCGTCCGATCCGTTTTCTTTGGTGGTGGCACACCCTCTCTCATGCTGCCGGAAACGGTCGATGCGGTGCTCAAGAAGATTGCATCGCTCTGGACGATGGAGGAGGGCGCCGAGATCACGCTTGAGGCGAACCCGACCAGCGTCGAGGCGGACCGCTTCAAGGGGTACAGAGCCGCAGGCGTCAACCGGCTCTCGCTCGGTGTCCAGTCGCTTGATGACGCACAGCTTAAATTTCTCGGGAGGCTGCACTCGGCGGACGAGGCGCTCCGCGCCATCGCACTCGCGCGCGACATTTTCCCGCGTCTTTCCTTCGACCTGATTTATGCGCGGCCCGGTCAGACGAAAGACGCATGGGAGAGCGAGCTTCGTGCCGCGCTCGCCCATGCGGCGGATCATCTTTCGCTCTACCAGCTCACCATTGAGCCGGACACCGCATTTGCGCGCCTCTACGAGAAGGGCGCCTTCGTGTTGCCGGAAGACGAGGAGGCGGCGGAAATGTATGCGCTGACAGCCGATATCTGCGCCGAAGCCGGATTATCCGCCTACGAAGTATCGAACTATGCCGCGTCCGGCGCCGCCTCGCGCCACAATCTCGTCTATTGGCGCTATGGCGATTATGCGGGCGTCGGGCCCGGGGCGCATGGCCGCATCACTTCAGGTGAAAAGCGCCTTGCCACCCGCGCACGGCGCATGCCCGGCGACTGGATCGATGCCGTCGAGCGCGAAGGCCACGGGCTCGAAGCCGTGGAAGAAATTGCACCGGCAGAGCAGGGCGATGAGATGGTGCTTATGGGGTTGCGTCTGCAAGAAGGCGTCTCGCTTGCGCGTCACGCGCGCCTCGCGGGGCGGGAAATTTCACCTGTCCGCATCGAGGCGCTCGTCGCGGACGATCTGCTCGCCGTGGAGGGTGACATTATCCGCGCGACATCCGAAGGCCGGATGCTGCTCGACGCCGTTCTCGCCCGATTGCTCGCGTAAGACCTTCAGAAAACCTGCGGCTGGAAGCTCGTCGGTGCCGGATCGATCACGACGGCGCCGCCCGGCCTGATTTCAAGCACGGCAAGGCCCCGCTCGGTGCTGCCATCCGGCATGAAGCGGAAGATACCGTCGACGCCCGCAAAACCGTCTGGATTGGTCAGCGCTTCCGGCCTGAAGCGTTCGCTGCGCGGCAATGTCGACAATGCGATCGCAAGGCTTACCGCATCATAGCCGAGGCTGGCGATACGCGGCGGCGTCGAGCCATAGGCGCGACGGTAGCGGATCAGGAACTGGTCATGTCCTTCCGGCGGCGGTGCGGGATACCACGCGCCGTTGAGCGGCGGTTCGCGCGTGAGCGACGGGTCGTCCCAGAGCCCTGTGCCCAGAAATTTCACGTCGCGCGGATCGACATCGTAATAGGGCAGCAGCGGCGCCAGCGATTTCAGTTCCGAACCGCCTTCGGGCAGGAAGACCGCGTGATAGTTACCGCCGCCATAGGCGCTCGCGACGCGCTGCGCCGGGTCATACATGCCTTGTGCGTTTGAAGGATAGCTCGCACTCGCGACCACTTCGCCTGTCCGTGCCGATACGGCCTGCTGGAAGGCGGCGCGCACACGATTGCCATAGGTGCCTTGCGGATAGAGCGCCGCATAGCGCGTGATGCCTTGCAGCGTCGCATAATCGACGATGCGGTCCACGTCTTCGTCTAGCGGGAAGGACAGAAGATGCACATTGCCGCCGCCGACGGAGCTGTCGGAAGAAAAAGCCACGACAGGCACGTTGACGTTCGCGGCAAGCTGTCCCACCGCGGAAACTTCCTCGGCGAAAAGGGGCCCGAGAATGAGGTCGGCACCCGCGTCGAGCGCTTCTTTCGCCGCGCGTCTGGCCCCGTCCGCCGAGCCGCCGGTTGACTTGGGCATCAGCAGGATGTTGCCGCGGTCGAACTCGAAGAGCGCGAGCTGCGCCGCATTGTAGAGCGCATTGGAAAGCGTACGCACATTCTGCCGCGATGAATTGAAAGGCAGCAGCAGCGCAACGCGGATGGGCTCTTCGCCCGCCATATAGGCGGGGTTGTAGAAGCGCGAGGGGTCGCGCGTATAGGCCGGTTTCTCCGCGATGGGCGGCGGCGTCACTTCCACCTTGGGCGGCGGCGTCACCTGCGGCGGCGGCCCGGGCTGGCGGTTTCCGCCACAGGCGGCGAGCGTCAGCGCCATGCCGAGAAAGAGCGCCGCCCTCGTGGCATTCAAGAGGCCGGGGCGGGCGGAAGCTGCGGGTTTTGTCACCGGATTTTCCTGAAAAACGACGCGAAACATGCGAATGCGGAGGGTACCGGGCACTCCCGCTCAAGTAAACACACGTAAGGCCTCGCGCGCTTTGCTGGTTAACCGCGGCCTTCATCGGGCCGTTGCCAAATCGCCCCGTCGGGGCCAAGGTCGCGCCATGGAGAAGACCGAAGAAAAAATCACCTTGTCGCCGCGCCTCGCGCCCGGCCTCTATGTGACGGCGACCCCCATCGGCAATGCGGGCGACATTACGCTGCGCGCGCTCGACGTGCTGGGCCGCGCCGATCTGGTGCTTTGCGAGGATACGCGGGTAACGGCGAAGCTCTTCGCCATTCACGGGATTTCGGCGAAGACCGCCCCCTATCACGACCATAATGCAGCCGAGATGCGCCCCCGCGTTATGCGTCGTCTGGAGGCGGGTGAGGCGGTCGCGCTGGTCTCGGATGCGGGCACGCCGCTGGTCTCCGATCCGGGGCTGAAGCTCGTGCGCGAGGCGCTGGACGCAGGCCATAACGTGACTGCGCTGCCCGGCGCGTCTTCCGTTCTCGCCGCCCTGACGCTGGCGGGCCTGCCGACGGACCGTTTTTTCTTTGCGGGTTTCCTTCCCGCGAAGCAGGAGGCGCGCCGCAAGGAGCTCACGGAAATGGGCCAGATTCCCTCGACGCTCGTCTTTCTTGAAAGCGCGAACCGCCTCGAAGCCTCGCTCGCGGATATGGCGGCCGCGCTCGGCTCCCGCGAGGCGGCGGTGACGCGCGAACTGACCAAGAAATTCGAGGAGGTGCGGCGCGGAACCCTCGCCGAACTCGCCACGCATTATGCCGATGCGGGCGCGCCGAAAGGCGAAATCGTGATCGTCGTCGGCCCGCCGGAAAAGCGCGCCGCGCTCTGCGCGCATGAGGTCGATGCCATGATCGAGAATGCGCTCCGCCGCGCCTCGCTGAAGGATGCGGTCGCCGAAGTTGTATCTGTTACGGGCCTTCCGCGCCGCGAAATCTATGCCCGCGCGCTCGAGCTCTCCGGGGCGAAATAAGGTGGCGCGGCGGCGCGGCGATGCCGCCACGGGCCGCGCCGCCTATCGCCTTGGCCTGCGCGCGGAGGCCTTTGCCGCCTTCATGTTCCGCCTCAAGGGCTACCGCATTCTTGCCCGCCGCCTGAAAACGCCCGCCGGCGAAATCGACATGGTGGTGCGTCGCGGAGGAAGCCTCGCCATCGTCGAGGTGAAGGCGAGGGCGCAGGGCGAGGCGGTGGAGGCGATCCTGCCCCGCCAGCAGCGCAGGCTGGAGCGCGCCGCCGCGCATTTCCTCGGCCGCAATCCTGCCCTCGCCGGCCTCGATCTCCGCTTCGATGTGGTCCTTGTCGCGCCCGGCCGCCTGCCGCAACATCTCGCCGATGCCTGGCGGCCATAATCTCGCCGCAGCTTGCCGCTCATTCTCCGCCCGACGAAACTCATTCACGGGGATTGAAGATGCGCAAGCCCTTCGCGCTGTTCGCTGTTACGGCTTTTTCGCTCGCGGTATTTTCTCTGGGTGCCTGTGTGCCCCTGATCGCGGCAGGCGGCGGCGCGGCAATGGTCGGCGCCTCGCAGGATCGCGGGCTCGAACAGGCGGTGGACGACAACGAGATCGCGTTCGAAATAAACCGGAAGCTTCTCGCAAAACATTCGAACCTTTATTCCGGTGTCTCCACACAGGTGCGCAAGGGCAGGGTGCTCCTCACCGGCCGCGTGCCCGCGCAGGAAGACCGCATTGCTGTCACGCGCCTTGTCTGGACCATCGGCGGCGTGAAAGAGGTCATCAACGAACTGGCGACCGGACAGGATGGCAGCTTTTCGCAATCGGTAAGCGACACGACGATCACGACCAAATTGCGCGCGCGCCTCACTGGCGACAGCAATGTCAGCGGCCTCAACTATTCGATAGAGACATCGAATGGCGTGATCTACCTGATGGGGACCGCGCTCGATCAGGCTGAGCTCGACCGCGTCATAGCCCATGCGCGCGATATCAATGGCGTGCGCAACGTCATTTCCTATGTCGAGGTGAAAGACCGCGCGAACTGAACGCCGGTCTCATTTCGGTGCTTGCCGCGCTTCTCCTTTCCGCGTCATGATGGTTGTCATGTCGGAACGCGAAAGACAGCTGGAGCGCGAATTGCGCGCGGCGGGCAAGATGCCTGACGCGGAACTCGATATCGCCTCGCTCGCGCTGGCGCTCGCGGCATGCGACCGCCCGGAAATTTCACTCGACGGCTATCGCGCGCATCTCGATGAAATCGTTGCCGCCGCGCGCTGCGCGCTGGACGAAAATGCGTCGATGCCCTGCGGTGTCGCCGCAGGTGTGCTGTCGGGCGTGATCTCGGGCCGCTTTCATTATCTGGGCGATGCCGAAACCTATGAAGATCCGCGCAATGCGAACCTCGCTCATGTGATCGACCGGCGCAAAGGTCTTCCCGTGACGCTCGGCATTCTCTATCTGCATGTCGGCGCGAAAATCGGCCTCGATCTTTCGGGCCTGAATTTTCCGGGTCATTTTGTGCTGCGCCTGCAAGGCGCGGGCGAGGCCGTGGTGCTCGACCCCTTCAATGGCGGGCAGACGCTCTCGCCGGCCGATCTTCTCTCGGTGCTGCGCGGTGTCGAGGGGCCGGAAGCGCGCCTCACGCCGGAAGCCTGCGAGGCCGTTTCCCCGCGTGACATCCTGCTTCGTCTTGAAAACAATATTCTGACCCGCGCGATCAGGGCGGGTGAGTTCGCGCGTGCCCGCGAGGTCGTGACGCGCATGATCTGGCTCGCTCCGCATCGCGCCGGTCTCCGCTTCGAACTTGGCCGCCTTGAAGTCCATGCCGGCCATATGGGCGCGGCGGCGGATGCCTTCGAGACCTGCAAGGATATTGCGGCCGATATCGGCGAGACGCGGATTGCAGGCATGGCCGAGGAGGCGCTTCGCCGCCTCAAGACGAAGCTCAACTAGGCGGCGCCATTGGCAGGCTTCGAACGTAGCCGAGATAGGTATTGGCCGCATCGCCAAGCCCCGTCAGCACCATTTCGACCCCGATGGTCGCAACGATAATGCCCATCAGCCGCGTCACCACATTGAGATTGGTCGCGCCCATGTAGTGCACGATGCGCTGCGCCTGCGTAAACGAAATATAGCTCAGCGCGGCGACGGCGCCGAAAGCGGCAATCGACATCAATGTATAGAGCAGGTTGGGATTCGCCGAAAAACTCACCGCCGTGGCGATGGTGCCGGGCCCCGCGATCATCGGCACCGCGAGCGGTGACACGGCAACCGAGAGCTGCGCCTGCAGCACTTCCGGCGGAACGTCGTCATTTCCCTCTACCTCCTCGGGAACGTGTACGCCCGATGAGTGCCCCTGCAGCATCTGATAGCCGATCATCGCCACCAGAATGCCGCCCGCGATCCGGAGCGCGGCCATCGTCACGCCGAACATCTCGAAAATGAGCTTGCCCGCCACGCTGAACAGGATCACGACGCCAAGCGCAATCAAAACGCTGTTCCGCGCGATCCTGAGCTTCACGCTGCGCCGGTCGCCCGCAGTGAGCGCAATGAAAACGGGGGTGTTCGCCAGCGGATTGGCGATGGCGAAATAGCCGGCAAAGCAGGTAATGCCGAAAGTGATTGCATCCTGAAGCATGGGCAGTGGGGATCCTGTCTGGATGGGGCGTTTCGAGGGTCTTCTATTCCTCTCCCCGGCGCAAGGATGAGCAAAGATGGGCAAGGATGAGCGGGCACAAGAGGGCGCGGATCCTTCGGAAAAGAGAGCCTCTGGTCTTTTGGCTCCCGAAGTCCCATCTTCACGCGAATTGAGGCAATAACCCGGATGAAGGACGAACCCCGCATGTGCGCCAGCAAGCTTTCAGTGGCCATCCAGATGGACCCCGTCCAGCACATCAATATCAACGCGGATTCGACCTTCGCCCTCGGGCTGGAGGCGCAGTCGCGCGGCCACAAGCTCTTCTATTACGAGCCGCACGAGCTCTCGATGCGCGACGGCCGCGCCTATGCGCAGATGCGCCCGCTCACGCTTCGCCGCGAGACCGGCAATCATTCGACACTCGGCAGCCGTGAAAAGGTTTTTCTCGAAGAGGTCGACGTGGTGCTGATGCGTCAGGATCCGCCCTTCGACATGAGCTACATCACGGCGACGCATATCCTCGAAACCGCCCATCCGAAAACGCTCGTCGTGAACGATCCGGCCGAAGTTCGCAACGCGCCGGAAAAGCTTTTCGCCGTCCGCTTCAAGGGCCTCCTTCCGCCGACGCTCATCAGCCGCGATCCGGGCGAAATCCGCGACTTCCGCAAGGAGTTCGGCGACATCATCGTGAAACCGCTTTTCGGCAATGGCGGCGTGGGCGTCTTCCGCATTCGCGAGGGCGACGAGAACCTGAACTCGCTTCTCGAAATGTTCGGCCAGATGAATCGCGAACCTGTCATCGTGCAGCGCTATCTGCCGGAAGTCCGTCAGGGCGACAAGCGCATCATCCTCGTGGACGGCAAGCCCGTCGGTGCGATCAATCGTGTGCCGGCCGAGGGCGAGGCGCGCTCCAACATGCATGTCGGCGGCCGCGCCGAGAAATGGATGCTGACGAAGCGCGAAAGCGAGATCTGCGAAATCATCGGCCCCGAGCTGAAGGCGCGCGGATTGATCTTCGTCGGCATCGATGTGATCGGCGATTACCTCACCGAAATCAACGTGACCTCACCGACCGGCATTCAGGAGATCGACCGTTTCGACAATGCCAATCTCTCCGGCCTCGTCTGGGACGCGATCGAGGCACGCCTCTGACGTTTCGGCGGGCGGCAGGAAGATCACATCCTCGAACTCGCGGCCCGTCTCCCCGAGATGCAGCTTCAGTGCCTCATAACCCAGAGGCATGAGCTCGTCTCTGGACCGGTCGACCATCAGCATTGAGTAGCCCGCCTCCTCGAAGAAGCGCAGCAGCTCCTCATGTGAATCGCCGATGGCTTTCAGGGCTTTCGGCGCGACTTCGCAAAGCACGAGCGGCTTGTCGCGCAGGATCGTCTTTCGCGCGCCGGAGATGAGCTGCCACTCATAGCCTTGTGTATCGCTCTTCAGCACATCGAGCCTGCGGTCGATGCGGCGGTCCGCGATATAATCGTCGAGCGCATAGATCGGTACGGAGATCTTGTTGCCCTGCTTCCATATGAGATCGGGGTTGAAGCTGTGTCCGCCCGGATTTGCCTCGTCGGTAATGAGGTCGAACGTCCCGCTCGTCGCGGCAAGCCCGGCTTGTTCGGCAACGACGTTTTTTGTCGGCAGAAGAGCGACATTCTCCGTCAGGAGCGCATGGTTCGCCGGGAAAGGTTCAAAGGCGACGACAAGGCCCTCCGGGCCCACGATGTTCGATGCTACCAATGTGTAGTGACCGAAATTCGCGCCCGCATCGACGACAAAGCCGCCAGGCTTCAACCGGCTGATGAAGAAATCCGTTTCACACGCCTCCCAGCAGCCGCGGCGCAATACGACGCGGGTCAGCGTTCCCTTTCGCGGATGGACCCGCAGACGGTAATGCTGCGTACGCATGATGAAGGGCTTTTGGGGCCTGAAGAGATAGAAAAGAATGCGCCAGAGACCGGCAACAAACCTGTTTGTTCCGACGAGTTCCGTCGGAAAACGCCGCGCGATGGCGGCGAAAATTCTCTCGCGCAATTGGCCCCCCGCCATGTCTGTGTGATCTTATTTTACAGGACACGGAGGAGCTTAGTATGTGCCCCCCTCACTGTCCACAAAGGGGACAGCGAGGGGGGCAACTGGAGGGTGGCCGTTCAGTCTTCGTCGACCGTCGTGGTGGTCGTTTCCGTATGCACGGTCTGGGGCTGCTCCTGGATGACGGTGCGTTTCGTCACCGTCTCGCTGTCGCTGCCGCAACCGGCGGCGAGAGAAAGAACACCGACCGCGAATATCGGCGCTGCGACGCGGGTGAACAGGGTCTTGGTCATGGTGAGTATCCTTCAATCCGTCATTGCTGAACCCGCAGCGAAAAACGGGGAGCGGAGACGTTTGTTCCCGCAGTCATGAAATGACCCCGCAAGCGCCGCAATTGAGGCAGCGCCCGATGTGGCGGCACCGGTCAAGCGGCATCAATGAAGCGGCGGAGGCAGTTTTTTGCCGTTCCGCCAAATCCGGCTAGTCTCTCGGCTTCCTGAATGCGGGTGGAGGGGCTCATGCGAATGAACGGTGTGCGATACGGTATTGCGGCAGTGGCCGCGCTTGTGCTTCTGGCGGCGCTATGGACGCTGCGTCCCTCGTTCGGACCATCCGGGCCCGAGCGTTCGCCTGAAGAGATCGCCGCCAGCATTCACCGTGAAGCCATCGTCATCGACACCCATGTCGACATTCCGAGTTTCCTCGGCTCCGGGAAATACGATCCGGGCCTGCGCGGCAGCTTCCCCGTACAGGTCGACCTGCCGCGCATGCGCGAGGGCGGTCTCGATGCCGTGTTCTTTATCGTCTATGTCTCGCAGACGGAGCGCGGCGCCGCCGGTTATGCGCAGGCCGCTTCCGAGGCGCTGAAAAAATTCGCCGCCATCCGCCGCATGACCGATATTCAGTATAAGGATGAGGTTGGCCTCGCGCTGACCGCCGCCGATGTCCGCAAACTTCATGAAGAGGGCAAACGCATTGCCTTGATCGGCATCGAGAACGGCTATTCCATCGCGAAAGAGCCTGCCCTTCTCGATTTCTACTACGATCTTGGCGCGCGCTATTTCGGCCTCGTCCATAACGGTCACAACGATCTCGCCGACAGCGCGCAACCTCGCGAAAAGCTTGGCGACAGGCCGAATGAGGAAAACGGAGAGCATGGCGGCCTCTCGGCGCTGGGCCGCGAGGCGATCGGGCGGGCCAACGATCTTGGAATGATGGTCGACGTTTCGCATTCTTCCCGCGCGGCCACGCTCGCGGCGGTCGAGGTCTCGCGCGCGCCCGTCATCGCCTCTCATTCGGCGGTCGCGGCGCTTCGCGATCACCCGCGCAATCTCTCCGACCGGGAAATGAAGGCCATCGCGGCAAAGGGCGGCGTTGTCCAGATCGTCGCCTTCGACGAATATCTCCATCCCGTGCCGGAAGAGAAAAAGGCGGCCCGCCGGGAGCTCGCCGGTTCGCTTGGCCTCACCAGCCTCGATGCCGTTTTCGATGCGGACGAGGAGACAAAAGCGAAATTCATCGAGGGTCTGGCGGAGATCGATGCGAAATGGCCGCGCGCCAGTGTTGCGCTTCTCGCCGACCATATCGGCTACGCGGTGAAGCTCATCGGCGTCGATCATGTCGGCATCGCCTCGGACTTTCAGGGCGGCGGCGGCATCGAGGGCTGGTCCCATGCAGGCGAGACGCCGAACGTCACGGCCGAGCTTGTCCGGCGCGGCTATTCGCAAGAAGAGATCGTGAAAATCTGGGGCGGCAACCTGCTCCGCGTCATGGAGGCGGCGGAGAGGGCTCGACAGCCGCGCTGAGCGAGCCAATCCGCCGCAGCCTTGCCGGATTGCCTTGGGCGCGAGCCTTGTGTATTGATTTTGACAATCAATCGCAAAAAGGATGGGGATATGGCCGAAGCGAAAAATCTGAGACTGGATACCAATGACGAGGCGCGGTCGATGGCCGAAACCCTGCTGCGCACCGTACGCTACGGCACGCTGGCGGTCCTCGAGCCCGGCAGCGGTCACCCCTTTACCTCGCGCGTCGGTTGCGTACCCGACATGGACGGCACCGTTTATATTCCGCTCTCCGGCCTTTCCGCACATACCAAAGCGCTGATGGCGGACCCGCGCTGCTCGCTGCTCCTCGGCGAAACCGGCAAGGGCGACCCGCTGACCAATCCCCGCCTGTCGCTCAAGGGCCGCGCCGTCCGGGTGGAAAGGGACAGCGACACCCATGCGCGGCTCTACCGTCGCTATATCGCCCGCCAGAAGAAGGCCGGGCTTTATCTCGATCTGCCGGATTTCGCCTTCTACCGGATGGAAAGCGATCATGCCTTCCTCAATGGCGGCTTCGGCAAGGCCTTCGACCTGACCGGCGCCGACATGTTCCTGCCGCAGGACGAACTGCTGGGCGAACTCATCAAGGTCGAGGAGGGCATCGTCTCCCACATGAACGAGGATCATGGCGAAGCCGTCGGGCTCTACGCCACCGTTCTTGCGGAGGCGGAGGCCGGTCCCTGGCGCATCGCCACGATCGACCCGCGCGGGCTCGATCTCGTGCTGGGCGAGCGGCTCATCCGTCTGAACTTCGCCACACCCTTGAAGTCCGCCGCCGAAATCCGCCCCGTCCTCGTCGAAATGGCGAAGGAAGCCCGCGTGAAGCTCGCGGGCTGATCTCTCTTCGGATAGCCTCTCCCAAACGAAAGGGAGAGGCTATGAAGCCCGCAGCAACATTTTTCCTGATGGCACTCGCCTTGCCTGCCACGGCGCAGGCGGCGAGCTTCGATTGCGCGAAGGCGTCCTCCCCGCGCGAGAAGACCATCTGCACCACGCCCGAACTTTCGAAAGCCGATGAAGAAATCGCCGCCCGTTATGAAGCGGCGATGTCGAAGCTCTCGTCCGAAGGCGCCGCGCGTTTTCGCGACGGCCAGCGTTCATGGCTGGGTTTTCTCGGCAAGGCCTGCCCGGCAGGCGGCGAGGAATGTCTCGCGTCTTTCATGACGGATCGCGTCGAATTCCTGTCCGGTGCGGTGGCGCAGGAAGGCGGCAACGTGTTCTTTGCGTGGGACGACTGGCGTTTCATCGCGCCTGCAAAGGAAGGCGAGGAGGAACTGCCGGGCGCGAACGACATGCGCTACCGCCAGCAGCTGCATTACGGCATCGACGCGCCAGACACGGATGGCGAGCGCGCCTTCAATGCGCAAGTCGTGAAAGAGGAGAAATATCTCTGGAACGGCTTTGACGGCGAGAGGCGCATGTGGGCGTCCTTCACGCTCAACATGGCGACACCCGATCTCGTCAGTCTCGACATGATGGAGTGGCAATATCCGCTCGGCGCCGCGCATGGTTTCGGCGCGTCCGCCCATCTGAACTTTCGGCTCGATGAAGGCCGCCTCCTCCGCGCGGACGATATCTTCGCCCGCGAAGGGTGGGAGGCCGCGCTCAGTGAAGCGATCCTGAAAGAGCTTCACGCGAGCGCCGGGGAAGATGGCGCGATCTATTTCGATGGCTATGAAGAGACGGTCGCTGAGACGGTCGCGAAACCCGAACACTGGGTACTGACCGGCGAAAACCTCGGCGTTAATTTCTCCGTCTACTCCATTGGCCCATACGCTATAGGCGAGCGCACACCCGCCATCCCCTGGACCGCCCTGTCTTCCTTCATTGCGAAAGAGGCGCCGCTCGGGCGCTGACGCGCCTTATTCGGGGCGGATGATCGGCGTCGACTGCGCGTTCTTCGCGGGCAGATCGGCGGTCGATTCCGTGTCCGTCGAGCCCATGGTGCCCGGTGCTTCCTGTGCGGGGCCCATATCGTCGCTGCTGCCGCAGCCCGCAAGCAAGCCGGTGGCGACGATCAGCGAAGCGGCGAGAGCGGGTGTCTTGAGCTTCATGGCGTGGTTTCCTTCCTTGCGCCCCGTTTAACATAACGTCCGGCTTCAAGCCGGGTTCCCGCTTGCCGGTACGTCTCGTGTTCCCATTTCGTTCTTGACGAGCCCGCCATTTCCGCTAGCCTTTCCGTAATCCGTCTCTTACGGGGCAGAAGGCGGGAAGGGGGCTCAATCCATGGTCGCGCATATCGAAACGGTGGCCTTTCAGGGCGTCGAGGCGCGGCCGGTGGACGTTCAGGTCCATATCGCGGGCGGCGTCGTCGGTTTCGCGGTCGTCGGGCTTGGCGACAAGGCCGTTGCCGAAAGCCGAGAGCGTGTCCGCGCCGCGCTCTCGGCGATAGGCCTCGGCCTCCCCGCCAAGCGCATCACCGTCAATCTCGCCCCCGCCGACATGCCGAAGGAGGGCAGCCATTACGATCTGCCGATCGCCCTTGGCCTTCTGGTTGCGATGGGCGTCCTGCCGCCGCAGGAGCTGGAGCGCTTCGTCTGTATTGGCGAACTCTCCCTCGATGGCGCAATCAATCCGGTCGCAGGCGCGCTGCCCGCCGCCATTGCCGCGAACAGCCGGGGCAAGGGCCTCATCTGCCCGCTCGAATGCGGCTCCGAGGCCGCCTGGGCCGGGATGGGCGAGGACAACCCGGGCGGCGTCCTCGCGCCCCGCTCCATCATCGCGCTGGTGAACCATTTCCGGGGCACGCAAGTCCTCTCCGAGCCTGAGCCCCTGAAGGCGGTGGAGGCGGGCGCTGTCCCCGATCTCCGTGACATCAAGGGACAGGAAACCGCGAAGCGCGCCCTTGAGGTCGCAGCCGCTGGCGGCCATAACATGCTGATGGTCGGCCCGCCGGGCTCCGGCAAGTCCATGCTCGCCTCCCGCCTGCCGGGCATTCTGCCCCCGCTCAGCCCCCGCGAAATGCTCGAAACCTCGATGGTCGCCTCGCTCGCGGGCGAGCTCCACCGCACCGGCGTCTCGCGCCGCAGGCCCTATCGCGCGCCGCATCATTCGGCCTCCATGCCCGCCCTTATCGGCGGCGGCCTGCGCGTGAAGCCGGGCGAGGTCTCGCTCGCCCATCGCGGCGTTCTGTTCCTCGATGAATTGCCGGAGTTTCCCCGTCAGGTGCTGGACAGCCTGCGCCAGCCGCTCGAAACCGGCGAGGCTGTGGTCGCGCGCGCCAATGCGCATGTGACCTTCCCGGCCCGCTTCCAGCTCGTCGCCGCCATGAACCCCTGCCGCTGCGGTCATGCGGGCGATGCCGCGCGCGCCTGCCCGCGCGTGCCGCGCTGCGTTTCCGACTATCAGGCCAAGCTCTCCGGCCCCATGCTCGACCGTATCGACATCCATATCGAGGTGCCCCCCGTCGCCCATGCGGACCTCGCCCTGCCGCCGCCTGCGGAAGGCTCGGCCGAAGTCGCCGCCCGCATCGCCGCCGCACGCGAGCTTCAGCAGGCGCGCTTCAGCGAACTTGTCGGCCCCGGCTCCATGCTCCTCAATTCCCATGTCGAGGGCGAATTGCTCGATCGCATCGCCGCGCCGGATGATTCCGGCCGCCGCCTTCTCGCCGAGGCCGCCGAACGCATGGGCCTCACCGCGCGGGGCTATCACCGTGTGCTGCGCGTGGCGCGCACTCTTGCCGACCTCGAAGGCGGCGGCGGTGTCCGCCGCATCCATGTCGCCGAAGCGCTCGCCTATCGCGAGACGGTGGCCGGCCGCCTCGGCGCCGCCGCCTGAGCCCCGGTTCCGCCGATCCGGTGCCAATCCCGAAGCGATTAGCCGGATCCGCTAACCCTTTGGAAACCACGACAAGGGCAGATTGACGGGCAATTCCGCTACTCTCCATGCCGGGAACCGCCCTTCATGTCCCTCTTCTCCACCGGAGAGACGCCTCTCACCCTGCTGGCCCTCGCTGCCGTGCTGCTGCTCGGCCTCGAAGCCTGGCGCCGCGCCGCCTCCCGCGCCCGCGCGCAGCGGGGCGAAATCGAGGTTCTGCAGGTCCGTCTCGAAACCCTGCGCGACGAGAAATGGGCGATTGCCGAACGTGAGGAGCGTTACCGCGACCTCGTCCGCGCCCAGGGCGACATCATCCTCCGCAAGGATCTCGAAGGCCGCCTCACCTATGTGAACGACGTCTTTTGCGACACCTTCGGCCTCGACCGGCCCGATGTGATCGGCCGGCCTTTCCTGCCCGAGCTTCCCGAAGGCCAGCGCCCGCGCATGCTGGCAAGTTTCGCCGGCCTCGCGACCCCGCCCTACCGCATGCGCTACGATGAATGCGCGATCACGACGCGCGGCCCCCGCTGGTTCGCATGGGAAGAATTCGCGATCCGCGACGAGAACGGCAAGCTCGTCGAAATCCAGGCCGTCGCCCGCGACGTGACCGACCGCAAGGAAACAGAGGAACGTCTCGCCGAGGCGCTTGCGCAGGCCAAGGATGCGAACCGCGCGAAGTCGCTCTTCCTCGCCACCATGAGTCATGAAATCCGCACGCCCATGAACGGCGTCATCGGCATGACGAAGCTCCTGCTCGATACGCGTCTCGACCCCGCGCAGCGCTCCTATGCAGAAGCCGTGCAGGCCTCGGGCGAAGCCCTCCTGAACATCATCAACGATATTCTCGACTACTCGAAGATCGAGGCGGGCAAGATAACACTCGACGAAGCCTCCTTCGATCCGCGCGCCGTGCTCGAAAGCGTGGCCGAGCTGCTGGCGCCGCGCGCCTTCGACAAGCATCTCGATATCGTCACCGAAGTTTCTCCTTCCGTGCCGCGCCTTCTTCTGGGCGACGAGGCGCGCATCCGCCAGATCCTGCTGAACCTCGCGGGCAATGCGATCAAGTTCACGGTCGAAGGCGGCGTGGCGCTTCGCCTCTTGCGCAAGGAAGGAAGCGCCGGTCGCGGCCCCTCCGGCCGCGTCGAGCTTCTGCTCGAAGTGGAAGACACCGGCATCGGCATGGACGAACATGCGCGCGAGCATATCTTCGATGAGTTTGCGCAGGCCGATCAGTCCCATGCCCGCCGCTTCGAGGGTACGGGCCTTGGCCTTGCCATCACGCGCCGCCTCGTCACCGCGATGGGCGGCAGCATCGAGGTCGAAAGCGAGGAGCGCCGCGGCTCGGTCTTCCGCGCGCGCATTCCGCTGCGCCTTGCCTTCGGTGAGAAAGAGACGCCCGCGCCCACGCCGCTCTCCGGTCTTTCCGTTCTCATTCTGAATGACCGTCCGCTTGTCGGCGGCGCCCTGTCGCGCGCCGCGTCGGCCGCCGGAGCCGGGACGCATCTCGCTGCCGACCGCGAGGCCGTGATGCGCGCGCTTGCATCCTCCTCCTACGATGTTTTCATCTGCCCGCTCGACGGCGATGCCATCGACGGCGCGGCGCTCGCCGCCGAAGCGCGCCGCCTTTCGCCGGGCACCGGCACGCTGATGCTGCTCCGTCCGCAGGACCGCGCCCGTCTCGAAGAGCTGACGCAAGGCGACGCCGCCCCCTTTGACGGTTATCTCGTGCGCCCCGTGCGCGCCGCCTCGCTCATCGCCCGCCTTACCGCGCTGCGTGTGCGCGGCTGGGCGCCGGACGCGCTCGCTCCCGCCACGCATGATTATGACGACGACATCGTCAAGAACGAAGAAGCGCCCGCCCTGCCTGCCGCCGATGCCGCCACGCTCGGAAGGCTGCGCATCCTTGTTGCCGAGGATAACGAGATCAATGCGCTCCTCACCCGCACCCTGCTCGAACATACGGGCCATGAAGTTCGTCTCGCGCGCAATGGCGGCGAAGCCGTGACCCATCTCGAAGCCGACACCGAAGAAGAAGTCGATCTCGTCCTGATGGATCTTCACATGCCCGGCATGGACGGTTTCGAGGCGACGGCCCGCATCCGCGCGCTTGTCACCTCCCATGCGCATCTCCCCGTCATTGCGCTCACCGCCAATGCGATGGCCGATGACCGCCAGGCCTGCCTCGATGCGGGCATGGACGACTATCTCTCCAAGCCCGTCTCTGCCGAGGCCCTTGCCGAAACGCTGGCGCGCTGGGTCGGCCGCCGCTCCCCGCATCGCGCGCCTGACGGACAGGATGGCGAAAAGGCGAATCACGCCTAAAGTGGGGCCTCGATTTCCGGGGTCAGGGGAGAGCCATCCAATGCCGGCCATGACGCGCGCCCGCGGCTGGGCGTCGAGCCTTGCGGTCTATCTCGAATACCGTTCCATCATCATGCTGCTGCTCGGCTTCTCGTCGGGCCTGCCCTTTCTGCTTGTCTTCTCGACCCTGTCGGCCTGGCTGCGCGAGGCGGGGATTTCGCGCACCGATATCGGCCTGATGAGCTATGTCGGCCTCGCCTACACGATCAAGTTCCTCTGGGCCCCCGTCCTCGACCATCTGCATCTGCCGGTGCTGAACCGCCTGCTCGGCAAGCGCCGCGCATGGATGCTGCTCGCGCAGCTCGTTGCCGCGGGCGCGCTGGTCGGCCTGTCGCTTTCAGATCCCGCTCATGCGCTCATGCCTGTCGTCATCTGCGCGCTCGTCCTCGCCTTCGCCTCCGCCACGCAGGACATCTCGATCGATGCCTGGCGCATCGAGGCCGCCTCCGACGAGAAGCAGGGCGCGCTCGCCGCGCTCTACCAGCTCGGCTATCGCATCGCCTTGATCGCCTCGGGCGCGGGCGCGCTCTATCTCGCCGAAGGTGTCTCCTGGTCGAGTGCCTATCTGGCAATGGCCGCGCTCATGGGCGTCGGCATTCTGGCGGCCCTCTTTGCACCGCGTGTTGCGGAAGCCGAGGCGCCTGCCGTTGGCGAGGAAGCGCTCGAAAGCTTCGCGCGCCGCCATCACATCGAGGGCCGTGCGCAGCGCATCGTCACCTTCCTCTATCGCGCGGTCGTCGCGCCCTTCGTGGATTTCTTCCAGCGCTACGGCTGGTGGGCGCTCGTTCTGCTTGCGCTGATCGGGCTCTACCGTGTGCCCGACTTCGTCATGGGTGTGATGGCGAACCCGCTTTACATCGATCTTGGCTTCGAGCTTTCCACCATCGCCACGGTGGTGAAGCTCTACGGCATCTGGATGACCATTGGCGGCGCTCTTGTCGGGGGCATCGTCTCCGCGCGCCTGGGCGTGCTGCCCTCGCTGCTCCTCGGTGCCATCGCCGCCACTGGCACAAACCTGATCTTCGTCTGGCTCGCCTTTCAGGGGGCGGACCCGGTCGCGCTCGCCGTCACCATCTCCATCGAGAATTTTTCGGGCGGCTTCGCGGGCACCTGCCTCATCGCCTATATGTCGAGCCTCGTGAACCATGAATTCGCGGCCACGCAATATGCACTTTTCAGTTCGGCCTTCGCGCTGCCGGGCAAGATCCTGGGCGGCCTTTCCGGCGTCATGGTCGATGGTTTCTCCGCCAGCCCGCGCATCGCCGGGCCGATTGCCGAGGCCGCGCCCCATCTCACCATGCAGACGGCGGGCTATGTGCCCTTCTTCATCACCACGGCGCTGATGGGCCTTCCCGCCATCCTGCTCATCCTGCTGGTGATGCATGTCCGCCCCGGCCCGGACAAACCTGAAGCGGCAAAGCAGCCGGATCAGGGCCCCGGTAAAGCCGCTTGACGCAGGCCCCCCTGAATATACAAGTGAGAACAAGGTCTTAGCGCTGTCACTTCACTGTCGCGTCTTTGTCGCGTGAGCCTGCGACAAGATGGAACTCGCCTTGGCATAGCGTGGCGATAGTGAAAGGATAGGGAAAATGGCCGTTCGGCGCTCTCTGGGGCTGGATAGAGGCATTGGGGCAGGGGGAAGTCTTGTGTCGCCCGCCGGGCTGCCGAGGGCGGGGCATGCCGGGGTGAGTACAGAAATAGGTTCGGGTTCCGGAATAATGACATCGAGAGAGACGGACCGGCAGGGGGCGCTCGCCGAGGCGGCAACGCTGCCCGTGAGCTACGGCCGCAAGGGTGCGCTTGAAGTGCGTCTTGCGCGTTCCCCCCGCGAGATCGATGCGGCGCAGGCCGTGCGCTACCGCGTCTTCTATGAGGAGATGTCGGCAACGCCGGACGACGCGACGCGTGCGAGCAAGCGCGACGCCGACCGCTTCGACGAAATCTGCGATCACCTGCTCGTGGTCGATCACTCGCTGGTGCCCGAAGGCGAAGGCGGGGAGGGCGATCTGCCGCCCGAAGCGGTCGTCGGCTGCTACCGTCTGCTCCGCCAGGAAGTCGCGGAGAAGAATGGCGGCTTCTACACCGCCAGCGAATACGACATCGCGCCGCTTCTCGCGCGCCATGCCGACCTGAATTTTCTGGAGCTTGGCCGGTCCTGTGTGCTGAAGCCCTATCGCAACAAGCCGACGGTGGAGCTTCTCTGGCACGGCATCATGCATTACGTCACCGCGCATGATCTCGACGTGATGTTCGGCTGTGCGAGCTTCGAGGGCACGGACCCGGCCGCTCTCGCCGCGCCGCTTTCCTACCTCCATCACCATCATGCCGCGCCGGACGACTGGAAGGTCCGCGCCCTGCCGGACCTCTATGTCGAGATGAACCGGATGGCCGAAGCCGATCTCGATCCGCGCGAGGCGCTCCGCGCGCTCCCGCCCATGATCAAGGGCTATCTCCGTGCGGGCTGCTATATCGGCGAAGGCGCGGTGATCGACCACCAGTTCGGCACCACCGACGTGCTGATCCTCTTCCCCGTCGCGCAGATTTCGGACCGCTATCTCACGAAGTTCGGTGCGAAGTTCGGCACGCCGGACGGCAAGGCCTGACGCTCGACCCATTTCTCGTCATTGCTTCGCTTCGCCCGCAATGACGAGAAGGTGAAACGTCAGCGATACAAGTTATACGCCGCCAGCGCCGCCATGTTCACGAGGTCGGAAACCGTCGCCGTCATCGGCACGATCTGCACCGGCTTCTTGAGGCCGACAAGCAGCGGGCCGATCAGCGTCGAGCCGCCCAGCACGCGGAGCAGCTTCGTCGAGATCGAGGCCGCATGGATCGCGGGCATGACGAGCACATTCGCCGTGTCTGTGAGCCTGCAGAACGGATAGAGCGCCATCGTCTCGCGGTTGAGCGCGACATCGGCGGCCATTTCCCCGTCATATTCGAAATCGACCTGGCGTTCGTCGAGAATGCGCACCGCGTCGCGCACCGTCGAGGGGCGCTCATGCGTATGCGTGCCGAAGCTCGAATTGGCGAGCATCGCGACGCGCGGCTCATAGCCGAGACGGCGCGCGACTTCCGCCGCCTGCGTGGCGATATCGGCAAGCTCTTCCGGCGTCGGCATTTCGTGAACATTCGTGTCGGCGACGAGCACGGTGCGCCCGCCCGCAACGACCAGCGTCACACCGATCGGGCGCTTGTCGTCCACCGCGTCGATCACGCGGCGCACTTCTTCCAGCGCGACCGAATAGGTCCGCGTCACACCCGTCACCATCGCGTCCGCATCGCCGCGTTCCACCATCACGGCGGAGAAGATGTTGCGGTCATTGCTCACGAGGCGGTGGCAGTCGCGATAGAGATAGCCGTTGCGCTGCTGCTTCTCATAGAGGAAGTCGGTATATTCCGGGATCTTCTCCGAAAGCCGCGCATTGCGGATATCGAGATCGGTATTGGGGTCGAGGCCGATCTGCTTCAGCGTGTCGCGGATCTGCTCTTCCCGGCCCACAAGGATCGGATGGCCGAGGCCGCCGTCGCGGAAGGCGAGCGCCGCGCGGATCACGCGCTCTTCCTCGCCCTCGGAGAAGACGACGCGCTTCGGGTCGCGCCGCACCTTGTCCATGATGACCTGCAACGTGCCGGCGGTCGGATTGAGCCGCGCCTGCAGGCGGTTCTTGTAGGCTTCCATGTCGACGATGGGCGAGCGCGCGACGCCCGAATCCATCGCCGCCTTGGCGACGGCGGGCGGGATTTCGCGGATCAGCCTCGGATCGAACGGCACGGGGATGATGTATTGCGGGCCGAAGCGCGGGCGTTCGCCGTGATAGGCGGCGGCGACTTCGTCCGGCACGTCCTCGCGCGCGAGCTTCGCCAGCGCCTCAGCACAGGCGATCTTCATGTCTTCGTTGATTGCGCTGGCGCGCACGTCGAGCGCGCCGCGGAAAATATAGGGAAAGCCGAGGACGTTGTTCACCTGGTTGGCATAGTCGCTGCGGCCCGTCGCCATGATGGCGTCGTCGCGCACCTGCGCCACTTCTTCCGGCGTGATCTCGGGGTCGGGGTTCGCCATCGCAAAGATGATCGGCTTGTCGGCCATCGAGGCGACCATCTTCTGGTTGATCGCGCCCTTGGCTGAAAGCCCGAGGAACACATCCGCGCCCTGCATCGCCTCTTCGAGGGTGCGCGCATCCGTGGTCGCCGCATGTGCGGACTTCCACTGGTTCATGCCTTCTTCGCGGCCCTTGTAGATGACGCCCTTGGTGTCGCAGAGAAGCGCGTTGTCATGCGGCAGGCCCATCGCCTTGATGAGTTCGAGGCAGGCGATGCCGGCCGAGCCCGCGCCGTTCACGACGATCCTGGTTTTCTTGATGTCGCGGCCCGTCAGGAAGAGCGCATTGATGAGCCCCGCCGCCGTGATGATCGCCGTACCGTGCTGGTCGTCGTGAAAGACGGGAATGTCCATCATCTCGCGCAACCGGCTTTCGATCACGAAGCAGTCGGGCGCGGAAATGTCTTCCAGATTGATGCCGCCGAAGGAGGGCCCCAGATAGCGCACCGAATTGATGAAGGCGTCGACATCCTTCGTATCGACTTCGAGGTCGATCGAGTCGACATCGGCGAACCGCTTGAAGAGGACGGCCTTGCCTTCCATCACCGGCTTCGAGGCGAGAGCGCCGAGGTCGCCGAGCCCGAGGATCGCCGTACCGTTCGAGATCACGGCGACGAAGTTCCCCTTCGAGGTGTAGTCATAGGCCGCGTCCGGGTTTTCCGCGATCGCGCGCACCGGCACCGCGACGCCGGGGCTATAGGCGAGCGAGAGATCGCGCTGCGTCGCCATCGGCTTGGTCGCATTGATTTCGAGCTTCCCGGGCTTTCCCTGGGAATGGAAGAGGAGCGCTTCCTCGTCTGTAAACTGGCGGCGCTTTTTGCTCATTGTCACTGATCCGGTCTGTCGGCATGGGGTGGTTGGGCGCTGGCGCCCGCTCCCGAAGCCCGCTTTTTAGGCTGGCAATAGGCCAATAACAAGCGAACTCCGTTGATTTTGCGTGTCCTTGCCACGCTTTGCCGCGCCTGTCCCCATTCTTCCGGGCCCCATCCCCCCTTCCTGCCTTTTCGCGCGGCGTCGTTCTGATACTCTGCCGCCCCCAATGGAAGCCGATATGTCCGAACGCGCCGCCACCTTCGCTCATCAGAACGAGCCGCCCGCCGCCCCGCCCGCTGTTCCGGCGGAGGCGACTCCAATGATGGCGCAATATCTGGAGATAAAGGGCCAGTGGCCGGATGCCCTCCTTTTCTACCGGATGGGCGATTTCTATGAGCTCTTCTTCGAGGATGCCGTAGCGGCGGCGGGCGCCCTCGATATCGCGCTGACGAAGCGCGGCAAGCATCTGGGCGATGACATCCCCATGTGCGGCGTCCCCGTCCACAGCCATGACGCCTATCTGGAGCGCCTGATCCGCAAGGGCTTCAAGGTCGCCGTCTGCGAACAGGTGGAAGACCCCGCCGAGGCAAAGAAGCGCGGCGCGAAATCCGTCGTCGCCCGCGCCGTCCAGCGCCTCGTCACGCCGGGGACGCTGACCGAGGACACGCTCCTCGACGCCCGCGCGCATAATTATCTTGCGGCTCTGGCAAGGGTCGGCAGCGAGGGCGAGCTTGGCCTCGCCTGGGCGGATGTTTCGACTGGCGAATTTGCCGTCACGGGCGTTTCGCCCTCGGGGCTTGGCGCGGAGCTGGCCAGACTCTCGCCCGGCGAACTCCTGGTACCGGAAGGATTCGCGGCCGACGAAGACAGCCGCGAAACCCTCGCCCATTCCGGCGCCGCCCTCACCCTTCTGCCTTCCGCCCGTTTCGACAGCGGCAATGCCGAGCGCCGCCTGAAGGGTCATTTTGCCGTCTCGGCACTGGATGGCTTCGGCGCCTTCTCCCGCGCGGAACTGGGCGCGATGGGCGCGCTGCTCGACTATGTCGAGCTGACGCAGGTCGGGCGGATGCCGGCCCTTGCCGCCCCCCGCCGCGTCGCCACCGTCGAGACGATGGCGATCGACGCCGCCACCCGCGCGAACCTCGAACTCGTCCGCACCCTTCAGGGCGAAACGGCGGGCTCGCTCCTTGCCGTGATCGACCGCACGGTCACGGGCGCGGGCGCGCGCGAACTGGGCTCGCGTCTCGCCGCCCCCCTGACGGACCCGCAAGCGATCAACCGCCGCCTCGATGCCGTCGAATGGCTGGTGGAGGGCCGTGACGTTCGCCGCGATCTCCGCACCGCGCTCAAATCCGCGCCCGATATCGCCCGTGCGCTTTCGCGCCTCTCGCTCGGCCGTGGCGGCCCGCGCGATCTCGCCGCCATCGCGGGCGGTCTTGCCGCCGCGCACAGGCTTTGCGGCGCGCTCGATGCCGCGCCCCCCTCGCTCCTGCCGCTGCCGGACGAGATCGCGGGCGAATGCGCCGCGATGGAGAATGTCGCGGCCCCCCTGAAGGAGCGCCTTGCCGCCACGCTTGCCGAGGAACTGCCCTTGATCGCCCGCGATGGCGGTTTCATCGCGAAGGGGGCCTCCGCCGATCTCGATGAGACCCGCGCGCTGCGCGACGATGCGAGGAAGCTCATCGCCGGTCTTCAGGCGAAATATGCGGAAGAAACAGGCGTTTCCGCCCTCAAGGTCCGCCACAACAACGTGCTCGGTTATTATATCGAGGTGCCGCCGCGCCACGGCGAGAAGCTCGTCCAGCCGCCATTTTCCGAAACCTATATCCACCGTCAGACCATGGCGAATGCCATGCGCTTCACCACGACGGAGCTCGCCTCCCTCGCCAGCCGCATCGCGGAAGCCGCGGGCCGCGCGCTTGAAATCGAGCTCGCCCTTTTCGATGAACTCGTCGCCGCGGCGCTTGCCGAAACATCCGCGCTTGCCCGCACGGCGCAAGCGCTCGCTGCACTCGATGTGACGGCGGCATTGGCCGAGCTTGCCGTGGAGCGCCGCCATGTCCGCCCCCGCGTCGATGCGAGCCTCGCCTTCGCGATCCGTGGCGGCCGCCACCCCGTGGTCGAGGCTGCACTGGCGAAGACGGGCGAGCAGTTCGTCCCCAACGATTGCGACCTCAGCGCCGACAGCGCCGAGCAGTCGGCTACGGATAGGTCAGGTGCGGAGGGAGGAGCGCAGTCCCGACACGACGCACCCAAATCATTATGGCTGCTCACCGGCCCCAACATGGCCGGTAAATCGACCTTCCTGCGGCAGAACGCGCTCATCGCCATCATGGCGCAGATGGGCGCTTTCGTGCCTGCCGATGAAGCGCATATCGGCACCGTCGACCGTCTCTTCTCGCGTGTCGGCGCGGCGGACGATCTCGCACGCGGCCGCTCCACCTTCATGGTCGAGATGGTGGAAACCGCCGCGATCCTCAATCAGGCGGGGCCCCGTTCCCTCGTCATTCTCGACGAGATCGGGCGCGGCACCGCGACCTTTGACGGGCTCTCGATTGCCTGGGCCGCCGTCGAGCATCTGCATGATGTGAACCGTTCGCGCGCCCTTTTCGCCACCCATTACCACGAGTTGACGGTGCTGGCCGAAAAGCTCGCGCACCTCGCCAACGCCACCATGAAGGTCAAGGAATGGAAGGGCGATGTCGTCTTCCTGCATGAGGTCGGCCCCGGCGCGGCGGATCGCTCCTACGGCATTCAGGTTGCAAAGCTTGCAGGGCTCCCGTCGCCCGTCATCGCCCGTGCACAGTCCGTTCTCTCGACGCTTGAAAAAGGCAATGACCGCGAGGCCCGCGCGAAACTGATCGACGACCTGCCGCTCTTCTCCGCCACCGCAAGGCCCGATGCTCCGCCTGCGGAAGAAAGCGCGGCTGAGGCCGAATTGAAAGCGATCAACCCCGACGATCTGACGCCGAAGGAAGCGCTGGAGCTGCTCTACAAGCTCAAGGGTCTGGCGCGGGAATGAGACGCACCGCGGGCGCGTTTTTCGTGAAGGATGGCCGTGTGCTTCTCGCGCGTCGCGCCGCGCACAAGGAAACCTACCCCGATTGCTGGGATATTGTGGGCGGACATGTCGAGCCCGGCGAGACAGTCGAGCAGGCGTTGATCCGGGAAACGATGGAAGAACTCGGCGTCACGCCGCTGCAATTCGAAGCGGTGGGTCTGTTCGCCGAGCCGCTGCCGGAGCGATACGGCGAAGCGGTGCATCATTTTTTCAGGGTCACCGAATGGCGCGGCGAACCTTCGTTGACAGACGACGAACACACCGAGCTTCGCTGGTTCACGCTCGATGAAGCCTGTACGCTCGAAGACCTCGCAATTCCCGAATACAGGGAATTGTTCGCGATCCTTCTCACGCGAAGCTGAAGACTGCGGGAAGGATGAGGGGGGCTACTTCCGTGCGATATAAATACACTCGTCGCGCAGCAAGCCCCACTTCACTTCTTCTTCCGGCTTGCGGCGATAGGGCTCGACGGAGGTGAACCCCGCGGCCTTCAGCTTCTCCGCAAAGTCGCGCCCGTAGAAGCGTTTGTGGTCCGTGCCGCCGAAATGGACGAAGCGTTCGTCCGGGTCGGTGATCGCGTCGTTCTCATAGGTCTCGTCGCGCGAGAGATTGATCGGCACCGAGAAGAAGCCGTAGCCGCCCGGCTTCAACACGCGGAACATTTCCGTCATCGCCGCCTTGTCGTCGTCGATATGCTCGAACACATGGTTCGCGATCACGGCGTCATAGCTGTTGTCCGGCCGGTCGATCTGCGTGATGTCGAGGCGGAACTTCGCGATCTTCGCATAGAGGTCGGCGGGCTCGTAATCGGGATTGTTCTTCATCGCCCGCATCAGCCACTTCTCGGGGCCGAATTGCAGGATCTTCATGGCCGCGAGGTCGATGCCGTGTTCGGTGAGATAGAGTTGCAGCAGGCGGTGCCGCTCGCGCGAGCCGCAATTGGGGCAGCGCGAATCCCAGCGTGAGGGCCGGCCCACCGACAGGAAAATGCCGTGATAGCCGCAGACGGGGCAGGTGCGGTGAATTTTCTTGCGCGAAAACTGCGCGCGGTCTTTCCACCAGCCCTGAAGAAGACGGCTGAAAATTTTCCGCCGGTCGATTGTCGTATCCACGTTCAATAGCTGTCCGCCCGTTTTGCCCGCTTTTCGGCCGGGCGCAAAAAATGAAGGCCACAATGTCGGCCTCGGCAAAATCTTGTCAAGCAGGCCCGCGGTTTTTGTCCGAAACGGGTAAGGATTTCTGTAGTTTGCCCGGAATATGATAAGCCTTCTTGATCGCCTCACGCCTGTCCTCATATGCCGGTTTGGGGCGCGCCGGTGGCCGCCCCGGTGCCTGAAACCGAACCTCCGAGGAGTTGCCCCGTATGGGCCGTACCCTGCCAAGCATGCTTGAAATCGCCGATCCCGCCGAAATCCGGGAGAAGCTCGATGCCGTTCGCGCCACCGCGAAGGATGAGCAGGCGGTGCAGAGCGGCATTGTCGCGGTACTGAAGCAGACGCTGACGCAGGGCCGCGAAAAGGCGCGGCAGCGGCTGGAGCAGGGCGCTCACAGGGGCCGCTCCTGCGCCGAGAGCATCTGCTACCTCCAGGACACGATCATCCGCGAGCTCTACACTTTCGCGACCGAGCATGTTTTTCCCGCCCCGAACCCGAGCGAGGCCGAGCGCCTCGCCATTGCCGCGGTCGGCGGCTATGGCCGGGGCACACTCGCGCCGGGCTCCGATATCGACCTGCTTTTCCTGCTGCCCTACAAGCAGACCCCCTGGGGCGAGAGCGTCGTCGAATACATGCTCTATGCGCTCTGGGATCTGGGCCTGAAAGTCGGTCATTCGACGCGCTCCATCCCCGATTGCATCCGTCTTTCGCGCGAGGATTTCACCATTCGCACCTCGCTCCTCGAGGCGCGCTTCATCTATGGCGACCGCAAGCTCTTCAGCGAACTCGAAACCCGCTTCGACGAGGAAGTGGTGAAGGGCACCGGCAATGAATTCGTGGAGGCGAAGCTCGCCGAGCGCGATGTCCGTCATCAGCGTTCGGGCGAAAGCCGCTATCTGGTCGAGCCCAATGTGAAGGAAGGCAAGGGCGGTCTTCGCGATCTCAACACGCTTTTCTGGATCGCGAAATATGTCTACCGCGTGAAGCAGACCTCCGATCTCGTGAAGGTCGGCGTCTTCACCAAGGAAGAATACCAGACCTTCCGCAAGGCGGAGAATTTCCTCTGGGCGGTGCGCTGCGAGCTGCACTTCCTCACCGGCCGCGCCGAAGAGCGCATCACCTTCGACCTCCAGACCGAAATGGCGAACCGTCTCGGCTATCAGGAACATCGCGGGCTGAAGGCGGTCGAGCGTTTCATGAAGCACTACTTTCTTGTCGCCAAGGATGTCGGCGACCTGACGCGCATTTTCTGCGCCGTGCTCGAAGAACAGGAAAAGAAGAAGCAGCCCTCCATCGGCCGCTTCATGCAGGCCATGCGCCGCAAGAAGGTCATTCGCGGCTTCACCGTGGAGACGGGCCGTCTCTCCGTCGACAATGTATCCTTCTTCGAAAGAGACCCGGTCAATATCATCCGCCTCTTTCACGTCGCGGAGAGCCACGGCCTCGATATTCATCCCGACGTGCTGAAGCTTGTCACGCGCTCGCTGAAGCTGGTCGACGCCTCGCTTCGCAAGAACGAGGAGGCGAACCGTCTCTTCCTCGAAATTCTTGCCTCGAAGAAGACGCCGGAAATCACGCTGCGCCTGATGAACGAGGCAGGCGTGCTCGGCCGCTTCGTGCCGGATTTCGGCCGCATCGTCGCGCTGATGCAGTTCAACATGTATCACCACTACACCGCGGACGAACATCTCCTGCGCGCCATCGGCATTCTCTCGGAAGTCGAGAAGGGCAAGGATCTCAAGGAATATCCGCTCGCGCATGAACTCATGGGCAAGCTGAAAAGCCGCAACGCGCTCTACATGTCCGTCTTCCTGCATGACATCGCCAAGGGCCGCGACGAGGATCACTCGGATGCCGGTGCGGCCATCGCGCGCAAGCTCTGCCCGCGTCTCGGCATGGGCCCCGGCGAAACCGAAACCGTCGCCTGGCTCGTGCAGAACCATCTCGTCATGTCCGATGTCGCGCAGCGCCGCGACATTGCCGACCCGCGCACCGTCCGCGATTTCGCCAGCCTCGTGCAGAGCCCCGAGCGTCTGAAGATGCTTTATGTCCTTACCGTCGTGGACATCATGGCCGTCGGTCCCGGCGTCTGGAACGGCTGGAAGGGCCAGCTTCTGCGCCAGCTCTATTTCGAGACGGAAGCGGTCCTGCAGGGCGGCGAAAGTGCCTTGAACCGCAAGGGCCGCGTCGTGGAAGCAAAGAACGCACTCACCGAGCGCCTGTCCGACTGGTCGAAAACCGCTGTCGAGCGCTATCTGAAGCGTCATGGCGATGCCTATTGGATATCGACCGACACGGATTTGCAGGAGCGTCACGCGCGTTTCATCGAAGGCGCGAAGGACAAGCCGCTTGCCATCTCCGTCGAGCCGGAGCCGCTGCGCGACATCACCGAGCTTACCCTCTACACGCAGGACCATCCGGGCCTCTTCGCGCGCTTCGCGGGCGCTTGCGCCATCCTCGGCATGAACATCATCGACGCGAAGATTTTCACCACGCGCGACGGCATGGCCCTCGACATGCTCTGGGTGCAGGATCCCGACGGCACCGCCGTGCGCGAGGAACGCCGCATCCGCCGCCTCGAAGACATGATCCGCAAGGTGCTTGCGGGCGAGGTACTGCCGCCCGACGCCATCGAGAGCCGTCAGCGCCGCGAGCGCCGCGCCGATGCCTTCACCGTCGCCCCGCAGGTCTTCATCGACAATGATGCGTCGGATGCCTACACGGTCATCGAGGTGAACGGTCTCGACCGTCCGGGCCTCGTGCATTCGCTGGCGCGCGCACTCTTCCACCTGGGGCTGACCATCGGCTCGGCCCACATCACAACCTATGGCGAGCGTGCGGTCGACGTCTTCTATGTGAAGGACGTGATCGGCCACAAGGTTACCAACGCCAACAAGAAGAAGGCCGTCCACCGTCATCTTCAGGAGGCGCTCGCCGATCCGATGAAAAAAGCAAGGCCCGCCAAGCGCCGCCGCGAAGATGTGGCCGCAGAGTGAGGTTCCCGCGAACATGAAGCGACGCTAGATGAATCTCGTCCGTTCGGCCGCGACCGTCGGCGGCACCACGCTCATCAGCCGTCTGCTCGGCTTCCTGCGCGACGTCATGGTCGCCGCCGCCCTCGGCACGGGGCCGATAGCGGACGCTTTCTTCGTCGCCTTCCGCTTTCCCAACATGTTCCGCTCGATCTTCGCGGAGGGTGCGTTCAACTCGGCCTTCGTGCCGCTCTTTGCCAAGCGCCTCGAAGGCGAGGGCGAAAACGCCGCACGGCGCTTCGCGGAAGATGCGCTTGCCGTTCTGCTCGTCGCGCTCCTCGTGCTCACCATCGCCGCCGAACTGGCGATGCCTTGGCTCATGCTCGTCTTCGCGCCGGGCTTTTCGCAAGACCCGCAGAAATTCGCATGGGCGGTCGAGTTCACGCGCATCGCCTTTCCCTATCTTCTCTTCATCTCGCTCACCGCGCTGCAATCGGCGATCCTGAATTCGCTTGGCCGCTTCTTTCCGGGCGCCGCCGCCCCGGTCATGCTGAACGTGACGATGATCCTCGCGATCCTCTTTCTCGTGCCGCTGACCGATAATCCGGGCCGCGCGCTCAGCTGGGGCGTCGCGGCGGCGGGCGTCGTGCAATTCGTCTGGCTCACGGTTTCGCTCTGGCGCGCGGGCATGGTGTTGCGGCTCCGCCTGCCGAAGCTCACGCCCGATGTCCGCCGTCTCTTCCGTCTCGGTGTGCCCGGCGTCATCGCGGGCGGCATCACGCAAGTGAACCTCACCATCGGCACCATGATCGCCTCGCTTCAGGCCGGCGCCGTTTCCTGGCTCTATTATGCCGACCGCATCTACCAGTTGCCGCTCGCCGTCATCGGCATTGCTATCGGCATCGTGCTGCTGCCGGAACTGTCGCGCCGCCTGCGCGCGGAGGATGCGGCGGGCGCAAGCTGGAGCCAGAACCGGGCGGTCGAATTCTCGATGCTGCTGACGGTCCCTGCCGCTGCCGGGGCTGCCGTCCTCGCCTTCGACATCATCCGCGTTCTCTTCGAGCGCGGCGCGTTCATGCGTTCGGACACGGAGGCGACCGCGCTCGCCCTCGTCATCTATGCGGCGGGCCTTCCCGCTTTCGTCCTCATCAAGGTTTTTCAGCCCGCCTTCTTCGCGCGCGAGGACACGAAGACGCCGCTCCGCTTCGCCGCCATCTCCATCGCCGTCAACATCGCGACAAGCTTCGCCCTCTTTCAATATTTCGGCTTTGCCGGCATCGCCACCGGCACCACGCTCGCCGCCTGGGTGAATGCGGGGCAGCTTGGCACCCGCCTCTACCGCCGCGGCGAGTTCGCGCCCGACGCGCAGTTGCTGCGCCGCCTGCCGCTCACCCTTCTCGCTTCGGTGGGCATGGGGGCCGCCCTCTGGTTCGGTGCGGAGGCGCTCGCCCCCTTCTTCGAGAACGGCCTTCTCGTCAGCATCGCCGCCCTTTTCGCGCTCATCGCGGGCGGCGTCCTCGTCTATTTCCTCCTCTGCGAGGTCACGGGCGCCTCGCGCCTCCGCGATCTCCGCCGCGCCTTCACGCGGCATTGACGTGACATTGACGTGGCATTGACGGGGGGCCCCGTCCCTTCATTGTTGACAGGCGGCGGCTGCTCGCGCTGGGATGGCGGTGGCGATCCGGCGCAACGGGGAGGGGATGCCGCCATGCTGAGAGAGCGGCTCCGTGCCCTCGGCCATGCAGAGAAATGGCAGCTCGACTATCTCTTCGATCTGAGCTTCCAGGCCTGGCTGGTCCATATCGGCGTCGTCACGGCGACCGTGGCGCTGCTTGCCTATGCCTGGCCGGGCGATGTCTGGCCCTGGATCTGGTATGCCGCCATTTGCAGCTTCTCCATCGCGCTCGCCACCCTCGCCTGGCGTTACACGCATGACCGCCCGGAAGACGATGCCGCCGCCGCGCCTTATGGCATTGCCCATAGCGTGCTCACCTTTTTCGTCGGCATGAGCTGGGGCCTCGGCGCTTTCGGCGCGGCGACCGGAGACTTTCATTATCTGCTGGTCTATTCGCTCGCCCTTGGCGGCACGGCGCTCGGCGCCGTCTCCTCGCAACACGCGCTGCCGCGATCCTGTCTCATCAGCTTGTGGACCTCGGTGCCGTTGCTCGGCCTCGCGCATCTTTACCACGATCCCGGCTTTGTGGGCGCGGCGGTCATGGCCATGATGCTGCTCTATGCAGGCGTTATCTCGATCCTCGGCTTCCGCCTGCTGCGCTTCATGACGGCCAATGTGACGCTCACGCGCTCGCTCGATGCGAAGCTTGCCGAGATCACTGAAATGGCTGCGGAACTTGAAGAGGCCCGTCAGGAAGCGGTCGAGGCCAATCTCTCGAAATCCCGCTTCCTTGCCCATGCGAGCCATGACCTGCGCCAGCCCGTCCATGCCATCGGTCTCTTCACGGCCTGCCTGCGCGACCTGCGGCTCGACCCCGCAGCCCGGCAGCATGTCGTCAGCATCGACAATGCGGCGCGTTCCGTGAGCCGTCTTCTCGGGTCGCTTCTCGATATTTCGCGCCTCGATGTCGGCGGCATCGTGCCCCAGCCCGAGCGCATTTCTCTCGACGATGTGCTGCGCGACATTGGCCGGCAGAATGCGGATGCCTTGCGCGAGAGCGGCGGCGATCTCGTTCTGGAGTCTGCCGGCCTCTGGGTATCGGCGGACCCCGCCCTTCTTTCGACCATGATCCAGAACCTCATTTCCAATGCGCTGAAATATGCGCGCGGCGCGACGGTCCAGATAAGGGCGCGCCTCGATGGCGAGGCCCGTGCGGTGCTGGAAATCTCGGATGACGGGCCGGGCATCGCCGAAGCCGATCTCCACCACATCTTCGACGAGTTCTATCGCGCCGGAAGCGATGCGCGTCACAAGGCTGAAGGTCTGGGGCTCGGCCTCGCCATCGTCCGCCGCCTTGGCGGGCTCATGGGGCTCGATGTCGGTATCGATTCCGCCGAAGGGTGCGGCACCACCATTCGCATTGCCGGTCTTCCCGTTGTCGAGCCGGGCGCCGTCTCCGTTCCGCGTGCGCACCGTCAGCACCCGCTCACGGGCCTTGCCGTCTGCGTCATCGACGATGATCCCGAAGTGCTCGCTGCCACGGCCACGCTTCTGCGCCGCTGGGGTTGCGAGGTCATGGAGTTCGCGGGCCTGCCCGAAGAAGCCGTCGGATGCGACGCCATCGTCAGCGATTTCGATCTCGGCGGTTCGCTGGACGGGCTCGGCGTCATCGCGAAGATACGCGAGCAGGAGGGCTGGTCCGTGCCTGCCGCCATTCTCACCGGCCGCTCGGAGCCGGAAACGCTGACGCATCTCGCGCGCTCCGGCATCCCCTTCCTGCGAAAGCCCGCCCATCCGGCCGAACTGCGCGCGCTCCTGACCGGCTTTGCGCTTGGCGACGAGGTGCAGGAAGACGAGGCGGCTATTTCCTGATCGTTCAGAGAAGTTTCGTCGCCACGCCCGCTGCCGCCGCGCGGCTCGCGACACCGAGTGTCCGAAGCAGCGCCGACACATGCATCCGCGCCGTTACCGGCGATATGCCGAGTTCGCGCCCGATTTCCTTGTTGGTCATGCCCGCGGCGACGAGCTTCAGAACTTCACGCTGACGCGGCGAAAGCTGCACGTCGCTTTCGCACGTGCTCATGCCCGCTCTCGCCGCAGGTGTCGGCAGATGCGCCGCCGCGGACCTCACCACGATCTCGCCGTCATGGATCGCGGCAATCGCTTCGGCGATCTCTCCCGGCGGCACGGCCTTGCCGACAAAGCCATCCGCGCCCGCCGCCATCACCACGTCGATGGTTTCGCTGTCATCCGCCATCGAGACGATGGCAAGCGTCGCGCGCGGAAACTGCCGCCGCAGCGTTCCGATGGACTGGTCGGGCACGAAGCCGGGAAACAGCAGGTCGAGCACGAACATGGCGGGCGCCGCACCCTCTCGCGCCGCCGCCAGCACTTCCTCGAAGGAGCCCGCCTCGCATATCTCCGCGCCGGGGCAGGCCCGCCCGAGGATATGGCGCATCCCCATCCGGAAAACCGGATGATCGTCGGCGATGATGATGCGTTCTTCGCTCAAGGATTTCTGTCTTGCCTCTGAAAAATGCCGGAATCTGCGAAAATACCGCAGTGTTTCGCGACTCTAGCCCCATCCGCACGCCCCCGCACCTGTACACCTGTACATCTGTCGCCTCGTTTCCCTGCCGCTCATGATCTCCCCGATTTTCTTCAATGGCGGGCTGTGGGGGGCCGATCATGGGCGTGAAAAGCGGAAATCGGGCAGCGGCGGGGCGGCGCACCATGCGCGTTACCACATGGCGCTTCATGCGTGTCCGGCGCAAGGCTGTGCCACTTGCTGTCCTCCGGCGAAACCTGACGCGGCGTCTTCTCTCCGGCGTCGGCATCGCCGCCCTCCTCGCGGGCGCGAGCCTCGCGCTGCTTCCGGCCCCCGCCCGCGCGGACACCTCATGGACGGGCGCCGCCGACGGCGACTGGAACAACGCGGCCAACTGGTCGAACGGTCTGCCAGTCAACACTTCGGGAACGACCAAGATCGAGGGGCCTGTCGCCGCAACTGTCGATGGTATCGGTGTCGCGGACTCTGGCCGCACCAATATTGGCGGCTCCACGCAGGACGGTTCGCTCATCGTGCAGGGCGGCGGTACGCTGAATGTGGGGGTATTTGAACTCTTCGGATATAATGGTTACAGCGGCACCGCCACCATCCGTGGCGCCGGGTCCGGGATAACCGCTTCGTCAAGCACCTTTATCGGCTCCTATTCGGGCATCGGCCATATCTTTATCGAGGATGGCGGAACCCTGACCACGCCCTACACCACATATATGAGCCAGTATGATGGCTCGCTCGGCACCGTAACGGTGACGGGGTCCGGGTCGACCTGGAACACCAACGGTACGATCAATCTCGGTGCCTACTCCGGTAGCTATAACGGCACAGGTATCCTGACCATCGCCGATGGGGGCCTGGTCAACATCAACGGCCTCTACAACAAGCTGTACGTTGCCGGAGGGGCCAACTCCACCGGCACACTGAATATCGGCGCGGCGGAAGGCGATGCCGCCGCTGCAGCAGGATCGTTGCAGACGAGCAACGTCGGCTTCGGAGCGGGCGACGGCACAATTGTCTTCAACCATACGGAAACGGATTACACCTTCGCTTCGTCCATCTCGGGTAATGGCGACGTGCACCAGCTCGCGGGCACCACCATCCTCTCCGGATCGAATAGCTGGTCGGGAAGTACGCTGGTCGAAGGCGGTATTCTGCGCGCAGGCGCGGCGGGTGCTCTTTCCCCCAACGCCGCCTACACGGTGAATGGCGGCACGCTCGACCTCAACGATTTCGATCTCTCCGCGTCGTCGCTCTCGGGCACGGGCGGAACCGTCGATCTCGGCAGCGCCGAACTCGAGGTCGATCAGGACAGCGACTCCGTTTTCGGTGGCCTCATTGCGGGCACAGGCAGCCTCGTGAAGCTCGGCTCGGGCATCCTCTCGCTGACCGGCACCAACACATTTTCCGGCGGCACCACGCTGGGCGAGGGAACGCTGCGCCTCGAAGATGACGATGCCATCGGCACCGGCGCTCTCACCGCCACCGGCGGTACGCTCGACTATGACAACGGCATCGACCTGTCGAACGATATCGACCTGCGGGCGAACACGAACCTGAACGTCACCACCGGCGCCGCCACCCAGTCCGGCAATATCGGCGAGACGGGCGGCAGCTTCGGCATCGTGAAGACCGGCGCGGGCACTCTCTCGCTCACCGGGACGAACAGCTATACCGGCACCACGACGGTCTCGGCAGGCACGCTGCGCGCAGGCTCCGCGTCGGCTTTTGCCTCCGACAGCGCTTACGAGGTCAATGGCGGCACACTCGACCTCAACGATTTCGATCTCACTGCATCCGAACTTTCCGGCACGGGCGGCACGGTCGATCTCGGCAGCGCCGAACTCGAGGTCGATCAGGACGGCGACTCCGCTTTCGACGGCCTCATCGCGGGCACGGGCAGCCTCGTCAAGCTCGGCTCGGGCATTCTCTCGCTTACCGGCGCCAACACATTTTCCGGCGGCACCACGCTGGGCGAGGGCACGCTCCGCCTCGAAGACGATGATGCTATCGGCACCGGCGCGCTCACCGCCACCGGCGGCACGCTCGACTATGATGATGGCATCGACCTGTCGAACGATATCGACCTGCGGGCGAACACGAACCTGAACGTCACCACCGGCGCCGCCACCCAGTCCGGCAATATCGGCGAGACCGGCGGTAGCTTCGGCATCGTGAAGACGGGGGCGGGCACCCTCTCGCTCACCGGCACAAACAGCTATACCGGCGGCACGACAGTCTCGGCGGGCACACTCAAGGGCAATACATCGAGCCTCGTCGGCGACATTGTGAACAATGCGGCGCTCGCTTTCGATCAGGCCTCGGATGGTTCCTACACGGGCGCCCTCTCCGGCACCGGCACGCTCGAAAAGACGGGCGCAGGCATCCTCACGCTTTCCGGCGCGAACAGCCATAGCGGCGCGACGACAGTCTCGGCAGGAACATTGCGGGCAGGCTCCGCTTCGGCTTTCGCCTCCGACAGCGCTTACACCGTCAATGGCGGCACGCTCGACCTCAATGATTTCGACCTCACCATGTCCGCACTTTCCGGCACGGGCGGCACGGTCGATCTGGGGACCGCCGAACTCGAGGTCGATCAGGACAGCGACTCCGTTTTCGACGGTCTCATTGCGGGCACGGGCAGTCTCGTGAAACTCGGCTCCGGCATTCTCTCGCTCACCGGTGCGAACAGCTATAGCGGTGGCACGACTGTCGAAGCCGGCACGCTGCGCGCAGGCAGCGCCACCGGCCTTTCCTCCGGCGCCTATGTTCTGAGCGGCGGCACGCTCGATCTCAACGATTTCGACCTCACCGCAACCGGACTTTCCGGCACGGGCGGCACGGTCGATCTCGGCAGCGCCGAACTCGAAACCGATCAGGACAGCGACTCCGCTTTCGCCGGTCTCATTGCGGGCACGGGCAGCCTCGTCAAGCTCGGCTCCGGTATCCTCTCGCTCACCGGCGCCAATACGTTTTCCGGCGGCACGACGCTGGGCGAGGGCACGCTTCGCCTCGAAGACGACGATGCCATCGGCACCGGCGCCCTCACCGCCACCGGCGGCACCCTCGACTATGACGACGGCATCGACCTGTCGAACGATATCGACCTGCGGGCGAACACGAACCTGAATGTCACCATCGGTGCCGCCACCCAGTCCGGCAATATCGGCGAGACGGGCGGCAGCTTCGGCATCGTGAAGACCGGCATAGGAAGTCTTGAACTCACCGGCACCAGCAGCTTCACCGGCGGCATCACCGTCAATGGCGGCGATCTCATCGGCAATACGGCGAACCTCGTCGGCGATATTGGCATCACCGGCGGCACGGTCGAATTCGACCAGGCTTCGGCTGGCGCCTTCACCGGCGAGATTACCGGCACGGGCAGGCTTGTGAAGAGTGGCGAGGGCGAAATCGTTTTCTCCGGCAGCGGCATCGAGGCCGATTATTTCTACGTCCGCGGTATGGGCACCGTGCTCGACGGCGTCGCTGTCGACATTGCAAACCGCCTCGATATTTCCAATCAACTCGAGTCGGGCGGGACGACCGATGCCGGCTTGACGATCCGGGGTGGTGCAAATGTCACGAGCGGCGAAGGCCGCATCGGCGACATCGACGGTTTCGAGGCCGCCGTCACCGTGTCGGGCGCGGGCAGCACCTGGACGATTGGCGAGGTGGCTGATCCCACCTCCTTCCGCGTTGCAGGCGAGGGTGCGGCAAGCCTTCTCGTGGAAGAGGGTGCGAAGGTAGAGGTTATTGGTTCGGCATCGGTTCATTCGCTGAATGGCGGTGCCGCGTCGTCCGTGGCTATTACGGGCGAGAATTCACTCTTCGATGTGTCCGGACTTCTGGATATCGGCGGCGCCGGTACCGGCGAACTCACCGTCTCGGACGGGGGCTCCGTGCACAGCGGCAGCGCCCGGGTTGGCCTCCAGTCGCCCAAAACCGGCATCGTCACCATTACAGGTACCGGATCGGAATGGCTGGTCGATGGAAGCCCCTTCGTGCTTGGCGGCGATGCCGACGGCATTCCCGGCACCGGCCATCTGACGCTTGCCGATGGCGGTCTCCTTCAGCTCGACGGCGGCACAGGTACGCTTCATGCGGCGCTCGGCGACGGCTCCACCGCGCGCATCAATATCGGCGCGGCGGAAGGTGAGGATGCGGCGGCGGCAGGCACGCTCGATCTCGGCACCATCGCTTTCGACACGGATGACGGCGGCGACGGAAGGCTGCTCTTCAATCACACCGCGACGGACTACCTCTTCGGTGCCCTGCTCGAAGGGGCCGGCACAGTCTCCCACATCGCAGGCGTGACCACCTTCACCGGCCTGAGCACGGCCTTTACCGGCGTCACCTCGATCACCGGCGGTCAGCTCAATGTGGACGGAACGCTTGGTGGCAGCGTGACGGTTTCCAATGCCCGCCTCGGCGGTTCCGGTACCGTTGGCGATACGACGCTCAATGGCGACGGCGTTCTCTCGCCGGGCAATTCCATCGGCACCCTCACCGTCGATGGCGATCTGGCCTTTGGCGACGGCTCCTTCTTCGAGGTCGAACTGAACGATGGCGGTACGGTCGCAGGTACGAATAACGACTTCGTCGATGTGACGGGCGGCGTCACCATCGACAGCGGAGCCTCCGTCTTCGTCGCGGCGGCAAACGGTAGCGATGACGGCACGACCTATGCGCCGAACGCAACCTATACGCTCATCGCGGCGGATAATGGTGTAAGCGGCATCTTCGGCGCCATCGGCACGAGCTTCGCCTTCCTCGCGCCGACGCTCAGCTACGATGCGAACAACGTCTTTCTCTCTTTCGTACCGGCGGCGGATTTCGAGGACGCGGCCGTCTCGCCGAACCAGCAGGCGGTTGCCGCCGCGCTCGATGGGCTGGGCGCTGGCAACGAGATTTACGATGCTCTTCTTCTGATGACGGAAGAAGAAGCGCGCCACACCTTCGACACGCTCACGGGCGAAGCTCATGCGAGCACGGTCTCGGCCTTCTTCCTCGGCGCGCAGCAGGTTCGCGAGGTGCTGACCAATCGTCTGGCCGCGCTCTTCGGCGGGCTTGGCGGCGTTGCAAGTCGCGACATCGGCTATGCGCCTGCGGCGGGCGATGCGACGCCTCATGCGGTCACCGTCTGGGGTCAGGTCTTTGGCGGCTGGGGCACGACCGACGCCACCGCCGCGACCGCCGCGCTCGACCGTTCCTCGGCGGGCTTCCTCGGCGGTGTCGATCGCGAGGTCGGCACGGCAAGCCGCATCGGCATCGCGGCGGGTTACAGCCGCTCGACCTTCGATGTGAACGGCCTTGCCTCCTCTGGCGAGAGCGACAACTTCCATATTGCGGGCTATGCGGGCACGGAGCTTGGCGAGGTCGAGGTCAAGGCCGCGCTCGCCTATAGCTACCAGATGGCCGATACGGAGCGCACGGTCCTTGGTTCGCGCATCAAGGGCGATTACGGCGCGCACACCATACAAGGCTCCACCGAGGCGAGCATGGGCTTCGACATGGGTGACCTCACCCTCACGCCCTTTGCCGGGCTCTCCTTCGTCCATATCGAAACGGAGAGCTTCACCGAAACGGGTGGTCCCGCCGCGCTCGCCATTTCCGGCACCAGCAACACGACCGGCATCACCGCGCTTGGTCTGCGCGCACGCCGCCAATGGGAAACGGTCGATCTGTTCGGTTCGCTGGCCTGGCGTCACGCCTTCGGCGATATCGATCCCGTCTCGCGCGCCGCCTTTGCAAGCAACCCCGCCGCCCCCTTCACCATTCGCGGAGCGGCCCTCTCGGAGGATGTTCTGGCGCTCGGGGCCGGTGTGGAAATCGAGCTCGGCACCGCCTCCGTTCTCGAACTTTCCTATGAAGGCGAGTTTGGCGAGGATGCGCGTGACCACGGCCTCAAGGCGGAAATTTCCTTCCGCTTCTGAGCCGTGCCGGATATCCCCGGGGGCGGGGATAACGCTCTCCAATGTGACGTTTTCGTGACGTTACGATGACAGTCGGGCTGTTTTCGGGCGAGGTTACCCCCGGCCGGGGGATTGCCTTCGGGGCTCATGCGCCGCATAACCTCACCGATTCACGCCCGTCTGGCCATGGAACCTCTCGAATGGAACAGCCCCAAAATCGCGTCTTTTCCGGTGTGCAGCCGACCGGAAATCTGCACCTCGGAAATTATCTGGGTGCGATCCGCAACTTCGTTGGCCTTCAGGACGCTTATGAGTGCATTTACTGCGTGGTCGACATGCATGCGATCACGGTCTGGCAGGAGCCAAAAGAGCTCGCAGCGAACACGCGCGAAGTTGCTGCCGCCTATATCGCATCGGGCATCGACCCCGAGCGTCACATCATTTTCAATCAGTCCAAGGTTTCAGCTCACGCCGAACTCGCATGGATACTGAATTGCGTGGCGCGCATCGGCTGGCTCAATCGCATGACGCAGTTCAAGGACAAGGCCGGCAAGGATCGAGAGAAGGCGAGCGTTGGTCTCTATGCCTATCCGGTGCTTATGGCAGCTGACATTCTTGCTTACCGCGCAACGCATGTGCCGGTCGGCGAAGACCAGAAGCAGCATCTCGAACTCGCGCGCGACACCGCGCAGAAGTTCAACAATGATTTCGACGCGCCGGATTTCTTTCCGCAGCCCGAGCCGCTCATCATGGGCGAGGCGACGCGCGTCATGAGCTTGCGTGACGGCACGAAGAAGATGTCGAAGTCCGACCCCTCGGACCTTTCGCGCATCACCATGCGGGACAGCTCGGACGATATCGCGAAGAAAATCCGCAAGGCCCAGACCGATCCCGAGCCGTTGCCCGAAGCCGTCGAAGGCCTGGAGGGCCGTCCCGGCGCTGCCAATCTCGTCGGCATCTATGCGGCGCTTTCCGGCAAGACAAAGGCCGAAGTGCTTACCGAATTTTCCGGCGCGCAGTTCTCCGTCTTCAAACCGGCCCTTGCCGACCTCGCGGTCGAAAAACTCTCGCCCATCACGAACGAAATGAAACGTCTGATGGACGACGCAAGCTACATCGACGGCATCCTGGAAAGGGGCGCTGAACGGGCTCACGCGCTCGCCGATCCCGTTCTCGCGCGTGTTCGCGAGATTGTCGGTTTTATCTGAGATGCTTGATCCGTGCGCCGCGCGCCCCATTTAAGGTGGGGTCCGCATAGGCGCAAATCTGTCCCGGAGGAATATCCGTCCATGTCATTTTCCGAGCGTCTTGCAGGCTGGCGCGAAAATCTTCGTCACCGCTGGATGTACCGGCGGGGCGATGGAACGCAGGCGGCATCGTCCGGCGGCGCGGCAGCTTCGGGTGGACAAGGCGGCTTCGGCCGGTTTTTTGGCGGCCTCAACAGCTCCGGCATGGGCAGCCTGGCCAAACGCGCAGGCCTCGCCATTCTCATCATCATCCTTCTCTACTATCCGATCGGCATGTTCGTCGTTCACAAGGTCGACGACGATATCGACTTCGCGCCTTCGGCCGCAGATTCCGTTGATGGCGGCAGCATGGCAGTTGCCTATGCGGCGGGCCTGATCGACCGCGAGGTCAACCAGAACAACTGGACGGCGAACGATCCCTTTTTCCAGCCGGGCGTATTGCTCGACAACATGCCGAACTTTCAGCAGGGCATGATGTCGGCGCTGGCGCGCTTTGGTTTCGAATTGACGGACCAGCTCGGACGTACGCGCGGTTCTTCCGAGGCAGACCCCGACCTTCAGCGCGCCGCGGGCCTGCTGCAATATCCCGGCAATGTCTGGATCTGGAATCCGAGCGTTTCGCTTGCGCCGCGCGCGAGTTCGGAATCGCAATATCGCGACGCGCGCAGCCGCCTGCTGACCTACAACGCGCGCCTCGCAAAAGGCGAAGCGAATTACGACATTCGTGCCGATAATCTGCTTGCGACGATCGAGCGTTTCGCGGCCGATATCGGCTCATCTTCTGCGTTGATCGACCGCCACCTTGCCGAACAGGCAGGCAGCTTTTTTGACTCCGACGCGGACGATATCTTCTATTTCACCAAGGGCAAGCTCTACGGCTACTACATGGTGTTGCAGGGCCTCGGCACGGACTTCGATCCCATCATCAAGGAGCGTAACCTTGAGAAGCCCTGGAACGAGATGATGGGAAGTTTCCGCAAGGCCGCCCTTCTCGATCCCTGGGTGGTGACGAACGGTGCGCCCGACGCGCAATTCCAGCCGAACCACCTTGCCATGCAGGGCTTTTACCTCCTGCGTGCGCGCACACAGCTTCGCGAAATCAGCAATATCCTTTTGAAATAAGCCTGATTTCAAATGCTTGCCGGATGGCGCGGGTGGTGGCAGCATCCGGCCCATGAGCGAACCTGTGAACGAATCCGATATATCGGGCCGAAGCGCCGCATCGCAGAAGCGGCGCAAGTTTCTCGTCATTGTGGACGGCACGCCCGAATCCGAAGTCGCGATCCATTTCGCGAGCCTGCGCGCATGTCATACGAATGGCGTTGTTACGCTCCTTGCGGTGATTGAACCTGGCGAAGCCTCTCAACAATGGCTTGGCGTGAAAAATATCATGCAGGAGGAAGCGCGCGCGGAAGCAGAAGAACTGCTGCACCGGCTCGCCGCCCATGTGAACGAATATGCGGGCATCATGCCGGAACTCATCATCCGCGAAGGGCGCCGCGCCGAGCAGGTGATGCAGCTTATCGGTGAGGACAAGGATATCGCGATCCTTGTGCTCGCGGCGGCGCTCGGCAAAGAGGGGCCCGGGCCGCTGGTGACAATGGTGGCAAGCGCCTCCGAAAAGGCCTTTCCCATCCCGGTCACCGTGGTGCCCGGCAGTCTGACCGAGGAAGCACTGCGCTCGCTGGCTTGATTTGGGCGGTCTGACGGTCCATCTATAGCGCGAACGAGGCGGTCTCGCGGGCCGCTAACCCACGATATAAGAAGGGCTTTTCTCATGTTCATCCAGACCGAGGCGACGCCGAACCCGGCGACTTTGAAGTTCCTGCCCGGCCGTGAAGTGCTTGGAGAGGGCCGTGCCGCCGATTTTCCGACGCGTGAGGCGGCTGAGCGCTCGCCTCTCGCAATGCGCCTTTTCGCCATCGAGAATGTTGCCGGCGTTTTCTTCGGCAACGATTTCATCACCGTCACCAAGTCGGGCGGCGAATGGCAGCACATGAAGCCTGCTCTTCTTGGCGCAATCATGGAGCACTTCACGAGCGGTGCTCCTATCCTCTTCGCGGCGGGTGAAGCCGAGGATGCCCATGCGGAACATAAGGGTGAGAACGGCGAGATCGTGTCCCAGATCAAGGAAATCCTGGACACACGCGTGAGGCCCGCCGTCGCGCAGGATGGCGGCGACATCACCTTCCAGGGATATGAGGAAGGTGTTGTCTTCCTGAACATGCAAGGGGCCTGCGCAGGCTGCCCCTCCTCCACCGTGACGCTGAAGCGCGGTGTGGAGAACATGCTGAAACATTACATCCCCGAAATCGTCGAAGTCCGTCAGATCTGATCCAGTCTGACTGCCAGTCGGAATGCAGTTGCGAGGGCTGGCGTCGAGACACGAAAACGCTATCGTGACGCCATCTGTTTACTCGCGAAGGAGAGAGCCCATGAGCGGCAAGCTTGGGGACGAAGCGCTTGACGTCATTTTCCGTGAAGCCCGTACGCATAATGCGTGGAAGGATGAGCCGGTTTCCGATGAGACGCTGAAGCAGCTCTATGAGCTTATGAAGTGGGGCCCCACCAGCGCGAACATGTCGCCCGCACGCATCATCTTCGTGAAGTCGAAGGAAGCCAAGGAAAAGCTCGCGCCCGCGCTCACCGAAGGTAATCTCAAGAAAACCATGGAAGCGCCAGTCACGGCGATCATCGGCTATGACGTGAAGTTCTATGAGCGTCTGCCCGAACTCTTCCCTCATGCGCCGGAGGCAAAGACCTGGTTCAACTGGTCCGATGAATGGGCGGAAATGAACGCCTTTCGCAACGGTTCGCTGCAGGGCGCTTACTTCATGATCGCCGCCCGGTCGCTCGGGCTCGATTGCGGGCCGATGTCCGGGTTCGATTTGAACAAGGTGAACGAACTCTTTTTTGCGGGCACGAATATAAAGTCGAATTTCCTCTGTAATCTCGGACATGGCGATCCGGCCGGTCTCTTTGCTCGCAGTCCGCGTCTTTCCTTCGACGACGCGTGCAGCATCGTCTAACGGTCATCCGCCTACGGAGCCCTTATCCTTGATCCTCCTCGCCTTCGATACCGCGCAAGGTGCGCTTTCCGCGGCTGTTCACGATGGCGAGGGGGAGATCGCTTCCGCGTTCGAGGCGCGCACACGCGGTCATGCCGAGGCTCTGATGCCGATGGTCGAGGTGGTGCTTGCGGAAGCCGCGCTTGGATTTTCCGATCTCGACGCCCTCGCTGTCACTGTCGGGCCGGGCACATTTACCGGATTGCGTGTCGGGCTCGCGGCGGCGCGCGGTATTGCCTTGGCAAGAAACCTGCCGCTTGTCGGCGTAACGACGCTTGAGGCCGTGGCCGAACCCGTTGCCGCCGAAGCGGATGAAATCATCCTTGCTTCATTCGACGCTCGGCGCGACGAGGTTTACATGCAGGCTTTCTCCGCAAATCATGCCCCGCAAACCGCATCGCTTCTCGTCAATCTCGGCGATGTGGCCGCACATCTGTCGCGCGGTCCTTTCGTGCTGGCGGGTACGGGCAGCGAGCTTGTGGCCGCGCGGCTCGCGGCGGCCGGGCTGGATTTCAGAATGGCGGGGTGCCGTCCTCAACCCGATGCCACCCTCGTCGCTCGCATTGCGCTCCGGCGTCTTGTCGAGCAGGGGGCGGATGCTTTCCGCACGGCTCCCGCACCTCTCTATATTCGCGCACCTGACGCGAAGCTTCCCGGCGGACGCGATCCGGGCGAGACCGCGTGAGCGCCGACCCCGAGCCCCACATCCGGCGGGCGGGTGCCGAGGATCTGGAACGCCTTGCCGCCCTTCACGCCCTCTGTTTTGAAGAGGCTTGGGATGCCGCGTCTCTCGCGCGCCTTCTCGCCATGCCGGGCGCTTATGCTCTTGTGGCCGAGGCCGCTTCCGCAAACGGCAATTCGGAAATATTGCCCATCGGACTTGTCCTGGTGCGGGCGGGCGGCGGCGAAGCGGAAATCCTGACCATTGGCGTAGATCCGGCGGCGCGCGGCAGGAGGGTCGGCCGCAAGTTGCTTGACGCTGCCGCGGCTGCGGCTATTGCGGCAGGCGCGGCCGCGCTTTTCCTTGAAGTGGCGGAAGACAATGGAGATGCGCTTCGTCTCTATGAGCGCTTTGGCTTCTACCTCGTCGGCATGAGGCCCGCCTATTACACCCGAGGAACCTCGCGCATTGCCGCCCGGACCTTGAGATGCGATCTGCCATCCCTGCCGGGCCGTCATAAATCCTTGATCGAGTAGGGGTTTTATAGGGTTACGAGACACTTCCTCGCTAATGACAAACGCGCGGCGCATGCCTATTATGCTCGCGATGACAGACAAGACGACAGCGGCCTTGCGCCCCGAAGACACACCGAACGATCCCGACCGGATCGAGAATCTCTGCGTCGAAAAGGGAATGCGGATGACGGAACAGCGGCGCGTGATCGCGCGCGTGCTTTCCCTTGCGCACGACCACCCCGATGTCGAGGAAGTTTACCGCCGCGCGGCGGCGGTCGATAACAAGATTTCGATTGCCACGGTTTACCGGACCGTCCGTCTGTTCGAGGAGGCGGGCATTCTCGAACGTCACGATTTCCGTGATGGCCGCTCGCGTTACGAACAGGTGCCGGAAGAACATCACGACCACCTGATCGATCTGCAGACAGGTTCGGTCATCGAATTCCATAACGATGAAATCGAGCGCCTTCAGAAAATCATCGCCCGCGAGCTCGGCTTCGAGCTTGTCGATCATCGTCTTGAGCTTTATGGCGTACCGCTCAACCGCGAAAAGAAAGCGGACGCAAAGAGCAGCAAAGAGTAGTCCCGCGCCGGTTACGGCGGTGAGGACGGGAGACGCCCATGGCAACCGCGCGGGCCGCCACGCTTCTGGCAGGCTTCATCCTCTCGGCACTGCTTTTGATGCCGGTGCAATGGCTCGGGCTGAAGCTGAATCTCCCCTACGCACGTAAACTGCCGAATCGCTACCACCGTTTCCTCTGTTCGCTGATCGGCATCAGGATCATACGGCGCGGTACGCCTCACGAGGACGGCGCCTGTCTGATTGCGGCCAATCATACCTCCTGGCTCGATATTCCGATCGTTGGGGCGCTCACGCCCTGTTCTTTCGTGGCAAAGAGCGAAGTGGCGGGCTGGCCTTTCTTCGGTACGCTGGCAAAGCTCCAGCAGACGGTTTTCGTGGAGCGTGAGCGGCGCACTCGCACCGCTCATTCCCGTAACGAGATCCATGCCCGCATCGCCGCTGGCGATCGTCTGGTTCTTTTTCCAGAGGGTACGTCGAGCGACGGCAACCGGGTTCTCTCCTTCAAGAGCGCGCTCATGAGCGTGGCCCAGCTCACCATCGTCAATGGCGATCAGGACCGGGAGGATGACCTCGTGGTGCAACCGGTTTCAATTGCCTATACGGGCCTCTACGGGATGCCGATGAGCCGCTATTCCCGGCCTTTCTTCGCCTGGTACGGCGACATGGAGATGTTTCCGCACCTCTGGGAGGCCTTCAAGACGGGCCCCATCGAGGTGACTGTCGAGTATCACCGGCCGGTGACGATCCGCGAAATAGGCAACCGCAAGGCCCTTGCGGCCTATTGCGAGACTTCGTGCCGACGCGGTGTTGCCGAGGCCTTGGCGGGCCGGTGGGAAGAGGCTCCGCTGCCTGCGGAGGTGCCCGGGGCCCTTGCCCGACCTCGCGCGGCGGGGGGCTGAGCAGTTGACCGCCCTTTCCCTTCCCCGCCTGTCCACGATACGTGATAGGCTCTATCCGTTGATTGAGTTCCCCGAGGAGACGAGCGCACACATTGCACGATAATTCCGCGCCATCCCGAGACGTCGCGCTGGACACGGGCCCCGAGAACGGCCCTGACGAGACGCGCAAGAAAATCTTCGTCAAGACTTATGGCTGCCAGATGAATGTCTATGACTCGGCCCGCATGGTCGATGTCATGGCGCCCTCCGGCTATACCGAAGTCGATCAACCCGAAGATGCCGACATCGTTATTCTGAATACCTGCCACATCCGCGAAAAGGCGGCTGAAAAGGTCTATTCGGAACTCGGTCGTCTGCGCGACCTGAAGAAGGAAAAGTCCGGCCGGGGTGAGAACCTCGTGATCGGTGTGGCGGGCTGCGTTGCGCAGGCCGAAGGCGAGGAAATCCGCCGCCGTGCACCGGCGGTCGATCTCGTGCTCGGTCCCCAGACCTATCATCGTTTGCCCGAATATGTGGGTCGCCTCTCGAACGGCGGGCCGGGCATTGTCGAGACGGATTTTCCGGCTGACGACAAGTTCGAGGCGCTCCCCGCGCCCGAGCGCCGCAAGACGCTGGCGCGCGGTGCCACCGCCTTCCTCACCATCCAGGAAGGCTGCGACAAATTCTGCACCTTCTGCGTTGTGCCCTATACGCGCGGTGCCGAATTCTCGCGGCCGGTGATGCGTATCCTCGACGAGGCGCGCGCACTGGCGGATGCGGGTGTTCGCGAAATCACGCTGCTCGGCCAGAACGTAAACGCCTATCACGGCGATGACGGCAAGGGTGCGGCCGCATCGCTCGGACATCTGATCCGCCGTCTGGCCGGGATCGATGGGATAGAGCGGCTTCGTTACACAACGAGCCATCCCCGTGACATGGACGACGAGTTGATCGCCGCCCATGCCGAAGTGCCCGAACTCATGCCATATCTGCATTTGCCGGTGCAGTCGGGTTCCGACCGCATTCTCGCCGCGATGAACCGTCGCCACGATGCGGAAAGCTATATCCGCCTTGTCGAGCGCATTCGCGCCGCCAACCCGGGCATCGCCATGTCTTCCGACTTCATCGTCGGCTTTCCCGGCGAGACGGAACAGGATTTTGAAGCGACGCTCGCCCTCATCCGCGAGGTCGGTTACGCGCAGGCTTACAGCTTCAAATATAGCCCTCGGCCCGGTACGCCCGCCTCGACAGAAGAGGACCAGGTGCCGGAAGAGATCAAGAGCGAGCGCCTTCAACGTCTGCAAGCGTTGCTCGGCGAACAGCAGATTGCTTTCAACAAGGCATGTGCTGGCAGCACCATGTCTGTTCTTTTCGACCGGCGTGGCCGCAGCGAAAGCCAGCTTGTCGGCCGCAGCCCTTATCTCCAGTCGGTTCACATCGATAATGCGCCGGAAAGCCTCTTCGGGCAGCTCGTCGATGTTGTGATCGAGGAGGGGCACAGAAATTCTCTTCGCGGGCGTCTTCTCGAAAAGGAACCCGCGCCCGCATGACCGGTCGGACGGTCGCGTTTTGTCCGTGCGAAGAGCACGTTGAAAGGACAGGGTGCAGTTGAGTGCAGCAGGTGGCGTAAAGACATCCAGGAGCGAGGCCGGTGGCGACGATGCTCTCGTCATCGCCTTCGACGACAATCGTCTCCTCACGGAGCTTTTTGGAACAAACGACAAGAACCTCGCGCGTATCGAACAAGGTCTCGGCATTCTCGCGACCTCAAGGGGAAACAAGCTTGTCATCACGGGCAATGCGCACGCACGCAATCAGGCAGACCGGGTGTTCCGGGATCTCTATGCGCGCCTCAAATCGGGGCAGGACGTGAGCCCGGGCGAAGTCGATGGCGCAATCCGTCTGGCGACGGCACCGGACGCAGATCTTGAAAAGCCCCAAGGCGGCTTTGGCCGCCACCAGATACACACGAAGCGCCGTGTCATCGCCGCCCGCTCGCAGACGCAAGGCACCTATATTGACGCCCTGATGTCGAACGAGCTTGTTTTCGGTGTCGGACCCGCGGGTACCGGAAAGACCTATCTCGCGGTGGCGGTCGCCGTTTCCATGCTGCTCCAGAAGCGTGTCGACCGGATCATCCTGTCACGTCCCGCTGTGGAAGCTGGCGAGCGTCTCGGCTTTCTGCCTGGCGATCTGAAAGAGAAGATCGACCCTTATCTCAGGCCGCTCTACGACGCCCTTTACGACACGTTACCTGGCGAGCAGGCGATGAAGGGTATCGAATCCGGCGAGATCGAAGTGGCGCCGCTGGCCTTCATGCGAGGACGTACCCTTGCCAATTCCTTCGTCATCCTGGACGAGGCGCAGAATTGTACGCCCGTTCAGATGAAGATGTTCCTGACCCGTTTGGGAGAGAATAGCCGCATGGCGATCACGGGCGATCCAAGCCAGGTCGATCTGCCGCTCGGGGCAAAATCAGGCCTCAGGGACGCTCTCGATGTGCTTGAAGGCGTGCCGGGCTGCGAGACGGTGCATTTCACCGATGCCGACGTCGTGCGGCATCCGCTGGTGACCCGCATCGTGAAGGCGTATAACGCACGGGAACGGGATCTTCTCGGAGACGGCAAAAAATGAACGACGGCGCCACATCCGGGCGCAAACGAAGCGCCAAGAGCCGAAGTCCGGTTTCCGGACTTGAGATCGACGTTCTGCGCGAAGCCGGAGAATGGGAAAGCGGCACGGAGGAAACAGTGCGCCGCGCAGCCGAGCACGCTTTTGTCGTGACGCGGGGGGGTGACGCAGCGGAACTCTGTATCGTTCTCGCTGACGATGAACTCGTCGCAAAACTCAACAAGGCTTATCGCGGCAAGGATGGCCCTACCAACGTGCTGTCTTTTCCTGCCGCTGACATGCCGGATACGGGCGTGCCAGAGGAGGCCTTCAAGCGGAGCGTCCCCCTTCTCGGCGACGTTGTGCTTGCCCGTGAAACCATTGCCCGTGAGGCCGCCGCCCAGCAGAAAAGTTTCGTGAGCCATCTTTCCCACCTCACGGTCCACGGTGTTCTCCATCTTCTTGGCCACGACCACCTGGAAGACGCCGAAGCTGAAGACATGGAAGATCTCGAGCGAGACATATTGGAGGATCTCGGCATTCCCGATCCCTACGCCACCGAGCGCACTGGACACTGACGAGAACGCCGAAAGAACCATGGCCGATACAACCGACAGAACTTCATCCGCAAGGGAAGGAACCTCGCGCAACCGCTCCCCCTTCGGCTGGTTGCGCGCATTTCTCGGCCTTGCAGGCAATGGCGATAGTTCGCTGCGCGAAAGCCTCGAGGAGGTTATCGAGGAGCATGAGGATATGCATCGCGGCTTGACGGCCGAAGAGCGGCATATGCTCGTGAATATTCTCAATTTCGGCGAGCAGCGCGTCGACGATGTGATGGTGCCGCGTGCGGATGTTGTCGGTGTCGAAGAAAGTGCCTCGCTTGAGGATGTGTTGCGTCTCTACCGTGAATCGAGCCATTCGCGTATGCCAATCTATCGCGAAACGCTCGACGATCCGATCGGCATGGTTCATCTGAAGGACGTGCTGGCATGGTTCGCACCGCTGGAAGGCGACAGTGAAAACGCGGCACCTCATCCGCCTTTTTCTCTTCGTTCGATCCGGCGTGACGTTCTTTTCGTGCCGCCTTCGATGCCGGCGCTTGATCTTCTTGTGAAAATGCAGGCGACGCGCATTCACCTCGCGCTCGTCATTGACGAATATGGCGGCACGGACGGTCTCGTTTCCATCGAGGATCTGGTTGAACAGATCGTGGGCGAGATCGAGGATGAACACGACACGGATAACGGCCCGGCTCTTGTGCGGCGGGAAGACGGGTCTATCGATGCTGATGCGCGTTGTCCCATCGAAGATCTCGAGGAAATGATCGGATTGAGGCTCGTGGAAGAAGAAAATGAGGATGATGTCGATACGCTTGCAGGCCTCGTCTTTTCGTTGCTCGGGCGTGTGCCGCTGCGCGGCGAGCTCGTGCGTCATCCTGCGGGACTCGAATTTGAAGTGAAGGACGCCGATCCCCGGCGCATCAAGCATATGCGCATACACCTTCTGCCCTTGGTGGAAGAGCCGGCCTCCTCCGGCACGGAAGGCTGAACCCGTGCAGATAGAGAGTGGTCTTGCGGCGGTGTTGACGCGCGTCTCGCGTTTCGCTTCATGGCTACCGGAATTGCGTGGATGGCCTCGCTATCTCACAGCGTTCGCTGCGGGTTCGGCAAGTGTGCTTGCCCTTCCGCCCTATGAATTCCTGCCAATCCTTTTCATCACGGTCCCGGTTCTTGTCTGGCTTCTCGATGGTGTGGGCGAGCCGACGCGCTCGCGGCGGCGCCGTGTCATGTGGCGTGCCGGACTGGTCGGCTGGTGGTTTGGCTTTGGTTATTTTCTTTTCGGACTCTACTGGATCGGGAACGCCTTCCTTGTCGAGGCGGATAAATTCGCATTCCTGCTCCCGGCAGCCGTAACGCTGCTTCCGGCCGGGCTCGGGCTTTTCACAGGTGCTGCCGCCGCCCTTGCGCGTCTCTTCTGGTTCCACGGTTACAGACGTGTCGCGGTTCTGGCGGTCTTCTGGACGATTTTCGAATGGCTGCGAGGCCATGTGCTGACGGGTTTTCCCTGGAACCTGATCGGGGAAAGTTTTGCAGGGTCCAACGCGTTGATGCAGGTTGCCGCTCTTGTCGGGGTCTACGGTCTTTCCTTTGTCACCATGCTGATTGTCGGCTCTCCCGCGGTTTTCGATACGCGGAGGCCGCAGGCGCAGCGAACATTCGACCGGGAAATCCTGGCCGCCCCCGCCATCGCGCTGGCAGGACTTGCACTCATCTGGGTGGGTGGCGCCGCGCGGCTTTCATCGGCGGAACTTTCCTATGCGGACGATGTAAACATTCGCATCGTCCATCCCGACACGCCCTTCTCGAAAGATTGGGACGACCCCAACCGTGTCCTCACCATTATCGGCCAGTTGTTGCGGATGTCGCGCGAGGCGACGCCCGAGCATCCACAGGGCATAGATGGCCGCACAATTGTTGTGTGGCCGGAGAATGCGGTGCCCGTCCTTCTCGCCCGCGAGCCTTATGTGCTCGCAGCGATCGGTCGCGTGCTCCCTGAAGGTGCGCTTCTCGTGACTGGCTCGAACCGTGGCGAGCCCGCACCGGATGGCCCGTCGAACCGCCTGCGCGTTTTCTACAATTCGCTCTATATCGTGAATTCATCCGGGGAGATCGCCGAAACCTATGACAAGCATCATCTCGTTCCCTTCGGCGAATATGTACCGCTTCGTCATTTGCTCGGACGTATCGGCCTGAAGAAGATTGTCCAGTTCCAGGGCAGCTTCGAGACCGGCCCCGGGCCGCGCACGCTGGCGCTTGAGAACTTCCCGTCCACGGGCCCGCTTATCTGTTACGAGGTGATTTTCCCCGGTGAGGTGGTAGCGCCCGGTGAACGCCCGGCCTGGCTCGTCAACATCACGAACGATGCCTGGTTCGGAGAATCCGCCGGTCCCTATCAGCATTTCTCGCAAGTGCGCCTGCGCGCGGTGGAACAGGGCCTGCCGATCGCGCGCTCTGCGAATAGCGGCATTTCGGCTCTGATCGATCCCTATGGCCGGGTCGTCGAAAGCCTGCCTCTGCACGGACGCGGCGTTATAGATGCGCCCCTTCCCGCAGCGCTTGAACCCACACTGTATGCGCGTCTTGGCGACCTCTTCCTTCTGCTGCTGCTTGTCGCCGCAGGTGCCGCCGCCTGGTATGGCCGCTCTCACGCCAATGGTCGCCCCTGACGCTCGGGCCGGGCCGGCAGATTGCATCCGGATTGGCTGCCAGTGCGGAGTTTTCGCCAATTCCGCTGCAACCTTGATGCGAGGGACGACCTGAAGTTGTAAGCTTCCGGTTCTCTCAATGGCCCCAAGGCGCAAGCGTGACACGTAAATCGCCCAATCCGGTCGACGTTCATGTGGGCAGCAGAGTCCGCATGCAGCGGATGCTTATTGGCATGAGCCAGGAAAAGCTGGGCGAGGCGCTCGGCCTCACCTTTCAGCAGGTCCAGAAATACGAGAAGGGTACGAACCGCATCGGGGCGAGCAGGCTTTACGAGATTGGCGCGGTTCTGGGCGTTCCTATCGAGTATTTTTTTGAGGGTCTCGAAAACGGCTCGCTTCAGGGTAGCGAGGGGGGCGAGCGCGCAGGGATCGACCTTTCTCTGCTCTCGACGGCGGAGGGCATCCAGCTCAACAGCGCCTTTTTTTCCATTTCCGATCCGAAGCTCCGCCGGCGCCTGCTGGAGTTGATAAGGGCTCTCGGCGGGCAGGGCGATGAGCCCGAAACAGCGGAAATCTCACCAAACCAGTAAGATTACGGTTAATAATGCAGGGATATGCACTTATGTGCATATCTTTTTGCGTTCTCCTGTTGACCCCGAATACGATCCTTGCAACAACCAGAGCCGCCGGAACCCGCAGGAATACGCATTTCGCGACACGAGCTACGATGTTGCATCCCGGCACAAGAACAGCGCGGACCGGCATGCCTGCCGGATCGGGCGCAGAACTCATCTCAGACCCATAAGGGAGAGCAACTTGGCTAGGTCAAATTTCCTGTTCACAAGCGAATCCGTTTCCGAGGGCCATCCCGACAAGGTGTGCGACAGGATTTCCGATGCCGTTGTCGATCTTTATCTCGCGGCCGATCCTTATGCGCGCGTTGCCTGCGAAACACTGACCACCACGAACAAGATCGTGCTGGCAGGCGAGATCCGCGGCCCTGAATCCATCACCAAGGACATGATCGAGGACACGGCACGCAAGGCCGTGAAGGCGATCGGCTATGAGCAGGAAGGCTTTCACTGGAAGACGGCCGACTGCGAAGTTCTCCTCCATGCCCAGTCCGCGCATATCGCGCAGGGCGTCGATGCGAGCGGCAATAAGGATGAAGGCGCCGGCGATCAGGGCATCATGTTCGGTTATGCCTGTACCGAGACGGACGTTCTCATGCCGTCGCCGATCTACTATTCGCACCGCATTCTGAAGCGGATGGCAGAGGCCCGTCATTCCGGCAAGACGCCGCAGTTCGAGCCGGATGCGAAGAGCCAGGTCACGATGAAATACGAGAACGGCAAGCCTGTCGGTGTGACCTCGGTCGTCGTTTCCACGCAGCACAAGGAAGGCGTGAAGCAGGAAGACCTGCGCGAACTTGTTCGCGAGGCAGTCCAGGCCGAGCTGCCGGATGGCTGGTTCCCGCCGGAAGAGGAATTTTACGTGAACCCCACGGGCATGTTCGTCATCGGTGGCCCCGATGGTGACGCGGGCCTCACCGGCCGCAAGATCATCGTCGATACTTATGGCGGCTGGGCGCCCCATGGCGGCGGTGCTTTCTCGGGTAAAGATCCGACGAAGGTTGACCGTTCGGCGGCTTATGCGTCGCGCTATCTCGCGAAGAACGTCGTTGCGGCGGGCCTTTCCGAGCGTTGCACGATCCAGCTTTCCTACGCGATCGGCGTTTCCAAGCCGCTCTCGATCTATTGCGACCTCCACGGCACCGGCAAGGTGGATGAGGAAGCTATCGAGAAGGCTGTGGCAAAGTGCATGGACCTGAGCCCGCGCGGTATTCGCGAGCATCTCGGTCTCAACAAGCCGATCTATGAGCGTACGGCGGCCTATGGCCATTTCGGGCGTAACCCCGATGCCGATGGCGGCTTCTCCTGGGAGAAGACCGACCTCGCGGACAAGATCGCGGCTGAAATCCGCTAACCCGGAACAAGGTGCGTCGGTGAAGGGCGAAAGCGAAACGTCACGCCGTCATGTTTACGGGCGCACCCGCGGCAAGGCTTTGAAGCCGCGTCAGGCGAATTTGATGGAGACCCTCTTTCCGGGGGTCTCCATTTCATTTGGAGAAGGTGTGCTCGATCCGCGCTCGCTTTTCGGCGAGGTGAAGGAAGTCTGGCTCGAAGTCGGCTTTGGTGGCGGCGAGCATCTCGCGCATCAGGCGGCGATGCACCCGGATACCGGCATCATGGGGTGCGAACCTTTCCTGAACGGTGTCGCGAAGCTCGTTTCCGAAATCGACCTTCGAGGTCTTTCCAATGTGCGCATCCTGAATGACGATGCACGCTTCCTGCTGGAATGCCTCGCACCCGCCTCGCTCGACCGGGCTTTTATTCTCTATCCCGATCCGTGGCCCAAGAAGCGGCACAACAAACGCCGCTTCGTGAACCCGGAAACCCTCGGATTTCTCGCAAAGGCGCTGAAACCCGGTGGTGAACTGCGTTTTGCCAGCGACATTCCCGACTACATCGCCTGGACCCTTGCCCATGTGAGCCGCTTTAATCGGGAGGAGGGCGAAACCTTTTTCTGGACGGCTGTGAGTCCCGCCTGCTGGCGCACACCTTACGAGGGCTGGCCCGGCACCCGCTACGAAGCGAAAGCGATCCGCGAGGGACGAACCCCCTGCTATCTTTCCTTCCGCCGAATCTGAGGCCCTTGCTCTTGCGCCCGAAAAGGCGCTATATATGCACCGACAGATCAGCGACGCTCTAGAGAGTGGGCTGTCTCCGGAAACGGGGGCCCGCTTTTTTTGTTATCTGGGCTTCGTAAAACCGCTCTGGAGAATGCGTTTGACCTCGACAGGTCTCGACAGGAAGTCTGAAGACGATGCGACGGATCTTTCGATCCTCGATACGCATCTCGTTGCGCCGCATGGCGTTGCGCGCCGGGTCTTCGAATTGCTCCAGCCGAGCGCCGAAGGCATCGGCTTCGAACTCGTGCGCATCCGCTTCGGTCTTCAGGATGGGCAGACATTGCAGATCATGGCCGAACGTGCCGACGGCACCATGTCGGTCGAGAATTGCGAGGAGCTTTCGCGCACTCTTTCTGCCGTGCTCGACGTCGAGGATCCGATCCCCGGCGAATATAATCTTGAGGTTTCCTCGCCGGGCATCGACCGCCCGCTGACGCGGCCAAAGGATTTCGACCGCTGGCAGGGCTTCGACGTGAAGATTGAGCTTGGCGAAGCCCTTGAGGGCCGAAAGCGTTTCCGTGGCCTGCTTCAGGGCGTTGAAAGCGGTGAAGTTCTTGTTCAGTGCGACATTGAAGGATATTCGGAACCGCAGGTTCTCGGCCTGCCTTTCGGAAAGTTGAGCGAGGCCAAGCTCGTGATGAGCGATGACCTCATAAGGGAAAGTCTCAAAAGACAGGGCGGGGCGAATGACGCCTCCGAAGATGCCCCCTCCGACGGAGAATAAAGAATGGCACCGGCAGTAAGCGCCAACCGGCTTGAACTGTTGCAGATCGCGGATGCGGTCGCGCGCGAAAAGTCGATCGACCGCGAGGTCGTCCTCGAAGCAATGGCCGAGGCGATCCAGAAAGCCGCGCGCTCGCGCTATGGTGCGGAAAACGAAATCCGCGCGCGCATCAATCCGCAGACCGGCGATATCCGTCTCGTGCGCCTTCTCGAAGTCGTGGAGAACGTCGAGAACGATGCTGTGCAGATCGATATGAAGTCTGCGCAGCGCCGTAACCCCGCCGCGCAGGCAGGCGACCTCATAGAGGACGAACTTCCCCCCGTCGATTTCGGGCGGATCGCCGCCCAGACCGCCAAGCAGGTTATCGTCCAGAAGGTGCGCGACGCTGAACGCGAGCGCCAGTACGATGAATACAAGGACCGCATCGGCGAGATCGTGAACGGCATCGTCAAGCGCGTCGAATATGGCAACGTGATTGTCGACCTTGGCCGTGGCGAGGCGATCGTGCGCCGCGACGAACTTCTCCCGCGCGAAACCTTCCGCAATGGCGACCGTGTCCGTGCCTATATATATGACGTCCGTCGCGAGCAGCGCGGCCCGCAGATTTTCCTTTCGCGCTCGCATCCGCAGTTCATGGCCAAGCTCTTCGCTCAGGAAGTGCCGGAAATTTACGACGGTATCATCGAGATCAAGGCGGTTGCGCGCGATCCCGGCAGCCGTGCGAAGATCGCCGTGCTGTCGAACGACAGTTCGATCGATCCGGTCGGCGCCTGCGTCGGTATGCGCGGTAGCCGTGTGCAAGCCGTGGTGAACGAACTCCAGGGCGAAAAGATCGATATCATCCAGTGGTCGCCCGATGCCGCGACCTTCATCGTGAACGGGCTTGCGCCTGCTGAAGTCGTGAAGGTTGTGCTCGATGAAGATGCGCAGCGCATTGAAGTTGTGGTCCCCGATGACCAGCTTTCCCTTGCGATCGGCCGTCGCGGACAGAATGTTCGCCTTGCCTCGCAGCTCACGGGCTGGGATATTGATATCCTCACGGAAGCCGAGGAATCCGAGCGCCGTCAGGCCGAATTCCTGAGCCGCACCACGATGTTTGCCGAGGCGCTCGACGTCGACGAAATGATCGCGCAGCTTCTGGCATCCGAAGGCTTCTCGTCCATTGAGGAAGTCGCTTACGTCGATCTCGACGAAATCGCCGACATCGAAGGCTTCGACGAGGATACCGCACAGGAAATCCAGAGCCGCGCCGTGGAGTTCATCGAGCGTCAGAACGCCGAATATGACGCGAAGCGCCGCGAGCTCGGCGTTGCCGACGAAGTGGGCGAGGTCGAAGGTGTCACGCCGAAGATGCTCGTCGCTTTCGGCGAGAACGATATCAAGAGCGTTGAGGATCTCGCAGGCTGCGCCACCGACGATCTCATCGGCTGGAACGAAACGGTGAACGGCGAGCGCAAGCATCAGCAGGGCATCCTCGAAAACTTCGATGTTTCCGCCGATGACGCGAACGCTCTCATCATGCAGGCGCGCCTCAAGGCGGGCTGGATCACCGAAGCCGACCTTGCTCAGCAAGAAGAGGGCGAGGAAGAGGGTTCGGAGGAAGCAGGCGAGGTTGGTGAAGAAGCCTGACCGGGCAGTGAACGGTCCCGAGCGCTCTGAAGTCTCCGAGCGCCGGTGTATCGTTCTCGGCGAGAGCGGCGGCAAGGAAGGCCTTCTCCGCTTTGTGCTCGACCCGGAAGGCCGGGTTGTGCCGGATCTGGCGGAAAAGTTGCCCGGCCGTGGCCTTTGGGTCACGGGTACGCGTGAAGCGGTTGAAAAAGCGGCGGCGAAGGGTCACTTCGCAAGGGCCGCGAAAGCGCCCGCCATCGCGGATCCGGGGCTTGCCGACCTTGTCGAACGGCTCATGGCCCGCCGCGCGGCCGATGCTTTGGGGCTTGCCCGCAAGGCAGGCTCGCTGGAGGCGGGTTTTGAGAAGGTTTTGAAGGCTCTCGACAAAGGTCGGGTGGCTGCTTTGATCGAAGCCCGGGACGGCGCCGAAGATGGCCGCCGCAAACTCGAGCAGCGCCTCAGAGTGGTTAAAGAACAAGGGATTCTGGGCGATGTGCCGGTTCTGATGCCTCTTTGGGCAGATGAAATGGGTTTGGCATTGGGGCGCGGAAATGTGATACATGCAGCCCTGATCCAGGGACGCATGCAGGCGAAAGTCATGGCGGATCTCGCCAGGCTCGCGCGCTATGGGCGGAAGGACCGCCCGGAAAAGGCCCATGCCATGTGAGGCGTGGTGCGCAGGTTAACGAAGGATACGAATGACCGATCAGGCCGATACGAGCGAACGGAAACCGAAAGCGGGCGGCAAGACGCTGAGCCTCAAGCGGACGGTTGAATCTGGCCATGTGCGCCAGAACTTTTCGCATGGGCGCTCGAAATCGGTGGTCGTCGAAAAGAAGAAGAAGCGTACGCTGAAGTCGGGCTCCGAGGCCGCTCCGGCGCCCGTCGAGGAGAAGGCAAAAACCGCTCCGGCGCCAGCCCCGGCGGAGCCCGCTCCTGTCGAGGCAAAGAAGCCTGCGGCTCCCGAAGCGGTGAAGCCCGCCCCTGCCCCCACTCCGGCGCCCGCTCCCGCCCCGGCGCCTGCTGCTGCGGAAAAGAAACCTGCGCGTGCGCGCTCTGGCGTTGTTTTGCGGACGCTCACCGAGGAAGAAAAGAACGCCCGCGCACAGGCGCTTGATAGCGCGCGCGAGCGCGAGGGCGAGGATCGCCGCCGGGCCGAGGAAGAAGCCAGGCGCTTTGCCGAGGAAGATGCGCGCCGTGAACGTGAACGTGCCGCCGCAGCCGCGCGTGCCGCGGAAGAAGCTGCGCGTCTGGCCGCGGAACAGGAAGCCCGTAGCCGCTCCGCGGAAGATGCTAAGCGCCGCAGCGGCCCCGATGAACCTGTGGTTGCCCCGGCGCGTCCGAGCGGCAAGGAACTGACGGCGGAAGACGCGGACGAAGACAACAAGCCGAAGCGCAGTGCCGGTCATGCCGCGCCCAAGCAGCCGGCTGTGCGCCGCAATGAAGAGCGCAGGCGCGGCAAGCTGACAATCACCAAGGCATTCGACGACGATAGTGGCCGCCAGCGCTCGCTTGCGTCCATGCGCCGCCGCGTCGAACGTGAGCGCAAGAAGCACATGGGTGTGCAGGAAGCGCCGCAGAAGATCATCCGTGAAGTTGTTATCCCCGAAGTCATCACAATCCAGGAACTCGCGAACCGTATGGCGGAGCGCGCCGTCGATGTGATGAAAATCCTGATGAAACAGGGCATCATGCTGAAGATCACGGATGTGATCGACAGCGATACAGCCCAGCTCGTTGCCGAGGAACTCGGCCACACGGTGAAGCGCGTGGCGGAATCCGACGTTGAAGAAGGCCTCGTCGGTGAGGACGATGTCGCGGAGTTGAAGAAGCCGCGTGCGCCGGTCGTGACCGTCATGGGTCACGTTGACCACGGCAAGACCTCGCTCCTCGATGCGCTCCGCAAGACGGACGTGGCGGCAGGCGAAGCGGGCGGTATTACGCAGCATATCGGCGCCTACCAGGTTGAGCTGGGATCCGGCGACCGGATCACCTTCCTCGATACGCCGGGCCATGCCGCCTTTACCTCGATGCGTGCGCGCGGTGCGAAGGTGACGGATATCGTCGTCCTCGTCGTTGCTGCGGATGACGGCGTCATGCCGCAGACCATCGAGGCGATCAGCCATGCGAAGGCGGCGGGCGTTCCGATGATTGTTGCCATCAACAAGATGGACAAGCCGGAATCCGATCCGTCTCGCGTGAAGAACGAACTGTTGCAGCACGAAGTCGTGGTCGAGGATTTCGGCGGCGACGTCATGTCGGTCGAAATCTCCGCGAAGAGCGGCCTGGGCCTCGACAAACTGGAAGAAGCGATCCTGCTTCAGGCCGAAGTGCTTGAGGTGAAGGCCAACCCCGACCGTGCCGCCGAAGGCATCATCGTCGAAGCGAAGCTCGATCGCGGCCGTGGCCCCGTGGGTACCGTTCTCGTTCAGCGCGGTACGCTCAGTGTGGGCGATATCATCGTGGCCGGCACCGAATGGGGCCGCGTCCGTGCGCTCATCAACGACCGCGGCGAGAATGTGCCGTCTGCCGGTCCGTCTCAGCCGGTCGAGGTTCTCGGCCTTGGCGGCGCGCCGGAAGCGGGCGACGTGATGAGCGTGGTCGAAAGCGAAGGCCGTGCCCGTGAAATCACCGACTATCGACAGCGCGTCCAGCGTGACAAGCGTGTAGGCACCGGCGGCCGCGCTTCGCTTGACCAGATGCTGTCCCAGCTGAAAGAGCAGGATCGCAAGGAACTGCCCATCATCGTCAAGGCTGACGTGCAGGGCTCGGCCGAAGCGATCGTGCAGGCGCTCGAAAAGCTCGGTACCGACGAAGTCACGGCACGCGTCATTCATGTCGGCGCCGGCGGCGTCACAGAATCCGACGTGACGCTCGCGACCGCCTCCAACGCGCCGATCATCGGTTTCAATGTCCGCGCCAATGTGCAGGCTCGCGATGCGGCGCGTCAGGGCGGCATTGAAATTCGCTATTACTCGGTGATCTACGATCTCGTGGACGACATCAAGGCGGCGCTGTCCGGCATGCTTTCGCCGGAACTGCGTGAAACCTTCCTCGGCAATGCCGAGATTCTGGAAATCTTCAACATCTCCAAGACCGGCAAGGTCGCGGGCTGTCGTGTCACCGAAGGTGTGGTGCGCCGCGGTTCTCACGTCCGCCTTATCCGCGACGATGTGGTGATCCACGAAGGCAAACTCTCGACCCTGAAGCGCTTCAAGGATGAAGTGAAGGAAGTGCAGTCCGGTCAGGAATGTGGCATGGCCTTCGAGAATTATCAGGACATGCGCAAGGGCGACGTTATCGAGTGCTTCGACGTCGAGGTGGTGAAGCGCACCCTCGACTGATGTGAACCCCCGTCTCCCCTTGCCGGGAAACCGGACGGCGAAAGCCGTTCGGGCGGGGCCGAAGCTGAGCGCACAAGTCATGCAGAGAAGATCCGGATCGAACAAGGGCCGTCAGGGCTCCAATGCACCGAGCCAGCGTCAGCTGCGCGCAGGCGAACTCGTGCGCCGCGCGCTGGCCGATGTGGTTTCGCGCGGCAATATCCGCGATCCTGAACTCAATGACCGTAGTTTCTCGGTCACCGAGGTTCGCATGAGCCCGGACCTGCGCCATGCCACCTGTTTCGTTGCGCCGCTTGGCCATGGCGATGCCGAGGCGCTGGCCGCCGCGCTCACCCGTGTCCGCGCGTTCCTTCGCGGCCAGCTCTCGAAGGAAGTTACCTTCAAGTTCATGCCTGACCTGACTTTCGAGCCCGACACCTCCTTCGATAATGCAGAGGCGATTGACCGCCTTCTTCACCGCCCGGAAGTGGCCCGTGATCTCTCGACCGGCGACGAGGCCGGAGAAGAGGACTGAGCCTCGTGGCGCGGCGCAAGAAGGGTGAGGCGATTTCGGGCTGGGTCATCGTCGACAAGCCTCTGGGACCGACCTCGTCCGATGTCGTGAACCGGGTCCGCCGCGCCTTCAATGCCCAGAAGGCGGGCCATGCCGGCACGCTCGACCCGCTTGCGACGGGCATCCTGCCTGTGGCGCTGGGCGAGGCGACCAAAACCGTTCCCTTTATTCTGGATGCGTCCAAATCCTACCGTTTCACCATGCGCTTCGGCGCCGAAACGTCGACGGACGACGCCGAGGGTGAGGTGACGGCCGAAAGCGCCCATCGCCCTTCGGATAGTGAGATTGAGGCGGTTTTCCCCCGTTTTCGGGGCATGATCGAGCAGGTGCCGCCGGCTTTCTCGGCCGTGAAGGTCGATGGCGAGCGGGCTTATACCAGGGCGAGGGCAGGCGAAGAGGTCGAACTCGCCGCCCGGTCCGTCGAAATCCATAAAATTGCGCTGGTTTCGAGGCCTGACGCGGACCATGCGGAGCTGGAAATCTCTTGCAGCAAAGGGACTTACGTCCGTTCACTTGCCCGCGATCTCGCCCGCGAGCTGGGCAGTGCCGCCCATGTTTCGGCGCTCCGGCGCACCCGTCACGGTCCTTTCCGCGAGGAGGCCGCAATTCCTCTGGATAAACTCTGCGCCTTGGGCCATATTGCGCCCGCTCCCGGACCCAGGGTCCATCTGCTGCCGCTTGAGACCGCGCTGGACGACATCCCGGCGCAGGCCGTAAGCGGGGAAGATGCGGCCCGATTAAGAAAGGGTCAGGGCGTTTTGTTGCGCGGGCGCGACGCACCCATCCTTTCCGGATCGGTTCTGGCGACCCATCGGGGAGACCCGGTGGCCCTGACCGAATACCGGCAAGGCGAGCTTCGCCCCGTGCGTGTTTTCAACCTCGTGAATTGAGGAGACACCCGATGTCGATTACGCCGGAGCGCAAAGCTCAGCTGATCAAGGAATTTGCCGGCAAGGACGGCGACACAGGTTCTGCCGAAGTGCAGGTCGCGATCCTTACCGAGCGCATCGTCAACCTTACCGAACACTTCAAGGGCCACGCGAAGGACAACCATTCGCGTCGCGGTCTTCTGAAGATGGTGAGCCAGCGCCGCAGCCTTCTCGACTATGTGAAGAGGAAGGATCAGGCGCGTTACGAAAAGCTGATCTCCCGTCTGGGGATTCGGCGGTAACAGGGGTGCTTATTGCCCCAACGGTTCTGCTTTGCACGGCGCCTGCCCAGAGGTTCTTCGTGAATCTCGCGGGCGGGCGCGCGTCTTTCGGGATCGCGTAAACAGAGGCATTCGTCCGTCTACGGACGGTTGCCGCAGCTGGACCCGCCGCCTCCCGTCTCGCGGCGCCGGGTTCCGGACCTGAAGGTCCAGGCGCATTCGGCGCAGTTGCGGGAAATCCGTCCTTCAGTCCGGCCGCGTCAGAAGCGGCAGAAAAGCGGCCGCCGCATGATGGTGGAAGAACGCATGGATAGCGGGGCCGCGGAACAGGAAACCGATATGTTTGAAATCACTCGCGAAGAAATTGAATGGGGTGGCCGCACGCTCACCCTCGAAACGGGCAAGATCGCCCGTCAGGCCGATGGCGCAGTGCTCGCGACCTATGGCGACACCACGGTGCTTGCCACGGTGGTCGGCGAACGCAAGCCGAAGCCCGGTCTCGATTTCTTTCCCCTCACGGTGAACTACCAGGAAAAGACCTATGCCGCCGGCAAGATCCCGGGCGGCTTCTTCAAGCGCGAAGGCCGTCCGAGCGAAAAGGAAACGCTCGTCTCACGTCTGATCGACCGTCCGATCCGTCCGCTCTTCATCAAGGGATTCAAGAACGAAACCCAGGTGATCGCGACCGTCGTCAGCCATGACATGGAAAACGATCCCGACATCGTCGCCATGGTCGCCGTGTCGGCCGCGCTCACGATTTCCGGCCTGCCTTTCCTCGGCCCCATCGCCGCCGCGCGCGTTGGCTACATCGATGGTGAGTACAAGCTCAACCCGATGATCGACGAGATGTCCGAAAGCGCTCTCGATCTCGTGGTCGCCGGCACGTCCGATGCCGTGATGATGGTGGAATCGGAAGCCAAGGAACTTTCCGAAGACGTCATGCTCGGCGCCGTCATGTTTGGCCACAAGGAATTCCAGCCGGTGATCGACATGATCATCCGCATGGCCGAGAAATGCGCGAAAGAGCCGCGCGCCATCGACGTGAAGGACAATTCCGATCTCGTCGCCAAGGTGCGTGAACTCGTCGGTGAAGATGTTCGCGCTGCTTACGGCCTGAAGGACAAGGGCGAGCGTCACGAAGCCATCGCCAAGGCGAAGGACAAGGCCAAGGCCGCGCTCTGCAATCCTGAAGACGAAAACGCCGTGCCGGAAACGGATGTTGGCGGCGTCTTCAAGTCGATCGAGAGCGATATCGTCCGCAACTCGATCCTCGACACGAAGAGCCGCATCGACGGCCGCGATCTCGAAACGGTCCGCCCGATCGTCTCCGAAGTGGGCGTGCTTCCGCGTACCCACGGTTCGGCGCTTTTCACCCGCGGCGAAACGCAGGCTCTTGTGGTTGCGACGCTTGGCACCGGCGATGACGAGCAGTTCATCGACGCGCTGGAAGGCACCTACAAGGAAAACTTCCTGCTGCACTACAACTTCCCGCCTTTCTCGGTCGGTGAGACCGGCCGCGTCGGCTTTACGGGCCGCCGCGAAGTCGGCCACGGCAAGCTTGCATGGCGCGCGCTGCGTGCTGTGCTTCCCGCCAAGACGGACTTCCCCTACACGCTGCGCCTCGTCTCGGAAATCACCGAGTCGAACGGTTCGTCCTCGATGGCGACCGTTTGCGGCTCCTCGCTTGCGATGATGGATGCGGGCGTGCCGCTGAAGCGCGCCGTGGCGGGCATCGCCATGGGTCTCATCCTTGAAGGCGACCGTTTCGCTGTCCTCTCGGATATTCTCGGTGACGAGGATCATCTTGGCGACATGGACTTCAAGGTGGCAGGCACGGAAGAAGGCGTGACCTCGCTCCAGATGGACATCAAGATCACCGGCATCAACGAAGCGATCATGAAGCAGGCCCTCGCTCAGGCGAAGGGCGGCCGCATTCATATCCTCAACGAGATGGCGAAAGCTCTCGACACGGCCCGCCCCGAAATGGGCGAATACGCGCCGCGTATCGAAGTGATCACCGTTCCGACCGACAAGATCCGTGAAGTCATCGGCACTGGCGGCAAGGTCGTCCGCGAGATCGTGGAAAAGACGGGCGCCAAGGTCGACATCTCCGATGATGGCACGATCAAGGTGGCGTCATCCGACGCCGCCTCGATCAAGGCCGCCATCGACTGGATCACGGGCATTGTTGCGGAGCCGGAAGTGGGCGCGATCTACGAAGGCACGGTCGTGAAGGTCGTCGACTTCGGCGCTTTCGTGAACTTCTTCGGTCCCCGTGACGGTCTGGTGCACATCTCGCAGATGGCGCCGAACCGCGTCGAGAAGGTCTCCGACATCTGCAACGAGGGCGACAAGGTCAAGGTGAAGCTTCTCGGCTTCGACGATCGCGGCAAGGTTCGCCTCTCGATGAAGCATGTGAACCAGGAAACCGGCGAAGAGATCGTCTATGAGAACGAGCCCGCCGAACAGCCGCGCGAGAAGCGTGAAGGTGGCGGTGGTGGCCGCGGCCGTCGTCGCGACCGCGACTGACCTTTCGACACAAAGTCGCTAGAATTCCGGGGTCGGATGGATCAGCCATCCGGCCCCGTTTTCTTTGGAGATGACCATGCGCTTCGCCGTCCTCGCTGCCTTTGCCTCGATCGTCGCCTTCCCGGTTCTTGCCGGGGCGCCGCTCAGCTGGCGTTCCGAGGCAACGAGCCACGACCTCGACCGGCTGGAGCGTTATGAAGACGCGGTGACCAAGGGCATGATGGAGTCGCGCGTTGCGGGCGAGGAAAACGGTTCCTACAACGAACTCGTTTCCGTCATGGAAGAGGAAACTGCCGAAGCCGACCCCGAAAAGCTGAAAGGTCAGTGGAACTGCCGCACCATCAAGGCGGGTGGCCCTTTCGCGGGTTTCGTCGTCTATGGCTGGTTTCGCTGCGAGGTCGTGGAAAAAGACGGCCGCCTTTTCTTCGAGAAGCTCACCGGTTCGCAGCGCCAGTCCGGCTATCTTTATCTGCGCGATGAAAAAAGCTGGGTGTTGCTTGCCGCTCCGAATGAAGGCCATTCGGGGCCGGTCCGCGAGTACTCGGGCCCGGAGGGCGGCGTCACCGACCCGCAATTGATCGACGAGCCCGCGGTTGTCTCTCTCTTGAAGGACGGAAGGGCGCGCGCGGTCTTCCCCTGGCCGGAGCTTGAATCGACTTTCAACGTGCTGGAAATGACGCGGCGCTGATCCGCCTCTTCACTCGCCGCCGCCATTGTCGGGCTGGCCGCTTGTCAGCTCGCTCTGGCGCGGCAGGCCGATGATGTTGTAGCCACCATCCACATGGTGGATTTCGCCGGATACGCGCGCCGAGAGGTCGGAGAGAAGATAGAGTCCTGCACCGCCGACATGATCGAGCTCGATCGATTCCTTGATCGGTGCATGCGTCTTGTTCCACTTGAACACGAAGCGCGCATCGCCCACCGCCGACCCTGCCAGCGTACGCATCGGGCCGGCCGAGATCGCATTGACGCGAATATTGTGGCGGCCAAGATCGACGGCAAGATAGCGCACACTTGCCTCAAGTGCCGCTTTCGCCACGCCCATCACATTGTAGTTCGGCATGACGCGCGTCGAGCCGCCATAGGTCAGCGTTACCATGGAGCCGCCCCGCGTCATCAGCTTTGCTGCGCGCCGCGCGACATCGGTGAAGGAGTAGCAGGAGATATCCATCGTGCGCAGGAAGTTGCCGCGCGTCGTGTCGACATAGCGGCCCTTCAGCTCGTTCTTGTCGGAATGCGCAATGGCATGGACCACGAAGTCGAGCACACCCCATTCCTTTTCGAGTGTGGCAAAGGCTGCATCGAGGCTGGCTTCGTCCATCACGTCGCAGGGCAGCAGGATGCTCGAGCCGGCGGATTCCGCCAGCGGTTTCACGCGCCGTCCGAAGCTTTCGCCTTGATAGGTGAAGGCGAGTTCCGCGCCATGCGCGGCGAGCGCGCGCGCAATGCCCCAGGCAATCGAATGGTCGTTCGCCACGCCCATGATGAGGCCGCGTTTGCCCTTCATCAGCGGACCCGTCAGAACCAGCGCGTCCTCGCCCGCCTTCTCGTCATCAGAACCGTGCATGCGTCAGTCGTTCCCAATTTGTCTGGCCGCGCTCCCGGGCTTCCGGTTGCGTCCTCGGGCCTCGATCACCCGTTATATCGTTGCAGCGCCAGCGTCGCGTTCGTGCCGCCAAAGCCGAAACTGTTGGAGATCGCCAGATTGATCTCCGCATTGTCGATCCGCTTGCGGACGATATTGGCATCCGCGACTTCCGGGTCGATCTCGTCGATATTCGCGCTTGCGGCGATGAAGCCGGATTGCATCATGAGCAGCGTGTAGATTGTCTCGTGAACGCCCGCCGCGCCTTGCGCATGGCCGGTAAGGGATTTCGTCGCACTGATCGGCGGCGTCTTGGCGCCGAAGACATCGTGGATCGCCTTGATCTCTGGAATGTCGCCCACGGGCGTCGAGGTCGCATGCGGATTGATGTAGTCGACCGGTGCCTTCACGTTTTCGAGCGCCATCTTCATGCAGCGCACCGCGCCCTCGCCGGATGGCGCGACCATGTCCGCGCCGTCCGCCGTTGCGCCATAGCCCACGATCTCGGCATAGATCTTCGCACCGCGTGCCTTGGCGTGTTCGAGTTCTTCCAGAATGACGATGCCGCCGCCGCCCGTGATGACGAAGCCGTCGCGATCCTTGTCATAGGCGCGGCTTGCCTTTTCCGGCGTGTCGTTGCGCTTGGAGGACATGGCGCCCATCGCGTCGAACAGGACCGAAAGCGTCCAGTCGAGTTCCTCGCCGCCGCCGGCAAACATGATGTCCTGCTTGCCCCACTGGATCATCTCGGCCGCATTGCCGATGCAGTTCGCCGAGGTCGAGCAGGCGGAGCTGATCGAGTAGTTGACGCCCTTGGTCTTGAACCAGGTCGAAAGGTTCGCCGAGCAGGTGGAGGACATGGCCTTCGGCACGGCGAAGGGGCCGACTTTCTTCGGGCCTTTCACAGGCTCGGTCCGCGCCGTGTCGGCGGCGGCAACGATCGCCTTTGTCGAGGGGCCGCCCGAGCCGACGATAAGACCGGTGCGCGGATTGCTGACATCGCCCGGTTCGAGGCCCGCATCGGCGATCGCCTGGTTCATCGCGATCCAGGCATAGGCCGCGCCGTCGCCCATGAAGCGTCGCGCACGGCGATCCACCGCTTCGTCGAGATCGATCTTGAGGCTCCCGTGCACCTGGCTGCGGAAGCCCATCTCGGCATAGGTGTCCGCTTTCACGATGCCGGACTTGCCCTCGCGCAGGCTTGCCGTGACCTCCTGCGCATTGTTGCCGATGCTGGAGACGATACCCATGCCTGTGACGACCACTCGCCTCATGGCAGCCTCTCTTTCACTTCAGTCGGTTTGTCCTGTGTCTCGGTGCCGTTTCAGGCAGTCTGTTCGGTCGAACCGAACAGGCCAACCTTCATGTCGCTCACCGTGAACGCGATCTCGCCATCGGCCTTGATGATGCCATCGGCCATGCCGAGCACCAGCTTGCGGTTGATGACGCGCTTCAGGTTGATGACATATTCGAGCTTTTTCACGGCGGGCGTCACCATTGCGGAGAATTTCACTTCACCGACGCCGAGCGCGCGGCCTTTGCCTTGCGCGCCGATCCAGCCGAGGAAAAAGCCGAGAAGCTGCCACATGCCGTCAAGACCGAGGCAACCCGGCATCACCGGGTCGCCTTCGAAGTGGCAACCAAAGAACCAGAGGTCCGGTTTGATGTCGAATTCGGCAACGATCTGCCCCTTGCCATATTCGCCGCCCGTCTCGCTGATATGCGTGATGCGGTCGATCATCAGCATCGGAGGCAGCGGCAATTGCGGATTGCCGGGGCCGAACATGCGGCCATGGCTGCATTCGAGCAGGTCTTCGTGTGAATATGCCGATTTCTGATCCGCCATTACCGTCCGCTCAAAAAGGGCCTCTCGAGTCGCGGTCTCCGTAACCCGGAATCGCTCGGGGCCGTCCCCAGTTTGGGACGGTGGAGCCGCCCCGGTTTTTCGCCTTATGGCTTGTCTAGCCGCTTCGTAACACACAGCAGAGCCGTCGCAAACCCTTGGCATACGGGCAGTTAGCTCCACTGGAGCCCTTGGCCTGCCCTTGACAAGCATATGACAGGCACACTATCTATTGTTTGTAACGATTACAAACTGCAGGCTTCCCATGTCCTACATTAGAGAATGGACTGGAAGCCCGCCCGGTACCAGAGGATAGGCCCGTGACGCAGGAACGCCCCTACGCACAGACACTGACCAGACTGCGGGAAGCAGGGCTTCGTCCCACCCGGCAGCGGCTGGCGCTGGGCCGTCTTCTGTTCGACGGCGGTGACCGCCACGTGACGGCTGAAGCTCTTCACGACGAGGCCCAGAAGGCCGGTGTGAGCGTTTCCCTGGCCACCGTCTACAACACGTTGCACCAGTTCACCGGCGTCGGCCTCCTGCGGGAGGTTGTGGTGGATTCTGCCCGCACCTATTTCGATACCAACACGGATGACCATCATCACTTCTTCATCGAGAAGGATGGTGCGCTCATGGATATCGCCGGCCACGAGGTGATGATCGGCAGCTTGCCCGACGCGCCGGAGGGCATGGATGTTGCGCGTGTGGACGTGATCGTCCGTCTTCAGGACCGCAATCGCGACTGAGAATTTGTCGCAAAAACAATCACTAAAAAGACTGTTTGGAGATATTCCAAACTATTGACCTCTCTTTGGGGCGGGCATAGGATTTTGCTCAACCTCCTGCCGGAAACCGTTCGGGATTCGGCAGGGCGGGCATCGGAAGGTTTTTCGTGAGCCCCGGTGCGGAGCCCGGCGAGAACCCCGGCGAGAACAATGCGCAAGCCTCAAGCCAGCGCCCTCCCAGGGCTCCAGCGGCCTCATGTACGAACCGTCAAACACAAATGGTGAGGAGCAATATCCATGACAGCGCTTTCCGGTACCAAGACCTGGGAGAACCTGAAGGAAGCTTTCGCGGGCGAAAGCCAGGCCAACCGCCGCTATCTCTATTTCGCCCAGAAGGCCGACGTTGAAGGCTTCAACGACGTCGCTGCCGTATTCCGCTCGACTGCGGAAGGCGAGACGGGCCATGCCCATGGCCATCTTGAATTCCTCGAGGAAGTAGGCGACCCGGCGACGGGCGAGCCCATAGGCGGCACCGACAAGAACCTCAAGGCAGCGATTGCCGGCGAGACGCACGAATACACCGATATGTATCCGGGTATGGCTCGTACCGCGCGCGAGGAAGGCTTCGACGAAATCGCCGACTGGTTCGAAACGCTCGCCAAGGCCGAAAAAAGCCATGCCGGCCGTTTCCAGAAGGCGCTCGACAGCCTGGACGCCTGACGACTTCGGAGCGGAGGGGTTTCGGCCCCTCCGGCTCCATGCCTCTCGACTCTCTTCACTCGCGCTGGAGACCAAAGCCGATGAGCAGCCCGCAAGAAGGCACCCCCCAAGCGACGGTATCGAAGGAAGGCAGCACCGAAGCGCCTACCCGCCATCCGATCGACTGGCGCAATCCCGATTTCTACGATCTCGAAAAGCTCGACGCGGAATTGCGCCGCGTCTTCGACATCTGTCACGGGTGCCGTCGCTGTTTCAATCTCTGCGACAGTTTCCCCCGCCTCTTTGATCTGATCGACGAAAGCCCGACCGGTGAACTCGATGAAGTGAAGTCGCAGGATTTCGGGCCCGTCGTCGAGGCCTGCACGCTTTGCGACATGTGCTTCATGACGAAATGTCCTTATGTGCCGCCGCATGAATTCGATCTCGATTTCCCGCATCTGATGCTGCGTTACCGTGCGGCGAAGGGTAAGGAGGCCGAGGGCTTCCCCTTCGTGCAGAACCAGCTTGCCCAGATGGACAGGAACGGCACGTTGGCCGCCCCCGTCGCGCCGCTTGCGAACTGGGGTTCGGCGCGTGGCAACAAGCTCACGCGCCCCGCCATCGAAGCCGTCGCCGGTATCGACCGCCGTGCCGAGCTTCCCAAATTCCACGGCCAGACATTCCTGCGCCGTGCGAAGAAGCAGGATGCGCAAGGCGTGGCGAAGCCGAAAGAGGCGCCCGCGAAGGGCCGCAAGGCAGTTCTTTTTGCAACCTGTTTCGTGAACTACAACAACCCGAAAGTTGGTGAGGCCGCGCGTCTCGTACTCGCGCATAACGGCGTCGAGACGGAAGTCGCCTATCCCGGTTGCTGTGGCATGCCGTTCCTTGAGCAGGGCAATATCGCGAAGGTTGCCGCGCAAGCCGAGAGGGTCGCGAAGGACATGGTTGCCTGGATCGACAAGGGCTACGATGTCATTACGCTCACCGCCTCTTGCGGTCTCATGTTCAAGTTCGAATGGCCGCTCATCCTCCCCGGCAATGAAGATGTCATGAGGCTTGCCGCCGCCACGCGCGACATCGACGAATATGTCGTCGGCATCGCGAAGAACGAGGGGCTCGCGCCGGGCCTCAAGCCCGTTGAGGGTGGCGTGACGGCCCATCTGGCCTGTCATGCGCGCGCTCAGAACATGGGGGCGAAGTCGGCGGAAATGATGCGCCTCATCCCCGAGCTCAAGCTCGATGTGGTCGAGCGTTGCTCCGGGCACGGAGGAACATTCGGCGTCATGAAAGAAACCTTCGATGTCGCGATGAAAGTCGGCAAGACGGCCTCGCGCAATGTCGCCAAAACCGGCAACAAATATGTGACGTCGGATTGTCCGCTGGCCGCCAAGCATCTCGTCCACGAGATCGAGACGATGGAAGAGCCCGTGCCGCCCTCGCCCTATCATCCCATCGAGATCATGGCGCGCGCCTGGGGTCTCATTCAGTAAAAGTGGGGGGTTGCTCTTCCCGAGAAGGTTCCCAGAGATGGTTGCGATGAAAAAAGAAATCACACCTGCCGATATCCTGCCCTACGAGACCTATGCGAAGGAGCGTAAGGAGCGCCGCACGGCAATCACGGCGATGAAGAAAAACCGCCGCGTCGAGGTCGGTCCCTATGCGACTTTCTATTTCGAGAACTACGACACGATGTTCCAGCAGGTTCAGGAGATGCTGCACATCGAGAAGGGCGGCGCCGAACAGCTCGCCGACGAGCTCCACGCCTATAACCCGCTGATCCCGCAAGGCAACGAACTCGTAGCCACGATCATGTTCGAGATCAACGATCCCGTTCGCCGCGACAGCTTCCTGCGTTCCATCACCTGGGTCGAGAAGCATCTTCACATCGACGTCGGCGGCGAGAAGGTAACCGGCGAGGCGGAGATGGATGTCGAGCGCACCAAGGCGGACGGCAAGACCTCATCCGTTCACTTCGTGCATTTCCGTTTCACGCCTGAGCAGATAGCAAGGTTCCGCGATCCCGCAACGCAGGTCATGGTCGTCATCGCGCATGAGAATTATCACCACATGGCGGTGTTGCAGCCGCAGGTGAAAGAAGCCCTCGCCAAAGACTTCGCCTGACGTTCTAGTCGAAATTCTCGCCCGGATAGACACCCCAGAGCCTGCCCTGGGGTGTCCAGCCTTCATAGCCTTTCGCTTCGAGGCGGCACCAGCGTGCCTTGCAGCTCGTCACGCGCACGAGGAGGCCGTTCTCGGCATAGGCGATGACCCCGGAGGCGTCGTCAGGCTCGGCATGGAGCACGGCAGGTGCGCCGTCCTCGCCCGTTCCGTCGATAATCGCCGTGCGTTCACCGTCGAGCATCGAATGCCAGATCCAGCCGCCATCGCCTTCATGGTCGCGAATGCGCCGCCAGTTGTTCGACTCCGCGATCACTTCCAGCGGCACACCGCTTTTGCGGTAAACCCAGTCGATCGGAAAATCGGTGCCGGGTCCGCGCCGCACATTTGCGCGCCCTGATTTGAGGCTCACAAAGCGCGGTACGGGAAGGCCGGTCGCCGCCCCTGGCGTACGCTCGGGCATCGCGGCCTGCGGGCTGTTCAGCGCCGCTGTGGCAATCGGCATGTCTTCGGCAGCCGCGGGGTTCATGCTTCCCCCCGCGCCAAAAGACACGCCAAAAACCACGCCAAAAACCACGACAGCGCAGGCCCCCGCGCGCCGTTCTCTTTGCCTTGCTTTCGCTGACCGCTCCCGCATCTTTATCTTCTGCCCGTTGGCGCCCCTCCGGTTCCCTCGACTGATCTCGGGCCCGGTCCCCAACGTAATGTCCCGCCGGATGGATATGCTCTACCCGACTCACCGGATTTTGCCAGAAAATGGCGCAAACAACCGGATAAAACCTGATAAGAAGGGGCACACCCCCAGCCTCCATTTCGCGGAGCGCCGCCGGAGTATCTCATGACCGCCAGAAAGCCGCTTGTCATCGTCACCCGCAAACTGCCCGAGCCCATAGAGGCGCGCATGGGCGAGTTGTTCGATGTCCGGTTGAATGCCGACGATCACCCTTTCACGCAAGCCGAACTTGCCAATGCCTTGCGCGAGGCCGATGTGCTGGTTCCCACGGTGACAGACAGGATCGACGCGCGCCTTCTCTCGCAGGCGGGCGAAAATCTCCGCCTCATCGCCCAGTTCGGCACCGGCGTCGACAATATCGATGTGGAAACGGCCCGCCGCCGCGGCATTACGGTAACGAACACCCCCGGCGTGCTGACCGAAGATACCGCCGACATGACAATGGGCCTCATCCTCGCCGTTCCGCGCCGCTTGAGCGAGGGCGCGCGCTATCTCCGCGAACATGATGGCCAGTGGCCCGGCTGGTCGCCCACATGGATGCTCGGCCGCCGCCTCACGGGCAAGCGCCTCGGCATTATCGGCATGGGCCGCATCGGCCAGGCTGTGGCGCGCCGTGCACGCCCCTTCGGCCTCGAAATCCACTATCACAACAGAAAGCCCGCCAACGCCGTCATGGAGCAGGAGCTCGAAGCGCGCTTCTGGGAAAACCTTGACGACATGTTGCCAAAGGTGGATATCGTCTCGGTCAATTGTCCGCTGACGCCACAGACATTTCATCTGCTGGACACGCGCCGCCTGAAGCTGCTGAAACCGGAAACCTACATCGTCAACACAGCGCGCGGCGAAATCATCGACGAGAATGCGCTGCTGCGCGCCCTTGAAGCGGGCGAACTTGCCGGCGCCGGCCTCGACGTCTTCGAGCGTGAGCCCTCGGTGAACCCGCGCCTCGTCGCGCTTCCGAATGTGGTGTCATTGCCCCATATGGGCTCTGCCACCATCGAAGGCCGCGTCGAGATGGGCGGCAAGGTCATCGTCAACATCAAGACCTTCATGGACGGCCACCGCCCGCCCGACCGGGTCATCCCGGCAATCATGTAATGATTGATCGGGTGAACCGGTCACAACACAAGAGAGCCCGGGTCATCCCGGCAATCATGTAATGGCTGCCTCAGACTGAGTGGATCGAAAGATCCTTTATCGACGGGTTTTCTCCCGTCAGCGGGTTCTTCGGATCCCATTTGAGCTTCACCGTCCGGAAGCGCGTTTCGAGCGCGTCATAGATGAGAAGCTTCCCCGCGAGGCTTTCCCCCGCGCCCGTGATTTCCTTGATGACTTCCAGCGCCTGCAGCGAACCGACGACCCCGGTCAGCGCTCCCATCACGCCGGCTTCCTCGCAGGTCGGCACGGCGCCGGGCGGCGGCGTTTCGCCCACGAAGTCGCGGTAGTTCGGCTTCGGCTTTCCCTCCGCATCGCGCTCGAAGGGGCGGAACACGGCAACCTGCCCCTCGAACTGGCCGACGGCGGCGGAGACGAGCGGCACTTTCGCAAAGTAGCAGGCATCGTTGACGAGAAACCGGGTTGCGAAATTATCGCAACCATCCGCCACCAGGTCGTATTGCGAAATAATATCGAGCGCGTTTTCCGCCGTCAGGCGTTCCTTGTGCTGGATGATTTTGACATCCGGGTTGATGCGGGTGGCGGCGTCCGCCGCGCTCTCCGTCTTTTCCCGACCGAGATCGGGCGTTCCATGCGCAATCTGCCGCTGGAGATTGGAAAGCGACACCGTGTCGTCGTCGATAATGCCGATGGTGCCGGCGCCCGCCGCCGCCAGATAGATCAGGCAGGGGCTTCCAAGTCCGCCCGCCCCGATGATGAGCACGCGCGCCTTCAGGAGCTTTTGCTGACCGGGCCCGCCGATCTCCTTCAGCACGATATGCCGTGCGTAGCGTTCCAGTTGTTCGTCGTTCAGTGCCATGGGTTTTGCGCTCCAAGCGCCCTTATCCGCCATTCCGCGCCGCGAATGTCAATGAAGGGAAACCCTCCCGCTCAATTTTTTGCTGCACCTGCGAAGAATGTCATGGAAATGTCTGGTTTTCTTGCGATAGTCTATTTGTGCGATGCAGCAGAGGCTATGCCCTGCCACCACTCACCCGCCCGGCCAGAGGCCGATAGAATATCCTTTGAGGATGAGGTGCTCCCGATGAACGACCCCCGCGAGATGATCGACGCTTTCACGGCTTCCGCCAACGCCGCCGCCAGCGGCATGAAGAAGATCAATACGGAGCTCATGGATTTCGGCAAGACACGCTTCGAGACCGATACCTCCGCCGCCGAAGCGATCTTCGCTGCCAAATCCATGAAGGACATGATGGCGCTTCAGCGCGATTTCATGGTCTCGACGATGGAAGCCTACACGCAGGAAGCGACCAAGCTTCGCGAACTGACGATGGAGGTCACCAACGAGGTGATGGGCCATCTGCCCAAGCCCGTCTCGCTCTAGGCCCGTCTCGCTCTAGCCTGGTCTTCGCCTCGAAGATGCGGAAAACGCGCGGCCTCAGCCGCGCGGTACGAGGATATTCGTCTGGCAGGTCCGGCCGACAAGACCGGTCCTGTCATAGAGCGCGCCTTCGCTCATCCCCATGCCTGTTTCGTGCAGTTGTGCATCCGGCGTGACGCCGATCCACTCGCCCTGCGGCGCGCGCGAGACATGGACCGATACGTCCACATTCGGAAAACCGAAATTCGCCGGCCATGCGCCGCTCGACGAAAGCCAGAAGGCGGATGCATTATCCGCTGCCGTGAAGAGCGTCGCGAGCAGGGAAGCGAAGGGCAGCAGCGGCCGTGTCATCCGCGACCAGCGCATGCCGGGTTTGCCCGTCGCATCGCGCTCCTCGCGCATCTCCAGAATATGCAGGAAGTTCACATGCTCGGGCCGCTTCCCGTTCGCCCAGAGCGGCAGCGTGGCAGGATCGCCCGCCCAGTTCGTTGCTGTGGGGATCGCCGTCAGCGGCCTGGTCCCGGGCATCGCATCGGGCTTCACGAAAATGGCATGGCCTTTCGAGATGATCTTGCCCGCTTCGTCCTTCAGCAGGCATTCGGCCACGGCGTTGCGCCGCCCTGCTTGCAGCGTCGTGATTTCCGTGACGAGCGGCGCGACAGGGGCAGGACGCAGCATCAGCACGGTGGCCGAGAGCGGGGTACCCCAGCCCTCGCTCACCGCATGTTCTTCCATCGCGCCTGCAACGAGCCCCGCCACGGCGCCGCCATAGAGCCCGCGAAACGGTCCCGCCGCATAATCATCCGGCAGCCACGGGCCGCCCTCGCGCGTGAAGATCGGCGCGCCGGTTTCGGCGGCGGCATGGGTTGCGGGCGCGGAACTGTTCATGGAGGTACTCATAAAGCTGGGAGAAAGCGTGATGCGCTGTCATGTGCCACGGACCGGGCCGCGCGGCAATCCTGCATTGCCCTAAAGGGGAGGCAGCAGCACGACGCTCTGGCACGACCGTCCGATCCGTCCATGAACGTCGAAGATTTCCGATTCCGTCATGCCGCGCCCGTCGTCATGCCATGAGCCGCGCTGCGCAACGCCGATCCAGTCTCCCTTCGGCGCACGCGAAAGATGCAGCGCAAGGTCGGCATTGGGCCAGCCGCCTGCATTGGGCCGCTCGCCCGCATCCGTCACCGTGAAAAGCGTCGAGACATCCGCCACCGCCATCGCATTCGAAAAAGGTGTCGGCACATCATGAAACGGATGCTTCAGCCGAAACCACTTGGCGCGTGTTCCATCCTCGTGATGCGTGTCGCGAATATCCACGAGGTCCAGAAAACCCTGGTTCGTATTTGCGGCCTTGAAGAACTCGGGCCGTTCCCATTTCACGAAGGTCTCGGGCTCGAAGACGGTCTTCTCCGGTGCGCCGGGCAGTCCTTCGACGGAGAGAGGCTGCTGGAAACACGCACTCGCCTTCGCCTGCAACTTGCCGCCAGCCCATAATTCGTTCTCGAACACTGCAACGCGTCCGCCTTCGCGCACTGCGCTTACCTTGCTCGATATGCCTTCACGGGGCAGCGGGCGCAGCAGATAGAGATTGGCCGACACAAGTGCGCCGAGCCCGCGCGCGGCCGCCATCGCTTCCATCTCGCCGACCGAAAGCGCGGCCACCGCCCCGCCATGCATGCCGCCAAAGGGCCCTTGCGATTCCGGCTGCGCCGCCCATGTCTCACCGTCGCGGCGGAAAACGGGTGTCGCGTTTGTCGAGGCCTTCATTTTCTCACTCACCATATTGCCGTCAGCCCGCGATCGCTTCTTCCACGTCACGCAGCCGGTCCTTGCCGAAATAGATCTCGCCATCGACGAAGAAGGTCGGAATGCCGAAGGCGCCGCGCGCCACGGCGTCTTCCGTGTTCGCGATGAGTTTCGCCTTCACATCGCCGTCCTGAATACGTGCGAGGATATGCGCGCCGTTGATACCGCCCGCGTCGAGCGCCGCTTTGATGATGTCCGCGTCGTCCATCTTCAGAGATTGTTCCCACATGGCGGAAGCGACCACCTCGAAATATTTTGGCAGCATCCCGTCCATCTCGGCGGCAATTGCGCCTCGCATGATCTGCAGTGTGTTCACGGGGAAATGCGTGTTGAATTTGAACTTCGTCAGATTGTGCTTCTTGATGAAGCGCTGGATTTCAAGCGCGCCATATTCGGGCTTGTTCCTGATCCCTGCTTCCGAGATAGCTGGCGAGACATTGCCTGTGGCTTTGAAGATGCCGCCGAGCAGCACCGGCACATATTTGAATGTCGCGCCAGTGCGTTGCTCGATTGCCGGTATCGCCTTGCTGGCGAGATAGGCGTTCGGGCTGCCGAAATCGAAAAGAAATTCCACCTGTTTGCTCATGTGAGCATCCTTTTTTCCGTTCAGAATGTTTCCATCCACGGGCGCAGGTCGAGTTCATGCGTCCAGGCGTCGCGCGGCTGGGCATGAAGCTGCCAATAGGCTTCCGCGATGTGATCGGGGTTCAGGATTCCATCCCGATCCTTCAAGGCGTAGCGCGTCGGGAAATTGTCGCGGATGAAGGCCGTGTCGATGGCGCCATCTATGATCGGATGCGCGACATGGATGCCCTTGGGCCCAAGCTCGCGCGCCAGGCTCTGGGCCAGCGCCCGAAGCGCGAATTTTGCGCCCGCAAAGGCGGCAAATCCGGAACCGCCGCGAAGGCTGGCAGTCGCGCCCGTGAAGATCATCGTACCCCGGCCTCGCGGGGTCATCACGCGCGCCGCTTCTCGGCCGGTGAGAAATCCGGCATAGGCTGCCATCTCCCAGACCTTCCGGTAGACGCGTTCGCTCATCTCGGTGATCGGGAAGTTCACATTCGCGCCGATATTGAAGACGAAGACTTCGACAGGCCCGATCTCGCGCTCCACCGTTTCGAAAAGCGCGACGGCCTCCTCTTCCTTTCGCGCATCCGAGCCGAAGCCGCGCGCGTCGCCGCCCGCAGCGCGGATTTCCTCGACGAGCGGTGTCAGCTTGTCCGCGTTCCGCCTCGTCACGCAGGCGACATAGCCTTCTTTCGCGAAGCGTTTGGCGATGGCGCCGCCGGTCGCGTCGCCCGCGCCGATGATGATCGCGGCCTTCTTTTCGCTCATGGCGCTTTCCTCCGCTCCGGCTGTCCCGAGATATCAGTTCCCTTTTTGAACTTGTAATTACACAATGGGTTCCAAAAAAGAACCTGTCAAGTTATGATAGCCGGGAAAGGGAGTTTTCATGCGCTGGGAAGAACTGGATCGCGAGCCTTGCTCGCTTGCCCGCTCGCTCTCCATCGTCGGCGACAGGTGGACATTGCTCGTGTTGCGCGAATGCTTCCTGCGTGTGCGCCGCTTCGAGGAATTCGAACAGCGCCTCGGCATTGCCCGTCATGTGCTGGCGGACCGTCTGAAAAAACTGACGGAGGCGGGTGTCTTGCGCAAGGAGCCCTATCAGGAGCGCCCCCGCCGCGAGGAATACAGGCTGACCGAAAAGGGCCTCGACCTTTATCCCGTCATGCTTTCGCTGCTGGACTGGGGCGATAAATGGATGGCGGGGCCGGAAGGCCCGCCGCTGCTCCGCCGCCACAAGGCCTGCGGCCATGTCGTGCACGCCGTCCATGTCTGTTCGGAATGCGGCGAGCCGCTTGATGCGCGTTCGATGACGGTGGAGCCTGGGCCCGGTGCGCCGCCCGCCGTCTTGAAGGCGGCAGGCGGCGATACGAAGTAGCGCTTCAAAGCCCGTCGAACAGCGCCGTCGAAAGGTAGCGTTCCGCGAAAGACGGGATGATCGCGACGATCGTTTTGCCCTTCATTTCCGGCCGGCAGCCGATTTCCAGTGCAACGGCAATGGCCGCTCCCGAAGAGATCCCGCAGGGAATGCCCTCCATGCGGGCGGCTTTCCGCGCATGTTCGAACGCCGTCTCATTGCCGATGGTGACGACCTCGTCGATCAGCGACTTGTCGAGATTGCCCGGCGCGAAGCCCGCGCCGATGCCCTGGATCATATGCGGGCCCGGCTGTCCGCCCGAAAGCACGGGGCTGTCTTCCGGCTCGACGGCAATCATCTTGAGTTCGGGCTTGTACTTCTTCAAGGCGGAGCCGACGCCGGTAAAGGTGCCTGCCGTACCGATGCCGGAAATCACCGCGTCCACCTTGCCATGCGTGTCGTTCCAGATTTCCTCCGCCGTCGTGGTGCGGTGAATTTCCGGGTTCGCCGGATTGTCGAACTGCTGCGGCATGACGGAGTTGGGATGCTGCGCGAGCAGTTCCTCCGCGCGCGCGATTGCGCCCTTCATGCCCTTTTCCTTCGGCGTGAGTTCCAGTTCCGCGCCGAGCAGCGCCAGCATCTTGCGCCGTTCGATCGACATGCTCTCCGGCATGCACAGGATCAGGCGATAGCCTTTCGCCGCGCAGACGAAGGCAAGCGCAATGCCCGTATTGCCCGATGTCGGCTCGATGATCACCGTGTTGCCGGTAATCTTGCCCTGTTTCTCCAGCGCCTCGATCATGGCGACGCCGATACGGTCCTTCACGCTTGCCAGCGGGTTGAAGAATTCGAGCTTCAGATAGATATCCGCGACGGCGCCTGCTTCCTCGGCCATGCGATTGAGGCGGACCAGCGGGGTGTCTCCGATGGTCTCGGTGATGCTGTTATAGACGCGCCCGCGACCTGGCTTCTTGTCTGTCATATCGGCCTCCCGGACCACTTGTGACGCCCGCGCCCGATGCGCGGACCGTTCGGATTCAGATAGTGAAATCGGCGGTCGGTTTCGAGTTCCCGACGCCCGCCTCTTCCGCCTTGCGGCAGAGATCCTCGATGGTGATGTCGTCGAGCTTCGTCATCAGTTCGCGCTGCACCTCCTGCCAGAGCGGCGCGACCACGCGCTCGCCGAGTTCGGAGGGTTGCGCGGTCGCCGGTTCGTCCGATGCCTCCATCGCGCCGACCACACGCACGACCTCGCCCACCGCGATGCGCCGCCGCTCGCGCGCCAGCGTATACCCTCCACGCGGGCCCCGCACCCCTTTGAGAATGCCCGCATGAACGAGCTGCTGCATCACCTGTTCGAGATAGCGTTGCGGAATGCCCTGGCGCTTGGTGATTTCCTTGGACTGCACGGGGTCCGGCCGCGCATTGATCGCGACATCGACCACCGCTTCGAGCGCGAGCCAGGTTTTCTTGGAAAGTCTCAGCATGTCTCCCTCACCCCTTCGTTCCCGTCGAGCCGAAACCGCCCGCGCCTCTTGCCGTTTCATCCAGCGCCGCGACTTCGCGCAGCTGCGCCTGCGTCACCGGCGCGATCACCATCTGCGCGACGCGTGTTCCCCGTTCGACGGTGAAGGCCTCCTGCCCCAGATTGACGAGGATCACCTTCACTTCGCCGCGATAGTCGCAATCGATTGTCCCCGGCGAGTTCAGCACGGTGACGCCGTTCTTGGCGGCGAGCCCGGAGCGCGGGCGCACCTGCGCCTCGAAGCCTTGCGGCAGTGCAATGGCAAGCCCCGTCGGCACCAGGGCGCGGGCGCCGGGCTGAAGCACCATCGGTTCGCCTTCCGGCAGGGCGGCGGTAAGGTCCATGCCCGCGGCGCCGTCGGTTTCGTAGCGGGGCAGGGGAAGTCCTTGCGCATGCGGCAATCGCTGCACACTCACATCGACAAACGGGTTCATTCGGCAGCCTTTGCAGTGGAAAAATGTTCGGCAATGCGCCGCGCGAGACGTTCGGCAACCGCCTGTTTGGGGAGCAGCGGCCAGTCCTCCTGTCCTTCGCGCGTGATGAGATGCACCGTGTTGAGATCGCCGCCCATCACGCCGGTCGCGGGCGAAACATCGTTCGCGACGATCCAGTCGCAGCCCTTGCGCTGGCGCTTGGAGGTTGCGTGCTCGACAACTTTCTCGGTCTCCGCCGCAAAACCGACGACAAGCGGGGGCCGGTGCTCTTTCTTCTGCGACAGCGTTGCGAGAATGTCGGGGTTCTCGACCAGCATCAGCGCCGGTGCCTGTTCGCCGGGCTGCTTCTTCAGCTTCTGCTCGGCATCGCTTGCCACCCGCCAGTCGGCGACGGCCGCCGCGCAGATCGCGATATCGGCGGGCAGCGCCGTTTCGCAGGCTGTCAGCATTTCACGCGCCGTCTCCACGCGCTTCACCGTCACGCCGGGCGGGTCGGGAAGATTGGTCGGCCCGGACACGAGAATTGTCTCCGCCCCGAGCCGCGCCACGGCCTGCGCAATGGCATAGCCCTGCTTGCCGGAGGAGCGGTTCGCGAGATAGCGCACCGGGTCGATCGGCTCATGCGTCGGGCCGGATGTGATGAGAACGCGTTTGCCCTTGAGCGGTCCGCCGCCGGGATAGGCGAGTTCGGTAAAATGATTTTCGATGGCCGCGAGAATTTCGGCGGGTTCGGCCATGCGTCCCGGCCCGTATTCGCCGCAGGCCATGTCGCCTTCGTTCGGCCCCACGAAATCGACGCCATCCGCCATCAGCGTCTCGACATTGCGCTGCGTTGCGCGATGCGTCCACATGCGCACATTCATCGCGGGCGCGACCAGCACCTTCTTGTCGGTTGCCAGAAGTGCCGTGCTTGCGAGATCGTTCGCGAGCCCGTTCGCCATCTTCGCCATCAGGTCGGCGGTCGCGGGCGCAACGACGAGAAGATCGGCATCGCGCGACAGCTCGATATGCCCCATCTCCGCTTCATCCGTCAGGCTGAAGAGATCGGTATAGGCCTTGTCGCCGGTGAGGCTCGAAACGGAAAGTGGCGTCACGAATTGCTGCGCGGCGTCCGTCAGGATCGCGCGTACGCTCGCGCCGCGCTCCTTCAGGCGCCGGATCAGTTCGAGGCACTTGTAGGCCGCAATGCCGCCGCCGATGATCAGCAGCACGCGCCGGCCATTGAGGATGCTCTCAGCCAATCTGATCTCCCGCACTGGACGTGGCGCCAGGAAGTTTTGCCGCCATTCATGTGAAAATATAAATATTCACGCCGACGATTTGTAGATCAAATCGTGAGCTGCGCAAATAAAGGAATTGGCTTGAAAACCTGTTTTTCTACAACAGGTTAACGAGAAGGAGCGCGCCAAGAGCCCCGATGGCGAGCCAGAGCAGGGGCGATCTGCGTTCCCGCCGCTCCTGGGCCTCGGCAATCCGCTCGGCGGATGAGGGGTGAATCCGCACCCCTTCCTCGTCCACGCTTTCGGCGAGAAGCCTTGCCGTGCGCTCCGCCCGGTCGAGCACATCGGGCAGATGGCTCATCATGCGGCCAAGCTGCATCGCACCCGCCGCCGCCTCCTCGATGCGCGCTTCCGGCGCCATGCGCTCCACCATCCAGGCCCTCAGCACCGGTTCGGCGCTTTCCCAAATGTTGTGATCGGGGTCGAAGTCCCGCGCGACGCCTTCCACCACAACCATCGTCTTCTGCAGCAAAATGAGTTCGGGCCGCGTACGCATGTCGAATTGTTCCGTCACCTGGAAAAGCTGCGCGAGCAGCTTGCCCATGGAGACGTCGCGTGCCGGCCGCCCGAAGATCGGCTCGGCGACCGAACGCAGTGCCTGCGCGAAGGCATATTTGCTCTTCGTGCCCGGCACATATCCGGCTTCGAAATGGATTTCGGCGACACGCACATAATCGCGGGTGACGAGCCCGTAGAGGATTTCGGCCATGAAGCGCCGCTCGTTCGGTCCTATCCGCCCCATGATGCCGAAATCGACCGCGACGAGATTGCCGGCAGCATCGACGAAGAGGTTTCCCTGATGCATGTCGGCATGGAAGAAGCCGTCACGCATCGCATGCAGCAGGAAGGACTGGATCACCTGTGTGCCGAGCCGCTTCATGTCGTGCCCGGCGGCAACGAGCGCGGCACGGTCGGAAGCGGGAATGCCCTCGATCCACTCCATCGTCATCACGCGCTTCGAGGTTCGTTCCCAGTCGATCTGCGGTACGCGGAAACCCGCATCCTTCGCGATATTCTCCGCCATCTCCGACATCGCCGCCGCTTCCAGACGAAGATCCATTTCGAGCTTCACGCTGTCGGCAAGCGTCTCCACGATCTCGACGGGGCGCAGCCGTCGCGCGGGCGCGTAGTGGCGGTCGATGAATTCGGCCGCCCAGAAGAAACTGTCGAGATCGTCGTTGAAGCGCTTCTCGATGCCGGGCCGCAGCACCTTCACGGCAACATCCCGGCCTTCAAGCTGGCCTTCGGAATTTTCCTCGTCTGACTGCGTTTTCGCGCGATGCACCTGCGCGATGGAAGCCGCTGCAATCGGTTCGCTGAGGAAGCTGAACAATTCGTCGACGGGTTTGCTCAAGCCTTCCTCGATCAGCGCGCGCGCTTCCTCCATCGGGAAGGGCGGCAGCTTGTCTTGCAGAAAGGTGAGGTCTTTCGCGAGGTCCGGCCCGATAATGTCGGGCCGCGTCGCAAGAAATTGCCCAAGCTTGATATAGGCCGGGCCCAGTGCGGCCAGTGCCGTCGCAAGCCGCTCGCCCGCATCGGCATTCGCCTGTCCCGCCGCTTCGTCAGGCGCACGCTCCCAGGGAAGTTTCACTTTCGCAAGCGGCATCAGCGCCAGCAGCAGCGGCGGCATTTCCTCGCGCAGTTCGAGCGGGAAAAGCGCATCGTGCCGTCCAAGCACACGGGCCGCGCGCATCAGCCGCGCGAATGAACGAATACTGCGCAACATGTCAGAGCCGCCAGCCGGAATGCAGCGCCGCAACGCCACCAACGAGGTTTCGGTAGCTCGCATTGCCGAAACCCGCATCCTCGATCATGCGCTTGAATTTTTCCTGATCGGGAAAACGGCGAATGCTCTCGACGAGATACTGGTAAGGCGCGCCGTCGCCCGTCACCCATTTCCCCATCGCCGGAATGGCGGAGAAGCTGTAGGCGTCATAAACCTGATCGATGACCGGTACCGCGACATGGCTGAATTCGAGGCAGAGAAAGCGGCCGCCCGGCTTCAGTACGCGGTAGGCATCTTTCAGAGCCCTGTCGATATGCGTCACGTTCCTGATGCCGAAAGCGATCGTATAGGCATCGAAGGAGCGGTCGGGGAAGGGCAGCGTCTCCGCATCGCCGCAGGCAAATTCCACGCGCCCCTCGAAAGCCTTGGCTTCCGCGCGTGTCTTGCCGACGCCCAGCATGTGCCGGTTGATGTCGCAGACCGTCACCTGCGCGCCCTCGCCCGCGCGTTCCAGAAACCGGAAGGCGATATCGCCGGTTCCGCCCGCCACGTCGATCAGGTGAAAGGGCCGCGCGCTTCGCGGCGGGTTCAGCCAGTCGATCATGGCCTGCTTCCACGCCCGGTGCAGCCCGCCCGACATGAGGTCGTTCATGAGGTCGTAGCGGTCCGCCACCTGCTCGAACACATCGTGGACGAGCCCGGCCTTTTCGCTCTCCCGGACCGTCTGGAAGCCGAAATGCGTCTCGCCCCCCTCGCTGCCCTTGTCCGGGTTGGACGTCTTCTGTTTTGCATCTGCGCTCATGCGGCGGACCATAGACCGTTTTCCGGGCAGGCGGAACTGCCTGCCGGTTCGGGAAACGCTTGGAAAGGGAAGTGGTTCAGGCTGTTTCGATTGGGTCATGGCGCGCCGCCGCGAGGGACGCTAGGTTCATGCTCTCCCGAAGAAGCGAGACCTCATGCCCGAACTGCCAGAAGTTGAAACCGTCCGCCGAGGCCTCGCGCCCGCGCTTGAGGGCAGGCGGATCGCGCATGTGACGCAGCGCAGGCCGGATCTGCGTTTCCCCCTGCCGGACCGTTTCGCCGAGCGGCTCACCGGGCGCCGGATCTCCCGTCTCGACCGCCGCGCGAAATATATCCTCGTCCATATGGAGCCTGCATCTCCGTCCATCGGCGAGGAAGTCCTCATCATGCATCTCGGCATGTCGGGCCGCTTCACCATCCACGGGCCGGAAGGCGCGCGCACACCGGGCCTCTTCCATCACGGTATGCCGGGCGCCGAACGCCACGACCACATCGTCTTCGACATGGAGGATGGAACCCGCATCGTCTATGCCGATCATCGCCGCTTCGGCTTCATGGATCTCGTTGCGGGCGCGGCGCTTGAAGCCAGCGCGCATCTCGCCGCCCTCGGGCCCGAGCCGCTGGGCAACGGCTTCTCCGCTGTCATTCTCGCCGAGCGCCTGAAAGGGCGGCGCACTCCCATAAAGGCGGCGCTTCTCGATCAGCGCACGGTTGCCGGGCTCGGCAATATCTATGTCTGTGAGGCGCTCTGGCGCGCCGGGATTTCGCCCAATCGCAGCGCGGCTTCCGTCGCGGGACCGGTCAGAAGCGAGCGCCTTGCCGCCGCCATCCGTTCCGTTCTGACCGATGCAATCGCCGCGGGCGGCTCGACGCTGCGCGACTATGCCCATACCGATGGCGAACTCGGCTATTTTCAGCACGCCTTCTCCGTCTATGACCGCGAAGGCCAAGCCTGTTCAAAGCCCGGCTGTGGCGGTACCGTGAAACGCATCGTGCAGTCCGGGCGTTCGACCTTCTATTGCCCCGGCTGCCAGAGATAGCGATGCCAGCGATAATGAAGAGCGCGAAAATGAGCCCGCGAAAAAGAGGAAGCCGATGACCGCCAGCAAGACCCAGATCGGCAGGAGAGGTCTCGCGCTCGCGTTTCTCGCCGCGCTCCTTTTCATGCCCCGGATGGCCAGCGCCGGTGACAGCTATCTCGATGCTGTGGAAGACATGCCGCTGATGCAGGGCCTCGCCGAAACCGGCGATGGCGGTATCATCTTCGACAAGCCCTCCGGCCGCATCGTGCGCAGCGTTGCCGAGGGCGATGTCGCGCCCACCGCGGTACGCGCTTTTTATGTGAACACCTTGCCTCAGCTCGGCTGGACGCGCGCGGAACAATATGAACTCATCGGCGAGCTGCTGATTTTCCGCCGCGAGAACGAACAGCTGGAAATCCAGATTGTGCCCGTCTCGCCGTCGCACACCGAAGTCCGCTTTTCCATCGAACCCCTATAGGGCTTTGGCCGGGCGGCGGCGACGGCTGCCGCGTGGTTGAAGCGTCTGCCAGCACACAAGACATGCAAGAGGAGAAACGCATGGCCTACCAGAACATTCTGGTCGAGAAGAAAGGTGCCGTCGGCATCGTCACGCTCGATCGCCCGGATGCGCTGAATGCGCTCAACAAGGCGCTGATGGACGAGATGACGGCCGCGCTCGACGATTATGAAGCCGACGACGAGGTGCACTGCATCGTCATCACCGGCTCGTCGAAGGCTTTCGCCGCCGGCGCTGATATCAAGGAGATGCAGCCGAAATCCTACATGGACGTCTACAAGGAAGACTTCATCACGGCGAACTGGGAGCGCCCCACGCGCTGCCGCAAGCCGGTCATCGCCGCTGTCGCGGGCTACGCGCTTGGCGGCGGCTGCGAGCTTGCCATGATGTGCGACTTCATCATCGCCGCCGACAATGCGAAGTTCGGCCAGCCCGAGATCAAGCTCGGCGTCATGCCCGGGGCGGGCGGTACGCAGCGCCTGACGCGCTTCGTCGGCAAGTCGAAAGCGATGGAAATGTGTCTCACCGGTCGCATGATGGATGCAGAGGAGGCCGAGCGTTCCGGTCTCGTCAGCCGCGTCGTGCCCGTGGACGATCTTATGACCGAGGTTATGAAAGCGGCCCAGGCGGTTGCGGAAATGTCGCTCCCCATCGCCATGATGACCAAGGAGAGTGTCAACCGCTCCTACGAGACAACCCTGTCGGAGGGCGTGCGCTTCGAGCGGCGGCTGTTCCATTCCATGTTCGCGACCGAGGACCAGACCGAAGGCATGGCTGCCTTTGTCGAGAAGCGGAAGCCCCAGTTCCGCAATCGTTGAGTTCCGCAATCGTTAAGTTCCGCAATCGTTAAAAAGCCCCGTAAACCGGGCCCTTTTGCCGCGGTTGCGGGGATCTGATCGCCGGTTGACGAATGCCGGGGGGGCGCGTATAACGCCCGCTTTCGAGGGGTCGGCTCGCGTTTTTGCGCGGGCCGCCTTTTCTTCAAACAGATTTTCGCGCGCCGCTTCGGGATATGCCCGGGACATCGCGCTGACAAAGGTCCGAAGATCGATGGCGAACACGAAGTCCGCAAAGAAGGCAATCCGCGTGATTGCAAAAAAGTCGGCAGTCAACCGTGACCGCCGCAGCCGCATGCGCAGCTTCGTCCGCAAGGTCGAGGAAGCACTCGCGAGCGGCGACAAGAACGCAGCCGAAGAAGCGCTTCGCGCTGCACAGCCCGAGATCATGCGCGCCGCGCAGAAGGGCGTGATCCACAAGAACACCGCCTCGCGCAAGGTGTCGCGTTTCGCGCAGCGCGTGAAAGCCCTTGCCTGACAGGCATTTCTCGTGACTGCCGATAATTGAACATCGGTCGTTCGCGAGATGTGAAAAATAGAAAGCCCGCGCTTTTCGAGTGCGGGTTTTTTGTTGTCTGCATTCCCGCGCAATTCTATTTGCGGCGCAAACGCACACGCCACGCAGCGCGACAACGCAAAAATGGAAAGTTGTTTTGCGCGATGGACTTGCGCGTCGGCGTGTATGTTTGCGCTGCGGTCACCACTGCATATTGGGTGCGCGAGACGCGTCACACGGGATAAAAAATTGTCATGAAGGTGATTCTTCCGCTTGCTTACGACAGCCCCTGCCGGTATGTTTAACAACCTCAGCGGAGGCACTGAATACTGTGTTTTTAGAGTAAAACTTTACTGAATACAGTATTGGTTTCTTCGCCCGGAGTGAAAATAAAGTATCCAGACAGAACTTGAGTGACGAGCCGGGGTAATTCGGTTATTACCCCCGTCGGACAGATGTGTCTGGAGCCGGGCTGGGGAGCCTGGCGGCGAGTTGGGGTCAGACATTCGAGCAGCGGGACATCAATGTCGGGGAAATCGGAAAACGACCAGGGCCCTGCGATCATCGGCGATCGCCCGGACAACTATGCGGGAGACGTGACGCCTGAAGAGGCTTGGCGCGTCCTTTCCGCCCGGTCCGATGCCGTCCTTGTCGATGTGCGTACGCGGGCCGAATGGTCCTTTGTCGGTGTGCCGGACCTGTCCGGCGCCGGCAAGGAGCCGGTCCTCGTGGAGTGGCAGCAATTTCCGACCATGGCGCAGAATGCGGGCTTCGCGGCGGACCTCGTCGCATTGCTCGGCGCGGCGCGGCGGGAAGCGCCGGTCTTCTTCCTGTGCCGCTCCGGCGCGCGCAGCAAGGCGGCAGCGATTGCCATGTCGCAGTCGGGCTTTGCCAGCTGTTTCAACATAGACGGCGGTTTCGAGGGGGATCTCGATGCGGCGCGCCATCGCGGCGGCCGCAACGGGTGGAAGGCGGCGAACCTTCCCTGGGTTCAGGGCTGACAAGCCAGACATGAAGACGGCGCGGGGTGCGCGCCTGGCGGCGGAATAGACGGGAAGGGCACGGTTCCCGTCGGTTATGGGCTAATCCCGGTGCCCGTTCGGGGCCGGAGTGAAAAGAGGCATGACGTTTTGGACGAGGAAAACATGGTGCCATCCCCTGCAGAGAGGCGTGCACGGGAGGTTCCTGAAATCCGCTCATTTTCCGGCGTTGCTCCTGAACGGGGAACGCAGAACGGAACGGCAAACGGATCGCATGGCGGACTCCGCACAAACCGTGAAGGGGAGGGGCCGATGCCGTCCTTAGCGCTTGCCGATCAGTGGCGCCGTGTGCGTTCGCGCCTTCAGGCGGAGTTGGGCGAGGCCACCTTCAATAGCTGGTTCAAGCAGGTCGAGCTTGTGGGTGCGGATGATGGCCGCGTTGCGCTCACCGTGCCGACGCGTTTCATCCGCAACTGGATTGCTTCGCATTATGCGGATCGCCTTGGCGAACTCTGGGCGGATGAGGATGCGGGTTATACCCGTGTCGATATCGCAGTGAGCGCCGAGGTCGCGCCGCAGCGCCGCCCCGATGCGGCGCCGGAATGTGCCGAGGCCGCGCCCCTGCGCGCCGATGAGGCGCGTGGCGCCGCGACGGCCCGGCCTGCGGCACAGCCCATGCCCCAACCCATGCCCCAGGGCTTTGAGGATGCGGGCGTCGGCGCGCCGCTCGATCCGCGCTTCACCTTCGACGCCTTCATTGTCGGCAAGTCGAACGAGCTTGCACATGCCGCCGCGCGCCGCGTGGCAGAAGCAACCGATGTCACCTTCAATCCGCTCTTCCTCTATGGCGGTGTCGGCCTCGGCAAGACACATCTCATGCATGCCATTGCGTGGGAGATCCGCAAGCGCGATCCCGAACGGAAAGTGCTTTATCTGTCGGCCGAAAAATTCATGTACCAATTCGTCCGTGCACTGCGTTTCAAGGACACGATGGCCTTCAAGCAGCAGTTCCGTTCGGTCGATGTGCTGATGATCGACGACGTTCAGTTCATATCCGGCAAGGATTCGACGCAGGAAGAATTCTTCCACACCTTCAACGCGCTGATCGACCATAACCGTCAGGTCATCATCTCCGCGGACCGTTCGCCCTCCGATCTTGAAGGCATCGAGGAGCGTATCCGCTCGCGTCTCGGCTGGGGTCTTGCCGCCGATATTCATCCGACCGACTACGAGCTTCGTCTCGGCATTCTCCAGGCCAAGGCCGACGAGATGATGCAGCGTAACGGTCCGGTCACGATCCCCGGCGGTGTGCTCGAATTTCTGGCCCACCGCATCGTCTCCAACGTGCGCGAGCTCGAAGGCGCCCTGAAGCGCGTCGTCGCCTATGCCTCGCTTGTCGGCCGTCCGATCACGCCGGAGATGACGCAGGAAGTGCTGCGCGACCTGCTGCGCTCCAATGACCGCAAGGTCACCATCGAGGAGATCCAGCGCCGCGTCGCCGAATATTACAACGTGCGCCTCGCCGACATGCTCTCGGCGCGCCGCGCCCGTGCCGTGGCGAGGCCGCGTCAGGTCGCCATGTATCTTTCCAAGCAGCTCACCACCCGCTCGCTGCCCGAAATCGGCCGCAAGTTCGGGGGCCGCGACCACACCACGGTGATCCACGCGGTCCGCAAGATCGACGAGCTTCGCCAGGCCGATTCCGGCATCGAGGAAGATGTCGATTTGCTGCGCCGCATGCTCGAAGGCGGCCACGGCCCCAACTGAGCGCTTTGGGAAGCCCCCCGCCTTCCGGGGCGGGATAGGGCTCTCTGGAGAAGCCTTGCGAATCAGGGGGTTAATACCCTCTGGAGCGGGCCCGGATTCGCCCCGAATCCCGTTGAAAAACGTGCATCCCCCTCGCGATCTGATATACTTGGCCGTGCGAATTCTGCGGAAATCCGGCCTCGGCCGGTGCGCGTCTGAAAGGCCCCCCGGTCAGCGGATTTCGGGGGCCGTCTCGGTCGCGCTGTTCCACCCTCCTGTTCGCAGCGGTCCACGAGAACGGCGCGTCTGAGCAAGCCGCGCAATGCTCCCGGACACTCTGCAACATGGGCGGGCCGGGGCTGTTTCCGTCACGGGAATCCGTCACAAGAAAGAGCGTCCGCGCGGGGTTTCCATGCCCCTTCCGGGCCAAGTCATCAGAGAACCCAAACGGGGGGACCGAAGAGAGACCATGAAGATCACGATCGAACGGGGCGCGCTGCTCAAGTCTCTCAATCATGTGCAGTCGGTTGTCGAACGCCGCAACACCATTCCAATCCTCTCCAACGTCCTCATCAAGGCCGAGGACGGTCAGTTGAGTCTGACCGCAACCGATCTCGACATCGAGGTCGTGGAAGCGATCGACGCGGATGTGGCCCAGCCGGGCGCCACCACGGCCTCCGCGCATACGCTCTACGACATCGTGCGCAAGCTCCCCGAGGGCGCGCAGGTCGAGCTCTCGACGGGCGCCGATGAGGGCCGCCTCCAGCTCACGGCGGGCCGCTCGCGCTTTGCGCTCCAGTCGCTCCCGCAGGAAGATTTCCCGGTCATGGCGGCGGGCTCGCTCCCGCACCGCTTCGAGCTGCCGGCCGAAGCCATGCGCCGCCTCATCGACAAGACGCGCTTTGCGATCTCGACGGAGGAAACCCGCTACTACCTGAACGGCATCTACTTCCACGCCGTCGACGGGGACAAGCAGAAGGTGCTTCGCGCCGTTGCGACCGATGGCCACCGCCTCGCCCAGGTCGATCATGATCTGCCCGAGGGTGCGGATGGCATGCCCGGCGTCATCGTGCCGCGCAAGACCGTGCTTGAGTTGCAGAAGCTTCTCGAAGGCGATGGCGGCGCGCTCTCGGTCGGTGTCTCGGAAACGAAGATCCGTTTCGAGTTCGGCGGCATCGTCCTCACCTCGAAGCTCATCGACGGCACCTTCCCCGATTACGGGCGCGTGATCCCGAGCGGCAATGACAAGATGATGGAAGTGGACGGCAAGCGCTTCGCCGAAGCCGTTGACCGCGTCTCCACCATCTCGACCGAAAAGTCGCGCGCGGTGAAGCTCAACCTCGAAGAAGGCAAGCTCACCCTCTCCGTTACCAACCCGGATTCAGGCAGCGCCACGGAAGAGCTTTCCGTTTCCTATTCGAGCTCCGCGCTCGAAATCGGCTTCAACGCGCGTTACCTGCTCGACATCACCGGCCAGCTCGACGGCGAGGAGGCGAGCTTCGCTTTCGCCGATTCCGGGTCACCCACGCTTGTTCGCGACAGCGAGGATGCGATGGCGATCTACGTGCTGATGCCGATGCGCGTTTGAGCGCGCTGAAAGGCCAGAGAAACAGAGGATAGGGAGTGCCTCGAACGAGTGAGTTGCTCGCGGCTGGCCGGCATGAAGACTTGCCGGATGAATGCGGTGCCGTCGTGACGGCGCCTGCCGCTCCTCCGTGTGCGAGCCTCAGCCGTCTCGTCGTTACCGATTTCCGTTCCTATGCGCGTGCCGAACTCGCGCTGGACGGGCGTCCCGTCGTCCTCACGGGCGACAATGGCGCGGGCAAGACAAACCTGCTCGAAGCGGTGTCGCTGCTCTCGCCCGGTCGCGGGCTTCGCGGCGTTCCTTATGCCGAGATCGCGCGCGATAGTGGCGCGGGCGGCTGGGCTGTCGCCGCGACGCTCGAAACAGAAGACGGCGCGGTCAGGGTCGGCACCGGCATCGAGCCAGGCGTGGAAACGGCGCGCAGCCGCCAGGTCCGCGTCGATGGCGAACAGGCGGGGCCTTCCGCGCTTGCCGAGCTTGTGTCGGTGGTCTGGCTGACGCCTGCGATGGACAGGCTTTTCGTCGAGGGGACGAGCGAGCGCCGCCGTTTTCTCGACAGGCTGGTGATGGGTTTCGATCCGGCGCATGGCACGCGCGCGGGCGCCTATGACAGGGCGCTGCGCGAGCGCAACAAGCTGCTCGCCGACGATGTCTTCGATGACGCCTGGCTCTCCGGGCTCGAAGGGCAGATGGCCGAACATGGCGTGGCGCTTGCCGCGGCGCGCGTCGAAATGCTGGCGCGCTTGCGCGGCGCGCTCGAAGCCGCGCAGGACGGGCCGTTTCCCCGCGCGCTTGTCGCCATCGAAGGCTCGCTGGAGGCCGCTGTCCTCTCGGAGGCCGCCGTCGATGTCGAGGACGCGTTTTGCGCCCGCCTGAAGGAAATGCGCGGACGTGATGCGGCGGCGGGCCGCGCGCTGGACGGGCCGCACAGGAGCGATCTCCTCGTGCGCCACGCCGCGAAGGATCGCGAGGCGCGTCTGTGTTCGACAGGCGAGCAGAAGGCGCTGCTGATCGGCATGGTGCTCGCGAATGCGCGGCTCCTCGCCGCAAGGGGCCGTCCGCCCCTGTTGCTGCTGGACGAGATCGCTGCGCATCTCGATGAGGAACGCCGCGCGGCCTTGTTCGATGAGATCGTGGGCCTGAACCTTCAGGCCTTCATGACGGGCACGGACCCGTCGCTGTTTCAATCACTGGGCGAGCGGGCACAGAACCTCGCCGTCGCAAAGGGCGAGATAAAGCAAGGCTCCTGAGGTTCGCTCGAAGGAAAAGCCGGCCAGAAATGCCTGCCAGAAATGCCCGAAGGAAAAGGAAGAGTTTGATGAGATACGACAACGATACCCCGGACGTCGATGCGCTCAAGAACCAGTTCACACCGATGGTGGAACACGGGCTCTTCAAGGCCCGCACGGTTCTCGTCACCGGCGAAGTAAACGACCGCCTCGCGCGCACTGTTTCCGAGCGCCTGCTCGCCATGGCGGGCGAGAGCGACGACCCGATCACCGTCATCGTCTCCTCGCCGGGCGGCCACGTCGAATCCGGCGACATGATCCATGACATGATCAAGTTCATCAAACCGCGTGTGCGCGTGCTCGGCACCGGCTGGGTCGCGAGCGCGGGCGCGCTGATCTATGTCGCCGCCGATCGCGAGGATCGCTATTGCCTGCCCAATACGCGTTTCCTGCTGCATGAACCGCGCGGCGGCGTCGGCGGCTCGGCCACCGAGATCGACATCCAGGCGCGCGAGGTGCTGAGAATGCGCGAGCGCCTGAACAGGATCTTCGCGGACGCGACAGGCCAGCCGCTTGAAAAGATCGTCAAGGACACGAACCGCGACCATTGGATGAGCGCGGAAGAGGCGAAGGAATACGGCGTCGTCGGCAAGATCATCCGTACCGCCGGCGAGATCGCCTGAACACCGCTTTAGAGAACCTGGCTGAGGAAGACATCATGTCCACACCCGCGGACGAAGCACCCGAAGAATACGGCGCCGATCAGATCAAGGTTCTGAAAGGCCTCGACGCCGTGCGCAAGCGGCCGGGCATGTATATCGGCGACACCGATGACGGCTCCGGCCTTCATCACATGGTCTATGAAGTTGTCGACAACTCCATCGATGAGGCGCTGGCCGGTCATTGCGACGCGGTGAATGTCCGCCTCAACGCCGATGGCTCCGTCACCGTCATGGATAATGGCCGTGGTATCCCGGTCGAGATCCACAAGGGCGAGGGCGTCTCCGCCGCCGAGGTCATCATGACCCAGCTCCATGCGGGCGGTAAGTTCGACCAGAACTCCTACAAGGTCTCGGGCGGCCTGCACGGCGTCGGGGTTTCCGTCGTGAACGCGCTTTCCGACTGGCTGGAGCTTCGCGTCTGGCGTGGCGGCAAGGAGAATTTCATGCGCTTCCAGCATGGTGTGCCCGATGCGCCCCTCGCCGTCGTCGCCGATGCGCCGCTCGGCAAGGACGGCAAGCCCGTCTCCGGCACGGAAATCACGTTCCATCCCTCGTCGGAAACCTTCACCCAGACCGAGTTCGATTTCTCGACACTCGAACATCGTCTGCGCGAACTCGCCTTCCTCAATTCCGGTGTGCTCATCAAGCTCGCGGACCTGCGCGGCGTCGAACCGAAGAATGTCGACCTGATCTATGATGGCGGCTTGCAGGCCTTTGTCCGCTTCCTCGACCGCACCAAGACGCCCATCATCGAAAAGCCGATTGCGGTCAGCGCGGAGCGCGACGGCATCACCGTCGAAGTCGCGATGTGGTGGAACGACAGCTACCACGAGAACGTGCTCTGCTTTACCAACAACATTCCCCAGCGCGATGGCGGTACGCATCTCGCGGGCTTCCGTGGCGCGCTCACCCGCGTCATCAATTCCTATGCGAATGAAAGCGGCATTGCCAAAAAGGAAAAGGTGAGCCTTACCGGCGACGACGCGCGCGAAGGTCTCACCTGCGTCCTCTCGGTGAAGGTGCCCGATCCGAAATTCTCCTCGCAGACGAAAGACAAGCTCGTCTCGTCGGAAGTGCGCCCCGTGGTCGAAAGCCTCGTCAACGATGCGCTTTCCACATGGCTCGAAGAACATCCCTCCGAAGCACGTCAGATCGTGACCAAGGTGGTCGAGGCCGCCGCCGCGCGTGAGGCTGCCCGCAAGGCGCGCGAGCTGACGCGCCGCAAGGGCGCGCTCGACATATCGAGCCTGCCCGGCAAGCTCGCCGATTGTCAGGAGCGCGATCCGGCCAAATCCGAACTCTTCATCGTCGAGGGCGACTCGGCCGGTGGCTCCGCGAAACAGGCGCGCGACCGTTCCAATCAGGCCGTGCTTCCCCTTCGAGGCAAGATCCTCAATGTCGAGCGCGCGCGCTTCGACAAGATGCTCTCGTCCAATGAAATCGGTACACTGATTACCGCGCTCGGCACCGGCATCGGCCGCGACGATTTCAACATCGAGAAGCTGCGCTACCACAAGATCATCATCATGACCGACGCCGACGTCGACGGCGCTCATATCCGTACGCTCCTTCTCACCTTCTTCTACCGGCAGATGCCGGAGGTGATCGAGCGCGGCCATCTCTATATCGCGCAGCCGCCGCTCTACAAGGTGCGCCGCGGTACCTCCGAAACCTATCTGAAGAACGAGAAGGCGCTCGGCGACTATCTCGTCGCCACCGGCCTCGAAGACATGGTGCTGACGCTTCATGACGGCTCGCAGCGCGCCGGACCCGACCTGAACGACATCGTGTCGAAGGCGCGTGCGGTCCGCACCGTGCTGGAAGGATTGCCTGGCAAATATCCGCATTTCGTGGTCGAGCAGGCGGCCATTGCCGGCGCGCTCAACCCCGGGGCCCTGGCCGAACCTGAAAAGGCGAACGAGGCTGCCGCCTATGTCGCGCGCCGCCTCGATCTCCTCTCCGACGAGACGGAGCGCGGCTGGACCGGCGAGACGTCGGAGGATGGCGGTCTGCGTTTTGCGCGCGAGGTGCGCGGCGTGCGCGAGGAAGTGCTGATCGACGGCCCGCTCATCGCCTCGGCCGATGCGCGCCGTCTCGACAGCTACACCACTCACTTGCAGGAAATTTACGTCAAGGCCGCCACGCTGCGCCGCAAGGACGAGACCTATATGATCCGCTCTCCCTCGCAGCTTCTCGAAGCCGTGATGGCCGTGGGCTCGAAGGGCAACACGATCCAGCGCTACAAGGGTCTGGGCGAGATGAACCCCGGGCAGCTCTGGGAAACCACGCTCGACCGCGATGCCCGCTCGCTCCTTCAGGTGAATATCCGCCAGCTCGACGAGGCGGACGATCTCTTCGTGAAGCTGATGGGCGATGTGGTGGAGCCGCGCCGCGATTTCATCCGCGACAACGCGCTCGCCGTCGCCAATCTCGACGTATAGCCGCCGGGTAAGACCCTGAAGGGCCTTGGGGGCTTGCGTCAATCGTTAACAGCGCGTTAACCATCCCTGTCTAGCTTCGGCACGGGGGAGCCCATACAGCGCGAGGCGGCGGGGTCGATGTCATCCCGGAAGACCGGCCGGAAGGCACAAACGGGTTCTGGAAGGCGTGGAGACCCGCCGGATGAGGAGGGCTGGACGGTCGTTCGCCGCCCCGGGCTCGGGCCGGTGCGCATCCGCGTCGGCGCCAATGCACCTGAAGAGCCCGAACCCGAAGAGCCCGAATACGAGGACAATGACGGCGGCATGGGACGTTGGGACGACGATGAACGGGGCTGGGACGATACCCGCCGCATCGAGCCGACCTTCTCCAAAGGCGGCGCGAAGGGCGGCCGCAAGCCCGCGCCCAAAAAGCCCGCCGCCAAGCAGCCTGTAAAGAAAACGACTTCGAGCAAGAACAGGACGGGCGTGAAACTTCGCGCGCCCTCAAACGACGAGCGCGCCGCGCCGCCGCGTGGACGCCGCACCAAAAGCACGGCCGGCAAATCCTCGTCCCGCTCGCGCGGTTCCGCCCGCGCGCGCAAATCCGGCCGCACGCTTCTCGGCAATGTCGTCTATGGCGGTGCCGTCGTCGCGCTCTGGGGCGCGATCGCCTTTGGCGGTCTGCTCTTCTGGTATGGCCTGAACCTTCCCGATACCTCCGGCCTCTACAACGTCAAGCACACGCCCTCCGTCTCCATCGTCGCCACCAATGGCGAAGTGCTGAGCCATCGCGGCGATCTGATGAGCGGCTATGCCTCGCTCCGCGATCTGCCGCCTTACGTGCCTGCGGCGGTACTCGCCACCGAGGATCAGCGTTTTTATTGGCATTTCGGCGTCGACCCCATCGGCCTTGCCCGCGCGATGGTCGTCAACTTCAAGGCCGGCGCCTATGTGCAGGGCGGTTCGACGATCACGCAGCAGCTCGCGAAAAACGTCTTCCTGAAGCCGGACCGCACCATCTCGCGCAAGATCGAGGAAATGATCCTCGCCGTCTGGCTGGAGCTTCGCTTCACCAAGGAAGAAATTCTTACCCTCTACCTCAACCGCGTCTATTTCGGCGGCGGCGCCTATGGTCTCGAAGCCGCCTCCGAGCGTTACTTCCGCAAGCCCGCCCGCGCACTGACGCTTCCCGAGGCAGCGATGCTCGCAGGGCTTTTGAAGGCGCCGTCCCGCTATTCGCCGACAAACGACATCGACCTCGCGCGCGCGCGTGCGCGCGTTGTCCTGCAGAACATGGTCAATGCAGGCTATATCGGTCAGGACGAGGCGCATGTCGCCAATGTCGCGCCCGCCTCGCTCGAAGGCTATGCGGCGCGCGGCTCCATCAATTATTTCGTCGACTGGGTGGCCGAGGCCTTGCCCGATTACGCGGGCAAGCCAGACACCGATGTCAGTGTCATGACCACCATCGACCCCGCCTTGCAGCAAGAGGCGGAGCGGATCGTTGCCGATGTGCTCGGCAATGAAGGCGCGCCGGTCAACGCCTCTCAGGCCGCCCTCGTCGCCATGGCGCCGGATGGCGCGGTCCGCGCCATGGTCGGCGGGCGCTCCTATGCCCAAAGCCAGTTCAACCGCGCCGTGCAGGCAAAGCGCCAGCCCGGTTCCGCCTTCAAGCCCATCGTCTATCTGACCGCGATGGAACGCGGCCTCACGCCCGATACGGTCCGCATCGACCGTCCGGTGAATTACGGCGGCTGGGCGCCCGAGAATTATTCGGGCCGCTTCGAGGGTGAGATGACGCTGCGCACCGCGCTGGCGAAATCGGTGAACACGGTCGCCGTGCAGGTCGCGAAGGAAGTCGGCATCCGCAATGTCGTCTCGACCGCGCGCCGTCTCGGTCTTCAGGAAGACCTGCCCTCCAATCTTTCGCTCGCGCTCGGCTCGGGCAGCGTCAACCTGCTCGAACTCACCGCCGCTTATGCGACCTTCGCCAATGGCGGCTATGGCGTCATCCCGCATGGCATCGACGAAGTGCGTTCGGATCGCGGCGAGGAGCTTTACCGCCGTCAGGGTTCCGGCATCGGCCGCGTCGCCGATCCCTTCGTCGTCGCCGAGATGAACAACATGCTGAAAGCCGTGATGATCTACGGCACGGGCCGCAGCGCCGCGCTCGGCAATCGTCCCTCCGGCGGCAAGACCGGCACCAGTCAGGATTTCCGTGATGCCTGGTTCGTCGGCTACACGGCGGATCTCGTCGTCGGTGTCTGGGTCGGCAATGATGATGGCGCGCCGATGCAGAAGGTCACGGGCGGATCGCTCCCGGCTCATATCTGGCAGGCATTCATGGAGCGCACGCAAGCTGGCGTCGCCATTGCCGATCTGCCGGATGCGCCGGCCCCGGTCGAAACGGCGTCGGCGGCAAACCCCGCCCTGCCGGCCGCGCATGAAACCGCCCGGGGCGAATATGGCCGCGAATATGAATGGGAAGAACCGGGCTTCTTCGAGCGTCTCTTCGGCATTGGCGGCGACGCGCGCTCCACGCTGGAGCCCGGCGGCCGCCGTTAGCTGTACGCAACCTTCGCCGGACAAAAAATCAGTGTCACCCCGGCGAAAGCCGGGGCCCATGGGCCTCGCGCCGCACGCCGGAATCTGAATTTGAGCACATGGATTCCGGCTTTCGCCGGAATGACAATTGTGGGGTTAGCTGCCGCAGAAAGTGTCCGCGCGCCCTAAACCTTCCGTCTCCCGCTCATCGCAATGACGAGACTGAGCACGCCGCCTGCCGCGATGGTCCCCGCCATCGGCAGCGCACTTGCCTCCACGCCATGTCCGACATAGAGCCCGGCCAGCGCCCCCGCGAAGGATTGCAGGAAACCGAGCAGCGAGGATGCCGTGCCCGCGATGTCGGGAAAGGGCGTCAGCGCGCCTGCCATCGCTTGCGGCATGGTGACGCCCATCGAGAAGCCGTAAATGACGACAGGCAGCACGATCGCGAGGGCGGAGGGCGTCGTCATCGCCCCGGTCAGCATCAGCAATCCGCCAAGCGCGGCGCAGAAGCCGCCGAAGCGCAGCGTCGCGTCGATGCCGAGCCGCCGCACCAGCCGGCCGCCCGCCAGCGAGCCGCCGACATAGCCGCCCGCCATCGCGCCGAAGCAGAGCCCGTAGACGATGGGCGAAAGCCCGTAGATGCCTTGCAGCACAAAGGACGAACCGGAGACGAAAGCAAACAGCCCGCAAAAGGCGACGGTGGCGATGGAGAGATATTTGAGGAACCGCCTGTCCGCGAGAAGCCGCCGGTAGGACCGCAGGATAGCAAGCGGCGCTGCACTTTGCCGCTGCGCGGGCGGCATCGTCTCGTCGAGACTGAGTGCGGTCATCAGCGCCAGCACCGCGCCGAAAGCGCCCATCGCGATGAAATTCGCCTTCCAGCCGTAAAAATCCTGCACCACGCCGCCGAGCATCGGTGCGAGCGCGGGCACGAGCCCCATGATCGCCGCCATCTTGGCGAGCATCTGTCCGGCTTCCGCGCCTTCGAAAAGGTCGCGCACGATGGCGCGCGCCAGCACCACCGAAGCTCCGCCGCCCACCGCCTGCAGGATGCGCGCGAGAACGAGCTGTTCGATATTGGTGACGAAGAGCGAGGCGAAGCAGCCCGCAATGAAGAGCATGAACCCGCCCATCAGCACGGGCCTGCGTCCATAGCGGTCTGAGAGGGGCCCGTAAAAAAGCTGGGAGGTTGCAAAGGCGATCAGATGCGCACTCAGCGTAAGCTGCACCGCGCCTGCATCCGCGCCGAAGTCGCGCCCGATATCCGGCAGCGAGGGCAGATACATATCCGTCGACAGGGGGCCGACCGCCGTCAGCGCCGCAAGGAACACGGTGAAGGCCGCCGTGCCCGGCGAAAGCCTCATCTGGCCGGATGGCTTCCGCGGCCGCCGCCCGCGAAAAGTCCGACAGGGTCCGCACCGAAGCGATGGAGCCCCGGACCGTTTGTTTCAAGCCAGCGTTTGGCGGGCTCGTAGTTGGGGATCGCTTCCTCGACAAGTGCCCAGAAGCGAGCCCCGTGATTCATGTGCCTGATATGCGCGACCTCATGGGCCGCCACATAATCGAGCACATAGGAAGGCGCGAGAATGAGCCGCCATGAAAAGGAAAGCGCGCGCGTCGGCGAGCACGAGCCCCAGCGTGTCGTCGTGTCGCGCACCGTGATGCGCGAGGGGCGCACATCGAAAAGCTCGGCATAGAAAAGCGCCCGGTCGTTCAGTTCCTCGCGCGCCTTGGTTTTCAGCCAGTCCGTCACGCGCCGCTGCACGAAGTCTGGATGTCCCGTCACCCGGATTTCGGGAAGGCTGCCCGTGTCCGCGCCACGCAGACGCCACACCGGTCCTTTGGCGCGGGCATCCTCGCGCCGCACACCGACATAGCGCACCACATGTTCCTTGCCGCGATAGGGAACATGCGCACCGTTCTTGAAGGGCACGGGCGCTGGCACCTGATGCAGCCGCTCGGCAATCCATTCGCGCTGCTCGCGCGCGAAGAGAAGCGCCTTGCCGACATTCCGCTTCGAGGGCGTGGTGACAAGCACCGACCCCGCCGCAAGGTCCACGCGCACGATCACGCGCTTGGCGCGCGGGTTGTGGCGAACCGTTACGGGCACGGTGCGTCCGTCGATTTGCAGATAGTCGAGATGAAGCGAAGCAGGTTTCACGGGTTTGTTCATAATGCGGTCGAGCCCAAAACCCTGGGCCCCTGTTGGCGGGCTTTCAGGGGGATGATGCCGGTCTGGTCATTCCTGTCCGAAGGCAAAAGCGATAGGGTCGAATCATGTCAACAATGCCACGTTTCCATCTTGCTTTCGCGGTCGATGATCTCTCCGGCGCGAGAGATTTCTACGGGCGCCTTCTCGGTTGTGCCGAAGGCCGTTCCGGCACGCACTGGGTCGACTTCGATTTTCATGGCCATCAGATTGTCGCCCATCTCGCGCCCCGGCGCGAGGGCGCCGATGCCGCACCGGATAGCGCGGTCAAGGACAGGACGGTGAACGAAGTCGATGGTGACGATGTGCCGGTTCTCCATTTCGGGCTCATCCTCGGCTGGGACGAGTGGCATGAGCTCGCAGTCCGCCTGAAGGCCGAAGGCATTCGCTTCGTCGTCGAACCTCATATCCGCTTTCAGGGAAAGCCCGGCGAGCAGGCGACCATGTTCTTCCGCGACCCCTCCGGCAACGCCCTCGAATTCAAGGCCTTCCAGGACGAAACGCAAATCTTCGCAAAGTGACGCACGGACCGGAGGCGCCTTCAGATTGGGCTCATCCGTCTGGGCCACCCTCCCCCTGCTGGAGGGTCTGAAAATCCGGACCGGATTTTCAGGGGAGGGGTAAGGGCATCTCCGTCAGGCGAGAACTTACCGCTTCGCGTTCCGCGCCATGAACTCGCGTACCTTCGGTGCGATCTCCGCTTTCCAGCGCGACCCGTTGAAGACGCCGTAATGGCCCACGCCCGGCTGCTCCCAATGGGTTTTCTTCGCATCCGCCAGTTTCGTGCAGAGCTTGTGCGCCGCTTTCGTCTGGCCGACGCCGGAAATGTCGTCCTTCTCGCCCTCGACGGTCATCAGCGCCGTCCTGGTGATGGCGTCGGGCCGCACGACCTTGCCGCGATGCGTGAACTCGCCTTTCGGCAGCGAGTGCTTCACGAAAACCTCGTCCACCGTCTGCAGGTAGAACTCGGCCGTCATGTCCATGACGGAGAGGTACTCGTCATAGAACTCGCGGTGCTTTTCCGCGCTGTCGCCATCGCCTTCGACCATGTGATCGAAATAGTTCCAGTGCGCGTCCATGTGCCGGTCGAGGTTCATCGCCATGAAGCCGGAAAGCTGCACGAAACCCGGATAGACACGGCGCATCACGCCCGGATGCGGCCAGGGAACCGTCATCACGACATTGCGCTCATACCATTCGGTGCCGCGCTCGGTCGCGAGCCGGTTCACTTCCGTGGGGCTTTCGCGCGTGTCGATCGGTCCGCCCATCAGCGTCATGCTGAGCGGTACATAAGGGTCGTCATTGTCATGCATCACGGCAACGGCGGCGAAGACCGGCACCGAGGGCTGGCAGACGGCGAGGAGATGCACATCCGGCCCGAGCTCGTGACACATGTCGATGATGTAATCGATATAATCGTCGAGATCGAAACCGCCTTCCGTCAGCGGCACCTTCCGGGCATCCGTCCAGTCGGTGATGTAGACCTCGTTGTAAGGCAGCATCGCTTCCACCGTGCCGCGCAACAGCGTCGCGTAATGGCCGGAAAGCGGCGCAACGATGAGAAGCTTCGGCTGCGTGCCGGTACCCTTCATCGCGGAGGGCTCGCGCTCGAAATGGATCAGGTTGCAGAAGGGACGTTCCCAGACGATTTTTTCCGTGACAGGAACGGGCTTGCCGTCGATCTCCGTTTCATGAAGACCGAATTCCGGTTTGCCGTATCGGCGCGTGGTCGACTCGAAGACGTCGAAGGCGGCTGCCAGCGTCTTGTGCGTCACGCTTTCGGCCAGGGGGTTGAGCGGATGGCGGAGCGCCCAGAGACCAACTTCCGCGGCTGCCCGGAAGGGCGCCACGGCGGCATGATTCAGTTCATAGAGATGATACAGCACGCTCTACCTCGTTTCGCTCGGGGCCGGGCGCGATGAAACGGGCCCGGTCCTCCCCCAGCACCGTCATGTTGCGGCGCAACATGGAATGTAGGCTTCCCGCCGCGGCTCTCCAAGAAATTTTTGGAAATAGAGTTACGGAGAATTAAGGGCTGGTCATGCAGCCAAGGAAAAACGCCACGAAGCGGCGGTCCGCTCCGTGACGTTTTCATGACGTTTCGATGACAGTCACCCCGGAAAAGGGGTGACTTATCCCTCACCGCCGCACAGCCGGACCCACTCCTCGCGGGGCCGGCGCGCCGCCGCGCGGTTCGCCCCGGAGATCAGCGCCTTGAAGGAGGCGGTGATGATATTGGGGTCGATACCGACGCCGAAGAGGTCGCCGGGATGGTCGGGGTCGGCGACTTCCATGAAGGCCACGGCTTTCGCATCCGTGCCGGACCCGATGGAATGTTCCTCGTAGTGGCGCAGTTCCGCACCGAGCTTCAGCGCGTTCATGGCTGCGTCAATCGGACCATTGCCGAAACCTTCGAGCTGCTCTTCCTTGCCGAAGCGCCGTATACGGATTTTCACGCCCTGCCTTCCATCCTCGTCGAACAGTGTATGCGAGACATATTCGATGGGCTCTTTCCGGGAGATGTATTCCTTCTCGAAAATCTCCCAGATGTCGGCGGCGCGCACTTCCTTGCCGCTATCATCCGTCACGCGCTGAACGGCCTGGCTGAACTCCACCTGCAACCGCCGCGGCAGGCGAAGGTCATATTCCGTTTCGAGCAGATAGGAAACGCCGCCCTTGCCGGACTGGCTGTTCACACGAATGATCGACTCATAGGTGCGGCCCAGATCTTTCGGATCGAGCGGCAGGTAGGGCACCTGCCAGATGTCGCCCTCCTTGTAGGCGGCGAGACCTTTCTTGATCGCGTCCTGGTGCGAACCGGAAAACGCGGTGAAGACGAGGTCGCCCACATAAGGGTGACGCGGATGGATCGGCAGTTGCGTGCAATATTCAGCCGTGCGTGCGATCTCGTTGATCTGCGAAAAATCGAGTCCCGGATCGACGCCCTGGCTGTAGAGATTGAGCGCCAGCGTGACGAGATCGACATTGCCCGTGCGCTCGCCATTGCCGAAGAGACAGCCTTCGACGCGATCCGCGCCCGCCATCACGGCGAGTTCGGCGGCGGCCACCGCTGTGCCCCGGTCATTATGCGGGTGTACGGACAGAATAATGCCGTCGCGCCGTTCGAGGTTCCGGTGCATCCATTCGATCTGGTCGGCATAGATGTTCGGCGTCGCCATTTCCACCGTCGCCGGCAGGTTGATGACCACCTTGTTCTTCGCACCCGCTTCCCAGATTTCGGTCACGGCGTCGACCACTTCCTTGGCGAAGTCGAGCTCGGTGCCTGAAAAGACTTCCGGGCTGTACTGGAAGGTCCAGTTCGTCTCCGGCATGGTCGCGGCGATTTCCTTGATCTGGTGCGCGCTTTCCGTTGCGATCGCCTTCACGCCCTGCTTGCCTTGCTGGAACACGACTTCGCGGAAGTTCGGCGCCGTCGCGTTATAGACATGAACGATTGCATCCTTCGCCCCGTGCAGGCTTTCCATCGTGCGCGAAATGAGTTCGGGCCGCGCCTGTGTCAGCACTTCGATCTTCACATCGTCGTCCGCATAGCCGCCTTCGACGAGTTTGCGGATGAACCCGAAATCCGTATCGGATGCGGAGGGGAAGCCCGCCTCGATTTCCTTGAAGCCGATCTTCACGAGCATCTCGAACATGCGGAGCTTGCGTTCCGCATTCATTGGCTCGAAGAGCGCCTGGTTGCCGTCGCGAAGGTCGGTGCTCATCCAGATGGGCGGCTTCGTGATCGTCTTCTCCGGCCACTGCCTGTCGGTCAGCGGCACTTGCGGGAAGGCGCGGTATTTGACGGAAGGATTCTTCAACATGGGTCAGTCTCACACGTTCGGCGGAGCGATGCGCGGCATGGGGCTCTGTGGCACCGTCGCGGCGCAGTTTGGATTCGGCAATGTCGGAAAGGGAATGTTTTCTGCGCTCAGGCGCAGAGGAGCGCGCCCCGAAGAAGGGCGAGGTCGAGGCCGAGAACAGGGCCCGAGGCGATATGCCGGATGCGTTCCATGCAAGGGAACATAAGCCCCTCCCCTTGAACCGTCAAGACACGGACAAAGAAGCGGCGAAACGAAGAAGACCATAATGGAACGGGACTTCTTGTCTGCCTCGCCGCCACTTGTTTGCACGATCACTCGATATGGCTCTCGATCGTCTCGGCCATCTTGTCGGGCGGCGTCTGCGGCGGGAAGAGTTTCAGATATTCGCCGTCCGGCCCCATCAGAAAGACGATGGATGAATGGTCCATCGTGTAGTCGGATGAACTCTCGTCTTCCGCCTTCCGGTAAAAGACGTGATAGGCCTTCGCGACCTTGTCGATCTGCTCCTGCGTACCGGTAAGGCCAACGAGGCGCGGGCTGAAGAGCTTCACATAGCGCGCCATCACGTCTGGTGTGTCGCGCTCGGGGTCGACGGTAATGAAGATCGGCTGCACCTTTTTGGCTTTTTCGCCGAGGCGGTCGAGCGCAGCCGTCATGATGCCCAGTTCCGTCGGGCAGATATCGGGGCAGAAGGTAAAGCCGAAATAGATCAGCATGTATTTGCCGCTATAGGTTTCCTCCGTCACCGTCTCGCCGTCTTGATTGACGAGGGTGAAGGGGCCGCCAACTTGCGCCTTGCCGGTGGATGCCGTTTCGGCGGTCACCTCGCTTCTGCTGATCGCCAGCTCCGAAATCCAGAGTCCCGCGGCGATGGCGATCGCTACGCCGATGACGAGAGCGATGATGCCGTTGCGTGTCATGGTTTTCTCCCTGTTTCCGCGGGGTTTTCTCAGCCGTTCGGCCTTGCATCGCGAAACCTCGCCTTGAAGGTGTCATGAAGGGCGGACGGGGAACCTTCCTTGGTCTATACTGCCCCTGCATTGGGGGGAATACCGGCTTGCAAGCCGGGCTCTCCTGCCTGTCTACCGTCAAACGAGCCTTTAGAAAATGTTTCGATTTCGCGGATTCCTGCGTGGCGACACTATGACACGCAAGCCGTTCCTCGCGCTTTTGGCAGCGCTTGGCGGCTTTATGCTTCTTGGCGCCGCGCCCGTAATGGCGATCCAGCCCGGCGGGCCCTCCAGTTATCTGATCGACAACGAGACGGTTCAGGCTGCCCGCACCGGCGACAACAGCACACTGAAGACCGCTCTCGTGAAAGGCGTATCGCCCAACGAAAGCGGCAGCGACAAGATTCCGATGCTTATCCTCGCCGTCGGTAATGGCCATTTCTCGACGGTAAAGCTGCTGCTTGAATATGGCGCCGATCCTGACCGCCGCGCGCCGGACGGCACGACCGCGCTTTCCATGGCGGCGCTTTCAGGCCGTGCCGATATCGCGGCCGCCCTGCTCGAAGGGGGTGCCGACCCCGACCGTCCGGGGTCGAACCGGGAGGTGCCCTTGCTGATCGCAACAAGGGCGAACAACGCCGCCGTCGTCGAGGTTCTGATCCAGCACGATGTAGACCTCTTCGAAACCGACGTCACCGGCCGTTCCGCGCTCGATCTCGCCGAAGAAAGCCATATGCGCGGGCTTGCTGAACTTCTGCGCAACGCGGAAATGCAGTAGCAAAAGCGCGGTTCCCGAAGGCCTCTCTTGCTGCGATGCAAATTCGCCCTATCTTTATAGCATCGACATTCGTGCCCAAGGCCTGATGACAAACAGACGCGCATCATCCAAGCGAACCCGCAAGGACGCCGGCAAGCCGGTGCCCGGCGCGGACGTGGCGGAAACATCCCGTCCCTGGCATCACATGCCGGACGGTACGTTCCGCAACCCGCCCGGCTGCGCGAGCCGCGGCCAGGGCCGCATGAAACATGCAGGCCCCTTTTTTCTCGAAATGCTGAAAATGGGCGCCCGCAAGGTCGATGTGCCTGAAGGCCATGTCGTGCCGCGGCCGCAGGCCGTTCGCGAACTGAATAGCCATGCGCAGGCGGATGACGACTTCATCACCTGGCTCGGCCATGCCTCTTTCCTCATTCGGATCGGCGGCCTGACTGTGCTCACCGATCCTTATCTCACGACATTTGCCGGCCCTGCCGGTCTCGGCCCGCGCCGCTATGTGAAGTCGGGCGTACCGATTTCGGCGCTGCCGCAGATCGACGTGCTGGTCGTCAGCCACAATCATTACGACCATCTCGACGAACGCGCGCTGGCAAGGCTGCCGAACAAGGAAAAGATGACGGTGGTGGTACCGCTGCGTCTGGCGCGTTTCTTCCGCGAGCGCGGTTTCCCGAATGTGATCGAGCTCGACTGGCATGAACGCTACGAAGTGAAGGGTGTCTCCCTGACAGCGCTGCCCGTCGTTCATTGGTCGCGCCGTTCCGGTTTCGACACCAACCGCACGCTCTGGGCGGGTTTCGCCATGAAGAGCGAAAATCACCACCTCTTTTTCGGTGGCGATAGCGGCTACGGGCCGATCTTCCGCGACATCGGCGAGGCTTACGGGCCTTTCGATACCGCACTGCTCGGCATCGGCGCCTATGAGCCGCGCGAAATGATGAAAGCCTCTCACGCCACGCCCGAAGAAGCCGTGCAGATGGGCCGCGACCTCAAGGCGCGCCGCATCGTCGGTATGCATTGGGGCACGGTGCTCCTCACCGTGGAGCCGCCTTTCGAGCCGCCGGAGCGTTTTGTCAAAGCCGCGGACGCGGAAGGCTACGAGCCCGAAAACACCTGGATCATGCGCATCGGCGAAACCCGCGATCTTGCGGGCAGCTGGCCCTCCAACGCCTGATCGTCCCGTACCTGATCTGATGCGATCCAGTCCATGACGTATCGCGCATGACGCTCTAGACTTCGCCCAAACGGTGGCGGAGAGGAATCCCATGACGATGATCGACGACCGGGTAGCCATGCGCTGGCTGCGCCGCAATTTCCTTGCAGGCCGCTTGCCCGGCGACCGGAGCGGGCAGGTCCGCCTGCAAACGCTGGTGATCCTGCGCTGGCTCGCGATTGCCGGTCAGCTCGGCGCGGTGCTTGTCGTTCATTTCGGTCTCGGCTTTCCGCTGCCGCTCGGTCTTTGCCTGGCCGTCATTGCGGCTTCCGCCTGGCTCAATGTCTTCCTGACGCTTCGTTACCGCTCCGCGACCCGTCTCCCCGACTGGCAGGCAGCGGTTTATCTCGCCATCGATCTCGCGCAGCTTGCCGTATTGCTTTTTCTCACCGGCGGTCTGCAGAACCCCTTTGCCCTCCTTTTCATGGCGCCGGTGACGATCTCGGCGACGACCTTGTCGCTCGCCAGTACCGGTCTTCTTCTTGCGCAGGCCTTCACCTATGTCACCCTGCTTTCCTGGTTTCACATGCCATTGCCGTGGCGGCCGGGCGAAACACCGGAACTGCCGCCGCTTTATGTGACGGGTCACTGGACGGCGCTGCTTCTCGGCCTCGGTTTCATGGCGGCCTATGCCTGGCGCGTCTCGCAGGAATCGCGGCGCATGTCGGCGGCGCTTTCGGCCACGCAGCTCGTGCTGTCGCGCGCGCAGCGCTTGTCCGCGCTGGACGGGCTCGCCGCCGCCGCCGCGCATGAGCTCGGTACGCCGCTCGGCACGATTTCGCTCGTCTCCAAGGAATTGATGCGCGGCCAGATGAGCGAGGAGGAAATGAAGGAAGACCTCGCGCTCCTGAACAGCCAGGCAGAGCGCTGCAAGGATATTCTCTCGCGCCTGTCGAAGCGGCCGGACGGCACGGATGCCATCTATTCGCGCCTGCCGCTCCATGCCTTGCTCGATGAAGTGGTGGCGCCCCATCGCGACATGGATGTCAGCTTCCATATCGAGGTGCTGGCCGACGATGAGGATGCGAGCGAACCCGAAATCTGGCGCCGTCCTGAAATGCTCTATGGTCTCGGTAATTTCATCGAGAACGCTGCGGACTTCGCCCGCGAGGAAGTCCGCGTCGCCGCGCATTACGGCAAGGAGCACGTCACCCTCACCATCATGGATGACGGGCCGGGCTTCACGCCGGATGTGCTGGAAAAACTCGGCGAGCCCTATGTGACGACGCGGCCTCGCCGCAAGCAGGCGATGCAGGATCCCGAAGCAGGCCATGAGGGCATGGGCCTCGGCTTCTTCATTGGCAAGACGCTGCTTGAGCGCACGGGCGCGACGGTGGAAATCGGCAATCGCGCAGACGGCAAGGCGGGCGCGAGGCTCGCCATGCGCTGGCCGCGCCGTGCCATCGAGGCCGATCCGGCTTTCCCGCCGGAAGCGCTAACGGCGTCCGGTCCCGAATAAGTGAGACACGGCTTGGCTTTAGGCGGGCCTTCAGCCTAAAATCAGGCAAATCCGGCGGAGATTGGACCAGGTGTGACCCAGACGAATGAAGATGCAGGGGCCGAAAGCCCCGTGATACCCGAAGACCGCACCTTGCTGCTGGTGGACGACGACGTGCCGTTTCTCACGCGGCTCGCCCGCGCCATGGAAGGCCGTGGTTTCGAGGTGATGACCGCGAACACGGTAAAGGACGGCAAGGAGCTTGCGCGCTTGAAGAAGCCGGGCTTCGCGGTGGTTGATATGCGGCTCGAAGACGGTAACGGGCTTGATGTCGTGGCCACGCTTGAGGAGTCGCGGCCCGACGCCCGCATCGTCGTGCTGACAGGCTATGGCAATATCGCGACCGCGGTGACGGCGGTTAAGCTCGGCGCCGTCGATTATCTCGCGAAGCCCTCGGATGCCGACGCCATCGAAGCCGCTCTCCTCGCAACCGGAGGGGACAAGGCCAATCCGCCTGAAAATCCGATGTCGGCGGACCGTGTACGTTGGGAACACATCCAGCGCGTTTATGAACTCTGCGATCGCAACGTCTCCGAGACAGCGCGGCGTCTCAACATGCATCGCCGGACCTTGCAACGCATTCTCGCCAAACGCGCGCCCAAGTAGCGCCCCCAAGTAGCGCTTTCAAGTAGCGCTCTCAAGTAGCGCTCTCAAGTAGCGCGCCCCTCAAGCAGCGTCCGCTCAGGCGGTCACATCTTGCGGGCGAGGGCGAAGCTGTTGTGGCTTTCGCCTTTCGCGCGGAACGCGGCATCGAGCGTCAGCACCATCTCGAAAACCCAGCCGTCCTCCGGCGTCATCTTCGGATAGATGCCGCGAAGCGCGTGCGGAAAGATGGCACCGCCGAGCGCCTTTATTTCAGCATCCGGGAAAAGCGATTTCAGCGCGGGCAGGATCGCAGCGCTATCGGCTGCTTCGGATGGATCGCGCTCGATCATCTCTTCCACCGTCAGACGTTTGATGTTCGGGTTTGACGGACGCAGGTGGGGCGGAAGTGCGGAACGAAAGCGCCGGAGGCAGTCGAGCATTTCGTCGCTCCACTGCCAGTGTGTCGGGCCCGTATATTCATGAATCATCAGAAGGCCGCCCGGCTTCAGAACATCGCGGCTCCATTCGAGGGCTGCGCGCGTATCCATCATGTGATGGAGAGACGAGGACCAGTAAACGAGGTCGTATGTATTGTGCGGCGTGGTCGCGAAGGCATCGTCGAGAATGAACCGGGCATGTCCGTCGAGGCCCTTTTCAGCGTAGCGCGCTTCCGCGAGCTTGAGGCGCTGATCCGAAAGATCGAACAGATCGAAATGCTGGACCGTACCGGATTTAAGCAGCGCCTGCTCCTTGGTGGCTCCCCCGCAGCCCACGGACACCGCTCGCGCGAACGGCCCGAGCTCCTGGAGACGTTTGTGCGTTCCCCGGGAGATGGCGGGAAGCGGCTCTCCGCAGATTTCGAGATTCATGTAGCCGCAATATTGCGGAATTTCCCACCAGCTTGTGCCCTTGGTCCTCTTCTTGGCCTGAGCATTCCACTTCTCGGTGATGCGCTGCTTGTTGCCGAGCATTTTCCCGGTGTCCTCGTTTTCAGATCTGGCCTCACCCTAGCATGACGCCCCGCCATGTCGTCCGCGCTCCGGCAATTATTCCGGTTCGAGAAACCGGTGTACTCGCCGCGCCGAAACACGGGCGGCATGCAGCGTGAGCTTCTTGCGCCGCGCTGGCGCAAGCGTCGTCACCGGGCCCTCGCGTAATATTTCCGCGCCGTAGCGGTCCGCGATGACGAGTCCGGTTTCCTCGGGGATCACCTCGCGCGGAAACTCGGGCGGCACGGCAAAATAGAAGCGGTCGCAGAAGTCGAGATATTCCTCCCACTTGGAATCCGTCTTGTAGTCCGTGAGGCTCGACTTGATTTCGATAACGATGATCTCGCCCTTGGGGCCGAGCGCCAGAATGTCGACGCGCCGCCCGGTGGCAAGCGTGAGCTCCGTCACCGGCGCATATCCCATCTGCGCGAGAAGGCGGCAGACACCTCGCTGCACGCTTGCCGCGGTTGCGGATTGCCGTCCGTCGAAGAGACGAAATTCATCCATCTCCATGTCGGGCATTGCGGGAAGCTCGTCCTTCGTCATTGCCGAACCTGGCTTTCGATGCCCGCCTGCCGCAACGCTTCGTCGAGAAAGCTGACCCGGCGCATCGCCTCGCGCGGATGGCCGCTATTGCTGCCGATTGCAAGCGAACAAGCGGCATTGACGGCAACGCCCATGCGAAAACGCTGCATGTCGATCGCGTGGCCGGAGACGGCGGCATAGGAGCGGAAGATCGCATCGCGCAGCGGGCCCGGATTGTCGAAATGCCGGAAATCTTCCTCCGGCAGACCGACGCCTGCTTCCGCGAAATCGAGGAAGGCGGGTCTCTCGCCGCGCGCCGTGAGCATGTTCGAGAAATTCAGGTCGCCGTGAAGAACGATGCGTGCTCCTTCTTCGGTTTCCCACATTTCCTTCAGCCGCTGTAGCCGCTCGCGCTGGTCGGGCGCGCTGATGCGCGCCAGCGCCTCGTCGATGCTGCGGATGCTCGGATTGCCGAGTTTCGTTGCGTTGTCCGCAAGCCTTGCACCTTCTTCGTGAAACCATGCGATGGCCGCGCCGATCTCTTCGCCGAGTCTTTCGCGCTCATCCATCTTGAGGATGTAAAGTCCGCCTTCATCTGCGGGCTTGCCCGCGAGCTTTTCGAGCCTGAGCCAGCCGGCGAGCGGCGGTCCTGAAAAGCCATAGGCATTTTCGAAACGCCCCGAGCCCAGCAGACGGGGCAGGCGGAAGCGCGTACTTTTCAGCGAGCCGAGAAGGGTGAGGGCGGAGGCTTCGCGGTAATGCTTGCTTTCGCCCGTGCCGAGCCCGCCATTGCGGCGTATGAGCTTCAGCACCGTGCCGTCGCCGAGATCGTGAACGCTTCCCCAGACGCCCTCACCAAGAAGCGGCCAGGGGCCCGCCGGCAGGTCCGGTATGTCGTCCGAAAGCGTTTCGTGAATTTCCGTCATGGGTCCGCACTCTAGCAGGCAGGCGCGTCATGCCGCCAAAAAAAGGGTGACCCGCAGGCCACCCCCAAAGACACGGAAAACCGGTGGCCCGCAGGCCACCCCCAAAGACACGAAAAAAGGGTGGCCCGAAGGCCACCCTGAGTGATTCCCTCTGGAGAGGACCCTTCGGGAAATTACTCCGCCGCCGCGCTATGCATCGGGTTCTTCTTGTTGGCGAAGTTGACCGTCTTCAGGAATTCGATGCCCTGCTCGGCGATGTCGTCGCCGACCATGCGGTCGTCTTCATTCTTGAGCTCTTCCATGTCGACATAGGTTGCATAGAAGGCGCGGGTGCGATCGGTAATGATGCCGGCCTTGAGCAGCGTCTTGACGAGCACACGGAAGACGTTGGCCGCATCCTTCATGCCTTCGCGCCGGTCTTCGTCGGTCACGGCTTCCAGCATCTCGGCCTGGACCTCGCGCCAGTCGAGGCCGAAATCGGCATAGATGAGTTTCTTCTGTTCAGGGTTCACGAGGTTGAAGAGCAGCGTCTGGAAAACGGCGGCGGCCCAGTCCTCGATGATGTCGCGCTCTTCGGGCGCGAGTTTCGGGATCGTACGGTCGGCCCAGATCTTGCCGAACTTGTGATGGAAGGCTTCATCCGTCATGGCGAGCTGGCAAAGCTTCACGAGAAGCGGGTCGCGCGCCGTGTTGAAGAAGGTCGCAAAGGTGCCCATCGCAAGCCCTTCGACGAGAAGCTGCATGCCGACGATCTTCTTGTAGACCTCTTTCGCGTTGACCATCTCGGAGAGAAGATTCGCAAGCGTCTCGCCGCAAGGCAGCGGCTTGCCGAAGCGCGACTGCACATATTTCGCGAAGGCCGTCACATGGCGGGCCTCTTCGCGCGCCTGGTTTGCGGCATATTCCTGTGCGCCCGGATCGAGCAGGATGTGGCAGAGCGAGGCCGAAAGGTTCAGCGCACCTTGTTCGCCGTGCAGGATCGCCGACATCATCCAGCGCGCCGTCTCGTTCACGAAGCGGATTTTCTCTTTCTCCGGCAGCTTCTCGAAGCAGGCGAGACGAAGTTCCGGCACGAGCTCCGGGTCGATCATCATTTCGTTTTCGCTGTCGAAGGGTTCGGTGAAGTCGATGTAGCGCTTGTCGAGCGGATCCCAGAAATGGTCATGGGTCGCAGAGATGATCTTGTCGAAGGCGGAGGAGCGGCGGTTGTAGCGCTCCGTGTTCATCATCGCCTGAAAATCGTCCGGCGAGACGGCGTCATAGGCGTTGTCCTTGGTGATCTGGCGCGTTTCGGTCATTTTCTTCTCCACTGTCATCGAGCGTTTTCCCGCGAAAGCCCGGCCAATTTCCCGTACTCGTAATGTGGGTATTTGTGCGCTGCACAAGCAATCCAAAAATGACGCCTGCGTCATTTTTGCGCAGAGACGCCGCCGCCGCCCGGTACGGCGCCTCGACTCGACAAACAGAGCCCCGTTCGGTATTTCTCGCGGCCCTTCCGCCCCCGAAGCTCCCCCGAAAGTCTGGGGAAGCGCCTCGGATTTCCTCAAATGTATTGCTGTGGCGGGTGCTGCGGAGCAGTGCCCGGCCAGACGGATACGAGGTGACAGATGTTCATCGGTCTCGACTTCGGAACGACCAACAGCGCGCTCGCGGTCGCCTCGCCGGATGGCCCGTCCCGGCTCGTGCCGGTCCGTCATGCGGCCGAAACGCTCCCGACCTTCCGCTCAATCCTCTATTTCGATGATGAAGAGCGCGATGCGAACGGGCGTCCGCACGCCTTTGCCGGACCGGCGGCGATGGACGCCTATCTGGAGCGCGGCGCCGAGGGCCGGTTGATCCAGTCGGTGAAGTCCTATCTCGCCAATCCGAATTTCACCTCGACCACCATCTTCAACAGCCGCTTCACGCTCGAAAACCTGATCGGCTTCGTGGTGGCGCGGCTGATCGATGCAACCGCGCAGGCAGGCGAGCTGACAGAACGCATGGCCTCCGGTCCCGTCGTCGTCGGCCGCCCCGCGCGTTTCGTGCGCAACAGTCTGGGAACACCCGACAGCGAGCATGACGAGCTCGCCGTCTCGCGTCTGCGCGAAGCGCTGCACGGGATACGCATCCCCGATGTGCATTTCGAGTTCGAGCCCGTCGCGGCGGCCCATGCCTATGAGGCCTCGCTCGATCGTGACGAACTCGTGCTGATCGGCGACTTCGGCGGCGGTACCTCGGACTTCTGCCTGCTCCATGTCGGACCCGGCCTGCGCAAGCTGAAAGAGCGCGGCGAAACCATTGTCGGCGTGTCGGGCGTTGGCCTGGCGGGCGATGCATTCGATGCGCGCCTGATCGAGCATTGTGTGGCGCCCCGCCTCGGCAAGGGCACGAATTACAAGAGCGGCTCGAAGGTGCTTCCCGTTCCCTCCTGGCCCTACGACACGATGCGCCGATGGCACGAGTTGAGCCTCATCAATACGCGCAAGACCCGGCGCATGCTTGAAGAGATCGCCCGCACAGCCGAAGCGGCCAATGAAGTCGAGGCCTTGCTGACGCTCATCGAGGAGGAGCGGGGCTTTGCGCTTTACCGGGCAGTGGAGGCGGCGAAACTCGGTCTTTCCGGCGCGGAAGAGACGCAGCTTCGCTTCGGCCTTGGGCCCGTCGAAATCGACGCAAAAGTGACGCGCGCCGAATTCGAGCAGTGGATCGCCCCGGAGTTGGCCGAGATTTCCGCCTGTGTGGACAAGCTGCTGGAAGAAACGGGTACGTCGCCCGAAAAAGTCGACCGGGTTTTTCTCACCGGCGGCTCTTCCTTTATTCCCGCCGTGCGCAACATCTTTGCGGCCCGTTTCGGCGCGGAAAAGCTCGCGGGCGGCGGGGAGCTTACCTCGGTTGCCACAGGGCTGGCCCTCTCGGCCCGCCAGCGTTTCGGCGGTTGATCTCCGCTGACCGGGATACGCAAGGTCAATTTGCCGCAAAAAAATGACGCACCCGTCATTTTCAAACCTCTTATCTGCTGCTAAGCTTGATCACATAAAAATGACGCGACCGTCACTTTACGTATGACAGGTCCGCACTTTCCGTTATGCTTGACGCAGCGGAATATCAAACGCCGGAACATCCCGGAGGAGGAAACCCCATGAGCGACGCAGCGGTAAAATACGAAACCGACGAAGCGCGCGACACAGCCTATTCGATCCCGCTTGCGGAGATCGATGTCGCCGATCCGCTTCTTTTCAAGAACAACTCCATGTGGCCCTATTTCGAGCGCCTCCGCGCGGAAGCGCCGGTCCACTACTGCACCACCAATGAAGATGTCGGGCCCTACTGGTCGGTGACGCGCTACAAGGACATCATGGCGGTGGATACGAACCACCAGGTCTTCTCCTCGGAAGGCGGCATCACGCTGCGCGACCAGGACGAGGACTTCCAGCTTCCGATGTTCATCGCGATGGACCCGCCCAAGCATGACGACCAGCGCAAGACCGTGAGCCCCATCGTGGCGCCTGCGAACCTTGCCAAGCTCGAAAGCACGATCCGCGAACGCGCGGGCAACATTCTCGACAGCCTGCCCGAAGGCCAGCCCTTCAACTGGGTCGACAGGGTGTCGATCGAACTGACGACGCAGATGCTCGCGACACTGTTCGATTTCCCCTTCGAGGATCGCCGCAAGCTGACGCGCTGGTCGGACGTGGCGACGGCCGCACCCATGGAAGGCGGCATCATCGAAACGGAAGAACAGCGCCGCGCTGAACTTCTCGAATGCGCCGACTACTTCCTCGGTCTCTGGAACGAGCGTGTGAATGCGCGCGAGCCGGGCAACGATCTCATCTCCATGCTCGCGCATGGCGAGTCGACGCGGAACATGGACAAGATGGAGTATCTTGGAAACCTGATCCTCCTGATCGTCGGCGGCAACGACACGACCCGCAACTCGATCTCGGGCGGTCTTCTCGCGCTCAACCAGTTCCCGGGGGAATACAAGAAGCTTCAGGCAAACCACGCGGTCATCCCGAACATGGTGGCGGAGATCATCCGCTGGCAGACGCCGCTCGCTTACATGCGCCGTACCGCGCTCGAGGATACGGAAATCTCCGGCACGAAGATCGCCAAGGGCGACAAGGTTGCCATGTGGTACGTCTCTGGCAATCGCGACGAAACCGTGATCGAGAACCCGAACGAACTCGTGATCGATCGCGAGCGCGCGCGTCAGCATCTTTCCTTCGGTTTCGGTATCCACCGCTGCGTGGGTAACCGTCTCGCCGAGATGCAGCTTCGCATCATCTGGGAAGAGATCATGAAGCGCTGGCCCGACAAGCAGATCAAGGTTCTGGCCGAGCCGCGCCGCGTCCATTCGAGCTTCGTGAAGGGCTACGAGGAACTGATGGTCGAGCTGCCCAAGCGTTCACATTGATGCGCTCGCACTAAGCGGACCACAGATTGTCAAATCAAGGCCGGGTGCATTGCATCCGGCCTTTTTTCTGTGTTGCAGAAAACAAAAAAGGCGGCTCCGTCAGGAGCCGCCCGATTATTCGCCGGCGGGGTGAGAGAACGCCCGGCCTTTGCGTCTTGCTGCTTACTCGGCAGCCGAGACGGTGACTTCCTTCAGCGCGTCGACATTGGCGCCGAAATTGATCTTCTGGAGATAGCGAATGCCGTCCTCGGCAATGTCGTCGCCGATCATGTGGTCGCCTTCGCTCTTCAGCTCGTCCATGTTCACATAGGTGGCATAGAAGGCCTTGGTGCGGTCGGTGATGATACCGGCCTTGAGAAGCGTCTTGATCAGGACACGGAAAATGTTCGTGCCTTCCTTCATGCTTTCGCGGCGGTCGTCATCGCCAAAGGCTTCGAGCATCTCAAGCTGGACCTGCTGCCAGTCGAGACCGAACTCGCCATAGAGCGCCTGCTTCTGTTCCGGGTTCACGAGGTTGAACAGCAGCGTCTGGAAGCACTCGGCCGCCCAGTCTTCGATGATGTTCTGCTCTTCTTCCGAAAGGTTCGGGATCGTGCGGTCGGCCCAGATCTTGCCGAACTTGTGATGGAATGCCTCGTCCGTCATCACGAGCTGCATCAGCTTGACCATCAGCGGATCGTTCGACTTTGCGTAGAAGGTGGCGAAGGCGCCCATGGCGAGGCCCTCGACCAGCATCTGCATGCCGACGATCTTCTTGTAGACTTCCTTGGCATTCACGATGTCGGTGAGAAGGCCGCCAAGCGTGCCGCCAACGGCAAGCGGCTTGCCCCAGCGGGCCTTGATGTAGCGCGAGAAGCCGGTGACGTGACGCGCTTCTTCGCGGGTCTGGTTCGCGGCATATTCCTGCGCGCCCGGATCCTTCAGGATGTGGCAGAGCGAGGCGGAAAGCGCCAGCGCGCCGGCTTCGCCATGCAGGATCGAGGAAAGCATCCAGCGCGCGCTTTCATTGGCGAAGCGGATGCGCTGCTTTTCCGTGAGCTTCTCGAAGCAGGGAAGCTTGAGTTCCGGCACCAGCTCTTCAGGCATCAGCATCTGGTTTTCCAGATCGAAGGGCTCGGTGAAGTCGATGTACTTCGTGTCCAGCGGATCCCAGAAATGGTCATGGGTCGCGGAGATGATCTTGTCGAAGGCGGTGGAGCGCGCATTGTAGCGATCCGGCTCCATCATCGCGGGAAAGTCATCCGGGGCGACGGCATCATAGGCGTCGTCTTTGGTGATCTGCCGAACTTCGTTCATCGGGTCCTCCAGAGGGGGGCGGCATGCCGCCGGAAATAGGGGGAGCGCCAGCTTTTTCGGGCTTTCACCCTGCCGGTCTGTCTCGTTGAAAGCAGAATAGGAAACGCCGCCGCGGGGTCAAGGAGAAAATGACGGGGGCGTCAACTTTGTGAAGATGTGTTAACCAAATCGGCGAAATGCGCGGAACTTCGCGGATTCGTACTACGCAACTGTTACAAATTGCCGCCGCGTGTGGTAATTATTGAATATGGGACGACCGGTTCGGCCGGGAGCGCGGGGAAGCGGCGCTGCCGGAAAAATGAGAGACTGGCGTCTTGGGAGGGGGCAAAAACCCCGATCTGAAAATTGGGCAAAGAGCCGCAAAGGCTTGCCCGCATGAATCGGGGATAGGCGGCAAGTCCGCTCCCGTCGTCCCGACGGTCCTGTCCTCCGGAATATATCGAGGCCGCACCGGCCGCACAGGAAGGCGAGCCCTTCGAGGCTCCTCCTGTCTCCGGCAAGGCCTGCGAAGTGCAACGCTGCCGTTTGTCCCCGCGAGGGAAGCGGCGAGGGAGATGGGTGCTGTCGATGGTAAAGTTGCTCGAAAATATCGTATTCCGCCTTCGCCCGATCATTCTGATAGGGCTTCTCGTCTTTACCTGCATCACCGGCTTTTACGCGTTTCAGTTGCGTATGACGGCCGGCTTCGACAAGCAGCTCCCCGTCGGTCACGAATACATCCAGACCTTCACGGAATATCGTGAGCAGCTCTTCGGGTCGAACCGCATCATCATTGTGCTGGAGCCGAAGCAAGGGGACATCTGGTCCCAGAAGTTCTTCAAAGTCTACAAGAACCTCACGGACGACATTTTCTTCCTGCCCGGCGTGTCCCGCCACACGGTGACATCGCTCTGGACGCCGAACACGCGCTATATCGAAATCACGGAAGACGGCATCAGCGCCGATGACGTGATCTCCGGGCGCGTCACCGCGGACTCCATGACGCAGGCAAACCTTCAGAAAGTTCAGAGCAATGTGATCCGCGGCGGCTTCGTCGGCCGCCTGGTCGCAGACGATTTCGGCTCCGCCATGGTTGTCGCGGAGTTGCAGGATTTCGACCCCTCGACCGGTACGAACCTCGACTATTTCGATCTTGCCGCAAAGCTCGAAGCGCAGATCCGCGAGAAATACGAGACCGACGAATACACCGTCCGCATCATCGGCTTTGCCAAGCTGATCGGTGACATCGCCGACGGCGCGAAAACGGTCGTCATCTTCTTCGCTCTCGCTTTCGTGCTCACGGCGCTGGCGCTTTATCTCTATGCCCGCTCCATCGTGCTCACCGCAGCAACGCTTTTTGCCTCGCTCACCTCGGTGGTCTGGCAGTTCGGCCTGCTCACCTTCCTCGGTTACGGGCTCGACCCGCTTGCCGTTCTCGTGCCTTTCCTGATCTTCGCGATCGGCGTCAGCCACGGCGTGCAGCAGATCAATGTCGTGACGGCGGAAATCGCGGAAGGCGCTGATTCCGAAACGGCGGCGCGCTCCGCCTTCTCGCGGCTCTTCGTGCCCGGCTCCATGGCGCTGGTCACCACACTGGTGAGCTTCGCGACGCTCTATCTCATTCCTGTGCCGATGATCCGCGAACTTTCGATCACGGCATCCATCGGCGTGATCCTCAAGGTCGTCACCAACCTCATCATGCTGCCGCTGCTTGTCAGCTATCTGAGGTTTGGCGAAGACTTCCGTGCGCGCGTGCACAGCTCGCGCGAGTTCCGTCTCAAGATCATGCGGTCGCTGGGCTTCGTCGCAAATCCGAAGATCGCACCTTTCGTCCTCGTTTTCGCGACGGTCCTTTTCGGCATCGCCGTCCACGAAGCAATGAACCGTCACGTCGGTGCGCTTCATGCGGGTGCGCCGGAACTTCGTCCAGATGCGCGCTACAATCTCGACTCGACGGCCATCGCGCATGACTACGCGCTCGGTCTCAATGTGCTGATCGCGGTGGTGGAAACGCCTGCGGACAGTTGCGTGACCTATTCCTATATGAAGTATCTGAACCAGTTCTCCTGGCACATGCAGAACGTGCCGGACGTGACGCTCGTCGCCTCGCTTCCCTTCGCCATCAAGGGTTCCGCGGCGGGCTGGAACGAGGGCAACCTGAAATGGAAGGATATTCCGCGCAACCGGCCGGCACTTGCCCAGGCGGCGAACACTGTGCCGAACTCCAGTTCGCTTTATAACCAGACCTGCACCCTCCTGCCGCACAGCTTCTATCTGCGCGATGCCAGGGCGACGACGATCAAGGCCGCCGTCGATGCCGTGAAGGAATGGCGCAAGGCAAACCCGATGGAGGGCGTGAACATCCGTCTCGCCTCCGGCAATATGGGTGTGCAGGCGGCGGTCAACGAGGAGATCACCGAGACCGAACTGCCGATGATGATGTGGGTCTACGCGGTGATCGTCGCCCTCGTCATGCTCACCTATCGCGACTGGCGCGCGGTCGTTGCCTGTTGCCTCCCGCTCACCTTCGGCACCTTCTTCGGTTACTGGTTCATGGAGGTGCTGCAGATCGGTCTCACCGTGGCGACGCTGCCGGTGATGGTGCTGGCGGTCGGCATCGGCGTCGACTACGCCTACTACATCTACAACCGCGTGCCCTATTACATGGGCGAAGGCCTCAATATCTCGGATGCCTTCCGGCAGTCGCTGCAGGAAGCGGGCATGGCAACCTTCTTCACCGCGCTGACACTCGCCGTTGGTGTGTCCACCTGGGCCTTCTCGGATCTCAAGTTCCAGGCGGATATGGGTCTGCTTCTCGCCTTCATGTTCATGGTCAACATGGTGATGGCGGTCAGCGTCCTGCCAGCACTCGCGGTGACGCTCGACATGATCTTCCCGCGCAAGCGTCCCGTCGCACGTCAGAAGAGCGCACCCGTTCACTGACCGGCGACCGCATCGCAAATCAGGAAAGGCCGCCGGGTGTCACGGCGGCCTTTTCATTTTCAGGGCGTTCAGAGCGGGCTTTCGTTCGCGCGCGGCATGCGTGATACTCCCGGACATCGGAGAAGACATCACATGCGTGCTTTTATTTCCCGTCTGCTCTGGCCTGCGCTTGCCAGTATCTCGCTTGCCGCGATCTATTTCGGCATGGAAGCGGGCCACGGTGTTCTCGTCTTCAATATCGTCTATCTCTCGCTTGCCGCCACGCTCGCCATGCTGGAGCGCGCGCTGCCTCATGAGCGGCAATGGCTGGTAAATGACGGGCAGATCGGGCCCGACCTCGCGCATACGGTGCTGAGCAAGGGCGTGGCCCAGGTCCTTGTCACCGTGATCGTCTTCATGGGGATTGCCGAATGGCTGAAGCCCAACGGCGGCCCGCTCTGGCCGGAGACATGGCCGCTCATCATCCAGGTTGCGCTCGGTCTCGTGATCGTGGAACTCGGACTCTACTGGAAGCACCGCCTCGCGCATGAGTGGCCCTGGTTATGGCGCTTCCACGCCGTGCATCACTCGGTGTCGAGGCTCTGGTTTTTCAACACGGGCCGCTTCCATGTGGTCGATACGGTCACGGGCCTTCTCGTCGGCATCCCCGTGCTGCTGCTGCTTGGCGCACCGCAGCCCGTCCTTCTCATGGTGAGTGCGGTGACCGCCGTCTTTGGCATGCTCACCCATTGCAATATCGAGATGCGCTGCGGCCCGCTCAACTATGTCTTCAACACACCGGAACTTCACCGCTGGCATCACTCGAAGGATCTCTCCGAGGGCAACAGGAACTACGGCGAGAACCTGATGCTCTTCGACATGATCTTCGGCACCTATATCAACCCGCCTCGCCGCCCGCCCGCCGATATCGGCATCGAACATGCCGTGCCGGAAGATTTCGTCGGCCAGCTCAAGCTGCCCTTCACCCGCGCGCCGCTCTAAGCGTTACTCCGGCGTGTAGCGCACCGGCATTTCCTTGATGCCGTAGATGAAGTTCGAGCGCAGCCGCCGGATCGGCCCCGAGGCATGAATGTCGGGGAAGCGCTTGAGCAGTTCCTCGAACAGCACCTTGAGCTGAAGTTCGGCAAGCCGCGAGCCGAGGCAGAAATGCTGGCCCGCGCCGAAGCCGAGCTGCGTCGGGGTCTCGCGTTTCGTGTAGCGCGTAACATCGAAGCGGTAAGGGTCGTCCCACTTCTCCTCGTCGCGGTTCGCGGATGCGTACCACATCACCACCTTGTCGCCCTTTTTGATCTTCTGTCCGCCAAGCTCCGTGTCCTCTGTCGCGGTCCGGCGCATATGCAGAACGGGGCTCACCCAACGCACGATTTCCTGCACCGCGCTCGGAATGAGCGAAGGATCGTCGATGAGTTTCTGCCGTTCTTCCGGGTTTTCAGACAGCGCCAGCAGCCCGCCGGAAATCGAGTTGCGTGTCGTCTCGTTTCCCGCCACGACGAGCAGGATGAAAGTGCCGACATAGGTCGGAAATGTCATTGCCTCGCCGCCCGGCTTCGAATGCGCGAGCATCGAGATCAGGTCTTCGCCCGGCGCCTCCAGCCGCTGCTGCCAGAGCCCGGCCGCATAGGCCGCCATCTCTGCGATACATTGCTGCATATATTCGTCGGAGACGCGAAGTTCCGGGTCGTCTTCACCGACCGTCGCATTCGACCATTCGAAGAGCTTCGGCCCGTCGCTCTCCGGCACGCCGAAAAGTTCCGCCAGTACCTCGATCGGAAGTGAGGCGGCAACGGCGGAAATGAACTCCGCCTCGCCCGTCTTCGGCAGCTTGTCGAGAAGCCGCGTCACTCGCGCGCGAATACGCTCTTCCATGTTGGAGATGCGGCGCGGCACGAAGCCCGGCGTCACCATGCGCCGGTAGCCTGCATGTTCCGGCGGGTCCATCGAGATCATGCTCGCGTCGGTGTCGTTCCCGCCGATATCGTTCTCGTTGAAGATGCGGTGGCCGCCATTGTTCTTCGCCGAGGAAAAGAGCTTCGGGTTTTTCGAGATCGCCTCGATGTCGTCATAGCGCGTGACCGACCAGAAGCCCGTGCTGTCGGCTTCCGGGTTCCAGTAGACGGGTTCTTCCGCGCGCAAGCGGCGGAACACCTCGTGATGCTCCTCGCGCATATAGAGATCGGGATCTTTCAGATCGGGCTTGCCGCCAAGATCGATTGCCTGTGCCTGTGGCCTGAGCATCGAACATCCTCCCCATGTTCTTTTTCTTTGGAGAGAAGCTTAGGCCTCTTCGGCGCGCCTTCTCAAGCTCAGGAAACGGGAAATCCCACCGCCGCTTCGAGTTCCTTCAGCGCCTGTTCCGGCGAGACGACCTTGATCGTCGTCATGCCGAGCGCTTTCGCGGGCTTCAGGTTGATGCCGAGATCGTCGAGATAGACGGATGACGCAGCGGAAACGCCGAGCGCCTCGCAGGCCATCTGATAGATGCGCGGATCGGGTTTGCGGATGCCGGCCTTGGAGCTTTCGATCACATGATCGAAGAGCGACATGACTTCCGCCACTGCCGCCGCCTTCTCGCTGGTGCGCGCCATCCCTGCGCCTTCGCCCGCCGAGACATTATTGGTGATGCAGCCGACCTTCGCGCGTTCCTTGCAGCGTTTCAGCGCGGTTACCATTTCCGGGCGGATGTCGCCGGAGAGCAGCGCGATGATGTCGCGGCCGGGAATGCGGCAGCCCTTCGCCTCGGACTCTGCCGCGAAGAGACGGTCGAAATCGTCGAGCGAACATTCGTTGCGCTCGAACAGCGCCCAGGCATTCGTGTCGGGATTGGTCGCGTTGATGCCGCGAATGAAATCCTTCGCGAGACCTTTTTCCGCTTCATAGCGATTGAATGCCTCGAAGGGGCTCGACGTCAGCACGCCGCCGAAATCCCAGATCACTGCCTCGACCATGTCATTTCCTCACCGGTTTCATTTGGCGCGAACCTACACGGCGGATAACAGGCGGCCAACAAAAACGGGACGCCTGAAAGGCGTCCCGCTGTTTCTTGTCTTGCCGCCGCCGGCCTGCGCCTCAGCGCGATTTGACGAGGCAGTCCTGACCGGCAGCCTTGAGGCTCGAACAGGCCGATTGCGCCGCCGCCTTGGTCTCGAAGCCCGCCGCGCGAATGCGGTAGAAGGTGCCCTTGTCGCCAAGATCCGCCTTCTCGATGTCGAGCGCATGACCGCCGAGCACCGAGGGGTGCTTCTTCTGCAGCGAGGCCCAGGCGGTTTGCGCCGCCCCTTCCTCGCGCAGCGCCATGATCTGCACCACGTAAGCGCCGCCGCTGGCAGCCGCAGGAGCCGTCGCCGCCGGTTCTTCCGCCTTCGACTGTGCTGGCGACTGTGCTGGCGGCTGTGCTGTCGACTGTGCTTCCGGCTGGGCGGCAGGCGGCGCAATCGATGTCGGTGCGCCGGCACTTTCCCCCGAGCTTTCTGTAGCGCTTTCTGCGGCAGCCTTCGTTTCGGCAGGTGTCGCTTCCGGTTCCGGCGCTGCGGGTTCGGCACTGGCGCGAAGCTCCGGCGTTTCCGTGGGCGCGTCCGGCGCCTCGCCGGGAACGGCCGCTTCGGGATTTGCATCTTCGCTCGCCACAGGCGTCTGTGCCGCCGGGGCTTCCGCCACCTGCTGTTGCGCAGGCGCTTCGTCGGGCATCGCCGTCACATCCGGCGAAACGGGCGCCACACCCGAGCCGCCATCGTTCAGCGACAGCGCGATCACGACGCCGCCCAGCAGCGCAAGGCCCACAAAGGCGCCTGCGATCAGCCTTGTGCGGCTGCCGCTGTCTTCTTCTTCCGGGGTGTAGATGATTTCCGGTTCCGGCGGCTGTGGCCGTTCGTCCTCGTCCGCTGCGTGCATCTCTGGCCTCTCCGTGGCGGGGCTGCCATAGAGCCCCGGGGAAGGACCTTCATTTACACCGATTCCGCTCAAATTCGGCTGCCTTCCGGGCGCAATCGTAACGCGCGAAACCGGATCGACCGAAGAAGGTCCAGCTTCACCCTTGCGCGCAAGCAGGTCGCTCGTCAATGAGGCAGGCTTCTTGGCCATCAGGCGGCGCCCCTGAGAAGACCCTCGGCCTTGCCGCTGGAGGCGGCGCTGGCAACGAAGGAACCCGAGGTAAGCGGCGAGGTTTCGCGCCCCTTGAGCCGGTCGTTGAGGAAACTCCAGAGTTCGGCGATTTCCTCCGGCGATTTGGTCGATGAGCCGATTTCCATGACGGTTCGCCCGTCGATCATGCTCGCGGCGAAATCGATTCGCTGGTGGAGGATCGACGGCGCAACGGGGCCGTGGTGTGAGAGAGCGATAACGGCCTCCGTGGTGATGCGGGCGCGGGGTGCCGCGCCATTGACGGCGAAGACCAGCGGCTTGCCGACTTCCTCGCAGAGCCGGACCGTGGCGCCTGCCGCGCGCAGGTCATGCGGGCTTGGCCGGGTCGGAATGACGATGAGGTCCGCCTGGCCGATGACATGGCCGATGGTGGACGTGATGGCGGGCGGCGTGTCGATGATGACGAGGTTGACGCCGCCATCCTTGAGCCGCGCCAGATCCGCCTCAAGCCCGTCTTCCGAGGCGCTCACAAAGAAGGGGCGCTCGGCTTCGCGCGCGTTCCACCACTGTGAGAGAGACCCCTGCGGGTCGGTGTCGATCAGGGCGACGGGCCCGGCGCCCTGCCTCTCGGCCTCGACGGCAATATGACCCGCAAGCGTGGTCTTGCCGGAGCCACCCTTCTGCGACGCGAACGCGATGACGTGCATGGCTTAATCCCGATAACCGGCCGCGCGCGATTCCTTCGCTTGCGGCATTCCAGAAAAGGACGCGCCGGCCACAATTCAGGTCACAATCCGGGGAAGAGCTTCCGCGCCCCCCGCGACCCGCCGGCATGTGCGTGATCGATATCGAAAAGGCCGAATCAGCCCCCGCTGCGAGAGTAATGTGTGACCCATTTTGGCTCAACATATGCGCGCGAAAAATGCCGCCACTACCAGAAAATGTGTTGATGGAGACACATGGCGGGGGCGAGGCGCCTCAATTGCCTGCCATCTCTGCCGTGATTTTCACCATTGCGCCTGTTAGCCGGGCAAGGTCTTGCGGCCCGATGACGAGCGGCGGGGTCGTATAGACGATATTGCCGAAGGGCCGGATCCAGACCCCTTCCTCCACGAAGCGGCGCTTGATCGCGTTCATGTCGCCGATCGCGTCGAGTTCGATCACGCCGATGGCGCCCATCACGCGCACATCCTTCACGCCGGGCAGTTCCCGCGCCGGTTCGAGTTCGCGTTTGAGCTGCGCCGAGATCGCGGCCACCTGGTCGAGGCGCGGTTCGCGCTCGAAAAGGTCGAGCGATGCATTGGCCGCCGCGCAGGCGAGCGGATTGCCCGTATAGGTCGGCCCGTGCATCAGTGCCTTGCCTGCCTCTTCGCCGAGAAAGGCCTCGAAGACGCGCGCCGTGGCGATCGTCGCGGCGAGCGCCATCGTGCCGCCCGTCAGCGCCTTCGAGAGCGTCACGATATCGGGCACGATCCCCGCCTGCTCGCAGGCAAACATGGAGCCGGTGCGCCCGAAGCCGGTGAAGATCTCGTCGAGGATCAGCAGCACGCCATGCTTGTCGCAAAGCGCGCGCAGGGTTTTCAGCGTCTCCGGTGTGTGAAAGCGCATGCCCCCCGCGCCCTGCACCAGCGGCTCGGTCACGACGGCGGCCACTTCATGGGCGTGCTCGCCGAGAAAGGCGTCGAGTGCTGCGGTCTTTTGCGCATCGCTTGGCAGTTCGCAGATGAATTGTTCGGCAATCGCGCCCTTGAAGAGCGTGTGCATGCCTTCGTCCGGGTCGCAGACCGACATGGTCGCGAGCGTGTCGCCGTGATAGCCGCCCTTGAAACTGACGAAGCGCGTACGGCCTCTTTTCCCGTTATTGATGCCGTATTGCACGGCGATCTTCATCGCGATCTCGACCGAGACCGAGCCCGACTCCGAAAAGAACACATGGCCGAGATCGCCCGGCAGCTTTTCCGACAGCCTTGTCGCGAGGCGGCAGGCCGGCTCATGCGCCAGCCCGCCCAGCATCACATGCGGCATCTTTTCAAGCTGGGCCGTCACCGCCGCGCGAATATGCGGATGGTTGTAGCCATGCGCCGCCGTCCACCACGACGAAATCCCGTCAATGAGTTCGCGCCCGTCCGCCAGCGTCAGCCGCACACCGTCCGTCTTCGCGATGGGCAGCGCCATCGGCGTTGTCTGCATCTGCGTATAGGGCAGCCAGAGATGCGGCGCACCTTTGGTCAGCCATTCCGGCGGGTCGTTGATGAGCGGATTGGCGGGCGGAATGGACATGGGGTGTTCCCCTTCTTGCGCTTGTTGGCTTGTGCTGGCCGGGCTTCTTGATGTCTTCTGGTTGTCGCGGATTGTCCTGTTTCACGAGCCCGTGGCAAGGGCCAAAAGCGGCAATTGCACGCGAATATCCCTTGGCATAGGATGCCGCCCGGTGCCGCGAAGGGCGCCGCCGTCCGAGAAAGAGGAACTCACCTTCGCTGACGTGCTGAGACGACGCCTCGCGTTCGCATCACCTTCATTGTTTGCCGTCGCTTCGGACCGACGACAGTCAAACAACAGGAGGAATCCGTGCGAACGGACCCATTTTCTCAGAAACCCATCGACGCCCTTGCCGAATACAAGGTCCGCGCGAGCAAGCTCCTCAAGGACTTCGCGAGCGCCGACAAGCGCCGCGCCTTTCATGCTGCGCATCGCCTTGCCTCGCTCTGGCCGGAGGTGGATGCGAATACATTGCTCGCCGATCCCTCGCGCATCCAGCGCAAGCATGCGCTTGCCGTCATCGCGCGCGAGATGGGCTTCCGCGACTGGCAGCATCTGACTGAAGAGGCGCATGTCGAAATGCCCGCCTTCGACACGACGCGGCTCTTCCCGCCGAGTACCAGCTTCTACCTGAATGCCTGGTTCGCGACCTACGAGGAAGCGCGCGACGCGCTCGGTACGCGCAAGGACCGTTTCCTCTTTCCCTATCGTCATCAGTTCGTCGTCTGCGAGGGCGGTCTGCTGGCAAGCCTCGGCGTCGATGTGAAGGACGAGGACTGGGAAGCGATTGGCCGCGACTGGGCAAAGCCCCGGGATGCCAGGGCGCATTACCGCCTGAACCAGAAACTGGCGCGCATCGTGCCGCCCTTGCCCGAGCGCCCTGCGCCGAAGAGGAAGCCGTCATGAACAGGGAACGCAGAAAACAGCTCGTCAGCGATTACAGGGAACGCAAGGTGGCGCGCGGCATTTTTGCCGTGCGCTGCCATGCGAGCGGGGAAGTCTGGCTCGGTATCGGGCGCAGCCTCGACAATATGCAGAACGGCATCTGGTTCACGCTGCGTCTCGGCACGCATCCCGTAAAGACATTGCAGGCGGCGTGGAATACGCATGGCGAAGAGAGCTTCGTCTATGAAGTCGTGGAAGAGGTCGATGCAAAGGACATGACGCCTTACATGCTGCAATCGCTCCTCAAGGAACGCTTGCAGCACTGGCAATCGGAATGGAACGCCGAAGCGATCCGAATCTGAGCTGGATTACTTCTCTGAAGGACAGCTATGCGCGGGCATGGGCTCTATGCCGAGCTTCGCGAAAAGCTTCTGGTCCTTGTCTTCTTCCGGGTTCTTCGCGGTCAGCAGCTTCTCGCCGACGAAGATCGAGTTCGCGCCCGCAAGAAAGCAGAGCGCCTGCGTTTCTTCCGACATGATCTCGCGGCCCGCCGCGAGGCGCACCACCGATTGCGGCATGGCGATGCGCGCCACCGCGATCATGCGCACGAAGTCGATGGGGTCCACCTTCTCGCTGCGGCCGAGCGGTGTGCCTTCCATCGGCATCAGCATGTTGATCGGCACGCTTTGCGGATGCTCATCGAGATTGGCGAGCGTCATCAGCATGCCGATGCGGTCATCCGCGCTTTCGCCCATGCCGACAATGCCGCCAGAGCATACATTCATGCCCGCATTGCGCACACGCTCCAGCGTGTCGAGCCGGTCCTGATAGGTCCGTGTACTGATGACATTCGGATAATATTCTTCCGACGTATCCACATTGTGGTTGTAATAGTCGAGACCCGTCTGCGCGAGGCGGTGAACCTGCTGGCCGGACAGCATGCCGAGCGTCATGCAGGTTTCCATGCCCATTTCCTTCACGCCCTCGATCATGGCGCAGATCATGTCCATGTCGCGGTCCTTCGGCTCGCGCCAGGCCGCACCCATGCAATAGCGCGTCGCGCCCGCTTCCTTCGCCTTGCGCGCTTCCGCCAGCACCTTCTCGACTTCCATCAGCTTGGAGGCCTTGAGGCCGGTCTCGAATTTGGAGCTCTGGGCGCAATAGCCGCAATCTTCCGGGCAGCCGCCGGTCTTGATCGAGAGCAGCGTCGACATCTGCACTTCATGCGCCTTGAACCAGCGCCGATGGACAAGCTGCGCCTCGAACAGGAGATCGTTGAAAGGCAGGTCGAAAAGCGCCTGCAATTCCTCGCGGCTCCAGTCGTGGCGGATCTCGTCCGGGTTGGTGCGCCGCGCGATTCCCGGCTGCGTTTTGGCGGACTCTTCGATACGGGTCTGGATGCTCATGGGCCGCGGTTCTCTTGCGATAACGACGAAAAGGCTACAATTCCGGCAGCATAAGCGGCCTGAGCCCCAATGCAACAATTCGCGTGCTGGTTATCGCACTTGCCGAAAACGACAAGGGCAAATGCCCGCCGCTTGAGGGTTAAGCAAAAAAGAGTGTTCCCCTTAAACTACTTGAGGGATGAGCACAGGCAGGTCTAAAGAAATGAGCTTTGTCAGCGAGAGCTGGACAAGATTTTGGCGACACTCAGAGAGCCGAATGCCGCCAAAGTTAATGACAGGTCGATGCCGCCAGCGAGAGCTTTCTCAGGCGCTGGAGCCGCGCCGCCGTATCAGCCGGTCATGGGCATTCCGGGAGACTCAGAAGGTTATTCTCGTCCCGTCCATCTGCCTCGGTCTTGAGGTAACGGTTCCCGTAAGGGCTAACCGCTGTGACAACCTTGACTTCGAACGCTCCCTCACCGACGAAAAAATCCCAACCGGCGTCGATATGTTGAATCGCCTCCGGTTGAGTCAGCGTCCATTGCTGGCCATCGGGATTCAGGCCCCCGACGTTCTTGATCCGGTCATAGGGATCGTCCCGGTCAATTTTGTTGATGCAACGAATAGTCTGTCTGTTAGCCATTTTGACCTCCATCTGTGGAAGTGGAGTGCCGTTGACACCACAGGCAAATCACCCTCTTTATAAGAGTGTCCGGGAGGACTGTGGGTCCCGCGCGACGCTCCAAAGTTTTGCGGGATGCCATGAGGCCGGGGTGTGGAGCCCCGGCCTTTCTCACGGCATTCAATTCCCATAATGGGATGATTCTGTCGCGCCGTCTAGATGTAGTGCCTTTTAGCTATCTCTACACGATGGAATGTAACGCTTCGACCTAGGGGGTGGGTGTGGCCGAACCAGATGGCGTGACCATTTATTGTCCCCAGGATGCCTGCGCCCCATATATAGGATTTACCGTAGAGGTTCCGCCGGAGCACATGGCGGAGGCGCTACGACATCCGGACGCCGTTCAGGCGGCACTGGAATTAGGTCGCCTGGATATGGTTTCGATCCTTCTTGCGATGATCGGTGTCGTTGCAATCTTTGGCGGGATATTTGCCTTCGGTTATCTGAGAGGCTTGGCGTCTGCGATTGCCAAGAAAGAGGCTGAAGAAATCGCTGAACGTCGTCTGACCGAGCTGCTTAAAAATATTGAAGAGCAAATCGACGGCATTAAGAGATTCGGCAATGAGACAAAACAACCTGCGGCTACGCCTCCGGTGGAGGGAGCCGATGAGGCCGTTGCAGGGACTGAGTTTGACCGCGATGGAGGCAGGGCATGAGAGTCGAAGAAGCACTAACTACGATCCGACGACACCAGATGACCGCGCCCATTCAGGTAATTCCCATCGCTAATGCATTGGGTCTCAAGGTCTACTATGTGGATTGGCAGGATAATATGTCCGGCCGCATTGAGCGCAATGAAAGGCTCGGTGGCGACAGCGGCTACGCGATTTTTGTAAACAAAAATCATCCCCCAAACCGTCGTAGATTCACTATTGCGCACGAAATTGCCCATTTCGTTCTGCACAGAGATCAGATTGGAGATGGCGTATATGACGACGCCATGTATCGCAGCGGCCTGCCTCAGCGGACGGAGTTTGAGGCTAATAGGTTGGCAGCGGACATTCTTATGCCTTGGCACCTGATTAATGAAGCAACAGAGGACGGCCTAAGTACCGTTGAGGGGCTGGCTAAGAAATTCGAAGTTTCAAATAGCTCAATGTCTATTCGGCTAGGTGTTCCTTACGAGCAGTAGCGTCATAGACAAACTCGACCTTCTTCTCTCCAAGATGATCAAGGACGAGGAAAAGCTTGCATTTAAGGACCACCTAGAAGACTTCGATGTTGTTGGTGCGAACGCCCTTACGTACCTCACGAGGAGCGCTGTGCAAAACGAGGGCAATCGGCTTGCCCGATTGCCTTAGTCTCCCCAGCGCCTGAGCAGCGACCCCTGGATCTTGAGCAGCCGGTCGGTGAGCGCCCGGTCTCCCGCTGCCTCCGCCTGACGCAGCGCCAGCGCGACATCGAAGAGGGTCTCGCGCTCTTCCGCTCCCCTGACAAGGCTTCGGACCCAGCCCACGGCGGCTCGCCGCTCGCCGCTCGTCACCTCCGCCACCCGGTGCAGCGTGGTCGAGGGGTAAAGCACCAGCGAGCCCGCGTTGAGCTTCACGAAGCGTTCCCCTGCCGGTTCCTCGATGATGAGCTCGCCGCCTTCATAAGTGTCCGGTTCCGCCAGAAACAGCGTGAAGGAGAGGTCCACGCGCTTGCCGTCCATGAAGGCGTCGTCCGAATGGAGCCCGTATTCCATGCCCTTCGTGTAGCGCGACAGGAGAATGCGGATGAATTCGCGGGGCCGGGCGGCGGCGCGGAAGACATCGTTTTTCATCAGCCGCTTCTCGACCAGCGCCGTGAAATCAGCCGCGAGCCCGGCGGGTTTTGCCTGTTCGTTCCGCTTCACGGCCTTCGCGATCCGGCCAGCCGTGCGCGCGCCGTCCTCGAACCCGTCCGTCTGCCTGAAGACGGTGTCGGCGAGGCGCAGCTCCGGGCCTGTCAGGACATCGGCGATCTGGATAAACAAGGTGACAATTCCATGATAATGCAAAGCGTTTGCAAAATAGTCCGCCTCGCGGTAAAGGTCGAGGCCAGTATTTGCCGCAGTATCGCGGCCAGCAGCCGTCGCCGCCACCGAACTCTTGGGAGCCCTTATGAAATACCGGACGAAACTCTGGACCAGCATCAGCGCCGCCGCCCTTATCGCGGCTTCGAGCGCGGTCGCCGGCATGGCCTCTCCCTCGGCGGGTGAAGGCGCGGGCAATGGCTCCCGCGGCGACGCCCTTCAGGGCAAACAGGCATCCGGCAGCTTCCTCATGGCGTCTGCCGGTGAGGGTGAAGGTGAAGGCGGCGAGGGCGGAGAAGGCGGAGAAGGCGGCGAGGGCGGTGTCGACCCGGCTGCCGCCGCGAAAGACCCGGCCGTCTATCTCTCAGCCATCGATATCATCCGCGCCCATTACCTCGCGGGCGAGGCGATGCTCGACGTCGAAGGCGGCCGCCGCGAGGGCGGCGCCATGTTCGCCCATCCGATTTCCGAGGTTTATATCGACCTCGAATCCGTCTTCGAGGCGCAAGGCGCGGCCCCCTTCATGGATGAGATGACGGAAGCCGTCGATCTCGCGCTCTCCGATGCGCCGGTGGCCGAGGTGAAGGCCTCTGTCCGGAAGGTCTATGCCGCGCTCGATGCGGCCGCTGCAAAGGCCCCCGAAAACGGCAAGAGCGAAGCCGCCATCGAGGCCGCGCTCGCCGCCGAAATGTTTGACCGCGCCGCGAAGCAATACGACACGGCGGTAGGCCCCAATGGTTCGACCGAAGCCTGGATCGACGGCTACGGCTTCTGGAAGGTCGCGAAAATGCGCGCCGATGCGCTCAAGCCCTCCCTCCAAGGGGAACATGAGAGCCTCGCCGAAGAACTCGCCAGTGCCGAAGAACTCTTCGCCAAGGCCTATGCGAGCGTCGAAAAGCCCGAAGAAGCCCCTGTCGACACCGGCTCCCTTCTCGCCGCCAGCTCGCGTATCTCCTTGAAAACAAGCAGTTTCTAGGAGCGTTTCCAGGCGAAGTGGAAGCCGGTTCGCCGTCCGGAAACGCGACCGGAAAAGAAGCTTTCCGGAAAGGGCTTGCGTAGGGAGACCCGCGCGGCCCATACCTCCTCGCATATGAGAGGAGCGGGTGATGGTGAAGACCGCGGCACAGACACTGGACGAATTCGCGAAGGCGAAGCTCGACGCCCTTGAGGTGCAGGCGCTCCGCCGCCGTCTGATCGAGACCGACCGCCGAGAGGGCGCGATCGCCTTCCGTGACGGCCGCCGCCTCATCTCCTTCTGCTGCAACGATTATCTGAACCTCTCGCAAAACGAGACGGTCAAGCGCGCCGCCATCGAGGCGACGGAAAAATATGGCGTCGGCTCCGGCGCCTCGCGTCTCGTCTCCGGCAACCACCCGCTCTTTCGTACCCTTGAAACCCGCCTCGCCGACTGGAAGCAGGCGGAAGACTGCGTCGTCTTCGGCTCCGGCTACATGGCCAATATGGGCATTATCCCGACGCTCATGCGCGAGGGCGACCTGATCCTCGCCGACGAACTCAGCCATGCCTGCCTGCTCTCGGGCTCGAAACTGTCGGGCGCGCGGATCGAGATTTTCCGCCACAACGACATGGATCACTTGCGCGCGCTTCTCGACGCGCACAGAAATGCGGCGCAGCATTGCCTCATCGTTACCGATGGCATCTTCAGCATGGATGGCGACGCCGCGCCCGTCGCCGAAATGGCTGACATCGCCGCAAGCCATGACGCCTGGCTGATGACCGACGATGCGCATGGTATCGGCGTTGTCGGCCATGAAGGCCGCGGGTCGAGTTTCATGGGCGCAACGAAAGCCGCCGTGCCGCTCCAGATGGGCACGCTCTCGAAAGCGGTCGGCGCTTATGGCGGCTATCTCTGCGCCTCGAAAGCCGTCTGCGATCTCGTCCGCACCCGCGCCCGCACCCTCATCTATTCGACGGGCCTGCCGCCCGCCACCGCCGCCGCCGCCATCGCCGCGCTCGATGTCATGCGCGCGAACCCGGATTATTGCCGCCGCCCGGTCGAGAAGGCGCGAAGCTTCACCCGCGCGCTCGGCCTCCCCGATCCCGAAAGCCCCATCGTGCCGCTGATCCTTGGCGATGCCGAGGTCACGCTCGCCGCCTCCGCCATGCTGGAGAAGGAAGGCTATCTCGTCACCGGCATCCGCCCGCCGACCGTGCCCCAAGGCACCGCGCGCCTCCGCTTCACCTTCACCGCCGAACATGACGACGCCGACATTGCGCGCCTCGCGACCCTTGTTCGTGAGCGTATCCTGCCTCGCCGCGCCGCAGAGTAAGTCAGAAGAGTAAGTCAAAAGAGTAATCATGCCCCCCATCTTCGTCACCTCCTCCGGCACCGAGATCGGCAAGACCTATGTCTCCGCCATGCTGACGCGCGAATTGAAGGCGCGCGTGATCAAGCCGCTGGTGAGCGGCCTCGATGAGGAAACATTCCCGGAGAGCGATCCCGCTGAGCTTCTCGCCGCGATGGGCGAGCCGGTGACATATGAGAATGCGGGCCTCGTTTCGCGCTGGCGCTTCAAGGCGGCGCTCTCGCCCGACATGGCCGCGACGCGTGAGGGCCGGGTGATCGACTTCGATGAACTGGTGGAAGAATGCGTCGCTGCGGCGCGCGCGCATGACCCGCTGCTGATCGAGGGCGTCGGCGGGCTCATGGTCCCGCTCGACGGCAAGCATCTGGTTCTCGACTGGATGAAGGCGTTGAACGGAAAGACCGGCCTCGCGCCCGTCCTCGTCGTCGGCGCCTATCTCGGCACCATCAGCCACACATTGACGACGCTCGCCGTCATGAGGGCCGAAGGCATCGTGCCGCGCGTCATCGTGGTGAGCGAGGCCGCGCCCGGCCCCGTGCCGGTCGAGGAGACGGCGGAAACGATTGCGCGTTTCGCCGGTGATGTGCCCGTCCGCGCTCTGCCGCGCGGCGAAACCGTCTCCCTCGCCGGTCTTTTCTAGATCTGCCCCTGGGTCGGTGTTGTGCTGCCCGGCCGCCCGTCGCGGATTTCCTTCAGCCTGTCATTCATCGACAGGAGGGTGAGGAACATTTCGCAGATCACCCGCCAGAACACGATGGCGAAAACCAGCGCGAAAATCGCCACCAGAAATTGCAGCACGCCAAGCCCGGCATTGTAGTTCATCGTGCCGACCGCCCCGGTAATCATGCCGAAGATGTAAAGCAGGATGGCCGCGATGCCGAGCCAGTAGAGAAGCCTTGTCGCCTGCGCGGCGATCAGCTTGTCGAAATTCAGAAAATCCTTGAAGGTCATGCTGTCCTCTCACATGGAACGGCCGTCCGCCCGCGCGATATGCGCGGGCGGTTCATGCGTATACGGATAAATACGGAACCTTTATTTCGGTCCGAAAAGAAACCAGAGAATGAGGCCGAGAACCGGCAGGGCGAGAACGACGACAATCCAGATCGCCTTCCACAGCGGTTCCGCGCCGCTCTGCACGATACGGATGATCGCATAGATATCCAGTATCAGGATGATGATGCCGAGAATTCCGGTATAGCCGTCGCCAAACATTCAGTGCCTCCAGATCAATCGCTCCCCCACATTCAAACGTAGCGCGATTTGAGGTGTGAGGTAAGTTCCGAATGCGGCATATTTCGTGGATTAGTGTGATCGAACGAAAGCAGCTTTCGTGCGTTTCATGTGGTTAAGGCGCAATCCGTTCAAACGAAAGAGGGCGTCGCGATGCCCTCGAATTCGAGCAGCCATTTCTTCGTCGGCAAGCCGCCGCCAAAACCCGTCAGCGATCCGTTCGCGCCGATGACGCGGTGGCAGGGCACGATGATGGGAATGGGATTGCGGCCATTCGCAAGCCCCACCGCGCGCATGCCCTTCGGATTGCCGATCTCGCGCGCAATCTGCGCATAGCTTCTGGTCTCGCCATAGGGAATGCGCGTCAGCGCCGCCCACACGCTTTTCTGGAATGCCGTTCCCTCGGCTGCCAGCGTGAGCCCGGAAAAATCCGTCTGCCTGCCCTGGAAATAGCCCGTCAGCGCTTTCGCCGCGCGGTCGAGATGTGCGCGCGCCTTTGCGCTGCCGTCCCGCTTCGGGAATGAGAGGTCTTCCTGGTTGGGAAAGAGCACGGCGGCAAGTCCCGCCTCCGTGGCGGCCAGTCTCAGTTCGCCGATGGGCGTGTCGAGCGTCGCGGTGGCGAGCCTGTCGTCATCGGGAAGTTTCATCGCTTTCTCCTTTATGCCGTCCAGAGCGCGAGTGCCGCATAGCCGCGCCATGGTCGCCAGGCTTGCGACATCATCTGAAGCTCGGCGGTGGAAACGGGTTCGCCGCCGCCCGCCGATTTGCGCAATCCGAGGTCGGATGCCGGAAAGGCATCCGGCTCGCCCAGCGCCCGCAGCGCGACGTAATGCGCCGTCCACTCGCCAATGCCGGGCAGCGCGGTCATTTCCGCGATCTTCGCTTCAAGGCTTTCGCGTGGCGTGAAGTCGAGCTTGCCCGCCGCCACCGCAGCCGAAAGCGCCTTCAGCGTCGCGATCCGCCCGCCGGTCAGCCCGAGCCCGGAAAGCTCCGCCCGCGCCAGCACCTTCGGCGCGGGAAAAAGCCGGTCGACACCCTCCGCCCCGCCGCCCGGCAGCGCCTCGCCGAATTTCGACACGATGCGGCCCGCAATGGTCGTCGCGCCCTTCACCGAAATCTGCTGGCCGAGCACCGCGCGCACCGCCAGTTCAAACCCGTCAAAGGAGCCCGGCACGCGAAGCCCCGGCGCCTGTTCGAGCCTCGGCCCGATCAGCGGATCGCGCGCGAGCGCCGTGGCGATGGCGCCCGGTTCCGCGTCGAGATCGAAGAGGCGGCGGAGCCGCGCCGAAATGGCGCGAACGGGCAGCGCGCCTTGTGTGCTGCCGAGCGTGGCGATCCGCGCTTCAAGCGCGTTGGCGCCCGCCGCCGGCGTCACGGTGACAACGCCGCTTGCCCCGCTGAGCGAAAAGCTTCGCGCATAGCTGTTCTCGCCGATCGCCTCGACGCCCGGAATGGCGCGGCCCTTGAGATAGGCGAGAATGCGGCTGAAATCGAAAGGCGGGCGATAGCCGAGCCGCAGGCGGATCGTGCTCCCCGCCCGGTTTTCCGATGCGCGGCGGATCTCCGTCGGCGCAACGCCGTAAGCCGTGCGGATCGCATCGTTGAAGCGCCGCAGGCTTTGATAGCCCGCCGCATGCGCGACCTGCGCCAGCGGCATGGCCGTATCGCTGATGAGCTGCTTTGCGGTCAGGAGCCGCCGGTTCGCCGCGACCGCCTGCGGCCCCGCGCCCAGATGCGCAAGGAAAAGCCTTCTCAGCTGCCGCTCGCCAAGCCCGAGCCGCGCCGCGAGGTCTTCAAGGCAGCCTTCATCCAGCGCCCCTTCCTCGATCAGGCGCAGCGCGCGTGAAACGGTTGCCGCCGTGCCGCTCCAGGCGGGTGTGCCCGGCGCCGTCTCGGGGCGGCAGCGCAGGCAGGAGCGGTAGCCCGCTTCCTCCGCCGCCGCTGCGGAAAGCACGAAGCGGCAGTTCTCGCGCTTCGGCACGCGCGCGGGGCAGACCGGCCTGCAATAGATGCCTGTCGACGACACGCAGACGAAGAAGCGTCCGTCGAAGCGCGCATCCTTCGCCTGCATCGCGCGGTAGCATGCTTCGGGGTCGAGGGCGGATATGGAAGCCGTCATGTTCATGGGGAGCAGTCTAGAGCGGCGCTCGCCGTCACGCTCGCCAAAATCGGACATGTCCATTCATGACGCCGCCGTCATGAATTGTTTCGAGCCCGGTTCTGCTTGAGTTGCCGCGCGCCCTGGTTCACGCTCTCCCGCATTGGAATTACAACAAGATCGCTCCGGCGGGGAGGACACCGGCCGGGAGGGAATTCGGGGAGGAAAATAATGACAGACAGGGCAGACGCCGCTTCGGGCGTCGCTGGCGGCGTTGCGCCGTCGCAGGGCTTCACGCCCGCCTATCGCAACTATGCGCTCTTTATACTGATGATCGCCTATACGGCGAACTACGTGGACAGGCAGATCCTTGCGATCCTGCTTCAGCCGATCAAGGAAGACCTGCTGCTCAGCGATACGCAGCTCGGCTTTCTCTCCGGCATCACTTTCGCGATCTTCTATGCGACGCTCGGCGTGCCGATTGCCATGTGGGCCGACCGCACCAACCGGCGCAACATCGTCGCGCTGGCGCTCACCATCTTTTCTTCAATGACGGTCGTCTGCGGCTTCGTCACGAATTTCGCGCAGCTCGCGCTCGCGCGCATCGGCGTCGGTATCGGCGAAGCGGGGTCGAGCCCGCCTTCCCATTCCATGATCTCCGACATGTTCCCGCCGGAAAAGCGCGCCTCCGCGATGGGCATCTATTCGCTGGGCATCAATATCGGCATCCTGATCGGCTTTCTCGTCGGCGGCTGGGTCAGCCAGTGGTATGGCTGGCGCGCGGCTTTCTTCATCGTCGGCGCGCCGGGCCTCATCATTGCGCTTCTCGTGCGCTTCACCCTGAAGGAGCCCGAGCGCGGCCATGCCGATGGCATTTCTTCTCAGGCCAGCGCCGCCGCGCCCAAGGTCATGGAAGTCTGGAAGCTGCTCTGGTCGCAGAAATCCTTCCGGCACATCGCTTTCGGTTGCGCCCTCGCGGCCTTTGGCGGTTATGCGGGCGTCACCTGGATTCCCGCTTTCCTCATCCGCTCTTTCCAGATGTCGCCCGGCGAGATCGGCACCTGGCTCGCCCTCATCATCGGCTTTGTCGGCGGTGCGGGCACCTATCTCACAAGCTGGCTTGCCGACCGTTACGGCAAGGGCGATGTGCGCTGGAACCTCTGGGTGGTCGCCATCGTCATGGCGGTCTGCTTCCCCTTCGCTGTCGGCATGTATCTGTCGATGGACAAATACTGGGCGCTCGCCTTCTTCTTCGTCCCGGCTTTCGCGGGCGCGGCCTATATCGGGCCGAGCCTCGCCATGACGCAGGGCCTCGTCACGCTTCGTATGCGCGCCGTTGCCTCTGCCGTGCTCTTCCTGATCCTGAACCTGATCGGCATGGGGCTCGGGCCGCAGGCCGTCGGCCTCATCAGCGATCTCTATCACCCGGCCTATGGCGATGAGTCGCTGCGCTATGCGCTGCTCACCGTCATGGTTGTCTGGCCCTGGGCGGGTATCCACTTTGTCCTCGGCGCGAAGACGCTGAAGGAAGACCTCGCCCGCGCCAAGGCACACAGCCTGAAGTAACGGCATTCCCGGCGGCGCGCTTTCGTGCCTGCCGCCGGCTCCATTCCTTTCCTCGTCATTGCGAGCCCCCGCACGGGGCGCGGCAATCCAGGGGCCGCTTGCCCCGCGCTCACCATCGGGACCACCCTCCCACAGGGGGAGGGTGGCCCTCAAACAAGCGCTTGCTCTTCTCCGCGCCTTCGCGTGAACCTCATCTCTGCGCTCTCCGTGTAAAACCATCTTCGCCAAACACCCGGTGTCATCCCGGCGAAAACCGGGAACCATGAACGCTCACCCCCCTGCGACATCGCTTCTCCCTCTCCCCCCTCGAACACGCGGCTCCTTTGTGAAACCATGATCCGCAAAGGAGCCTCGACATGTCCTCCCTTCCAGACACCATGCGCGCCATGCTGCTCGATGCACCCGGCACCCCGCTCCGCCTCGCGCAGATCCCCGTGCCGCGCCCCGGTTCCGGCGAGGTCGTGGTCAAGGTCGAGGCTTGCGGCGTCTGCCGCACCGACCTCCATGTCGTCGATAGCGAATTGCCGGATCCGAAACTTCCCCTCGTGCCGGGCCATGAGATCGTCGGCCGCGTCGCCGCGCTGGGCGAGGGCGTCACCGGCTTCACGCCCGGCGCGCGTGTCGGCATTCCCTGGCTCGGATGGACCTGCGGCACCTGCCGCTATTGCCGCGCGGGCCGCGAGAACCTCTGCGGGAAAGCGCTCTTCACCGGCTATACGCGCGACGGCGGCTATGCCGAGTTCACACTCGCCGATGCGCGCTACTGTTTTCCCGTCGCGGAAGGCTACGGCGCGGCGGAGGCGGCGCCGCTTCTCTGCGCCGGGCTCATCGGCTACCGCTCGCTCCGCATGGCGGGCGAGGGCGGGACGCTCGGGCTCTACGGCTTCGGTGCGGCGGCGCATATCGTCGCGCAGGTGGCGCGCCACGAAGGCTGGCGGCTCTTCGCTTTCGTGAAACCCGGCGACGAAGCCGCGAAGGCGTTTGCGCGCTCGCTCGGCGCGGAATGGGCAGGCGACTCGGACGAGGCGCCGCCGGACCTTCTCGACGCCGCCATCATCTATGCGCCTGCCGGGCCGCTCGTCCCTGCCGCGCTCCGCGCCGTTGCGCCCGGCGGCCGCGTCGTCTGCGCCGGCATTCACATGTCGGACATCCCCTCCTTCCCCTACGACATTCTCTGGCGCGAGCGCTCGCTCCATTCGGTCGCGAATCTGACGCGCGCGGATGGCGAGGAGTTCCTCGCCCTCGCGCCGAAAGTGCCGGTCGTCACCACGGTCGAGACGCTGCCGCTCGAGCAGGCGAACGAGGCGCTGGCCCGTCTCCGCGACGGCCGCCTCACCGGCGCCGCCGTGCTCGTGATGGAATAGGCGTCATGCGCAGGATAGCCGTATCTGATCGCCTCTCGCTCGAGATCACCCTCCCCTCGGGGAGGGTCGAAAAATTCGAGAGAATTTTTCGGGGCGGGGGCTGCCACGGTGTCACGCGCATGACGCAAAAGCCGGGCATGGCTTGGGCTGTTCTCTTTTCCGGGCTCGCCGATTGATGAAACGCCACCTTCTTCTCGCCACCCTTCTTTCCTTTTCGGCCCTCACGCCCGCCCATGCGGTCGACGAGCGCTACCCGGACTATGAACCGCGTCCCGGCCTCGCGGGCGAGGCGTCGGTTGCCGGGGCGCCGGCGCCGGCGAGCCTCCTGCTGCTCTGGCCGGAGAGCTTCCGCATGGCGCAGCCGGAAACCGTGCTGCATCCCGGCGGCGCGGAGGGAGGTGTCAGGATCAGGGCGGCGGTCGAGGCGATTGCCGTTCTCGTCAACGCGGAGAACCCGCTCGCCTGCATCCCGCTCGACGCGCTGCACACTCTCTACACGGACGAAAATCCGTCGTGGAGCATGGCGGGCGGACCGTCCACGCCGGTCCTTGCGATGGCGCGCGAGACGGAGCCGGGCGAGAGCGACTTCTTCGCCGAAGCCGCGCTCACGGGTGCGCCCTTCGCCCCCGGCGTCGTGCGCGTCGCGCGCTATTCGGACCTGCTCGACAGGCTCGCCGAAACGCCGGGCGGCATCGGCTACGCGCCTGCCGGCTACCGGGGCGACGGCGTCAAGGCGCTGCAAGTGTCGGATGGCGGCGGCTGCGCCGCTCCCAGTGCATCGAGCGCCTACCGTGCCGACTATCCGCTCGCCCGCTTCGTCCATCTCGAAGGCATGAAGAACGAAGTGAGTCTTGCCTTCTTCGACTACGTCCTCTCGCAGGACGGTCAGCGTGACGGTGTCATCGCGGGCTTTTATTCCCTCCCCTGGGTGTTCGCGGAGGAAGAGCGGGAGAAGCTTCGTCTCGATTGACGTTCCGCGGCTTTATCCCCGCTGTGACTTTTGCCGTTCCGGCTGTGACCTTTCTGTCGTTGCCGTTCTGCATCGGCGATGCCGTGCCGCCACAGCGGGGACAAGAGGCGCGTTCTTGACGGTTCGGTGACAGTTCGATGACGGTCGCCCCGATTTGTCCCCGCTTGCCGGGTTATCCCCATGGCAAAACCCCCGGTGGATTTCTCCACCGGGGGTCTGCCGTCTGACGATCTGCGAGGATCGGACTGGACGTAGGCTCAGAAGGCGAACTGCGTGCGCAGCGCAACCGCATCGTGGCCGAAGTTCGAGTTGGTGACGCCGCCCCGGTCTTCTACATCCACGTTCAGGTAGTTGAGCATGAAACGGAGGTTGTTGTTGACGTACCAGTTGAGGCCCACCGTGATGATGTCCTGCTCGCCGCCCGCGATGCCCGCGCTGGCGTCGTTGAGATCGGCCTGGCTGTAGCGCGCCGCGATTTCCCAGGCACCCGAGCCCTTGTTGCCGAAGCCGAAGGGATTGGCAGGCTTCACACCCTTGAAGGCAGCCTTCTTGATGTCATAGTTGTAGGATTCGCCCGTCAGAATCCACGAGGCCTGCAGGTACCAGGCGTCAAGATCGGCGTCGGGGTTTGCGTTGAGGCCGCTGACGTCGAAACGGTAGTATTCGCCCTGAGCGCGGAACGGGCCGTAGTTGAACGCGAGTTCCGGACCATAGACCGAGACCGTATCGACCGTGGCGCCGAAATTCGCGTCGATCAGGCGCGTCGGGTCAATACGGAGTTCCGGCCGGTCGCGGAGGCGAAGCGCGTCGCCCGGCAGATTGAAGGAGTGCGAAGCCGAAACGCCAAAGTGAAAGTTCGCACCTTCTTTCGGTGAGGTTGCGTAGGCCAGACGACCAACGGCGTTCGACGTATCGAAGTCCGTGTTGCCCGCCGAAGTGTTGTTGCCGACGGTGCCCATGGAATAGAAGGCGCTGCTGTAGAAATTGCTGGTGTTGTAGATACCGCCGAGCAGCATGCGCCCTTCGCCCGCCGCCGGGCTGATGGCGAGATTTGCTGCCGTGGCGCGTTCGATGAAGGTAATGTCGTTCGAAGACGTCGAGTCGTCGAGCGTCATCCGCGGCTTCGTCGCACCGGTGAGGATCTGCAGGCCGTCGATGCCTTTGTAGGCCAACACCGCTTCGTAGATGCGGGCGTTCGATTCCGTGCCACTGTCGCCGAAGTTGAATTCGATATTGTATCCGAAATCCTTGGCGAGCGTGCCGTTGAGACCGACACGGAGGCGCCGGAAGTTGGCGTTGCCGCGCAAGCCGCCGAAGTTGGCCTTGCTGGCGTCGTCCTGGTCGTAGCCGCCGACGTCGAGATGGGCGCGACCGGTGATGCCGAAAGTGAAGTTGCCGTCGGCCGACTTGAAGACCGGACGGCCGTTCTTCAGCGAGACCTCGACGTCGCTCTTGCGTTCCTCGAGGCTCTTGATCGCGTTGCCGTGCTGGATTTCGACATCGTCGATCTTGCGCTGCAGCGCGTCGATCTGCGCCTTGAGGGCATCGAGTTCGGCCTGGGTGTTGCTGGCAGCGAAGGCAGGCGCCGCGAGGAAGGCGGCGGCGCCGATTGCCGTGCCGGCCAGAAGAATGTTTCTCAACGTCATCAGACGTCTCCGTGTTCTGTGGATGAGCTTCTGTTGCAGGATCGGCAGCCGCGGCAGAACACCGCGAACACCCCCCATGAACCCGCTCGTAACAGAGCTATGTGACGGTTCCGCTCCACTTTTGTGACAGTGAAATGACGCCCCCGGAGTGTGGCAGTAAGGCACCGGAAACCGGGCGCAGGAGGCCCTTTCAAGTACCGGTAAAATCGTTAAAATATTTATTTATTTCAATGGGTTAATAAAGGTGCGCGCGCCTGCGTCTTTCCGGCCACGGCACTTTGGGAAACCGCGGGCGGCTTCGGTCGAAGTGTCGCGGGCGCTATTCGGAGGCTAGTTTTGTGACGACCACGGAGCCCGCCTCAAGCGTCTTGTGGACGGGGCATTTGCCTGCAATTTCGGCAATTTTCTCTGCCAGTTCCGGCGCGATGCCGCCCTCGATACGGATGGTCCTTTCGAAGCGGTCGATATAGCCCTCGCGTCCTTCGGCGCACGCGGCGCAATCGCGAGCGTGAACCTTCGCATGTTCTACGATCACCGAGACGGGACCGATTTCCAGACGCTTTCGGTCGGCATACATGCGCAACGTCATTGCCGTACAGGTGCCGAGTGCGATCGAAAGAAAATCATAGGGCGTCGGGCCGGTGTTGAGACCGCCATGCTCAACGGGCTCATCCGCAAGCAGCCGGTGCGAACCGGCGGTTACGCGCTGCTGAAACCTGCCCTGGCCCGTTTCCGTCACGGTGACAGCTTGCGTTTCGCTTTGCTCTTCGGCCGGTTGGACCTCAGCGATGTAGCGGCCCGCCCAGGCAGAGAGCACGTTGGCGACATAGTTTGCGTCGCTTCGGCGCGTCAAAAGATGGTCGGCATCATCCAGTGAAACAAAGCTTTTCGGATGTTTCGCGGCGTTGAAAATCTCCTGCGCATTTTCGATGCCGACAATCTCGTCGCGAGGCGCGTGAAAAATCAGAAGAGCCTTCCTCATTATGCCGATCCCTTCTTTCAGGTTCTGCCCTTCGAGATCGTCGAGGAATTGTTTGCGGATGGAAAACTGCCTGCCTGCGAGCGTGACCTCCGCCTCTCCATTCTGCTGGATGTGCGAAAGGTCCGCCTGGAAGCTCCGGGTGACATGCGCTGCATCCGAGGGAGCACCGATTGTCGCGACCGCTTTTGCCTCGGAGACTTTGCTTGCCGCCGCGAGGATTGCCGCGCCACCGAGACTGTGACCGATCAGGATGGCCGGAGCCTCGAAGGTCTGGCGCATGAAATCCACAGCGCACAGAAGATCGGCCACATTCGAGGAGAAATTGGTATTCGCAAAGTCGCCGCCGCTCGTGCCGAGGCCGGTAAAATCGAAGCGCAGAACGCCGATGCCGAGGTCGGCGAGTGCACGGGATATGCGCGCCGCCGCGAATACGTCTTTCGAGCAGGTGAAGCAATGCGCAAAAACCGCATAAGCGCGGACGGGGCCGGCAGGCAGATCGAGCAGCGCCGACAATTCATCGCCGGTGGAACCTGTGAAGGAAACTTTCCTTTCTTGCGCCGTCATGCATAAACCTCCCGCCGTCCGTTGCGCCGCGTGTGAGCCTACAAGAAACGGCTCGAGAGGGCGCCCGTGTTATCTCCAAACAAGACAAATCCGGCATCAATGCAGCGAAAATAAGATTGGGAACGGCGGCTGGTGCAGACCGTTGAGGTGGCAATGGCCGTGCCCTCCGGCGCGGTGTGAAACGGCAAAAAGGAGAAACCCATGAAAAGGCTCTTCACCACCACTGCGCTTGCGGCCTCTATGGCTTTTGCGACGGCTGCCTATGCTGCAGAGGACGATGCAAAGAACGCCCCGATGGAAGTCACCCCTGCTCAGCAGCAGGATGCGCAGCCCTCGCTTGAAACGCCTGGCGAGATGCTGAGCGATGCCACCGCGACCGCGGACGATGATGTCCTCGCGATGCGGGACAACTTCGCCGTCATGTCCGGTAACGCAATCAGCGCTGCCGACGTTGTTGGCGCCGCGGTCGTCGGACCGGATGGCAAGGAAATCGGTACGGTCGACGATCTCGTCTTCAACGAGGACAAGTCGATCGATCAGGTCATCATTGCCGACGGCAAGATGTTCGGGTTCGGCGGCAAGAATGTCGCGATCGATTTCGAGGGAGCTTCGATTACGCGCGATCAGAACGACGAACGCATGGTGCGCATAGGCATGACCGATCAGGCACTTGAAGAGGTTGCCGAGTTCGACAAGGCTCCGCTTGAAGAGTCCGGCGGCAAGCTCGCTACTTCCTATATCGGACGCGATGTCGCTCTCGCCACAGAGGATGACGGTACGGGTGAGCTCTCCGACCTCATTCTTGATCGGAACGGCACGGCCAAATATGCGGTGGTCGAGTATGGCGGCATGCTCGAAATGAACGAAAACCGCGTCGCGATCGATCTCAACAGCTTTAAGCCTGCCCCGGCCGGCGAGCCGCTGAACCTCGCAATGACGCTTGACCAGTTGCGTGAGCAGCCGAGCTTCTTCTACAGCGAGGAAGAGACGCCAAAGGACGGCGAAATGTAATTCCGTCAAGGCGGAATGCGATGGCCCGGCCGGTTTTCCGGCCGGGCTTTTTGCTGTCCGCCATAAGCGTACACCATCTTCTGCCTGCCGACGTGCGCCAGGACTTTTACGGATGGTGTGAAAACGGGGAGGCACAAATGCCCCCGATCCAGTGGGGCTTGGGGGGCGGGGATGATACTGGATCGGGGGGCCTGCAAAGGTTCCTGTGTCTCGGAAGACGTAACCTCGCAATAGCACTGGAAGAACGCGTCGTGCGTGCGGATGGTTCCGGAAGAAACCGGAAAAAGATCGAAGATTTTTGGGGGCGGTATCAGACGAGGATCGGAAGGTTGACCGTTACGACACAGCCGGGTTCATCTACATCCATATGGGCACGTAGCTGGCGTATCAGCCCCCGGAAAAGGTTGATGTGGCCCTCATCCGGCCTGTTCCGCATCAATCCCGCGAGCACCGGCTGGTCCACCTTCATGGTGAGGGTAGAGCCGCCGCCCGGACGTTTTGCCAGGTCGAAGTCGATCTGCGTTGCGGGATGTCCCTCTGGGGAAAGATGCGAGGTTGCCTCGGCCACGAGTTCGGTAACGAGGAAGGCGAGAGTAAGCGCCGCATCCGGCAGGGCGAATACGGGCTCCGGGCAATGCATTGAAAGAACCGGGCGCCCCCACTCTGTAGAGAGATGCCGCTCCGTGGAAAGGCAGAGATCCTTGAGCAGCACACCGAGATCGACTGCCCGAAAATCGTCGCCCTGATAAAGAGCGGAATGGACGATGCCGAGGGCGTTGAGACGCCGTTGCACATCCAGGAAGATCGCCGCCTGCTCGGGCGTTTTGGCGCGACGACTCTGCAGGTTCAGCAAGCTGTTCATGACCTGGAGATTGTTGCGCACCCGGTGGTTAACCTCGCGCACGAGGGCTTTTTGATGGTCGAGCGCCGCCCGGAGGGCAACGTCGCGCGCATGAATGGTGTCCGCCATGGTGTTGAACTTGGTCGCGACAGCCTGAACCTCCTCTGTCGCCCGCGCGTCGAATTCGACTCGGGCACTATTGTCGCCTGCGATGTAGCGGCGGATCGCCTGCCGAACCTTGTTGAGAGGTTCGATGATAATCTGTTCCGTGGCACGGCCTGCGAGAAAACTTGCTGCGATCCAGACGAGAAGGGGAAAAGCGATCACAAAGTAAAGGAGCGCGCGCACCGCCGGGGAAAGCTCCTCCGCATCCTGGGCGTATAGCCCGAAGATATTTCCAGGCAACGCGGCCACTACATAGGTGCGGACGACCCCGTCTCGGCCTTCCTGTGCAAAGGATCCGGACATGAGGTCCAGTCCTGATCCCGCGACAAACGTGCTCGGCAACCATTGGTCGATCTGTTCGTCTTTGGTCCGTTGAGCAAGAATCCGGTAGTTGGCATCAAGTAGAGCCAGCGCGGAGACATCGGGTAGAGCCGCTTCCTGCATGGTGAGGGTCAGCGATCCAAAGGGAATCGTTGCCGCGAGTACGCCAATGGCCTGCCGATCCGCATCGTAGATTGGCAGGGTGGCGATGAGCCGCGCTTTCGCGGCATCACTGTCTTTGGCAAAGGGCAGCTCGTTCTTTTGGGCCCAGATGGAGAACTGCTGCGACTCCATCGATTGGTCGAGCCAGCGCGGGGGTGCGGACGCTTCTTCCTGCAAACTCAAGGGAGCCGGGGCGCTGCATAGCGATTTCCCCTCGACGCCGATCAGATGAAGAGAGGAAATGTTCGAATTCTGCAATACGATGCGCCTGAACGTGTCATCGCAGATTTGGCCATTGGCAGGATCACCGAGCGGCAGGGCGGAGATAGTCTCCAGAAGGATGTGCAGTTCCTGTAGGGCTGTGCTCTGACGCCCCAGAACCGCCTCCCCGCGGGCAACAAGGGCCCTTTCCCGCAAATCACGATGATGGACCGCATTCACATATTGAGCGATCTCGGCGGCAAGACATAAAGGAAGGAGCGCAACGGCCAGGCGCAATGCGATCCGGGATCTTAGTCCCGGCCTGGCATCTCGCATGCTCGCGAAGCGCGCCGTCCAAGCCCGTCTGGGTTTTGACTCCGTTGGCAAGCATCAGCCCCTGATATGGTCCACGGGTAACGGCCATCAGCCGTTCCTCGGAAACCCTGCTCCGCGCAATTCTATTCGCCGTTCTTGTCCGTTTCGGCGTCCGATAAACGGCTCAGAAGTGATGAAAAATCATCTGGAACAGGTTCATTGAGCACCTTTTGATAGGCGCGCCTCAAGCCCGTTCCCAGCGCCTCTCGTCGCGCGCTTTGCTCGACTTTGTCTCGGGTTTCCGCAGATTTGCCATCTTTGGACGGTTGAATCTGCTTGTCGTTCTCGTCTGCCACTTTTTCACCGCGCCATTGGCGTCGACTTCAACATGTTTACGGCCCGGCAAACATTGAAGGCGAAGAAAATATTTATACAGAGGATGAAACTCTTTTGTTTTCCAAGGGTTCCCTAATTCTAGGACTTTTTTGCGAATTTAGTTCGTGGACATGAGACTCGCAACCCGGCTAAGGCGGGGTATGATTATGCTTATACGGAGATGAATCAGGAATGTCGCTCGCAGATCAAATCGCACCTCTTCTTCCGCATTTGCGTCGCTATGCGCGCGCGTTGACCGGGAATCAGAAACGCGGGGACGCCTATGTGCGTTCCCTGCTTGAAGCGATTATTGCCGATGACAGCATCGTGGACCGGGCGCTGGATCCCCGCGTAGGCCTGTACAAGGCGTTTTACGGGATCTGGTCGACTGCCGATCTCGATGCCGCGCAACCGGAGGAGGACGTGTCGGGAACAGAGGGTGTGGTTTCCCAGCGGCTCTCCCGTATGACGCCCATCAATCGGCAGGCGTTGCTGTTGACGGCCATGGAAGGCTTCAGCAATCGTGAAACAGCTCATGTCCTTCAGGTGGGAGAAGGCGAGGTTTCCGCTCTGATCGACGCAGCCCTGAAGGAAATTGACAATCAAATCGCGACCAGCGTCCTCATCATCGAGGATGAGCCCATCATTTCGATGGACCTGGAGCAAATCGTGCGAGACCTCGGTCACGACATCATGGCAACCGTGGTGACGCGGGACGAGGCGGTGAATGCAATTGCCGCGAAAAAGCCGGGTCTTGTTCTGGCCGATATTCAGCTTGCTGATGGAAGCTCCGGCATTGACGCAGTGAAAGATATCTTTGCGCGCTTCTCCGTTCCCGTCATCTTCATTACGGCTTATCCCGAACGATTGCTGACAGGCGAGAGGCCGGAACCCACCTTCCTCATCACCAAGCCATTCCTGCAAAGCACGGTGAAAGCCGCAATTGGACAGGCGTTGTTCTTCGATAGTGAGGAAAGTGAAGCGGCTTGAAGGCTGTTGACGGACCAAAGAAAAGGCGCCGCCCGGCCGGGTGGCACCTTTTCATTGAATGCCGCCTTCAACGGGTAAGCTTGTCCATTTCGCCCATGATAGCGTCCGTAGCGTCTCCCGCGGCAAGAGCGCTATCGGAGCGTGCGGGCAAGACGCCGCTATCGATCATTTCGTCGAGAGCCGCTCTGGCGCGTGCGACCCGGCTTTTCACCGTACCGACGGCGCAGTCGCAAATACCGGCAGCTTCTTCATAGGAAAAGCCTCCTGCTCCCACGAGAACAAGGGCTTCGCGCTGGGCGGCAGGCAAGCGCATAAGGGCCCGCTGCAAGTCGGTCAATTGCATCTGATGGTCTTGATGCGCCGGCGTTGACAGTGTTCGCTCGGCGACGCTCTCATCCCATTCACCTGTGAAGCGCGCCCGGCGCATTTGAGAGAGGAATTGATTGCGGAGAATGACGAATACCCAAGCGCGCATATTCGTCCCCGCCCTGTAGCGCTTGCGCGCTGCCCAGGCCTTGAGAAGAGCATCCTGGGCAAGGTCGTCCGCCATGTCAGGCTTGCCGCACAGATTCCGCGCGAAAGCACGCAGGTGAGGGATAAGAACCTCAAGCTCTTTCTTGAAATCGGCATCGCTAAGCGGTTCGGCTTCCGCCGTTATTTCAACCTGATGTGTCATGCGCTCAGTTCTCGCCGCCTGCTTTCATCTTGTTAAGCAACTCTGTGAACTCCTGAGGAACCGGCTCCTGAATGGCATGGCGATAGAGGGACCGTAATTCCCGCCCCAAGCTCGCACTACGGGCGGCAGTTTCTCGGCGACATTCCTCGCCTCGGCCTCCTCGCAGGTTATTTGCCCTATCATCTATCATCTCAAAAAACATATTGCTGTGGGTCGCGCTCGGGATCGCGTCACTGTAAGCTCATTATTTCAACGGCTTAACCCGCGAAAGGTTCAAAAATTCTCGTAACTGAAGCCAGCAGGATGCCGTCTTTCATCCCTCCTTCGTCACAATAGAAGCCTTCATGGCGGGATTGTGACGTGCTGCGAAGCAGCGTTTTATACTCTGTAGGCGGAAATCGCTGCCCTCGAGACGCAATTGGCCCCGGCCATTTGTTAAGCCGGGGCCAGTATTTTTCAGGCTGCGGACAATTACTGGCGCGAAAGCCAATTGTCGATTTCTTCTTCCGCGGCTTCCTTCTCCTTGCCGTAACGCTCCTGAAGAAGGCCGGCAAGGCGGTCGCGTTTACCCTCGATCTTCTGAAGGTCGGAGTCGGTGATGTCCCCCCACGCTTCCTTCACGCGACCCTTCATTTGCGTCCAGTTGCCTTCGATCTGATCCCAGTTCATGGGTGAACTCCTATACTGTGGTTGTGGAAGTGCCGAAGTTTCTTTTTAGCGAGGCGGGCCCGGACGGCGGGCGTAGCCGAAAACGAGACTCACCAGGAAAAGTACGAGGAAGATGACGAAGAGAATCTTCGCAACCCCGGCCGACGCTGCTGCGATACCGCCGAAGCCGAAGACGGCTGCGATGACCGCGATGACAAAGAAGACTGCTGCCCAATAAAGCATGATCCATTGTCCCTTTTATTGTTGGTAAGCCCTTACCGGGCTTCGTTGGCTTCGTCCTGAATGGCATCGCCGGTATTCTCGATGTCCTGGCCTGCGCCTGCCACCGTGTTGCATGCGGCAACGCCGATACCGATCAGGAAGAGGAGCGCGAGAGAAACATTTTTGCTCATGTCTTCGAACCTTGTTGGTTGCGCATGCGAAGCGCATGCCCACTGTTTGATGTCAATAGAACCGCTAGGAAGCAGGAAAGTTCCACAAAGTTCCCGGTCAGGTTCTAGTCCTCTCCGTGCGCGGATGGTTTTTCCTCGTCTCGGGAAAGGCCCGATTCGATGGGGCGGAGAACAACGAGAATGATCGTTGCGAGAACCAGGCCTATAAAGGCCACGGAATAGTTTTCCGTGCCGCATGCGACGCCTAGAGCGCCGGCAAGCCACATGCCTGCGCCGGTTGTCAGGCCTTTGACGCGGCCTCTTGCCTGGATGATGGCGCCGGCGGCCAGAAAGGCGACACCTGCCGTCACTGCTTCGATGATACGGATAGGATCTGCATTGCTTTCTGGATTTCTGGCGGCAAAGGTCTCATGGAGATCAAGCGTGAGGACGGTGAATATAGCTGCCGCCATGGCAGTCATCATATGTGTGCGAAGACCCGCCGGTCTGTCGCGGGCCTCCCGGTCGAGACCAATAACGCCACCCATAAGCGCGGCCGCGGCAAGACGCAACGCATAGTCGAACGCATTGCTGGAGGCGATGGCTTGCCAGATGTCCATCACAGGTTTGATTTAATCCCTGCATTCGCGTGTGGTTCTGGGTGGAGCGGCGCACATATCCTCGGCACCCGGGCGGCAAACAAATTCATGAAGAACGCAAACGGATGCCGGCTCTCGGCTACCTGATGCCAACCGGCCTGGAGCGGACAGCCTCGTCTCTTTCGCGGTGTGCAAGTGCGATCTGCAGCATCAGCCAGATGAATCCGCTCATCGCAAGTGCCGAGAAGAGCGACACGATTGCGAACGGTATGAACCAGCGCATCGTTTCAAAGGACTCCGTCAATGGTCTCGCAACGAGGATACTACCGATGAAGACAAGGCCGCCGACGACCCAGAAAGAGCGAAGACGTCGTTCCCATTTGTGCTGGGTCATCTCGGAGATAGCGCTCATCGTTTGAATTCCCATCGAATAACAGAAAGAGCAAGACTTATGGCGATAACGCCGTGTGCTCGATTCCGTTGCAGGGCCCGGGAAATTATTTGACGCCGACGGGCGGCTTTTTAATGTCGGACATTCTTCCAATGCCACGAAACGCTGGGAACGTCTGATGGAGCCAGACGTTCATTATCCGAGCAAACCAGACAGGCTTGAGGGCTTGAGGTTCTGCCCGCCGGGTTGGAAGGATCGCGCTGGCATGGAAGCCTTGCCGCGCCGGCGGCTCATATGCGGATGGCCACACCCTTACCTCTGCCGATCAGGTCCGCTGTAAGGCAAAGCCTTGTGGCCCAAGCATGGCGCTATCTGCCAATGGCAGAGGCGACACGAGATCCGCGCCCAGGGAAATCTCGCGCTTCCGCTCATTGCGCTGAGCCGACGCGGGCGGTGGTTACATAAATCGACCGAATTCTCCATGACTTGCCGGAGGGCGTCACGACAATTGGAAGCTGAGTTGAATGGAAGGCTGTTGAAAACCAGATTGGGCGCCGGAGGCAATACCCGGCGGCATTGGAGAAGAAAGCGGCGCGTTTGCATATCCGGTGACCTCACGAGCCCCCCACTCTGCACATAAGGTCCATCGGAAATGCAAAAAGCCAATCTTCTCGGCCGCCAACGCCGGTTGTCCTTTCCGGGGCCGGCGGAACAGTGAACCCCATGTAACGCGGGCCCCGGGGCTTTCCATTCATACTCTTCAGGAACGGCAAGCGAGTGAACGATGTCCCACGAGTCCTACTACGTACAGCCCGCATATCCTGCCCGTCAGGATGGAGCATCGTCGAATGCAGCAGGCCGCTCACGCTCCGTGGCTGAAATGCTGGAATCGGAGGAGTTCTGCAGAGGGCTTCTGGAAAACGCACGCTGGCCGGACGGGCCGGTTTGCATGCGATGCGGCGCGAAGGGCGCAGCGAGCCGCCTTACCACCCGGCCCGGTTTGTGGACATGCAAAGCATGCAGGAGCTGCCAGTACAGCGTTACCTCCGGTACACAGCTGCACCGGTCCCGGCTTCCGGTGTCGGCTTGGGTCAAGCTTTTCTATGCAACCCAGATTCGCAATCAAAACCTGACAGCGTCGCAGGTAAGCCGCCGTTTCAGTGTTGCCTATCTGACAGCGAAAAGCATGTTGCGCAGGATCGATGCCTTGAGGCGTGAAATGCCTGAGATGGCCGATCGGCTCGAGCAATCGTTGCGCGACCTTGCAGCGAGCAGCGTCCGCAGTTAGTCAAGGACTGCGGTACTTTCCCGAACTGCAGAAGTTTCAGAGGCTGCTGCTGCGTGCTGGTGGCGCTTCGGGAAGTATCGGATAGTTTCCGCTGTACTCCTTGAGCGGACGATATTCTTCCTCTACCTGAGCAGGCACGGATTCGCCTTCTTCCGCCCAGCCTGCCAGGCCGGCAGCCATATCGCGGACGCCCGTTGCGAACTGCACCAGAAGCTGCCGCCCGGATTGGCAGGCCAAAGGCTCCCGCTCACAAAAGCCCGTTGCATCGCGCGCCGTCCGCGACACCACAATCTGCGCATTGGTCAGGGCCGACAGGTCGCGCGAAACATCCCGCTCGGGAAGGGGCGCTCCTTCCGCATAGGTGGCTGGTATAAAGCGTGGCTCGACCTGACCCGGCTCCGCAGGTTCCGCGAGCTTCATTGCATGGCCTGCCAGAACCAGCACTACCAGTGATTTGACTGCAAACTTGATCATACCTGACCTCGCCAATAGAGGTTAGGCTAAACCTAGCAGTTTTCAACAGGTTAAGAGCGTCGAGCTTGGTGGATAAGAGTTTTACGGTTCAGGCTGCGTCGGCCTGTCCCAAAGCGGAACGCAGGAAATCGGTGATCTTGTCCAGTTGCACCGGCTTCTGGAAAACAGCAACCGCGCCGCAATCTGCGAGACTGGCGTAATGATACATTTCGCTCTCGGCGGTCATCAGCATTACAATAACCTTGTGATTGAGATTGCGGGCTGCTTCCGCTACGCGCACACCGTCCCAACCGGGCATGTTGACGTCGAGCATGAGTATGCGCGGCCGCTCGCTGGCGATGCGTTCGATTGCCTCATGACCGTCATTGGCCGTAATGACGTCGAGATCACTCGCCTGGAGAAACTCAGCCATCTCCTGAAGCTGAACGGGATCGTCATCGGCAACCAGGACGCAGGCACGCATCGAAAACTCCAAACCATGCGCGGGCCCCTTGCACCGCTTGTTGACGCTTATAAAAGCGCGTCGGGCTTAACCGCCGGTAAATCGAGCGTTTCGAAGCGGCTCGCCTTTTGTCGACTTTTGTGAGCTGCAGAGAGCCTCAATGCGCCGCGGTACGGCGCGAGAGAAGCTTGTCGAGGTCAGGCAGCCCAAAAGGTTTGGGTAGAGTTCCGAGGAGCTTTATCTCATGAGCTCCGCAAAGCGATGTGCCTGCATCGAGAAGGTTGTCACGTGCGCCGGACATCATGATGACTGAAATATCGGCTTTACGCGGGTTCTCTGCAAGCGCGAGCAGGGCTTCGAAGCCATTGAATTCCGGCATATGAACATCGAGCATAATGAGATCCGGCTCGAACTCGCCAACGAGCGCCGCGAAGTCTGTCCGGCCACTGCGCGTCTGCGTCTCGAAGCCCCGCGATTGCAAGGCATCGGCGCATTCAACCGCCAGATCGTCGTCATCGTCGTAGATCAATGCCCGCATGAGATGCCTGCTTTACCGGTGTCGCCGCTATGTTGTAGCCGCTTCGGCTGTAATTGTGTGAGTTGCTTTGAGGATTAGTGTCGCTGCGCACGGTTAACTGACGAGCGTTGGTGCCTGACATTTGGTGCCATGAACGATCATGTCCATTGCACCCAGCTTGATGCCAAGCGCTGCAAGCAAGGAGTCCACCACGGTATCGAGACCAGCGAGTGCGCCGATGATCGAGGAAAGCAACGAAGATGTAATTGTCCCGAGAGGAGTGAGGTTGAGAATTCCCAAAACTGACAGGTTTGTTATCTGTGTGGAGCCGCTCAGACCGGAAATCAAAGCCACGTCCGATGAAGTGGACTTCACTTCACTAAACTCATTCTCCTCAAAGCTCACATCTTTCGGTCCACCCGCCGCTATGGGTACTGAGCCGCTTAGTTGAAAACTGAGAAGCAGAGGGATGCTGATGGTCGCACCGCTAGTAGAGCTCGTACCATAACGAACGGTTCCTCCTGAAGTAGTTGCAGCCAAAATCACCTGCGTTCCATCCGGAACACAGGGGATGGATTTGACTTCAGCTGTGCCGTCTCCCGCATCTATGAAGATCGGGACTTGCAAAACTCTTCCTAGTAGCGGCACGCCGATGCTAGCGTTCATTTGCACAGCGACCTGCGACGTTCTTACGCTGTCGCCGACTTTACCGATTGCCATATGCGCCACTGGCGAGCCGACTGTAATCGTACCGGACACGGAAGCGAGAGAGCCGAGATTGACGTCCGTGTCGAAACCCACAGCTTGTCCCTCGCCGAGCGCCATGGCGGTGCCGGATAGGAGATTGAAGAGATTGAAAGGCACCCCTTCACTCAACGAAGAGCCGACGGAGCCAATTGTTCGCTGTGCTATCGGGGCCAGGTCGAGAACGTCACCGAGATCGACCGGCGTGCCGCCGACAGGTGAAAGCGCCGTTTGAAGAGCGAGTGTCGCGACCGATGGGTCGCCATCGAAGGTGTCGCCGGTCAGGACATCGACGGCGGCGTTGAGGATGTCGCCCACGCTCGCCCCCGCCTCCAGAAGATCGCCATAAGTGTCGGTGCCTGCTTCCAGCCCGATCTCTGTGGCAAGAGCGTCGAGAAATTCGAGGGCATCGATATTCGCATCGACGAGGGAGTTGTAGTCGATGAGCGAAAGATTGATTGTTGTACCCAGCAACCCGCCCAGCACCTGGTTCGCAATGCCGGCGTCGAGCGAAGCGAGACGTGTGCCAGCTGAAAAGGAAACATATTTTGTGTAGGCGGCAACCGCCTGCGTCTCGACTTGCATGCTGTTCCCGAAACCGAACAGCCGCGCAAAATAGGTTGGTGATTGTGCCTGTTTCGTGACGCGGACGGCATTGAAGCTTTCCTCATTGACAAGCGTACCGTCGCTTGCTGTCTCCCCCTCCGAAAAAAACCGGCCATTCGGCGCCAACGATGGATCTGCAACATAGTAGAGCGGTGTCGCCGTTATGTTTTCCGTTGAATATTCGTTCAGGTTGAAGATTGTTTCCGCGACACTCTGGGCTTCCCCGATCTGACGCACAGCGCCGAGGGCCGCCGCGTCCGTCGCCGACTGCTGATAGCGATAGGCCGAATACATAGCGCCGGTATCGATGACAATCATGGCGACGGCAAAAGCAAGCACAAGTGCACCGACGGCCATTACGGAAATGACGCCGTCTTCGTTGCGCATGTAGCGCCGCATAAATCCAATCGGCGAAAACCGCATGATCTCCTCCGCACCATCCGTCCGCCGCGATTGCACAAGACAAAGCGGCAAGTCCCGGAGGGCCTTCCAACCAGTCTATCTAACCCGCCTCGAAGTTAGCGAACAATTAAATGCAATAGGGTGTATGCGGACAAGAAATGGCAAGACTCAAGCAAGAGCACACAAATAGACACAACGCCACACCCTTTCATAAAGCCGCGTTCTAGAAAAAGAGCAGGGAAATGAAGCGGATCGGCTCCTGGCCGTCTCGCATTCGCGGAGGAAAAGCGGTGTCTGGAAAAACTCTTGTTGCTTCCCTCGTATGTATCGGGCTCGCAGGATGCGGGACCGACAAGATATCCCTGTCCTCCGAAGTCGGCGGCGGCAGCAGCAGTACGGTTCTCGCCCGGAGCTCGGGTTCAAGTTCGGGTTTCGGCGGAGAAGATGGCAGTGCCGGTCTCGGTGTGACCGGGGGCGGCGGCGTTCTGGACAATGTTGTCGGTATCGATCCCATAGGTGGTCTGCTCGATGGCGTAGGCGACGGCAATGCACTGAGCGATATTCTCGGTTCAGGATCGGATGGGCTCATACCTTCGGTCGCGGGCGCCCTCGCAGGGGACTCGGATGCGGAGATCGTGGGGCTGGGTCTCCTCGGTCAAGGCGGTCTTATTGCCGATCTCGCCGGCACCGATCTCCTGGGCGGCTCACTCGATACGGGCGGCGTCCTCACCGCAAGCATCGCTGGCGGTAACGATGGTCTTCTTGGCGCATTGTTGAATGACAAGGTGGCAAGCCCGCCGCTTGCGCCGGTTATGGAGCCGCTGGCGGCCGCAATTCCGACGGGCGTTCTGAATGAAGCGCTGGCACAAATTCCGGCCCTTGGTGTAACGGGTGGCGATGGCCTGCTTGCGGACCTCACGGGTACCGATGTCCTGGGGAATCTGGCTGGCGCGAATACCCCGCTTGGTGGTGGTAGTGAGGGCCAGCTTGGAAACGTAGTGCCTTCTGGCGAGCCGCCGCTCGGCTTCGTTGGCGACACCGTAAATGGACTGTTGAATGTCGTGGCTGGCAATGAGCCGTCCCCCGCGACGAGTGTGCTGGCTCCCGCCGTGCCCGTGATCGAGAACATTCTCGGTACCGGTGGCAGCGTTGTCGGGCAGGTCGCGGCGCCTGTGACCGGCGCATTGGGCGGTGTTCCGGTTGTCGGCGATCTGGCGGGCGGACAACCCTCCACGGCACAGCAGCAACAGACGGTTCCCTCAACAGCAACACAGAACCCTGTGTCAGGTGTACTTGCGCCGGTCACGGGCCTCGTAGGCGGACTGCTCGGCGGTCGCTGATATTCGCGAACCCCCCGGGGGCTCAGTATTTATGTAGCCCTCAAACGGAAAGGCCCGGCAGGAAGCCGGGCCTTTCTTGTTGTGTTCGTTCGGGAGAAGTCCGTCAGAACCGGACCTCGAAGGAAACGAAGAGCCTTGGATCCTTGTTGTCCTGGGAACTCGGCGTCCGGTTGATCGGCTTGTCCAGCTCCAGACCTACCGAAAGCCAGCGGCGGTTCGAGAAAGTCACGCCAATGCCGGTGGAGAGGAGACGGTGATTGCCTTGTCCGTCCACATCGGTATTCCAGACTTTCGAATGGTCCAGGAAGGTGTAGGGCGTCACGGCCCACCCGCCCAGAGTTTCCACGTCGAAACGGTAGCTTGCTTGAACCGAGGCGCCGAGGCCGCTATCTCCGCTAATCTCGGAGTTGTTGTAGCCGCGGGCAAAGCGCGCGCCGCCAAAACTGATCTCTTCCGAGCTGTAGAGCGAGTCGGGGCTGTACTGCCCATCCGTTCGAAAGCTGAGAAGGAGCCGGTCTGTCGCCGCATAGTTTACCGAGAAGCCGGTTTGCACTTTCGTGAAGTTCGGTGTTGCGCCCAGCCGCGAATGCAGCGTGTTGTCCGGGCCGGCCCCACCGATGGACAAGCCTTGCGTCAGGCGAAAATTGCCGCCAAGAGAAACATCTTCGCTTATTTGCGAAGCATAGGTTCCGCCGACGTGAACGGCGCGAATGGCATCTTCGCTGAACTTGAACCCATTGAGCTCGTTGCTGGCGTTGGTCATATAGGCGCCAAAAAAACTCGTCAGGGTCTCCTTGGTCGCCCGGATGATCGGATAACTCAGCAGAAAATCGACCTGGGTACTTGTGCTCACGAGTTCAAAACCGGGCGGAAGGTCCGGCGTTTCGGACTTTGCATAAGCCGCGCCAAGCGTTGCGCGTAGTCCATCCGCCCCGATAAAGGTGGAGAAAGTGCCGCGAAAATATTGCTGCGTGTCCATCTCCGGGCTCGCGAGGGCGGTAACGGAGACCTGGTCCCCCATTCCGAAAATATTGTTTAGCGACCCCGTGAGATAGGCGGCGAAGGGCGAGTTTTCGAGATTCGCGCGGTTATCGACTGCCGTCGAAACCGATACCTTTTCACTGTCTGTCGTAAGGGCGAGCGTCGCGGCGCCGGTGTAAACATTCATGCCGGTCAATTTGCCGCCCAGCGTTACGCCGGGAATATCGTTGATGAGCAGGAGATAGCGCTCGAGCGTTGCACTGCGAAGAGGCTTCTCCGATACGATCTGCTTGCTGAATTCCTCAACCATATGGCGAACGGCGGGGTCTTCCGCGGTAATATTTATTTCACCTACGAAACCTTCGACTACCCGCACAATCAGTGTACCCCTCTGTATCACCTGCACGGGAATGTAGGCACGGCCCAGTGCGTAGCCGGCATCCGTGTAGAGCTGATTGGCCTGGTCAAGGGAAGCGCGTAGTTCCGCCGCAGTAATTGCCCGATCGAGAAGTCCTGCGAACTGCGCTGCGATCTTGTCTTCTTCTATGACTGTCGCCCCGACGATCCGGACCTGTGAAATACGGAAGTTCAGAACTTTCTGGGAGCCGTCAGGAAGCCCGAGTTCTTCGCGCAGTTCGGGCACCTCGCGTTTTCTCAGATCGGGGGCAGGGGGCGGCGGCGTTAGTACCGTTCCTGGCGACGGGGCGTTGAGCGGTGTTGTGCTCTGGGCAAAAGCGGGATTGCACATAAGCGCCAAACCCGAAACGGCCACCAGAAGTTTTCCTGTATTTCGCATCATGTTTCCTCCGCCGCGATACGTGCTTCCCTCGTTGCAATGGTACTGAGCGGCCGGAGACAATAAAGAAGAGTACTGTCTTTAATTTGAGTAACACGGAACCGTCCGTGCACGGCTTGTCGGTATTTGTCGTTCTCCTTCGACTTCTGTGTTGCGTTTGTCCTACCAAATCCCGCGATATATCGCGTCACACATGGCCTGTTTCAGTAAAATACCGCACATCGGACGGAACCAATGCGCGTGTGAGTGTGTTTGAATTTTCAAAGGGCCGTTTTATTGCGGTGAACGGAATAGCGGTGAAACACCCGTCGGCCTTATATCCATATCTCGTGTGCGGTTATCTGGTTTCGCTATGTCTGCAGCAATGAAACGCGAACATGGGATTGAAATGTATGTTTAGAGTTAGGACTCTATTGACGGGTTTGATTCGTACAATGCGTAACGTTGATATGTGATTTTTATTCCATAAGACGCGTGGCCGTTGGGGAGCGGTTGCAAGAGGAGGGACGACAGCATGAATCTCGCTCAGCGGATTCAGGGAAACCCGATACTGCTTCTCGGTTTGGGAGTGGCTTTGATTTTGGCCGCCCTGGCTCTCATCTGGCTCAATCTTTCATCGCGGACGGCCACAACGACGAAACCTGCCACTCAGCAGGAAGCCGAGGGCCTGGCTGCGGAAGGTGCTGTCAGCGTGATCGTTGCTGCCCGCAATGTCGTGCGCGGCGAAGCGTTGAGCACTGAGGATCTTACGCGCCGGAAAATGGAAGGTCCGGCGCCCGAAGGGAGTTTCGGTGACCCCGCGTCCATTGTCGGCCGTGTCGCCACAGCGGATATTCGTGTCTCCCAGATCGTCTTTGGCAGCAGTCTCAGCACGGACCCTGCGGCTGCCGGGCTTGCTGCCCTGGTTCCAGAAGGACAGCGCGCGTTCGCAGTACGGGTCGCAGAGGAGGATATTGTCGGCGGATTTCTTCAGGCGGGCGACAGGGTCGACGTATTCGCAACCTTTCCTGGCGCGGTCTATGGCCAGCAGTCCGGCATTGGACAGGCGAAGGAGGATCAGAGCAAAAGCACGCTTCTTCTGCAGGACATGCAGGTTCTTGCCGTCGGTGCGGTTCTTTCAGGTGATAATCGGGACGTGAACGCCGGGGCGCGCACGGTAACCGTCGCTGCGCCGCCCGAAGCGCTTGCAAAGCTTGCGCTCGCCGGACGGCTCGGTCACATCACATTGGCGATAAGGAACCCGGGTGATCGCGAAATCGCACCGGCAGAACTCGTTGCGCTTGAGGATTTGAGGCCGGGATCTTCTTCTGTCGACCCCGCGCGGGAGGTGGACGCCGCAGGGGCGGCGGGTCATCGCATTACGATCTATTCGGGTGCGAACCAGACGACGGTTACAGCACCGAGATAACGAAAGGCGTCGGTGGGGATGATGCACATGAAAGAGGGAGGGGCGGCGTTGTCGGGAAGGCAGAGCGCAGTATCGATAGCGTGTGGAATTGTCGTTTTCCTGGCGCTTCTCCTTGCACCGGATCAATCGTTTGCGGCAACGCGCTCGCTTGATATCGCCGTTGGCGGGCAACGGGTGCTGAAGCTTGATCGGACTATCGATCGCATCGCCATCGCTGACCCGGGGACGGTCGACGTGAAAGTCGTCTCGTCGCGCGAGCTGCGCGTTCTTGGGCAAAAGGAGGGGACGACGGACCTGACCATCTGGTTTGCCGGTTCCGAAACCTCCCTTTCCTATCATATCGTCGTCGGTGCCGATCTGAAGGGCCTGCAGTCCGAGTTCAGCCGGGATTCCGCGCTCTCCGGCGTCAAGGCGGTCGGTACGGGCCGCGGCGTTATTCTCAAGGGGCAGGTCTACAGTCTTGAGGACCAGCAAAGGGCAAGGTCGCTTGCGCGTTCCTATCTCGGCGAAGACGTAAGGGATATGACCACCGTAGCCGACCGCCGTATGGTAGCGGTTGAGGTTCGGTTTGCCGCCGTTTCGACGAGTACGCTCAAGGCACTTGGGCTCAATTTCCAGAGTCTCGACAATAATCTGCAGATCGCGGCACTGGGACCGAGCTCGAACACGGGTTTCGGATACACGCCAGGCGTCGGCCTCGCACCGAATGAAGATCTGCCCATTGGCCAAGCGTTCAATCTTCTGATGGCGTGGCCGGGATCCAATATCCTTGGTGTCATAAGCGCATTGAGCAACGCCAATCTTGCCCAGCTTCTGGCTGAGCCCACGCTTCTGGTGCGCAGCGGTGAGGATGCCGAGTTCCTCGCGGGAGGCGAGGTGCCGGTTCCTGTGCCACAAGGCGGGTCGAGCAATACGATCACGATCGAATACAAAAAGTTCGGTGTACAACTCGATGTGGCGGCTACCGTTCTCGAAAACAACCGTATCGTCCTCAAGGTAAGGCCGGAAGTAAGTGAACTCGACTATGCGAACGCAGTGGTCGTTGAGGGCTTCCGCGTTCCCGCTCTGCGTACACGTTCGACGCGCACCACTATCGAACTTGGAGATGGTCAGAGTTTTGTGCTTGCCGGGTTGATGTATTCCTCTTCGGGCAACGTCGAGGACCGGGTGCCAGGCATCGGAGAGCTGCCGATTATTGGCAGTTTTTTCAAGCGCACGCAGAATTCCCGCGAGCGCCAGGAATTGATCATCGTGGCGACGCCTCGCCTCGTTTCCCCAATGGAAGCGGGAGAGGTGCCACTGTTGCCCGGCGAGGGCCAGCTCTACGACCCGGGCCTGGGCGACATTCTGTTGAATGTTGATACCCTGGGCGATCATGTCGTCAAGCACGGCCTTATGAGGTAACGCGGCATGCATCGTTTTCTTCTGGTTTCCGGTGACAAGGAACTTGCGGCTCGGATCAAGCTGGCACTGGAATCTGTTGCCACGATTTTGTCCGCCGATCCGGCCGTCGACAGTGTTGAGGAAGTAGCCGCGCAGTTTCGTCCCGAAGGTGTGTTGGTCGACAGCGATATACGGCTTGGCGCTCGAACCGCTTTTGAACGTCTGGCGACTGTAAGGGACTGGTTCCCGGGCCTGCCGATGATTGTCATCGGCAATGAATCGGGTGCCCAGCTTATTTTGACCGCCATGCGCGCGGGGGCGCAGGATTTCATCGATCGCGACGCTGCCGAGGATGATATTCGTGACGTCGTTGCGCGCCATGCGCTGACCGAAAGGCCGCGCAGCACAGCGGCCTCCCGTATCGTTACGGTGCTCACGGGCTATTCGTGTGAGGAGGATAGCGACCTTGCCGTGAACCTCGGTGCGGCCGTCGCGTCGGCGCGTCCCGACGATGGCGTTCTTCTCGTCGATCTCGCGCTGCCGGCGAGCAACGCAGCGATTTCTCTCGGTGTTGAACTTTCTTTCCGTGTGAAGGAGGCTGTGAAGGAAATGTCCCGGCTGGATCGCGCACTGCTTGATTCCGCCCTCGCCCGCTGCCCGCGTTCGGGTCTCTACGTCATGCCTTTGGCCATTCATGGCGATGCAGAGTGGGCAGTCAACGTGCATGACCTCCGTGCGCTGCTCGAAATCTGCCAAGCGCTCTATGACGTGGTGATCGTCTCCTGCGGACCTTTCTCTCGCCAGGAAGAACTTTTGAGCTTGCCGGAAGAAGGCGCGCTGTTTCTTCTGCCTTGCAATCAGCGCTTCACCTCGATCAAGGGCGCCGCGGAACTCTTGCGCATGATGCGCCAGTTCCGTCCCCAGGGTGAGGAGCCGGTGCTTGTCGTCCATGAATTTGCCTCCGGCATGGCACCTGACACAGCCGGGATTGGCAACGCGGTCGGTGCCGCGCGGACAATCGAACTTCCTGTGCGCTGGCAGGAACTGGCCGAAAGCGTGAACCGGGGTGAACCGCTCTCCCTTGACCCCTCGACCTCCTACGCTCAATGCCTCACTCGGCATTTGCGGACGCTCAACCTCATTCCCGACCGTGGCGTTGAACAGGACCGGATGCAGCCTTTGAAAAGCTGGGCACGCAAGTTTGGGGTGTTCTCATGAAAACAATGCAGCCCTATCTGCTCGGCGAAGGCGATGCGCCAAGCGAAATCGGCATTTCCGACCGTTATCAGGAAATCAAGTTTCGCGTGTTCGATCTGACACTCGAATATCTGGATCAGCAGGGACTCGAGGGCGATAGCATTCCGGCGGCGGCGCTTCAGGATGAGATTGCGCGCGCAATTGCTGTCGTCCTGATGTCGCGTGGCATCGCACTCAACATGCGCGAACGAGCGCAGCTTATCGAGGATGTACAAAACGAGATTGTCGGCTTCGGCCCTCTGGAGCCGCTTCTTCGCGACCCGGGGGTCGACGACATTATCGTCAACGGGCCGGGAAACATATTCGTTGAGCGTCACGGGGAGCTTGAGCCGGTACAGACGCGCTTCCGCGATACGACTCATTTGATGAATGTCATTCAGCGAATTGTGAGTCCGATAGGCAGGCGTGTCGATGAAGGAACGCCATATGTCGACGGACGCCTTCCGGACGGTTCGCGTGTCAACGTCATCATTCCGCCCGTCGCGCTCGACGGCCCCATCCTTTCCATCCGCAAGTTCAAACACATTCCACTGACCGGCGAAGATCTTGTCCGAAACGGCAGCATGACGCCCGATATGCTCACCTATCTTTCAAGCGCGGTCCGCGACAAGGAGAACATCCTGATCTGTGGGGGGACGGGATCGGGAAAGACGACGCTGCTCAACGTGTTGAGCTCCTATATCGGTGCGAAGGAGCGCCTGGTGACAATCGAGGACGCAGCGGAATTGCAGCTGCAGCAGTCCCACGTCGTTCGCCTGGAAACACGACCCTCTTCGCCAGACGGCGCGACGGAAGTCACGGCGCGCGATCTCTTGCGTAACGTCCTGCGCATGCGCCCTGACCGGATCATTCTCGGTGAAGTTCGTTCCAGTGAGGCAATAGAAATGCTTCAGGCCATGGGAACGGGACATGACGGATCGATGGCGACACTTCACGCGAATGCCCCGCGCGATGCGTTGGAGCGTCTCGAAATGCTCATCGGTCTGCACGGCTTTTCAACAGACCTTCAGGCTGTTCGGCGGTTCATTTCGGGTGCCGTTCATACCGTTGTGCATACGGCGCGGCGTGCCGATGGGAAGCGCAAGGTGGTTTCGATCTGCAGGATAGTGGGCATGGAAGGGCCGACCTACTCACTGAGAGAAATATTCTCCGACGAGGAGACGGAGAAGAGACGGGTCGTATAGGGGCACAAGGGCGAGTATGACCGAATTTTCGACCGCAATTGTAGCATTGCTCTGCCTCGGCCTGGGGGCCTGCGCCCTGTTCCTGCTGTGGCGAAACCGGCGTGACAGCGAAGTGAGGGAACGCCTCGACAGGCTTGTCGAGCGTTCATCCTCCACGTCTCGCGTTAGTTCGTCTTTCGTCGCCTGGCCGGACTCGACCTTCTACCTTCCCGAGTTCGCGCGAGCACGTCTGTATCAGGCAGGCATCGAACTGACCGCCGATCGTTTGACGGCTCTTTGCTTCTTCACCCTTTGTACCTGGATCACCGGGATATTGATCCTCGGATTCTTTGTTTCGACACTGGTCGTGCTGAGTGCAATTCTTGTTGTCGTCGCGATTGTCGATTACCGCGCAAGACAGAGGATGAACGCCCTTTCGGACGCAATGCTCGGCTATTTCGATCGCGTAAGGCAGTTGCTGGTAGTCGGCAACAGCCTCTCCGTCGCACTCTCCCGCGCGACACAATCTTCGCCGCCTGTTGTTGTGGAGTTCTTTTCTCCGACGATGCGGCGCATCGCGAATGGCGCCGGAGTGACGGATAGCGTGAACCAGCTGGCCGACGAACTCGATCTCTATGAACTCCGCCTCTTCGGGGCAGCTGTCGAAACGAATTTGCGATTTGGCGGCTCTTTGACAGCGATCCTCGCCAACTTGATCGAAAACATTCGCCGCCGGGCGTCGGTGATGCGCGAAGTACGGGTAAGCACATCACAAATTCGCGCGAGCGCATGGGTGCTGGGTCTGTTGCCAATGCTCGTCGCTTCGGTGGTCTTTTTGCAAAGTCCGGATTACGTCCGCTGGTTTATCGAAAATCCCTCCGGGCCGACATTGTTGATTTATTGCGCGGTATCGCAAGTGCTCGGCGCATTTGTAATGCGAGCGGTCATCAAGACAACGTCATACTGAAGAAAGGCGCGATGCGGGTGCTGGAAACTCTGACATGGATGGTGGCAATGCTCGCTGCGACGGCGGGAGCTTTTGTCATTGTCACTTTTGGTCCAGTCCTTCTTCGCCGGCATGAAGCAGCGACGCGCCTCTCCGGGCTTTTTGCGCTGGACCGCTCCCACGGCACTCTTGTCGAAATCGTTCTACAGGGACTTGAAAAGGCGGGCCGCAGCATCGAAGGCGCGAAGGTGAACCAAGAGCTGAAATCGCTCGTGTTACGCGCAGGGTTTTTTCAGCCCTCCGCCTTCTACATTTTTGCGGCCCTGAGATATGTTGCGGGTTTCACTGTCGGGTTTCTGGTCATCGTGGCGCGCATCGGTCCGCAGGGTCTGCATCTGATCGACATCATCCTCGGATTGTTCTTCGGCTATTTGTTCTATCGCTATGTGCTGATTGCGCTGAAGCTTTACGCGGATCGCCGCGCGAATGTCATTCGCCGGGAGTTGCCCCCCGTACTCGACATCATGCTGATGGCGCTCGATGCCGGGGTGAGTATCGACCAGTGCATGCGTTATGTCGCAAGTGTCGCCGGACGCACGGCGCCCGTGACCAGTGAGGTACTTCGTCGACACGTAGCCGATATTGACGGCGGCATGCCCTATGATGCGGCACTCGACAGGCTCGGACAACGTCTCGGTCTTGATGAAGGGCAGGACTTGGCGTCGACGATCAAGCAGGCCCTCTTTCAGGGAGGCGAACTCGGCACTACACTTCGGCGTTTCTCCGCCGATATGTCCGAAAAAAGAATGGCGACGGCACGCGAACAAGTGGGCCGGAAAGCACCGCATCTTACGCTTGTAATGATCCTCTTTTTTATGCCGGTCCTGCTCGTGGTTCTGGCCGGCCCCGCCGTGGTGGAACTGAAAGGGGCGCTGCAGAACGCAGGCGAGCAAATGACGAAGACGAGGTCCTCGAAATGAAGCCGGGCAATAAAAAGTTGATGCTCTTTGCGACATTTCTTTCCCTTGCGGGGTGTGCTGATTATGGCTTCGACCCGGTGGCCACGATTTCTGCCGCGCCGAACACAGTCAAGCCGCTCGATGACGCTTCGACCTCACGGCTCTATCTGAGCGTCGTCAACGGGCTGATCGAACAGGGGCGATACCGGGCAGCGCTCGCCTATCTCGATCAATATGCGGTACAGGAGCGCAAGACACCTTATTTCCAGCAACTGCATGGGGAAGCCTTGCTGGGCACGGAGCAATATGAAAAGGCGACGTCGGCATTTTCCGATCTGGAGAGAACGGATCTGGAACCGGACGGTTTTAATGGTGTTGGACGTGTAAAGGCGGCCCAGGGTGATTGGGCGGCGGCAGTTGACTATTTTCAGCGGGCGGTGAATGTGCGCCCGTCGAGCGCCGAATTTCTCAACAACCTGGGTTACGCGCAGCTCTGTGTCGGCGGAGAGGCCGTGCCTGCTGCGGAGTTCAACTTGCGCCAGGCGCAGGAACTCGATCCCGGCTCGACATCAATCCGTAACAATCTCGTCATCGCGCTCATGATGGTCGGCAAGGACGATCAGGCCCGGCGCCTTCTCTCTGGAATTACGTCCAGTCGCGAGAGGGAAGAGGTTCAGGCATTCGCCGCCACATGGCTGAAGCAACGTATGCATGCCGGTGATACGGCGAAGGAGGAGATGTAATGAAGCGGCTCTCTCGCAAGGCCTTGGTGAGTATTTTAGCGGTTCTTTCGCTCGCCGCTTGCACCAGTCAGAACAATGCATCAATCGAGCCTCCTGGCTCGCGCGCAGAGGCGGTTCTCGACGCACAATATGCTGCCGAAGGCCGTCAACCGCCAATGCAGTCGGCCGAAGCGGATAGGATATACGATGCCTATCTCGAGGGTATTGGCAAGAAATCAAAAGAGAAGGCGTCAGATCCCGGAAAATCAAGATGATGAGATCTTGTGTGCGCTAAAGTGAAAGCGTTGTTTTGTTATGCGGGGTAAGGTCAAGACCATAATCGGATCGTGGTTTTAGTCATAATTAGCAATTGCTGATGCAAACTTGCCTGAAATCGATGCTCTAAATCTGCTAGAATATTATGGATATGCGGCAGTAAAGAGTGGAGGAGCCAGGCTTGGGGGGCCTGGTGAAGTGGGTGCCGGAAACGGCCGTTATTAATGTTGGAGGGTTCAATGTCTGAGAACACCAGGGCGTTTATGCGCCGATTCATGAAGGACGAAAGTGGAATTTCCGCCGTGGAGTATGGATTGCTCGCGGCTGGTATTGCTGTTGGTCTCTGGGCGATCGTCGGTGGCGACACGGGTATCGGCACCAGCTTGCAGGCCGTCCTTGGTGATGTGCAGACCGATCTCGCGACGGCTGCGGAGTAAACGAACAGCCATGCGTCGATGTGCTGGTTCGCAAGGAAAGTGTGAAGGTCTGGGCACCGCCCTTCCGCAAGGGGGGGCGGTTGCTCCATCGCATTTTCTCGGCGACAAGCGAGGTTCTGTCGCCATCGAGTTCGCTTTCGTTGCCGCAGTCTTTCTGACGATCCTGTTCGCCATCATGTCCTATGGTTTCCAGTTCGCAACCCGCATCGCCCTTTCCTATGCGGTAACGGAAGGCGGGCGCGCAGCGGTGGCAGGCCTTGATGCAAACCAGCGCGAGCTTTACGCAACGAATGCCATCAACAATGCACTGAATGCCTATGCGCCCGTCGTAGATCCGGCTTCGGCGACACTCGACTTCGAGGAAACGGCAGACGCGGGTGGCAACCGCCTTTCTATCGGCATCGACTATACGGATTCCCGTTTCTCCTTCTTGCCGTTCATTCCTACTCCCGAAGAGACGATCCGGGTGGAGACGACCTTCGTCGTCACCGATCCGTCGGCATAGCTCGCTATGTCTGTCGGCGATCGCCGCGCCAGCGGAGACGGGGGTCCAGACCCGGCAGAGCTTCTTTCATCATTCGCGGAAATCTCGCTCCTCTTCGCATGTGCGCAGACGGAAGCGGAGCTGCGTGTTGCCTTGGAGAAAACGGCAGCATTTCTGTCCGAGCATGCCCCAGGCCCCGTTGCGGCGGGTGAGCTTGGTCTTTCTGCATCCGGTGAGCCTCGCCTTCTCTGGCAGTCCCGGAACGGAGGTCTTGTTGTGGATGCAGGAGAGCTCCTTGTTGACTGGTACACGCTTGCAAGTCGTCGCAGCGGGGAACTGAGCGGCTCTTCACACGCATCCTGGCAAGGGCTTCTTTCCGAAGGCCGGCTTTCAGGTGATACGGGGCTTCGCATCGCAGTTTTCTTTCCCAAGGGCAGCCTCGCGATGGAAGCCGTGGCGGCAGGCTACGGCCTGGCGGATGCGGCATCTGCGGCTTCCATTCGCATTCGCGGCGCGATGGCATCGACGTTGGAACGCCGCCGACTGGATAGTCTCTTGGAAGAAACGCAATCCTGGCTCGGGCTGGAAGCAGATCTTCTTTGGGAGGCAGGCGAAGATGGCATCATCAAGGTCCGACGGGTCATGAACGGACGGAGGGACCTTGGGTCTCTCGTCGATGGTCGGCAGCTTGCCTCCCTGAAAACGAGTGACGATCAAACCTTTCTCGACATTCTCCGGGAACGGGGAGGTGTTCGACATCTGGAAGTCGAAATCGACGACCGATCCTCCGGCCACAAGCTTCTCTTTGCCGCGGCGCGTATGAGCGAAGGGAAGAGCTGTATGGGAGCTTTTGTCTCGGTCGACGAGGGGAACGCACAACGCTATACGCGCGAAGCGGCCGCAATGATGGTGCAAATGCGTGGCGCGCGCATTCGTGAAGAGCAGCAGCGGCGCGAAGCAGAAGCAATGTTGCAGGGACTGCGCTTGCTGCTTGCCCAGGATTCAACTCGTGAAAAACTGGGCCAACTCGTTTCGCTTGTCTGCGAGTGTATCGGCGCGGAATCGGCTTGCGTGGTGCAGCGTGGCCTCGACGGCAATGTCCGGTTTCTTCTGCCCCGTGATGGGAAGACAGGCCGGAGCGTCGATCTCGCCCTTGATATGGTGGCGGCAAAAAGCGACAGCGGGTCTGCGCCGGTCTTTGATGCTGAGACGAACGATGGCCGCTTGCTCGCGAATGCTTTTGGTCTGGAGGGCCGAAATTTTGCGGTGCTGCCCTTGCCGCTGCGAGGTGATGCTGCATTCCTGATCTGCACGGCACGCGGTGCCCATGGTTTTGCTTCGGCGGACCTCGCCTTTGCCGACAGGCTGACGCTCCTCTTGCGGCAAGCCCTTCTCCTTCGCGAGGAGCAGACGCAACTTGCGCAAACGGCGAAGATGGCCGCGCTGGGACAAATGTCGGCGAGCATAGCGCACGAGTTACGCCAGCCGCTCAATACCATCTCGCTTGCGGTGCAGAACCTGGAAATTCTTCTTGAGGCACCTGAAGTGAATAGCGTGGCGGTCGCTGCCAAAACGAAACGGGTTCTCGCCCAGGTTGAGCGTGCAAGCGAGGTGATAGACAGGATGCGCCGTTTCGGCCGCAAAAGCACGGGCGAGCAGTCAAAAGTCCTTCTTCACGAGCTCATCGAGAATGTTGAGACCATCATGCACCATGTCTTCTTGCGGGCGGGCGTTCGCCTTGAGGTCGATGTGCCCGAAGATCTCGCGGTCGTCGGCGATCAGCTGCAACTCGAACAGGTCCTCGGAAACCTCATGCAGAATGCTGTCGATGCGATCTCCGGCATTGGTGCGAAGCATGAACGCGAAGAAGGGTTGATCTGCCTTCGTGCCACTGTGTCCCCGGATGAAAAGGGAATGGCGATCGTCCGGGTGGAGGACAACGGACCGGGCTTCCGTCAGGAAATCCTTGATCGTGTAATGGAGCCCTTCTTTACAACGAAATCCGCTGAGCACGGGACGGGGCTGGGACTCGCCATTTGCGATACAATCATTCGCGAAGGCGGCGGGCGTATCGAACCGGGCAATCACGAAGATGGTGGATATGTAGCGCTGATCCTGCCGCGCGACATTGCTTGACCCGCTACTCCGTACCCAGCCAATTACTCGGTACTCGGAAAGCCTGTGAACAGGTATCCTTTGCCGCGGATTGTCTTGATGACCATCGGATGATCGGGATTCGGTTCGAGTTTGCGGCGAAGCTTCACGACGATGCTGTCGAGGCTACGGTCATAAGGTTGCCACTGCCGGTTGAAGACACGACGGCAAAGTTCTTCACGCGTTTGGGGGTTACCCTCATGTGCGACGAGCTCGATCAGCAGGTCGCATTCAGCCGTGGTGAGAGGGACGAGCGAACCGTCCGGTGTTGAGAGCCGGCGGCGATGCGGGTCGAATTTCCAGCGTGCACCAACATCCTCCAGTTCGGCGGAGGTGGCTGCGTTCTTGCGCACATTCGAGCCGCCCGAACTTCCGCTACGGCGGAGAAGTGCGCGAATGCGCGCCAGCAACTCGCGTAGATTGACGGGCTTCACAACATAATCGTCGGCGCCAAGCTCCAAGCCTACGACTTTGTCGGTAGCCTCACCTTGCCCCGTGACCATGATGCAGGGTGTCGTATGGGTTTGGCGAATTTCGCGAAGGATGTCGAAGCCGTTGTCGGAACCGAGAAGAAGATCAAGGACGATGAGATCGAACTGGTTCTCACTGAAAGCCTTGAGCGCTGACTTGGCATCGGACGCTTCCGTCACGATCATGCCATTTGCGCTTAGATAAGACTTCATTTCCTCTCTGATGTCGGGATCGTCATCGACAAGCAGAAGCGACGCCGCATGCGCGCCGGCCGCGTGTGCCACCCCGTCCTGTTCTGCTGTCACTGTCATCGTTTTCCCTCCCACCGGACTTAACAACAACTCGGCCAATCGTGAATTCAAACACCCTCACACTCAATTCACGGCCTCGGTAAGTTTAGCTCTTTGTGGTTTAAGAATCCTATACCAAATTCGACAGAAGCAGCTTTCCTTCTAGACTTTCCGAGCCCGTCTTTTCTTCTTAAATTCACGCACACAGAACACATGATTTCTTCGAAGTGCGTATCCGCGCTCCCATTTCAGAACAGAGGACGGGAGGAGCGGCGTCCCCCCGCTCGCATTCACCAATCCGTACAGTTTTCTACACCTTGCAGCCTGTTTTTCCCGGCAAGGTCGAGCATGTAATGCAGACCACGGCTGCGGCTGAGTGGCGTCACACTTGAGGATCAGGCCATGAATTATGAATGCGACATCATGGACACCAGCCAGAACCCCATCGACGATCGCACGACGGACCTTGCCGGCGCCGTTGAAAGCCTGAGCGACGATGAGCTCCGGGATCTACTGGTTGCGCTGCTTTCCGAATGGCGCAAACGTTGCGATGTCAATGAAGGTTTCCACAACTAGATTGCGCGCCGACGATCCGTCGCGCGATCACTGGGCCTTCTGCTTCTGGCATGAATAGCCCCAGGTGAGGCTCGTCGCCAGATCAAGGCTGGCCGGGAGGTCGCGAATCTGCGGGCGCTGCTCCAGAAGAGCAAGGAACAGCTGGCGGACCTGCTCGGCGCTGACACCCGTCGCGGGCAGGCAGAACGTCGCTTCGTTCATCGAGGGTCGAGCGATCGCGTAATGCGCAAGAAATCCCTGGATATAGGCACCGCAAATCGCCAGGCGCTGGCGTTCTTCGCCAGTAAGCGACTGGGCGTCCACAGGATTGCCGCAAACGGCGGCGAGGTCGGCGCCGGTTTGCAGTGAGTAGGTTCCAGCTGCTCTTGCCGGGTTTATGCCGACGAAAGCCGTCGCGAGAACTCCAGCCAAAGCGAAATGCCGCAGGAATTGTCTCATGCTGTTTCTCCCTTTGTTTGCACCGGGCGCAGGTCGCGTCCCGCAAGATCTTCGGGAGAAAGTTAGCAAGCTGAGTCAAACAACTTGATCTAGTGTTGTCGTGTTTTGTCGATGACTGTACGCGCTCGATCGTTTCTCCTGGCTAGGCGCCGATTTCCCGCGGAGAAACACTCGCTTCGAGTGGAACATTCGGTCTGAGGACGATGCGGGCTTGCGGCATCACCTTGTCTGCATTGAGGATTTTGATCCGGGCACGCTGTACATATGTGCCGAGGATAAGCACAGCCTCCATGATAGCGAAGCTCATGCCGATACAGATGCGCGGGCCTCCACCGAAGGGCATGTATATATGCCGGGGTCGTTCCGCTGCCTCCTCCCCGATAAAACGCATTGGGTCGAACCGCTCGGGCTCCCGCCAGAACCGTTTGTGACGATGCAATACCCAGGGGGAAATGAGCACGGTATCGCCCTTGGGGATTGTAAGGCCCGGGGCCACCTCCACGGTTTTGGCTGCACGCCGCAGTAGGTTGGCCACCACCGGGTAGAGCCGCAGCGTCTCGTCGATGACGGCGCGCGTGAGCGGAAGTGAAGACACATCTTCGGCCGTGAGCGGCCGGCCGTTCGTCACGTCGTGAACTTCTTCATGGAGCCGGTCCTGCCATTCGGGATGCAACGTCAACAGATACCACGCCCAGGAAAGTGTCGTAGCTGTTGTCTCGTGGCCCGCGAGCAGAAAGGTCGAGACCTCATCCCGTACCTGTTCGAGGCTCATCTCATGACCGTCCTCATTCCGCGAGGCAGTCATCAGACGGTGCATGAGAGTGGTTTCGCCGCCCTCCTTCTTGGCTTCCTCGATGATGCCGCGGGCAAACAGATCGAGCTTCCTGCGTCCTGGCTGGACAATCGACTCGATGAATTTGTTGCGCAGGCCGGCCGGGAGATAGGCAGAGGCGAGAAACATCGCCGGAAACTTGTCCAGAATGCCGGTCACCGTATGGGAGATGTCGTCAATGCTGTCGTCAAGGTCGGCGCTCAGAATTGCTTCGCCGATGATCTCCAGCGTCAGCTTCGTCATCTCCTGGTCGATCCGGTAGGTGCTCTGCTGTTCGAGCATACGCGCAACCGATCGTTCTGCTGCGCGCACGAAGAGAGGCGCAAAATCGCGCACACTCGAATGTTGGAAGATAGGGGCGGCAAGCTTCCGGTTGCGCCGCCACGCATTTCCTTCTGCCGTCAGCAATCCCTTACCGAGAAGAGGCTTCAGGATCGCTAGCTGATTTTCCTCTTTGGGAAAGTTTTCTGCATCCGTCACAAGAATGCATTTGAGCGCTTCCGGGTCGTTCACGAGAAGGCCCCGGCCGCTTCGCGAAATGCCGACGCGAAATTCGCAACGTCGAACTTCGTACCAGTAGCCGGGATAAGAGGCGACGAGATTCGCAAGCAGCTGGGGCTTCATGAGCGTCGTGAGAATTCCCGGGGCTTCCTTCGGCGGTAAGGGCCGTGCCGGGATGATGTCTGTATATTCTACAGCTTCCGCTGTCTCGACTCTCATTGCCATCTTGTGTCTCTTCCCTCGACAGGGCCGGTCAGGCGGGATCAACAGGTGGACTTTTCAGATCGGGTTGACGGCCCCGCCGCCAAACTCCGACATCACCGAGGAAACAAGCTCACGATTGTCATGGTCCCAGGGATGGAAGTCTTTTTTGTAAAAATCGAGATAGGGCTCCTTCAGTCCACGGAGCGCGCCCTTCTCGCCAAACAGGAATTTCATCCCGCCCCACCAGAGCTTGAAGCGAGAGCCTTTGTAGTCGCGCAGCAGAAGCCGCATGTTGCGGATCACGTGCTGGGTGAAGTCGAGCGTGACCAGCAGCATGGATATGCGCCGGCGCCAATATGTGCCGCCAACGGCGACAAAAACATCGAAGGCGACCGATTTGTGCTCGGTTTCTTCAAGCGCATGCCAGTGCCAGAGGGCTTGCATTTCGGGGTGGGCGCCTTCGAGGCCTTCCGGGTTGCGGAAGGTCGCATCGGCAAGAATGGCAGTCAGGTGTTCGAGGGCGACCGTTCCGCTCAACCGCTGGATTGGACGAAGGTAGCGTCGTGCAAATGCCTGCTTCTTCTCGACGCGTTCTTCCATTTTTTCGAGCGGTATGCCGCGTGCCCGGCACAGGGCTTCATTGTAGCTCTGGTGCTCGCGCCGATGAATCGATTCCTGCGCAACGAAGCCGCGCACGCGGCGCTGCAGTTCGGGGTCTTCGATCCGGTCGCGGAACTCTTTTACGCTGTCGATGAAGAACTGTTCGCCGAGTGGAAAGAGGATCGACATCGCATCGAAAAACGCGGTCTTGAAGGCGTCGCCGCCGTGCCAATTTGTTTCCAGCACTTCTTCGATATTGAATTGCCGGTTCCGCGGCACAATTTCGACATTTTGCGGCGTACGGGATAGGGGGGATTGGTGCATCTTGCTATCTCCTTCCGGGGGAAACGCTCCGTCGCGTCCATTGATGCCTTACATAGGGAGTTCCCGGATCTACGGGAGGTCATGATCGGCCAAGCTGGGGGTTAAAAGCGGACACGCCATGCGTATTGAACCCGGTTACGTCGAAATCGTTTCTGCTGTCCTGCGTGATCTCGGTCACGATCCGGCGGCATTCCCTGTCCCTCGAACGGGAACGGTCACGGAAGACGAGTTCCGCATCATGTCGGAAAACATCGTCGCGCTGACGCAGGAACCGTCGATCGCGTTGCGGCTTGGATCAAGCATGCATCTTGGGACACACGGTCTTCTCGGACACGCCATTCTGAGTAGTCGTAGCCTACGCCAGGCTGCAGGTCTCCTCATCCAGTACAGCCCGCTGCGAGGCGGCCAGGGAAATATCCAGCTCGCATTCACCGGAGAAAACGCGGTCCTGACATTTGAACCGCCATTTCACGTGGAAGGCGCACCGCATTTTATAATCGAGCTCTTTTTTGCGGGCGTACTTGCCGCACTGCGCCAGTTGATCGGCCCTCTACCGGATGAATGCAGGGTTGAGCTGTCATACCAGCCTGCAATGCCCGAGGATGTCTATTGCCGCTACTTCGGCACGCGTGTTTCCTTCGGCCATCGCGTCAATCGATTTGTCGGGCCAAATGAGCGTGTGGATCAACCCTTGTCTGCCGCGGAAATTCCGGTTGCGGATATGTACCGGCGCCAGTGCGAGCGCCTCTTGCGGGATATGGATGCTGCAAGCGGTCTGGGGGCAGAAGTTCGCCGCATGATCCTGGGCGCGCGTGGCCGCTTTCCGGGCATGACAGAAGCGGCCAGACGCCTCAACATGAGCGAGCGAACGCTGCGCAGGCGTCTGGAGGCAGAGAACGCTTCCTACCGCACAATTGTCGACGATGTCCGAAACTATTTGGCGCGTGAATATTTAAGAGAAACGCCCCTGACGGTTGGGGACGTCGCATCGCTTCTCGGCTTTGACGATGCCGCTAACTTCCGAAGGGCATTTCGCAAGTGGAATGACTGCTCGCCCCAGGTTTTCCGCGCCCGTGAACAGACCCAAAATGGGACAGACAGTCAGACTGCTGACCAATCCGGACGGTGCCAACAAACGGCCACGCAATTATACATGCTTCCACACCATAAAACGCTCGTGTGACTTAGGCTCTCCTCCAGTTCAACGACGCGAGGAGAGGTTAGGCTGATGATTAGGAACGTAGCGAAGATGACTTTGGCGACGGGCGCTATGCTGCTCGCTGCTGCATGTTCTTCCGACGGATCGTCCACGATTGGTGGCGGCGGAGGTAGCGGGGGCGGAGGATCGACCTCCACGGTATCGGCACTCGGTGTCACTGGCGAAGGCGGCGTAACGGATACGCTTGGCCTTGCATCGCTGACGGACCCCCTTCTCGGCACCGAAGGTGTGCTCGGTGGCGGTGACGAAGGCCTCATCGGTGGCCAGCTTCCGGCCGAACTGACGAGCGCTCTGGCGCCCGTCGCGGATGGCCTTGCGCCTGTGAACGACGCTCTCGGCCAGATCCCTCTCGACATGGTTCTCGGCCAGGTGCCGGCGCTTGGCGTCGGCGGTGAAGATGGCCTGGTGGCTGATCTCATCGGGCAGGACGTGACAGGTATGCTGCTGGGCGACACCGGGACAATTCCCGCGCTTGTCGGTGGCGGCGAAGACGGCGCGCTTGGCGGCCTTGCTCCCGCAGGCGCGCTTCCCGGTTTGCCTGGAGGAGACGGCGGCGGCGATCCGCTCGCCCCGGTGACCGATCTGCTCGGCGGCCTCGCTGGCGGCGGCGATAATCCGCTCGCTCCTGTCACCGATTTGCTCGGCGGTGGTCTGCCCGGCGGCGATGGCGGCAATCCGCTTGCGCCCGTCACCGATCTGCTCGGTGGTGGTCTGCCCGGCGGCGGTGGCGGCGACGACCCGCTTGCCCCCGTGACCGGTCTGCTCGACACCGTTACGGGCGGTCTGCCGACTCCGTAAGGGCAGGCTCTTGCCAGCAGGTACTACAGACAAGGAGGCGGGATTTCGGTCCCGCCTCTTTCATTTGTCTGCTGCTTGTCCGGGACTGCCTCGAAGGGGGCGACAGCTATCCCCTGCCGGCCAGAAAATGACCGAGCCACGTCTCGGGGCCGTCATGGGCGCAGTCTTCAGGCCCATCTTCCATTTTCCTGTCTTCTGCCAGGCGCCATGCCTCTCCGTCACGAACCATCCTGACCGCTCGCGCAGGCCTTGCATTCGTGTCTCGCCAGACCGCATTCATTTCCTTCCCGCTTTCGACCGACACCTCCCACGGTATGTCCGGATCGAAACGGAGGGATGGATCCTTGATGAGGCGCATCGTTCCCGGTCCCTTGAGCGCATCCAGTACACGGGGCACCAGGTCGAGGTGAATGAGATAAGCTCTGTCGCCGCGCCAATGCGCTCGCCAGGAAGGTATTCGACGCGGGAAGACGAAAGCCGCTGCCTCTTCCTCACGGTCGGCATATTGGCTGGCGACGTGCTGAGCCAGGCGCATTGGCCCGGTCTTGCTGAGTGCGAAGACCCATTTGCGGTAGCGCTGGTCGGCGGCCACGGCACTCGCGGGAATGTTCGACTGAAGAAATTTCATGAGTTGGCCGGAATCACCGAAGAGCGCCGTTGCAACAAGCGACATTGAGCCCGTAAGGACGATGGTGTCTTCTCTGATGTCGCTCAGGGAAGCTGAAACGACCGGTTTCTTCTTCACGGTTTCCTCCTGGGTTCCGGCGGAGGAACTCTCTTCGTTTTGCTGTAAGGCCGAAAGCGGCGCCCGCCTTCATGTCGAAGACGGGCGCCTTCTTCCCTTGCAGAGGCGTTCGGCCCGGTCGGCGGTTTCCCTGGGTGAGGGATGCTGCATCGAGATCGAGAAGAACCTTCATGACCGAAATGACAGCCGGGAAACCGGCGGGGATTTGAAGCTCCCGCAACGGAAGTACGATGTTCTGATCGTTGCAGCGGCGCTCTGCCTGAGTCCATCGGCATTACAAAGAATTACACTCACACGAGAACTCAGAACCGGTTGCACGGCAAGGACTCTCGTGTTCCGGACATTCGTATACGGACAAACATTCAGCCTGTCTCGGCCGCCGGACATATCGCCACATTTCTCTACATCGTCTCTCCCGATGAATTTGCTACGCAAGTTCACACGGGAGGAAGTAGTCATGAGATCATCATTCATTGCGTTGTTCGTCGCCGGCGCGCTTGCGGGTTGTTCAGGTGGAAGCGGAGATCCGTCCTCGATTTCGGCAGGATCTTCTCCTTCGAGTTCCGCTCTTGGCGGTACACAGCTTGGTCTGTCCGGTGAAGGCGGCGTCTCCGATTCGGTACTCGGAGTTGACGTTCTGTCGCCGCTGCTTGGCGATGGCGGCCTGGCCGGGTCGACAGCAGGTGGAGGCGACGAGGGGCTCCTCGCAGGCGCTCTTTCGACCGAGGCATTGACCTCCGTTCCCATACTCGGCGACGTGGTGGGACAGCTTCCTATCGAAGACGGCCTTTTACCAGCTGAGGCTCAGGCCGCGCTCATCGACGGCCTCGATCAGATCGGATCGCAGGTTCCGCCCCTTGGCGTTTCGGGCGAAGGCGGCCTTGGCGAAGATCTTCTGGGTTACGACCTCACGGGCGCGCTTGTCGGGATGGAAGGCGGGCTTGTTCCCAGTCTTCTTTCCGGCGGCGGTGAAGCTCAGCTTGGCAATATAGCGCCCGAAGACAGCGCGCCGCTTGCGCCGGTGGGTGACCTCGCGCGAGGCATAATCGAGGGAGCACAGGCAGATTCAAGCAACGGTAATCTGAACGCTCTGGAGCCGGTCATCAGCCCGGTTCTGCTGGGCCTTCTGGGCGCAGGCGGTGGCAGCCCTGTTGGGGGCGTTCCGCTGCCGGACTTGCCGCTCGAACAACTCAGCCCCGTTCTCGAGCCTGTTGGGAGCCTTGCAACGCAGGTTCTCTCGGTGCCGTTGCTGCCGGATGGAACGACCGGCATGGATATCGCTATGCCGCTTGTTTTGGGACCAGTGGCCGGCATCGCCGACGCGACGCTGCCGCTTGAGACGGTGAGTGACGTTCTGATCACGGTAATGCCGTAGCGGGCACGAGGGGAGTGCCTGTCGCTGCGAAGAGGGAGGAAGTGCTTATGAAGAAACGCATCTTGCAACTGTGGATGCCGTTGGCCGTTCTTGCGGGTGCGGCAACCGCAGCCCAGGCGGTGCAGATCGAAGCCGGGCCTGTCGATATTTCGATTTCGACGACGGTGTCTGCCGGTGCGAGTGTTCGTACCTCGGAACAGAGCTGCGAATACATCTCCGTGTTCAACGGCGGTTGCTATGCGCCGGGCGGCACCGACTACGATGTGAATTCCGACGACGGCAACGTGAACGTCGAGCGGGGCGAGTTCATCGCGGCGCCGGTGAAAATCATCTCGGAAGCGGATATCAAATATGACAGGTTTGGTTTCTTCGTCCGCGCCAAGGCTTTCTACGATTATATCGGCGATCAGGTACTTGGTCATGGGGGCGGCAAATACGGACCCGTCGCAGCGCCTTACGACCAGCGGCGTGAACTGGACGACCAGTTCCGGGGTGACGACGCGCTGAACCTTCAGGCACGCTCCGTCGACCTGCTCGATGCTTTCGCTTACGGCAATTTCCTTGTGGCCGACATGCCGGCTTCCGTGCGCATCGGCCGCCAGGCGGTAAACTGGGGTGAGAGCCTCTTCATTCCCGGCGGTGTTTCAGCTTACCTTCCGCTCGACGTTTCGGCTCTTGTGCGGCCCGGCGTGGAGTTGAAGGAAGTCTTCCTGCCGCAGAGTTCGATCTTTGCGAGTATCGGCCTTCCCGCAAACCTCACTTTCGAAGCGCAATATGTTTTCCAGTGGGAGGAATCCGTTCTTCCTGCCTGCGGCAGCTTCTTCTCGCCAAGCGACGCGGCCGCTGCTGGTTGCCGCTACGCTCTCTCGGGCGGTGAAGTCTATAATGTCGGCGGCGGTTTGAGTGGTACGCCGACGGCCTTCGTGCCGCGTGCGCGCGACGAGGAGGCCCGTGACCAGGGCCAGTATGGCTTTGCGCTGCGTTATTACGCCGACTGGCTTAATCATGGCACGGAGCTTTCGAGCTATTTCGTGAACTTCCATTCGAAGCTGCCTTTCGGCACGACCACGGCGACCGTACCGACAGGCACAACGGCTGTTCTGCAGGTTTTCTGTAATCCGGCTGTGCCCGGATCTCTCTCCGGCCCGAGCTGCACCAGCGCCGTTCCGGGTCTCACCGACGATGCGGGCCGCCCGGTTTCCTTTGGACAGGGCATCTTCGCCCAGGCCGCGGGCGACAATAAGCGGCTCGTTGTGCAGTACCCCGAAGACATCAAGATGTTCGGTGCCAGCTTCAACACGACGATCCCCGTCATCGGTGATGCGACGGCTTTGTCCGGCGAACTTGCCTATTTCCCGGATATGCCCTTCCAGGTCGACTCGTCGGAAATCGTCGGTGCCGACATTGAAAACTTCGGCTATACGCCGGGACCGGGCGAGCCCGACTACTATCAGGGTGCACCCGTCACGCCTGGCTCCGTAATCCCCGGCTCCCGTCGAATGGAAGCGCTGCATGGTCAGCTCTATACGCTGAGCACGCTGACGCCCTCCGACCCGATCGTCAGCGCGCTGCAAGGCAATCTCTTGATCCTGGTCGCGAATGTGGGCTTCCAGTATCTGCCGGATGCGGAGGGAAGCCGTCTGGCTATCCCGCGCTCGGGTGAAACGCACGTCAATCCGGGGTCGGCGGCAACCTATGGTGACAATTGCATCCGTCTCGGTTCCTGCACGATCACGCCGCAATATGCGACGTCCTTCTCCTGGGGCTACCGCCTGCTGGCTCAGATGGAATATCCCAACGCCTTTGGTACGCCTTACACGCTGAGCCCCATGCTCATCTGGAGCCATGACGTGAACGGTTATTCCGCGGGCCCGATCGGTCCGGGTTTCGTGGAAGGTAAGAAGGCGGTGACAGTCGGTGTGACGGGGAGTTATCTCGACCAGTACCGCGTGTCGCTCGACTACACGAACAACTTCGGTGCCGAATATCGCAACGGATCCTACGACAAGGATTTCGTCAGCATGACGGCGTCCTACACGTTCTAGGAATTTTCTCCGGCTGGATGGCTGCCGTTTGACCGGAGAAAATACGACCGGACCAAGAGAGAGGCCACTCTCTGCCTGAGGCCACAAGCCTGGCCTCGCGTCGCGGCCCGTCCCTGGGAAACCGGGGGCGGGTCGTATCGTTCGGGGTGGTCAGGTCTCGCGCGGCGCGAGATAGCCATGCATCAGCACTTCGAGCACGACATCCGCATAGCGCCGCTGCAAGGTCTCGTCGAGTTCCTCTACGCCATGCACGAATTTGAGTATCGACCGGTTGGCGAATATCTGTTCGCAGGCACCGAGTGCCGCCATATAGAAGAGTTCCGGGTCGATAGGGCGGATTGTGCCGTCGGCGATACCGGCCTCCATGAGCTCCTTTGCCGTCCGCGCCAGCGGTTCGGCAAAGAAGGTTGTGATTTCCCGGGCATTCTCCTCGGAGCTGTCGCGCATGAGCGCCGCCAGCAGCCGGTAGAGATAGGGGCGCAGAAAAAAAGTCCTGATAACGCCGCTGATATGCCGCCGGAGCTTTTCCGCCGGGCTGATGTTGAGGGACAGAAGCCGGTCGAGTTCTCCCAGCGCCATGGTGGCGTCGCGCTTGGCAAGCGCCAGCAAGAGCCCCTCCTTGCCGCCGAAATAATAGCTCACCAGCGCCACGTTCACTTCGGCGCGTGCCGCAATGTCGGTGAGCGGCACATCGATGGACTGCCGTTCGCTCATCACCGCGCTGGCTGCCTCCAGCAGCAGATCCCGCACCGCAGGCCTTGGTGGGGCGGCGCGCGCCTTCCCCTTCTCCTGAGCCTTCACAAAGGTCTCCTTGCTTCCGTCGCTTTTTCGATTTAAATGTAGATTTAAATTTTTAAATGCGCCATCAAAAATAACCCGTGAACAGCGGGATCAGGGAGGCGGAGGATGAAGGTTACGGCGGCGGTCGCACGGGCACCCGATGCGGATTTCACGATTGAGGAGCTTGAGATCGACGAGCCCCGCGAAGACGAAATTCTCGTTCGCGTGGTGGGTGTCGGTCTTTGCCATACCGATCTCGTCTTCAAGGCGACCTCGACCATAGCGCCCCCTGCTGTCTTCGGTCATGAGGGCTCCGGCATTGTTGAAAAGACCGGAAGCGCGGTCAGCAAGGTCGCGCCTGGCGACCGCGTGGCGATCACCTTCCGTTCCTGCGGCGAGTGCGCCCGCTGCAACCAGGGTCTTCCCGCTTATTGCTACACCATGCCCATGCTGAACTATGCAGGCATGCGCCCTGACGGCACTAAGGCGCTGCATGGAGCAGGTGAAGACGTCGCGAGCCATTTCTTCGGCCAATCCTCCTTCGCGACTCATTGCATCACCTATGAGCGCAATGTTGTGAAGGCGCCAGAAGGCTTTCCGCTCGAACTGGCCGGCCCCCTAGGTTGTGGTATCCAGACGGGCGCGGGCGGTATCATGAATTCGCTCGCCTGCCAAAAGGGCTCCTCCGTCCTCATTCTCGGCGGCGGCGCCGTCGGTCTTTCCGCTGTCATGGGCGCGGTCGTGCAGGGCTGCGAGACGATCATCGTACTCGAGCCGCATCGGGGGCGCCGCGAACTTGCTCGCGAACTCGGCGCGACGCATACGCTCGACCCGGCCGAAGCGAAGGATCTCGCCGCTGCGGTGCGCGCGATCCTGCCTGTCGGTATCGACTATGCCTTCGACACGACCGGCATCCCGGATTTGCTGCAGGCGGTCATGGGCTGCCTTGCGCCTCATGGTACTTTTGGCATCGTCGGCATAGCGCCGCCCGGCACCCCGGTCCCCGGCGATCTCATGTCGCTCGTCACCTTCGGCCATACGGTCAAGGGCATCATTGAGGGCGACAGCGATCCCGACACGTTCATTCCGAAATTGATAGAGCTGCACAATCAGGGAAAACTCCCCTTCGACCGGCTCGTCAAAACCTATCCGCTGAGTGAGATCAACAGCGCCATTGCCGATCAGCATGAAGGCAAATGCGTCAAGGTCGTGCTGCTCACGGGCCAGCAATAAAATCAGATTTGGACAAACAGAACATCGATCCAGGGAGAAATATCAATGTCTGACGCATATATCATCGACGCCTGCCGCACACCTCGCGGCATCGGCAAGGTGGGCAAGGGCGCGCTCGCACATCTTCACCCCCAGCACCTTGCGCGCACGGTGCTCGGCGCGCTTGCTGAACGCAACGACGTCAAGACCGCCGACGTTGAAGATGTCATCTGGGGCACTTCGTCCCAGCGCGGCGCACAGGGCGGCGATATGGGCCGCATGGCCGCGCTCGACGCGGGCTATGATATCAAGGCCTCGGGCGTGACCCTCGATCGCTTCTGCGGTTCGGGCATCACAACCGTCAACCTGGCGGCAGCGCAGATCATGTCCGGCATGGAAGATCTCGTGATTGCAGGTGGCACGGAGATGATGAGCTACACCTCCGCCACCGCCGATGTGAAGACACCGCCGATGATGGATGCAGGCAATCTGCATCTGCGCAAGCAGCATCCGCAGTCTCAGCAGGGTGTCTGCGCCGATGCGATTGCGACCCTCGAAGGCATCGACCGCAAGGCGGTGGACGAACTCGCGCTTACCTCGCAGCAACGTGCGGCGAAGGCCATCGAGGAAGGCCGTTTCAGCAAGTCGCTCGTCACCGTCTACAACGACGATGGCTCCGTCGCACTCGATCGCGAAGAATTCCCCCGTCCGACCACGACGATGGAAGGCTTGAGCAACCTGAAGGCGACCTTCGAAGCCTGGGCCGGTATCCCGGTCGACGAGCAGGGCACGACCTATGGCGATCTTATCCGCCAGAAGTATCCGCAGCTCGAGAAGTTCAACCACATCCACCACGCCGGCAACTCGTCGGGCGTCGTGGACGGTGCCGCGGCGATCCTGCTTGCCTCGAAGCAGTATGCCGACAAGAACGGCCTGAAGCCGCGTGCGCGCATTGTGGCGACGGCCAATATGGGCGATTGCCCGACCCTGATGCTCAACGCGCCGGTGCCTGCCGCCAGGAAGGTGCTGGAGAGGGCCGGTCTCAAGGTCGATGACATCGATCTTTGGGAAATCAACGAGGCGTTTGCCGTCGTTGCCGAAAAGTTCATCCGCGATCTAAAGCTCGATCGCGACAAGGTGAACGTGAACGGCGGCGCCTGCGCCCTCGGTCACCCGATCGGAGCCACCGGCTCCATCCTCATCGGCACGGTGCTCGACGAACTTGAGCGCCAGGACAAGCGCTACGGTCTCGTGACCATGTGCGCCGCTGGCGGCATGGCGCCGGCCGTCATCATCGAACGCATGCAGTAACAACGAACCGGCGAGGGTCGCGGATCGCCGCGGCCTTCGCTCCATCCGTCGGAGGTTTGCTCTCAAATGACCTATACGATCACCGACCTTGCCAACGAATTCGACATTACGCATCGTACGCTCCGTTTCTACGAGGAAAAGGGGCTGATCGAGCCCGAACGCAAGGGACAGACGCGGTTTTATTCGAAGCGCGACCGTGCTCGCCTGAAGCTCATTCTTCGCGGCCGCGAAGTGGGGCTGACACTTTATGAAATCCGTCAGATTCTCGACCTCTACCAGAGCGGTGGAAGCTGCGAAGAGCAGAACCGTCTTGCGGTTTCCTTTTTTCAGAAGCGCCTTGACGCCGCCAAGGCCCAGCGCGCTCAGGTCGATCACCAGATCGGCCGGCTGGAAGAGGCATGCGAACGGTTTAGTGGCGATGCCATCGTCGCATCGCGTCCGCGTCACGAGGAACAGGCGCTCCGCACCGGTACGCATTGAGCTATTGGTGCCGAATCGTCAAATGGGCCGGGTGCGGATAAGCTGCGCCCGGCCTTGTTTATTTGTGAGACGCTCCGGCCAACGGAGCCCAAAGGGAGAAACAGAAGGATGAGTGAATACAAGCTTCTCATCAACGGAAAGCTGGTCGCGGGAGCGAAGTCGTCCGATGTGATCAATCCGGCAACGGAAGAAATCGTCGCCTCCTGCCCCCGTGCATCGGAAGCGCAGTTGAACGAAGCCGTAGCCGCCGCCAAAACGGCATTTCCTGCATGGTCGGCAACACCCATCGGCGAGCGCAAGAAAGTGCTGAGTGCGATTGCGGATGCAATCGAGGCAAATGCAGCCGATCTCGCGCGCCTGCTGACGCAGGAACAGGGTAAGCCCATCGGTGATGCCACAGGCGAGGTTTACGGCACGGCGGCCTTCTTTCGCTATTTCACCATGCTCGATCTCCCGGTGAAGATCATTGAGGACAGCGAAGGCAAGAAAGTCGAGGCGCATCGCCGTCCGCTCGGCGTGATCGGTGCCATCGTTCCCTGGAACTTCCCGATGATCCTGATGGCTTTCAAGCTTCCCCCCGCGCTCCTTGCGGGCAATACGGTCGTGCTGAAGCCCGCACCGACCACGCCGCTCACATCGCTGAAACTAGGCGAACTCATCAAGGACATCGTGCCTGCGGGCGTCGTCAACATTGTCGCCGACGATAATGATCTCGGTGCGGCGCTGACCGCGCATCCCGATGTGCGCAAGATTTCCTTCACCGGTTCGACGGCAACCGGTCAGAAGGTCATGGCGGGTGCAGCCGGACTCCTGAAGCGCATCACGCTTGAACTCGGCGGCAACGATGCGGGTATCGTGCTTGACGACGTGAACCCGAAAGAGGCCGCACCCAAACTTTTCCAGAGCGCCTTCCAGAATTCGGGCCAGGTCTGCATCGCCATGAAGCGGCTCTATGTGCACGAGAAAATTTACGACGAGATGTGCGATGAACTTGCGAACATCGCAAACAACACCATCATCGGCGACGGACTGAAACAGGGCACGCAGCTCGGGCCGCTTCAAAATAAGATGCAGTTCGACAAGGTGAAGGAACTGATCGAGGACGCGAAAAAGACAGGCAATGTCATCGCTGGAGGCGACGTCCCGGATGAGAAGGGCTATTTCATCCGCCCGACTATCGTTCGCGACATTGCGGATGGTACGCGCCTCGTCGATGAGGAGCAGTTCGGGCCCGTCCTCCCCGTTATCAAATATTCCGATCCCGACGACGCGATCGCTCGTGCCAATGCCTCGCCTTATGGTCTTGGCGGGTCCATCTGGTCGAACGACCAGGCGAAGGCTTACGAGCTTGCGACAAAAATGGAATCCGGCAGCGTCTGGATCAACAAGCATGCGGATCTCGCGCCGAACATTCCCTTCGGCGGTTCGCGCTTTTCGGGCCTTGGAACGGAGCTCGGTGAAGAAGGTCTCGCCGAGTTTACTCAGCTCAAGATCATCAATATGGCGAAGTAATCAGGTCCTGCGCTTCGGCTGATCATGTGCCGCCTCTCCTGAACGGGAGCAGGCGGCACAGTCTTTTTCGGGTCCCGGATCAGGAGGTTTCGCTGGACAGGCTTTCCAGCGGGATGACGAGTTCGCAGGCGAGCCCCTCCGTCCGCCAGTCGAAATTGACGCTACCCTGGCCGAAAATATTCTGAGCGCATTTCATGATGATGCCCGTTCCGAGCCCGCGTATCGTTGGCTCTCCGCTCACGGAGGGCCCGCCGCTTTCCCGCCAGAGCAGGGTGAGATATTTCTCCGCTCTCGCCCATTCTAGGGTGACCCGCCCGTCTGGTACCGAAAGCGCGCCATATTTTGCGGCATTGGTTGCGAGTTCATGCACCGCCAGGACGACGGACTGCGCGATCCTGGTCTCCAGCAGCAGCGTCGGCCCCTTCCAGCTCAGCCGTGTCTCGCCGTCGGCTTGATGTGCGCTGGCTTCGTCGGCAAGCAGCCGGTCAAGATCGACGCGATCCCCTCCGTCCTGCATGAGAAGGCGTTGCGAATGGGAGAGCGCGTTGAGGCGGCCGAGCAGGTTTGTCTTGTATTCCTCGACCGTGGCGCCCTTCGTCATCTGTACGAGGCTTGTGGAAACGGCCAGCATGTTCTTTGCGCGATGTCCCATCTCCGAAGCGTAGAGTTCAAGCTGTTCTTCGCTGTTCTTGCGTTTGGTGATGTCGTTGAAAACGATGCCGACACGCCGCTGGTCGGGCGCGCCGACGCGAAATGCGGAGACCTGGTACCACCGTCCAAGCGACGCTGCGGGATTGTCGAAGCGAGCAGGTATGCCCGTCAGCGCCACTCGCCCGTAGAGATGAAACCAGTGTTCTTCGTGATCGGGACGGAACGAACGCATGGTACGCCCTACTGCATCCCGCAACCCCGTTTGCCTTTCAAAGGCTTGGTTCACGCGCAGGAAACGGTAGTCGGCAGGCTCTTCCATCTCGTCGAATATCATTTCGATGATGCACGCGCCCTGATCCATCGCATCGATGAGCGCGCGATAGTCGCTCTCGACCGAAGCCGAACTCTCCGCCGGAAAGTCAGGCGCTTCCAGTTCTTTCGGCATCGGATTGCCGGTATGAGAAGAAGCGCCGCCACCACCGTTGAATGCTATGTCGCTTGCTCGCGCCATTGCGGATCCCCTTGCATCACAACCCATCCGGGCGTTGCGGACTGCCGTACTGCGAGAAAAGCAGAAACTCACTCTAGAGGCTTCCCGGCTACCTGCAAGCGGGGCAGCGCGCTGTGTGAGGGAAGTTCACATTAATGTCCGGCTGGAAAAAGGGCGGTTCATACCGCGTTCGCGGTGGCGCAGGCGACTTGGTCGCGGGGGCTGCTCCTCCGGGTATTAAAACACAGTTCGAAATTCTTCTTAATGCAGTGGCGCTCATTTCCGAGGCGAACTGGCACAACCGCTCGAACGAAGTTCAAACTTCTTTTATCCATGAAGAGGGTGCCCATTCCAGGAGAATGGCGCACCGGGGAAGGCGAGGATGAGTACTGGTTCGTAACGCTGGAAGTTACCTGATTTGGGGTGAAGCAACGAAATTTTCCCACCGTTGAGCCTGTCTCTCAATGGCATCAAGGTTCTTCTGCGTCCAACTTAGCTTTTCCAGAACGTTGTTGAGCGCTTCAGTGGGCTCATGTGCATCGAGCCAACGACGATTGTTCCAGCTTGTGGCCCCGGTGGGAGCCAGGGCGATCACCGCAGATTCCAACGCCCTCAAGTCGCTCTTCGGCATATCTGGCATCGGCATCGCCACCGCCCGGCAGTTTTCCCTGACAAAAAGGCTCCTCAGTTTTTTGGAAATCTTACCGTCTTTTGGACAGGTAGACGGATGCTTGTCTGAGTGGAACATGCGACCCGCGTTGTAGATTGAAGAAAATTTGTGGCTGTTTTCGTCGCCGGTAACATGACGATTGAAAATACGATTCCTGAGGCACGTCGCAGCTATGCCTATGTACCGGGCGAGTCCCTCATGGTCGTAAAGCGCGTAGATGCCCGGTCCATCGGGAACGGCGTCAAGTTTCGCCGGTTCCGTCTCGAGTAATCTGCGGAGTGTCATCTCCGGATCGAATTTCATTTGCAGTTACCCAACATTCACCGGCACAAGCGTCATCGTATCATTGCCGAAAATGTCGATCACCTTCACGGCCACGGTGTAGCGACCCGGCTTCTCATAGGTATGGCGCGCCGTCGTCAGTTCCAGATCGCGGTCCTTGCGCGTGCGGAAACTCTGCCACTCGTTTTCGAAGATGTAACTGCCGGTCCAGCGTTCTTCGAAGTCGGGCACGGCCAGCACGCCCTGATCCGGCTCGAAGCCCGGCAGCGTCGCCACGCCGCTCAGCCCCGTGCCCACAGGCACCTTGATGATCTCCTTGCGGCTCATATAGTCGAAATCGACGGCCCAATAGTCGACCCAGTCCGTCCAGTGCTTGGTCAGCCGCTCGCGGGTTACTACGCCGTTCTTGTCCTTCGTCACCTTGTAGAGCTGACCCTGATCGCACAACACGTCGCTCTTGCCGTCCTTCATCGCGGCAATGGCCGCCTCCGCCGCGCCCTGACTGTAATAGACGGAGAAGTCTGTCAGTTCGATCTCGATGGCCAGCTTGTTCTTCTTGTCGTAGCGCGGCGTCGCCTCGACAAAGCTGATGTCGTGAAAGACGACCTGCCCTTTGTCCACTGCGCGTTTGTCGAAAACTTCCGCCGGGATGTATTTCGGCGCGAGGTCGATGCCTTTTACGCGCGCTTCTTCCAGCACCGCCGGAAACAGTCCCATTTCGAATTCGAATGCGAGAATATCCGCCCGCGTCGCGCCGCGCTTACGGCATTCGGTGATGACCTCTTCGACGAACAGCCGTCCCACCGGCAGGTTGATCGGCCCGATCACGACAAGCCGCCCGCTGCGCGCACCGTGAAAGAAGCCGTCCTGCGCCTCCGCGCCCTCGTTCCCGCCGAAGCCAGTCGCCTTGTAGGCGCGCAGTATCAACTCGCGGAATTCCCGTTCCTTCTGCGCCAGGGCCTGTTCCTTCTGCTCGCCGTTCAAGCGTCCACCGACACTCAGATAGGCTTGCCGCTCATAGCGACCGAGGTTAAGAACCTCGAAGGCACGAAAATCCTCATCCGACGCTTTCAATTCACGTTGCACACCAATCAACCGCTTGCGCGTCGTATGGATGCCGAACTTTCCCAAGTCAGTTGCAATCCACTTGCGTCCCATCTTCTCGGCAACAGCCGCCGTGGTGCCCGACCCAACAAAAAAGTCACCAATCAGATCGCCGTGATTGGTGGCCAGCGTGATTATACGCTCAAGCAATTCTTCTGATTTCTGTGTGGGGTAGTAGAGTTTTTCGGGGTCCGTGGGGCTCGTTATTTTCTTTACGTCGGGCCACCAATTGTTGATTGGTGTTCCTTCGGCCCGAAGCTCTGCGTTTTCCCCCTTCACTGCGGTGCGTCCTCTCTGAAGAGTTCCTTCGGTGTAACTACGAAAGATTGGATTGTACGTCCAAGTCTCTCCCTTGGTGTACCAAAAGATGTCGTCGTGCTTCTTTGGCATTTGTGTCTGTGGAACACCGCCCCCGCTGTAAAGCCACAAAATGTGATTGCGAAGCTGCTCTTTACCAAAAACCTCATCCAACACAAGCCGGATGTAGGCGCTTACACGATAGTCACAATGCACAAAGATGGCGCCGTCATTCGCCAGCAAATCTCGCATCAGAATTAAACGCTCGTAGATCATACTGGTGAAACTATCGGTACCGCGCCCCCAGGTGTCGCGGTAAGCAATCTGCTCCAGAAGATTTGCTTCCTTGTGGAAGGTCTCGCCGCCGATCTCGATATCCATGCTGAAATCCGCGCCGACATCGAAAGGCGGATCGATATAGATCAGCTTCAGCCCTCCTGCTTCCTCGATCTGTTGCCGCAACGGACCCGCTTTCAGGGACGAGAGGATCAGCTTGTTGTCGCCCCAGATCAGCTTGTTGGTCCAGCCGCGTAACTGGCGGCCCCGGCTGTCGAACAAGTCTTCCTGCACCCGCGTTTCGGAGCGCGGCTCGTCGATATGCTCCAGGGTCTGGAAGGGAAGCACCGTCGTGCAGACGTCGCGCGTCTTGCCATTCCAGACCAGCTCGACCTCACGCTTGTCCTCGAAAAGAATGAAGCGGTACTGCTCCGGCAGCGGCTTGCCCTGCTGGATCAGGGTGATGAGATCGCGCTGCTCGGCGTCGCTCAGCTCGTAGGCTTTCCTGTCATGCCGCGCCATTCTCAACCCCCCTGATATTCACGGAACGTGCTGGCAAGTCCCGAAAAGGACTTCGGCTTGTGCCGGTCGAAGCTCGCTTGGTCGACATAGACGAAACCGTAGCGGGTTCCGTCGGCCGCCTTGCTCGCCTCCGTCGCATCGGTGCACCATTGCCGCAAGCGGTTCATCTTCTGCGGCACATCCATCTCCTCGCGCCCCTTGGTCTCGATGATCCATACCGCCCCGTCATCCGTCCGCACGATGAAGTCGGGCGTATAGGTCGAGAGTTCGCCATTTGCTTTCACATAGTCGAGCTTGAAACCGACGGCCAGATAGTTCTTGGCGAAGGCCTGCACGTCGGGTGCCGCTTCGAGGAAACCCGCAAAGGCAAGTTCGAGCGCGCCGGCGTTTTGTTCGCCGACGACGCGGTTGAAGATCGACCGCTTGGCCAGCAGGAAGCCGCGCGGCTCGGTGCGGAAGGGCCGTGTGTCCCGCAGGCGGATATAGCCTTCGATGCTCGATCCACCGCTTTCATGAATGGTGAGTGCGTTGATCGCCTTGCGGAAATGATCGAACAACGTCTTCGCGACTTCGGGCTCCGATAGGTTGCGGAGAACCACCGGGTCCTCAAGATCGACCGCGCGATCGAAAAGATGATCGCGCATGAAGTCTCTCACTTTCGGGTAAAGCTGGTCATAGCCGCCCACCAGCTTCAGATCCTTGAGCAACTGGCGCGCAAAGAAACCGACGACGGACCGGTAGTCGATTGTCGTGCTGCCGTCGAGCACCATGACGTGATCGACTTCGGAGTCGAGCATCGTCTTGAAGACGATCTCGCGGGTATCTTCCGGCGTGAAGGGTTTGAGAGGCAGGCGCAGGTTCCCGAAAGATGCCGGGTCCAGATCGCCGAGGTCCTTGAACTCGCGGTTGAAGCGCCGTGTCATGCGCGGCAGCGCTATGTCGAGCGCTTCGATGTCCTTGCCTGATTCAGGCCCGTCGACTTCGACGATCAGCGAATCCTTCCTGTCCCGACCATCGGGACCACCCATCGCCACCCGCTCGAAGGTAACGCCCTCGCTCTGGATCGACTCCACGAAATCCATGAAAGCAGGCGTCCCCATGACCGACACGGTCTCACGAATGTCAGAACCGAAATACATGCGGCGCAACCCGCGACCGAGCGTTTGTTCGGGGAGGATGTTGCTCTTCGCGGAATAGGCCCGCAATCCGACGACGACCGTGACGTTGCGTACGTCCCAGCCCTCCTTCAGCATCAGCACTGAGACGATGGCCTTGTGCGGCGAATGCCATGTGTCGATCTCGTTCGACTCCCGGCGCAGTGTCTCCAGCTCGTCCTTCTTCTTGCCCGAAGCCGCCTCGGAAATCTCGCCATTGGCCTTGGTGTGAATGACCAGCACGGACTCCTGCAACTCGGGGCAGATTTTTTCAAGATAGGCGCCTACCTCGTCGCAGTTCTTCGTGTCGTCCACCATGACGAAGAGAACGGCCTTTTTGCCGGTCTTCTCATGCTCCGCATAGCTCTTGCGCCATTCCTCGACGCCGAGTTGAAGATAGTCGGCATATTTCTCGGTGATGAGGGGACTTTGCTGCTCGGCAAGCTTCGCCCGGCTGTCTGCGTCGGGCAATACCGGATGTTTCACGACGTCCTGAGCAATGGCCTCGACCAGCGGATAGTCGCTGATGGTCTGTGCGAAGATCGCACCATCATTGTGGCGTGGCGTCGCCGTCACATCGACCTGGATCGACAGACGCAAATCCTTCTGAAGCAGCTTGTGGTGAATATCCTGAATAGACTTGAACCATGCCATGCGGGGATCATGGATGTGATGCGCCTCATCGTTGAACACGGCGAGTTCGTCGATCTCGCGCACGATCTCGCCGAGATCGACATTGCTGTCCGTCGTCTTGCCTGAAGGTTTCGCGCCGAAGGGCGACAGGAAATAGTCGCGCAGGTCGTCATCCTCCAGCGACGGCTCGACAACCTCGCCGAGATAGACGCGGTGAATATTGGTGAGGAAGATATTGCCCGTTGGACGCAAGGCATGCACTTTGTCTTGAATATGCACCGTCACTTGAAAATCGTCGCGCCAGTTGCGGCCGCCGTGGCCGTTGTCCGGCAACACAGGATCATTGAAGAAAATCTTGAGCCCGTCGAAATCGGTACGAAGACGATCCAGAACGATGATGTTGGGCGCGATCAGAAGGAAGTTACGCGAAAGTTCGGACCCGGCCTCGTAGAGTTTGTGGAAATAACTCCATGCCATCAGCAGGGAGAGGACCTTGGTCTTGCCTGCGCCAGTCGCCATCTTGACGACGAAGCGAGGCCAGTCCTCCTCGAACATCTTGCCAGACACGGCTCCGGATGAATCGAAGCGCATCAGATCGAACTTGTCGCGGGCGCCGTGAACATCGTGAAGCCAGATGACCGTCTCGACGGCTTCGCGTTGAGCAAAGTAGTAGCGGAACAGCGTTTGCGTGCCGTCCGTGTTCTCAGCCAGATGGTCGGTCTCGAACCACCACGTCAGCAGGTCACGCGACGTTTTCGACGCACCGGTGTAACCCGTATCGCGCCACGCCTTGACCTCTTCGCGAATCTTGGCGACCAGCGGCGGCAGCAGCTTTTCGTAGGCCGTGCTCCGCATTTCCTCCGGCGCCGGAATCCAGCGCACGTCTGGCGTTAGCACCTCATACGGCGAGCGCGGAAAATCCGGGTGCAGTGCCATTGAATCGATCCCCCTTAGTGAATTTTCCTTTTAGCCCGGACATTTGATTTAGTCAGCCCCCCCGTGATTGGTAACACGGGGGGCTTCAAATACATCCGCCGCTTCGGCGGGCTCTTGCCCCTCGTTTGCCCCTGCCTCTCCACACACTCCCCCCTCTCAGTCGCAGGCGGGCCTTCAGGCCGCAAAGCGGGCTGAAGGCCATGCCGAGCCCCAGCCGGTGCGGCCGGGCTGGGTCAAGGCTGGCGAAGCCACGCCGCGTTAGCGGCGCTTGGCCTTGACGCGGGCCGAACGCACCGGCCCTTCCCTAGGTAGGGAAAAGCTATAGGCGCAATTTCACCCCTAGGTAGGAGGGAAGCGGAGCGCACTTGTAAGGACAAATGATGTCTTATAGGCTTCTCCCTATGGAACGATTCGCCTATAGCGTCAGGGAGCTTGTCGAAAAGCTCGCACCGGAAGCGGATGAGGAGGCCAAGCGCCGCCTTATCCGGCAGGTACGGCATTGGACGAACTCCGATTTGCTGACGCCCTTGGGCGGGAAGAATACCGGCACCGGCATTAGCCGCGAGTATGGCCCCGATGAGGTGCGCAAGGCGGCGATCCTTTGGGAGCTGACACGCTTTGGAATGACCGTCCCCCAGCTTGAGGGAACGGGCGAGTATCTCGATGAGATCGCGAAAGACCCGTCCTGGAAGGACGCGGTCACGGACAAGCGGCCCGTCTATCTCGAACTCTTGCGGACGCCGGATGATGAAAGTCAGTCATGGCTTCTCGCGCGCGACGCGCCGAACCTAAAGCAGCTTCACCACTCACAGAAATCACGCAGCTTGAAATCAGGAATGCCAGCAATCCCGCAGCCGTCATTTACGGCGGCGCTAGTTCTCAGCCTCAACCGCATCTTCGCGCGGTTGACGGTCTGAAATTTATCGAGCGAGGACAATATTTGTCCTTTGTTGAAAACATTCCAGCCGAGGGATCAGAGTCAGTATGACCACGGCAATTCACGAAACTACAAATGGCGCGCACCCGCGTCTTTTGCTTCACGGGCTAGACAGCCTCTATGTCTGTTACAATCTCGATTTGGCGACGTCGGCTATAGACTTCGCCGAGCTTGAATATCGTAAGCAGCTTGCCCGTGACCGGGAAGAAGGCAAAGCGACTATAGAGATTGGAGGCGAGCGGTTTCAGGTGCGCGCTTCGGGCAGGCATCCCTATAGGTTCCTTCTCACCAACAAGGACTTCGAGTTCGCGCTTGCCGAGCGCATGCACCCATCGCTCAAGGTCCAGTTCTATAGCGAGGCGCTTTGGCGGGACGGTGCCAAATCGCTCCACGAGCGAGTGCAGGCGTGGGCACGTTCTATAGGCGCAAAGACGCTTAAGCTTGAACAAGTTATCCGCGCTGATTGGGCATTCGATTTCGATCTGCCGTTTGTGGATTTCGGTGAAGATCACTTCGTCACCCGCGCTCGGAAAAACAGCAAATGGCGCGATGGACGACACGTCCAGACTTTTACGCTGGGCACCGGCGATACCGTCTTGCGAGTTTACGACAAGATTGCGGAGATCGAGAACACCAGCAACAAGGCATGGTTCTATGATTTGTGGGGGCAGCGCGAAAATGTGTGGCGCGTCGAATTCCAGATAAGAAGCGAACGCCTTAAAGCAGGTGGTATCCGCACCCTTGCAGACTTGGAAGACCAGCAAGGCGATCTTCTAAGGGAACTAGCTACGGGGCATACCTCGCTCCGGCGCCCGAATGGCGATAGCAACAGGGCACGCTGGCCGTTGCATCCTCTATGGACAGCTTTAGAGACCGCTATAGAGAAATTGCCGCAATTCGGCCTCTGCCGTCACTACGATCCCAAGAACGCGCTCGAATATCGCTATAGAAAGCAGGGGCAGGCATTGTATGGCCACCTAAAGGGGCTGGCGGCCCTGTCCGCGCTTCTTCATCCCGCCAAGGGCGCGCCGTCTCTCGAAACGCTTATAGCGAAACTTCCCGAAGCGGTCGGGCCGTTCCATACGGATATCCACTGGGCCAGTGAAATTGAACGCCGCCTCCGGCAGTATGAGGTCGGCCAATGGTAGCGGCAAACGACAACAAGGAATTCAGGGTGATTGTCGATATGCCCGAAAAGCTCGAAGTCACTTCGGAAGCGGTTTGGATCATCGAAACCTACATGCGGGACATTGTTGCCAAGATCATGGAAATGGAAGCAGCAAACGATAATGACTAAAGGCTTCGAGCTATAGCTATAGACGAACCGATAGCCGGGTAGTGCCCGGAGGAAGAGCCAGTGCCCCAAAAAGCAATCATCTATGCGCGCGTCTCGACGACACGGCAGGCAGAGAATGATCTTTCCATTCCCGATCAAATCGCGCATGCGGAACGTTATTGCGCGGATCGGAGGATTGAGATTGTTGCAACCTATGTCGACCCCGGCGCATCGGCACGCGACGACAAGCGGCCGGAATTTCAGCGAATGATCGCGGACGTAAAATCCAAAGCGGTTAGCGCGGACCTCATTCTGGTTCACAGCTTCTCCCGCTTTTTTCGTGACGCCGTAGGGTCTGCGATTTACACCCGCGAACTTGGCAAGCATGGCGTCCAAGTCGTCTCCATGACGCAGGAAATTGGCGAAGGCGCTCAAGGCGAGCTCATGCGCCAGGTCTTGTCTTCATTCGACGAGTATCACAGTGCGGAGACAGCAAAACATGTCAGCCGCTCCATGCTCGAAAATGCCAAGCGCGGATATTGGAACGGGTCACAGCCGCCTTTCGGCTATCGAACCTACATAGCCGAGACGGTCGGCGCGAAAGCAAAGAAGAAACTGGAAATCGAGCCGCATGAAGCGGAGATAGTGAAACTGATCTTCCAGCTTTACGTCTATGGCGACGGCAAGAGCGGGCCGCTCGGCATCAAGAACATTGTGTCCTATCTCTCAACACGGGGGCTGACGCAACGCGCGCGGCGGCCTTTCCGCCTCCAGATTGTTCAGGAAATCCTTCGTCGTACTGCCTATGTCGGTATCTACTATTTCAATCGCCGCGATAGCCGCACCAAGAAGCCGCGTCCGCGCGAAGAATGGGTGCCAATCGAAGTTCCGCGCATCGTTGACGAAGAACTATTCTATGCCGCTCAAGCGCAACTTGACGCGCGCAATCCGAAGAAAACCCCTCCCCGGATTTCGAATAGCGACATTCTTTTGACCGGCGTTGCACAATGCGGTCATTGCGGATCGCCCATGCGTCTAAGAACAGGCAAATACGGGAAGTACCGTTACTACACATGCTCCAAGCATGCGGATATGGGAAAGACGGCCTGTCCCGGCATGACGGTTCCCATGCGCAAGCTCGATGAAATCGTTATCGAGGCGGTATCAGGGCGGATATTGGACCCCGACTATGTCGGAGACTTGGTTAGCCGCGTCGTTTCCCGAAATTCAGGGCGCAAGGACAGACTTCAGAAAGAGCTACGCGAACTTCACAGAAAGCGCCGGGAGGTGAAAGGGATTATCGACAATCTGGTCGATACACTGGAGCAAGGCGGGCTTGGAGCAGCGAAGGCAATTCAGGAACGCTTTGCCAAAAGGCAGGATGAATACGATGAACTGACGCGCCTGATTTCGATCAAGGAAAGAGAAATAGACCGCCCCACAGGCGAAGTGACTAGGGACCGTCTGGAAGAATTCTGCGGTGGCTTTCGTGCCTGTCTTGGAGAAGCAGAAAACCCCAAACTGCGGCGCGCCTACCTTCGGCACCTACTGGAAAAGGTCATAGTAACCCCGGGCGAAATCCGCATATCCGGCCCAAAGAGCGTATTGGTCCAACAGGTACAGGAAGAACGCCCTGTCCCGCCGTCGATGGTACCCAGTTTTGTAGAGGAATGGTGCACCCGGCACGATTCGAACGTGCGACCTCTGCCTTCGGAGGGCAGCGCTCTATCCAGCTGAGCTACGGGTGCCAGGGGCAGGTCCGCACCGAGAAGCGGCCTGCCGAAGCGGGCGCAAGGTAGAACAAAGCGGCCCCTCAAACAACTGCCGTTTGCCTATATCCCCTCCAGCCGCAATGCGATGCCTTCGGCTTCGTAAAGTGCGGAAAGCCGCGCAAAACCGGCCATCGTGAAACCCGTCTCCGGCAGCGCCGCCCCCGCGCCGAGCGGCGCCGGGCCAAGCTCCGCGATCCGCTCCAGCGCATAAAGCGCGCCCACCGCGGTGAGGTGCGATTGTCCCAGGGGGGCGAGGATCGTCGCCCTGCGGTTTTTCTTCCGTCCTCCGGCCTCTCCCTCGACCTCAATGACGATCTCGTGCGGTGCGCCGGGCCCCGGCTTCGTCGCTGCGATGGCGCTCATGCCGGGCAGTTTCATCAGGAGGCCCCACAGGCCGAGCTCGATCAGCCGTTGCATCGTGCCCAAGGCGGTGCCCTTGTCGAGGCCGAGCCGGACGCCGGCCTCCCGCGCGCCATTGGCGAGCGCGAGCGTTGTTACATCGCCCATGTTCATCCGATAGACGGGCCGCAGCGCCCCGCTGGGAAAGCGCACCCGGCGCTCGTCGCTCAGTGGGCCAACGGCCTGCCACGCACCCCCGACCTTTGCGGTGAAGCCGCGCGCCATGCCTTCGCCCGCGCTGGCAGAGTCGGGTCCCATCTTGTCGCCCGTGTAATAGAGGATCGACATGTCGATACGCTGGACCTGTTCGAGCCCTTCCGAGAGGCGCCGTGCGACGATTGCCGGTCCGCCCGCCATCCAGTGCGACGTGAAGAGCGCCGGCGCGGCGGGGAGGAGAAGGGCAGCGGCCGCAAGGCCTCGCATCTGCGCCTCCTGGCCGCGGGTGATATCCATGTAGGGAATGCCTCGCCGTGCCGCCTCCCGAAGCAGGTGGTCGTCCGTTTCGTGGATGAAGCAGCCGACCGCATCGATTCCATCGAGTTCGCGCATCGGCTCCGGCTTCGTCACATCCATGATTGCCGCCGCCGCGAGCCCAAGCGAGGCGGCAAGTGCCGAAGCCTCCTTCTCGCGCCTCCCGCCGATCAGGATTTCCGTCTCCGGGTGGTGTTTCGCGAGAAGCGCCGCGACCTGCGCCCCGACGACACCATATCCGCCCGCAAGCAGGATGCGCTTTGTCATATCTGTCTCCTCCGTCAGGTTTCGATCTGGCAAATATTGGTCTATTGACCAATTTTGTCAATATCCCGTCGCGGGGTTATTCTCTGCCGCATGAAAAGCAATGTTGATCCAGCACCCGCTGCGCCGCCCACGGAGAAGGGAGCGAACCGCCGTGAAGAAATTCTCGACGCCGCATCCGCGCTTCTGCTGGAAGAGGGCTATGCGAGCTTTTCCGCGCGTGGCGTTGCCGCCCGGGCGGGATTGCGCTTGAGCCACGTCCAGTATTACTTCGCAAGCCCCGCCTCGATTCTCGCCGAACTGCTGGAGCGCTTCGTCAGGCGCTACGGCGACGAGATCATGATACGTTTCGGTTCGGCTGGCGGCTCCGGCGAAGAGCGTCTCTACCGCTCGCTCGACTTTCTTCTGAACGACGAAGCCTACCGGCGCGACTGTGGCATCTTCATGATCGAGGTCGCGGGTTTTGCCGCGCGCAACGAGGTGATTGCAGCAGCGCTTGCCCGCTATTACGAAATTTACTTCGAGCTTTTCTCCGGCATCGTGAAAACGCTCAATCCGTCTCTGTCACCCCGGGCGCGGGCGAGGCGCGCCCGGCAATGCGTGGCGCTCGTCGAGGGCATGTCGATGACACGCCCGCATATGGGCCCGAAGGGCGAAACGGATTTCAGCGCCCGCGAGGCAACGCGTGCGATCATGCGCCTCGTATCCGGCGAGTAAGGGCTAGAGGCGAAGCATCATTCGCAGCTCCATCGCCAAGCCATGCTTGCGGCAGGGAATGGGTGTCACCGTTTCCGCCATGGGCTCGAATCCCATTGCGGCGTAAAGCCCTACCGCTGGATTGTCCGACATCACGTCGAGATGTACGCGGGAGACGCCTCTCTCCCGTGCCCGTTCGACCTCACGCTCGATGAGTGCGCGCCCCGCCCCACGGCCTCGCGCTGTCTCCGGCACCGAAACGACGAGGATGTAAGTGCAATCCTCCGGTACATGCGGGTTCATGAAGCTCGCGATCTCAGCCCGTTCCGCCAGGGCGGCAATATCGCTCTCCGCGATACTCCCCTTTTTCGCAAGCTCTTGCGCGATCGGCCAGACGCCGTCTTTCAATCGGTAATGCTCGGAACCGTCATGTGAGATGAGAACGCCGAGAAAGGCTCCGTTCTCGAAAGCGAGCGTCGATTGTTCGTGGGAAAAGAAGTTCGCCGGCGCCTTCCACGCCGCGTCGATGAAAGTGTCATAAAGCGGCTGGTGGCTGAAGATGTAATTGTAGGACTTCGGTCCCGTTGCATGAACAAGCCCCGGGATATGAGTTGCATATGTTTCCGCCAGTTTCCGGTCCGCGCGGATGATCTCGATGCCCATCATTTTCTCCTGAATTGGTCTGATGACCAAAGACTGGCATGAAGGCAATTGGTAGTGCAATTTATTTTTGGTCTAGCGACCAAATAACAGAGGCGAAATCCTTTGGGTCAATGCCGATCGGACCACCCGCAGATCGGTGCCTGTCCGCTCAGCGTTCAGGCGGCGCCCTTGGCGTGCGAACCCGGGGAACAGGCGTTCCAGCGATTCCCTTGCGCCTTGGCCTCCGTTCCAATTTGGCATATAGGAGAGGGGCCCCGGAAAACCGCGCGGCCCGCTAAAGGGCCAGACCCGAGAGTTTCGAGTTCCATGTCGGAGCCTTTACGGCTTGCACCCTTCGATCTCTATATAGACCCGCTGCTCGCTTTTCAGGATGCGCGCCTGCGCGAGATGCTTGCCTATTGGGAGGGCAAGCGCGATGGCCGGGCTTTCCCGGCGCGCGCCGATGTGAGCCCCGCCGATATCGTCAGCCATTTGCCTTCCATATTCCTCGTGGATGCAGCGCCGCCCGCTCTCGGCCTCGCGGATTTTCGCGTCCGGCTCATGGGCACCGCGCTCAACGATCTCTTCGCCCGCGATTTCACGGGCCGCGCACTTGAAGGCGAAATGCAGGAAAAATCGGCCGCCGCCGTTGCAAAGCTCTTCGGCATCGTCTGCCAGCTCCGCCGTCCGCTCCGGCTGCATGGCGTGGCCGTTTTCGCCAAGGCGCAACCGCTCACGCCGGTCGAAGCTGTACTCATGCCGCTGACAACGGGCAGCGGCGCCGTCGATATGGTGATGGGCGAACTCGTGAAACGCGCCTCTGCCTGAGCCGTGCCGTTCGCCCGCCGGGAAGGTCTAGTGCGACGTCAGTTGCAGGAAGACGTCCTCAAGGTCGGATTCTTCCGTCGAGATGTCGCTGATATCCATCCCCTCCGCGCTCAGCGCCCCCAGAATATTCATGACGCCGGTTTCGGCCGGGTTGTACTGCACCGTGATCGAGCCGTCGGGGCGGAGTTCCGCTTTCATGCCGTCAAGCGCCGCCGGCAGCATCGTTGCGGGCGATGTGGGCCTGACGATCAGCTTCTTCTCGCTGATGCGTCCCAGCAGTTCATCTTTCGGCTCGCAGGCGACCACTTCACCCTTGTCGATAATGGCGATCGTGTCGCAGAGCGCTTCTGCTTCTTCAAGGTAATGTGTGGTCAGCACGATCGTCGTGCCGCGCGCATGCAAGCCTTTTACATAGTCCCAGAGCTGGCGGCGAAGCTCGATATCGACACCCGCCGTCGGCTCGTCGAGGATCAGCACCGGCGGATTGTGGACCATCGCCTTGGCGACGAGAAGCCGCCGCCTCATGCCGCCCGAAAGTGTGCGCGCATAGGCATCCGCCTTGTCGTCGAGACCCATGGCTTTCAGAATTTCCATGGTGCGCCGTTCCTTTTTCGGTACACCGTAAAGTCCCGCCTGCATCTCCATCACTTCGGCCGGCGTGAAGAAAGGGTCGATGTTGAGTTCCTGCGGCACCACGCCGATGGATGCGCGCGCCTGGCGCGGGTTGACGTCTATATCGAAACCCCAGATCGAGGCCGAGCCGGAGGTCTTGAGCACAAGCCCCGCGAGAATATTGATGAAAGTCGATTTGCCCGCGCCGTTCGGGCCGAGCAGGGCAAAGATGGAACCGCGGGGAATGGCCAGGTCGATCCCCTTCAGCGCTTCTTTCGCGGGCTGGTTGCCGCTTGCCTTGTAGACTTTCCGCAGGTTCCGCGCCTTGATGGCGAAATCCTGTGCCTTGTCACCGGCCGGTTCGCCCGGCACGCGGGAGACATAGGCATTTTCTTCTTCGGCAAGCGTATGGGCCATGAGCGGGCTCTTTATCGTTGAAGCGGGCGGATTTTTTGAAACCGGTCGCTAAAGCGGACGGGGTTCTTTCTCGAAGCGCGGGACGCGTTATAGTGGCGGCCCGCAAAGCGCGGGGGACGGCAATATAGAAGACCCCCCTTAGATAAGAAAGGCGAGGCGCGTGGCAAGCGGCAAGGCGCAAAAGAAGGAATCGGCGGGAAAAATGCCTGCGAAATCCGGGAAAAAAGAAGCGGCAAGCCGCGCTATCGGCGAGGGTGACCATCTCTTTCTGGTGGATGGCTCGGGATATATTTTTCGTGCCTATCATGCGTTGCCGCCACTGACGCGCAAGTCCGACGGCATGCCCGTCGGCGCCGTCGCGGGCTTCTGCAACATGCTCTACAAGCTCATCGAGGATACGAAGGACGAGTTCGAACCCACCCATCTTGCTGTCATTTTCGACGCAGGATCGAAGACCTTTCGCAACGACATCTATCCCGAATACAAGGCGAACCGCACCGAGCCGCCCGAAGACCTCGTACCGCAATTTTCGCTGGTGCGCGATGCGACCCGCGCTTTCAGTCTTCCCTGCATCGAAAAGCCGGGCTTCGAGGCCGACGACCTCATCGCCACCTATGCGCGCCTCGCGCATGAGGCGGGCGCGCGCGTCACCATCGTTTCCTCCGACAAGGATCTGATGCAGCTCGTGAATGATCGCGTCGACATGCTCGATACGATGAAGCTGAAGACGATTGCGCGCGAACAGGTTATCGAGAAATTCGGTGTGCCGCCGGAAAAGGTCGTGGATGTGCAGGCGCTCGCGGGAGACTCCACCGATAACGTCCCCGGCGTGCCCGGCATCGGTATCAAGACCGCCGCGCAGTTGATCGGCGAATATGGCGATCTCGAAACGCTGCTGTCACGCGCATCCGAGATCAAGCAGAACAAGCGGCGCGAAAATCTCATCGAATTTGCCGAACTCGCGCGCGTTTCGCGAAAACTCGTCGAACTCGACAAGAACGTTCCCGTTGAGGATGAACTGGATTCGATGGGTGTCTGCGATCCCGACCCCGAAACCCTGATCGGGTTTTTCAAGGACATGGAATTCACTACGCTGACACGCCGCGTCGGCGAACGCTTCAACATCGACGTGGATGCGATCCCCGCGACAGGTGCACACCCCTCGGCCGATCCTGATGAAGCGCCTGAAAAAGAAAAACAGGCCGTCTCCCGCACCGGACGCGGCGGGGTGCCGGGCGCGATCCCGAAGGGAATCGGCGCGGATTTCGAGAAGGCGAACTATGTCGCGGTGACGGCGCTTCCCGATCTTGAGGAATGGATTGCGCGCGCATACGAGCAAGGTTTCCTCGCGGTTGATACAGAAACCGACAGCCTCTTTCCCATGCGGGCGCGCCTTGTCGGCGTCTCCATGTCTCTGCTGCCGGGCGAGGCCTGCTATATTCCGCTCCAGCACGGCGCGGGCGGCGGCCTCGATTTCGCGGATGCCGAAGGTCAGCAGCAGATTCCTCTGGGCGATGCGCTGAAGGTATTGAAGCCTCTTCTTGAAGACCGTTCGATCCTCAAGATCGGCCAGAATCTGAAATTCGACATGATCGTCTTCCGCCAGCACGGGATTGAGCTGCGCGGGCTCGACGACACCATGCTCATGTCCTATGCGCTCGATGCGGGCGTGCACGGACACGGCATGGATGAACTTTCGGTGCTTCACCTTGGCCACAAGCCGATCCCCTTTTCTGAAGTCGCCGGCAAAGGCAAGGCGCAGATCACCTTCGATCAGGTGCCCGTCGATCGCGCCACCGCCTATGCGGCGGAAGATGCGGATGTGACGCTCCGCCTCTGGCACATTCTGAAGCCCCGCCTCGTCGCGGAACGCCGTGTCGGTGTCTACGAGATGCTTGAACGGCCGCTTGTGACGGTGCTTGCGGAAATGGAACGCGCGGGCGTGAAGGTCGACAAATCCGTGCTCGCGCGCCTCTCTTCCGGTTTTGCGCAGAAGATGGCGCAATACGAAGAAGAGATTTACGAGCTGGCGGGTGAACGCTTCAACATCGGTTCGCCGAAGCAGCTCGGCGAAATTCTCTTCGACAAGCAGGGCCTTGAAGGCGGGCGCAAGACCAAGACCGGCGCGTGGTCGACCGATGCGGACACGCTCGACATGCTCGCCGCGCAGGGCCATGAACTGCCGCAGCGCGTGCTTGACTGGCGTGGCCTGTCGAAACTGAAAAGCACTTACACGGACGCTCTTCCCGAATACATCAACCCGGAGACGGGCCGCGTCCACACCTCCTATTCGCTTGCTGCGACCTCGACCGGCCGCCTCGCATCCACCGAGCCGAACCTGCAGAACATTCCCGTGCGCACGGAGGATGGACGCAAGATCCGCTCGGCCTTCATCGCGGAGAAAGGCAATCTTCTCCTCTCTGCCGACTACTCGCAGATCGAACTGCGCCTGCTTGCCCATATCGCCGACATCGAAGCACTGAAAAAGGCCTTTGCGGAAGGCCTCGACATTCACGCGATGACGGCGTCGGAAATGTTCTCGACCCCCATCGAAGGCATGGACCCGGCGGTTCGCCGCCGCGCCAAGGCGATCAACTTCGGCATCATCTACGGCATTTCAGCCTTCGGTCTTGCCAACCAGCTCGGCATTTCGCGCGGCGAGGCAGGCGAGTATATCGAACGCTACTTCAAGCGCTTCCCCGGCATCCGCGCCTATATGGATGCGACCAAGGAGTTCGCGCACAAGAACGGTTACGTCGAAACGATCTTCGGGCGGCGCATTCATCTGCCTGCGATCAATTCGAAGAACCCGTCGGAAAAAAGCTTCATGGAACGCGCGGCCATCAATGCCCCGATCCAGGGTTCGGCGGCGGATATCATTCGCCGCGCCATGATCCGCATGCCGCGCGCGCTGTCCGATGCGAAACTTTCCGCCCGCATGCTGCTTCAGGTACATGACGAACTGATTTTCGAAGTGCCGGAAGATGAGGCCGGGAAAAGCTGCGAGACCGTCTCGGGCGTCATGTCATCTGCCGCATCTCCCGCACTGGAGCTTTCCGTACCGCTCGATGTCGATGCCCGCGCCGCGAAAAACTGGGATGAGGCGCATTAGTTAACGCCGCTGCGCTCTGCCACCGGCATTGCGCCCTTGGAGGCCACTGCCCATATGAAGGGAACGGAACACGGCATGAGCCGTTCTTTCCCCACAACCTGGAGGTATATGCCTTGTCCAGCACCGGAAAAGACAAACAGGCCGATAACAAGAACCGCGTGACGGAGGCCGAGAAGGAATCCTTCCCCGCCAGCGATCCGCCGGGCTGGACGAGTGGCGAAGCCTCGCCGGAGGCCGACGCAGAGCGCGCCGAGCGCAAGGCCGAAGAGGCCGAGAAAAAGCGCGAACATGAAGAGGAATGCGTCGACGAAACCCTCGACGAAAGTTTCCCTGCTTCTGATCCGCCTTCATGGACCGGCTCTCATGCCGGAGATGGTCATGAAAAGGGCGACACGAAGAAGAAGTAACGCTGCCGACCTCGAAGAACATGAGGCCCGGAGGTCAGAAAACCTTCCGGGCCTTGTTCCTTTCGGCCGGGTCTCGTCGTCAGGCCGCAAGCGTCAGATTGATCCGGTTGCGAGGCCGCTTCGCCGCATAGAGTTCGCCCATCCGCTCTGCATGACGCACCAGATTTTCATGGCTGAGTGCCGCCGCCTTCAGCGGGCTTTCGAGGTCCGGGCCGATAATGCTGATCAGCGCGGCATAGACCGTCACATCGGCAAGCCTCGCTTCCTCGCCAAAGAAGAAGCGCCTCTCGCCAAGCAGCGCGGAAAGCGCGGCGAGATCGCGCGCGCCAAGGTCGTAAATCTCTTCCCGGTTATGCCGCCCCGTCCCTTGCGCGTGAAGCGCGGCCTTCACGGCCTTTCGTGCGCTGCCCGGCACAATGCGGGATAGCGGAAAGGGGAGCCCCTGAAAGAGCGCCTTTTTCACCGTCGGCCAATTGGCCTCGTCGATCCAGCGGCTATAGGCGATGGTCCAGGAGAGCCGTTCCTCCACCATCCGTTCGATGCTGTGGGACATCGCCCTCTCCGCATCGTCGAGGCCCCGGTCGAGATCGACACCCAGCTTCTCCTTCAACCGGTAGAGAATGAGCGCCGAATCCGCGATCCGCTCACCCTCGATTTCGATGAAGGGCACCTTGCCCTTCGGTCCCTTTGACGGGTCCATCTCGTACCAGAGCTGATGCGGCACCCCGGCAAGGCGCAGCGCCGTCTCGAGTTTCACGCAGAACAGGCTCGGATTGGGCGTGCCCTTCAGGCGCGCAGGGAAGACGTAGAGGCGGATCATGGCTTGTCTCCGTTGTTGATCGTTTTCCCTTATACTGACATGCTACTGACAACGTGCCGTCAGCAGTGTTGTGGCATGGTCCGCTCGCCTGAGGGAGAAGCCGCAATGCGCCGTGCAAACCGCCTGTTCGATATCGTCGAATATCTCCGCCGCGCGAAGCGTGTGGTCACCGCGCAGGAGCTTGCCGCCGAGATGGAAGTCTCCGTCCGCACCATCTATCGCGATATTGCCGATCTTCAGGCGAGCCGTGTGCCGGTCGAGGGAGAAGCGGGCCTCGGCTATATGATGCGCTCGGGCTACGAGCTGCCGCCTCTCATGTTCACGGAAGACGAGATCGAGGCGCTGGTCTTCGGCGCGCGCATGGTACGTGCCTGGGGCGATGCGGCCTTCACCGGCGCGGCGGACGCCGCCGTCGCGAAGATCCGCGCCGTCCTCCCCGACCGTCTGGAGCGCATTGCCGGCACGACGCGCCTTACCGTCGCGCCTCATCGCACCAATCCGCAGGACGGCTATAGCAGGCATCTGACGCCCGTCCGCCGGGCGATCCGCGAACGGCGCATCCTCGACGTCGATTACGAGGCATTGTCGGGCGAGCGCACGCACCGGGAACTGCGTCCCCTCGGCCTCGCCTTCTTCGGCCCCTTCTGGATGCTCGCCGCATGGTGCGAGATGCGCGGCGATTTCCGCACCTTCCGCATCGAGCGCATCCGCTCCCTGAAAGTCACGGATAAAACCTTCAGGGATGAGAAGGGCAAGACGATGGAGGATTTCGTCGCCCGCCCCGGCGAGGCGGGCTATGCCCGTCCGCATGACGCGCCCGCCGTCGCGGCTGGTTAGCGTCCCCGAATGAAAAAAGCCCCGGCGTTTCCGCCGGGGCTCTTCCTGTTCTCGTAAGGCGTTCGCTTGTTGGCGGCCTTATTCCGCAGCTTGGGCCAGGGCGGGCGCGGCAGCGCGCACATCCGGGTCCACATGGGCTTCGAACTTCGCGAAGTTGTCGATGAACATCTTCACGAGCTTCTGCGCCTGCGCGTCATAGGCGGCCTTGTCGGCCCAGGTGTCGCGGGGCGACAGGATTGAGTTGTCGACGCCCGGCACGTCCACCGGAACTTCGAAGCCGAAATTCGGATCGGTGCGGAACTCGACATTGTTGAGCGAGCCGTCGAGCGCGGCGGCGAGCAGCGCGCGCGTCGCCTTGATCGGCATGCGGTTGCCCGTGCCGTAGACGCCGCCCGTCCAGCCCGTATTGACGAGCCAGCAAGATACCTTGTGCTCGGCGATGAGGTCGCGCAGCAGGTTGCCGTATTCGGTCGGGTGGCGCGACATGAAGGGAGCACCGAAGCAGGTCGAGAAGGTCGCTTCCGGCTCCGTCACACCCTTTTCCGTGCCCGCGACCTTCGCGGTATAGCCGGAAAGGAAGTGATACATCGCCTGGCTCGGCGTGAGGCGCGCGACGGGCGGCAGCACGGAGAAGGCGTCCGCCGTCAGCATGATGATGTTCTTCGGATGCGGCGCACGGCCCGTCGCGCTTGCATTGGGAATGAACGAGAGCGGATAGGCGCCGCGCGAATTTTCGGCGAGCGCCGCGCTGTCGAGGTCGAGCTGGCGCGTCTTCTCGTCCATCACCACGTTTTCGAGCACGGTGCCGAAGCGCTGCGTCGTCGCGTAGATTTCAGGCTCGGCTTCGGCCGAGAGCTTGATCATCTTCGCATAGCAGCCGCCTTCGAAATTGAAGACGCCGTTTTCCGACCAGCCATGCTCGTCGTCGCCGATCAGCGTGCGCGTGGCGACAGCCGAAAGCGTCGTCTTGCCGGTGCCCGAAAGGCCAAAGAAGATCGCCGTGTCGCCTGCATCGCCCACATTCGCCGAGCAATGCATCGGCATGACGCGCTTGGGCGGCAGGTCGTAGTTGAGCATCGAGAAGACGGACTTCTTGATTTCACCGGCATAGGACGTGCCGGCAATGAGCACGATGCGCTTTGCGAAGTTGCAGGCGATGACGGTGCCGGAGCGCACGCCGTATTTCTCGGGCTCGGCTTCGAAGCTCGGCAGGTCGATGATCGTGAACTGCGGGTTGAAGTCGGCGAGTTCTTCGCTCTTCGGTTCGATGAGGAGGTTCTGGATGAAGAGAGAGTGCCAGGCGTATTCCGTGTAGACGCGGGTCGCGAGGCGATGGGTCTGGTCGGCGCCGCCGAAGAGGTCCTGGATGAAGAGTTCCTTGCCCTCGGCGTGTTTCAGCATGTCGGCATGGAGGAGATCGAAGGCTTCCGGCGTCATCGACTTGTTGTTGTCCCACCAGACGGTCTTTTCGGTGGAGGCGTCGCGAACGATGAACTTGTCTTTTGCGGAGCGTCCGGTGTGGACGCCGGTCTTCACCACGAAGGGCCCGTTGGCGGCGATTTCGCCTTCGCCGCGGCGGATGCCTTCTTCGTAGAGCGCTGCCGGACGATAATTCCAGTGCGCCGCTGCGAGATTCTTGAAGCCGCTTTGCTCGGCGCCATGTTTGCTGATGTAGGGCCCGGTCTGTTTCACGCTTCTCTCCTCGTGGTGCTTGTTGGCCCGCCCGGGCCTTTCATCCAGTTATGTCGCCGCCATGCCGCCTCTCCCGCAGCCGGGGCAGAACTCTATCATGGCCGCGTCTCACCCGCAGGATCGCGCTGGCCGGCGGCGAATTTCCGCCTGAACGAAGCAAAAGCGGGGCCGCGCCCAATCTGGACGGGCCTGCGCGGGTGCCTCGGAAAATCGGCGTCAACATAGTTCCCGGCCATGACCGGTGCAACCGCTTTGCGATCAGCTTGCAACCGGTGCGGCGATGCGCCTCTCCGCAGGCGCGCGGGGCCATGCCTCTCTCGCATGGGAGAAGGGCCGGTTTCCCCCTCCCGATGAGGGGGAGCGCCGGTAGACCGCGCTGTGCGCCTTGCCCGCGCACGCTGCTCCTCCGGGCGGATTCCCGGCCCGGCCGCATGGTTAACCATGCGTCTGGCGGGCGTCACGCCGAAGCTGCGGCGCCTTATTCCGCGCCGTCCTCCTCATTCCCGTCTTCTTCATTCATGGCCTGCATCAGCCGCACGTAAAACGCGACCGCCTCGCCCATATTGGCCACTGAGACGCGCTCATTGGTGCCGTGGAACCGCGCAACGTCGCCCGGCCCCATGCGGATGGGGATGAAACGGAACACATTGTCGGTGATCGGCAGGAAATGGCGTGAGTCCGTGCCGCCAACGACGAGATAGGGCGCGGAAATGACCCCGGGAAAGCTTTCCCCGATCACGCGGGTAAGGAGCCGGTAGCCGTCCCCCTCGATATTGGACACGCTGGAGGCCTCGCGAATGCCGTCGAGCGGCTCAACGGTGATCTCGGGATCGTCGATCGCTTCGCGCACATGCGCGATCACATCTTCGGAGGTGTCGCGCGGATGAATGCGGAAATTGACGACCGCCCGCGCCTCCGGCGGCAGCACGTTCTCCTTGTTGCCGCCCTCGATGATCGTCGGTGCAATCGTCGTGTGAAGCTGCGCCGCGCTGGACGGGCTCTTCTCCATCACACCGCGCACCACCGGCTCGAAGAGCCAGAGATTGGCATAGACCATGCGCTGCATGAACGGCACGGCGGGTGCGAGGCTTTCGATCATGCCGCGTGTCGCGCCATCCACCCTTGCCTCGAACGGATCGTCGCCAATCCGCTCCAGCGCGCGGGCAAGCCGTCCGATGGCTGTCTGCGCGGCGGGCGAGGGCATGGAGGAATGCCCGCCTTTGGAATAGGCGACGATATCGAGCGACACCGATCCCTTCTCGGCCACGCCGATCATCGCCACGGGCGCGTTCACGCCGGGCAGCAGCCCCTCGCCGAGGACGCCGCCTTCATCCGCCACCCAGGCGAGCTTGGTGCCGCGTTCCTGCAACAGGGCGGAAAGCGCCTTGTTGCCTTCGCCGCCGCCTATTTCCTCGTCATGACCGAAGGCGAACATGATGGTGCGCGTCGGCTGGAAGCCTTGCGCGGCGAGCATGTTGGCGGCTTCCACGATGGCCACCAGCGAGCCCTTGTCGTCGATGGTGCCGCGGCCCCAGACATAGCCATCCGCGATCACGCCGCCGAAGGGCGGCTGCTCCCACTTCCCCTCCGTGCCCGGAGCGATGGGCACGACATCGATATGCGACATGAGAAGAACGGGGTCGAGAGAGCTGTCCGTTCCCTGCCACGTATAGAAGAGGGTCGCCCCGCCGATGATCTCGCGTGACGTCGCCTCCCGGAAGGCGGGATAGGTTGCGTCCATCCAGTTGCGGAAGCCCTCGAAGGCCTTTGCCGAGCGCGCAAGGTCCGCCTCGTCCGCGCCGCGCTGATAGGAGATCGTCTCGAAGCGCACCGCTTCGGCGAGACGCTGCGCCGCGCCCTCGGCGTCGATGCTGTCGGCTGCGCCCGCGCCTTCAAGTTCCAGGACCGGCACCGTCAGGGTCCGCCCGATCACCACGGCAACAAGGACAAGGAGCACAGCCCCCACCCCGATCAGAATGCGCTTCAGCATGACTGGTCCCCCCGCTTCATGTTTGCCTCTTGGCATTTCATTCGGCTTCTCTCTTGGCTTTCCCGGGCGGTCCTGTCAAACCCCCGGGCTTCGGGAGCAGGCTGTGTTGCCGGCGGATTATGTTGTCTACCCGTGGCGCCGCCCTTCCCAACCCCTTATACTGCCGCCACATTTTGGGCCAAAAGCGACCCTAAGCCTCGATGCCGTGCTGGGCGGCAGTCTGTGAGCGGGGTATGTCATGCAAGAGGTCCGGAGCGACGAAGATCAGAAGGGCCAAGCTGGCCAGAAGGAACAGGGGCCTATGCCGACCATTGCGCTGGTCGACGACGACCGCAATATTCTGGCCTCGGTGAGCATCGCGCTCGAATCCGAGGGCTATCACGTACAGACATATACGGATGGCGCGGCCGCGCTTGCGGGGCTTGCCGCCAATCCGCCGGATGTCGCGGTTTTCGACATCAAGATGCCGCGTATGGATGGCATGGAGCTGCTTCGCCGCCTCCGCCAGAAGTCCGACCTGCCGGTCATCTTCCTTACCTCCAAGGATGACGAGATCGACGAGCTTTTCGGTCTCAAGATGGGTGCGGACGACTACATCCGTAAGCCTTTCTCGCAGCGCCTGCTCGTCGAGCGTGTGAAGGCGGTGCTCCGCCGTGCCGCCCCGCGTGTCGAGGGGGCCGCCGCCGAAAGCGCGGCAAACCAGGTGATGGAGCGAGGCAAGCTCGTCCTCGATCCCGAGCGCCACACCTGCACATGGGACGACAGGCAGGTTGTCCTCACCGTCACCGAATTCCTGATCCTTCAGGCGCTCGCCCAGCGGCCCGGCTATGTGAAAAGCCGCGACTCGCTGATGGATGCCGCCTATGACGATCAGGTCTATGTCGACGACCGCACCATCGACAGCCACATCAAGCGGCTGCGCAAGAAGTTCAAGGAAGTCGATGACAGTTTCGATGCGATCGAGACACTTTACGGCGTCGGTTACAGGTATCGCGACGCCTGATCCGCGCCGCCGTTCCCCGACCTTGAGGAGTGATCCTGGCGCGAGCCGGTAGGAAAAGCATGGCGAGCCTCACCGAGGAGGAAATCCGCGACCGGGCGGCCGATGCATCCGCGCCTTCGCGCGGGGCGTCCGGCACGCCGGGTCTTGCCCGGCGCCTGCTCGGCTCTCTGTCCCGTCTCCTTGCGAATTTCCGCGGCTTTCTCGCGCGCGGCCGCTTCTCCAGTCTCACGCGCCGCATCGTCGCCTTCAACGTGGCCGCGCTCTTCGTACTGCTCTCCGGTATCCTCTACCTCAACCAGTTCCGCGAAGGCCTGATCGACGCGCGCCGCCAGAGCTTGCTCGTGCAGGCCGAAATCATTGCCAATGCCATCGGTCAGGGCGCGACCGCGGCCCCCGGCGCCACGGTGATCGACCCGCTTGCCGCGGGGCATATCCTCGCGCCGCCCCCGGGCGATTCCTCCGATGCCATGATCCAGGAAGACGTACCGATCAATCCCGAGACCGCCGCGCCGATCCTGCGCCGCCTTGTCCTGCCGACACGCACCCGCGCGAGGCTTTATGGCAAGGAAGGCTGGCTTGTTCTCGACTCGCGCCAGTTGAGCGCATCGGGCCAGATCGTCGCCTTCGAATTGCCGCCGCCCGAAGGCGCGGACGAAGGCAGCTTCATCGACCGTTTCCTGCAATGGGGTCGCGGCCTGCTGCCAGGGCGCAACCTCGAACGCTTCCGCGAGGCGGGCAGCCAGAACGGCACCATGTATGACGAAGTGGCCGCCGCCCTCTCGGGCATGGCCTCGAGCAAGGAGCGCGTCAATGATCGCGGCGAACTCATTGTCTCCGTTGCCGTGCCGATCCAGCGTTATCGTGCGGTGCTTGGCGTGCTCATGCTCTCGACGCGCGGCGGCGACATCGACCGCATTGTCCGCGCCGAACGCATTGCCATCCTGCAGGTCTTTCTGGTCGCGCTCGGCGTGACGATCCTTCTCTCCGTTCTTCTCGCAGGCACCATCGCAGAGCCCGTGCGCCGTCTTGCGCAGGCCGCCGAAACGGTCAGGCGCGGCAAGAATGCGCGCGCCCAGATACCTGATTTCACCGGGCGGCGCGACGAGATCGGCGATCTCTCGGGTGCGATCCGCGACATGACGAATGCGCTCTACAACCGCATCGACGCGATCGAGAGTTTCGCCGCCGATGTCGCCCATGAAATCAAGAACCCGCTTACCTCGCTGCGCAGCGCCATCGAAACCTTCCGCCTTGCAAAGGATGAAAAGCAGAAGGACCGCCTCATGGAAATCATTCAGGACGATGTGCGCCGCATCGACCGCCTGATTTCCGACATCTCCAATGCCTCGCGCCTCGATGCCGAGCTGTCGCGCAGCGAGCTTGAAGATGTGAATGTCGCAACGCTGCTGGAAACCGTCTGCGATCTTTTCAACGAGACCGGCGTTGCCGGGTCCGCCCGCGTGAAACTCGACATCGATCCCGGCGCCCCCGGCCGCGAAGGCATGGTGGTCAAGGGCTTCGACAACAGGCTCGGTCAGGTCGTGCGCAATCTCATCGACAATGCGCTCTCCTTCAGCCCGAAGGGCGGCACCGTGCATGTCACCGCCGCGCGCGCGCCAGGCCTCATCATCATTCGGATCGACGACGAGGGCCCCGGTATCGAACCGGAGAATTTCGAGCGCATCTTCGACCGTTTCCACACCGACCGGCCCGACAGTTTCGGCGAGCATTCGGGTCTCGGCCTCGCCATTTCGCGCCAGATCATCGAGGCGCATGGTGGCATCATCCGCGCGGACAACCGCATGAAGGATGGCAAGGTCATGGGTGCGCGCTTCACCGTCGAACTTCCCGAAGCGGTCTGAGAGGGGCGTCATGGCCGAGCCCCTTTACATGCATGGCACCTGCGTCTCCAGCGGCGCGCGCGCGGTCTTGCTGCGCGGCCCCTCCGGTGCGGGCAAGTCCGATCTCGCCTTCCGCCTCATCCGCGAAGACCCGACCGGCGAAACGCGCCTCGTCGCCGACGATCAGGTGGCGCTGCATCTTGAAGGGCAGGGCGATGGGCAGGGAATCATCGCCCGCGCCCCCGCCGTGCTGGCCGGTCTGCTGGAGCTTCGCGGTCTCGGCCTCCTTACCGTGCCGTGTGCGCCCGAAGCGCCGCTCTCCCTCATCGTCGATCTCGTCGCCCGCGCAGACGTGCCGCGTCTCCCCGAGGCCCGTTACGAGGAGATACTGGGCTATCGCCTTCCCGTCCTCGCGCTTCATGCCTTTGACGGCACTGCCCCGGCCAAGCTCCGTCTCGCTCTCGAAACGCTCCCCGATAGCGGTTTCCCGGGCCCCGACGGCCGCCTTGGCGGCCGTTAGAACAACAGAAGGCCGCCTTGGCGGCCGTTTTGAACAACGGAGAAGGCCGTTTCGGCCCCCGCATCTGACCTCGCTGCCTCGATATTGTGCGTTTGCCCGCCAGAAGTGCCGATTGTTGCATCGCAACACTTGTCATATGCGCGCGATTGGGGTCACGATACGCCCCTTCGCGGGGGCGAAAGCGGTGAGGCGCGGCCGGGTTGGCGCGCTCCCGTCAAAATGCGGCATTGAGGGCTGTTGATGATCGGTTTGGTACTCGTAACGCATGGCCAGTTGGCTGGGCAGTTCGTCGCGGCGATGGAGCATGTCGTCGGCCCGCAGGCCCAGGTCGCTTCGATCAGCATCGGCCCCGACGACGACATGGAGCAGCGCCGCAAGGATATCCTGAAGGCGGTCGCCGCCGCCGATAGCGGCGATGGCGTCATCCTCCTGACCGACATGTTCGGCGGCACGCCCTCCAACCTCGCCATCTCCGTCATGGACAAGGCCAAGGTCGAGGTGATTGCGGGCGTGAACCTGCCCATGCTGATCAAGCTCGCCTCCGTCCGCGAAAATGCGAGTCTCGGCGATGCCGTCGATCAGGCGCAGGAATCGGGCCGCAAATACATCTCCATCGCGAGCCGCGTGCTTGCCGGCGACGGGGCCTGACACATGGGCGCTGCCGAGGAAAAGCCCGGCGACGCCCCCGGCGATGACAATGCGGCAAGTCATGTCCGCGAAGTCGAGATCGTGAACACAAGAGGCCTGCATGCGCGGGCTTCCGCCAAATTCGTCCAGACCGCCGAGAAGTTCGATGCCCGCATCTCCGTCTCCCGCGATGGGCAGAGCGTCCCCGGCACCTCCATCATGGGCCTCATGATGCTGGCCGCCGCGCCCGGCTGCTGTATCCGCATCGAAACGCAAGGCCCGGAGGCTGAAGCCGCCCTCGAAGCCCTCACCGCCCTCGTGGCCGACGGCTTTGGCGAGCGCGACTAGATCGCCCCGTAAAGCCGGAAAAACATATAAACATTTCTTTATATCGGCCTTGCTCCCCCCGGCCCGCCTTGTTATAAGGCCTCCATCACGACGCCAGCCGGCTGGCGCAGCGCCTTGCTGCGCGCCGGCGCGCCGCCCCTTTTTTTGCGGGTGGCCGAACTCACGAAATTCACGAAGAGGAGCGCGAAAGCCATATGAGCCAAGCCGCAAAAGCCGAAACCCACGATTACGCCATCAAGGACATCAGCCTCGCCGAGTGGGGCCGCAAGGAACTCGACATCGCCGAGACGGAAATGCCCGGCCTCATGGCGACCCGCGAGGAATACGGCGCCTCGAAGCCGCTGAAAGGCGCGCGCATTGCCGGTTCGCTCCACATGACGATCCAGACGGCGGTCCTCATCGAGACACTGGCCGAGCTTGGCGCCGACATTCGCTGGGCCTCGTGCAACATCTATTCGACGCAGGACCACGCAGCGGCGGCCATCGCCGACCGTGGCATCCCCGTCTTCGCGATCAAGGGCGAAAGCCTTGAGGACTACTGGGAATACACCCACCGCATCTTCGAATGGTCGGATGGCGGCGCGCCCAACATGATCCTCGACGATGGCGGCGACGCCACCCTCCTCATCCATCTCGGCAAGCGCGCCGAAGAGGGCGACACCGATTTCCTCGACAAGCCGGAAAATGAGGAAGAGGAATTCCTTTTCGCGGCCATCAAGCGCCGTCTGAAGCACAAGCCGGGCTTCTACAGCGCCATCGCCAAGAGCGTGCGCGGCGTGACGGAAGAGACGACCACGGGCGTCCACCGTCTCTATGAAATGCAGAAGAAGGGCACGCTGCTCTGGCCTGCGATCAACGTGAACGACAGCGTCACGAAGTCCAAGTTCGACAACCTCTATGGCTGCCGTGAGTCGTTGGTGGATGGTATCCGCCGCGCCACCGACGTCATGATGTCGGGCAAGGTCGGCGTCGTCGCGGGCTTCGGCGATGTGGGCAAGGGCTCTGCCGCTTCGCTCCGTCAGGCCGGCTGCCGCGTCATCGTCACCGAGATCGACCCCATCTGCGCGCTTCAGGCCGCGATGGAAGGCTACGAAGTCACGACGATGGAAGAAGCCGCTCCGCGTGGCGACATCTTCGTCACGACGACGGGCAATGTGGACGTCATCACCGTCGACCACATGCGCGCCATGAAGCATCGCGCCATCGTCTGCAACATCGGTCACTTCGACAGCGAGATCCAGATCGGCGGTCTGCGCAATCTCAAGTGGCACAACATCAAGCCGCAGGTCGATGAAGTCGAGTTCCAGGACGGCAAGCGCATCATCATGCTCGCCGAAGGCCGTCTCGTGAACCTCGGTTGCGGCACGGGCCATCCGAGCTTTGTCATGTCGGCCTCCTTCACGAACCAGACGCTGGCCCAGATCGAACTCTGGACCAAGCCGGACGAATACGAGAAGAAGGTCTACGTCCTGAAGAAGGAGCTCGACGAAAAGGTCGCGCGTCTCCATCTCGAAAAGATCGGCGTGAAGCTCGAAAAGCTGAACAAGAAGCAGTCGGACTATATTGGCGTGCCCGAAAACGGCCCCTTCAAGCCGGAAACCTACCGCTACTGAGTTCGCACTCTCTCCGTCCCGCACGGGTCGGATCGACGGAAAAATCGAAAGCCCGGCGGAAACGCCGGGCTTTTTCTTTGCCTCCCCCCTTTCATCCCTCCCTTTTTCTCGAAGCCCTGTTTCACCTCCGAGTCCCCCGTGGTGTAGTATCGTTCGGGGCCGGTGATTTGCGTTCTCCCGCCATGGTGGGCAAGGCGCGGGACGGAAGGGGTTGTTGCGGGTGTTGAAGTCGGCAGAAGGCCGTAAACGGGGCGTCTTGCGGCGCGGTGCGGGTTTTGTCCCGGCGCTGCTCACGGCCGCTTTCCCCTTTGCCGCCGCTGCCCAGACTGCCGTTCAGACTGCTGCCGAGGAAGCCGCGCCCAAGGGCTTGATGGAAACCCTCGCGGTCCTTGGTCTTCCGCAGGAGGCCGCCGCCGCGCCCGCCGTCGCCACCTCTTTTGCCATCGCCGCGGGCCTCGCCTTTGCGGGCGTTCTTGCCGCCATTACGGGGCTTCGCGCCGCCCGCTCCGCGCGCCGGGTCGCGCTGGAGCGCGAGGCCAGCCTCTCCACCCTTGAAGCCCGCCTCGATGCGGCGGAATCGATCCTCGCTGCCGAGCCCGATGCCGTCTTTATCTGGACGCCGGAATCGCTCCGCGCCGCGCCCGGCACCTTTCAGGCCCGCCCCCGGATCGTCGGCTCGACCGCCACCCTGGTGGACCCGTCCTCCGGCGATCTCGATTTCGCCTATCTGTTGACCCGCCTCGAACCTGAAAATGCGGGCCGCCTCAACACGGCGGTGCAGCGCCTGCGCACGCGCGGTGCCCGCTTCTCGCTTCATGTGCAATCGACCGATGGCCGCACTTTCGAGGCCGAAGGCCGCCCGGCGGGTGCGCTGGCCGTCCTCTGGCTGCGCGATGTCACCGGCGAGCGCGCCGAGGTTTCGCGCCTCAAGGAGCGTCTGCGTCAGGCCGAATTCAGCCGCGGCCGCTTCGAGGAACATCTCATGCAGGCGCCCTTTGCCGCCTGGCGCCGCGACGAACAGGGCAATCTCGTCTGGGTGAATGCCGCCTATGCGCGCGCCGTCGATGCCGCCTCGCCCGACGATGCAGTGACACGCAGCCTCGAACTTCTCGGCGAGGAAACGCTTGCCCGCCTCCGCCGGATGCTCTTCGACCGCTCGCGCGCCCGCGAGCGCAGTCACGCCATCATGGCGGGCGAGCGCCGCGCCCTCGACATCATCGAGCAGCGCCTTTCGGATGGTGTCGCAGGCATCGCGGTCGATGTGTCCGCGCTCGACGAGGCGGAAGCCAAGCTTCGCCGTCACATCGAAAGCCATGCCGCCACGCTCGACCGTGTGACGACAGCGGTCGCGATCTGCGGGCCCGACAAGCGCCTCACTTTCCGCAACCGCGCCTACGAAACGCTCTGGGGCCTCGAGCCGCAATGGCTCGATGGCAGCCCCTCCGACAGTGAAATTCTCGACGAGTTGCGCGCGCGGCGCCGCCTCCCCGAACAGGCGAACTTCCAGGCCTGGAAGCAGAGCCGCATGGAAATCTACACCTCGACGGAAGCCATCGAGGAATACTGGCACCTGCCGGACGGGCGCACGATCAAGCTGCTCGCGCAAGCGCATCCCTTTGGCGGCGTCATCTATCTCTACGAAAACGTCACCGAGCGGCTCAATCTCGAAAGCTCCTACAACACGCTGGCCCGCGTGCAGCGCGAAACCATCGACCACCTCTATGAAGGTGTGGCGGTGTTCGGCTCCGACGGCCGCCTGAAACTCTTCAATCCCGCCTTCCTCAATATCTGGGCGCTGGAGGCGGAGAAGCTCGAAGACGAGCCCCATGTGAACGAGCTGATCAAGCTCTGCCGCCCGCTCATGTCGGATGAGCGCGAATGGGAAACCTTGCGCAACGGCGTCACCGGCATGTCGGGTATGCGTACGCAGCAGACGGGCCGCCTCGACAGGCCGGACGGTGCGGTGATCGATTACGCGATGGTGCCGCTGCCCGATGGCGCGACCTTGATGACCTATGTGGACGTCACGGATTCGACGCGCATGGAGCAGGCGCTGCGTGACCGCAACGACGCGCTCGAAACGGCGGACCGCCTGAAGTCCGAATTCATCAGCCACGTCTCCTATCAGCTCCGTACGCCGCTCACGAATATTCTCGGCTTCGGCGAAATTCTCGAAACGGAAATGTTCGGCGGGCTCAATCCGCGCCAGCACGAATATATGCAGGGCATTCTCGAAAGTTCGGAAACGCTGATCGATGTCGTGAACGACATTCTGGACCTCGCCGTCATCGAGGCGGGCGCCATGACGCTCGATCTTTCCGATGTCGAACTTTCCGAAGTCGTTTATGCGACGGAGGAATTCGCGCAGCGTCCCGCGCAAAAGAACAAGGTGACGTTGAAAGTCGAATGCCCGAAGGATATCGGCACCGTTCGCGCCGATGAAAAGCGCATCAAGCAGATCATGATCAACCTGCTGTCGAACTCGCTCGCCTTCACGAGCCCGGGCGACAACATCATCATCGGTGCGCGCCGCCATGAAAGCTCGGTCGAGCTTTATGTCGAGGATACGGGCGTCGGCATCAAGCCGGAATTCCAGGGCAATGTCTTCGACCGTTTCGAGGCGCATGGCGGTTCGGATCGCCGCCGCGGCGCGGGCCTCGGTCTCTCGCTTGTACGCTCCTTCGTGGAGCTGCATGGCGGTTGGGTCACGCTCGAAAGCGCGCCCGATGTCGGCACCCGCGTGACCTGCCATCTGCCGGTCCGTGCCGCCCCGCCTGCGGCGGGAACACCGTCAGCCGCCAGCCCGGCAAAGGTCGAAGCGAGCTGATCCGTCTGCGGATTTATGCCATCCACTTGCCCTTTGCGCCCGGTGCGGAGAGGCTGGATCTCTGAGAAGGAGGTGCCCCATGCCCGCGCGAATGAAACGGAAGCCCTACGAACTCTTCTACTGGCCGGGCATTCCGGGCCGGGGCGAATATGTCCGCCTCGCGCTGGAGGAAGCGGGCGCGCCTTATGTCGATGTCGCCCGCGAGCGTGACACCGGCATGGAGGAGATGATGGCGCTGATGGAAGGCGAGGGCACGAAGCACCCCTCCTTCGCGCCGCCCTTCCTGCGCGACGGGCGCATCCTTGTCGGCCAGGTCGCGGCCATCCTCTTCTATCTCGGTCCCCGTCTCGGCCTTGCGCCGAAACCGGAAGCGGGCGCGCTCTGGACGCATCAGATCGAGCTCACCATCACCGACCTCGTGGCCGAAGCCCATGATGTGCATCACCCGATAAGTGTCGGCCTCTACTATGAAGACCAGAAAAAGGAAGCCGCCCGCCGCGCCGATGATTTCCGTGGCCAGCGCATCCCGAAATTTCTCGACTGGTTCGAGGCCGTCCTTGCCGCCAACGGCGCGACGGAGGCAAAGCCCCGCCTCGTCGGCAAATCGCTCACCTATGCCGACCTCTCGCTCTATCACACGGTTGAGGGCCTCAAATACGCCTTCCCAAAAGCAATGGGCCGGCTCATGAAGAACCGGCCCCTCGTCGCGTCATTATACGCCTCGGTAAAGAAGCGCCCGAAGATCGCCGCCTATCTCGCAAGCGGCCGCCGCCAGCCCTTCAACGAAAACGGCATCTTTCGCCACTATCCCGAGCTCGATAAGTAACCCGGGTGGGGGTCACTCCACTTTCTCGATCACCGCGCAGGCAACCCGTGCGCCCGCGCCGCCGATCGGCTGGCTCATATGGTCGTCCGGGCCCTCATGGATGACGAGTGCTGAGCCGTCCTGGTCGAGGAGGTAAGCGCGGTCATCCGCCTCGTCGGCCTTGAGCGTCACGCGCTCGGAAAAGAGTTCGGCATTCACCGTCCCGTCTTCAGGCGCATGGATGTTCGCGAGGTCGCCATCGTCCGGTCCTTCGGGGTTCAAAAGCCCGTGCGGCTCCTTTTCCTCATGCTGCACATGGCTGCCCGAATTCTTGTAGGCCGCGTCCGAGCAGTCGCCCACGGCGTGAAAATGGATCGCGTGCCAGCCCGGTGTCAGCCCTTCGACATTCACGCGGATGACGACGCCCTCCGGTCCCTCCGCGAGATCCGCCGTGCCCGCTTCCGGGTTTTCCTGCGTCTTGAAGGTCGCGGTCGCGAGCGGCGCATGATGATCGGCAAGGGCCGGCGCGGCGATCAGCGCTGCGGCGGCGGCGAGCGGAACGAGGCGGATAAATGTCATGGGGGGTCTCCTTTTTGAAAATCCGGCGCAATTACATGAGAAACTAGCTCATTTGCAGGCCGGGAAAACCCCGCCGCCCCTCTTCACGAACCCGTGAACGGAAGATTCGTGCTGGCGACCGAATGACCAAAATGTTATTTTCGGTCAGTTCCGGTGTATGACCCCCAGCCAGACCAGCCAGAAGAGGTCGCCCATGTCCGTTTCCCTTACCGTCAATGGCACGCGCCACGAGCTCGATGTCGAGCCCGAAATGCCCCTTCTCTGGGTCATCCGCGATGAACTCGGCCTCACCGGCACGAAGTTCGGCTGCGGCATCGCCGCCTGCGGGGCCTGCACCGTCCATGTGGATGGCGTGGCCATGCGCAGTTGCGTCACCCCGGTCGAGGCCGTGGACGGCGCGCGCATCACCACCATCGAGGCGCTTGCCGAGACCTCGGGCGCTGGCGAGGGCGAGCTTTCCGCGCTTCAGGCCGCCTGGGTCGCAAAGCAGGTGCCCCAATGCGGCTACTGCCAGTCCGGCATGCTGATGGCCGTCTCCGCGCTGCTGACGGAAAATCCTCAGCCTACAGATGAAGACATCGACGCCGCCATCACCAATGTCTGCCGTTGCGGCACCTATCCGCGCGTCCGCGCCGCCATTCGCACCGTCACATCGGCCTGAGGGGAAACATCATGGCATTCGAAATGAAAAAGCCTTCGCGCCGCCAGTTCCTCATCGCGTCCGGCCTTGTCGGCGGCGGCCTCATGCTTGGCTACGCCCTGTCCGGCCCGTCCCGCCGCGAGCGTGCAGGCAGCGCCGCCGGTGCGAAGGATGGCGAGGCCATGGTCACGACCTGGCTCAAGATATCGCCCGATAACATCGTCACCGTCTATGTCCCCCATGCCGATATGGGGCAGGGCGTCATCACCGCGCTTGCCATGATGGCGGCGGAAGAAATGGAAGCCGACTGGTCGCTCGTCCGCGCCGAGCGCGCGCCCGCCGATCTCGCCTTCGCCAATGAGGCGCTGCGCGGCTTCTTCCTCGACGACAAGAGCGTGCCCGGCATGCTGAAAGGCGTGAACCAGTACGCCTGGTACAAGGTCGCCGAAGGCATGAGCCTCCAGATCACCGGCGGGTCGAGCTCGGTGCGCTATACCGGCCAGGCCGGCATGCGCGTTTCCGGCGCCGCCGCGAAGGAAATGCTGGTCAAGGCCGCCGCCGCCCGCTGGAACTGCGCGGAAAGCGCCTGCACCGCCGCCATGAGCACCGTCACCGGCCCGAACGGCCAGTCCGCCACCTATGGCGAGCTTGCAGCCGAAGCGGCGGATTATTCGCCCTCCGCCAATCCGAAGCTCAAGTCCCGCAAGGACTACACCATCGTCGGCACGCCGAAGCCCCGCTTCGACATTCCCGGCAAGGTCGATGGTTCCGCGAAATATGGCGTCGACGCGCAGGTGCCCGGCATGCTCCATGCCGCCGTCCGCCTCGCCCCCGTCTTCGGCTCCACTGTCGTCTCTTACGATGCCAGCGAAGTGCTGAAGCGCCGCGGCGTGAAGCAGGTCGTCGAGTTCCCGGCAGGCGTCGCCGTCATCGCCGATAATTTCTGGCGCGCCAAGGAAGCCGCCCTCGCGCTCGATGTCGTCTTCGACACGAAGGGCAATGAGGCCACCAGTTCGGATACGATCTTTGCCGCGCAGGCCGACGCCATCGTCAATGGCGAAAGCGAGGAAGATGTCGAGATGGGCGATGCCGCCGCCGCATTCGCCCAGGACGGCGCCGAAATCGTCGCCGCGCAATACCGCGTGCCCTATCTCGCCCATGCCTGCATGGAGCCGATGAACTGCACCGTCTGGCTGCGCGACGGCAAGGCCGATGTCTGGGTGGGTTCGCAGGATGCGCTTGGCACGCGCGCCCGCGTCGCCGATGTCGCTGGCATCGGCTTCGATAATGTCACGGTCCACTCGCTGCTGCTCGGCGGCGGTTTCGGCCGGCGCATTCCCGTCCGTGCGGGCCGTTCGGAATTTCCCAGCGAGATCGACTGGGCGGTGATGATCGCGCGCGAAGTCGATGCGCCCGTCAAGCTCGTCTACACCCGCGAGGACGACATCCAGCACGATGCCTACCGCCCCGCCGTCACGAGCCATCTGCGCGCCGTGATCGGCCCGGACGGCTACCCCGCCGCCTGGGAAAACCGCTACGTCTACAAGGACGACCCGGAAGAAGCCGCGCATATTCCCTATGCCGTGCCCGACCAGTCGATCCGCGTCGTCGAGCTTCCCACCGAAATTCCGCGCGGGCCGTGGCGCTCCGTCGCGCATACTCAGCATACGTTCTTTTCCGAAAGTTTCATCGACGAGCTGGCCCATCGCGCGGGCGCCGATCCCCTTGGCTATCGCCTTGCCCTCCTGAAGGATCAGCCGCGCCACGCCGCCGTGCTGAAACTCGCCGCCGAAAAGGCGGGCTGGGGCGGCAGGCTCCCGCAAGGCCACTATCATGGGCTCGCCGTGCAGCAAAGCTTCGGCTCGGTCGTCGCTGAAGTTGCCGAAATCTCGATCGTGGATGGCAGTCCCCGCATCCACCGCGTCGTCGCTGCCGTCGATTGCGGCGAGGTGATCCACCCGGACACCGCCGCCCAGCAGGTCGAAAGCGGCATCATCTACGGCCTCACCGCCGCTCTCTATGGCGAGATCAGCATCGAGGACGGCGCCATCGTGCAGACGAACTTCACCGACTACGAAATGCTGCACTTGTCGGAGACGCCGGAGATCGAAGTGCATTTCGTCGATAGCGACGCCCCCATCGGCGGGCTTGGCGAACCGGCGACACCCGTCGTCTCCGCCGCCGTGGCAAACGCGGTCTATGCCGCGACGGGCAACCGCGTCAGGCAGTTGCCCTTCAAACTGCACGACCTGTCGTCCGTCTCCGGCAAGTTCGCGCAAGCCGCGGATTAGAAAGACTGCGGACTAAGAATACTGCTGATTGGGAAGCATACCCAAAGTGCCGAAACGCAATGACAGCAGAATGAAAAACGGCGCCCAATGGGCGCCGTTTCGCATTTCATCTGGATGAAGAAGCGTCAGCTCAGTGCTGACTATCGGGCATCTTGACGCGGATGCCGTCGAGTTCGTCGCTCGCGATGATCTGGCAGGAGAGACGCGAGTTGTCTTCGCGCCGCTCGCAGAAGTCGAGCATGCTCTCTTCCATCGCCTCGATCCCGGCGAGCTTTCCCTGCCATTCGTCGGGCACATAGACCATGCAGGTGGCGCAGGCGCAGGCGCCGCCGCAATCGCCGTCAATGCCCGGAATGCCCTGCTTCACGGCGGCTTCCATCAGCGATGTGCCATTCGCCACGTCGATCGTATGTTCGGTGCCGTTATCTTCGATATAGGTGACTTTAGCCATAGAACTCACGCGCCTCCCAGCGCTTTGCGTTGTGTCTGCCGCGGGTTCAGCCCGCGATCTCCTTCACATTGATGCTCTCGTCGCGAATACGTGCGGGGTCGAGCTTCGCCTTTTTCTGCGTCAGCATTTTCGACATCATGAATTCCGGCGCGCGGTTCACCGCATCGACCGCGACAAGCACGCCGTCCTTCAGATAGAAGACCGCGAAGCTGCGGCCCGTCGCCGGGTCGCCACGCACCACCGCTTCCGTATAGCCCTGCGATAGGCCGACGATCTGAAGCTTCATGTCGTATTGGTCTGACCAGAACCACGGCACCTGATTGTAAGGCTTTTCCTTGCCCGTCAGTGTTGCTGCCGCCGTCTTTCCCTGCTCGATGGCGTTCTGCACGCTTTCAAGCCGAAGCCTGTGGCCGTAAACCGCGTTCGGATGGCTGGTGCAGTCGCCCGCCGCGCAGATGTCGGGATCGGAGGTGCGGCAGAACTCGTCCACCACGATGCCGTTCTCGACTTCAAGCCCCGCTTCCGCCGCAAGCTCCGTGTTCGGAATGATGCCGATGCCCACGACCACGAAGTCGCAAGGATAGCTCTTGCCTTCGCCGGAGGTGACGGCAGTGATCTTGTTCGTTCCCTCGAAGCCCGAAACGGTCACGCCCGTCTCGATCTTCACGCCTTCTTCCTTGTGCACGCGCTCATAGAAGCGCGAGACGATGGGGTCCACCACGCGCGCCATCACGCGGTCTGCCGTTTCCAGCACGGTCACGTCTATCCCGCGCTTCGCCGCCACGGCGGCGACTTCAAGGCCGATATAGCCGCCGCCCACGACGACCATCTTCGCGCCTTCCTTGAAGTGCGCCTGGACCGATTTCACATCGTCGATATTGCGCAGATAGTGAACGCCCTCAAGCTCGAAGCCCGGCACGTTGAGTTCGCGCACGCGGCTGCCCGTCGCGAGAATGATCTTGTCATAGACAAATTCGCGCCCGTCGCCGGTCAGCACATGCTTTGCCTTCCGGTCGATCTCCGTCACGCGCGTACCCCAATGCGTTTCCACATTGGCCTGCTCGTAATAATCCTGCGCCTTCAGCTCCACGCGGTCATAGCCGATTTCGCCGGCGAGAAATTTCTTGCTCAGCGGCGGGCGCTGATAGGGCGCATAGGGCTCGTCGCCGAATATCCTGATCGCGCCCTCGAAGCCTTCGCTTCTGAGGCTCTGCACGGCCTGCGCCGCCGCCTGGCCAGCGCCGATGATGAGAATGTCGTCCGCCATCTTTCTCCCTTGCCCCGCCGCGTTCTTTCCGCCGCATTTTCATCCGTATAAGGATGAGTTTGGAGCTGTCCTGAAATAAGGATGTCACCCCGGTGCGAACCGGGGTCCATGGGCCTCTCGGCACCCCGTGATCCCGCTCCGAGGCTGTCTCTCCGCCGCCCCGCGCAGTCTCCCCGAGAATATACGGAGGTAAACTACGCAATAAGACCGTTTATACCCGGTTTTGAGGGGAATTGCCTCTATCCCCCGGTCGCGGCGGATCGCCGCGCGCCGTTTATAGGACAGCAGCTATCCGAGTGTAAGACGCCAAAAAATGACGCCTGCGTCAACTTTTTTGTATGGGATGGGGCAACTTGTCCCCGGCTTTCCCGCGCCAGCGCATTATGTGACGTTTTTATGACGTTTCGATGACGGTGAGGCCCGTTTATCCGCGGGGCAGGGGATAAACAGGCCCTGTCACAGCCGCGCGGGCTCTCCCGTCTTGTCTCTGAAAGCGACCATTCCTGTCCTCGAAGGAGACCTCCCATGAGCACGCATCATGTCCCCCGCCTCGTCCCTCACAAGGCCGCGCCTGCCGCCTACAAGCCGCTGATCGAGCTTCAGGCCTATACCGAAAAATGCGGCCTCGAACGCTCCCTGCTGGAGCTTGTGAAGACCCGTGCCTCGCAGATAAATGGCTGCGCCTATTGCATCGAAATGCATACCCGCGAGGCCCGCGAGATGGGAGAAAGCGAGGCCCGGCTTTATCTTCTGAGCGCCTGGCGTGAATCGCCGCTCTATTCGGAGCGTGAATGCGCGGCGCTTGAATGGACGGAAGCCGTCACTTTGGTGAGCGAAACAGCCGTTCCCGGCGAGGTTTTCGAGATTGCGCGCGCGGCCTTCACGGAAGAAGAACTCGTCAATCTCACCGTCGCCATCGGCATGATCAACGTCTGGAACCGGCTTGCCGTTTCCTTCCGTCTCGTTCATCCGGTTACGGAAGATCAAAAACGCAAAGTCGCCTGACACCCTCGGGCTTGCCGCCCTGGAGGCCATCGCGCTACAAAGCCTGATGGACGAAAAAGCGGCGGCAACCCTTGATTTCGAGCTCCCCTCCGAGGCGGCGACCCTCCGCCTCGGGGCGGCCCTTGCCGCGCGCGTGGCGGCAGGCGACCTCCTGCTTCTCCGCGGCGATCTCGGTGCCGGCAAGACCGCGCTCGCCCGCGCCCTCGTTCAGTCGCATCTCGGCGCACACGGCCTTTCCGACGATGTGCCCTCGCCAACCTTCACCCTCGTCCAGACCTATGAGAGCCCTGCGCTCCTCATCACGCATGTCGATCTCTATCGCGTGGAAGAGCCCTCCGAGCTTCGCGAGCTCGGCCTCGGCGAAGCGGTGGATGAAGGCGTCGTCATCGTCGAATGGCCGGAGCGCGCGGAAGCGAAGATGAAGCGCCTCTCGCACGACCGTCTCGACATCTCCCTCTCTCTCGTGCCAGAAGGCATGCGTCACGCGCGGCTTGAAGGCTCTGGCAGCTGGGCCGCGCGTCTCGAAGGATTGACGATTTGACGCCGCGCGAAGAAACGATCCGTGCTTTTCTGAAAGAGGCGGGCTGGGGAAAGGCGACACGCCGTCCCCTTGCGGGCGATGCCTCCTCGCGCCGTTATGAGCGTCTCTTGCTCGATGGCCGTCCCGCCGTGCTGATGGACTGGCCGGCAGGGCCCGACGCGCCCGCCGCCGAAACCCGCGCCGCCTATAGCCGCATCGCGCATCTCGCCGAGGACGTTCGCCCCTTCGTCGCCGTGGGCGAACATCTGCGCTCGCTCGGCCTTGCCGCGCCTGAAATTTTCGCGCGCGATCTCACGCATGGCCTGCTGCTCCTCGAAGATCTCGGCGATCATGTTTACGGCGCGCTCATCGAACAGGGCAGGGGCCCCTCCGGCGAAGCACTGGACGAGCTATACCGCGCCGCCGTCGAAACGCTGCTGCGTCTGCAATCCGTGCCCGCGCCGCTTTCGCTTTCCGTTGGCGATGGCACCGCGCATGAGGTACCGCGTTTCGATGACAGCGTCTTCCGCGCGGAACTCGATGTGCCTCTCGACTGGTATTTTCCGGTGGTGCTGGGCGCAGACGCGACGCCGTCGATGCGCGAGAGCTACCACGAAATCTGGACGGGCCTGCGTCCCCACATCGATGCGGGCGTCGAAACCCTGTTCCTGCGCGATTATCACTCGCCCAACATGCTCTGGCTGGGCGCGCGTTCCGGTGCCGCGCGTGTCGGCCTCATCGATTATCAGGACGCGCTGATCGGCAGCCGCGCCTATGATGTTGTCTCCCTTCTTCAGGATGCGCGCCGCGATGTGCCGGTGGAGCGCGAACAGACCATGCTCGCGCTTTATGTCGAGCGCGCGAAAGACGAGCTTGAGGGCTTCGGCGAAGAGGAGTTCCGCGCCTCCTATGCCGTCCTCGGCGCGGAGCGTGCGCTGCGCCTCATCGGTCTGTGGCCGCGCCTCCTGAAGCGCGACGGCAAGCCGCAATACATGGCGCATATGCCGCGCACCATGGACTACCTCAATCGAAATCTCGCTCATCCCGTCCTCGCGCCGCTGCGCGCCTGGCTCGATGCGCATCTGCCGGACCGGGCCTGACGTCATGAAGATAAAACGCGCAATGGTCATGGCGGCGGGCAAGGGTACGCGGATGCGTCCATTGACGGACACCATGCCGAAGCCGCTCGTCCCCTTCGCCGGGCGCCCGCTCATCGACCATGTGCTCGACCGTCTCGAAGAAGCGGGCATCGAGGAAGCCGTCGTGAACGTCCACCACTTCGCGGACATGCTGGAAGATCATCTGGCCAAGCGGAAGGGCGGCCCCCGCATCGTCATTTCAGATGAACGAGACGCCTTGCTCGATACGGGCGGCGGCACGAAGAAGGCGCTCGGTCTTCTCGGCGACGATCCCGTCATCACCTTCAATTCCGATTCCGTCTGGGTCGAGGGCTTCGGCTCCAACCTCCGCATTCTCGCGGAAAGCTTCGACCCGGAGCGCATGGACGCCCTCCTGATGATTGCCGATACCGCCCGCACCATCGGCTATGTCGGCCGGGGTGATTTCACCATGGACCCGCTTGGTGCGCTCGCACGCCGTGAAGGCTCGTCCACCGCGCCGCATGTCTTCGCGGGTGTGCAGGTCATCAAGCCCGCCCTCTTCGCGGACGGGCCGGACGGGGCCTTCTCGACCAATTTCGTCTGGGACCGCCTCATCGAAAAAGGCACACTTTTCGGCCAGCGCATGACGGGCGTCTGGATGCATGTGGGTGCCCCGGACGATCTGGCCGAGGCGGAAGCCTTCCTGCGGGATTTGTGACGGCTTTCTGGTGAGAGGCGCGCTACCATGAGCCTCATGAAAGCCGATTCCCCGACGCTTTTCACAATGCCGCCCGGTACGCCGTTCCTCGAACGGCTGGCGCAGACGCTCGTCTCCGATCCCTCGCTCGGCGGACGCTTTGCGGCCTCTCCCGCGCTTGCCGATTTCACCATTCTGCTGCCCACCCGCCGCGCGGTTCGCGCATTGGGCGACGCCTTTCTGCGCGCGGGCGATGGCGCGGCGATGGTTCTTCCGTCGATCCGCGCGCTGGGCGATGTCGATGAAGAAGAGCTCGTGCTCGACCCCGCAGGCCTCGGCGCGGAAGCGCTCGATCTTCCTCCTGCCATGCCTGCGCTTGAGCGCCAGCTTCGTCTCGCACGCATGATTGCCGCCGATGGCGGTGAGGATGAAGTGCGCGCACTCGGTCTCGCCGCCGATCTCGGGCGATTTCTGGATATGGTGCTCACGGAGGGCGCGGATCTCGCGCAGCTCGCATCTCTGGTGCCGCAGGAATTTGCGGACCATTGGCAGATCACGCTCGATTTTCTCAAGGTGCTCACCGCCCGCTGGCCCGAAGAGCTTGCGCGTCTCGGTTATATGGAACAGGCGGAACGGCGAAACCGTCTCCTGCGCGCTCAGGCCGCCGCGTGGCAGGCGGCACCTCCTTCCGGTCCCGTCATCGCGGCGGGCTCCACCGGGTCGATCCCTGCAACCGCCGGGCTGCTTCAGGTCGTGGCCAATCTTCCGCTCGGCGCCGTCGTGCTTCCGGGGCTCGACCTCGATCTCGACGAGGCGAGCTGGAATGCGATAGGCGATCCCGGCACCGCCTCACATCCGCAATATGGCATGAGGAAATTGCTCGGCCATTTGCGCGCCACGCGCGAAGACGTCGAGCCTTGGCCGGGTTCAGAAAAATCTTCTGGTGGCACGGCCCGTGCGCGGCTCTTGTCCGAGGCCTTGCGCCCTGCCGAAACCACCGAAAAGTGGCTCTCCCGTCTTGCCGGGTTGAAAGACCGCGCGGCGGACGGTTTCAAGGGCCTGTCGGTCATCGAGACGCCAGGCGAAAGGGATGAAGCGGGCGCCATCGCACTTTTGATGCGCGATGTGCTTGAAACGCCGGAGAAGACAGCCGCTCTAGTTACGCCCGACCGGAAGCTCGCGCGCCGTGTCGCGATGGAGCTTCGCCGGTGGAATGTGGAGGTAAACGATTCCGGCGGTGAACCGCTCAGGAACACGGCGCCCGCCGCCTTTCTCCGTCTTGTCGCGCAGATGGTTGCTGAAGATTTCGCGCCCGTGCCGCTTCTCGCATGTCTGAAACACCCATTGGCCGCCGCGGGCGGAGATCCCGCCTCCTTCCGCGCCGAGCTGCGGGCTTTCGAGAAAATTCTTCTTCGCGGGCCGCGCCCTGCGCCCGGTATTGAAGGCCTTTATGCTGCCTGCAATGCGTTGAGAAACGAGGCATTGCGCGAGGGCGAGGATGGCGAGAAAAGAGAAGCGCGCATCGCTCGCCTTGAAAAACTGATCGCGAAAATCGAACGCTGCGTGGCGCCGCTCGCAGAAGCGATGAAGGCGCGGGCGGAGGTCGCCGCGCTCGTTCTTGCTCATGCGGAGGCCGCAGAACGCCTCGCGGCAACGGCGGAGGAGAAGGCCCCCGAGCGGCTCTGGAAAGGCGAGGCGGGCGAAGCGGCATCGGAGTTCATTCGCGAACTGGTCGAGGCCGCGCCATCCTTCGGCAAGATCGATCCCGGCGCCTATGTCTATTTCTTCGAGGAACTTCTTTCCGGCCGCGTTCTCCGGACGCGCTGGGGCGTGCATCCGCGCCTTTTCATCTGGGGGCCGCTCGAAGCGCGCTTGCAGCATGCGGACCGGATGATCCTTGGTGGCCTGAACGAGGGCATCTGGCCTGCGGAAGCCAATATCGACCCCTGGCTTAATCGCCCCATGCGTGCGGCGATGGGGCTGGAGCCGCCGGAACGGCGCATCGGCCTTTCTGCGCATGACTTTGCGGAAGGGGCCTCCGCCCCGGAAGCGATCCTCACGCGCGCGCTGAAAGTCGAAGGCGCGCCCGCCGTCGCCTCGCGCTGGTGGCTCCGCCTCGAAAGTATTCGAAGCGGTGTCGGCTATGAGGAAAAGGACGATGTTTCGCGCTGGTGGAGATGGGCGCAGGATCTCGACAAGCCGGGAACGCTGATCGATCCGCTGCTTTCGCGTCCGCATCCCGCGCCACCTTTGGTTGCGAGGCCGGACCGCTTGTCGGTGACGGAAATCGAAACACTCATCCGCGATCCCTATTCGATCTACGCGCGCAGAATTCTGCGGCTCCCGGTTCTGGATCCGCTCGATGCCGATATCGCGGCTGCCGAGCGCGGCAATATCATCCATGAAGCACTGGAACGCTTCGTTGACGAATATCCTGAAGCGATGCCGGACAACGCCTTTGAGAAGCTGATCGCCATTGGCGAGGACGTCTTTGCGGATGCGATCAACCGTCCCGGCGTGGCAGCTTTCTGGTGGCCGCGCTTCAAGCGCATTGCGCGCTGGATCGTCGAACATGAACGCGAAGAGCGCGAAGGTCTCCGCCGCTCATATGCCGAAGCGAAGGGCGAAATCTCCATTGGCGAGCTCTCCCGCGCCGTGACGCTGGTAGGTAAGGCCGACCGCATCGACATGCGCGACGACGGCACCATCGACATCGTGGATTACAAGACAGGCGCGCTGCCAAGCGTGAAGCAGGTCGAGATTGGCCTTGCGCCGCAATTGCCGCTTGAGGCGGCCATCGCTGCGCGAGGCGGTTTTCGCGAGAAGTCGAAGGACGGCCCGCCGATCGCGAAAGCGAAGACAAGCAGCATGATCTATCTCCGTCTGACAGGCGGTGAAACGGCGGGCGAAATACGCCCGGTGCCCGACAAAGGCGGTGACCTCACCGAAAATACCTATGGCTGGCTGGTTGATCTGTTGCGCCAGTATGAAGACGAGCGCACGCCCTATCTTTCGCGGCCGCGTCCGATGTTCTGGGGCCGCTATGGCGATTACGATCATCTCGCCCGCGTGAAGGAATGGTCGTCGGCGGGAGATGACGCCGAATGAGCATTGCGCCGAAAAAAACGAGCGGCACGGACGACGCGCAGCGCCGGGCTTCCCATCCGCAGGCGTCCGTTTGGGTTTCCGCCAATGCGGGGTCGGGAAAGACCCATGCGCTGACGACGCGCGTTGCCCGGCTTCTGCTGTCGGGCACGGACCCGCAGCGCATTCTCTGCCTCACCTTCACCAAGGCGGCAGCAGCCGAAATGGCGGGCCGTCTCTACAAGCGGCTTGGCGGCTGGGCGACCATGCCCGACGCGGAACTCTCGGTCGAACTTGAGAGCATCGAAGGCGGACCGCCAGACAAGCGCATGCTGGAGAACGCGCGCAAGCTCTTCGCGCGTGCCATTGAAACGCCGGGCGGGCTCAAGATCCAGACCATCCACGCCTTTTGCGAGCGGCTTCTCGGCCGTTTTCCGCTGGAGGCGGGTGTGCCGCCGCAATTCGAAATTCTCGACGAACGCAGCGCCGGTGAGCTGATGGACGAGGTGCGCGATACTGTCCTTCTGCGCGCGGGCGCCGCGCCCGAAACGCCGCTCGGTCACGCATTATCCCATATCGTTGCCCGTGTGGACGAACTCACCTTCGGAAAGCTGCTTCGCGAGATCACGGGCCAACGCAGCAACTTTGCGCGCATGCTGGAACGCTTCGGCGGTCTTGAGGGCATTTGCCGGGCGGTCCGCGTGGCACTTTCTGTGGAGCCGGGTGTGACTACGGAGGCGCTGATGGAGGAGATTGCCTCGCCTCCAGAAGAAGAGCTGCGGCACGCTATTCACGTCATGTCGGGCGGCACAAAGACGGATACCAAAGGCGCGGCAACATTGGACGGGTTCTTGAATATGTCGTCGCGCTTGGAGATGCTGGATGAGTACAAGCTAGTCTTTCTGACAACAAAGGACGAACCACGCGTAAACGTCATTACAAAGAAAAGAGGCGAAGAATATCCCGAAGTTCGCGCCAAGCTTGCGACGGAACAGCAGCGTATCCTGCGCCTCACCGCTCGCATCCGCGCCATCCGCGTTGCGGAAGCGACGGAAGCGATCATGACGATTGCGATTGAAATTCTCGACGCCTTTGAGGAGGCCAAGCGCGCCCGCGCCTTCCTCGACTATGACGATCTGATTGCGGAAACCCGCGCACTTCTCACCACCAGCAGCATGGCGCCCTGGGTGCTCTACAAGCTCGATGGCGGCATCGATCACATTCTTGTCGACGAAGCTCAGGATACGAGCCCGGAGCAATGGGATGTCGTGGCGCGCATTGCGGATGAGTTTCTCTCGGGAGAGGGTTCGCGCGACCTTGTGCGGACCATCTTCGCGGTAGGCGACGAAAAGCAGTCGATCTTCTCCTTTCAGGGCGCGGACCCTGCACGCTTCGATGAAATGAAACGCTATTTTGAAAAGCGCGTGAAGGCGGCTGACCTCCTCTGGGACTACGTCCCGCTCACGCGATCCTTCCGTTCCGTGCCGGAAGTGCTGGGTGCCGTCGACCGCGTCTTCGCGCTTGAGGAAGCGCGAAACGGTCTCACGGCGTCCGGCGATCTCGACCCTCATATCGCGCATCGCGAACTCGACGCAGGCCTTGTCGAGTTGTGGGAACTGGAAGAACCTGAAGGCGACGAGGATCCCGACCCCTGGGATGCGCCGCTCGACTACATGACGGGCGAAGCGCCCATGTCCCGTCTTGCAGCGCGTATCGCAGACACCATTCAGGGATGGATCAAAAACGAAGAGAGGCTGCTCGCCAAGGGCCGCAAGATCAGGCCTGGCGATGTTCTCATTCTCGTCCGCCGCCGCAACGCGTTTGTCGGTGAAATGGTCCGCCACCTGAAGGCGCGTGGTGTGCCCGTCGCCGGTGCGGACCGCATGATCCTCACCGAGCAGATGGCGGTGATGGACCTCATGGCGCTGGGCCGGTTCGTTCTCCTGCCGGAAGATGACCTGACGCTGGCGACGGTTCTGAAGGGGCCGCTTGCCGGTCTCGGCGAGGACGATCTGTTCGATCTGGCATATGGCCGCAAGGGCTCGCTCTGGAATGCTCTGCGCGACAAGGCCGGGCGCGATCCGCGATACGCCGAAGCGGAAGCCCTGCTGACGCGGCTTCTCGCCCGTGCCGACTTCGAGCCGCCTTATGAGTTCTTTGCCCATGTGCTGACCGGGGAGGAGGGGCGCCGCCGCCTGCTCGCGCGGCTCGGTCCCGATGCGGCAGACCCCATTGACGAGTTCCTGTCGCTCGCCCTTGAGTTCGAGCGCAATCATCCGCCATCGCTTGAGGCTTTCCTGCACTGGCTGGAGCGCGGTGCTGCCGAGATCAAGCGCGACATGGATCAGGGGCGCGACGAAGTGCGCGTGATGACGGTGCATGGCGCAAAGGGGCTCGAAGCCGAGATCGTCTTCATGCCGGATACCTGCGCCGCGCCGGGAGGGGCGCATGACCCGGCGCTCATCGCCATGCCGCCGCTCGAAAAGGATGGACCGGAGCTTCTGCTCTGGCCGGTGCGCAAGAAGGAAGAAGATGACGTGACCGCAGCGGCGCGCCAGTTCCGCCGCGATCTGCAGGCCGCGGAGTACAGGCGGCTTCTCTATGTCGCGATGACGCGCGCGCGCGACCGGCTCTACATCGCAGGCTATTGCGGTGTGAACCGGCCTTCCGAAGAATGCTGGTACGAGCTTGCCCGCAAGGCGTTGCTGCCCGATGCGAAGGAAGTGGAAACATCCGACGGGCGGACGGTCTGGCGGATCGAAGGCGAACAGCGCCGCAAGGTCGAGGCGGAAGAGAGTGCGGTTGATGTCGCGCCACTGGCGCTGCCGGTCTGGGTGTCGAAGGATGCGCCGGAAGAGCCCGCCCTGGCGCGCCCGCTCGCGCCATCCCGCCTGCCGCCTGAAGACATCGCGGAGCCTGCCGCTCTTTCGCCGCTTGCCGAGGACGGTGCGCATCGTTTTCGCCGTGGCAGTCTCATTCACCGCCTGTTGCAAACCTTGCCCGATCTCGAAGAGAGTGCGCGTCACGCCGCGGCGGCGCGTTTCCTGGCGCTGCCCGCACACGGGCTCGCGGATGAACAAAAAGAAGAAATCGAGAATGCCGTTTTCCGCGTGCTGGACGATCCGCGCTTCGCCTCTGTTTTCGCAAAGCCGAGCCGTGCCGAGGTGCCGGTTGCGGGCACGATCGGGTTCCGCGGGCGCACACTTCTCGTAGGCGGCCAGATAGACCGTTTATGTATCTCGGACGACGAGGTGATCATCGTCGATTACAAGACGAACCGCCCGCCCCCCACCGCGCTCGATCAGGTCAGCGAGGCCTATCTTGTACAGATGGCGGCCTACCGCGCCGTACTCGCTCAAATCTATCCAACCCGTGTGATTCGCTGCGGTCTTCTCTGGACCGATGGACCGAGTCTTATGGATTTACCTGCGGAAATGCTGGAAATGGCGTTGAAGCAGGCAAAACCTGCGGCAATTGCGCGACCTTGACCTCGGGTGGTGCCGTTCCTAGATTCAAGCGAACCGAACCAGTACCTGTTTATGCGCTAAGCTGCGCGCCGCGACCGGATTTCCGGGAAGACGGCCAGAAAGGACGAAAGACAATGGCGACTAACAAAGTGACCGACGCATCGTTCGAGACCGATGTCATCGATGCCAGCGGACCCGTATTGGTCGACTTCTGGGCGGAGTGGTGCGGCCCCTGCAAGCAGATTGGCCCGGCTCTCGAGGAAATCGCAAAGGATTACGATGGCAAGATCACCATCGCGAAGATCAATATCGACGAAAACCCGAACGTGCCGACCAAGTACGGTGTGCGCGGTATTCCGACCCTGATGATCTTCAAGGACGGTCAGGTCGCCGCGACGAAAGTCGGTGCATTGCCCAAGGGCAAGATCGTCGAGTGGATCGACAGCGCCCTCTGATTTTCCACTGAAATTTTTGAAAGGCCGGTCCTTCGTGACCGGCCTTTTTCATCTCAGCTGTTTTCAGCGAGAATGTGACCTGCCAGATAGAGCGAGCCGCATATAAGAATGCGCGGCGTGGCGCGTCCGGCAGCGAGTGATGTGCGCTCAAGCGCTTCGTCGAGCGAAGCTGCGGGATGGGCATCGAGCCCGGCATCCGCCGCTGCGCTCGCCAGTGCCTCCGCGGAAACGCTGGCCGGCGCACCCGGAATGACGAGCGTCTCGATATGCGAGGCGAGACCGCGAAACGGAGCGAAGAAGCCCGTCGCGTCTTTTGTATCAAGCATGCCGCTTATGAGGATGAGGGGACGCGCCTCACCCTCGGGATCGTGCTGCGCGAGGTCGGCCATGGCTTCCGATATCGCTCGCCCTGCTGCGGGATTGTGCCCGCCATCGAGCCAGAGTTCGGCTCCCTGCGGAAGCCGTGAGAGGAGAGGCCCTCTCGTCAGACGCTGCAGGCGCGCGGGCCATTCGATATCCGTCATGCCATGTGCAATGGCATCGTGCTCAAGCGGTAAGATACCTGTCTTTCGCAACGCGCAAATGGCGATACCCGCATTGTCGATCTGGTGACGGCCCGGCAGGCGTGGCAACGGAAGATCGAGAAGCCCGTCTTCATCCTGATAGATGAGTGATCCCGCCTCTTCGTACGCCGAAAAATCCTGCCCGTGAATGAACAGCGGAGCGCCCGCTCTCTCCGCAGCCATTTCGATGGCGATCCTCGCCTCATCTGTCTGCGGCCCGATCACGGCAGGCACGCCGCGTTTCAATATGCCAGCCTTCTCATTCGCTATGAGCTCGATAGTGTCCCCGAGAAATGCCTGATGGTCGAGGCCGATGGGCGTGATGATGCAGGCAGCGGGCTTTTCGACCACATTCGTGGTGTCGAGCCGTCCGCCCATGCCGACTTCCAGAATGAGCGCGTCGGCAGGCTCACGCGAGAAGGCGAGGAGCGCTGCTGCCGTCGTAATTTCGAAAAAGGTTATAGGTGCGTCCGCATTTGCCTTTTCGCATTCATCGAGAAGCGCGGCAAGACGCTCCTCCGGTATGGGCGCGCTACCCTGCTTGCCTGCAAGCCTGATGCGTTCGTGGAAGCGAACAAGATGCGGTGAGGTATAGCTGTGGACAGCATAACCACCAGCCTCGAGTGCGGTGCGGAGATAAGCGGAAACCGATCCCTTGCCGTTCGTGCCCGCGACGTGGAAGACGGGCGGTAGTGCCCGTTCGGGATTCCCGAGTGCGCCGAGCAGGCGCCATGTCCTGTCGAGTGACAGGTCGATCAGCTTCGGGTGGAGTTTAGTCAGCCGCTCGAGAATGACATCGCTTGAAGGGGCGGCGTTCTGGCTCACGATGTGCTTGGCGCTGCGGCTTTCGCCGGCACGTTTGCGGTTTGCTGGCGCTGGCTGCGTGGGCGGTGTGTCATCAGCCGGATGATACGCGCAAGCGTGTCCTTCATCTTGTGACGATGCACGATCATGTCGATCATGCCGTGCTCGAACTGGAACTCGGCCGACTGGAAATCTTCCGGCAGCTTCTCGCGGATTGTCTGCTCGATGACGCGTCGGCCAGAAAAGCCGATAAGCGCCTTCGGTTCCGCAATCTGGATATCGCCCAGCATGGCATAGGAAGCGAGGACACCGCCGGTTGTCGGGTCGGTCAGCACCACGATGAGGGGGAGCCCGGCCTCACGCAAAAGCTGAAGCGCGACGGTCGTGCGCGGCATTTGCATAAGAGAAAGAATGCCCTCCTGCATGCGCGCGCCACCCGCGGCGGCAAAGAGGATATAGGGAGCTTTCTTTTCGAGCGCTGTTTCTGCACCGCGAATGATGGCTTCGCCAGCCGCGATGCCGAGTGAGCCGCCCATGAAGGAGAAATCCTCGATGGCGACCACGGTCTCAACACCGTCGAGGGGGCCATGCGCCACGGTCACGGAGTCGTTGCGGCCCGTTTTCGAACGCGCTTCCTTCAGGCGATCGGGGTACTTCTTCTGGTCGCGGAATTTCAAGGGATCGGCCACGACAGCATCGACCGCAACAACCTGATAGTCCGCATTGTCGAAGAGGGAGGCCAGGCGTTCGTCCGTGCCGAGACGCATATGATGGTCGCAGTTCGGGCAGACACGCATCGCCGCTTCGAGGTCACGATGAAAAATCATCTCTCCGCACGAAGAGCACTTGTGCCAGAGATTGTCCGGCGTCTGCTGTTTCTTGTTGAAGACACGCTGGATTTTCGGCCGGACGACATTGTTGATCCAGTTCATCGGCTGAATTCCTTATTCTGCGGCAGCGGCGCGCGCGGCGTGAACACCATTGGCGAGCTTGCTTACAAATTCGAGAACGCGCGTGACGGCGCCTGCTTTGATCTTGCCGTCTTCGCCGACTTCGCGCGCGATCGCATCGACGATGGCGGAACCGACCACGGCCCCGTCGGCCGCGCGGGCGATTTCTGCGGCCTGTTCCGGTGTCCGTATGCCGAAGCCAACGGCCACCGGTAGCGATGTGTGTCCCTTGATCCGCTTCACCGAGGAGGCGACGTTCCGCGCCTGCGGGCTCGCAGCGCCGGTGATGCCGGTGATCGAGACGTAATAGACGAAGCCGGATGTATTTGCGAGAACAGCGGGAAGCCGCTTGTCGTCCGTTGTCGGCGTCGCAAGACGAATGAAGTTCAGGCCAGCTTTCAGCGCAGGCAGACAGAGTTCATCGTCTTCTTCCGGTGGCAGGTCGACGACGATAAGTCCGTCGACACCCGCATCGATGGCGCGTCCGAGAAAGGTCTCGACGCCCATGTGATAGATCGGATTGTAATACCCCATGAGAACGATCGGCGTTTCCGGATCGCTTTCGCGAAAGCGGCGTACCAGCTCAAGTGTCTTCTTCATGCTCGCCCCGTTGCGGAGCGCGCGCTGCGATGAAGCCTGAATGGAAGGTCCATCGGCCATCGGGTCCGTAAAGGGCATGCCGAGCTCGATCACATCGGCGCCTGCTCTCGGCAACCCGTTCAGAATGTCGAGCGTTGTGTCGAAATCCGGGTCGCCTGCCGTGATGAAGGTGACAAAGGCAGCGCGGCCTTCTTCTTTCAGATGAGCAAACCGCTTCTCCAGTCTCGTCGTCACAACGTCACCCCCAGATGGTCGGCGACGGCGAAGACATCCTTGTCGCCGCGCCCGCACATGTTCATCACCATCAAGTGGTCCTTGGGCAGCGTCGGCGCGAGCTTCGTCACATAAGCAAGCGCATGCGCAGGCTCAAGCGCCGGGATAATGCCTTCGAGGCGCGAACAGAGCTGAAAGGCTTCGAGTGCCTCCTTGTCTGTCGCCGAAACATATTCCGCGCGGCCCGTCTCATGCAGCCATGAATGTTCCGGCCCGATGCCGGGGTAGTCGAGGCCGGCCGAAATCGAATGACCGTCCTTGATCTGTCCGTCATCGTCCTGAAGGAGATAGGTGCGGTTGCCGTGCAGCACGCCTGGTGTGCCGCCCTTGAGCGATGCGCAATGTTCGCCCGTCTCAATTCCCTTGCCTGCGGCTTCGACGCCGTAAATTTTCACAGAGGTGTCATCGAGAAAGGGATGGAAAAGCCCCATCGCGTTCGATCCGCCACCGATGCAGGCGACGACACTGTCCGGCAGCCGTCCTTCCCGTTCCATCATTTGGCGTTTCGTTTCCTCGCCGATGACGGACTGGAAGTCGCGAACCATGGCAGGATAGGGATGTGGTCCCGCGACTGTGCCGATCAGGTAATAGGTGCTGTCGACATTTGTCACCCAGTCGCGCAGCGCTTCGTTCATCGCGTCTTTGAGCGTACCTGTGCCCGAGGTCACGGGAATGACCTCCGCACCCAGAAGCTTCATGCGGAAGACATTCGGCTTCTGCCGTTCGATGTCGGTCGTCCCCATATAAACGACACAGGGAAGGCCGAAACGTGCGCACACGGTTGCGGTTGCCACGCCGTGCTGGCCCGCGCCCGTCTCCGCGATAATGCGCGTCTTGCCCATGCGTTTTGCGAGCAGGATCTGACCGAGGCAGTTATTGATCTTGTGGCTGCCGGTATGGTTGAGCTCGTCACGCTTGAAATAGATTTTCGCGCCGCCATCCTGGCCGGAAGCCGCAGACTTCTCACGAAGATGTTCCGTCAGGCGTTCGGCAAAGTAGAGCGGGCTTTCGCGGCCCACATAGTCGCGCTGCATATAGTCGATTTCCGCCTGGAAGGCAGGATCGGCTTTCGCGTCCGTGTAGGCCTGGTCGAGATCGAGGACGAGCGGCATCAGCGTCTCGGCGACGAAGCGCCCGCCGAATATGCCGAAGCGGCCGCGTTCGTCCGGCCCGCTGCGGAGTGAATTTGCTTTCGTCTGGCTCACGCTTGCCACTTTCTTCCCGTTCAGGTCCGCCCGTCAGGCGGCCTTTGCCGCCCTGATAAAGGCTTCGATCAGTCCCGGTATTTTCCGGCCCGGCGCATCCTCGACACCGGATGAAACATCAACCGCCTGCGCCCCGGTGATCCGGATCGCTTCGGCGACGTTTTCGGCGTTCAGGCCGCCCGAAAGCATCCAGGGTGTTTCCGGCCTGTGCCCGGCGATCAAAGACCAGTCGAAGACGAGGCCGTTACCGCCCGGCAATGCACCTGCCATAGATTTAGGTGGTTTGGCATCGAACAGCAACAAGTCGGCGGAATCTCGGTAAATGGCAGCCTTGAGCGGGTCTTCCGGCTCCGCGATGCCAATGGCCTTCATGAGTGGAAGACCGTATCGCGCCTTCAGTTCCATCAGCCGTTCCGGCGTTTCCGCACCGTGAAGCTGCAGAATGTCCGGTTTGAGCGCTTCCACGATCTCATCGAGCGTCTGCTCGTCCGCATCGACGGTCAGCGCGACCTTCAGCACGGAGGAAGGCACCCCTTGTGCCAGTATGCGTGCCTGTCCCGTCGAGATATTCCGGGAACTTTTCGGGATGAAGGCAAAGCCCAGATAGTCCGCCCCGGCTTTTACCGCGGCCTCGACCGTTTCGGGCGTCGAAAGCCCGCAAATTTTGACGCGAACGCTCATTGCCGGCTCACGCCGCAAGCGAGCGGCCGATTTCCTCGGCCGCCGCGCGTGGGTCGCTCGCGCTGGTGATGGGACGCCCGATGACGAGCACGTCCGCACCGAGCGTCAGTGCTTCTACAGGTGTCATGATGCGCTTCTGGTCTCCGGCGTCGCTGCCGGCCGGTCTAATGCCGGGTACGATCAGCTTGAAATCCTTGCCGAGATCGCGCCTCAACACCTCGATCTCATGTGCGGAACAAACCACGCCGTCGAGCCCTGAAGAAGCCGCCAGGCCCGCAAGACGGCGCACATGGTCGCTTGGGCTGCCGCTGACCCCTGTATCCTTGAGGTCGGCGGCATCAAGGCTCGTCAGCATGGTGACGCCGATGACAAGCGGACGGCTTTCGCCGGCCTCCTTTGCTGCTTCGGCGGCGGCCCGCATCATCGCGCTGCCCCCAGCCGTGTGAACATTGACGATGGCCGGACGCAGCGGCAGCACCGCGCGAATACCGCCTGCGACGGTGTTCGGAATGTCGTGAAGCTTCAGGTCGAGAAAGACCGGCAGGCCCGCCGCGGCGACCGCGCGGTAGCCCGCAGGTCCATGCGCGTTGAAAAACTCCATGCCGATCTTTGCCCCGCCGACGCTGCCTGCGAGGCTCCGCGCAAGCGTTTCCGCCCTGCCGAGGTCGGTTGTGTCGAGGGCGCAGAAAACGGGGTTTTCGAGGCTCATTTTGCACCTGCTGTCCGGGTTCCGGGCCTTATAGCAGATCGTCCATGCGCGGGGCTCGGCTTTTCGCGCCTCAGTCACGCAAGGCAGGCAGATTTTCTCCCGCCGGGGAGGACATGCGGGCCTTTGCGGTCTTTCGGCGGGCTTGCGCCCACGCCCCCACTCCGCCGATCAAAATGCCGATCAGCACTGACATCAGAATCACGAGGAAAAGCGGCACTTCAAGACCGATCGCCGGGGAAACCGGGTCGAAGGGGTCGAGGCTGAAGGTCACGGGTGCCCGGTTCGCGACGGCGAGCGCCATGACGAGAACCACGACCGGGGGAAGAATAATCCAGCGCAGGAGTTTCACGAGGCGGCACTTCCGGTTCGGAACGCGAACAAAGGGCAGATGGCAAGGCGTCGGAGACGGACTTAATCGTCGCCGTCGTCGTCGCCATCATCGTTCATGAGCTTGTCGTCTGCGATATCGGCATTGTTCAGCCGTTCTCGCAATTCCTTGCCCGTCTTGAAGAAGGGTACGGACTTTTCCTCGACATGCACAGGCTCGCCGGTCCGGGGATTGCGTCCCGTTCGCGCAGGCCGGTTTTTGACGGAGAAGGCGCCGAAGCCGCGAAGCTCCACCCGGTCCCCCCGTGCGAGCGCCGCACTGATTTCATCGAAAATTGTGCTGACGATGCGTTCGACATCGCGCTGATAGAGATGAGGGTTGCCTTGGGCGAGGCGGGCGACGAGCTCCGATTTGATCATGTTTTTCCGTCCCCCGGCTTCTTCCAATTCAGCTTCGCACGCCACCGGAAGCGGTGAAAGCTCTTCCCTTATCAGAGGTCAGGTTGCCAAACGCTCGTAAGACCGTCAAGTGTAAGTCGTTTTGCCTGCTGTGTTTTTCCGCTCAGCCCGTCGATTGCCGTGACGGTGGCTTCACCAAGCGCCCGGCCTGCGAAGCCGGCCATCCCGAGTTCGGGATAGGCGGGGGTCCAGTCCCTGACAGGCAATTCTTCCTGAATGCCGTGCTCGCTTGCGAGCCAGGCGATAGCCTGTTCCTCGCCGCCGAGTTCGTCGATGAGACCGTTCTCGACCGCCTGCCAGCCGGTATAGACGCGGCCGTCGCCGAGTTCTTTTGTTTTCGCCGCATCCATGTTGCGCCGTTCCGCGACAAGACGCAGGAACCATTCATAGGACGTGTCGAGCATGGCCTGCGTTACGCGGATGGCCTCGGGGCTGGTCTTGTGAAAAGGGTTCGGCTCGGCCTTGAGCGGAGCCGATTTGATCTCCTTCATCTCGACGCCGATATTGTCGAGAAGCTCCTCGATCTGCGTCCATTGGAACAGGACGCCGATGGAGCCGGTGATCGTATTGCCACGGGCAACGATGTGATCGGCCGAGATGGCGGCGATGTAGCCGCCCGATGCGGCTACCGTTCCAAGGACGGCGACGACGGGTTTCTTGTCGGACACTTTGCGGATGGAGGCGAAAAGGGCCTCGGCGCCGGTCGTCGTGCCGCCGGGGCTGTCGATTGAGAGAATGACCGCCTTCACATTGTCGTCTTCGGCGAGCTGCTCCAGCATTTCCTGCTGCGGGCGGTCGTCCACGATGATGCCGGTGATCGAGACCCGCGCGATTTGCGCGCCGGGCAGCACAAGTCCGCCTTCGGCCAGCAGGACGATGAGAGCAGCCAGGACGGCGGCGATGGCGCCGGCCCGCCAAAAAAACAGGCGGCGTTTGAGGCGCCGCCTGTCCGCTAACGTATCTGCATCGAGAGACAAAAGGACTCTCCTCCGAATGGTGCGAACAGGTGCCGGGAGCTTAGAGGGCGAACCTGCGACCGTAAACGTCTAACGCCGCCTGACGCGCGCGACACACGAAAGAGAGGTCTCGAAAAGGTCCGGCGGGAAGGTTTGAGCCCTCCCGCCGGCATGCCTCACTTGTCGTCGGTGCTGGCCTTGTTGAGGGCCGCGCCAAGGATGTCGCCGAGCGACGCGCCGGAATCCGACGAGCCGTACTGCGCCACGGCTTCCTTTTCTTCCGCAATTTCCAGCGCCTTGACGGAAAGCTGGATCTTGCGCGATGTGCGGTCGAACTGCGTCACGCGCGCATCGAGCTTGTCGCCGACGGCGAAGCGTTCGGGACGCTGGTCGCCACGGTCGCGGGCGAGTTCCGCACGGCGGATGAAAGCGGGCATGCTGTCTTCGCCCACCGTCACTTCGAGGCCGTTATCGCTCACACCGGTCACCGTGCAGGTGACGACGGCGCCCTTGCGGACGGTGTCGCCAAGCGACTCCATCGGATCGCCGCCAAGCTGCTTGATGCCGAGCGAGATGCGTTCCTTCTCGGTGTCGACGTCGAGCACCTGCGCCTTGACGACCTGACCCTTGGTGTAGTCGGTCATGGCTTCTTCGCCGGAGCGGTTCCAGTCGAGATCCGACATGTGCACCATGCCGTCGACATCCGCATCGAGACCGATGAACAGACCGAATTCGGTGATGTTCTTGATCTCGCCCTCGACGATCGTGCCGGGCGGGAAACGCTCGGCGAACGTGGTCCAGGGGTTGTCCATGCAGTGCTTCAGGCCGAGCGAGATGCGGCGCTTTACCGGATCGACTTCCAGCACCATCACTTCCACTTCCTGCGAAGTGGAAACGATCTTGCCCGGATGCACGTTCTTCTTCGTCCAGCTCATTTCGGAGACGTGAACGAGGCCTTCGACGCCCGGCTCAAGTTCGACGAATGCGCCGTAATCGGTGATGTTCGTCACGCGGCCCTTGAAGCGCGCATTGAGCGGGTACTTGGCTTCGACGCCTTCCCACGGATCGGCTTCAAGCTGCTTCATGCCGAGCGAGATGCGCTGCGTCTCGTGGTTCACCTTGATGACCTGGACCTTGACGGTCTGGCCGATCGAGAGAACTTCGGTCGGATGGTTCACGCGGCGCCACGCAATATCGGTAACGTGGAGCAGGCCGTCCACACCGCCGAGATCGACGAACGCGCCGTAATCGGTGATGTTCTTGACGACGCCCTCGAGCACCTGACCTTCCTTGAGGTTCTCGACGAGTTCCTGGCGCTGTTCGGCGCGGGTCTCTTCGAGTACGGCACGGCGCGACACGACGATGTTGCCGCGGCGCTTGTCCATCTTCAGGATCTGGAAGGGCTGCGGAATGTTCATGAGCGGGGTGACGTCGCGCACGGGGCGGATGTCGACCTGGCTGCCCGGAAGGAATGCAACGGCGCCGTCGAGGTCGACGGTGAAGCCGCCCTTCACGCGGCCGAAGATCTGACCTTCGACACGTTCCTGCTTTTCGAATGCGACTTCGAGGCGGATCCAGCTTTCTTCGCGCTTCGCCTTTTCACGGCTCAGCACGGCTTCGCCCATCGCGTTCTCGATGCGCTCGAGATAAACCTCGACAGTGTCGCCAACGCCGAGTTCGGCCGGCTTGCCCGGTGCGCCAAATTCCTTGAGCGGCACACGGCCTTCGGTCTTGAGGCCGACGTCGATGATGGCGAGATCGTTTTCGATGCCGACAACGGTTCCCTTGATCACGGAACCTTCCTGCATGTTGCTGTCCATGAAGGACTGCTCAAGCAGGGCGGCAAAATCTTCGCGGCTCGGATTGAGCGCGCTGTCTGTGTTAGCCAATGCAGAAGTCTCCTGACGGTGCTTTTATTCCGGCCGACGGTTGGGTCCGGCGGTCTTCTCCCGAAATCGTGGTTTGTCCGGGAGCATGTGGATTTGGGCAGTGTCGGTTTAAGGGTTGCACATATGTCCGCACAACCTGTTCGCGATCATCTTGCGCCAATGCCGAAAAGCGCACTCGCCGACGGGCGAAAACGCACTTAACTCATTGCTTTGTCTATGATCGCGACGGCCACGTCGAACGCCGCCTCTATACTCAAATCGGACGTATCGAGCAAGTGCGCATCGGATGCGGGCCTCATGGGGCTCGCCGTTCGCTCGGCGTCACGGTGGTCCCTTTCGCGCACATCTTCTAGAATTTGTGCCTCGCTGACCTCCACCCCCGATTTGTTGAGTTCCAGCCAGCGCCTGTGCGCCCGGATTTCCGGGTTTGCGGTCACGAAAAGCTTCACCGTCGCGTCTGGACAGACGACAGTGCCGATGTCCCGCCCGTCCAGAACGGCCCCCTTTTCGCCACCGGGCGGGCAGGAGGCGAAATCTCGCTGAAAATCGAGGATTGCGGCCCTGACGGCAGGCTTGACGGCCACGATGGAAGCCGCGTCCCCGGCTTCTCGCGTCCTGATGGCGCGTTCGTCTATATGGGCGGCGTCGAGGGCCTGTGCGGCGGCGAGGGCAGCCTTGTCGTCGTTCGGATCGCCGCCCGAGGCCAATACCGCCTGACCGGTCGCGCGGTAAAGTGAGCCCGTATCCAGATAGGCATAGCCATAATGCCGGGCAATCTGGCGTGCGAGGGTGCCCTTGCCCGAAGCGGCGGGGCCGTCGATGGCGATGATGGTGGCGCTTTTCATCACGGCGCCCCTCTCCTCAACGCCGCTTTCCTCGATACCGCCTTCATTGGGCCTGTCCGGTAAAACTCGCGCCCAACCCTCGCATGAGCCCGATGAAATCCGGGAAGCTCGTCGCAATCATCGATGCATCGTCCACCGTCACGGGCTTCTGGGCCGCAAGTCCCATCACCAGAAAGGACATCGCGATGCGGTGATCCATATGTGTCATCACATGGCCCCCGCCGGAAACCTCGCCTGCGCGCCCCTCGACCACCATTCCATCTTCGCTCTCATGGACCTTTATGCCATTCGCCCGAAGGCCGGAGGCGGTGGCGGCGATGCGGTCGCTCTCCTTCACGCGAAGTTCGTGGATGCCGCTCATCCGCGTCGTGCCCTCGGCAAAGGAGGCGGCGACGGCGAGAACCGGATATTCGTCGATCATCGAGGCCGCGCGATCCGGCGGTACATCGATGCCTTTCAGCCGGCTTGAACGCACCCGCAGATCGGCAACCGGCTCGCCGCCCTCGTCGCGCTGGTTCATGACCTCTATATCGCCGCCCATCTCGATCAGCGTCGTATAGAGCCCGGCGCGATGGGGATTGAGCGTGATGCCTTCGACCACGATTTCGGAGCCTGGTGTGAGCAGGGCGGCAACCACAGGGAAAGCGGCTGAAGAAGGGTCGCCCGGCACCACGATAGGACAGGGGCGGAGCTCGGGTTCCCCGGTCAGGCTGATGGCGAGGGCGCCATCCTTGCCGGTTTCGGTTTTAACTTCGGCACCGAAGGCCTTGAGCATGCGCTCTGTATGGTCCCGCGTCGGTGTTGCCTCGATAACGGTCGTGACGCCCGGCGTATTGAGGGCGGCGAGCAGAATGGCCGACTTCACTTGCGCCGAAGCGACGGGCGAACGGTAGCTGATGGGCAGGGCCCGCCGGGCACCTGTCAGCGTGAGCGGCATCCGTCCGCCTTCCCGCGCATGGAAATGCGCACCCATTTGCGAGAGCGGCGAAATCACGCGGCCCATGGGCCGCCTCGACAGCGAGGCATCGCCAATAAAGGTGGCAGTTATGGGATGCCCGGCGACGAGCCCCATGACAAGGCGCGCGCCCGTGCCTGAATTGCCGAAATCGAGAGGCTGTTCGGGTTCGCGAAGTCCGCCCGTGCCCACGCCATGGACCGACCAGTCGCCCTCGCCGAGCCGTGTCACTTCGGCGCCGAGCCTGCGCATGGTCTCCGCGGTCGCCAGAACGTCCTCGCCTTCAAGAAGCCCGCTGATTCTCGTTTCACCGACGGCGAGCGCGCCAAAAATGAGCGCCCGGTGCGAGATCGACTTGTCGCCGGGCACCTGAATCCGTCCGCCAAGGCCGTGCGAGGGCTCCGCCGTAAGGCTGGCGGAGACGGAATGAGAAGCGGAATGAGAAGGCGTGGCCAATTGATATCCGTCCAGCGGTGCATGGGATGAAGGGGCCGGGCGTTTCCCGGCCGCTGCGGGAAGGCATGAGTTCCCCGCCCTGAAGAGCGAATAGGTTTTGACAGGAGCAATTTAACGTGGCAATGGGAAAATCCTTCTTGACTGACGCCACGCGCCCATCGGCGCAAGGCCTTGACGCAAACTGGTGCGGGGAGAGTAAAGCTTGTCGAAACCGGAGTTGGGAACGAAACGCGATTGCCCGAGCTGCGGCGCAAAGTTTTACGACCTGAACAAGAACCCGGTCGTGTGCCCGAAGTGCGAGCATGAATATGTCCCGGATACGGGGACGAAGGCGAAGCGCGCCAAGCCGGCGGAAAAGCCCAAGGAAAAGGCCTCCAAACGGGTGGTTGCCGCCGATGATGAGGGAAATGTCTCGCTCGATGCGATGAGGGATGACGAACTCGCGGCCGATAGCGATGACGACGATATCGATATCGATGATGTCGGTGTGGATGTCGACGATGACGATGACAGCAACGACGCCTTCCTCGAGGATGACGAGGACGGTGACGACGTGACCGGCATCGTGCGCGGCGGCAAGGGCGGCGACGACGATTGATCGCCGCTCCCTTCGGGGTGGTAGACACAGGAAGATGGCGGCAGTGCCAAGTTTCTCTTGATCGTGAGAAAGAGCGGCACTAAGTTCCGCCACCGTTGGCGCGGGGCCCAGGCCGCGCCGCGCACAGGATGGGGCCATAGCTCAGTTGGGAGAGCGCTTGCATGGCATGCAAGAGGTCGTCGGTTCGATTCCGTCTGGCTCCACCAATCCTCTCCAAGTCAGTTGAAGACCGGTAGTGTTTTCCCGGAAGTGTCCGCGCTTTCGGGGACTTGCGAAGTATCCTCCCCAAGGGGATCACCCGTTTCCGATAAGGCCGAAAAGCTCCGCCTGAAGACTATCTCTGATCTTCGGTGTTTATTCTTGCTCGGAGCGTGAGACCGCGATCGATCGGAATGGTTTGACCGGGCACATAAACCGGCGCTGCGCGACGGCACGGCGAAACCATCACGGGAGGCGTTCCACGCATCCTCGAAGGTGTCGCTTTCCGGCGAGGCCGAAAAGACCATTCGCCGAACGGTTCTGCCGGTCAGGACGGATAGATGTCGGCGATATCCATGAGCGCCTCCATATCGAGTATGGTCAGCACGCCGCCCTGTACGCGAATGACGTCATTTTCCTTCAGGCTGCGCATCACCCGGCTCACATGAACCTGGGTCAGGCCCAGCGCATCGGCAATGCTTTGCTGGCGAAGAGGAAACGGAATGGCCGCACCGTCCGTCAGCTTCTTTTCTGTCAGCCGTTCATGCAGGTCGAGAACAAGCCGCGCCAGGCGTTGCTCCGCGTTTCGCCGGCCAAGATCGACGAGGCGCGCCTCACTGGCCTCCCTGCCCGAGAAACATATATCGACGAAGGTCCAGACAAGGGCGGGGTCATCCTTCGCGATTTCCTTGAGATTGCTGACGTCGAAGGCGCAGTACTCGACCGGCGTCACGCTTTGTACGGGGGTGCGGACCTGATCGCGCATGATGAGTTCGCCGCCCGCGATATCGCCGGGCAGCAAAATGGAAAGCACCTGGCGGCGCCCGTCGGACGTCAAGGCCAGGCGAAGGGCCCAGCCGCTCCGCAGAACGACGATGCGTTTGGGCGTCTCGCCGGGCCTGTAGATGTGCTGGCGCGCCCGGAACGAGCCTTTGGCGCTGCGGCCACGCTCCGACTCCGATGCGGCGTCCATGACGGCGTGGCAGAGGCCGACATGCCGGAACGGGCAGGCATTGCACCCATCGGTTGAGACAGGTGTCCTTCCGCTCTCTGCACTCTCATCCCCGGGGCGGGTGTCGCTGCTACTTACACTCAAAAAATATTCACCGCCGGAGGGGCCCGGCCCGATTGGGATAGGCAGATAGACTGTCTCATATAGAGATAGTTAGCGTACCCGAACCAATTTTTCCAGAATGAATATAAGTGAACAAAATTTTTAACTTGAGTTATAAACCTGAAGCATAAGTAATTGTTATAATAAAACTTGAGCTAATCCAGTATAATTAACCATTTATTTCACATCGACTATTAGCATCGAATTTAACAGCTCAAATTCGAAGGCAAAGTGTCGCAGTAATCATCGGCCTTGTCGTTGAAGAGGAGTCTGGGGGATATGCCCGGCGGAGCCGGGTGACCGTAAATCGGGGGCATTATGACAAACGCCGAAATATCCGCTGCGGACCGGGATTCGCGTCTGCGTTTCATGGAAGTATCCGAGACGACGGGAACGTCGCTTCGTGATTTCTGGAAGGTTCTGGAGCCGCATTTGCCGCGTGTTCTGGAAGACTTCTACGGCCATCTCGTCACCGTCCCGGAGCTGTCGAAGCTCCTGGGCAGCCAGGCCCCGCGCCTCAAACAGGCTCAGGGCGCGCATTGGGGACGGCTTTTCTCCGGCACGTTCGACGACACCTACATGAAAAGCGTTCATACGATCGGCCTCACGCATAATCGCATCGGCCTTGAGCCGCGCTGGTATATCGGTGGCTACAAGTTTGTGATGAACAGGCTTGTCGATATTGCCGTGAAAAAGTATCGCTGGAGCCCCGGGCAGCTTTCGGACGTTCTTTGTGCAGTGAATACTGCCGTTTGTCTTGATATGGACCTCGCCATTTCCGCCTACCAGGATGCGATGGTCGAAGAGCGGGCTGGCCGGCAAAGGGCGCTGGAGGAGGCCATCTCCGATTTCGACGTAGCCGTAAACGAAATCATCAAGTCGGTCGCCTCTGCCTCGACCGAGCTTCAGGCCTCGGCTCAGGCCATGTCGGTGACGGCCGAGCAGACGAGCGGGCGAACGACCACGGTTGCCGCCGCCTCGGAGGAGGCATCCGCCAACGTGCAGACCGTCGCCTCGGCGAGCGAACAGCTCTCCAGTTCGATCGCGGAAATCGGCCGGCAGGCCTCCATGTCGACCAAGATCGCCGGGCAGGCCGTGCAGGATGCGCACCGGACGGACGAAAAGGTGCAGGGCCTTGCCGAAGCCGCCCAGAAGATCGGCGACGTTGTGACGCTCATCAATGACATCGCCGCGCAGACCAACCTTCTCGCACTGAACGCGACCATTGAGGCCGCGCGCGCCGGGGAGGCGGGCAAGGGTTTCGCCGTCGTCGCCTCGGAGGTGAAGAGCCTCGCCAACCAGACTGCAAAGGCGACCGAAGAGATTGCCGAGCAGATCAAGGCCATGCAGGGCGCGACGCATGAATCCGTCGACGCGATCAAGTCCATCGAGCAGACGATCACGGAGATGAACCAGATCGCCACCTCGATTGCCGCAGCCGTCGACGAACAGGACGCAGCGACGAACGAGATCGCCCGCAATGTGCAGGAAGCCGCGCGCGGAACGCAGGACGTCTCCTCCAACATCGTCTCTGTGTCGGAAGCAGCGGCCGAAACGGGCGCAGCCGCGGCACAGATCTCCGGCTCGTCGGATATCCTCGCAAGACAGGCCGAAACGCTTCGCCAGCAGGTCGACACGTTCCTCAGCCGCGCAAGAGCGGCCTGAAGCAAACGTCCGGGAGGCGAAGGTGGCTTACCGCCAAAGCGTTCTGCCGCGCATGCCCGCAGTGTTCGTTTTCGATCCTGCGACGAAGCAGCTCGTCTCCCAAAACGCAAGTGCGGGTGAGCTGCTGGCGGCTGTCGGCTGGCAAGGTGACGAGCCGCCGACGCTCTCCGCCGTGGAGAGGCTGCTCATTCGCGACGCCAGGGTCTCGACCGATCCGCAGGTTGTCGTCGGCGATGAGGAGCGCAACTATGAATTGCGCAGGCGCTGCCGCCGTCCCGATAGCAGCGAGTTGATCCTGACCCGCATCTGGACACCGGGTTCGAGTACGACACTGATCGTTGCCGACATCACGCAATCGGTGCAGGCAGAGCGTCAGCTCCGCTTTGCGCAAATGACCATCGACCGGCTGATGAAGTCGGATTCGCTGTCGGATGCGCTTGTCTCGCTGTTGCGCGCCGTCATGCTTTACGCGGGCTGGAAGAGAGGGGCGGCCTGGATACCGAAGAAGGGCGGCCTTTTCATGCAGGAAAGCCTCTCGCGCAAGGGTGCCGGCGCGACGCCGGATCGTGAAGCGGTACAGAAATTCATCCGCCCGCTTGCCGAAACCTGCTGGCGCAACGGCGAGACGTCCCACGTCTGGGATGAGGCTCGTGGCTGCGTCATTCTTCCGCTCAGGGCGAATGGTGAGGTCATCGCTGTCCTCAGTTTCTGTACGGGAGAAATATGCACACGCGACAGGCTGACGCTCGAAGTACTGGATGGCATTACCGACCGGATCGGCATGGCGCTGAAATGCCGGATCAATGCCGAGGAGGCAGCGGGCGCACGCCGGCAGCTCGACGAGCTGCTTGATGCGGCGGGAGATGCGATAGTCGCGATGGATGCCGAGCGCCGCATCCGCATTTTCAACAAGCGTGCGGAAAAGATTTTCGGCTACACCGCCGAGGAAGCGATCGGCAACAAGCTCGATATGCTTCTGCCTCAAGGCATTCGCGCGCGGCATCGCACACATGTCGCCCGCTTCGCGCGTGAGGAAGCGCCGACGCGGATCATGGGGCGGCGGCCGGAAGTGAAGGGACGCCGCAAGGACGGCTCGGAGTTCCCGGCGGAAGCGTCCGTCTCGCGTATCATGCTCAATGGAGAAATGGTTTTCACCGCTGTGCTGCGTGACCTGACGGCGCTGCGTCAGGTGGAGGATGCACTTCGGGCGCGCGAACGGCAGATGCGCATGATCATCGAAGCCATGCCTTTCGGCCTTGCGACGATCAAGCAGGAGACGGGCGAGATCCTCTTTGCCAACAGCGCCTTCAGCGTCCTGGTCGATTGCGGGCGAAAGCGTCTCACCGGGCGGCACATAACGGACTTTGCAGATAGCGAACTCACCGCAACGCTCATGGCCGGCAAGGGGCTTGACGGACGCATGAGCGAAGTTGAGGGCATAATGAAAAGCGCCGGCGGCGTCGAGTTCTGGTGCGTCATCTCCGCTGTCGCGCTCAGCATGGGCGGCGAAAATGTTGTTCTCATCGGTTGCTACGATGTCACGGACAGGCGTCGTGCTGAGGAGGCCTTGCGTGAAAGCGCGCATAATCTGGCGGCGGCGGAGCGCATTGCTCATCTCGGCAACTGGCAGCTCGACATAAAAACGAGCGAGATTGCCTGTTCCGACGAGGCCTTCCGCATTTTCGGCGGCCATCCGCAAGAAGGGCCGATAACGCTCCCGCAATTCCTGGACAGGGTCCATCCTTCCGACCGGCCGCGTATGCGCGCGGCAGCGGAAGATGCCACCACGCTCGGTGTACCGTTCCGCATTACACTTCGTATCCTTGCCGATGGCGAAACCCGCTATATCCGCAACGAGGCCGAGCCGGTGCGTGATACACATGGCAATGTCGTGCAGCTTATTGGCACCGTGCTCGATATTACCGATCTTCAGAAGGCGACGGAGGAGCTTCGCGCCGCGCGCAATAAAGCCGAATACGCAAACCGGACGAAGTCGCAATTCCTCGCCAATATGAGCCACGAGCTTCGCACGCCGCTGAACGCCATTATCGGCTTTTCGGAATTGATGGCGACCGATGTTCTGGGGCCCATGGAGGTTTCGCAGTATCAGGCTTATGCAAAGGACATCAATGACAGCGGGCTGCATCTCCTTGCCATCGTGAATGACATCCTCGATCTCAGCCGGATCGAAGTGGGGGTGACCGAACTTGAAGAGACGGAAGTCGACGTCGAGGAGCTGGGCCAGTTCTGCATAAGGACGGTGGAGGGCCGGGCGCGCTCGGCACAGCTTGATCTGGTGCGGCTGCCGGTCGCGTATCCGGCAATGCTCCATGCGGACAAAAGGCTCGTCCGGCAGATCCTGCTCAATCTTCTGTCCAATGCGATCAAGTTCACACCCGCTGGCGGCACCGTCAGCGTCGGTGCGGAACTCGCTGCGGACGGGGCGCTGGTGCTTTCCGTCGAGGACACAGGCATAGGCATCGCGGCTGAGGACATCGACCGTGTGACAGAGCCTTTCATGCAGGTGGAAAGTCACCTGTCTCGCCGCTTCGATGGCGTGGGCCTCGGGCTCGCTCTCACCAAACAGTTCATTGAGCTGCACGGCGGCGTCATTTCGATCGAGAGCACGCAAGGCAAGGGAACGCTTGTCGCAATTCGCTTCCCACCCGAGAGGGTGCGGTCCGGCCCGCCTTCGCTGCTTGCCGCGACCGGCGATTAGTGCAAGCTGTATCTTGCTTCAAAGTATTTATGAAGTAATAACAATAAATATATCCATTTTTACATATAATTATATAAATAAAAAATAGACTGCTTCTTGTGAAAACAGAGAAACGGGCTATTGAAGATGGACGATCTTCTGAAGGATTTCATCGCGGAAACCAGTGAATCTCTTGATTTGCTGGATAGCGAGATTGTGGAACTGGAGCAGCGTCCCGGTGATCCGGCGCTTCTGGGCAGCATTTTTCGCGTAATGCATACGATCAAGGGCACCTGCGGCTTCCTAGGGCTTCCCCGCCTCGAAGCCGTGGCGCATGCGGCGGAGGATGTCCTTGGCCGGGTCCGCGACGGCGAGCTTTCCGTTTCGCATGACGTCATATCCCAGGTGCTGATCGCGCTCGACCGCATCAAGGAACTCGTCGGCCTGCTTGGCGAGACGGGTGCGGAGCCGGAGGGCGAAGATCACGAAATCATCGCTGTGCTGCGGGCGATTGCGAGTGGTGAGGCGGCGGCCCCGGTGAAAGCAGCGCACAACGAAAAAAAGGAAGAAATGCCCGCCAGGAAGGGGTCGCTTTTCGAGCGCGCCGGGGGCGCCTCCGGCATCGACACGGCATGCGAACTTGCCTGTGGCGGGTTCATCGCGAAGTCGGAAGAAGGAGCCGCCCTCGAGCCGGAAATGCTGAAGCTGCAATTTGCGCTCGCCAAAGGCTTTGAGGTAGCTCTCGAAAAGACGCCGGGAATCGACATTGCCGACGTGCTGACTTGCCTGAAGGACAATGGCTGGACGCAAGAGGACATCGCACTCCTCGAAGTGGAACTGGGAACCGCTTACCGCTCGCTCGGGGTGGAAGACGACGACGTTCTTTCACTGCTCGCGCATCTGCATCGCGGTGAAATACCAGAGCCCGAGGTTCAGGCCGAAGTGCTGCCGCCTGCGAAGCCCGCTTCTGCGGAGAAGCCGCAGGCAGGTAACGAAAAGCACGACGCAGCACACGGACAAACCCAGACGCTCCGCGTCAATATAAACGTGCTGGAAGACCTGATGACGCTCGTCAGTGAACTCGTTCTGACGCGTAACCAGCTTCTCCAGATCATGCGCAGCCATGAGGAAACGCCGTTCGCCGCACCGTTGCAGCGCTTGAATCAGGTCACCACCGAGCTGCAGGAAAGCGTGATGATGACACGCATGCAGCCCATCGGAAACGCCTGGGGAAAGCTGCCTCGCCTTGTTCGCGATCTCTCGCAGGAACTTGGCAAGAAGATCGAACTGGCGATGACGGGGGCGGACACCGAGCTCGACCGCCAGATCCTCGAGTCGATCCGCGATCCGCTGACCCACATGGTCCGCAATTCCGCCGATCATGGCATCGAAATGCCGCATGATCGCGCCGCTTCCGGCAAACCCGAATATGGCACCATAGAACTTGCCGCGCGCCACGAGGGCGGCCACATCGTCGTCATCATCTCCGATGACGGGCGTGGTCTTCCCACGGCCCGCATCCGCGAAAAGGTCGTGGCGAACGGTCTGGCAACGGAATCGCAGCTCGACGGCATGAGCGAGCAGCAGATTCAGCAATTCATATTCAGGCCCGGCTTCTCGACGGCGGCGGCGGTGACGAGTGTCTCCGGCCGAGGCGTCGGAATGGATGTGGTCCGCAACAATATCGAAAAGATCGGCGGCATCATCGAGTTTCACTCGACGGAAGGCGTCGGCTCCCGCTTTGTCATCAAGATCCCGCTGACGCTCGCGATTGTCTCCGCGCTCATCGTTGAATGCGAGGGTGAGCGCTTCGCCCTGCCGCAGAACAGCGTCGTTGAACTCGTGCGCATCAACCGGGCAGCGACCAAGGGGCTGGAAAACATCAATGGCCGTCCGGTCTATCGCCTGCGCGACCGGCTGCTGCCGCTCGTATCGCTGAGCGAAATCCTCGGCCTCCCGGATTCGCCGGATTCAGACGAGGTCTCGCCGCAAGAGCATGAACCGGCGGACAGCACCTATGTCGTTGTCTCGCAGGTGGGTGCTTTCGTCTTCGGCATCATCGTCGACAAGGTATTCGACACCGAAGAGATCGTCGTGAAGCCCGTTTCGCGTTGTATGCGTCACATTTCCTGCTTCTCCGGCACGACAATCCTGGGCGACGGGCGCGTGATCATGATCCTGGACCCGAACGGCCTCGCCTCCGCCGTCTCTTCCTCTCCGCATGCGGAAGCGGCGGCCCTCACCGCCAGGGCCGGGCGCGGCATCCAGCGCAACGAGGCGATTTCGATGCTTGTCTTCGAAGCCCGCGATGGCGGTCCCAAGGCCGTGCCTCTTTCCCTTGTCGCGCGTCTTGAGGAAAAGGATCTCGCCGCTGCTGAAAAGGCCGGATCGCGCACGGTGTTGCAGTATCGCGGTGGCCTGATGCCGCTCATCGATCTCGATGGGCACCCTGCGGAGCGGCAAGGCAAGCACCCGATTCTCGTCTTTGTGGACGGGGACCGCATGCTCGGCCTCGTCGTCGACCGTGTCGTCGATATTATCGAAGCGCCGCTCGATCTTCACCTCGCGGGAGGCAGCAGGCCGGGCATTCTCGGCAGCGCGATCATCGGCGGCAATGCGACCGACATCATCGATACGGTTCATTATCTCCGGCAGAGCGATGCCGACTGGTTCGAGGTCAAAACCGAGAGCCCCTTCGGGAACGACAGCGAGCGGCATGTATTGCTCGTCGAGGACAGTGCCTTCTTCCGCAACCTCCTTATCCCGATGCTCACCATCGCCGGGTACTCCGTGACGGTTGCAGAGCACGCAGAAGCGGCGATATCGCTCTGCAAGGATGGCGCGGCCTTCGACTTCATCGTGTCCGACATCGAAATGCCGGGGCTTTCCGGCTTCGACCTGGTGCGTACGCTTCGTGCCGATAAAAGACTGGACGATGTGCCGATCGTCGCTCTCTCTTCTCATGCGAATTCCAGGGACATAGAGCGTGGCATGGAGGCGGGTTTCACGGATTACGTGACCAAGCTCGATCCCAAGGCGTTGCTCAATGTTCTCTCGCGTACATCCACTGCCGATACCCAGCGGGAGGCCAGCGCATGAACACGTCCCTTCACACGACAGCACCCGTCGAGGGCTCGGAAACGGCGACCGAAGACTATGTGACGATGAAGGTCGCCGGGCAGACTTTCGGCATTCCGGTTCTCAACGTCCGCGATGTGCTCAGTCCCCAGATCATCACGCGCATTCCGCTCGCTTCCGTCGAGATCGCGGGGTCTCTCAACTTGCGTGGCCGTATCGTGACGGCGATCGATATGCGAACGAGGCTGGGTTTGCCCGCGGATGGCTTTGTCGAACGCGCGATGGCCGTTGTCGTCGAGCATGACGATGAGCCGTTCAGCCTTCTCGTCGATGAGGTGGGGGAGGTGCTCAGCCTGCCGATGTCAGAGCGGCAGAGTGTGCCGGCGACGCTCGACGAGCGCTGGCGCGACGTCTCCCAGGGGATCTACCGGCTTGACGACCGGCTTTTGCTGGTCTTGAGCGTCACCAGTGTACTCAGCGCGATTGGTGTCGACCCGGTTCACGCAGCATAACGGAGGATGAATTTATGGCCGTCGACATGAAAATGCCGATTCTGATTGTGGATGACTACAAGACGATGCTCCGCATCGTGAGGAACCTGCTCAACAAGCTGGGTTTCACCGAGATCGATGAGGCGACGGATGGAACGGACGCCTTGGCGAAGCTCAAGGGCAAGAAATACGGGCTTGTCATCTCCGACTGGAACATGCAGCCGATGACGGGATACGAGCTGCTGCAAAAAGTCCGTGCCGATGACGGGCTGAAGTCGCTCCCGTTCGTCATGGTCACCGCCGAATCCAAGGTTGAAAACGTGATGGCTGCCCGCCAGGCAGGCGTCAACAACTACATCATCAAGCCGTTCAGCGCCGAGGTGCTGAAGGCGAAATTGAAGACGGTACTGGGAGATTTCTGATGGCGGCGGAAGGAAAATTCGAACGCATCGAGCGCTTGACCAATGAGTGCATCGACATGTGCCGGACCATGTTGCACGGGCGCAAGCATCTCGAAGCGCTGCTCGGGCCGTCGTTTCGCACACACAAGCTGCAGAGGGCCGTCAACGAGCAGAAGGTGGCCGTCAAGGAGATGGAAGCAGCCGTCGACCGCATCCTGACGGCGGTCGAGGGAATGTCGGAGATCGATTTTTCGGATACTGCGGCCGCCGGGGAGAAGGTGGCGGCCGGTTGCGGCGAGATCATGGAAGCTTGCTGTTTTCAGGACATGGTCGGTCAGCGCATGTCGCAGGTGAACGGGACGCTCGCCGAAATCGAGAGCACGCTTGCGAAACTGGCCGAAGGGCAGGCGGCGCAACCGGCGTCTCCTCCGCAAGAGAGCCTTCTCAATGGGCCTGCGCTTCCCGGCGCGGCTATGGAGCAGGACGCGGTTGACCGGCTCCTCGCGGGCGGCAAGGGAAAGCGATAGGGGCAAATGAAAAGCAGTTCGGAGAGACGAAGCAACGAAGAGGTAAACCTTTGCCGGGTGATGGTCGTTGATGATTCCGCCATTGCGCGTGGAATCGTTACCCGCACCCTCGATGAGGAAGAAGGTATCAAGGTCGTCGCCTCCGTACCGAACGGGCTCATGGCGTTGAAGGCAATCGGCAACCGCGAGGTAGACGTCGTCGTTCTCGATATCGAGATGCCGGAGCTTGACGGGCTCGCCGCGCTTCCGCGCCTGCTGGAACTGAGGCCGGACGTGAAGGTCATCATGGTGTCGTCGGCAAGCCAGCGCGACGCGGACATATCGCTGAAGACAATGGCGATGGGCGCGGTGGATTATGTGGCCAAACCGAAAGCGGGGCTGGGGGGCGCGGAAAGCTTCCGGGCGGAACTCGTGAGCAAGGTGCGCGAACATGGTGCGCGCGACGCAAAGACGGCGAAGCGGAAACCGGCTCCCTCGAAGCCTGCGGCCGCCGCCGGAAAGCCGAAGCCTTCGCCGCGCAACCCCGCGCGCAATCTGGCGCGGCCCGAGGTGATCGCCATCGGTTCCTCGACCGGCGGTCCGCAGGCACTGGCGGAGGTGCTGAGAAATATCGATCCGCGGCTCACCCAGCCGATCATGGTAACGCAGCACATGCCGGCCACCTTCACGGGGCTCCTCGCGGAGCATATGACGCGATATTCCGGCCGCCCCGCCACGGAGGCCCGCGATGGCGAGCCGCTCCAGCCCGGGCATATCTATATCGCACCGGGCGGCAAGCACATGCTGGTGGAGCGCCGCGCGGCGGGCGGAACGATCATCCGGCTCGATGACGGACCGCCGGAAAATTCCTGCAAGCCCGCAGTGGATCCGATGCTGCGCAGTCTTGCGAAGAACTTCAAGGAACGCCTGCTCGTGGTGATCCTGACGGGCATGGGCTGCGATGGCCTCAAGGGGTCGGAGGCAGCGATTGAGGGAGGGGCGCGCGTGCTCGCGCAGGATCGCGCGAGCAGCGTTGTATGGGGGATGCCCGGCGCGGTTGCGCAGGCCGGCATCTGTGAGGAAATTCTGCCGTTGCAACTGATAGGTCCGGCGATCTTTCGTATCGCGGGGGGAGAAGCGAAATGAACAATGTCGAATTCGATTATCTGAAGCAGGTTCTCTACGATCGCGCCGGCCTCGTGGTGACGCCGGAAAAGGGCTATCTCATCGAAAGTCGGCTTGGGCCGCTCGCGCGCCGCAGCGGTATCGAAAGCGTCGGCAGTTTCATCGGCGAAATTCGCCGGACGCGAAACGAGGTTCTGCTGAAGCAGATCATCGACGCCATGACGACCAACGAGACGCTGTTCTTTCGCGACGCCTGGCCTTTCGAACGTCTGAGCAAGAGCCTCATGCCGGACGTGATGGAAAAGGCAAAGACGTCCCGGCGCATCCGCATATGGAGCGCGGCCTGTTCGAGCGGACAGGAGCCTTATTCGCTCGCGATGACACTCGCCGAGATGGGACCCGCCCTGAACGGCTGGCAGGTGGAAATCGTCGCCACCGATATTTCGGACGGGATGCTCGCAAGGGCGGAGGCGGGCCGGTACTCGCTCTTCGAGGTGTCGCGCGGCCTCCCCGATTACATGCTTCGAAAATACTTCGTGCCCGAAAGCGATGGCTGGCGCGTGAAGGACGAGCTGCGGCAGATGATCGATTTCCGGAACTACAATTTGCTGGACGATCCCTACACGAGCGGCATGGGATCTTTCGACGTCATCTTCTGCCGCAATGTCCTCATCTATTTCGACGAGGCGACCCGAAAGCGCGTCTTCACAGGCCTGTCGAAGGTCATGCGCCCCTGGGGCTATCTCTGTCTCGGCGGCGCGGAAACGGTCGTCGGTATCTCGGATGCGTTCCGGGTGCTCACGGGAGAAAGAGGTCTTTTCGGCCTGGCCCGATAAAGCGCGCAAGCTTTCATATCACGGAGCGGCTTTCCGCGGCGCGAGGCCGTTCACCAGCAGGTTGATATATTCATTGGCGATGCGCGCGCCGGGCAGACTCGCGCTTCCCGCATGCCAGTGACCGATGGAGTTGAGCGCACCGGCGAGCGCGAAGGCCGTCACTTTCGGGTCCGACGAAGCGATGGACCCGTCCGCAATGCCCGCCGACACGAGGTCGCGGATCTTCCGGTCGATCGTCCCCTTGATGCGCCGCACTTTTCTGGCGCTCTCTTCCGACAATTCATTGTCGCTGATGCGCGCCGCGCAACGGCCGAAATCCGTTTCGCTCACCACCGCATAGCGTTTGAGATAGCCGACAAGCCGCTCCATGCCATTGGCCGCGTCTTCTGTGTGCCTGCCCCCATCTTCGTTCGCGTCCTCGCCCGCGGCATTCAGCAGCTCAAGCCCGTGCTCGATGCAGGCATAGAGCATCGCCTCCTTGTTCTTGAAATAGTAATAGAGCGTCGGCTTCGTCACGTTCAGAACACGCGCCACCTCGTCCAGCGAGGCGCGGTGATAGCCCCTTTCCGAGAACATATGCGCCGCCGCCGCCAGCACGGCCTCGCGCTTCAGCGCGCGCTCCTGCTTGCGTTCAGCCTCGTTCTTCCAGGGCGATGCGATTGCCGTCTTGTTCATTGTCCGTCCGCTGCGTGACGCTCGCGGCCGAGCATAGCCTCGTCTCGGGGTTTGACAACATACCATAAGGACCATAGGTTACTCAAAAGTAGAAACTGAACTGGCCGAAGAGGAAAATGCAGTATGGGCAATCGCGTGGTTGTTGCCGGCGTTGGTATGCTTCCCTTCGTGAAGCCGGGCGCGAGCGCCTCCTATGACGAGATGGGGGCGGATGCGGCGCGCCTCGCGCTTGCCGATGCGGGCCTCGATTACGCCAAGGTCCAGCAGGCCTATATCGGCTGGGTCTATGGCGATTCAACCGCGGGCCAGGCCGCGCTCTACAAGGTGGGCCTCACAGGCATTCCCGTCGTCAACGTGAACAACAATTGCTCCACGGGGTCTTCCGCGCTCTTCCTTGCGCGTCAGGCGGTGGAAGCGGGCATCGTCGATTGTGCCATCGCCCTGGGCTTCGAGCAGATGTCGCCCGGTGCGCTTGGGTCGCTCTTCGACGATCGGCCGGGCCCGCTCGACGAATTCCTGAAGATCGCAGACGAATCCTTTCAAGGCGCGGATGAAGTGCCGATGGCGCTTCGCCTTTTCGGCGGCGCGGGCTACGAGTACCAGCAGAAGTTCGGCGCGAAGACCGAGACCTTCGCCAAGGTGCGCGAAAAGGCGAGCCGCCATGCCGAGCACAATGAACGCGCCATCTTCCGCACTCCTGTGTCGGTCGAGGATGTGATGAACTCGCCGAAAATGTTCCTCAATCTCACGCGGCTCCAGTGCTGCCCGCCGAGCTGCGGCGCGGCCGCCGCCATCCTTTGTTCGGAGGATTTCGCCCGCAAGCACGGCCTCGATACGCGCATCGTCATCGCCGGTCAGGCCATGACCACGGACTATCCGTCGACCTTCGCCGAGAAAAGCCTCATCAAGGTTGTCGGTGCCGACATGACGAAGGAAGCCGCCCGGATCGTCTATGAACAGGCAGGCATCGGCGCGGAAGATGTCGATGTCGTCGAGCTTCACGACTGCTTCACCACCAATGAAGTCATCACCTATGAAGGGCTCGGCCTCTGCCCGGAGGGGGGTGCGGAGAAATTTATCTGGGACGGCGGCAACACCTATGGCGGCAAGGTCGTGACCAACCCCTCGGGCGGCCTTCTCTCCAAGGGGCATCCGCTCGGCGCCACGGGACTTGGCCAATGCGCCGAACTCACCTGGCAGCTTCGCGGGCAGGCAGGCCCCCGCCAGGTCGAGGGCGCGCGTGTCGCCCTCCAGCACAATCTTGGCCTTGGCGGCGCCTGCGTCGTTACCCTTTATCAGTCTACAGAATAAATCGCCCGGCCAGATCTGATCCGGTCCTCGTGGCGGTCCTGACCGCGGTCTCTACGGCGCGGCGCGCCCTCCAGCCCCTCACGCGGCTTGTCCTGCCTTCGCGTCCGGCGAACGGCGGAAATTCTCCATTCAAAAAAGGGAAAATTTCTCCTGGGTGAATAAGTGCCGTGGAACCTCTATATAGGAACCAGTCGCCATTTTCTTGCCTTCGAGGATATCCAATGCCGAACAAGCTTGCCGCGCCGCTTTCGCTCGCTCACGGCCCCGCCTGGCAGAACCGCTTCATGCTCGCGCCGCTCACCAATACGCAGAGCCATGAAGATGGCCGCCTCTCGGACGATGAGTTTCACTGGCTCACCATGCGCGCCAAGGGAGGCTTCGGCCTCACAATGACCTGCGCTGCCCATGTGCAGGCGGGCGGACAGGGCTTTCCCGGCCAGCTCGGCGTCTGGGACGACAGGCATCTCGAAGGCCTCACGCGGCTGGCCTCCGCCATCAAGGCAGAAGGCTCGGTTTCTTCCGTCCAGCTTCACCATGCCGGTATCCGCTCGCCGAAGGACATCGTGACGGATGTGGTTGGCCCCTCCGATGACAAGGACACGGGCGCCCGTGCCATGACGCCGGGCGAAGTCGAGGCATCGCGCGATGCTTTCATCGCGGCGGCGAAGCGCGCGGAAAAAGCGGGCTTCGACGGCGTCGAGATTCACGGCGCGCATGGCTATCTCCTTGCGCAGTTTCTCTCGCCGGAGCTTAACCGGCGCGACGACGCTTACGGCGGCTCGCTGGAAAATCGCGCCCGCCTCACTTTCGAAATCGTCGAAGGCATTCGCGCCGCCTGCCGGCCCGATTTCCAGTTGGGCATTCGTCTCTCGCCGGAGCGCTTCGGTCTCAAGCTCGCTGAAGTGCGCGATGTCGCGGCGGAGCTTCTCCGCGACGCGAAGATCGACTTCCTCGACATGTCGCTCTGGGATGTGGCGAAGGAACCCGTCGAAGAGGAATTCCAGGGCCGTTCGCTCATGAGCTATTTCACCGATCTGCCGCGTGGCGAAGTTCGCCTCGGCGCTGCGGGCAAGATCATGAGCGCGGCGGATGCAGATGCCGTCATCGATGCGGGCTGCGATTTTGCCGTCGTCGGACGCGCCGCGATCCTGCGTCACGATTTCCCGCGCCGGGTGCTTGCCGATCCGTCCTATGTCTCACCCGCGCTTCCCGTCACCGGAGAGCATTTGCGCGACGAAGGTCTCGGCAGCGCCTTCGTCACTTATATGCGCGGCTGGAAGGGTTTCGTCGCCGAGGAAGCCGCCTGATTCTGAAAACGCCTGCAAGAAAATCCGCAAACAGGGAGATGCCACATGTCCGACACAGCCTATGTTCCGCCCAAGGTCTGGACCTGGAACCAGGACAAGAACGAAAACCGCTTCTCCAACATCAACCGGCCCATTGCCGGTCCGACGCATGAAAAAGAGCTGTCGGTCGGCAAACATCCCTTCCAGCTTTACTCGCTGGCCACGCCGAACGGCGTCAAGGTCACGGTGATGCTGGAAGAACTGCTGGAGCTTGGCCACAAGGGCGCGGAATATGACGCCTGGCTCATCAATATCGGCGAGGGCAACCAGTTCGGCTCCGGCTTCGTCGCCGTCAATCCGAACTCGAAAATTCCCGCCCTCATGGATCACAGTACCAATCCGCCGACCCGTATCTTCGAAAGCGGCGCGATGCTGCTCTATCTCTCGGAAAAATTCGGCAGCGCCTTCATGCCGAAGGATCTCGCGAAGCGCGCCGAAGTCTATTCATGGCTGATGTGGCAGATGGGCTCCGCCCCTTATCTCGGCGGCGGCTTCGGCCACTTCTATGCCTATGCCCCCTTCAAGATCGAATATGCGATCGACCGTTTTGCGATGGAAGTGAAACGCCAGCTCGACGTGCTGGACCGCCGTCTCGGTGAAAGCCGTTACATCGCGGGCGACGAATACACCATCGCCGACATCGCGATCTGGCCCTGGTATGGCGCGCTGGCGAAGGGCGTTCTTTATGAGGCTGCCGAATTTCTCAGTGTCCACGAATACAAGAACGTGAACCGCTGGGCAGATGAGATTTCCGGGCGTCCCGCCGTGAAGCGCGGCCGCATGGTCAATCGCGTCTGGGGCGAAAAGTCGAGCCAGTTGCCCGAGCGTCACGACGCGAGTGATTTCGAGAAGGTCGCGAAGGAAGATTGAGCCTGGACGGTTTTCCAGGCAGGGGGTTCCACCTGCCGGTTCGGAAAACGGTCCAGATCATAGGCGAAGAACAGATTTTCACGGCCGGATGGAAGCGCACAGCGATTCCATCCGGTCATGATCTGCTCCAAAGCTCCGGCGCCTCGCGTCTCACCACGTATCGATAAAGGGCCGCGTTATGCGCGCCTCTGCGGGCGGCAGCGACTTCAGCCCTCGCGTTACCCAGTGGCGTGTCTCGGCCGGGTCGATCACCGCGTCGATTTCGAGGAAGGAGGCCATGTTGGTCGCCTTCCCGTTCTCGTAATACCGGTCGACCATCTTGCGGTAGAAGGCATCGCGCTCTTCAAGGTCTTCGATGGCCTCCATCTCGCGGCGATAGCCGAGCCTCACCGCCCCTTCGAGCCCCATGCCGCCGAACTCGCCTGTCGGCCATGAGATGTTGAAGAACGGCGCGTGGAAGCTTCCCGCCGTCATCGCCTGTGCGCCGAGCCCGTAGCCCTTGCGCAAGACCACCGCGAACAGCGGTACGCTCATATTCGCTGCCGTCACGAACATGCGGCTCACATGGCGCACCTGGGCTTGCTTCTCGATTTCCGGTCCCACCATGAAGCCCGGCGTGTCGCAAAGCGACAGGATCGGAAGCCCGAACGCATCGCAAAGCTGCATGAAGCGCGCGGCCTTGTCGGCGGCCTCCGCGTCGATGGCGCCGCCAAGGTGATAGGGATTATTCGCCATCAGCCCCATCGGGCGGCCTTCCATGCGGATGAGCGCCGTCTTGATGCCGATGCCGAAGCCCTTGCGCAGTTCGAGCACGGAGCCCTTGTCCGCCACACCTTCGATCACCTTGCCGATGTCATAGGCGCGCAAACGGTTCTCCGGGATCATGTGGCGCAGCAGCCGCTGGTCGCCCGCCTCCCAGTCATCCACCGGTCCCTGAAAATACGAGAGATATTTCTGGCAGGCGTCGATCGCCTCTTCCTCGTCCTTCACGAAAATATCGATCACGCCGTTCTCGCGGTGAACATCCGCCGGGCCGACTTCCTCCGGCGTATAGACGCCGAGCCCGCCGCCCTCGATCATCGCTGGCCCGCCCATGCCGATATTGGAATCGGCCGTCGCAATGATCACGTCGCAGCAGCCGAGCAGCGCGGCATTGCCCGCAAAGCACCGTCCCGCCGTCATGCCGACAAGCGGCACCTTGCCCGAAAGCGTCGCAAACGTATGGAAGCTCGGCGTGTCGAGCCCGGCAACGCCTGCCGTGTCCGTGTCGCCCGGCCGTCCGCCGCCGCCTTCCGCCAGCAGCACGATGGGCAGCTTCTGGTCCCGCGCGAGAAACAGCATGCGGTCCATCTTCTTGTGGTTCATCGCGCCTTGCGTGCCCGCGAACACGGTGAAGTCGTAGCCCATCACCATCGCGCGCGCCTTCTCTTCGCCGAAGAGTTGCGCGTTCACAGTGCCGATGCCGGAGACGAGCCCGTCCGCCGGGCTCATCTTCAGAAGCTCGTCCATCGAGCGGCGTCTGCGCTGCGCGGCAAGTGCCAGCGCGCCATATTCGATGAAGCTTCCCTCGTCGCAGAGATGATCGATATTCTCGCGCACGGTCCGCTGGTTGCGCTTGCGCCGCCGCGCCACGGCGTCGGGCCTGTTCTCGTCGAGGCCGAGCGCATGCCGGTCGATCACATGTTGCAGGTCGGGCCGGATGTAATCGGGGTCGACCGCTTCTTCCGTGATCGCAAGTTCGTCGCCGCCTGCGCCTTCCTCGACGAAGAGAAGCGGCTCGCCCTCCATAAGCGTGGCGTTCGCGACGGCGGCGACTTTCCGCACCGTGCCGCCGAAGGGCGCGGCGATGGTGTGCTCCATCTTCATCGCTTCGAGCACGGCGATCTGCTGGCCCTTCGCGACCTTCGCGCCTTCCTTCACATCGATGGAAATGACCTTGCCCTGCATGGTCGATGGCACGGGCGTCGTTCCCGCCGGTCCTTCCACCTGTTTCATTGGGGCCGCGGCGCCATCGCCATTCGCGCCGGTGAAATAGCGTTCCTGTTCCGCATGCGTCTTCACGAGTTCGCCTGCATGTTCGGCGATGAAGCTCGTATAGATCTTGTTCTCCTGAACATCCGCCCGCGCGAGCAGTGCCTGCAGGAAGGCGATATTCGTCGTCACGCCCTCGATCTGGAATTCGCTGAGTGCGCGCCTTGCCCGTGCAATTGCCGCGTCATAGTCCGGCGAGGGCGAATGCGCGATCACCTTTGCAAGCAGCGAGTCGTAATGCGGGCTGGTGGTGTATCCGGCATAGCCGAATGTATCGACGCGGATGCCGGGCCCCGAAGGCGGCGCAAAGGCGCTGAGTGTGCCGCCCGTCGGCACCGCTTCGCCCTTCTCGTTCATCCGCTCCATGTTCACGCGAAGCTGGATCGCATAGCCGCGCGGGGCAGGGGTCTCGCGAAGACCGAGATTGGCCAGCGTCTCCCCGCCCGCGATCCTGAGCTGCGTCTTGACGAGGTCGATGCCCGTCACTTCCTCCGTCACCGTATGCTCGACCTGCAAACGCGGATTGGCTTCCATGAAGGCAATTGCCGTTTCCGGCGTCCGCGCTTCCGTATCGATCAGGAACTCGAACGTGCCGAGGCCCTTATAGGCGGCGGCGCTTGCGAGCTTCCGCGCCGCATCCGTCAGGCGTTTGCGCGTCGCGACGTCGAGCGTCGGGCTTGGCGCGATTTCGACAACCTTCTGGTTGCGCCTTTGCAGCGTGCAGTCGCGCTCACCCAGATCGGTCACATGGCTTCCGTCGCCGACGATCTGGATTTCGATGTGGCGCGCTTTACGCACCAGCTTCTCGACATAGATGTCGCCGCTGCCGAAGGCGGCCGTCGCCTCCGAGCGGCAGCGTTCATAAGCCTCCGCCAGCTCCTCGATATTCGTCACCGCGCGCATCCCGCGTCCGCCGCCGCCCGCCAGTGCCTTCAGCATCACGGCGCCGCCATCGCCAAGCGCTTCCATGAAGGCGCGGGCCTCCTCAAGGCTCGTCGCACCGTTCGTGCCGGGGAAAAGCGGCACACCCTCCCTCTCAGCCAGTGCGCGTGCCTGTGCCTTGTCGCCGAAGAGGCGCAACGCCTCGGGCGAGGGCCCGACAAAGATAATCCCCTCCTTCGCGCAGGCTTCCGCGAAGCCCGCATTCTCGCTCAGGAAGCCATATCCAGGGTGGATCGCATCGCATCCCGCCTTTTTGGCTTCGGCGACGATTTGCGCAACGTCGAGATAGGCGGCCGCCCCTGTCCCCGTCAGCGGCAGCGCCTCGTCCGCCGCGCGCACATGAAGCGACAGCGCATCGTCCTCTGCGTAGACGGCGACCGTCCGCAATCCGAGTTCCGCACCCGCGCGCGCGATGCGCACGGCAATCTCGCCGCGATTGGCGATCAACAGGCTTTTCATGGGGTAGGGCCTCCCTTGCCCGGAATTTCTTTTAATTCCTGAGTAGAAAGCTCTGGCCCGCCTGTCAAATCCGGACGGCAAATGGGGTCGGGAAGGACAGGTGAGGCTCAGGCCGCGCTGGCGAGCTTGCGCGCCTTTGCCGGGCTCATGCCGAGAAGCCTCAGAATGCTCTCGCAGGTCTGCCGCGCCAGTCCCGGGTTCCGTCCGCCGTGAATCTGCGCGCGCAGCGCAACGCCGATCAGCGCCGCCACCTGGTCGAGCAGGAAGGGTGTCACCTCGACATCGAACTTCCCCTGCTCAACGCCGCGTTCGATGTCGCTCCTGAGATAGCGATAGATGTCCCGCCGCACCTCGGGCAGGTGTTCGGCGCTTCCGAGCAGCACATGCGCCCAGTCCGGCTCGGCGATCGTGATTTCGATGAAGCGCGCCGTCGCCGTCACGACGCGCCGTGCCGCGTCCTCGATGCTGCTCATCTCCTCGTCGAGCTGCCGGCTCACCGCCAGTGCGATCCCGTAGGCCACCTCGCGCAGGATCTCGTCCTTGTCCGTGAAGTAGTTGTAGAAGGTGCCGTTCGCGAGCCCCGCCGCCTCGGTGATGTCGAGGATCTTCGTCGCCTCCATCCCCTTTGCCGCCACCACGGCGACGGTCGCGTCGAGCAGGGCCGAGCGCGTCCGCTCCCGCTTGCCGCCGCCTGTCGCCTGTTCCTGGAAATGTCCTTGCCGCACGCCGCCGCTCCTTGTGCCGTGCAGCATAGCGCGGCACCGGGCTTGACAAAAGCCATTTATGAGATGTATCTCAAATATGAGAGTAATCTCATTTTATGGAGCGCGCATGTCCCGCCTTCCCGTTCTCGTCGTCGGCGCCGGTCCGGTCGGTTGCCTCGCCGCGCTTCTGCTCGCACGCCAGGGTATCGTCTCGCATCTGGTCGACAGGCGGCCCCTGCCGTCCTCCGCGCCTCGTGCCCATGCGGTAAATCCACGCACGCTCGAGATCTGCGAAAGCATCGGCGTCTCCGCTGCCGCCCTCCGAAGGGCAGGGGCAAGCGCCAACGATGCCGGCTTCGTCCGCTTCATGGGAACGCTGTCGGGCCCTGAATTTGGTTCCTTGCCCTACGAACGTCAGGACGACGCGGCGCTCGCCTACACGCCTTTTCCGTTGACCAACATCCCGCAATCGAAATTCGAGGCTGCGCTCTTCGAGGCGCTCGCCGCCGAGCCGCTCGTCTCCTTCCAGCGCGGTGTCGCCTGCACGAGTCTGGAAGAGCACCCCGATGGTGTCGTGGCGACGCTCACGGGCAAAAACGAAACCGCGCGGCTCGACTGCAGCTATGTCGTCGCCGCCGATGGCGCGGGCTCGCGCCTGCGCGATGCGCTCGGCATCGCGATGGAAGGCCCCGAGGCCCTCCAGCACTACATCATGATCCATTTTGAGGCTGACCTGCGGAGCGCGACCGCGCCGCGTCCCGGCGTCCTCTATTTCCTTTTCGATCCGGCAACCAGCGGTGTCATCATTGCCTATGACCGCGCGGGCACATGGGTGCTCATGCATCCCTGCGACCCCGCGGTCGCCTCGCCGGAGCGTTTCGACGAGGCGAAGTGCCGCCCCTTGGTCGCAGCCGCTATTGGTGGCGATACCTCTTTCACCATCCGTAACATCAGCCCATGGGCCATGTCGGCGCAGATCGCGGAACACTACCGCAAGGGCCGCGTCTTCCTCGCGGGCGATGCTGCGCATCGTTTTCCGCCGACAGGCGGCCTCGGCCTCAACACCGGCGCAGTCGATGCGCAGAACCTCGCCTGGAAACTCGCCGCCGTGCTGAAGGGTGAAGCGGGCGAAGCGCTCCTCGACACTTACGAGACGGAGCGCCGCCCCGTCGCTATTGCGAACAGCGAACAGAGCCTCACAAACGCCGCGAAGCTCTTCGATCTTTTCGGTGTGCTTTACGGGGCAGACCCTGAGCGCATGATGGAGCATTACGGCGTCCTCGCGGTAGACCCCGCCGCCAGCGCGGAACTTCCTGCCGCCATTGAGGCGCAGCGCCCTCATTTCGACAGCTTCAATCTCCAGCTCGGCTATCGTTATAATTCCGCCGCGCTCGCCGATGCGCCGCCGCTTCTCGCCGCTTCGGAAATCGACATCACCAACTACGAACCGTCATGGGACGTCGGCGCCCATCTCCCGCATCGCTGGGTCGTGAGCGGCGGCGAAAAAGTCTCGCTTCTTTCGCTCCGCGATCCCGCGCGCTTCATGCTTCTTGCCGGTCCTGCCGCCACCGCCTGGGCAAGCGCGGCCCGCGCGCAAGGCATGCAGTGCCTCGTCGCCGGGCAGGATTTCACGGACAGCGAAGACTGGCGGGCGCTCACTGGTCTGGCCGATGCGGGCGCGCTCCTTGTCAGGCCGGATGGTCACATCGCCTGCCGTTTTTCCGCGCCGATAGAGGCGCCGCGCGAATTGCAGCGCCGCATGGCCCTGCTGCTCGGGCTTCCCGCGCTCGCGCTCCCCGCTCACGCCATCTAGTAAAGGACACGCTCATGGATCTCGGACTGAACGGAAGGAAGGCGATTGTCTGCGCGTCGTCGCGCGGCCTGGGCAAGGCCTGCGCCGCGGCGCTTGCGCGCGAAGGCGTGCATGTCGTCGTGAACGGGCGTAACGCCGAAAGTCTCGACAGGGCGGCCTACGACATCTCGGCGGACGCGACCGGCTCCGTCCTCCCGATCATTGCGGACCTCAATACGGAAGAGGGCAGGGCGCGTCTCCTCTCCGCCTGTCCTGACGCCGACATTCTCGTGAACAACAATGACGGCCCGCCCCCCGGCAACTTCGCCCAATGGGGCGAGGCCGAATGGCGCGCCGCGCTCGATGCCAACATGCTGGCGCCGCTCTTCATGATCAAGGCGCTGATGGACGGTATGAAGGAGCGCCGCTTCGGCCGCATCGTCAACATCACTTCCGCCATGGTGAAGGCGCCCCGCTCCGTCATGGGGCTCTCTACCGCCGCGCGCTCCGGCCTCACCGCCATGTGCAAGGGACTGTCGACCGACCTCGCGCCCTTCAACGTCACGATCAACAACATGCTGCCCGAGCGTTTCGACACGGACCGCCAGAAAAAGATGGCCGAGCTCGCTATGGCCTTCAAGAAGATCACGATGGAAGAGGCGCGCGCCGAAATCGCGGAGTCGATTGCAGCCAAGCGCATGGGCGATCCCTCGGAGTTTGGCGATGCCTGCGCCTTTCTCTGCAGCACGCAGGCGGGCTTCATCACCGGACAGAACCTCCAGCTCGATGGCGGCACCTATCCCGGTCTCATCTGAGGAAACGGAAAATGGAAACCGGTTTCGACGCGCTTCTCGTTCCCCGGCTGCTTTTCACGGTGGTCGCCTTCATGATTTTCGTCGGTCCCATCTTCGCCGACTTCAACAAGACCCACGCGACAAACCCGCTCTGGCCGCCCCACGCCCGCTTTCACGTCGTTTGGCAGGTGCTGAGCCAGTCTGGTGTCTCGCTCGTCATTCTCTGGCTGCTCTGGACCGATGCGGTGGATTACACGGTTCACATCTGGGTCGCCGCCATCCTCAACTATGTCTGGGGCGCAAGCTTCTACGCGACGCTCGCCTCCATGCGGCTTTACGGTGGCGCGCTGAAAGATGTGAACGGCATCAAACCCTTCCGCTTCAACATCTTCGGCAAGATTTATCTCGTGGACACCAACCTCTTCGGTGGCACCATACTGATGACAGTGAATACCATCGGCGTGTTCCTGCTCGCGAATTGAAAATGGAGGCGGCATGTTTGCGCGTTTTGTCGGAGTTTTGCTGATGGGTTTATCCATGTCTCACGCGGCGCAGGCGGGTACGTTCGGCACGGTTGAAATCGCCCCCGTCGAAGAGGCGCTCACCTTCGCGCGCGACAAGGAGGGCACACGCCTCATCCTGGTCTCGTCCTATGAGGGAAAGCAGGTGACGGGCGTTGACCTCACCGTCGTCACCGGCGCCGTCGATCCCGTCGCGCTCTACACCGCGCAGGGTTACGACGCGATTGCGGCACTCGCCGCCTCAAGCAAACAGGTCACGCTCTCCCGCGCCGAACTCGGTATCCCGGTAGACCTCACCGCTTCGCACATCGCGGCGGGCACCAACTTCCCCGAACATGCAGAGGAGGCGACGGTCGAGGACGGCCCCTTTCTCTTCGCAAAGGAAGTAGAGCCCACAGCTTTCGATGCGCCCATCCCGGCGGGCGATGCGCTGCTCGACTATGAAGTCGAGCTCTGCTTCGTTGCGCTCGATGCTTTCGACATTTCGCAGGCGCCTGCGCAAGCAGGCCTCATCCTCTGCAACGACGTCACCGACCGCGCGAAACTGATGCGCAATATCGACGCCTCCGACGTCACCTCCGGCAAGGGCTTCACCACCGGCAAGAGCGCGCCGGGCTTCCTGCCCGTCGGCAACCTCTTCGTCATCCCGCGCGACGTCCGCGCCTTCGCCGCCGCCGTCGAACTGCGTCTCTGGCGCAACGGTGGTGTGGCGCAGTCCGCCCGCCAGTCGGAAGCGATCTGGGATTTCGACGAACTCATCCGTCAGTCCGCCGCTCGTCAGGACATACGCTGGGATTTCGAGGGTCGGGAAGTCGGTCTCCCGATCGATGATGGCATCGTTCCCTCCCGCACCGCCATCCTGGCGGGCACGCCCGACGGCACGGTCTTCCGGGGCGTGGACAAGTCCGCTATGGCGCTGGGTGCCTGGGACTGGCTCGCGGGCGGCTGGGACCGCACCATCGCCTCTCATGTCGTCGAACGTCAGATCGCGAAAGAGCGTGACGCTCTGCGTTACCTCCAGCCCGGCGAGCATGTCGTCATCTCGGTCAATCTGATGGGCGAACTCGACAACCTCATCGTCGAGTAAATTGCATTTGTGACGTTATGGTGACGTTATGGTGACGTTATGATGACAGTCGGGCCCGGTTATCCCCGTCTCCTCGTTGACTTGTCCCCGGCTTCGCGCCTAGATCGCCCGTTCCGCTATGAAAAAGAGACGGGGGATTTGAAGCGATGCGGTTCGTGACGTTCGAACATGACGGCAGGGAAAAATTCGGCCCCCTCATTGGCGACGAAGTTGTTGATATATCAGCACTTTCCGGCTTGCCCTCATCCCTCCTCGCGACCCTTGAGGCGGGCGAGCAGGGCTTCGAGGCCATCCGCGGCGCCGTTGAGGCCGCACCGCGTATCTCTTTGTCGCAAATAGCTTTTCTTCCGCCGGTCCCCCGCCCGGGCAAGATCATCTGCCTCGGCCTCAATTATGCTGCACATGCTGCAGAAGGTGGCCGCGAAAAACCTGACTATCCGAATTTTTTCATGCGCAGCGCGACCTCGCTCGTTGGCCACGGCGCGCCCATGCGTCGGCCCCGCATCTCGCAACAGCTTGATTTTGAAGCAGAACTCGCCGTCATCATTGGACGTCGCGTACCTCGCCATACATTGAAGTCGGATGCGCTTTCATTCGTTGCGGGATATTCCTGCTTCAACGACGGCTCCGTCCGCGACTACCAGCGACGGACTCCGCAATGGACGATCGGCAAGAATTTCGATTGCACGGGCCCCTTCGGACCTTCTTTCGTTTCCGCCGATGAGCTGCCGCCGGGCGCCACCGGATTGAATATCCAGTCCCGCCTCAATGGCGCCGTCATGCAGAGCGCGAACACGGCGGACATGATCTTTCCCGTCGACGAGACGATCATGCTGCTCAGTCAATGCATGACACTGGAACCCGGCGATGTGCTCGTCATGGGAACGCCCGCAGGCGTGGGGTTCGCGCGCACGCCGCCTCTCTGGATGAAACATGGCGATACGATCGAGATCGAAATCGAAGGCGTAGGCCTTCTTTCCAATCCCGTAATCGACGAAGCGTGAACTTACTCGGCTGCGCGCCGGGTACTGTTCCCCACATCATCGTTCCAGTCCTGCGATGCTTCGCGCCGTGCCTTGCGCTTTTCCCTGATGACGGATGGCGCTGCAAGCAGCACCGGTACAAGGACGAGCGTGAGCAGCGTCGAGAATCCGAGGCCGAAAATGATCGCGGTCGAAAGCTGGACCCACCAGACCGATACAGGGCCACCAATCACGATATCGCGCGAGATGAAATCGAGATTGATCTGAAGCGCCATCGGTAACAGGCCGAGCATGGTTGTAATGGTCGTCAGCATGATGGGGCGGAGGCGCTGGCCCGCTGTACGCAGCACGGCCTCCACTGCGTCCATCGAATCCTCCCGCAGCCGCTGATAAGTGTCGATCAGAACGATCGAGTTGTTCACGACGATACCCGCAAGCGCGACGATGCCCGTGCCGGTCATGATCACGGAGAACGCCTGCCCCGTCACGACCATGCCGATCAGCACACCGATCGTGGAAAGAACGACCGTCGAAAGCGTCAGAGCGGAATGATAGAAGCTGTTGAACTGCGTCAGCAGGATGATGAACATGAGAAATAGCGCAGCAATAAGCGCGCCGCCGAGGAATGACGCCGACTCTGCCTGTTCTTCATTTGCACCGCGAAACTTCACTTTCACGGCCGGATCAATCTTCTGCTGAGAAATCCATGCGGAAATCTCACTGACTTTCTCGTCCACGTTGATCTTCTCTCCCGTGGCCGGGTCGACCGCCGTGTTGGCCTTGATCATGATGCGGCGAAAGCCGTTGATCCGCTCAATGGTGCTTACCTGCGGTTGCGCCTCGCGATGCACGAAGTTCGAGATCGGAACGAGCCCGGATGAGGTCTGCACACGCAGCTGATCGAGCTGATCGAGCACTCGATAGTTGTCAGGGAAACGCGCGCGGATATCGACTTCGTCTTGCGCATCGTCCGGCCTGTAATCGCCGATCATGATGCCGTTGGTGACGAGCTGAATGACAGCCCCAACGGACGTCACATCTGCGCCAAACCGTCCGGCCATTTCGCGATCGACGGTCATCACCCATTCAACACCGGGCAAGGGTCTTCCGTCCTCGACGTCGATAAGGCCCTCCACCTCACTATCGAGATGCGCCCGAATGATTGAGGTGGTTTCGAGCAGCTTCTGGTAGTCGGTCGAGGTCAGCTCGACCTGGATATCCTTGCCGGTCGGCGGCCCGTCTTCCTGCTTGCGCAGTTCAACCTTGATACCGGGGATCGATTTCGTCTGCTGGCGAATGTCCTCAAGAATAACGGCACCTTTCCGCCGTTCCTCATAAGGCTTCAGCTCGATCATCATCTGGGCAATGAGATCTTTGGGAACGTCATTGCGGCCTGATGAGCCACTGCCGAGACCGGGGCCCGTCCGGGTAAAGACGGTTGCAACGCCGTCCGTATCGAGCACGATCTGCTCCACGTCACGCGCCAGCGTCAACGTGTCTTGGGCGGAAAGGTTGCCGCGCGCGCTGACGAGTACGATGGCGCGTTCCGGTTCGGTGTTCACGAAGAACTCGACGCCGTTATTGAACGTTGAGAACAGAACAATGGTGGTGACAAGTACACCCCCCGTCACGGCCAGCACACGCCCGGGATACCTGATCAAGCGGTCGAGGAATCGCACGTAGGAGCCGGTGAGCCCGGACAGCGAACGAATGTCGCCGGTCTCGGCACCGGCTAACTGCTTCAAGACCTCATTGTTCTCGGTTTCCGCCTTGCCAAAGATCGTACCCATCGCGGGCACGAAGATCAGGGCTGTCAGTAGCGAGGCGGAAAGCACCACAATCAATGTGATCGGGAGATAACTCATGAACTTGCCACTTACGCCGGGCCACAGCAGCATGGGTAGAAAAGCTGCAAGGGTTGTCGCAGTGGATGAGGCAACTGGCCAGAACATGCGCTTGGAGGCAAGTGTGTAGGCTTCGCGTCTGTCGAGTCCCTCCGACATCTTCCGGTCGGCATATTCCACAACGACGATGGCACCATCGACCAGCATGCCTACGGCGAGCAGCATACCGAACATCACCATCATGTTGATGGTGTAGCCGGCGGAAGCGAGGAAGAAGAAACCGATCATGAAGGAAGTCGGGATGGCAATGCCGACCAGCATGGCTGAACGAAGGCCGAGCGCGGCAACGACGACGATCATGACGAGAACGATCGCTGCCATGATGGATGATTGCAGCGAGCCGAGAGAGCGGAAAATCCAGTCGGAAGCATCAAGCGTGAAATTCACATGGATGGCCTCCGGCCAGTCTTCTGTGAACTCCGACACGACCTGCCGGACCTGCGTGTTGTTGTTGATGATATTCGTGCCAATGCGCTTCGTGATTTCAATGGCAATGGCTTGATGCCCGTTGAAACGGGCATAACCGTCTGCATCCTTGAAGGTGCGGCGAATGTCGGCGATATCGGAAAGCGTGACGACACCTTCCCCGGAGACCTTCACGGGCAGGTTGAGAACGTCTTCGCGGTCCTCGAAGAGCCCGGGCACCTTGACCGAGAACCGGCCCTGACCGGTATCGATATTGCCTGCCGCGATCAGGCGGTTGTTCTGCTGAACGACGTTGATCAGTTCGCTCTGCGAAACATTGTAGGATTCGAGCTTCGCCGGGTCGATCACGACTTCCAGAAGTTCATCGCGGTGGCCCACAAGCTCCGCCTGGAGAACGGTCGGAACACCTTCGATCTCGTCCTTAAGCCGCCGAGCGGCGTTGTAAAGCGTTCGCTCCGGGACTTCGCCGGATAACGTGACGATGAGAACAGGGAACAGAGCTGCGTTGAACTCCCGGACGATGGGTTCTTCCGTGTCGCCCGGAAGTTTTGCGCGAGCAAGGTCGACCTTTTCGCGCACGTCTTGCAGTGCGGCGTCCTTGTCAAAATTCACGTCGAACTCGAGCAGGATACCGGCATGACCTTGAGAAGCGATTGCCGTGATGTCTTCGAGCCCTTCAAGCGAGCGAAGTTCCGTCTCCATCGGACGAATGAGCAACCGCTCGGCATCCTCCGGGGAGATGCCCTGATGAATGATCGAGACATAGAAGATCGGAATCGGAATATCCGGGTCGGCTTCCTTCGGGATCGAGATGAAGGAAATGATGCCGGCCGCGACCAGCAACACCATTGACGTCAGGACGGTGCGCGAATGTCCGAGAGCGGCTTCGATAAAGGAGTTCACAGCGTCGCTCCAACCTGGTTGCCGGTCACGGCCTCGACCTTCTGTCCTTCCTTGACGTAATCCTGTCCGACCGTGATCAACGTGATCTTCTCGGGTAGGCCGGTTACCCAAAGGCCATCCGGCGTATCGTCCACGAGGGTCACGCGCTTGAACTCGACTTGCTGGTTCGCATTGACCGTGCGTATGCCGATTACGCCATTGTCATCAAGGGTGATGACACCGCTCGGAATCCGGTGCGCCATGATTTCCTTGCCGGGAACGATAATTTCGGCGGTGACGCCCGAACGCATAGACAGGTCTTCGTTGGGGACTTCGAGTTCGACCCGGAAAGTACGGGTCGCGGGATCAGCGGTTTTCGCCACGAATCGGATGGTGCCTTCCGCCGTCTCGCCGGTGACGAGCCTTGCGTTGCCGACCTCGCCTATCTGGAGCGAGGCAACACGGTCTTCCGCGACCTGACCCACGATGAGAAGGGGATTCAACTCGACCACAAGCCCGCAGGTGTCGCCCACGCGCATATAGTCGCCAACTTCCACGGGGCGGCTGTCGAAGACGCCGTCGAACGGCGCTTTGATCTTCGTTTGCCCCATTTCGACCTGCATCTGCTTCAGACGTGCCTGAGCGGCGTCAAAAGCTGCCTTTGACCCGGCGGCGACTGTGGGTGCGCGGTAGCCTTTTTCTGCGAGTTGCCGGGAGGCGTCATATTCGAGCTGCCGTTGTTTCACCAGTGCCTGGGCTTCGGCAAGCTGCGCACCGCGGGCATTAGGAGCGAGTTCGCAAAGAACGTCGCCTTCGGAAACGCGTTCGCCTTTCTCGACCGGAAGCTTTGCCACCGTTCCTTGCGTTTCCGCACGGACCTCGACGGCGCGTTTGGCTTCGGTGCGCCCGCGAACAATGATGGAGCCGCGCCGCATGGTTGCGGTGGATTCGGCAACGCGAACACGCGCAGCTTCGGTGTTTGCGGCGTCCTGCTCGGCTGCTGTGAGGCTCGAGCCCGTATTCTCTTTCCCGCTGAAAATACCCGTCGCGAACCACAATGCGATCAGGACGGCAATGCCGATCGCTACGAAATGCGAGCGGTGAAGACGTCCGCTAGTTGTTTTTTCAACTTGTTCTTTGATCCGGTCAAACATGCGCTTCTTCTTCGGTTGCGATCTCTTCGATCAGATGCCGTTTATTTTCGAGAAAGTCGATGGAGGCGGAATAGATCGCGTATCCATATTGCCGGGCGAAATCCATGCCGGGGGTATCTTCCGCGTCTGGTTGCGAAAGCTCGATGAGCTTTTCTTTCAGTGCTGCAAGCCGGTGGTCCATCATGGTGCGGACGCGATTGCGCGGGAGAAGATGCGCAAAGAGCAGGGTAAAAAGAAACTCCGAGCGGAATTTGTCGTCGGCAATCGGCTGCTGTAGCGCCTCGCGGAGCTTCAACCGGCCTTTTTCTGTGAGGGAATAGATTTTCTTGTCCGGGCGGCGTTCTTGCGCTTCCGCCTTGCAGGTTACGAGCCCTTCTTCCGTCAGCCGCATCAACGCCGGATAGATCGAGCCATAGCTCGCGTCAAGGAAATGGCTAAATGGCCCATCCTCAAACATCTTGTTGATTTCGTAGCCGGTGGCGTCGCCGAAAACGAGCGCGCCGAGGCAGAGGGTCGTGACTTGCATAGGGTAATTCCTGGCCGGCGGTCTGCCGGGTATATAGTGCCGATATATCGGCGCTATATATGTGAACCACGGGTCAACATCCAAGACCGGCGGGCGGTATTTTCCTTGGGGAAACCGTATTTTTGTGCAGTGCGGCACAGAAGTCACACAGTCTTGGCGATGCAGGAAACCGCAAAAATAAACTCCATAATCCTTCTTCGGAAAAATTGGGATCGGCAGCGACCGTCATCAAGGGCGCTCGTATTCCTGTGCAAATTTTCCTTCAGATATGGCTTCTCAGGGAGCAAGGGCACTCAAAAGCAGGCGTCTGTAGAGCCGCTCTTTCAAGCAACAGGGATTTGAAAGCCCCATTCGTTCGAGGTGTCTCTGGGTGCTGGCGGATTCCGGCCCTCCACGAAGCATGAGCTTTGCCAGATCGCTTCTGGAAGCGTTGCTCAGCCGGGCGAGGGCGGGCATCAGTGCAACTTCGGTTTCGGTAAAATCGCTACCGAAGGGGAAGAGCGGCAAGTGCCCTGCTTCCCGCGTCTCACTAAGCGCAGCTTCCAGGTGCGCGGGCGTATTGTGGCGCTGTCTTTCCGGGATTTCGTAATTGGCTGCGATCTTGCCGGACTTCTTCGCCTGTTCAAGCAGCTCCGCTTGAAAGCGGGAATCCGCGACGGAAAGCATTTCGGCGACCACATCGCCATCTGTCTTTCCCCGCAGATCCGCAATGCCATATTCCGTCACCACGATGTCGCGCAGATGCCGCGGGATGGTGGTGTGGCCATAGGAAAAGACGATGTTCGATACCGTCTCGCCTTTTTTGCTGCGCGTTGCGCGCACGGTGATGATCGAGCGCGCATCCTCGAGTGCAAAGGCCTGCGCGACGAAATTATACTGACCGCCCACGCCGCTCACCACACGCCCGTCCTCCAACCCGTCGGATATGACGGCGCCTGTCAGCGTCGCCATCATCGCGGTATTGACGAATCGTGCCTTCGTGCGTGCTGCGCGCTTGCGCTCTTCATCGCCATGCAGGTCGTTTACGAAAGAAACGGGCACCATCGAAATGCGGGCGCGCTCCTTTGGCGTCATCTCCCGCAAGCGCCGATAGAGCGATGTGGATCCAAGAAAGAAGCCGCCATGCACGAGTACACCGTCGACCTCGCGTTTCAGGACATCCGCCTCAATGAGGTCGATGAAGCACTCGACCAGCATTTCGCTGGCGCCATAGAGCCCTTCCTTGAAAGGTACTCGCTCCGGTCCCCGCACATTCAAAGTAGAGGCGATTGCCGCAAAGACTTCATTGTTCTGATGACGCAATACCAGCGCCTGTCCAATGGCGTCCCCGATCGAGCCTATGCCGATCTGGAGCGTTCCGCCATCGGGTACGAGGCTGGCGACATGAACCCCGATTGCATAGTCAGCCAGCGATACCGGCTCGCGTGGCGGAGCGAAGAGAGGAAACTGAAGCGCTTCGTTATCGAGAAGAAAGTCGAACTCGGTTGCCTCGACTTCCGCTTCGCCACCCATATAGGGCAGCGCCCGATTTGTCTCGCCAGCACAGATGAAATCGGCCCTCCCCTCGCGTCGGGCCTTCAACAAGTCGACTGTTATGTCGGGATTTGAACTCAGGCTGAAATGGTCGCGGGAAGCCGACGGCGCAACCAGCTGGCCCACGACATTGACATTTCTCTCCAGGACATAGCGCAGCGCATGGGTGTAGTTGGCGGAAATATAATTCTGCTGTTGCAGCGGCGAGTTGAGCCAACGCCCGGCCTGCATGAAGAATTCATTGACCTCGATATTGGGCGGCAGTGCACCGGCGTGGAGCGCCTTCGCATAGACAAGGTCAGGATAGCCCTTGAACAACCTTTCTAGTACGGGGCCCATGAAGCGCCGCTCCAGGTCGCTTGAAGGGCGCGGCACTTCCAGCGTCAGAGCGGTAAAAATTTGAAGGGAAATCGAGGGGTCATCAATGGCGCGGCGGACCAGCGCATTTGTCAGATGGTTCGGCTTGCCGAGACCGAGCGGCAAAGCTATGACGATCTTTTTGCCCACCCGTGAGATAACTGCATCCGCAAGGGCAGTGGCATCGTCAAAAGTCATGGGCGAGCTGGACAAGGCTTTTTCTTACCGGATTCTGGGGCTGCTCCGCTTTGCTCTTCAGTCTATCAGCCGCCTGTCCGGCTCGCACCCGCTTCCCCGCAGGCCGGATCAGAAATTTGCCGTCTGCGCTTGCCCAGCCGCACGACCTCCCTGGGTACCGTGAAGCGCCAGCTCTTCCGGCGAGAAGTCGTCCACAGCTATAACCTCAGCCACGGCTTTCCGGTAGTCGGTAATCTTATGTGCATCTGCGGCGGTGATATCGCCACTGGCGACCGCAGCCTCCGGGTCCTCGATACGGGCCTTGTGCATGGCCTCTCGCGCTTTACTGGTGAGAACAGAAAGACTGAAAGCGCCTTCGAGTTTAGCCACTGCCCCGCCTTCCCGGCCCAGATGGAGCCCATCCGTCAGCCGGTCTCGGCTCGCGGATGGCGCCATGAGGATTTCGGCGCATTCCATGGTGATCTTGTCTTTCGGGCCACGAGTGCGCGCACCGAAGGGCTGGATGATGACCTTGCAGAGGGCAGCAACAAGCCGGTTCGGCAGGTTTGCAAACAATTCGGCAAAGCGCTGATCTATGGTTGCGAGGCCTGCATCCATGCAATAGGCGAGAAGCGGCAGGTCTTCCTTCTGGCGACCTTCATCTTCCCAGCGCTTAAGTGCTGCGGAAAGGAAATAGAGTTCCGAGAGAATATCCCCCAGCCTGGCAGACAGCATTTCCTTGCGCTTCAGGGCGCCGCCGAGTGTCAGCAGTGCAAAATCGGATAGAAGGGCAAATCCCGCCGCGCGCCGGGAAAGTTGCCGATAGTAGCGGCTGGCCTTACCTGCCTTGGGTGAAGGAGAGATAAGCCCGCCTGACCAGTTGCGAATGAAGGCGCGTCCCGCTGTCTTCAGGCCGCGCCCCACATGCGCCCAGAAGGCCTCATCGAATTTTGCAAGCGCCTCCTCGCGATCATCCTCTTCCAGCGCTTCCATTTCCTTCAGCAAGTAAGGATGTGCGCGGATCGCGCCCTGCCCGAAAATAATGAGATTACGTGTGAGGATATTTGCGCCCTCGACCGTGATACCGACAGGCACGGCGCGGTAGAGATTGCCGAGATAATTGTTCGGTCCGTCGATGACCGCTTTGCCCGCATGAACATCCATTGCGTCATTCACGGCCTGACGCATCCGCTCGGTTGCATGAGCTTTCATGATGGCTGAAATAACGGCGAGCTTCCGCCCGCTGTCGAGCCCCGCACAAGTGAGCCGCCTCGCCGCATCGAGCTGATAAGCGGTGGCGGCGATCGCGCCCATGCGTTCCTGCACACCCTCGAACTTGCCAATGGAAATGCCGAACTGCTCGCGGATACGCGCATAGGCCCCGGTCGTCCGGGCAGAGAAAGCGGCAGCGGCCGCCGATAGGGAAGGCAGTGAAATGCCACGGCCCGCGGCAAGCGCCGACATCAGCATCTTCCAGCCTTTGCCGACCTGTGCTTCTCCGCCGATTACATGGTCGAGCGGGATGAAAACGTCTTCGCCCTTGGTCGGCCCGTTCTGGAACATCTGGAAAGAGGGAAGATGACGCCGTCCCGTGACGACGCCGGGAAGATCCGTCGGCACGAGCGCGACGGTGATGCCGAGCTCATCCTCATCGCCAAGCAGGTGCTCCGGGTCTCGCAATTTGAACGCGAGGCCGAGAACCGTTGCCACTGGTGAGAGCGTGATGTAGCGCTTGTGCCAGTTGAGGCGGATGCCGAGAACCTCCTCGCCTTTCCATGTACCCCGGCAGATAACACCGGTATCGACCATGGAGGCGGCATCGGATCCTGCTTCCGGGCTCGTAAGGCCGAAGCAGGGGATTTCCTCGCCGCGGGCAAGCCGGGGTAGCCAGTATTCGCGCTGCTCGTCCGTCCCGAATTGCATCAGGAGTTCGCCGGGCCCGAGCGAGTTCGGCACCATGACGGTGACGGCTGCCGTCGCCGAGCAGCTGGAGATCTTGCGAATAACCTCGGAATGCGCGAAGGCCGAGAATTCCAGCCCGCCATATTTCTTCGGCACGATCATGCCGAAGAAGCGGTTCTGACGAATGAAATCCCAGACTTCAGGAGAAAGATTTCCGTCTTCCCAGGTAATCTTCCAGTCGTCGAGCATGCTGCAAAGCTCTTCGACCGGGCCGTCCATGAAGGCCCGCTCTTCGGAAGTGAGCTCGGGTTTTGGTGTATTGAGCAGCACTTGCCAGTCGGGGTCGCCGGTGAAGAGGTTGGCCTCCCACCAGACATCGCCCGCTTCCAGCGCTTCCTGCTCCGTTGCCGACATTGTCGGAAGTGCGCGCTGAGCCCATCCGAAGATCGGCTTTGTCAGCCGTTTTTTGCGAATTTCCTGCCAATCCATGTCTATTGATCTCGGCCGTGGAGAACGCAAGTCAAGACGTGCCCTGGGAATTTCTTTCTATTCCGCGCCTTCCATCGGTCGGGGCCGCATCGGGTCGCTGGCTTCCGGCGCCATCTCCTGTTCCAGGCGGCGCTTTGTATCGCCGGGCGAACCGGTTCGCCGGGCCAGCAACTGATAGGTGACGGGCACCACGAAAAGTGTGAAGGCGGTGGTGGCAATGACGCCGGAGAAGATGACGACGCCAATGGCGGCCCTTGTCTCCGCGCCGGCGCCGAAGGAGAGGATAAGCGGCACGGCTCCCGCCGCCGTCGTGATGGCTGTCATCAGGATCGGACGGAGACGAATACCGGCAGCTTCGATCAATGCGTCGTGAAACCCGCGGCCTTCGTCACGCAGCTGGTTAGCGAACTCCACAATGAGAATGCCGTTCTTTGCCGCGAGACCGATCAGCATGATGAGACCGATCTGCGTGTAGAGATTGATCGTTCCGCCCGTGAGCCAGATGCCGAGAAGCCCGCCGGCGATGGCGAGCGGTACCGTTGTGATGATGATGATCGGGTGAATAAAGCTTTCGAACTGTGCAGCAAGCACGAGAAAGACCACGACGAGACCCAGAACGAATATGAAGGCAAGCGCGCTTCCGGACTTGACCAGATCCAGCGATTGGCCGCGATAGTCGATCGTAACACCGGCCGGCAGCTTCTCCCGGGCAAGTCCTTCGAGGTAGTCGAGCGCTTCACCAAGCGTATAGCCATCCGCAAGGGCCGCCTCGATGGTGATGGCACGTACGCGATTGTAGCGGTTGAGGCTGGATGGGCCCGCCATTTCGCTCACTGTTACGAGATTCGCGAGCGGAATGAGCTCGCCCGACCGCTCGGAGCGCACGAAAAGATTGCTCATGTCGCTCGGCGTGCGTTGGCCCGCGCGTTCGCCCTCGAGGATAACGTCGTACTCCTCGCCATCCTCGATGAAGGTCGTCACCCGGCGAGAGCCAAAAACCGTCTCGAGCGTCCGCCCGATATTGTTCACGGTTACGCCGAGGTCGCCAGCGTTGTTCCGGTCGATTTCGACGCGAAGCTGCGGCTTGGTTTCCTTGTAGTCATTGTCGATGCCGGTGAGTCCGGGGTTGTTTTCAGCAATGGCGGCGAGGAGAATATCACGCCATTCCCGGAGCTCTTCATAGGTTCCGCCGCCGAGGACGAATTGCACCGGCTTCGATGTGCCGCCTCCGAAACCCCGTCGCATCACAGGCGAGGTGGTGACGCCAGGCAGATCGGCCGTGCGAGCCTTCACATCGTCCATGATTTCCCAGGCGGAGCGGCGCTCGCTCCAGTCGTTCAGCACGGCGACGACGATACCGGTATTGAACGTGGCGCCGCCGCCGAAAGAGCGTGGCGCACGGACGAGCAATCGGTTGATTTCGCCATTCTCGACCAGCGGCATCATCCGGTCTTCGATCTCGTCCATATAGGCCTCGATATAGGTGTAGGACGCCCCCTCTGGCGCGTTCACCATCACGAAAAAGGCGCCCCGGTCTTCCTGCGGCGCATATTCCGAAGGAAGTATCGTGAAAAGCCCATAGGCCAGAACGGCAAGGACGCCGAGTAGGCTGAACATGAGCGCCGGTCGATGGAGCGTCCTTTCGAGCGATGAGGCATACCAATTCTGTGCTTTCTCGAAAGCTTTATCCACTGCGATATTGAAACGCGTGTGATTGGAGGTCGGCTTCAGGATCTTCGAGGAGAGCATTGGCGAAAGGCTCAGCGCGACGAGACTCGAAAAGGCGACGGCCGCCGACATGGTTATCGCGAACTCCGAGAACAGCCGCCCAACCGACCCTTCGATGAAAGCCAGCGGCAGAAAGACCGAAATCACGACGATCGTGGTTGCGATGACGGCGAAGCCGACCTGCCTCGCGCCGTTGAAAGCCGCGACGAGCGGCGTCTCGCCTGCTTCCATGCGGCGATAGATATTTTCAAGCACCACGATTGTGTCATCGACAACGAGCCCGATGGCAAGAACGAGCGCCAGCAGGGTCAGCAGATTGACGGAAAAGCCGAGCATATAGAGAACGAGGAAGGTCGCGATGACCGACACGGGCACGGTGACCGCGGGCACAAGTGTTGCGCGTGCACTGCCGAGAAAGACAAAGATCGTCAGAACCACGAGGAAGATCGCGATGCCAAGCGTCTTGTAAACTTCGCTGATCGCCGACTCGATGAATACACTGGTGTCGTAGCTCTGCTTCAGCGCCATTCCTTCAGGCAGTGAGGACGCCATGCGTGCCGCCTGGGCCTTGACGCCGTCCGTCACGGTGATCGTATTTGCCGTCGACTGCTTGATGATGCCGACGCCGATCATCTTCACTTTGTTTCCGCGAAAGAAAGTTCTGTCCTCGGCGGCCATGCGTTCGACACGCGCGACATCGCCAAGCCTCACCAGATAGCCGTCTTCACCTTGAGAGAGGACAAGTTCGCGAAAATCCTTTGGCGTCTTGAAGCTGCGTTCGACGCGAGTCGTAAATTGTCGTTGTGCGGATTCAATATTGCCTGCGGGAAGCTCGACATTCTCCGCGATCAGCGCCTGCTCGACATCACCAACCGTCAATCCGCGTGCCGCCAGTGCATTCCGGTCCAGCCATATCCGCATGGCATAGCTGCGTTCACCGCTAAGTCTTACCCGGGCCACCCCGTCAAGCGTCGAGAAACGGTCGACAAGATGGCGTTCCGCATAATCCGTCATCTCCAGAACGCTCATGCGGTCGCTCACGAGGTTGAGCCACATGATGACGTCGTCGCTTGAGTCTTCCTTGCGGATGTCGGGCGGATCGGCCTCTGCGGGGAGGTCGTCCACGATTCCCGATACGCGGTCGCGTATGTCGTTCGCGGCGGCATCGACGTCTCGTCCCGGGTTGAACTCGATGGTTATGCGCGAGCGGCCATCTTGGCTGGAGGACTCGATGTAGGAGATACCCTCGATTCCTGCGATGCGTTCTTCGACGGGTTCTGTAATGCGTGTCTCGATGACGGCCGCAGCAGCACCGCGATAGTCGGTGGTGATCGAGACGATGGGCGGATCGATATCTGGATATTCGCGAAGGGGCAGGCGGTCAAAGGCGACAAGACCGAACGCGACGAGCAACAGGCTGATGACGGCGGCAAAAACCGGCCTTGTAACGGAGATGTCCGAAAGCTTCATACCCGCCTCGTTAGCGCACGGTTGTGGTTTCGTCGGTCAGCCCGCCCAGCGTTTTGATGGCCCCCTGCTCTTCCATGATGTGGACAGGCTGCCCGTCGCGAAGCTGCATGGTGCCATGCGTGACGACGCGTTCGCCTTCGCTGAGGCCGTTCAATATCTCGACTTCCCCGAAGCGGCGCGCGCCCGTGTGAACTTCGCGGCGGAGGGCGACGGGGCTTTCTCCTCCATCGATTACAAAGACGAAATTCTGTGTGCCGACCGGAATGAGGGCTTCTTCGGGGATGATCAGCGCCTGTCGCGGGTTTCGCAGAAGCTGGACTGTCATCAGAAGGCCCGGCTTCAATGCATGGTCGGGATTGTCGATCAGGGCGCGGGCGGTAAAGGAGCGTGTTACAGGGTCGACCTTGCTCGAGACGCTCCGGATTTCGCCCCTGAACTGGGTGTCGGGCAGCGCCGTGGTGGCCGCGACGATGTCGAGGCCGGGCCGGATCGTTGCGAGGTAGGCGGCGGGAACGGTGAAGTCGAGCTTGATGGGATCGAGGTCATCGAGCGTTGTGATGACGCTACCGGGCGTCACGAGGGTGCCGACACTGATATTGCGAAGGCCCACAATGCCATCGAAGGGCGCCCGGATTTCGCGGTCGGAAAGGCGTGCTGCCGCGGCATCGCGGTTTGCTTCCGCTTCGCGCAGCGCGGCAAGGCGCTCTTCGAGCTGTGCGGTTGTCGTATATTGGCGGCTTTCAAGCTCGCGCGCCCGTTGATAGGCCGTCTTGCGTTCACTGAGAACCGCTTCCGCCGCAGCGAGCGCGGCGCGCTGTTCCGTGCGCTGGAGTGCGACGAGGAGATAGCCTTTCTCGACTTCCTGCCCGTCCTCGAAGTGGATCTCGACGATCTTGTCCGACACATTCGCGGTGACCGTTACGCTCTCATTGGCAAAGGTTGTGCCGAGCGCTTCCACCCTGTCGACAAAGCCATCGCTTTTCACCGAGGTGACGATGACATTCTGCGGTTCGTCCTCTGCTTGCGCGGGCAGGGCAAACAGCATGAAGGCAAGGGCGAGGGGTATCAGAGGGCGCATGGGCGCTCCGGCAAATACGCGATTCAAACAGGTCATAGTGGCACGGTGTGTCGACACGAGGATGACAATAGCCTCAACTTGTACGCTAGTCCGCCGCTTTCGGTTCTGAACCGTGCGAACGGACGCCGGAAAACTTCACTTTTCCGTGTAGGGCGGCACGATGGCGGGCCGCGCGCCGCTTCTTGAGATCGACAGGCTGAGCAGGATCGCCGGTATGAGGCCGAGCAGCACGATCATCAGCGCGGCAGTGCTGGCTTCACCGAGCTTTTCGTCGGAGGCGAGGCGGTAGGTGCGTGTCGCCAGCGTCTCGAAGTTGAAGGGGCGGAGAAGAAGCGTTGCCGGCAACTCTTTCATTACGTCGATAAAGACGATGAGGGCCGCGCTTGCGAGGGCGCCACGCAGCAGGGGCACGTGGACGGCGGAAAGAACACGGTGCGGGGTGGCCCCGAGGCTTCGTGCGGCGGCATCGAGTGTCGGATGGATTTTTTCGAGCCCGCTATGCGTGGCGTTGTAGGCCGCAGTCAAAAAGCGCGCCACATAGGCAAAGACTAGCCCCGCGACCGATCCGGTGAGGATAAGTCCGGGTGAAAACCCGAGCCCTTCAACGGCATCCGCGAAGGCATGATCGATCCCTGTCGAGAGCGTAAGAATGCCGATGGCGATCATCGCGCCGGGTAGCGCATAGCCGAGCGTCGCAAGACGGATCGACACGCGGTTGAAACGCGTCGGATGCAATCTCTCGCCATAGGCAAGCAGAAGAGCCAATGCGGTCGCAAGGGCGGCGGCCAGGGCGGCCACGAGCAGACTGTTCCGGGCGAAGTCGAGGAAGTTGCGGCCGAGCATCGGGTCGCCTTCGATGATGGCGTAGCGCAGCAGAACCGCCACGGGGACGACGAAGCCGAGAATGACCGGCAACGCGCAGGCAATGGTGATGGCTGGGCCCGCCAGCGGTCCGAGTTTGCGGGGCGCGGGCGCCATGTCGCGCGATAGCGGATTGGCCACGCGGCCCCGCCGTCCCGCAACCTCGATGAAGACAAGCGCAATGGCAAAAATGAACAGCCAGGCAGCGATCTGGGCGGCGGAGAGTGCATCGCCGAGATTGAACCATGTGCGAAAGATACCGGCGGTGAGCGTGGGGACGGCGAAGTAGTCGACGACACCGAAGTCCGAGATCGTTTCCATCAGCACAAGCGCGAGGCCGCCTGCAATTGCCGGGCGCGCGCAAGGCAGTGCGATGCGCAGAAAGGCGCGCCACGGCTTTGCGCCGAGAATGCGTGCCGCATCGAAAAGGGCGGCGGACTGCCGCTCGAAGGCGGTTCGCGCAAGAAGGTAGACATATGGGTAGAGAACGAGACTCAGCATCACGGCCGCACCTGGCAGGGAGCGTACCGGGGGAAAGTAGTAATCCCCGACATGCCAGCCGGTGATACCTCTGAGTGCGCTTTGCACAGGCCCGGCGAAGGAAAGAAGGTCCGTATAGACATAGGCGACGATATAGGCGGGTGTCGCAAGTGGCAGGACGAGCGCCCAGTTGAAGAAGCGGCGGCCGGGAAACCGCGTGGAAACGGTGAGCCATGCCGTGCCGACACCGATGAAGGCGGTCATCGCGGCGACGAGCGCCATGAGCTGCAACGTATTGAAGATATAGCCCGGAAGAACGGTCGAACGCAGATGGGCCCAGTTCTCGCTCGCCGGCGCCGTGAGGCTCCAGAGCACCGTGAGAGAGGGGGCGAGCACGATCAGCGCAATGACGAGCGCGGTGAGCGTCCAGCCCGAACCAAGCCGCAATTTCACCCTTTCCCCGAAACGCGCGCCCCCGGGGTGGCGATCTTTTTCCGTGACTGACATGGGCTTGTTGTGACAAATACCGCGACGGGCGGCAAAGTAATTTTGCTACGCATTCGCACGATATGCGGCAGAAAAGCCCGGTCTCGAGAGGTGTTTTTGATGTCTTTGGCCTTCCGCAATGTCGGCCACAGCTATGGCGGCCATCGGGTGCTGTCCGGCGTGTCGCTGGAAGCACGCCCGGGCGAGATCCTTTGCCTGCTGGGGCCGTCGGGAAGCGGCAAAACGACCTTGCTCAGGCTTGCTGCGGGGCTGGAGGCGCTGCAGGAGGGAAGCATCGACCTTGGCGGTGCGCGGCTTGCCGCACCGGGCCGGGACGTGCCGCCCGAGAAGCGTTCCTTTGGCATGGTGTTTCAGGACCATGCGTTGTTCCCGCATCTGAGCGTCGCGGAAAACATAGCCTTCGGCCTCGCCGGAAAGCCGAAAGGCGAAATTCAGGACATTGTCGCGAGCCGCTTGAAGTCTGTCGGGCTTGCAGGCTTCGAGAGCCGTTATCCCCATACGCTGTCGGGCGGACAGCAGCAGCGGGTCGCCTTGGCGCGCGCGCTTGCGCCCTCGCCCGCGGCCATGCTGCTCGACGAGCCCTTTGCGAGCGTCGATGTGACGCGCCGCCGCGAGCTGAGAGAAGAAGCCCGCCGCGCGCTCAAAGACGCCGGTGTCGTGACGCTGGTGGTGACGCACGATCCTGACGAGGCGATGGAAATCGCCGACCGGATCGCCGTGATGGAAGGCGGGCAGATCGCCCAGTGCGCAACGCCCGACGAGCTCTATGCGAACCCCGCAAGTGCTTTGGTGGCCTCGCTTTTCGGCGAGGCGCAGCGGTTTCCGGCCGTAATCGATGACGGGGCAGCGGTGACGGCCTATGGCTCCTTGCCGGCTGAAAACTTCAGCCAGGGCATGGCGGCCGAGGTGATCGTGCGGCCCGAAGCCGTGAGCCTGGAACTTGCCAATGGCGCAAACGACGCCTTCCGCATCGGCGATATCCGGTTTCTCGGGCGGGACTGGCTGATCCTCCTGTCGAGCGAGGGCTTCCCGAACCTCGAACCGCTTCGCGCCCGCGTCGATGAGCTTGATGGCTTTGCCATTGGCGAGGCCGTTTCCGTGCGTTTCGATCCCTGCGGAACCTTCGTTTTCGCGGCCTGACGCGACCTTTCGTCCTCTCGGCCTGCTTGCGCGGGGGCTGGTCCTCGGGGTAGGCTCCCGCCTGCAATTGCAAGTCGTTATCAAAAAATTACGGACAGTCCATGTTTCGTCTGCTCACAGCCGTTCTCATCCTTGCCTCTGGTCTTGCTGCCGCCGCCGGTGCGAAAGCCGAGACGCAGGAGGTCAATATCTACTCCGCCCGTCACTACGACACGGACCTCGAACTCTACGACCGCTTCACCGAGGAAACGGGCATAAGCGTAAATCTGATCGAGGGCGGCAGCGACGAGCTGATCGCGCGGATCGAGCGCGAAGGAAAGCAGAGCCCTGCGGATATTCTGGTGACGGTCGATGCGGGCCGGCTGTGGCGCGCGGAGGAGAAGGGGCTCTTCTCGCCGGTGCGCTCCGAGGTGCTGGAATCGCGGATTCCTGCGCATTTGCGCCACCCGGACGGGCTCTGGTTCGGCCTCTCGAAGCGCGCGCGGATCATCATCTACAACAAGGAGATGGGACGCCCGGAGAAGCTCGAGACCTATGACGACCTTGCCGACCCCGTGCATAAGGGCGAGATCTGCATGCGCTCCTCGTCGAACATCTACAACATTTCGCTGCTGGCCTCGCTGATCGAGCATGAAGGCCAGGAAACCGCAGAAAACTGGGCAAAAGGCGTGATGGCGAACCTCGCGCAGCAACCCCAGGGCAACGACACGTCGAACATCAAGGCGGTTGCGGCGGGCGAATGCCGGATTTCCGTGGTGAACACCTATTATATCGGCCGCATGCTCGGCTCGGACGATGCCGCCGATGTGGCGGTCGCGGAGAAGGTGGGCCTCATCTTTCCGAACCAGGATGACCGCGGCACGCATGTAAACATCTCCGGCGCGGGCGTGATGAAATACGCACCCAATCGCGAAAACGCCATTAAATTCATAGAGTTCCTGACCGGGGACTGGGCGCAGAACGCCTTCACCCAGCTGAACCACGAATATACGGCGGTGCCGGGCGTGATGAAGACATCCCCGGTGAAGGGCACAGGCCCCTTCAAGGAAGACGCAATCAATGCGAGCGCGCTGGGTGAAAACCAGGCCGAAGCGGTGCGCATATTCGACCGCGCAGGCTGGCAGTAACGGGGATAAACAGGCCCCGAAACGGGCGGACTGTCACACGAACGTCATCGAAACGTCACAATGTAAAAATGAGCCGGGTACGGATGATTTCCTGCCCGGCTTTTTTATGCCCGCTTCGGGGATTTCCCGTCCCCCGGAAGCGATGCGAGGAGGGGATAACTAGACCAGCACCGCGCGCGACCCGTTTTCGCGGGTGAGGATTTCCACCTCGACCTCGAAACAGGCGCCGAGCCCCTCGCTCGTCATGACCTCGCCGACCGGACCGGCGGCAAGGAGACGGCCGCCGCGCAACAGAACCACATCGTCCGCATAGGCGATGGCGAGATTGAGATCGTGGATCGCGGCGAGGACGCCGACACCTTCTTCGGCGAGGCGGCGCGCAATGTCGAGCACCATGCGCTGATGACGAAGGTCCAGAGCCGAAGTGGGCTCGTCGAGAAGGAGGTAGCGCGGCGGGCCGGATTTCCCCGCCGGGCGCCAGACCTGCGCAATGGCGCGCGCAAACTGCACGCGCTGCTTTTCGCCGCCCGACAGCGTTTGCCAGGAGCGGTGACGGAAGGTGTCGATCCCCGCAAGGCGGCAGGCGGCGTCGATAGCATCACCATCTTCATGCTGTTCGGGGGTCCCCGAAAAGGGAAGGCGGCCAAGCTCGACGACCTCTTCGCAGGTGAAGGCGAAGTCGAGCCCGGAATCCTGAAGCAGTACGGCGCGGCGCCGCGCGAGGGCCTGCCCCCCATGCGCGGCAAGCGGCGCGCCTTCGAGCATGACATCGCCCCCGTCGGGACGGCGCTCCCCCGCAAGCACCGAGATGAGCGTCGACTTGCCCGCGCCATTGGGACCGATCAGCGCGGTGACGCGGCCCGGCGCGACGGTGGCATCGACGCTGTCGAGAAGATGCTTGCGGCCGACAAGGACCGATATGTTGCGCGCCTCGATCACAGCGACCTCTTGCGGTGCGTGAGAAGCCAGAGAAAGAAGGGGCTGCCGATGGCCGCCGTGACGAGGCCGATGGGAAGCTCGGCGGGCGCGACGACGATGCGCGCGAAACTGTCGGCGGCGAGAAGAAGTGCGGCGCCTGCGAGAATGGAGCCCGGCAGCACGATGCGGTGATCGGGACCGGCCAGCATGCGCACGACATGCGGCACGACGATGCCGACAAAGCCGATGACGCCGCTCACCGCGACGGACGAACTGACCGCGAGCGCGGCGGCGATCATGACAATATGCTTGAGGCGATGAACGGGGATGCCGAGATGCAGTGCCTCGCGCTCGCCCAGCAGCATGGCATCGAGCGCACGGGCGCGCGAGAGGATGACCCCGAGCGCGAGGGTGACGGGCACGGCGCTGAGCCAGAACGCCTTCCAGCCGCCCGACGCGAGACTGCCCATGCTCCAGAAGGTGAAGTCGCGGATCTGGGCATCGTTCGCCATGTAGATGGTGAAGCCGGTCAGCGCCCATGTGAGCGCATTGATGGCAATGCCTGCGAGGAGGAGGGTCGCGGTCGCCGCCTGACCGCGCGACTGCGCAAGACCCTGAATGGCGAAGGTCGCGCCGATGCCGCCTGCAAAGGCGAAGAAGGGAAGAAGGAAGGGCGAGGCGAGAAAGGGAAGGGCCGTGGCGATGAGCCCGCCGAAAACGATAACGAGGACAGCGCCGAAGGCTGCACCGCTGGAAACGCCGATAAGGCTCGGATCGGCAAGCGGATTGCGGAAGAGGCCCTGAAAGGCAGCGCCGGAGCCGGCCAGCGCCGCGCCGACAACGACGGCAAGCAGCGAGCGCGGCAGCCGGATCATCTGGATGACGGCAGCGGTCTGACTGTCGACGTCCATGCCGAAGAGAGAGCGCAGCACATCGCCGACGCTGACGGGAACCGCGCCGGTGACGAGAGAGAGAAGGAAGGCCGCGACGAGAAGCGCCGCGAGACCGGCGAGGATCGCCGGACGCTTCAGCGCGCGCGAGACGTGAGCCTGACCTTCCGCGATCTCGCTCATTCGGCCTCCGTCCAGGGACGCGCCGGAAGGGGCGCGAATTCATGTTCGGGATGAAGCTCCGCCGCGAGATCGCGGATCGCATGGGCGAGCCGCGGCCCGAAGCCCGCGAGATAGAGCGCGTCCATCGAAACGAGGCGGCCGTCGCGCGCGGCGGGCGTGGGTGCGAGCGCCGTCTGCGAGAGAACGGCCTCCGCCCCGCCAAGCGCCTCGACCGTATCGCTCGCCATGAGAATGACGTCGGGAGCGGCGAGCGTCGCTGCTTCCGGCGAGAAGGGCTTGTAGCCGCTGAACTCGCTGACGGCATTGACGCCGCCTGCAAGCTCGATCATGGCGTTCGCCGCCGTGTGCTTGCCGGAGACGAGCATCGGCCCGCGCCCCGCCTGGAGCATGAAGAGAACGCGCGGATGTGTCTTGATCTGCGCGACCTCGGCCAGAACCGCCTTCACGTCGGCGCGAAAGATACCGGCGACCTCGGCGGCTTTTTCCTCACGGCCAAGCGCGGCGCCGATCGCTTCGATATGCTTTGCGACCTCTTCCGGCGTGTAACCCTCTTCGAGCTTCACGATTCGGACGCCCGCCGCTTCCGTCTGGGTCAGTGCGGCTTCGGGGCCTGCTTCCGCGCCTGCGAGAATGAGCGTTGGCCGGAGCGAGAGGAGACCTTCCGCCGAAAGTTGGCGGACATAGCCGACATCGGGAAATTCGCGCGCCGCCTTCGGGTAGAGGCTGGTCGAGTCGACGCCGACGAGATCGCTCTCCGCACCGAGCGCATAGACGATTTCGGTGGTCGATCCGCCGACGCTGACGATGCGGGGCTCTTCGGCGTGGGCGGGGGAGGCGAACGCCGCCGCGAGGAGTGCGCCAGCGAAGACATGGTGCCGGAAATTCAGAAGGCTCATTGGTTTCCTTGCCTTGAAAGAAAAAGTGTCATCCCGGCGAAAGCCGGGAACCATCTGACTGGTGGCGATTGGTATCGTCCGCCCATGGGCCCCGGCTTTCGCCGGGGTGACATTTATGTTTTGGCGGCGAGCAGCGTCTTACGCCGCTTCCTTTTCGGGCAAGCCGTTGACGATCTCGCGCCAGGCTTCGTCTTCGGGAACGCCGGGCTTGCGCTTGCCGAAAAGTGTTGCGATGAGCACACCGTCCTTGTCGAAAAGTTCGAGCGAGGTGACGGTGCCGTCTTCCGTCGGCTTCCAGACGACCCAGGCGCTGTCGATATGGTCTTCGCGCAGATGCAGGTTGAACTTCTCGTCGAGCACGTTGAACCAGGGGCCCATCGGCTTCAGGTTTTCCACCGGGCCGGTATGGATCTGGATCATGCCGGGATTGCCGACAAAGACCATGATCGGCACGCCGCGCGAATTCGCCGCTTCACAGGCCGTGCGAAGCGCGCCCGCGGGCACACGGGCCGCACGGCCTTCGCCTGCGAGCCGGAGCCCCTGAACGCGCTCGACCTTGAACTTGTTGAGGAGGCCGTGGAACTCATGCGTATCCTTCAGCGCATCCCAGGCCGCGCGGAAACCCGCGACATCGATCTCGCTGTCGGGCCGGGCCTTTTTCAGCGCAGGAACCGCCGTGACCTCGACGGGGCTTGCCTCCGTTGCGAAACGCTCGATCAGCGCGTCGAAGGCGGCGATGTCCGTCTGTTCGGTCTGGTAGATCTTGTGGATGGCGGTGCCATGCCCGTCGAAGAACTGGAGGCTGCGGCGGAGGCTCCCGTCTTCCATGCGCTCGACCTGGGCGAAGCCGAACTTCCAGTGCATGAAGAAGATGCGCAGGTCGATATCCTCGCCGACGATAAGGCCGACATGCCCGCCGCCTTCGAGGGCGCCGTAAACGCCCTTGCGCTCATGGACGACGGATTCGTTTCGCGTCAGCGCCATGACGCGGCCAAGCGCGCCGACGCCGGCGATGATCTGCTGCCATTCGGGGCGGAGCCGCGTGACCTTTGTTTCGGCGCTGCCGAGGGCGACAAGTTCGGCTTCGGAGATACCGAGCTTTTCAGCGAGATTGCGGGCGCGCAGTTTCGGTTCCTCGGCGAGGATGGCTGCACGGCGCTCCAGGAGAGCGGAGAGAGACGAATTGACAGACATGATGCTTCCTTTCATCTGCCCAGGCGATACCGGACCTGTTATCGGGCGTCGGTAAGAACGAACTCTACCGGCATTTCAACAAAGGCAACGACCGGACGGCCATTGCGGATTTCGGGTTCGAAGCGCCACTTGCGCGCGGCCTTGAGGGCGGCGTGGTCGAGCAGCGCATAGCCGGAGCTTGCGAGGATGGCGACATCCATCGGATCGCCCCGGTGATCGAGCTTGATGCGGACCTTGACCACGCCCTGCTGATCGAGCGAGCGGGCGCGATCCGGGTAATGCGGGGGCTGCGGCCTCATGCGGTAGCGCGGATTGAGGACGATGACCTCATCCGTCTGCTGACCTTCGGTTTCCTCGAAACCTTTTGGTGCGCCCTGTCCGGTTTTCTGTCCCGTACCGGTGTGAAGCGAGGCCGGGGTGAGGGAGGCGGTTTTCTGCGGCTGTGCGGATTGCTGCGCGACGGCCTTTGCAGGCTCGGGCTTGCGGACCTCCGGGCGCGGCTCGGGCTTTGATTCAAGCGCGACTTCCGGTTTAACCGGCGGTTTAACCGGAACGACGGGCTCCGGCACATGGTCGATAACGGGTTCGGGTTCGGGTGCGATCGGCGGCTCGACCGGCGCGGCCTGAAATTCCTGCGGAACCTGCGGCGCGGCGGGAGCGGGATCGGAAGGTTCGATGCCGGAAAGCTCAATAAAGGTGACGGACATGCCGTCGGGGAGGCCGCGCGGCGCGGAGGCACCGTCGGATTGCCACCATGCGAAGAGGCTCGCAAAGACGGTGGCATGAAGAAGAAGCGAGACCGCCACCGGCTTACGGAGCGCACGATGGTTCCAGGCAAGAGCGGAGGAACCGTCGCTCATGCTGGTCATCTGTCCGTTAGCGGTGGCGGTCATGCTCATGGCTCAGCTTTCCATCAGAACCGGAACGTGGCGTTGACGCCGAAGTTGCGGCCCGGCTGGGCGTAACGGCCGACGATGGCGCTGCCTGCGGCCAGCCCGATCACATCCTGCGAGTTGTAATATTCCTCGTCGAAGATGTTGAAGACGCCAGCGTTCAGCGTGAAGGTGTCCGACATTTCGTAATAGGCCATGAAATCGACCACCGTGTAGGACGGTGCCTCGAAGTTGCCCGCTGTCGAGACGCGGTCATGACGCCAGGCATGCGTCGTAACGAGCTGCGAGCCCCAGACGTCGCCTTCATAGGCGATGCCGAGCACGGCCTTCATCGGGTCGACGGAATCGATCGGCGCTCCCGTCTGGTCGTCCTCGCCGCGGGCATAGGCGAAGCTGCCGCGGACCGCCCATTCCGGCAGGAAGCGGTATTCGCCCTTGGCTTCCGCACCGTAGATCGTGACTTCGGACAGGTTCTGATACTGGAACTGCATGATGCCGCCGCCGCCGAAGCCGACCATCTGCGTCTCGATGAAGTCTTCATACTCGTTGTAGAAGGCCGAGAGCGAGAAGCTGGAGCCGTCCGGGAAAGCGCCGCGGACACCGGCTTCGTAGCCATCCGAGGTTTCCGGCTTCAGGTTCGGGTTCGGCAGGACTTCATAGCCATAGCCCGGATTGGAGAAGGCGAAGTTCGCATTGTCATAGGGCGGTGCGCGGAAGCCATGCGCATACTGCGCGAACAGCGTGTATTCCTCCGTGACATCGAAGGTGAGGCCGAGCTTGGGCGACACTTCCGTCTCTTCCTGATCGTGAACGGGAACCGCGCCCGCGGTGGAGTTGAGGAAGAGCTGGTCTATTTCCGGGTGCAGCTTGAAATAGTCGAACCGCAGCGCCGGGATGATGCCGAAGCGCCCCATCTCGATGCTGTCCTGAACATAGAGGCCGGCCTTGATCGTCTTCGTGTCCGGGAAATTCTTGTTCGGGAAGGTTTCGTTGTTGAACGGGAAGTAGGACGAAGTGGCGGTCGTCGTGAGGTTCGTTTCCGAGCGGAAGCGCGGACGCGTGGTTTCCGTGTAGTCGACCGTGCCGCCATAGGTGAAGTTGTGAGCCACGCCCGCCCAGTCGCGCGCGAGGTTGAACTGCAGGTCGGCGCCGAAAATGTCCTGCTCGAACTCCATGTCGGAGACGCGGTAGTAGTCGAAGGCCGGATCGCTCAGTGTCTGCGTCGTGTGTTCCGTGCGGTCGACCCGCGTGTAGAAGACCTTCGCATTCATGCTGTCGGCGAGGGCGAAGGGGGTGTTGTGCGAGTAGTCGGCGCTCACGAGCATGCGCTGCGTCTCATCTTTCGCCTGGGAGCTATCGACGGTCGCGAAGAAGAAGATGGGCGAAGTGGAAGGAACGCCGCCCCCCACATCGGTGAGCATGTCGATGTCGGATTCGCTTTCGTCGAACTGTGCCGTGAACTTCAGCGAGTTGCCCCAGAGCCCGTTGAAGACGAGCTTGCCGAGGAAGGAATTCGACGAATAATCCTGCGGATTGTAAAGCGCGTTGGAGTTCGGCTCGACTTCATGGCCGTCGCGGCGCGTGTAGATGCCGAGCATTTCGACATTGCCCGCGCGCTTCACGCCGGTAAGCGACTCCATGAAGCTTTCGTCGGCGCTGTCATATCCGCCCTTGATGCTCGCATACCAGTCCTTGTCCGAGCCCGCGAGATAATCCGCCGGATCTTTCGTCACATAGGCGACGGTGCCGCCGATGCCGTCCGAGCCGTAAAGCGCGGAGGAGGGGCCGCGGATGATTTCGACGCGCTTCATGCTGTCGATATCGACATAGTCGCGCGTGTAGCTGCCGGCCGCCGTCGAGGTGATCGGTGAATCGGGCGTCGGCAGGCCGTCGACGAGAACGAGCACACGGTTGCCGCCGATGCCGCGAATGACGAAGTTGCCTGAACCGGCGCGCGAGGACGAATCGCCCACAGAGACGCCCGGCTCGTAGCGCACGATGTCTTCCATCGAATTGGCGTTGCGGCGTTCGAGCTCTTCCGCCGTGATGACGGAGACCGTGCCCGCGACGTCCTTGATCGCGGTCGGGTTGCGCGTCGCGGTGGAGGTGACGGCGTCGAGCTGCGTCGCCTTGGGGGGTTCTTGGGGCGCCGTCTGCTCGGCCTGCTGCTCTTCGCTGGCGGCTTCCTGCGCGGAGGCCGCCGTGGAAATTGCCGTGGAGATTGCGAAGACGGATGCCGTCGCGAGAAGGAGTGAGTGGAGGGAGCGTTGCCCCGTGTGCTTTTTCATTGCCAGTCCCAGTGATGCGTGAATGAAGCATTCCTGGCTGGCTGGCCCCCGCTCGGTGGCGGGTCTGGCTGGCTCGGTTGCCTTCGGGTTATGTGCATGCCGGCTTGTGGCCGGTTTTCCTCACTTGATCAGGATCAGCTTGTTGCTGTTGGTGAGCCTGAGCCGGTAGAGCTCGGCCCCGTGGCGAATGACGATTTCGCGTGCGCCGCTGAACAGGTCCGCGCTGTCGAGGGCGGGCGTCGAGCCCTCCTTCGTGACGCGGATCGTCCTGTCTGTGGCGGTTATGTCCATGCGAATGCAGCCCTTGCCGCCCCCTGATTTCTCATCGTGAGAATGACTCGCAGTAGCATGCGCAACTGGCGCCTGCAACTGCTATTTTCCCGTAGAGAAAGTAAGGGTATTTCCGCGTGACATTTATGTCGCCGGGAGGCCGCCGGAAAGGGCGGAAACATTGGGGATTCGCGAGGGGAGGGACGTGCCGGGCGGCGGCGGGCAATTGCCGCTCCACCGCCCGGGACGCTGGAAAGGATGCGCGAAAGAGCGCGGTCAGGCGGTCTGGAGACCGGCCTTTTCGAAATTCGCTTCCGCGAATTCCCAGTTCACGAGCTTGTCGAGAAAGACGTCGAGATAGTCCGGCCGGCGGTTCTGGTAGTCGAGGTAATAGGTGTGCTCCCAGACATCGGTTGTCATGAGCGGCACGTCCTTCGTGTCCGCGATCGGCGTCTCGGCATTGGGTGTGCCATAGACCTTGAGCTTGCCGTCCGAACCGATCACGAGCCAGGCATAGCCCGAACCGAACTGGCCGGCGCCTGTATCCTTGAAGGCTTTCCTGAAGTCGTCGAAGGAGCCGAAATCCTCGGCAATCTTCTTTGCCAGCGCGCCCTTCGGCTCGCCGCCGCCCTTGGGGCTCATCGAGTTCCAATAGAAGTCGTGATTCCAGACCTGGGCGGCATTGTTGAAGAGACCCTTTTTGGAATCGTCCTTCGCCGCCTTGCGGATGAGTTCGATCAGGCCGAGCTTTTCGAGATCCGTGCCCTCGATCATCGAGTTCGCCTTGTCGACATAGCCCTTGTGATGCTTGCCGTAGTGGAACGACAGCGTTTTCGCCGAGATATGCGGCTCCAGGGCGTCCTGCTCATAGGGAAGGGGTGGGAGTTCAAGCATGACATCTACCTTTTATTCTTGAGTTCCGCCTCCCCCAGTCACTTTGACCGGCGAGCCTTCTATTTCAAGCCCGCCCGTATGGTTTTCCGCAATAAAGGCTGGGAAATAGAGGAAAAAAGGCGCGGAAACGCTCGTGTTGCAAGTGCCTTGCAACTGTCTCGCACTTGTCTTGCATCGCCCGCCCGCGCTCCCCACATATACGGGGAAGCGGCGCCGCCTGGCGGGCCGCAAATTGCAAAGTCGCTCGGATAACGGGACTTTGGGACATGACCCGCGTGATGCAGTTCAACAGCCCTTTTTTGCTGGGCTTCGACGGGCTCGAAAGGTTGCTCGACAGAGTGGCCAAGGCCTCGGATGGCTATCCGCCATACAACGTCGAACAGCTCGCCTCCGGCAAGGGCGAGGCCCTGCGGATCACGCTGGCGGTTGCCGGTTTCTCCCGTGACGAGCTTTCGGTCACGGTCGAGGACAACCAGCTCGTCGTTCGCGGCCGCCAGCTCGACGATGAAGACCGCACCTATCTCCACCGCGGCATCGCCGCCCGCCAGTTCCAGCGTTCTTTCGTGCTGGCCGACGGCATCGAGGTGAGAGCGGCGCGGCTTGAGAAAGGTCTTCTGATGATCGATCTCGAAAAACCGGAAACGGTGCGCATGGTGCGCAAGATCGACATCACGGGTGAGAACAAGGGCGAGGAGCCTGCGTCATCGTCTGAGGCGCGCACCGCGCGCGGCGCGGTCTGATCGTCCGGCACCCGCCCGATTGTCCGTGTGACGGACCAGAGCCCTTTGCTTCGTGTAACAAGGAAGGGCCGGAAAGGAGAACTACGATGCAGAACGAATCCGATTTCGACGCCGCAGACGAGGAAACGACCGGCTGGGGCGTGAGCGATTTCCGCAAGCTGACGCCGGAAATGTTCGCGCAGGCCGGTACGCCGAACATCGTCTATGTGCGCGAGGTGATCGCCGGTGATCTGGCAGGCGAACTCGGCTCGGAACTCGACGTGCCGGCCGACACGCGCCTCTATGCGGTCCACGCCGCAAACGGACAGCGCATGGCCGTGCTCGACAATCGCGACGCCGCTTTTGCCGGCGCGCGGCAATATGATCTGGAGCCGGTGAGCGTCCACTGAACGCAGACGAGAGAACGAAACGGCAAAGCCCCGCGCTTTTCACAAGCGCGGGGCTTTTGTTTTCAGCGAGACAGGCTCACGCCGCGTTGGTGGCGGCAGGCTCGGTCAGGATCGCGAAAAGGGCGGAGGCGTCTTCCGAGGCGCGGAGCTTCTCGACCACCGAGGGATTGCGCAGGAGCCGCGAGATGCGGGCCAGCGCCTTCAGGTGGTCGGCGCCCGCCGTCTCCGGCGCGAGCAGCAGGAAGATGAGATCGACCGGCTGGTCGTCCACGGACTCGAAGTCGATCGGCGTATCGAGCCGCGCGAAGAGGCCGTAGAGACGATCGATCTCCGGCAGCTTGCCATGCGGAATGGCAATGCCCTGACCGACGCCTGTCGAGCCGAGGCGTTCGCGTTCGAGAAGCGTCTCGAAGATCGCGCGCTCGGAGAGCCCGGTAATCTTCGCGGCGCGCTCGGACAGCTCCTGCAGCGCCTGCTTTTTGCTGGTGACTTTCAGGTGAGCGACGACGCCCTCCGGCTGCACCAGATCTTCAAGCTCCATAATCCGAATCCTGTTCTGCGAAGCCGCCAGACGCACGGGGCGTTCCCGCGTCTCTGTCTGTGGCTTTCCCGGCATCGCGCGGCTTTCGCCGGCCCGGGGTTTCGCCTTCAGTGTTTCAAGCCTTTTGAGCATCACGGCCCGTATCGATCCAGCCAACATTTCCGTCGGTGCGGCGATAGACGAGATTGAGCCCGCCTTCGCTGCCACTGCGGAACATAACGAAGGGCGCATCGCTGAGATCCATCTGCATCACGGCATCCCCGACACTGAGAACGGGGATCGCGGTGGTGCCTTCGGCGATGATGACGGGCTGCGCGTCCTCGGCAATCTCCTCCTGCTCGTCACCGGCTTCGATGACATAGGAGGGATAGGCCTCGGCCGGCAGTTCGGCCTTGTTGGTATTGTTGTGATTCTTCAGCCGGCGCTTGTAGCGGCGCAGCCTTTTTTCTAGGCGCTCCAGCGCGGCTTCGAAGGAGGCATAGACCTCGTTCGCGGAGCCTTGCGCATTGACCCGCAGGCCGGAGCTCAGATGCGCCGAGCAATCGGCGCGGAACTCATGGCCCTGCTTGGAGAAGGTGACCTGTCCGTCCACCGGACGGTCGAAATATTTCGTGACCGCGGCTTCGAGCCGTTCGGTCGCATGTGTGCGGAGAGCATCTCCCACGTCGAGATGATGGCCGCTTACCTGAACCTGCATGAAAGACCTTCCTGGGCCCACTACGCTACAACAGACGGTTGCCGAACAGTTCGGCCTGACTACCGCCTTCTGCAGGCGGCCGCATTTCCAATTTCGCCCGGCATCCCGGGGCGCTCGAATTTGCCATTGTACATGCCGCCTCAGCGGCTCAACCCACCGCCTCACCACCGGGGACGAAGCCCCGGGGGCGTTTGAGCGCGTGGAAACTAGTTGGCCCCATCATGGGTGTCAACCACAGCCCGGATAAACCGTCAAAAGCCTTTTTTATCAATGGGATAGGAGGCACGAGCGGGGGCTCGAAAGTGAGTCTGGAAAGACTCAGGCATAGGCCTTTTTTTCGCGCCTGCGTTGCACCGAAGAGGGAATGTTGAGTGCTTCCCGATACTTGGCGACGGTACGCCGGGCGATGTCCACGCCCTGGCCTTTCAGGATATCGACGATGTTGTCGTCGGAAAGGACGGCATCGGGGCGCTCCACGTCGATCAGTTCCTTGATGCGGTGGCGGACGGCCTCGGCCGAATGCGCCGCACCGCCCGACGAGGAGGCGATGGAGGAGGTGAAGAAATACTTCATCTCGAAGATACCGCGCGGCGTCGCGACATATTTGTTCGCGGTGACACGCGACACGGTCGATTCGTGCATCGAGATCGCTTCAGCGATGGTCTTGAGATTGAGCGGTTTCAGATGCTGGATACCGTGGACGAGGAAGGCATCCTGCTGACGCACGATCTCGGAGGCGACTTTCAGGATGGTGCGGGCGCGCTGGTCGAGGCTTTTCACCAGCCAGTTCGCATTGTTGAGGCACTCGGAAATATAGGCCTTGGCGCTCTGGTCGCCCGAAAGCTTCGTGACTTCCGCATAATATTGCTGATTGACGAGAACGCGCGGCAGCGTTTCCGAATTGATCTCGACGGCCCAGCTTCCATCCGCGCGCGAACGCACGAAAACGTCCGGCACGACAGGCACAACCGGCTCCGTGCCGAAGGCGAGACCGGGCTTGGGATTGCAGGCGCGAATATCCTCCACCATGCTCGCAATGTCTTCGCGGTCGGCACCCGTGATCTTCATGAGCTGCTCGAAGTCGCGCCGCGCAAAAAGTTCGAGATGTTCGAGGAAAAGCTGCATCGTGGGATCGAGGCGGTCGCGCTCGGCCAGTTGCAGCGCGAGACATTCCTTCAGGTCGCGCGCGCAGATGCCGGTCGGATCGAAGGACTGCAAGACCTGCAGCACCGCTTCGACATCCTCGACATCGGTGCCGAGGCGTTCGGCGACCTCTGCGACATCGGCGGTCATGTAGCCCGCCTCGTTCACCTGGTCGATCAGATAGGAACCGATCAGGCGGTCGCCCGGTGTCTTCAGCGCCGTATGCATCTGTTCGGTGAGATGCTCTGCAAGCGTCGCTTCGCGCGCCAGCGTTGCCTCGAAACTGAAATCTCCGTCGCCGCTGCCGCCACCGCTGCTGCCGCCCTTGACGTTCTGCCAGTCCGACGATGTCTGTCCGGGCGTTGCAGCCGCAGCCGCATCGTTCTGCGCATCGGAACGGCTCTCATCGGCATAGACGTTGTCGTAATCCGTATCGAGTTCGCCATCGCGGCCGGGAGGGGGGCCATCTTCGCTGAGCGTGAGCGAGGTCTCCGAGGAGATCACCTGTTCGCGCTCGCCTTCATGGGCATCGCGCTCGGTGTTGCGCTCGGCGGGCTCGGCGGTGCCCGCTTCGAGCAGCGGATTGCGCTCAAGCTCCTGCTCGACATAGTCGGCAAGTTCGAGATTCGACAGCTGCAGCAGCTTGATCGCCTGCTGAAGCTGAGGCGTCATGACCAGGGATTGTCCCTGGCGAAGCTCGAGTCTCGGTGCTAGTGCCATGCCCCTGTCAGCCCCTTGCCACTACAGGCTGAACCGTTCGCCGAGATAAAGCCGCCGTACATCCTCGTTGCCGACGATGTCGGCGGGATCGCCCTCCATCAGAACCGTGCCGTCATGGATGATGACGGCATGGTCGATGAGTTCGAGCGTCTCGCGCACATTATGGTCCGTGATCAGCACGCCGATGCCGCGATCCTTCAGATGGGCGACGAGATCGCGGATGTCGCCGATTGCAATCGGGTCGATGCCGGCGAAGGGTTCGTCGAGCAGCATGAAGGAGGGCTGCGTTGCGAGCGCGCGCGCGATTTCCACGCGGCGGCGCTCACCGCCCGACAGGGCGATGGCGGGCGTACGGCGAAGATGGGTAATCGAGAATTCGGCGAGGAGGTCGTCGAGTTCGGCCTCGCGGCGGTCGCGGTCCGGTTCGACGACTTCAAGCACGGCGCGAAGGTTCTGTTCGACGGTCATGCCCCGGAAGATCGAGGCTTCCTGCGGCAGATAGCCGATACCCCGGCGCGCCCGCCGGTACATCGGGAAATCGGTCACATCGTGCCCGTCGAGCAGGATCGTGCCGTAGTCCGGCGCGATGAGCCCGGTAATCATGTAGAAGACGGTGGTCTTGCCCGCGCCATTGGGGCCCAGAAGGCCGACGGCCTCGCCGCGCTGGACATCGAAGCTGACGCCTCGAACGACCGGGCGGCCCTTGAAGCTCTTGCCGATCTTCTCGACCGAGAGGCCCGGATTTTCGGCCACGAGATGCGGTCCGCCCCGGCCTTCGCCTGCGGTCGCTTCATCTTTGCCGATTGTCCCCGTTTCGCCCGTCATAGGACCCCACTTCTCATTAACAATGCCATCAAACGTCACTTGGCATTAAAATTGTATGAAGTGAAGGGATTAACCAAGCCTTCTTTCGGAATTTTACTCCGACGGGGGCTGGAAAAGACCTTTTACCCGCCCGCTTCCGCCATTTTCTCCACCCGTTACGCGGGCGCGGCCCCCTGCGAGGTCGACGGTGAGCCGCGAGCCGCGAATAATGTTTTCGCCTTGGCGAAGGGTGACGGAATCGCCCATTTCGAGCTGGCGCGTGCCGACGAGATAGTTCGCCCAGTCGCCGCTCGCGGTCTGGTTGTCGGGCGCGGAGACGAGGACATTGCCGGAAGCGGCGATCTTGCTGATGCGCGAGCCACCCGCCTGACCGGCTGACTGCCCGTTCGAATAGAAGACGGTGAGCCGGTCCGATTTCAGGCGGATATCGCCCTGGACGACGCGGACATTGCCGCTGAAGGTCGCGCTTTTCCTGTCGTTCTGGACTTCGAGCGCATCCGCCTCGACCTCGATGGGCTGGCTGGGATCGGTGCGGAAGCCGCCGCCCAGCACGTTTTCCTGTGCGGCGACGGGAAGCGCGTGGAGGAGACCGGCAAGCAGAAGCGCGCACGCCGCAGCCGCCCCATACCGGTTTTTCGATCCGGTCACCGGCTGGCCTGCTTTCGAATGGGCTTTCACTCTTGTTCCCCCTGACTCGGCTGATCCGGCAGGATCAGCATTTTCACGTTGCCGTCGAAGCGAAGCACCTGCGTCGCATGATCGGCACTCATCCGGTCGGCGCGCAGCGTCCCGAAAGGGCCGTGGCCCTGCACTTCGGATTCGCTCACGAGCGTCCCCCGCTCGAAATCGACGGTGGCCTGCTCGCCATGCATCTCGTAGCCCCATGTCGTGAAGATATCGATCTTCTGCGTGAGGTCGAGCATCTGTGTTTCGGAATTGTAGCGCCCCTGCGAGGCCGTCAGCGACAGCCAGTTCTCCTCGCTGTCCGCCTTCACGTCGGCCTGGATATTGTCGAAGGTGACGAAGTTGGGCTGAGAGGGATCCTGCGTCGCATTGTCGGCGGTGACGACATAGGGCGTTCCGTCGCCCGTCAGGCCCGCCACGCGGGGGCTGACCATGCGCAGATCGCCGGGTTGCGTGTCGATCTCGTGGAAGGCCGTGTCGAGGCCGTCCTTGCCGCGGAAGACGCCGGAATAGAACAGGACGACGATGAGGAGCAGGAAGGCGCCGAGCGGCAGCGCAATTTTCATCAGCGAGACGAAGCGGCTGTAGCGGCCCTCGCGGCGCTCGGTGCGGCCGCGATAGGACGGGGCGCCCGATGCGCGCGACGGCCTCTTGCGGATCGCTCCGGCGCCGGGCCTGTTCTCGCCGGGCCTGTCGTCGCCGGATCGCTCGCTCATGCCTTGTTCGCTCCAACCTGCCCGTGTGACGGGCACGAAAATACCCGCCGAAGCGGGCCGTCAGTATGCGCGGAAGCGCCATAATGCGTCAATTAACGCGCCGGAATGCCCTGGGGGTGGCGGTCAGTGGGAGAAGATGTCTTCTTCCGGCCAGCCGGCGAGGTCGAGCGCGGCGCGCACCGGCAGGAAGGCAAAGCAGGCCTTGGCGAGTTCCGTGCGGCCCTCGCGGGCGAGCATCTCGTCGAGCACGGCCTTGATATCGTGCAGGTGCAGAACGTCGGAGGCGGCATAGGCAAGCTGCGCCTCTGTGAGGTCGCGTGCGCCCCAGTCGGAGCTCTGCTGCTGCTTCGACATGTCGACATTCGCCAGTTCGCGGGCGAGATCCTTGAGGCCGTGGCGGTCCGTATAGGTGCGCACGAGCTTGGAGGCGACCTTGGTGCAATAGACCGGCGAGGTGACGACGCCGAGATAGCGCTGCATCATCGCGACGTCGAAACGCGCAAAATGGAAAATCTTGAGGACGTCCTGATTGCCCATCAGCGCGCGCAGATTGGGCGCGTTATAGGTGCCCCGGTCGAGCTGCACGATATGGGCGTTGCCGTCGCCGGCCGAAAGCTGAACCACGCAGAGCTGGTCACGCTCGGGCTTGAGCCCCATCGTCTCGGTATCGACCGCGACGCTCGAACCGAAATCGAGGTCTGCCGGAAGATCGCCCCTGTGCAGCGTGACCGCCATGTTCTGGCTCCGCTTGGCCCCTGGCGGGGGCCGGCGAGCAGCGGCATTCCATGATGGAGGAAAGCCGCCGCGGGAAAGGAATGGTGCCCAGGAGAAGACTCGAACTTCCACGCCCTTGCGAGCGCCAGCACCTGAAGCTGGTGCGTCTACCAATTCCGCCACCTGGGCACGTGCGCAGTTGCTTAAATAGGGCCCGAGGCAATGTCAATGGAGGACGCGCGCGCCGGTCATGTTTGCGCGCTCTTTGCCGCGCCGCCCGCATAGGCTATCAAGGGGGCGAATGCCGCGCCCGGCGGGAATAACGGGCCCGGCGGGACGTTCAGACGAAAGGCATGGGCAGATGGACGTGGACAGCGCAGACCGGGAAATGATGGAGAGCATGCGGCCGACGGCGGGCATGGTGACGGTCTTCGGCGGTTCGGGCTTCCTCGGCCGCCATATCGTTCACGCCCTGGCGCGGCGCGGCTACCGGGTTCGCGTGGCGGTGCGCCGCCCGAACGATGCCCATTATCTTCGGCCCATGGGCGTTGTCGGGCAGGTCGAGCCCGTCCAGGCGAATATTCGCGACGAGGCGTCCGTGCGCATGGCTGTGCGCGGCGCGGTCGCGGTCGTTAATCTCGTCGGCCTGCTGCATGAAAGCGGCAAGCAGACATTCGACGCCGTGATGGCGGAAGGCGCGGGCCGCGTCGCACGCGCCTGCTCGGAAGCGGGCGTGAAGAAGCTCGTCCATGTGTCCGCGATCGGCGCCGACGAGAAGAGCCCGTCCGACTATGGCCGCGCCAAGGCTGCGGGCGAAAAGGCAGTGCGTCAGGCATTCCCCGCGGCGGTGATCGTGCGCCCCTCCATCGTTTTCGGACCGGAAGACGATTTCTTCAACCGCTTCGGCGCAATGGCGCGGTTTTCTCCCATGCTGCCGCTGATCGGCGGCGGAAGCATGAAGCTCCAGCCCGTCTATGTGAAGGATGTGGCGGAAGGCGTGGCGCGGCTCGTCGAGCGCGACGGCACGGAACGCAAGACCTATGAATTCGGCGGCCCCGAAGTGAAAACCTTCCGTGGACTGATGGAAGACCTGCTGGTGAATATTGCCCGCAAGCGCATCTTGCTGCCGGTGCCCGCATTCGCGGCGAAGTTCATGGCCTTCTTCACGCAGTTCATTCCCAATCCGCCGCTGACGCCGGATCAGGTGCGGCTGCTCGCCATCGACAATGTGGTGAGCGAGGCGGCCGAAAGCGAAGGGCGCACACTCGGCGGCCTCGGCGTTCAGCCGACCGCCCTCGAAATCGTGCTGCCGACCTATCTCTACCGTTTCCGTCGCAGCGGGCAGTTCGAGCGCATCAACGCGAGCTGAGAGCATGAACATCGGAGAGGCGGCGGCGCGCTCCGGCGTACCCGCCAAGACCATTCGCTATTACGAGGACATCGCGCTGATCGAGAGCGCGGACCGCAATGCGAACGGCTACCGGGCCTATTCGGACGAGGATGTACATACGCTGCGCTTTATTGCGAGCGCGCGCTCGCTGGGGTTCACGGTGGCGCAATGCCGCGATCTGCTCGCGCTTTACCGCGACCGTGAGCGCTCCAGTGCGGATGTGAAGGCGATTGCGGCGGCCCATGTCGCCGAGATCGACGAAAAGATCGGGAGCCTGCGCGCCATGCGGGCGACGCTCTCGACGCTCATGCATAAATGCCAGGGCGACGACCGGCCCGACTGCCCGATCATCGAGGAACTTGCCGCCGGCAATACGCCCGGCACCGACGCGAAATAACGACAAGCAACAACGCCTGCGGACCCTGCGATTTCATGCGCCAGCTTTATCATCTGCCGATTTCCCCCGCCTGCCGCAAGGTGCGCCTTGTCATGGCCGAAAAGGGCCTCGACTTCGAGCTGGTGGAGGAGCGCGACTGGGAACGCCGCGAGGAATTCCTGATGCTGAACCCGGCGGGCGAGGTGCCGGTGCTGATGGAAGATGGCGGTGAACCGATTTCGGGCTCGATGCCGATCAGCGAATATCTCGAAGAAACCTCGACGGAATTGAAGCTCCTGCCGGAAGAGCCGGCGGAACGCGCGGAGGTGCGCCGTCTCGTCGACTGGTTCGACCGCAAATTCGCGCAGGAAGTGTCGGACGGACTGATCTTCGAAAAGGTGACGCGGCGCTTTCTGAGCACGGCGGAAGGCGGCGGCGCGCCCGACATGACGGTGGTGCGCGCGGCGCTTCACAACCTGCGCTACCATCTCGACTATATCTGCTACCTGATGGAAGAACGGAACTGGCTGGCAGGCGAGGCGCTGACGCTGGCCGATCTCACCGCCGCCGCGCATCTCTCCTGCCTCGACTATGTGGGCGATGTGCCCTGGGCGCAGTATCAGGGCGCGAAGGACTGGTATGTGCGCATCAAGTCGCGCCCCGGCTTTCGCGGCATCCTCGCGGACCATGTGGCCGGCATGCCGCCGCCGAAACTCTATGCCAATCTCGACTTCTGACCCAGGCAGCCTGACGGCATTGCGCGAGGCGCTTGCCGTCCGCGCGAAAGAGGCGGGCTTCGACGATATCGGCATTGCGCGCAGCGGCGCCCGCGCCGACCTGCCCGCAAAACTGGATCGCTGGCTCGATCTCGGCCGTCACGGGCAGATGGGCTGGATGGCGGAAACGGCGGCGCGCCGCGCCGACCCCGGCACATTATGGCCGGAGGCGAAATCCGTGATCATGCTGGCGATGAATTACGGGCCGGACAGCGATCCTCTGGAGACGCTTGAGCATCGGGACCGCGCGGCGATTTCCGTCTATGCGCAGAACCGCGACTACCACGACCTCGTGAAAAAGCGGCTGAAACAGGTGGCGCGCTGGCTGGCGGAGACGAGCGGCGCGGATGTGAAGGTCTTTGTCGATACCGCGCCGGTGATGGAAAAGCCCTTCGCGGCCGCCGCGGGTCTTGGCTGGCAGGGCAAACACACCAACCTCGTCTCGCGCAGGCTCGGCTCGTGGTTTTTCCTCGGCGCGATTTTCACGACGCTCGACCTCGAAGCGGACGAGGCCCATGACGACCGTTGCGGCGAATGCCGCCGCTGTCTCGATGTCTGTCCGACGAAGGCTTTTCCGGCGCCATATGAACTCGATGCGCGGCGCTGCATCTCCTATCTCACCATCGAGCACAAGGGGCACATCGCGCGCGAATTCCGCGCGCCGATGGGCAACCGCATCTATGGCTGCGACGATTGCCTGGCCGTATGCCCTTGGAACAAGTTTGCCAGCCGCACACGCGAGGAAGCGTTCCATGCGCGAGAGGAACTGAAGGCGCCGCTGCTGGCGCAACTGGCCCGGCTTGACGATGCGGCGTTCCGGTCGCTCTTTTCCGGCTCGCCGGTCAAACGCATAGGCCGCGACCGTTTTGTACGAAATGTGCTGATCGCGATCGGTAATTCGCGCGAGAAGGAGCTGGCGGAAGAAGCGCGTGCATTGCTCGGCGATTTGTCGCCGCTGGTGCGCGCCATGGCGGTCTGGGCGCTTGGACGCCTGGCGCCCGATGAGGCGCAAGAGCGCGCGTCGGCGTCGGCGCAAGCCGAGGAAGACGAAGACGTGCGCGGCGAGTGGCGCTACTGGCTGAGGTAATGCGCGGCGGCAAGGGCGGCCGGATCTTCCTCGTGGCCCGTGTCCTTCGCGTATTTCACGACTTTCGACCAGTCGCCCCATGCGCTCGGCTTGTCGCCCAGCGCCTGGTGAACGAGACCGCGTTCGAGCAGCGCGTCGAGACTGTGCGGATTGAGTTTGACGGCATTATTGGCGTCGACCAGCGCGGCGCGCGGATAGCCGAGCGTGCGGTTCGCTGCGGCCCGGATCAGCAGGGCGGCTGGAAAATTCGGCTCAAGCGCGAGGGCTTCCGCCGCATCGTCGCGCGCGCCCTCCCATTCTCCCGCCAGACCCTTCACCCGCGCGCGGCCTTCATAGAAGGTGGCACTGCCCGGTGTGCGCGCAATCGCATTGTCATAGGCGCGGATGGCCGGCTTGAACTCGCCCGCCAGCACCCAGGCGTCGCCTGCCTGCGCATAGACATCGGAGCGAAGCGCATCGTCGGCCCGCAGCAGCCGCTCGGCCAGATCGAAAAAGGCGTCGCCCGCTTCCGCCGCGCGGCCGAGCTTCATCAGCGCCAGCGCCTCGCAATGCGTACCGCCCGCTTCCGCCTCGCCGCGCTGCGCCTTCAGGGATTTTGCCATGCCGAGCGCCGCCGAGGCGTCGCTTTCGACAAGCGCCACGCAGGCCTCGTAATTCTCGGGGCTTGCCTGCGTCTCTTGCGCGCGCGCCGCTACCGGTGCGAGAAGAAGGACGGATGCGAGAAGAAGGCCGAAAGCAGGGCGCTGCATGGACTGGTTTTTCATGACGCACAGCCTTACCCCGCCGCCTCTTTCTTGCAAGTGAAAGCCGCGTCTTTTTGCGAGTGAAAGAAGGAACAGGAAACGATGCCGGGTGAAGGAAAGCTCTTTTGTTTCGGCTGCGGCTACAGCGCGCGGGTCTTCGCGGACCGCCTTGCGGCGCGCGGCTTTGCGCTTGCGGGCACCTGCCGCAGCGAGGAAAAGGCCTCGACGCTGAGGGACAAGGGCATCGAGCCGTTCATTTTCGATGGCGGCAAGCCGCTGGCCGACCCGGAGGGCGCGCTTGAGGGCGTGACGCATCTGCTGATCTCGACCCCGCCGGGAGAAGCGGGCGACCCCGTCCTTGCGGCGCATCGCGACCTCCTGAAGCGGATCGCGCCGCAGATAAAATGGGCGGGTTATCTTTCGACCACCGGCGTCTATGGCGACCGCAAGGGCGGCTGGGTGAGCGAGGAGACGCCGCTTGACCCGAATGTGACGCGAAGCGACCGCCGCGCCGCAGCGGAGCGCGAATGGCAAGCGCTCGCGGCGGAAAGCGCGCTGCCGCTCCACATCTTTCGGCTTGCCGGGATCTACGGGCCGCGCCGCAACCAGCTTCAGGGCGTGATCGACGGCACGGCAAAGCGGATCGTGAAGGAAGGGCAGATTTTCTCGCGCATCCATGTGGAGGATATCGCGAATGTGCTGGAAGCCTCCATGGCGAGGCCCAATCCCGGCGCGATCTATAATGTTTGCGACGACGAACCGGCGCCCGCGCCTGTCGTCGTTGCCTATGCGGCGGAACTTCTGGAACGCACCCCGCCCCCCGAGATCCCCTTCGATGAAGCCGGTTTGTCACCCATGGCGCGGAGCTTCTACATGGCATCGCGGCGCGTCTCGAATGCACGGCTTCATGAAGAGCTGGGTGTGAAGCTTGCCTATCCGACCTACCGCGAGGGATTGAAGGCGCTGCTCGCGACGGTCTGAGAAGGGCGTTCCGACGCAGGCCATTCTGCCGCAGCGCAGGGAGGGGCCAAGGGGTTATACTGGCGGAAATTCACAGGGAGGCCGCCATGACCCAACATTTCCATGCCGTTGTCTGGATCGACCATCACGAGGCGCGTATTCTGGACTTCAACGCCGAGGATGCGAATGCCGACAAGGTGACGGTGAAGCACAAGGCGACGCGCAAGCAGTCGGCGCGCACGGGCAAGGCAAGCTGGCGCGAATCCGAAGATGGTGCGTTTTTCGACGAAGTGGCGGAAAAGCTCATCGGTGCGGGCGAAATTCTCGTCGTTGGACCGGCCAATGCGAAGCTCGGCTTCCTGAAGCGGTTGCAGGCGAAACATGCTGCAATTGCCGAGCATGTCGTCGGCATCGAGACGGTCGATCATCCAAGCGACGGGCAATTGCTCGACTTCGCGCGCGCCTATTTCCGTAAAGCCGACCGGATGCTGCCACAGGTGGATTGATTTCGATCCGCTACCGTTTTCGTCTCACCCTCCCCTCGGGGAGGGTCAAACCGCTGAAAGCGGTTTGGGGCGGGGGGAGCGGAAGAGACGGCGCATGGAGGTGAGTGCAGCAACGCAGCCCCCGCCCCGAAATTTGTTTCGCTTCGCTTACAAATTATCGACCCTCCCCAAGGGGAGGGTGGGATGAGAGGCCCGACGCGCGGTCAGGTTTCTATTTCTACCAGCAGCGCTTCTATCGTCTGCGTGAGGCGCGCAATATCTTGCGGCGTCGAAAGCCGGTGATCGCCTGATTTTGAAAGATTGATGGTGACGTCGGTGCTTTCGAGCGCGTCCAACAGACGCATCGCATGTTGCCACGGCACGTCCGGGTCTTTCATGCCTTGCAGGATGCGCACGGGACAGGTGAGCGGGATCGGCTTGTCGAGAATGAGGTGGTTTCGCCCCTCTTCGATCAGCTTCATGGTGATCTCATAAGGCTCGTCACCATAATCGGAGGGCTCGCGGTAGAGACCGTCACGCGTGAGCGTCTCTCTCACCTCGTCTGAAAATCCCTTCCACATCAGCTCTTGCGTGAAGTCCGGCGCGGGCGCGATGAGGACGAGGCCTTTCACGCGCCCGGGTCGCGCCAGCGCGGCGAGAAGCGCCATCCAGCCGCCCATGCTGGACCCGATCAGTACCTGCGGGCCTTCGGCGAGCTGGTCGATGGCGGCAAGCGCATCGTCGAGCCAGCGCCCGATGGTCGCCTTGCGGAAATCGCCGGTGGATGCCCCGTGTGCGTAATAGTCGAAGCGCAGCAAGTGACGGTTGGCGGCGCGCGCCCAGTCCGCGAGTGCGGTGGCCTTCGTACCCGTCATGTCCGACTTGAAGCCGCCGAGCCAGGTGAGGCCGGTGCCGTGAGCCGGTGTTTCCGGCGCCTCGATCAGATAGGCGAGGTCTTCTTGCGCGCTACCTTCATAACCGGGGCGGGCAAGCTTGCGGGGGGCAGGGCTGTCGGTCATTGTCGGATTTTCCGAGTCGTCGTTTTCGACAAGCATCCAACAGGGATTCCCCCGCTTGGCCAACCCCTTCGAAAATCTCTCGCCCCGCCCGACGGTTCTCCAGGTCGTGCCCGCGCTCGAAACCGGCGGGGCGGAGCGCACCACGATCGATGTGGCGCGCGCGGTCGTGGCGGCGGGCGGCCGCGCCCTCGTCGCGAGCCGGGGCGGGCGGATGGTGCCGGAACTGGCGGTGCTGGGCGCCGAACATCTCGACATGGCTGTGCATTCGAAGAACCCCGTCGTCATGGCCTTGAATGTCGAGCGGCTGGCCCGCGTGATCGCACGCGAGAATGTCGACCTCGTTCACGCGCGCAGCCGGGCGCCCGCCTGGAGCGCGCTGGCGGCGGCGCGGCGCGCGAAGGTGCCCTTCGTCACGACCTATCATTCGCGTGTGCATGAGAAGCCGCGCCTCAAGGTCTTCTATAATTCGGTGATGGTGCGCGGCGATGCCGTGATCGCCAATTCCGCCTATACGGCAGAAAATATCCGCGCCGTTCATGCGCCCGATGAAGGCCGCATCTTCACCGTGCCGCGCGGCATCGACCTCGAAACCTATGCAAATGTGACGCCCTCGCGCGTCGAGGCGCTGGCGCGGCGCTGGGGCGTGGGCGGGCAATCCGGCACCGTCTTCGTGCATGCGGCGCGGCTGACGCGCTGGAAGGGGCAACTGGTTTCCATCGAGGCGGCGCGACTGCTCGTCGAGCGGGGCTCAAGCGATTTCACGCTGCTGCTGGCAGGCGATGCGCAAGGGCGCGACGGCTATATCGGCGAACTCGAAAGCGCCATCGAGGCGGCGGGGCTTCAGGGCCGGGTACGCCTTGTCGGGCATGGCGAGGACATGGCGGCGGCTTACGCGCTTGGCGATGTCGTGCTGTCGCCGTCGATCAAGGCAGAGCCCTTCGGACGGACGGCGGTGGAGGCGCAGGCGGCCTCGCGCCCGGTCATCGTGTCGGATGCGGGCGGGCAGCGCGAAACCGTGATCGAGGGCAAGACGGGCTTTCGCGTGGCGCCCGGCGATGCGGGCGCACTGGCCGACGCGATGGCCCGGTCGATGGAGATGGGCGCACAAGCCCGCGCGGCGATGGGTGAGGCAGGCCTCGCAAATGCGCGGGCGCATTATTCGGTGGGCGCGATGTGCGATGCGACCCTCGGGATTTATGCGCAATTGATCGCGAAGCGCCGTGGCTGATACGGGCAGGGCGGTGGTCGCGATCTGGCTGGGTGCGGGCGGCGAGGCCCATGTGCGGGCCGCCCTTGCCACGATCAGGGCGGCGCATGAGGGGGCCCGCCTGATTCTGCTGACCACGCCCGAAGGCCGCCGAAAGGCTGGCGATCTTGCCGATATGAGCTGGGAAGACGGCGCGGCGCGGGGCGCCGGCGCCTTTCTCGCACGGGCGCGGCGCTTGTCATGGGCCTCTGCGCCCCATATTTATGATCTTGAAGGTAGCCGGGCGACGCGCTTTATGCGTTTGTGTGTGTGGCCGAGGCCACAATGGCACGAAAGAGCGCCCGGAGAGGCCTTCGAGGCCGGAGGCCCGCACCTTTCTTGACTTGCGGGCGGGTGGCTTCAAATCTATAGCTGTGCAGGAATTTTCTGGAAGGTGTCCGTGTGGGGCACCGCCGGGAACGGAGCGGAACGCCCGGGCGGTTGAATTGTCCCGGTGTCATGCCCTTTTCCCGGGCGCGATCAGGCATCCAGACCGATAGAAGGAGAAGTGTTCATAGCTCGCAGACCGATGCAGGCGCCGCCCACGAAAGAGGGCCCGCGCATAAACGACATGATCGATGAGCCGACCGTGTTGCTCATTGACGCCGAGGGCGAAAAGCGCGGCGTTATTCCCACCGACGAAGCGATCCGCATGGCCGAAGAGGCCGGGCTGGATCTGGTCGAGGTGTCGCCCAACGCGAAGCCTCCCGTATGCAAGCTTCTCGACTACGGGAAATTCAAATATCAGGCCCAGAAAAAGGCCAATGAGGCGCGCAAGAAGCAGAAGACCGTCGAGGTCAAGGAAATCAAGATGCGCCCGAACATCGACGTGCATGACTACGATGTGAAGATGCGCTCCATGCTTCGTTTCTTCGAGGAAGGCGACAAGGTGAAGGTGACCCTTCGCTTCCGTGGCCGCGAAATGGCGCATCAGGAACTCGGCATGCAGCTCCTGAACAAGGTCAAGGAGCAGGTGGACGAGATCGCCAAGGTCGAGCTCTACCCCCGCCTCGAAGGCCGTCAGATGATCATGGTGCTGGCGCCGCGCTGAGGCAGCCGCATCGCGAATGAGGAAAGGCCCGGCACTGCCGGGCCTTTTTCTTTCGAGGTCAGCCGAGAACCTTTGCCAGCCTGTCCGGGCGGTCGGTGAGGATCGCCTCGACGCCGAGCGCCGCGAGCCGCTTCATCTCCGCTTCTTCGTCGACCGTCCAGCAGGAGACGGCAAGGCTGAGCGCTCTTGCCTGCGCCGCCGTCTCCGGCGTTACGTCGCCCGCCCATGAAAACCAGCCATCGGCGGGGCCCGAAGCGATGGCGCGCAGCATGCGTTCGACGAATGTCGCGCCGTTCTGGTTGCGCCAGTCGTAGCCGTTCATCCACGGCGCGCCATTGGCGGAAGCCTGGCGGATGAGATCGTCCTGCGAACCCGGCACATCCCGCGCGGCGGAGGCATCTTCCGGGTCGAGCTGGAAGAAGGGCAGCGTCGTGAAAGCATTGAGAATATAGGGTGCCTTTTCCTTCGCCCGGGCAAGTGCGCGCCAGTCGAAGGAGACGAAGGTAACGGTTTCTTCCAGCCCATGCTCGCGGGTGAGCGCGACCGCGGCATCGGCCAGCGCGCGCGGGTCCGCCGACTGCGTAAGGTCGAGAAGCGCGGTCTTGAGCTCGACATAGAGGCGGAACCCCGCCTTGGCCTTCTCCTTCACGAGGCCGTAGACATCCGACAGCAGCGGAATACGCGCGCCATCGGCGGGTAACTGATCGGGATAGCGAGCCGCATAGCCCGCCCCGGGGCAGAGCCGCCCTATGTCATAGGCCTGCATTTCCTCATGGGTGAGATCCTTCAGCAGCGGTGTCGGGCGCACAAGCCATTCGCCGTCCGGTCCCCGTGCGATGGACGGCTTCAGGCTTTCGTCGTGATGGACGACGAGGAGCCCGTCCTTCGAAAGATGTACGTCGAGTTCGATTCCATCGGCGCCGGCAGCGATGGCGCGCTCAAAGGCCGCCATCGTATTTTCCGGCCAGAGCCCCGCGCCGCCGCGATGGGCCACATGAAGCGGCTTCTTCATTTGATTGTCTCCATTAATTCGCTCCGCAATGGTGCAGCGGACCCGGCGCGAAAGCTAGGGTCGTCACATAAATGGCGTGAGAGGCCATGTTTTTGCTCCATTGCGGCTCTATCACGTGTCGCAGGATCAGCGGTCGTCATCATAGATTCGCCAGACCTTCGTAGCGTGAGTTGTCTTCTGGCATTCCCCCGTCCGTTGCCCTAATCTCTTTTTCGAGACCGCAAAGAAGCGCCTTCGAGAGTGCTTCACAACAGGGTCGGAATGCCGGAATTCGAAGGCACCTTGTGTCCGCGACAAAGACCGGTGAGCAAATGTCGATTTCTGAACTTTGGCGGCGTCTGACGACCCGCACACGGCGCAAGCGCTCTTTCTACGAGTCGCAGGAAGTGATGCGTCTTGCCGTCGAGCGTACGGGGCCTGTCGACCTGCGGTTGCATAGCGACGAGGAACTGCGCTGCATTCTGGAAACGGACAGGAGCGCCCTGCGCCGCCAGGCTGCAGAACGGGAACTCGGCATCCGCATGGCGCGACGCCAGCATCATCATGAGGGCCCCCTGCCGAGCGGACTTCACTGAGGGCGGCGGAACTGAGGGCGGCGGACGGGAACTGACAGGATTTCGCGCCCCGTAGCGGCGAAGGTCGCACCGCGCCTTTTTGGCGTCTACACTCTTCCCATTGAAAAACGAAACAGGCGCGCGGCGGGGAAATCCGCACGGGCGTCGAAAAAATATCGGGGAGGAGTGGTCCATGAAATTCGGAGTGTTTTACGAACTGCAATTGCCGAAGCCCTGGAATGAGGGCGATGAGCAGCGTCTGTTTCACGAGGCGCTGGAACAGATCGTTCTGGCGGACAAGCTCGGCTACGACCATGCATGGGAAGTGGAGCATCACTTCCTCGACGAATATTCGCATTCGTCTTCGCCGGAGGTCTTTCTCGCGGCGGCGGCATCGGTGACGAAGAACATTCGCCTCGGTCACGGCATCCGCCAGGTGATCCCGAACTACAACCATCCCGCGCGCACGGCTGAAGGCCTCGCGACGCTCGACATCATGTCGAACGGGCGCGTCGAATTCGGCATCGGCGAGGGCGCGACGCGACTGGAGCTTGGCGGCTTCCATATTCCGGCGAAGGAAAAACGCGCCATGGCGATCGAGGCGGGCGAGCAGATCGCCAATATGATGGTGCTCGACCCCTATCCGGGCTTCGAGGGAAACTATTTCTCGATGCCCTGCCGCAACGTGCTGCCGAAGCCCGTGCAGCGCCCCCACCCGCCCATGTGGATGGCCTGCACCAACCGCGACACGATCCGTGTGGCGGCATCGCTGGGCGTGGGCGCGCTCGCCTTTTCCTTCGTCGATCCCGAAGAGGCCAAGGCATGGTCCGAAATCTATTACGGCATCATCAAATCCGACGAGTGCAGGCCCATCGGCCATTCGGTGAATGCAAACATCGCCATGGTCTCGAATTTCTCGCTGCATGAGGACCGCGAGGAAGCGATCCGCCGCGGCCATGAAGGCTTCGAGTTCTTCGGCTATGCGCTGAACGCGCTCGTCGCGCACGACACGGTGCCCGGCCGCACCGACATGTGGGGCGACTACATCAAGGCGCGCGGCAACCGCACGCAGGAAGTGATCGACGCGGCGAAGCGCGCCGAGGCGATCGCGACGGGCATCGGCACGCCGGACGACATGCGCGCCCATTTGCGCGCCTTCCGAGATGCGGGCGTCGATCAGGTGATCTTCATGCAGCAGGCCGGCCGCAACAAACACGCGCATATCTGCGAGTCGCTCGAACTCTTCGCGAAGGAAGTGATGCCCGAGTTCAAACAGGAAGCGGCGGAGCGTGAGGCGAAGAAGCAGGCCGAACTCGCGCCTTATATCGAGGCGGCGTTGAAACGGAAAAACTGGATGAAGCCGCTTGAGGATCACGAGATCCCGGTGGTGCAGGCTTCGGTGAAAAAGGCGCAGGTGAACAGCAGTTCAAGCGCGGCGGAGTAAATCCGCCTTGCATGAGGCCCGGCCGCGCGGCTTGCGCGGCCGGGCTTGCCCTTTTATTGTGTATCTACACAAAACGGGTGGCGGAAAATGGGTCAGTCGGTCAGCGAACAGGAAGTACGCGAGAACTGTGCAGCACTGCGCGCGCGCATGGCCGCGCGGAAGCTGACGCGCGCCTATGACAAGGCGCTTCGTCCCGCCGGTCTGAAGATCACGCAGTTCACGCTGCTGATCGCGGTGGAGGAGGGAAGCGCGAAATCGCTGACGGCGCTTGCGGATCTGCTGGCGCTTGAACGCTCAAGCCTCGTGCGCAACGTGAAGCTTCTGGAGGATGAGGGACTGATCGAGGCGGCGCCGAGCGGCGAAGGCCGCTCGCTCGGCCTTGCGCTCACCAGGGCGGGACGCAAGAAGCTGACACAGGCGCTTCCCCTGTGGCGCAGTGCGCAGACGCAGGTGGAAGAGGCCCTGGGTGCGAACTGGCCTTCGGTGAAGAAGTCGCTCGGACAGTTGATCGAAAAGACCTAGTCGACCCGGTAGACCGGGAAACAATCCCGGATCGCTTGCGCCTTTGCCATGTCACCCTCCAGCACGGCGCCATGTCGAGCGACCGCATCGGCGAGGGAAAGCCCGTCGCGGAAGATCGCGTTCAGCGTCGTCCAGTCGAGCGTCAGCGCGGCATCCCATGTTTCCGGTGCCTTGAAATCCACTTCGACACGCGACTTGTGTACACGCACCGTCGCGTGAAGCGGCCCGTGGTCGCTTATGGCAAGCGCAAGCGTTGCATCGAGCCCGCGCGCCTTGCGGCGCTGAAAGGTGAGAGTGAGACCGAACAGGAAGGAGAAGGGGTTGTCGGCCGGAATGTTGTAGTCGACGAGCTTGATCTCTTTTGTCTTGAGACGCCGGGGCACACTTTCTTCTGCATCCGAATTCTTCAGCACATAGACGGTCTCGGGCTTGGCAAGCAACGGGTCGAGGATGCGTTTGCGATACTCGACCTTGTCTTCCATGTAGGGACCGAGCACATCGGAGCCTGCCGGGCAGACGCTCAGGCAATAGGCGGCCTTGTAGCCGGGCTTGAAGGAGAGGCTCTGCCACATCGAGACGCTTTCGCCGGGGGGCACGCGCGTGTCGTAATCGTCGGCATCCTTTGCCTCCACGACCTCGTGTACCCAGTCGGTAAACCCGCCCATGAACTCGCGGTAATTATGTGTGTAGCAGGCGGAGAAGTTGAACGAGCCATCCATGCCGATGGCTTCCACGGGGCAGGCGGCGACGCAGAGCTTGCAGTCGAGGCAGGGCGCATAGTCGAGGGGTTTGGAAACCTCGTCGAGCGTGCGGTCGATGACGATGGTGCCGAGCAGGATGAAGCTGCCGAAACGCGGATGGATGACATTACGGTGGAGGCCCATGCGTCCGAGGCCCGCGGCTTCCGCGATGGGCTTGTGCGAGATGACGCGCATGCCGGCGGGATAGGCTTGCGCTTCCATCGGAAAGGCAGCGGCCGGGTTTACCGCGCCAATGCCCATCGCCTCGAGCTGCCGCACGGCTTTCCGCGCGACATGGTTCACATCGTCATAGGTCTGGTGGAATTCTTCATTCGCGACCGAGCGGACGGAGGTGCGCACCGTGTCCCGGTTCATGCGGACGACGAAGCTGATGAGTGTTTTTGCGCCGGGAAGAAGCGCCGAAATCCACGCCTGCTGATCGGCAATGGCGGGATCTGAAACGGCCACGAAGCCGCAATCATCCGCGCCGCACTCTAGCATCAGCTTGTGCAGGCTCTCCGAGGTGATCGTTTCCGCTTTCGCGCTGCCGGCGGCCCGCCAGCGCGCCACATCGGGATGCTCTTCGCTCGTTCCCGCCTCATGCGCCATCATCATGCTCCCTGACCGCCTGTAATAGTGTATATACACTATAAGAAATGCTTTCCACCCTGGCAAGGCGGCACCATGCAAATAAAATACGTATCAATAATACGCAAAACTGGAAAATACCTGTCTCAAGGGCTAGGCTCGCGACGGGCAGGAGGAGCGAGCTGCCGGAGGGAAAGTCTGAAACAGAAAAGGGGGAGACATGCCGAAAGGAAGCATTGATCTGGAGGCGAAATATGCCGACTTCGAACGCGACGGCTATGTGATCTTCGAGAATGTGATCGAGCCGGAGCTTGTCGCTGAAATCAGGGAAGAGCTGCTGCGCGTGGAACGCGACAACGACATGGGCTTCCGCGACACGGACTTCGAAGGCAAGCGCACGGTCCGCATCTACAACCTGCTCGCACACGGGCCGGCTTTCTGGAAGATCCCGATCCATGATGCGACGCTTCCCTTCGCCGAAAAGGTGCTGGACGAGGAATTGCTGGTGTCATCGGTGAGTGCGATCACGCTCTGTCCCGGTCAAGGCGCACAGCCTCTGCATGCGGACGATCAGCTCATTCCGGTGCAGAAGCCCCATCAGCCCTTCACGCTGAACTGTGTCTGGGCGATCTCGGACTTCACGGAGGAGAACGGCGCGACACGCCTCGTGCCCGGAAGTCACAAGGCGAGCGGCATGCCGGACTACGACATCGATGTCGATACGGTGGCGGGCGAGATGCCCGCGGGCTCGGTACTCTTCTGGCATGGGAGCCTCTGGCATGCGGGGGGCACGAACCGCTCGCAGGATCGCCGCTTCGCCGTTGCGAATTATTATTGCGCGGGTTTTATCCGCCAGCAGGAGAACCAGCAGCTCGGCATTCCCCTGGATGAGGCGCGCAAGTTCCCGCGGCGGCTACAGGAACTATGCGGCTATTCCGTCTATCGGGGTCTCTACGGCCACATCGACAACGAAGACCCGATCACGATGCTCGGCCGCGAAGACGGTTCGAAGCTGATCTGGCAGCGGACCTACGACGAAATGTATGAGGACAAGACGGCGGGGTGAGGGGGCGCCTGCGGGGTTCCCTCATGGAACCACGAGAGCCCGCATGCATTTAATGGAGAGCGGCCGAACGCAAAAAGCCGGACGGCGGCGGAATATGCCATGGAAAAGCCGGAAAGCCGGGTTTTTTTGAACCGGCGGCATTCATGCCGGAGGAAGCTCACCATCAACGGGAGAGAGAGAATGAAATATTCGGTCAAGCACCTGCTCGGCTCCGTGGCGTTCGCCGCGCTGGTGACGGTTGCCGCGTGCGACCAGAACGAAGAGGAGCAGGCTGCCGATGCGACGCCACAAGAGGCGCCCGCCGTCGATAATGCCGTGCCGATGACGGCCGAGCCGGGCGATGTGGAACCGGGCATGGACAGCGCCGACAACACCATGCCGCGCAGCGAGATGCCCGGCGGCGAGATGCCCGAGAACGAAATGCCGGCAGGGAACATGCCCGCGGCCGACGAAGACGGCATGTCGATGGACGAGGAAGCGGCGGCTGGTGCCGATAACGAGGCGGCGGCTGGTTGCCAGGCGGCGGCCGATGCCCTTGGCGTGTGGACCGGCAAGGCCTATTCGGAAGCCGAAAGCGAGATCACGGCTGGTGAGGCCGTCGCGACCATCCGCGTGATTCGTCCCGGTGAAGCGGTGACGAAGGACTTCCGTCCCGACCGGCTCAATGTCGAGCTCGACGAGGAAGAGAATGTTTCCAGGGTCTATTGCGGCTGACCTGAGCGGGGTGGGGTCCGTGTAACTTAACGCACGGGCCTCACCGGCTCGCTGCCGTCCCAGCCGATGGCGGCCTTGCGGATATGCTCGAAGAACTTGCCCTTTGAGCCTGAGATGTCCGACATCTCGATCACCGTACCGGGATGCGTCTCGGTATCGAAATAGACAAAGCGGCCCTGCGGTCCCCCGATCTGCCCTTCATGGCCGACCTTGTAGCCCGCCGCCAGCGCGCGGTCATAGGCGGCCTGATAATCGCTGGTCCAGTAGGACATGTGCTGAAGGCCTTCGCGGCCCGCATTCAGAAAATCCATATACATGGACGGCGCGTCATTGCGCTGCTGGATCAGCTCGATCTGAAGGTCGCCCGTATTGCCGAGCGCGATGCTCATTTCGACCGGAGAGGGCTCGCCCTTATAGGTGAACCAGTCGCACTGAACGCGGTCGATATAGTAGAAGGGGCCAACGCCGAGGACTTCCGTCCAGTGTTTCAGGGCAGCTTCGATGTCGCGCACGACATAGCCATTCTGGCAGACTTTTCCGAAAAAGCGGCTCATGGGCCCTCCTTGTTTGCGGGCGGTTATGACACAGGCCCGGGCGGGGTGCGAGCGCGCTTCAAAGCCTTGACGCGCCCGCCTTTTCCCTTATAAATCCGCGGCTTCGGGGTGGCCCGGCCTGTAGGGCATGCCGTGACCGCCCGTAATGCCAAGACCCGGACCCGCCACCTTCCGAATTCTTCAATGAATTCAAGGTCTTCAAGGCGGGTTCCCAAAACACGGAGAGCAAAATGCCCAAGCTGAAGACCAAGAGTGGTGTGAAGAAGCGTTTCAGCTTCACGGCCACCGGAAAAGTGAAGCGCGGCCAGACCGGCAAGCAGCACGGCATGATCAAACGGACCAACAAGCAGATCCGCAACCTGCGCGGCACGACGCTCGTCGCCGAGCCCGATGCGAAGCGGATTGTGAAGATTTTCGCGCCCTACGGCCTGAAATAACCGCTTAGGTCCCATTTTCTTTCGAGGAGAATTCTCATGTCGCGCGTCAAACGGGGCGTTACCGCCCATGCCCGGCACCGCAAGATCATCAAGCAGGCGAAGGGCTATTACGGCCGTCGCAAGAATACCTTCCGCACAGCCAATCAGGCGGTGGAGAAGGCTGGCCAATATGCCTATCGCGACCGTCGCACGAGAAAGCGCAACTTCCGCGCGCTCTGGATCCAGCGCATCAACGCCGGTGTCCGCGAGCACGGACTGACCTATTCGCGATTTATCGACGGCCTCGCCAAGGCTGGCATCGAGGTGGACCGCAAGGTTCTCTCCGATCTCGCCATCCATGAGCCCGAGGCCTTCAAGGCTCTGGTCGCCCAGGCACAGTCGGCCCTGCAGTAAGGGCTGCCTGTCCCGACACCAGAGCCGGTCACCCGTCCGGGGCCCGCGCCATTGCGCGCGTGCCGCTCTCGGGGGTGAGGCGGATCGCCGGTCGATACCATCGTTCGCACGCCGTTCCCTCATATCACCCGAGAGCTTGCCGAAAGGCAGGCGCGGGTGGTTTGGGTGAGCTTGCGTTTTCGCGAAACGATCAGAAGCCGGTGAGAAGATGACCGACAACACCGATCTCGAAACACTCCCGGAAAAGCTGGAAGCGGAGTTCACCGCGGCTATTGCCGATGCGGTGGATATCGACACGCTCGAAGCCGTGCGCGTGGCCGCTCTCGGCAAGAAGGGGCGCGTCTCCGAGCTGATGAAGGGTCTGGGGCGCATGTCGCCCGAAGAGCGCAAGGAGATGGGGCCGAAGCTGAACGGCCTCAAGGACCGGCTGACCGATGCGATCGCCGCGCGCAAGGACGCGCTGCATGAGCTTCAGCTTGAAGCGCGCCTCGCGGGCGAGAAGATCGACGTGACGCTGCCCGTCCGGGCGAGCGCGCTGGAGACGGGCCGCATTCATCCGCTGAGCCAGGTCTGGGACGAGGTGGTCGCGATTTTCGCCGATATGGGCTTTGCCGTGGAGCAGGGGCCGGACATCGAGACGGACCACTATAATTTCGGTGCGCTGAACTTCCCGGAAGGGCATCCCGCGCGCGAAATGCACGACACGTTCTATTTCGAGCCGAAGGCGGATGGATCGCGGATGCTGCTCCGCACGCATACGAGCCCGGTGCAGGTGCGCACCATGGAAGCGGGCGAGCCGCCCTTCCGCTTCATCTGTCCCGGCCGCACCTATCGCTGCGACAGCGACCAGACGCACACGCCGCAATTCCACCAGATCGAAGGCCTCGTCATCGACGAGACAACGCATCTCGGCCATCTTAAATGGACGCTGGAGGAATTCCTGCGCGCCTTCTTCGAGGTCGAGGGCGTGGAGCTGCGCATGCGTCCTTCCTTCTTTCCTTTCACCGAACCGTCGATGGAAGTCGATGTACGCTGCGCGCGCCTCGGCAACGAGATCCGCATCGGTGAAGGCGACGACTGGCTGGAAATTCTCGGCTGCGGCATGGTTCACCCGAACGTGCTGCGAGCGGCCGGCATCGACCCGGATAAATACCAGGGCTTTGCTTTCGGTGTCGGTCTCGACCGGCTCGCCATGCTGAAATACGGCATCCCGGATCTGCGCGCTTTCTTCGAGAGCGATTTGCGCTGGCTCCGCCACTACGGTTTTGCGGCGCTCGATGTGCCGACGCTTGCGGGAGGGCTCTCGTCGTGAAATTCACCCTCTCCTGGTTGAAGAACCCGCTCGAAACCGATGCGACGCTCGACATTATCGTCGAAAAGCTGACCATGCTCGGCCTTGAGGTCGAGGGCGTCGAAGACCCGGCAAAGAAGCTCGAAGTCTTTTCAGTCGCTAAGGTGCTGGAGGCAGGCCCTCATCCCGACGCTGACAAGCTGCAGGTGTTGAAGGTCGAGGCGCTTGTCGAGGGAGAAGTGAAACAGTTACAGGTCGTCTGCGGCGCGCCGAATGCGCGCGCCGGCATGACCGGTGTCTTCGCCCCGCCCGGCGCGACGATCCCCGTGAACGGCATGGTACTGAAGCCGACCAAAATTCGCGGTGTCGAATCGAATGGCATGATGTGTTCCGAGCGCGAGCTTGAACTCTCGGACGAACATGAAGGCATCATCGATCTGACGGGTGACTGGAAGGTGGGTACGCCTGCGGCCGAAGTGCTGGGCCGGAACGATCCCGTCATTGAAATCGCGATTACGCCGAACCGTCCCGATTGTCTCGGCGTCTATGGCGTCGCGCGCGACCTCGCGGCAGCGGGTCTTGGCCGCCTGCTTGAAGGCGACCTCACGCCGGTCGAGGGCAAGTTCGAAAGTCCGCTCGGCATCGAACTCGACTTTCCGGCGGATGCAGCGAGCGCCTGTCCCGTCTTCGCGGGCCGCCTCATTCGCGGTGTGAAGAACGGTCCTTCGCCCGAATGGTTGCAGACTTATCTGAAAGCCGTGGGGCTGCGTCCGATCAATGCGCTGGTCGATATCACGAACTTCATCTCGCTCGACCGCGCGCGCCCGCTGCACGTCTATGACGCGGCGAAGCTCAAGGGCAATATCCGCGCGCGGCTCGGCCGCAAGGGCGAGACGCTGCTGGCGCTCGACGGCAAGACCTACGAGATGGAGCCGCATTTCACTGTCATCGCCGACGACGAGAAGGTGCTCGGTCTTGGCGGCGTAATGGGCGGCGAGGAAAGCGGCTCGACGGAAGAAACCACGGATGTCTTCGTCGAAAGCGCATATTTCGATCCCTATCGCACGGCGCGCACGGGCCGCGATACCGGTATTGTCTCGGATGCGCGCTACCGCTTCGAGCGCGGCGTCGATCCGGAGTTCGTGCTGCCGGGCCTCGAACTTGCAACAAAGATGATCCTGAGCCTGTGCGGCGGCGAGGCGTCGAATGTCGTCGTGGCGGGCAAGGTGCCGGACACGGCGAAGGTGATCGAGTTCGATCCCGCGCGTATCGAAAAGCTGACCGGCCTTTCGCTGCCGAAATCGGAAGCGGTGACAATCCTCACCGCGCTCGGCTTCGGCGTGTCGGATGCGGGCGCGCTTCTCTCCGTTGCGGTGCCGTCCTGGCGGCCCGATATCGACGGGGCGGCGGACCTCGTGGAAGAGGTTGTGCGCGTGCATGGACTTTCCGAAGTGAAATCGACGCCGCTGCCCCGCCTTCACGCGGTGGCAAAGCCCGTGCTCTCGCCCCGCCAGCGTCGCGAACGAACCACGCGCCGTGCGCTTGCCGCGCGTGGGCTGGTCGAAGCCGTCAACTGGTCCTTCATTGCGGAGCGGGAAGCCGGTCTTTTCGGCGGCGGCAATGCAACGCCTGCGCTGAAACTCGCGAACCCGATTTCCGCCGAGATGAGCCATATGCGGCCGAGCCTGCTTGCAGGGCTGATCGCGGCGGCGGGCCGAAATCTGGCGCGCGGGGTTTCGGATATCGCGCTGTTCGAAGTCGGCCAGCAATTCGAGAGCGACGAACCGTCGGGCCAGATACTCGCGGCGACGGGGCTGCGCCGGGGCACGGCGCGCCCGCAAGGCGCGGGCCGTCATTGGCAGGGCAAGAGCGGCTCTGTCGAGGCGATGGACGCGAAAGAGGATGCGGTTGCGCTTCTTTCAGCGCTCGGCGCACCTGTTGCGAATTTCCAGATCGCGGCGGATGCCCCCTCCTGGTATCACCCCGGACGGTCCGGCGTGTTCCGCCTCGGCCCGAAAAACGTCATTGGCTATTTCGGCGAACTGCATCCGCGCGTGCTGGATGCGATGGATGTCGCAGGGCCGATCGTCGGTTTCGAGATTTTCCCGGACGCGATCCCGGAACCGAAGCGCAAGGCAACGCGCGCGAAGCCGCCGCTCGATATGTCGGACTTGCAGCCGCTTCGCCGCGACTTCGCTTTCGTTGTGGCGGAGAACGTGACGGCGGATCAGGTGATCCGCGCTGCGCGGGGGACCGACAAGAAGCTCATTGTCGACGTCTCGCTCTTCGATGTCTTCGAGGGCGGGTCACTCGGCGAAGGGCAGAAGTCGCTCGCTATCGAGGTAACGTTGCAGCCGGTCGAGAAGACGCTGACGGACGAGGAAATCGACGCCGTGTCGAAGAAGATCGTTGCAGCGGTCGAAAAGGCGACGGGCGGCACGCTGAGAGGCTAGGCTGTCCATTACCCGCTTGGGGAGAGGTGAATGGATTTCGAGAGCTACCGCATCTCAAGGACGGACGGCGAAGGACGCCCTGTCGCGCTGACGGGCCGCTGCATCGGCCCGGCGGACGGCAGGCCCATCGTCATGCTGGCCTCGCTCGGGCGGCCCGGAAGCGATTTCGATGAAGTTGCCTCGATGCTTGCCGGTGAAGGTTTTCGCGTCACGCTGCCGGAGCCGCGAGGCATCGGCGGCAGCGAAGGTCCGATGGAAAAGCTCTCACTGCACGATCTCGCGCAGGACGTCGCCGCCGTGATCGAAACGCAGGCGACAGCGCCCGTCATGCTGATCGGCCATGCCTTCGGCAACCGGCTCGCACGGACGACCGCGGCGGACAGACCCGAACTCGTTTCCCATGTCGGTCTTCTTGCTTGCGGCGGACTTATCGAAATGCCGGAAGAAGCGCGCAAAGCGCTGATCGGCTCCTTCGATGAAAGGCTTTCGCCCGAAGAGCACATTGAATGCGTGCGCTATGGCTTCTTTGCAAAGGGCAACGACCCCGAAATCTGGCGCGGCGGCTGGTACCGCGAAGTCATGCGAATGCAATCCTCCGCCGTGCGCCGGACGCCGGTTGAAGACTGGTGGGAAGCGGGCGGTCAGCCGATCCTCGTTGTGCAGGCGCTGGAAGACACCATTGCGCTGCCCGCGAACGCGCGTGATCTGAAGGAGCGGCTGGGGGAGCGCGCGACGCTGGTCGAACTGCCGAACGCAGGTCACGCCATGTTGCCGGAGCAACCCGTGCGAATTGTCGAGATCATCCGCAGTTATATCGAAAGCGGAGAGTAGGGCGATGGAACTGAAGACGCTCCGCTACGAGTTGGCAGACGGCATCGCAACCATCACGCTGTCGCGCCCGAAGCGCCGCAATGCCTGGACGGGGCGGATGCATACGGAATATCGCTGGGTGCTGGCCGAAGCCGACCGCGACCCGCAAGTGCGCGTGATCGTCGTGACGGGCGACCCGGAAGGAAAGGCCTTTTGCGCGGGCGCGGACATGGCTGCCCTTGAGGGGCACTCCGAAAAGGGCCGCTACGACAGCGGAACGGGCGACGATATCGCCAAGCCGGGCTATGGCGTGGCTGACGAGTTCGATGCCACCTTCGCCTATCATTTCGGGCTGACGAAACCCGTTATCGCCGCGATCAACGGTGCGGCGGCAGGCGTCGGCCTCGTGCTCGCGGCCTATGCGGATCTGCGCTTCTGCGTCCCCGGCGCGAAGTTCACCGCCGCCCATGGCCGGTTCAATTTTCCGGCGGAATTCGGCCTTTCCTGGGTTCTGCCCCGGATCGTCGGCCTCACTCATGCTAACGATATCCTGCTCTCAAGCCGCGTCTTCACCTCGCAAGAGGCGATGGAAATGGGCTTTTTGAACAAGCTGGTGGCCGATGACGAGCTCATGCCGCATGTGATGGATTATGCGCGGAAGATGGCCGACGGCGTCTCGCCGGGCTCGCTCCGGGAGACGAAGAAGCAGGTCTATACCGATCTCCACCGGGGCGCAGCCGGCGCGGTGGTAGCTGCCGAGCGGCTTCTGGAGGAGATGATCAGGCACCCCGACTACAAGGAAGGGGTCAAGGCCTGGATGGAGAAGCGCCGGGCCGACTGGCAGGGATGAAAGGCGCCAATTGGCTTAAACCCCGGCCAATGCTATATGGGCCCGTCCGAGCACAGAAGGCCCCATGACCGACCTTTCCCATATCCGCAATTTCTCGATCATCGCCCATATTGACCACGGCAAGTCGACCCTTGCCGACCGGCTCATCCAGCTTTGCGGCGGGCTGACCGTGCGTGAGATGAAGGAGCAGGTGCTCGACTCGATGGATATCGAGCGCGAGCGCGGCATCACCATCAAGGCCCAGACCGTCCGCCTCGAATACAAGGCGAATAACGGCGAGACCTATGAGCTGAACCTGATCGACACCCCTGGCCATGTGGACTTCGCCTATGAGGTGAACCGCTCGCTCGCCGCCTGCGAAGGCTCGCTCCTTGTCGTGGACGCAAGCCAAGGTGTCGAGGCGCAGACGCTTGCCAACGTCTATCACGCGCTCGATGTGAACCACGAGATCGTACCTGTCCTGAACAAGATCGACCTGCCTGCCGCCGATGCCGAGCGGACGCGCCAGCAGATTGAGGATGTGATCGGCCTAGATGCCTCGGAAGCGGTCGAGATTTCGGCAAAAAGCGGTATCGGCATTCCCGATGTGCTGGAAGCGATCGTGAACCGGCTGCCAGCGCCCAAGGGCGACCAGGCGGCCCCCCTGAAGGCGATGCTGGTCGATAGCTGGTATGACGCCTATCTGGGCGTCGTCGTTCTGGTGCGCATTATCGACGGCGAGATGAAGAAGGGCCAGCGCGTCAAAATGATGAAGACGGGCGGCACCTACACGATCGACCAGGTCGGTATCTTCAAGCCGAAGAAGGAGAACGTGGCGAGCCTGACGCCGGGCGAAATCGGCTTTTTTACGGCCTCAATCAAGGAAGTGGCCGATACGCGCGTCGGCGACACGGTGACGGAAGAAAAGCGCCCCACCGCCAAGGCGCTGCCGGGCTTTCAGCCGGCCCAGCCCGTCGTTTTCTGCGGTCTCTTTCCGGTGGATGCCGCCGATTTCGAGGATTTGCGCGACGCGATGGGCAGGCTTCGGCTGAACGACGCGAGCTTCGAATACGAGATGGAAACATCCGCCGCGCTTGGCTTCGGCTTTCGTTGCGGTTTTCTGGGGCTTCTCCATCTCGAAATCGTGCGCGAGCGCCTTGAACGCGAATTCAACATCGACCTCATCACCACGGCGCCCTCGGTCATTTATCAGCTCCACATGGTGGACGGCTCGATGAAGGAGATGCACAACCCGGCCGACATGCCGGACCCGACGCGCATCGACCATATCGAGGAGCCCTGGATCAAGGCGACGATCCTTGTGCCGGACGAGTTTCTCGGTGCGGTGCTGAAGCTCTGCGAGGACCGGCGCGGCACGCAGATAGATCTCACCTACGCAGGCTCGCGCGCCATGCTGGTGTACCACTTGCCGTTGAACGAAGTGGTGCTCGACTTCTACGACCGGTTAAAGTCGGTGAGCCGTGGCTATGCGAGCTTCGACTACCAGATCGAAGGCTATGAGCCGGGCGAGCTGGTGAAAATGTCGATCCTCGTCAACGAGGAACCGGTGGACGCGCTGGCGACCATCGTGCATCGCTCACGTGCGGAACAGCGCGGCCGCGTCATGTGTGAGAAACTGAAGGAACTGATCCCCAAGCACCTCTTCAAGATTCCGATCCAGGCGGCAATCGGCGGGCGCGTCGTTGCGCGCGAAACGATTTCGGCCATGCGCAAGGACGTGACGGCAAAGTGCTATGGCGGCGACATTACCCGCAAGCGCAAGCTTCTGGAGAAGCAGAAGGAAGGCAAGAAGAAGATGCGGCAGTTCGGCCGCGTCGAGATTCCGCAGGATGCCTTCATTTCAGCCCTCAAGATGGACGCGAACTAGGGCACCAGCCGTCTTCAAGGAACAAGAAAAGGCCGTCCCTCGGGACGGCTTTTTCGATGCCGGTACAGCTCCGTCGTCAGTCGGCGCGGCGAAGCAGCGCAATGAGGCCCGCAAGCACGATACCGACGATGCCGAGCACACCCCAAGCCGGGAAACCCATTACGGTATCAATCGGCATCCTGAGGCCTTCCGGCGCGCCAGAGCTTGCCCAGCCAGTGAAAGCATCGCGGCTTCCTTCATGCAGCAGGGCCCAGAACTCGCTGAATGACCGCATGGTGACTTCGCCGTTTTCGAGCGAAAGCAATGCATCCGAGCCCAGCGCCATCAAGGCAGCGACAATGAAAAGAAATCCAAGAAGCCTGAAAACGACCATGACACGAGCCCCCCAGCCCAACGCGGTGTTATAGAAAAAGAACGCCGAACGGTAGCTGGATCGAGTGTGCCAAACAAGCACAGTTGTATGAAGAAGTTTGGCGGATCAAAGGACTAGACCCTGTTTCTCCGGTTGCTTCAGGGTTTTTGTTGCGTATAGTGCCGCCGCAATCGTCCGCTTCCAGGGACGATCAGGAGGGGTGGCCGAGTGGCTGAAGGCGCACGCTTGGAAAGCGTGTATGCGGGAAACCGTATCGAGGGTTCGAATCCCTCTCCCTCCGCCAGCCCGATTTCCTTTTATTTTCATGTACTTGAGTAAAGTTTTCCACTCGCCGGATGGCGGCGTGGCATGCAGCGCGGTGCTCATGCGGCTGAAGGCTTTGCGTATTCCGGCAAAGGCCTGTCGCAGGCTGCGGCAGAAATGCGACAGCCCGCCTGCCAATCATGGTTAACGCACAGCTCGCGGTCGTTTCGCGCTCCGATGGATCACGATCAATTTGTTCTGGAGACCTGCGATGCGCGCCGTGGCTTCAGATAGGCAGTGTCGCTGAAGGTGACCGTGTCGGTCACCGTTTCGCTGATGGGCGAGGAATATTCATAGACGACCTCTGCCACAATGACGCTGGTGCCGGCTGTGGTCAGGCCCGCCGGAAGCGTCATGGTCGAGTTCACGGAGCGGCCGGCGATCTGGTAGCCGTCACTCCAGGCGACCTTGTTCACACCGCTCGAATTGGCGACAACGCTCGAAATGCGGATCGATAGAGGCGTGATGCTGAAGGGGCGCAGGATGGCGGAACTGGCTGCGAAAATATCCGTCATGTCGGAATTGCTGACGGAGATGGCCTGCGCCGTGATGTCGGCGGCGGTATAGGCGACGGAGGTAACGCGCCGGTTTGCCGTCAGCATATTTGTGCTTTCGACCGCACCGAAATAAAACGTGATCATCAGTGGAAAGATCAATGCGAACTCGACCGCGGCAACGCCGCGGCGATCGCAGAAAATCCGGCCGAGAATGCTCTTGTTTCCAGCGCAGCGTCCCGATCCTGACATGTCCGTCATCGTCGCTCTCCCTCAGCTCGTCGGCAGAATGCTGCCGAACGGCTCGTTGCGGAATGCAACCGCCGCAGCTATCAGCCGCCCGCCGCCCTCGACATTGGAAAGTCCGACCATGCCGGGGCTGACCACACCATAGGAATAGTAGACATTCACGAGCACGATATCGCCCGCTGCACCTGGCTGGAAAACGGTGCTGTCAACAATATTCCCATCTTCATCGATCAGCGGCGGATAGGCGAGGCTGTCGAAGGAGGTGAAGTTGCGAACATCGACGCGCAGGTTCGACTCGCAATCATTGATGAGCGTCAGCTCGCCGCAGATATGGCTCTTGAACTGTGCTTCGGACATTCCGGTCGACTGGACCTGCCCGGTACGTATGATCCGTCCGGCTTCGGCCACCACGCTGTCGAGATTGGCCGTCGCGAAATAGATCACACAGACTTCGATGAGGGCGAAGAGAAGCGCGAAGAAGGGAATGCCGAGAAGTGCGAACTCAACGGCGGTGGCGCCATCCTCAGCGCGAGCAAAGCGGCGCCCGAAGAAGAGCGGGAAGCGCACTTTATTGGCCGTCTCTCGATCCTGCTTGCTCATGGGCTGCCCTCGCGCCCTGAAAATCTGCGTGGCGCTGTTTTCTTGATACTGCTTTCGCCGTTACCAAAAGGTAACCGCGTGCCAGCCGCCGCCGGGATTCATCCCTTCTTAACGAGCAGAACCTTAGAAAAGAAGGTGCACATTTAACTGCCATGCGCCGGACTTTGTCTAAGCGACGGCAACCAAGGGCGGATCGATTCCATGAGGCCCCTGAAAGCTCTTCTTTTCAGTTTCCTAGCGGACCGGCGCGGCAACTTCGCAATGATCTTTGCGATCGCCGCGATCCCGATTCTCGTCGCTGCGGGTGCCGCCGTCGATATTTCCCGGGCCTATATAGTCGAGAACCGGCTGAAGGCTGCACTTGACGCCGCCGCGCTCGCCGTTGGCGGCATGACCGGCAAGACGCAAGCTGAACTCGAGACGGTGGCCCAAGCCTATTTCAATGCGAACTATCCCGCCGACAAGCTTGGTGTGCCCGGCTCCGTCAGCGTCGTTCAGAGCGGCAATACGGTGATGCTGAGTGCCGCGGCCGAACTTCCGACCTCTATCATGGGCATTGTGGGCATCAATACGCTCGATATCGGCGCCAGCTCCGAGGTTACCCGGCAGGGGCGGAAACTTGAACTTGCACTTGTTCTGGACGTGACTGGTTCGATGCGTAGCGGCGGCCGCATGACGGCGCTCAAGGATGCGTCCGACATGTTGCTCGATATTCTCGAAACCTCTGGCGCTGTCCCGGGCGATATCAAGGTTTCGATCGTTCCCTTTGATACGGACATCAACGTCGGCAAAAGCAACAAGAACGCATCCTGGATCAAGTGGAGCTACGAGGTGATCACCACTGTCTGGTGGTGGACGACGACGAAGACCGTCAATGTTAGCAAGAACAGTTGGAAGGGCTGTATCATCGACCGGGATCAGAATTACGACATCAAGAACACGATCCCGACATCGAATGATGCCACGAAGTATCCGGCCTCGGATGAAAGCTGCAACATCCCCGAGATCATGCCGCTTACCACTGACTGGGACGAGCTCCACGATAAGATCGACGAGCTGGAGCCCAACGGAAATACCAACACGACGATCGGCCTTGCCTGGGGATGGAATATGCTGACGCAGAGCCACCCGCTATCGGCGGCCACGGCACCGGCGGATGATCTCGACAAGGTGATTGTCTTCCTGACGGACGGCGAGAACACGGAAAATCGCTGGGAGACATCAGGTTCGGCAATCGACAGCCGGACCTCGTCGATCTGTACGGCCATGAAGGCCGATGGAATCAAGATTTATACGATCCGAACGATTCAGGGTAACGCGACACTCTTGAAGAATTGCGCGACGAAGCCTGAGATGTATTTCGATGTGACACAGACGAGCCAGCTGACAGAAGTCTTCACGTCTATCGCAATGGCGCTCTCCAATCTTCGCATCAGCCAGTAGATTCATATCTCATCGCAAGTGTACCAAAAGAAAAAGGCCGTCCTTGAAGGGCGGCCTTTTACTTTGATGGAGTGGTGCGGAGTCTTCTATTCGGCGGCGGGGGCTTGCATGGTCGATGCGCCTTGGGTCGCGCCCGCACCTGTGCTCAGCGCACCGGAGACTTGCTTCATGATTGCGTCATAGGAGTCTGGATTGTCGCCAACGCCCGCGACGCGTTCGCATCGCGGTGTGCAGTTGTAGGACAGCTGGCCGCCCGTGCCCCGCGTAAGCGTTACCGAAGAGGCGCTCTGGGAAACGACGCTGACGTCGAGGTTGAGTACGGCCTTCCCTTCGCTGTCGGTTGCGACGAGGTTCGTGGTTCCGAAGCTGCGCCCCATGACATAGATGAGTTTCGAGCCTTCGACGGCGACATCGGCAATCGCGGGGTTTCCGACAATAACCGTGGAAACCGGCTTTGCGAGATGCAGCGCCTTCGTCTCGTTCAGTTCAACCTTGAAGTCGTCGGCTTGTGCGGCGCTCGCAACGAGGGCGGCGCAACCGGCACCGAAAAGTACACGGCGCAGGGCTTTCTTCTTGGTCCGGTAAGCACGCATCGTATTGCTGCCTTCCTTGCGGCTGGTCTGGGCGCATGATGCGCCGGTTGCCATGGAGACTATGCCCCAAGAGTAAATGATCTGTTGACCGTAAGCCTTGCCGCGGGAATTTAACGGGGGATTAAATGCCCCCCGCTAGGCTGCAGGAGGACAGTCGAGGAGTGCGAAACAGATGAAACGCGAGGCGCATAGCGGACGGAAAGTTACGTCCGGTCACACAGGTTCCCTCGCCGGCATTCATATTCTCTCTTCGCTCCCTTCTCGCGAGCTCGCGCTTCTTGCGGTTGAATGCGAGTGGCGCGCTGTCGCCGGGAACGAAATCATCCTCAACCTCGCGCAGGCCGGCGGCATGGACGGCGTCATATTCGTTGTCGAGGGTTCGGTTCGCCTCGCACGCAGCATGGGTAATGCTGGACGTATCGCCTATACAGACGTCAACGCCGGAGGGCAGTTCGGGGAAATGACTGCCCTTGGTGTGATCGAAACAGACCTCACTGCGGTCGCCCGGGAAGTGGGGCTCATAGCTACTTTGCCGGAATCCCGCTTTCTTGAGCTTCTCTCACGCGAAGAATCGGTCTCGCGGGCGCTCCTCTGCCAGTATGCGCGGCTGTTAAGGGCCAAAGAGACCGGTACGCCATCGCCCGAAGCGGAGGGAAACGTCTCCGAAGGAACGGGAGCGCAGCGGGTTTACAGGGAACTTCTGGCTCTGGCTGAACCGCAGCGGGATGACGCGGGAGGGGACTGCTTGCGCATCGACCGTCTTCCACGCCACCGGGTACTTGCCGCCCGCGTCGATACTACCGAAGAGGTCGTGGCCCGCGCGATCGCGGAATTGGTACGCAAGGGAATCGCGAGCCGCAATTATCCAGGGCTCATCGTCGCCGATGAAGCGGCCCTCAAGGCTTTGTGTGAGCTAGATTGAGCAAAACTGTTCCGGCTCAAAATGGGGCGCGAAAGTACCCGGAAAGAGAAGGGGGGGCAGGCGACGGGCCAGGCTCCGGTGAGGAAAGTCTCCAAGACGTCTTAACCCGGAATTAACGCTACTCTAAATCTTTCTCGACCGCATATTCCATGCCCAAATAAAACTATTCAGGAAATGTCGTTTAGGAACAATAGTTATTTTATCTATACATATACAATATTGAATGTGTGAATAAGAAGAAGCGAAATTCTAGAGTATTCGTTAGCAATTAAGTAAGGGTGCCCGGCTAATCTTGCCTCCAGTCCGAAAGGGCGCCCGGCGGCCTTGATGTCCGTCAGGTTAGGTGCTGTCGACAGTCAATGAATTGAAGGAGGCTTATTATGGGCCAGTTTCTGAAGTCGTTTGCGAAGAACGAATCCGGCGCGACCGCCATCGAGTATGGCCTGATCGCTGCCGGCATCGCGGTTGTTATCCTCGCGGCCGTTGGTACGGTGGGCGACAATCTCGTCGCCAAGTTCGAAGAAATCGGCACTGCTCTCGAGTAATAGCCGCTCTTCATGCCCCGGCCTGTGTGGCCGGGTAAGCTAAGAAATAGCCGTCATGCACGACATAGGTGTATGGCGGCTTTTTTGTTGCCCGAGCCAGCGCTCCGTTGGAAGTAAGTCCAGTTGGCTAATGGACATTTCGGCTCATTTTGAACCCCCATTTACTCCAAATTTACGGTCCCGCGGCCACTATCCCATGGCACGAGGAGGCATGGGGCCTCCCCGCGCGGGTCAATCCGGCCCATGGGAAACCGGGCGTCCGCCGTGATGAGCATGCTCTTTCTCGCCGTCTTTCCGCTCGCCATGATCTTTGGCGGGTTGTGGGATTTGACGACGATGACCATCCCGAACCTGCTGACGGTCGCGTTTGCATTGGCGTTCGCGGTGCTTGTGCCCTTCCTGGGGCTGACGTGGCAGGAGGTTGCGCTCCACGTGGCGGCGGGTGTGCTGATGCTGCTTGTGGGAATGGGGCTCTTTGCTCTCGGCTGGATCGGCGGCGGCGATGCGAAATTCATCGCAGCGACGGCGCTCTGGATCGGGATGAGCGATCTTCTCGCCTACCTCATCCTTGCATCGATATTCGGCGGCGTCCTCACGCTCCTCATTCTGGTGTTCAGGTCGATGCCGCTACCGCTCTTCATGATGCGCCAGGACTGGATTGCAAGACTTCACGACCGCAAGGAAGGCATTCCTTACGGTGTCGCGCTCGCGATAGGCGGGCTGATGGTTTTTCCGCAGACCGTCTGGTTTGCGGCAGCGGCACATGCCGCTTGAATTGAATGGAGCGTCTGCGGCCCGAGGCCGGAGATGCGGAAAGAAAGGATCAGGCAAGTGAACGCCGCACGCATTGGAGTTCTGGGTATGGCGATCGTCGCCGCGGGCCTCGCAGCGTTGCTCGCGCGTGGGCTTATGTCGTCCGATACAGAAGAGCCCGTGAAACAAGTTGTCGAAGAGCCAACGGCCGAAGTTCTCGTCGCGGTCAACAATCTTGATGTCGGTCAGCGCGTCTCATCTTCTGATCTGCGCTGGCAGCGCTGGCCTGAAGCCGCAATGAACCCCGCTTATGTGTCTCGCGCGCAGAAGCCGACCGCGATTGAGGAGTTTACCGATAGCGTTGCCCGTTCGGCTCTGTTGAGCGGCGAGCCGGTCACGCTCGACAAGCTGGTGACGCTCACGGGAGCAGGCTTCATGTCGGCTCTGATCGAACCGGGTATGCGCGCCGCGGCAATTAGAATCGAACCGGAAACGAGCGCGGGCGGTTTCATCCTCCCAAACGATCGGGTGGATGTGATCGACGTGGAGAAAGGCCAGACCATTCTCCGCAACATCCGTGTTCTCGCGATCGACCAGCGTTTCAACGAGAAGGCCGGAGAGCAGGTTGCAGTTGGCCGTACGGCGACGCTTGAGCTCACGCCGGGGCAGGTCGAGCTTGTTTCTGTCGCGCAGGCGGATAGCACGCTCTCGCTCTCGCTTCGCAGCATGGGAGATCAGGATCTCGCCGGCACGGAAGAGCAGGTCAGGGAATCGAGCGGATCGGTAGTGAAAATTGTGCGCTACGGCACCACGCAATCCGTACGTGTGAAGTAGGCGAGGGACCGGGCATGAACAGGATGTGGAACAAGCTGAAGGCGGTATGCACCGCGCGGGATGGCCGGAGCTTCCGGCATGTCGCCGCTATCCTCTGCGCAATCTCGCTCGCTTTCGTGCCGCTGGGTGGAAGTTTGCACGCCGGTGATGCGCGGCTCGTCAAGATCGATCAGGGCGGTATGGGGCAGGCCTCGCGCAGCATTGTGCTCGGCCTAAACAAGGCGGCCATTGTCGAACTGCCCGTGGCGGCGCGCGATGTGCTGGTTTCAAATCCGGCAATTGTCGATGCGGTGGTGCGCACCAACAAGCGGACTTATCTCATCGGTCTCGCCGTCGGCCAGACCAACGCATTCTTCTTTAATGAAAACAGCCAACAGATCCTCAACCTGGAAATTCGGGTCGCGCGTGATCTGAGCGGTCTTCGCGACTCGCTGCGCCAGTATTTTCCCGCCGCCCGGATCGATGTGGAATCGGTAAACGATCATGTCGTGCTCTCCGGCATGGTGGCGAGTGCCACCGAGGCGAGCAAGGCGCAGGATCTCGCAGCCCGTTATATCGGCGTCGACAAGGAAAACGTGCTCAACATGCTCGGCATCGAGGGCAAGGAGCAGGTGATGCTCAAGGTGACGGTTGCGGAAATGCAGCGCAACGTCATCAAGCAACTCGGCGTCGACCTGTCGAGCGCGGCGAGCTTCGGCGATCTTGCGCTCCAGCTTGCCACGAGCAATTCGTTGAGCCTCCAGGGCGGCTCGCTTGGTGGTCTGGACGGGAGCGCGACGGTCACCGGCAATGACGGTTCTATTGGAGCTGCAATCGATGCCCTGGAGCGCGATGGCATCCTGCGGACACTTGCGGAGCCGAACCTGACGGCGATCTCGGGTGAATCGGCGAAATTCCTCGCCGGCGGCGAGTTCCCCGTTCCAACCTCGCGCGATCGCGACGGCAACGTGCAACTTGAATTCAAGCCCTTCGGTGTCGGCCTGAACTTCACGCCGGTCGTATTGAGCGAGGGCCGCATCAGCCTGAGGATTTCGACGGAGGTGAGCGAACTCTCGTCAGACGGAGCGTTCGTCCTGCAGGGGGCCAGCGGCGAGGGCGTCACCGTCCCGGGTCTCAAGGTGCGCCGCGCCGAAACGACACTTGAACTCCCGAGCGGGGGCTCGATTGTCATGGCCGGTCTTCTCTCCGACACCACGCGTCAGAATATCGACGGTGTGCCGGGCGCGAAGGATGTGCCGGTTCTCGGCCAGCTCTTCCGCAGCCGCGATTACCAGAAAAACGAAACGGAGCTCGTCGTGATCGTGACGCCTTATCTCGTCGATCCGACTTCCCGCAAGAATCTCGTTCTGCCGACAGATGGATACGCACCGGCGAGCGACATGGACACGATCCTCATGGGCCGGTTGAACGCGACCTACGGCGCCCGTGGTGCCACCCCTGGTGAAAAGCCGCTGCAGGGGCCGGTTGGCTTCGTTGTGGATTGAGCGCGAAGGAATGAATGAAATGGCAAAGCAGATCGCAAAGCATGCTGCCAGGAGTATCGCCGTCGTGCTGGCTTCCAGTCTTGCCGGCTGCGGTTTCAACGGTATCGAACAGGCGCAGTACGACGCGAACTATACGCATCCAATATCGGTGGAAGCGGATGTCGCAACACTCAATGTCGGCGCCGTTGCCGGCCAGCCGGGGCTCACTTCCTCGGACAAGGCGGCAATCGGGAATTTTGCCAGCGCCTACCGTCAGCGTGGCCACGGACCCCTCACCATCTCTACACCGTCAGGCTCGCCTAATGCTGGCGCAGCTGCGGTCGCGTTGAGCGATGTGCGCGACATCCTGTCGGCGAACGGAGTGACCGATCTCGCCTACACGCCTTATCGTGCTTCGGGTGCGGACAGCGGAGCGCCGCTGATCCTTTCCTTCAAGCACTATATCGCGAAGCCGACCGCATGCGGTGACTGGAGCGCTGACTATGCTTTCGATCCTGCCAATGGTCTGATGCCCAATCACGGCTGCGCAACCCAGAACAATCTGGCGGTGATGATTGCCGATCCAGCCGATCTCGCAGGCCCCCGTAAAATGACCGCCGCCGACGCGGAGCGTCGCAATACGGTTCTCGAAAAATATCGTGCCGGTGAATCGACAGCGACCCAACGTACTGATCAGGATTCGGGCGCTGTGAGTGAGGTAGAATAATGAGCAATCTCGCACGCAAGGAACCAACGGTCGAAGCGCCGCCAATGCCGGGCCCCGCATCGGGGGCCTCTCCAGAGGCGCCACCCCTGGTGCAGCCGATAGCCGTTGCTGAAGAAGCGGAAGGTCTCGCCGTTTTGAAGCCGGTACCGAGGATCACAATTCATGCCTTCTGCGAGCAGCCAGGCACGGGCAGCGCCATTCAGCGCGCCGGTGAGGACCGCCGTCTCGCAAAGGCGCACCTCACGGTGCATATGGGCGGTATCCCCGCCGCCATAGAGAACTATCAGCAAACCGCGACCCCGAATCTTATCATGGTCGAAACGCGCAATGGCGGACCCGAGCTCTTCAGCCAGCTCGGTGCGCTTGCCGAAGTTTGCGACGCGGGCACCAAGGTGGTCGTTATCGGTCACATGAACGATGTTTCGCTCTATCGCGAGATGATCCGGCAGGGTGTGAACGAATATCTCGTGGCGCCGCTTCGTCCTCTCGGCGTGATAGAAGCCATCTCTCGTCTCTATGTCGATCCGGATGCGCCGCCCATTGGCCGCACCATTGCCTTCATTGGCGCGAAGGGCGGTACGGGATCAAGCACCATCGCGCATAACATCGGCTGGTGCATTTCAAGTGGCATGAACGAAGATGTCGTCATCACCGATATGGATTTGCCTTTCGGTACGGCGGGTCTCGACTTTAATCAGGACCCGGCACAGGGAATCGCGGATGCGTTGATGGCGCCGGAGCGCATGGACGATGTCCTGCTCGACCGTCTTCTCGTCAAGTGCACGGACAGGCTGAGTCTTTTTGCAGCCCCGGCCGTTCTTGACCGCGATTTCGAGATGGATGCCGACAGCTGTGAAACGGTTCTCGACATCGTGCGCGAAGGCGTTCCCTGTGTGATCGTCGACTTGCCGCATGTCTGGGCTCCCTGGACCAAGAAGGTTCTGCTTGCCGCAGACGAAATTGTCATCACCGCGACGCCAGACCTTGCCAGCCTCCGAAATGCCAAGAACATTCTGGATCTGACACGACAAGCCCGGCCGAACGACAATGCCGCGCATATCGTGCTCAATCAGGTGGGCATGCCGAAGCGTCCGGAGATTCCGGTAAAGGATTTCGCGGAAGCCGTTGGTGGTGACGCGACGCTCGTTCTTCCATTCAATCCCGGCCTTTTTGGTACGGCGGCGAATAATGGACAGATGATCGAAGAGCTCGAACCGAAAGGGAAGGCAGCCGAAGGTTTTCGTTTCCTCGCCCAGCAGCTTTGCGGGCGGGAGGCGCGTGCGCCGAAGGCAGCCAAGTCGTCCCTGTTCAGCTTTCTTTCACGCAAGGGTTAACCGGAGGTAGTTCACGTGTTTGGAAGGCGGACCGAAGGTCAGGCAGTCCCGCGCAAGCCCGCATCGGCGCCGGCATCCAGCCCCCAGCAGGATGCGCCGTCACCGCAGGCCAGCACTCCTGCGCCGAAGGCGGGGGTGCAAAAGCCCGCGCCTGTGAAGCCTGTTCCGGCAAAGGTGGCCGCGACCCCGCGAGGGGGCGACCATCGCTCGGAGAACTACTATCAGATCAAGACGACGATCTTCAACGCGCTGATCGACACCATCGATCTGACGCAGCTCGCTCAGCTCGATGCAGAGAGCGCGAGAGAAGAAATTCGCGACATCGTCAACGAAATTCTCTCGATCAAGAACGTCGTCATGTCGATCTCGGAGCAAGAAGCGCTCCTGCAGGATATCTGCAACGATGTTCTGGGCTATGGCCCGCTTGAGCCCTTGCTCGCACGAGACGATATCGCCGATATCATGGTGAATGGCTCGGAGCGTACCTTCATCGAAGTCAATGGCAAGGTCGAGCTCACGAATATCCGCTTCCGCGACAACAGTCAGTTGATGAACATATGTCAGCGGATTGTGAGCCAGGTCGGCCGTCGTGTGGATGAGTCGAGTCCGATCTGCGATGCGCGCCTTCCTGATGGCAGCCGCGTAAACGTCATCGTACCGCCGCTTTCGATCGACGGACCGGCGCTCACCATTCGTAAGTTCCGCCGCGACAAGCTGACCATGCGCGACCTCGTGGAATATCATTCCATTTCGCAGGAAGGTGCCGAGGTTCTCGGTATCATCGGAAAGGTACGCTGCAACGTTCTTATTTCCGGCGGTACCGGCTCGGGCAAGACGACGCTGCTCAACTGTCTCACCGGTTTCATCGATACGGACGAACGGGTCATCACCTGCGAAGATGCGGCCGAACTTCAGCTGCAGCAGCCGCATGTTGTGCGCCTGGAAACGCGCCCGCCGAACCTCGAAGGTCAGGGGCAGGTCACCATGACCGAGCTTGTGCGCAACTGCCTGCGTATGCGTCCTGAACGCATCATCGTGGGCGAAGTGCGTGGCCCGGAAGCATTCGACCTTCTTCAGGCCATGAACACCGGTCACGACGGATCAATGGGCACGCTCCATGCGAACAGCCCGCGTGAAGCCCTTTCCCGTCTCGAAAGCATGATCACCATGGGCGGTTACGCCCTGCCTTCGAAGACAATCCGGGAAATGATCTGCGGCTCCATCGATGTGGTTATCCAGGCGGCTCGTTTGCGCGACGGCTCACGCCGCATCACACATATTACGGAAGTGCTTGGCACGGAAGGCGATGTCATCATCACCCAGGATCTCTTTGTCTACGACATTGAAGGGGAAGATGAATCGGGCCGCATCCTCGGTAAACACAAATCAACCGGTATCGCCCGTCCGTCCTTCTGGGACCGTGCCCGGTATTACAATCAGCACCACGCCCTCGCAGCTGCGCTCGACCGCGCCCAAGGCTAGGAAAGCGGAATGGATCACACCACCCTGATTATCCTGGCGATCGCCCTGCTTGCTGCGGTGTGCATAGGTGCGGTGGGGTTTGCCTTTGTCAGCGGGGAGACGGAATCCCAGAAGCGGGTGGCACGAGTGACGCGTGCGGGAAATGCGCGCCTCGCTCCCGGCGCGTCCGAGCACGAAGCAGACAACAGCGAAAAACGCCGCAAACAGATGCAGGAGACGCTGAAAAGTCTCGAGGAAAAGCAGAAGGAACAAAAGAAGAGTATTCCTCTTTCGACGCGTATAGAACGAGCCGGTCTCGAAATCGAAACGCGCACTTTCTATATTGCCAGCGCGGTATGCGGCCTTGTGGTGACGCTTTGTCTCATGCTGTCGGGCCTTTCCATGCTCATTGCATTGCTGGGTGGTTTTGCAGCCGCCTTCGGTCTGCCGCGTTGGGTCTTGTCCTATCTCATGAAACGCCGCCAGAAGGCTTTTGCCGAAGAATTCGCAAACACGATCGATGTCATTGTGCGCGGTGTAAAGTCGGGTTTGCCCATTAATGATTGTCTGAAGCTTATCGCGACGGAGTCGCCGGAACCCATTCGCACCGAGTTTCAGGACATCGTGGAAGGCCAGCGCCTCGGTGTGACGCTGGAGCAGGGGCTCGACAAGATTTATGAACGCATGCCCCTTCCGGAAGTGAACTTCTTCCAGATCGTACTCTCGATTCAGCAGAAGACCGGCGGCAATCTCTCGGAAGCGTTGAGCAATCTTTCAAAGGTGCTTCGCGAAAGAAAGAAGATGCGGGCGAAGATTCAGGCAATGTCGCAGGAAGCAAAAGCGTCTGCCGGTATTATTGGCTCGCTGCCGCCAGGCGTTATGCTGATGATCTATTTTACTTCGCCCGATTACATGGACGTTCTGTTCACGACAACCGCCGGGAATATGATCATCGTTTCCGGTCTGGTTTGGATGAGCATCGGCGTTTTCGTCATGAAGAAGATGATCGACTTCAAGTTCTAGGAATCCCGAAGTGGCAAGTTTCGATTTCATCGAGAGCATGTTCAATATCGAAAACGTCGTGATGCTACTCACGGCGCTTGCTGCGTTTGCGACTATTCTGACGCTGACGACGCCATTGTTGGGCGGTAACAAGCTGAATACGCGGATGAAGCTCGTCTCGACCGAGCGTGAGGCGATGCGCGCCCGCGCCCGCGAGGCGCTCACGCAGGAGAGGACGCGGCTCCGCCAGGCGCCAACCCTTGGGTTCAAGAAGAAGGTCGTCGAGATGTTCGCTCACGGCAACATGCTCGAAAACACCGAAATCAAGGGGAAACTACGCCAGGCCGGCTTTCGCGGTCCCGGGCCGGTTTACACCTTCGTTTTCTTCCGCTTCGTGATGCCGCCGATCCTTTTCGTGCTCACGCTCTTCTATCTCTCGTTTCTGAACGATCTCGGCCTCGAGCCGATGGCGCGGTTTGCAGCCTCCTGCGCGTCAGCCTTTGTAGGTTTTTATCTGCCAAACGTCTTCGTTCAGAATGTCATCGCCCGTCGTCAGGACTCGATCCGCAAGGCATTCCCCGATGCACTCGACCTGCTGCTCATCTGCGTTGAATCCGGCATGTCGATCGAAGCCGCATTCCAGAAAGTAGCGGCGGAAATCGGTGAACAATCCGTGGAGCTTGCCGAGGAATTCGGCTTGACCACAGCGGAGCTTTCCTACTTGCAGGAACGGCGGCAGGCATATGAGAATCTCGCCAAACGCACCGGCCTTCCGGGTGTGAAAGCGGTATCGACCAGCCTCATCCAGGCCGAGCGCTACGGTACGCCGCTCGGACAGGCGCTCCGTGTCATGGCGCAGGAAAACCGCGACATACGCATGTCCGAGGCGGAAAAGAAAGCAGCGGGCCTTCCACCCAAGCTCACCGTGCCGATGATCGTATTCTTTCTGCCGGCGCTCTTCTGCGTGATCCTCGGCCCGGCCATCATCAAGGCAACGGCAACTTTCTGAGCTGGTCACAAGCCGTAACGAGAAAGGCGTCTCACGTTTCCGTGGGACGCCATCTTTGTCTAACGATGGAGGAGCTGCGTTGGTTCAGCGCAACGACGTGCCCGTTTCCGGCGGTAGAGACGAGACCTGATCGGTGTCGGAAGGTTTCAGCTTGCTCTCCGGCTGCACAGCGGCGGCAGGTTTCTCGTCCAGCGCCTCCATCTGTTTCCAGAGTGCAGGCTGGGAAAGCATGGCGCGAAGATAGGCCATGTTGCTATCGGCGACATTGGGCGGCAAGTCCGCACGGGCGAGTCGTTCGGCTTCATCGAAATTGCCTTTGAGACCCAGCACGATTGCAAGGTTCTGCCGGGCATAGGCATCGGCCTTTTGATCGGCGACCGCCTTGCGCAATGTCCGTTCCGCGGTATTGAGATCCCCGGTAAGTGCGTAGGAAAGACCAAGATTGGTCAGTACCGAAGGATTGTCCGGTGAAAGGCTCAGCGCGCGATTGTAGTGGCTCTTTGCCTCATCGTAGCGGCCCATCTGGTCGAGCGCGACGCCAAGCGCCGACTGGATCGTCCAGTCACGCGGCAATGTCGCTGCTGCTTCATTGAGCATGGCATAGGCCTGATCGGGGCGACCGCTCGCCGTGAGTGCCTTGCCGAATTCGGAAAGGATCTCGGCATTGCCTGGCGATTTGATCTGCGCGCGCTTCATGATGTTGAGCGACTGCTCGATGGAGCCGATTTGACGGAGTGCCTTGGAGTAATGAACGGCAACCGCCGCATCACCCGGCGAACGCTCGTAAAGCGCACCCCAATAGGCAGCGGCGGCAACATAATCCTGGGTCTTGGTGCTTTCGACCGCCGCTTCCCGCAACGCCGGTTCGTCGATCTGGGCCTCGGCCGCTTCTCTGGGGGTCAGTTCCGTCTTGGGCGTCGCGCCGGTCGAGGCGCAGCCGGCCAGAGCAAGCACAGAGCAGAAAGTGGCCGCGACGACGCTTCCGCGCTTCCGGGCGGCAGGCCACAAGGTCTTTTCAGCGAATGGCTTCATGATGGTCCCGGTCCATGGTTTCCGGAAGTCCCGTCAGCGTCCTGATGGGGTATGATTGAAGCTGATTTTCGGCGAGACCCGTCAAGAAATGATTAATTATAAGATCGCCTGGAATGAGCGGCTTTCCGTGTGGTAGCGCCCCCTTTTCGCCCCGTATCGGTGTGTATGGATCGGTTTATGGAAATGAAAAAAATCACAGAGCCGGTCTCGCGATTGCTGGAGAAGGGGCGTGAGATCGCTGCTCGAATCTCCGCACGCACCTTTGCCATTTCGATCGGGGTCGCAATCGCCCTGGTACTCGGCCTTCTTTTTTATCTGCGGCCGCCGGTGAGCCTTGAAGAGCCGCCCGAAACGGTCACTTTTTTCCAGGTCGGGACAGGCAGCGCGGGCGACGAATATTTTGCAGTCGGCGAGCGCCTCGCGGCCGCGATCAGCCGCCCGCCCGGAACGCCGCGTTGCGAGAGAGATCTCCCTTGCGGCGTCGCGGGTCTCGTCGCGGTAGCGAAATCATCCGCCGGGCCCGTCGCGAATGTGCGTGCGGTGAGTGCCGGCAATTATGACTCCGCTCTCGTCGCCGCACCCATTCTCGATCTTGCGACACGCGCCGAAACGCCTTTTCGTGGCGAGGCGCCGATCCGCAATCTGCGCGCCATTGGTGGCGTCTACCGCGAAGCGCTCTATCTGGTCGCAAGCCGCAATGCGAATGTTTCCGCAGTGGCGGACCTCGAGGGAAAGCGCGTTTCCGTTGGCACACCGGGTTCCGGTACGCGTGAGGCCGCGCTTCCGGTGCTTGCGGTGCATGGACTTGGCCGCCGCACGGTGACGCTTCTCGACTATGATGCGAGTGCCGCCGCCGACCTCATGCTGCGAGGCCAGCTCGATGCGTTCTTTCTTGTCGATGCATTGCCATCGGCGGAAATCGCAAGCCTTGCCGATCGCGGATCAATCGTCATTGTACCGATAGATAGCGAAGGTATGGCGCAACTCACGCGGCCGGGTGCAAATTTTCAACCCCTCGAAATAGCCGGTGATCTCTACCGCTTCGTGCCGCCGACGAAAACGCTCGGCGTCTCGATGATCTGGATCGTGAACGAAAATGCGGATGCGGACCTCGTCTACCGCATCACCAAGGCGTTGTTCTATAGTGGAAATCGCGTGCTTCTGAGCGGCCCCGCGCTGCCAGGTCTCCTGCCTGGCGAGGTGGGTGAAGAGGAACGCCTCGCGGTCGCATCGCTCCCTGTGCCGCTGCATGAGGGAGCCGCGCGCTACTACCGCGAACTGGGGATAAACTTGCCGGAAGACGGGGACAAGACGCCCTGACTGTCATCGAAACGTCATCAAAACGTCAAGCCGGGGATTTCGCTGCCTCTTCCGCTTCCGCATCCCTGATCCAGTCCTGCATCGAGGGAAGCGTCATTACCGCGTTCATATAGGCGCTGACCGTGCCATCGTCGCCGAGCGAGGCGAGATCGACCTCATAGGTAAGGAAGCGGGTGACGACGGGGGCGTACATGGCATCCGCCACGCTGAAGCCGCCAAAAAGAAATCCCTGATCTTCGCTCGCCTGCCGTCCGAAGCGCACACGGCAAGCCCGCCAGAGCGACACGATGCGGCGCGCATCGGCGAGCGCTTCTTCCGTGTGCCCCTCACCCGGATACTTTTCGAGAACGGCCATCGGCATCTCGCGGCGGAGGTTCTGAAAGCCGGAGTGCATTTCGGCTGCCGCGCTCCGGCACATCGCGCGCGCGACCGTATCGGAGGGCCAGAGCTTCTTCGTCGGGTAGAGATCGGCGATGGTTTCGCAGATCGCGAGCGAGTCTCCGATCACGACGCCCTGCCACTTGAGCGCAGGCACGAAGCCCGTCGGCGAATGAGCGAGGATCTGCTCCCTGGTGTCGGGCTGACGAAGCCGGATCGAGGTCTCGGTGAAGGGAATGCCGGCCTGCCGCATCAGAAGCCAGGGCCGCATGCTCCAGCTCGACCAGTTCTTGTCGCCGATAACGAGTTCGAATTCCTGCGCGCTCATGCTGCCCTCTGCCTATCCGCCAAATGCCTTGCCGTTGCAGGCCTGACAGCCACTCTATAAGGTTTCGTCCCAGCAAAATCAAAGGAGCCCCCGCGTGCTCGATATCTTCATCGCCGACAAGGATGTGGCGGCGACGCCCGTCTGGCAGATCCGCGCGAACGAGGCGGAAGCCTGGTGCGAGACGCATGCGGGGCCCGGCGCCGCTTGGGTTGCGACGTCCGGGTTCAAGGGCGAGGCGGGCAAGGTGCTGCTCCTGCCGGATGGTTCCGGCGGTCTTGCGGGCGTGCTGCTCGGCATCGGCGACGCGAGCGACCCTTTTGCGGCGGGCGCGCTCGCCGCATCGCTGCCTGCGGGCGACTACCGGCTGGCGGGCGAACTTCATGGCGATGTCTCGAAGGCGGCCTTCGCCTTCGCGCTCGGCACCTATCGCTTCACACGCTATTCAGGCAATGCCCGCGAATGGCCGCGCCTTGTCCTGCCCAGGGGCGTCGATGGCGAAGAGGTGAGCCGCCTCGCGCGCGCGGTCTTCCTGGCGCGCGATCTCATCAACACGCCCGCAAGCGACATGAGCCCCGCCGACCTTGCCGCCGCGGCGGGGGAGGTGGCGAGCGCGCATGGCGCCGCGCTCACCGTGATCGAGGGCGAGAACCTTCTGAGCGAAAACTATCCGATGATCCATGCGGTAGGACGCGCTGCCGAAATTGCACCGCGCCTCATCGACATGCGCTGGGGCAGGGAGGGCGCACCGAAAGTTACGCTGGTCGGCAAGGGCGTCTGCTTCGACACCGGCGGCCTCGACCTCAAGCCTTCAAGCGCCATGCTGCTGATGAAGAAGGACATGGGCGGCGCGGCCTGCACGCTCGCCCTCGCGCAGGCGCTGATGGAGGCGAAGCTCGACATCCGGCTGCGGCTGCTGATCCCTGCCGTCGAGAATGCCGTGTCGGGCAATGCCTTCCGGCCCGGCGACGTGTTGCAGAGCCGCAAGGGCCTCACCGTCGAGATCGGCAATACGGATGCCGAAGGCCGCCTCGTGCTCGGCGATGCACTGGCCGAAGCCGACAGCGAAGCGCCGGACCTCATCATCGACATGGCGACGCTGACAGGCGCGGCGCGCACCGCGCTCGGCCCCGATTTGCCGCCCTTCTATACGAAAGACGAGGGGCTGGCCGAAGAGATCGCCGTCTCGGCGGAGGCCATGTCCGATCCGTTGTGGCGGATGCCGCTCTGGCAGCCTTATGACGCCTGGCTCGAAAGCAAGATCGCGGATGTGAACCACATTTCGGATGGCCCCTTCGCTGGCTCCATCACGGCCGCGCTTTTCCTTGCCCGCTTCGTCGAAAAGGCGAGGGCGCACGTGCATTTCGACATTTATGGCTGGGCGCCCAAGGCAAAGCCGGGCCGCCCCGTGGGCGGCGAGGCGCAAGGCATTCGCGCGCTTTATCACCTTCTGAAGCGGCGCTACGGCGCGTGAGGCTTGCCCCTGCGTAATGGCGGGTTAGACTAATCCGGGCCCGGAACGGAAGTGACGGGCGGGGATCATGGCAGCGCTGGGGGAGGCCATGCCGGAACTTTATGGGGGAGCCCCGGAGTTGAAGCCTGTAGAGGCTTTGTCTCTGTGGCACGACGTCGTACTGCAATCGGTCCGCAATGACGGGCCGGATCTTTCGTCGAGGCAACTGGCGATCATGTTTACGGTCTATCTCGATCCGCCGCCGCATACCGTGCGGGGCCTTGCCGCCGCTCTCGGCGTGTCGAAGCCCGCGATCACGCGGGCGCTCGATACGCTGGGCAGCCTCGATCTGCTGAAGCGTTCGCGCGACGAGGCCGACCGCCGCAACGTGCTTGTGTTGCGCACGATGAAGGGCACCGGCTTCATGGAGGAATTCGCCGAGCTGATCATCCGTTCCTCGCGAGGCGCCCTGACATGAACCGCGAGCGCGGTCCGGATCATCGCCTGAATGCCTATCGTGACGATCTCGCGGCCGCGCATCTGCGCGGCGAGGTGAAGGCGCCCCGCTTCGTGGAGGGTGTGGACCGGCTCGTGCGGACATCCGTTCTGCCGCTGCTGCGCCGCCCGGAAGCCAGTGCGCCGATGGACACGCAACTGCTCTTCGGCGAGACCTTCCGCGTCTATGAGGAAAAGAACGGCTGGGCCTGGGGGCAGTCGGTGCAGGATGATTATGTCGGCTATGTCGCGGCGAACGATCTCTCGCCGCGCGCGCTCGAGCCGACGCATACCGTCGCGGCGCTGCGCACTTTCGTTTATCCCAAACCCGACCTGAAGACGCGGCCCGCGACGCCGCTTTCCATGAACGCGAAGCTGAAGGTTGCCGGTGCGCGGGGCAATTACAGCGAACTCGAAACCGGCGGCTGGGTCTTCGGTGCGCATCTGGCGCCAGTGGGCTCGCATGTGCGCGACTTCGTGGCTGTGGCGGAGGAATTCATCGGCGTGCCCTATCTCTGGGGCGGGCGCGACAGCACAGGGCTCGATTGCTCGGGCCTCGTGCAGATGGCGCTGGAACGCGCAGGCATAGCCTCCTTGCGCGACACGGACATGCAGGAAGCGACGCTCGGCGAGGCGCTGCCGGAACCCATCGACTTCACGAAGCTCGCGCGCGGCGACCTCGTTTTCTGGAAGGGCCATGTCGGCATCATGGTGGACGCGGAACGCATGATCCATGCGAACGCCCATCACATGCGCGTTGCCGTGGAACGTCTCGACATCGCCATGTCGCGCATCGCGCGTTCCGACACGGGCCATGTGACGAGCATCAAAAGGCTGGTGAGAAGGTAGGGCTCTTTCCGGGTTTTGCTGCGCCTATCCATCGAGATCACCCTCCCACAGGGGGAGGGTGGGCCCTAAACTGAGCCCATGACAGACCAGCAGGTCAAAAATCTTCGCCGCAAGATGACGGACGCGGAACGCCGTTTGTGGAGCCGTTTGCGAAACGAAGCTTTAGGTTATGACTTCAGGCGTCAGCATAGGCTGGGTATCTACATCGTAGACTTTGTCTGTCTTGAACGCAGGCTGGTTGTCGAGGTCGACGGCGGACAGCACAACCTCGCGCCTCATGCGGCGCGAGATCATCAGAGAAGTCTTTGGCTGAATGCTGATGGCTTTGAGGTGCTGCGCTGCTGGAACAACGAAGTTCTTGCAGCGACAGATGAGGTCGTCGAAACGATTTGGCATGCATTGAGGAAGTCCCGCGACGGCCTGCCTCCGATACGATGAGTCAATCGCCAGGACCACCCTCCCCCTGTGGGAGGGTCGAAATTCGTGAGCTTCAGCGAAACGAATTTCGGGGAGGGGTTCTCCGCCTTCGGCGAATGGCTTGCCACCCGTTTACCCCGCTTACCCCTCCCCGAAAAATTCTGCACTACGTTTGAATTTTCCGACCCTCCCACAGGGGGAGGGTGGTAGGAGGCTACTCGGAAACGACGCCTGCGGGGGCGGCTTCGAGGTCGAAGGCGGCGGCCATGAGGGCTTTGGTATAATCCGTCTTCGGATGGTCGAAGACCTCGTCGGCGCTGCCTGCTTCCATCACCTTGCCATCCTTCATCACGATGATGTCGTCGGCCAGTGCGCGCACGACTTTCAGGTCATGGCTGATGAAGAGATAGGCGAGATTGTTCTTGCGCTGAAGCTCGCGAAGCAGGTCCACGATCTGCGCCTGCACCGACATGTCGAGCGCGGATGTAGGCTCGTCCAGCATGACGAAGCGCGGGTTCAACGCCATCGCGCGCGCAATCGCGATGCGCTGGCGCTGGCCGCCGGAAAACTCATGCGGATAACGGTCCTGCATGGAGGCATCGAGACCGACATCGCAAAGCGCCTGCGCGACGCGGGCGCGGCGTTCCTCTGCCGATAGTTCCGGCTGCTGGATTTGCAGCCCCTCGCCGACAATCTGCGAGACGGACATACGGGGGGAGAGCGAGCCATAGGGGTCTTGAAAGACGATCTGCATGTCGCGCCGGAGCGGGCGCAGCTCCTTCGATTTCATATCCTGAATATTCCGGCCTTCGAAACGGATTCCGCCCTCGCTGGAAAGAAGACGCATCATGGCAAGGCCGAGCGTCGTCTTGCCGGAACCGGATTCACCGACGACGCCGAGCGTGCGCCCCTGACGCAGCGAGAGCGAAACGCCGTCCACCGCTTTGACATGACCCACCGTGCGGCGGAGCAGGCCGCGCTTGATCGGGAACCAGACCTTGAGGCCGTCCGCTTCCATGACGACCGGCCCGTCCTTCGGCGCGCCGAGCGAACGGCCCTTGGGTTCGGAGGCGAGCAGATGCTTCGTGTAGTCGTTTTTCGGCGCGGTGAAGACCCCTTCCGTGGGGCCGTGTTCAACGATCTTGCCCCTGGTCATCACATTGACGCGGTCGGCCATCTTCCTGACGATGCCGAGATCATGCGTGATGAGGAGAAGCGCCATGCCCATCTCGCGCTTGAGCTCGCTCAGGAGTTCGAGAATCTGCGCCTGCACGGTCACGTCGAGCGCGGTGGTGGGCTCGTCGGCGATGAGAAGGCCGGGCTCGTTCGCAAGCGCCATGGCGATGATGACGCGCTGGCGCTGACCGCCCGAAAGCTGGTGCGGATAGGCGCCGAGGCGCTCCTCCGCATTGGGGATACCGACGCGCTTCAGCAGGTCGAGTACACGCGTCTTGACGGCGGGTCCGCGCATTCCCTTGTGCTCGATCAGCACTTCACCCACCTGCCGCTCGATCGTGTGCAGCGGGTTCAGCGAGGTCAGCGGCTCCTGAAAGACCATCGTGATCTTGTTGCCGCGGATCTGCCGCATCGTCTTTTCATCCGCGCCGATGAGGTTTTTTCCCTCGAAGAGGATTTCGCCCGAGGGGTGAAAAGCCTGCGGATAGGAAAGGAGCTGCATGATCGAGAGCGCCGAGACGGACTTGCCCGACCCGGACTCGCCGACAAGCGCGACCGTTTCGCCGGGGCGAATATCGAAGGACACCTTGTCGACGGCAATCGTTTCCTTGCCGTCCATGCGGAAGCCGACGGAGAGGTCTTTTACGGTGACGAGAGGCGCGCTCATCGCAGCACCTTCCTTGGATCGAAGGCATCGCGCACGGCCTCGCCGATGAAGATCAGCAGGCTCAGCATGATCGCGATGGCGAAGAAGCCGGTGAAGCCGAGCCAGGGCGCCTGAAGGTTGGCCTTGCCCTGCTGCAACAATTCGCCGAGCGAGGGCGAGCCGGGCGGAAGCCCGAAGCCGAGAAAGTCGAGCGCGGTCAGCGTCGTGATCGACGAATTGAGGATGAAGGGGATGAAGGTGAGTGTTGCCACCATCGCGTTTGGCAGCAGATGGCGGAACATGATCTTCGTGTTGGACAGGCCGAAGGCGCGCGCCGCATTCACATATTCGAAGTTACGTGCGCGCAGGAACTCGGCCCGCACCACGCCGACAAGCGCGACCCATGAGAAGAGCAGCATGATGCCGAGCAATATCCAGAAATTGGGCTCGATGATCGCGGCAATGATGATGAGCAGGTAGAGCTGCGGCACGCTCGTCCAGATTTCGATGAAGCGCTGGAAGATGAGGTCGGTCCAGCCGCCGAAATAGCCCTGCACCGCGCCCGCCGCGACGCCGATGATCGAGGAAAGGATGGTGAGAATGAGCCCGAAGAGAACGGAAATACGGAAGCCGTAGATGAGGCGCGCGGCGACATCGCGCCCCTGATCGTCCGTCCCCAGCCAGTTGTCGGCGGAAGGTGGGGAGAGCGCCCGGCGTTCGAGATTGATCGTGCGATAGGAATATTCGATCGGCGGCCAGATCATGATGCCGCCGGAATCCTGGATGAGGCCCTTCACGACGGGATCGCGGTAATCGGCTGCCGTTTCGAAGAAGCCGCCGAAATCCGTTTCAGGATAGTCGACGAAGACCGGGAAATAGGCCTCGCCCTGATAGGTGACGAGAAGCGGCCTGTCATTGGCGATGAATTCCGCGAAGAGCGAAACGACGAAAAGGATGGCGAAGAGCCAGAGGCTCCAGTAACCGCGCCTGTTCGCCTTGAAGTTCCGCCAGCGCCGCTGGTTGATCGGGCTCATCGGTTTTTTGCGCATGCCCGGGAAGGGGAGGTTCAGAAAGGGAAGGCGCATGTCAGACCTCCCTCGTTTCGAAGTCGATGCGCGGATCGACCCATGTATAGGTGAGGTCCGAGATGAGACTGATGACAAGGCCGAGCAGGCCGAAGATGTAAAGCGTCGCAAAGACGACAGGGTAGTCGCGGTTGACGATCGACTCGAAGGAGAGGAGCCCGAGCCCGTCCAGCGAGAAAATCTGCTCGATCAGCAGCGAGCCGGTGAAGAAAGCCGTTATGAAGGCGCCGGGGAAGCCCGCGATGATGATGAGCATGGCGTTGCGGAAGACATGGCCGTAGAGCACCTGGCGTTCGGACAGGCCTTTCGCGCGCGCGGTCATCACATATTGCTTGCGGATTTCGTCGAGGAAGGAATTCTTCGTGAGCAGCGAGGTGGTCGCGAAGGCGCCGATGACGAGCGCGGTGACCGGCAGGATGATGTGCCAGAGATAGTCGAGCGCCTTGCCGAAGAGGCTGAGGCTTTCCCAATTGTCGGAGGTGAGGCCGCGAAGCGGGAAGACCGACCAGTAGGAGCCGCCAGCGAAGAGTACGATCAGGAAGACGGCGAAGAGGAAGCCGGGAACGGCATAGCCGACAATGATGACGCCGCTCGTCCATGTGTCGAACCTGCTGCCGTCGCGGACCGCCTTCCTTATGCCGAGCGGGATCGAGATCAGGTAGGTGAGGAGCGTTGTCCAGAGGCCGAGCGAAACGGAGACGGGAAGCTTTTCCGCGATGAGGCTCAACACGCTCACATCGCGGAAATAGCTTTCGCCGAAATCGAAGCGCGCATAGTCCCACATCATCTTGATGAAACGCTCATGCGCGGGCTTGTCGAAACCGAACTGCTTTTCGAGGTCTTTCAGGAATTCCGGGTCGAGGCCCTGCGCGCCGCGATATTTGCTGTTCATGGAACTGTCGGCGCCGGACATCTGGCCCTGCGCGCCAAAGTCGCCGCCCGACGCACCGCCGATCCGCGCGGTGGCGGAAACCTCCGTCCCCTGAAGCTGCGCGATGATCCGCTCGATGGGGCCGCCGGGCGCGAACTGGATGAGCGCGAAGCTGACAAGCATGATCCCGAAAATGGTCGGGATCATCAGCAGGAAGCGTCTGAAAATGTAGGCGGACATGAGCCTCAATTCTCCCCGGTCATGGCATCCGCGGACCACCAGGTCGCGAGCACGCCACGATGATATTTCGGTTTCGTCTCCGGCCGGGCGAACTTGTCCCAGAAGGCGAGATGGTGGGTATTCTTGTGCCACTGCGGCACCCAGTAGTGTCCGGCGCGCAGCACCCGGTCGAGCGCGCGGGCGGCGACTTCCTGTTCCGCGCGTGTCGGTGCGGCAATGACCTTCTCGATCAGCGCGTCGATCGCGGGGTTCGATATGCCCGAAAGATTTCGCCCGCCGGGAATTTTCGCGAACGCAGACGACCAGTAGCTGCGAGCCTCGACGCCGGGCGTGAGGCTGAGCGGATAGCGCTGCATGACGACATCGAAATCGTAATTGTCGCGGCGCAGCTGATATTGCGAGGTGTCGATGGTGCGGCTGTCCGCATCGATGCCGAGAAGGCGGAGGTTTTTCGCAAGCGGCGCGACGATACGCTCCACCATCGGATCATTGTCGAGAAATTCGATGGACAGCACCTCGCCCGCCGCGTTGCGGCGCTTGCCGTCCTGCACGGTCCAGCCCGCCGCGTCGAGAAGACCGGCGGCACGGCGCAGAAGCTTGCGGTCCTGCCCCGAACCGTCGCTCGCGGGCGGCGTGACCACGGGACCGAAAACGGCGTCGGGCACCTTGCCGCGCCACGGCTCCAGCAGCGCAAGCTCGTCGGCATCGGGCGCACCCGTCGCTTTCATCGGCGAGTTTTCGAAATAGCTCTCTGTGCGCTTGTAGAGATCGTGGAAAAGGTTCCTGTTCGTCCAGGCAAAGTCGAAGGCAAGCCCCATCGCCTCGCGTACGCGGATGTCCTGGAACTTCGAGCGTCGCGTATTGAGGAACCAGCCCTGCGCGCCCGACGGCGTATCGTCGGGCAGGGTGAGAAGCTTCACGCGCCCGTCCTTCACCGCGGGGAACTCGTACTCCGTCGCCCAGGTCTTCGAGGTGAACTCCTCGCGAAAGAGATAGCCGCCCGCCTTGAAGGCCTCGAACTGCGCCGTGCGGTCGCGGAAATATTCGAAGCGCACTTCGCCGAAATTCCACTTCCCCTTGTTCACGGGAAGATTTTGTCCCCAATAGTCCTCGACGCGCTCATAGGTGATGGCGCGGCCCGCGCGGATCTTGCCGACGCGGTAAGGCCCGCTGCCAAGCGGCGGCGTGAGCGAGGCATCGGCGAAATCATGCGCCGTATAGAAGGCCCTGGAGAAGACGGGCAGCGTGCCTGCGATGAAGAGCGGCAGGTCGCGCGTCTGCTCGCCGGTCAGCGTGATGGTGAGCGTGTGCCTGTCCGCCGCTTCCGCCGAGGCCATCTCCTTCACATTCTGCGCGATCAGCGGATGGCCTTTTTCCTTCAGCAGCATGAAGGAGAAGGCGGCGTCTTCCGCGGTGAGGGATGTGCCGTCATGGAAGCGCGCATCCTCGCGCAAGCGGAAGGTAAGGCGGTTGCCGTCCTGCGATACCTCGACGCTTTCCGCGAGAAGCCCGTAGACCGCATCCGGCTCGTCATAGGCGCGCACCATCAGCGTGTCGAAAAGGAGTTCGAGACCCTGCGCGGCGTTCCCTTTGAGGATGTAACCGTTCAGCGTGTCGAATGTATAGAAGGAGGCGTTATAGGCAGCCGTCGGGCCGATCTGCGAGAAGCTGCCGCCCTTGGGCGCATCCGGGTTCACATAGTCGAAATGCGTGAAGTCCGGCGCATATTTGAGCTCGCCGAAAATCGACATGCCATGACGCCGCGCGGGCCCTGCCGCACGGGCGGGCGAGAAGGGGAGCGAAAGAGCCGCCGCTGCGCCCCCGGTGAGCGCCAGCATCTGCCGCCGCGTCAGCGCGCCGAGCCGTCCCGCGCTGCGCCTCATTCGGCCTCGCCGCGTTCGGGGGCCGCAGGCGCCGCGCCCTTGTCGGCCCACCAGATCGTCGGGAAACCGCTCGAATAGGGCGGCATTTCTTCGGGATGCTTCATGCGCGCCCAATAGGCGAGCCGCGTATTCGGCGAATACCATTGCGGTACGACATAGTGGCCGAACAGCAGAACACGGTCGAGCGCGCGGCTCGCGGCAATGAGTTCCGCCCGGCTCTCGGCATAGATGATCTTGTCGATGAGTTTCTCGACGACCGGATCGCAAATGCCGGCCGTATTGCGGCTGCCTGTCTTTTCCGCCGCCGCGCAACCCCAGAACTCGCGCTGCTCATTGCCGGGCGAAAGAGACTGACCGAACGTATCGACGATGATGTCGAAGTCGTAATTGTCGGTGCGGTTTTTATATTGCGGTGTATCGACGGTGCGGATCGTCGCCTCGATACCGAGCCTCTTCAGCGATTGCTGGAAGGGCGCGACCACGCGCTCGAATGTCGGCTGGTCGAGCAGGAACTCGACCGTCATGACCTCGCCTTGCTCGCTGGTGAGCTTACCGTCCTTGATCGTCCAGCCCGCATCCTTGAGAAGCGCGGCCGCCTTGCGCAGGTTCGCGCGGTTGTTGCCGCTGCCATCGGTCTTCGGGTTCTCGTAAGCCTCGGTGAAGATTTCCGGCGGCAGCTTGTCCTCGAACTCTTTGAGAATGGCAAGTTCGCGGCCTTGCGGAAGGCCATGTGCGGCCAGTTCTGAATTGGCGAAGTAGCTGTCGGTGCGCGTATAGGAATCGTAGAAGAGATTCTTGTTCATCCACTCGAAATCGAAAGCCCAGTTGAAAGCCTCGCGCACCCGGGCATCCTTGAACTTGTTGCGGCGGGTGTTGAAGGCGAAGGCCTGCATACCGGCCGGGTTCATCGTGCGGATTTCTTCTCTTTTGAGATCGCCGCGGCGGACGGGCGGGACGTCATATTCCGTCGCCCAGTTCTTCGCGCTGTTCTCGATGCGAAAGTCCACGCGGTCGCCTTTCAGGGCTTCGAGCGCCACCGTCGTATCGCGAAAATATTCGAAAACGATCTTGTCGAAATTATTGGTACCGGCATTTACCGGCAGGTCCGCCGCCCAATAGTCCGGCACGCGCTCAAACGTGATGGAGCGGCCGGGCGAGACCTTGCCCACGCGATAGGGGCCGCTGCCGAGCGGCGGTTCGAGCGTTGTCTCGGCGAAGTTGCGGGTCTCGCCTTTCGCGTTCTTACCCGTCCAGTAGTGCTTCGGCAGCACGGGAAGCTGGCCGACGATCTGCGGCAGTTCGCGGTTGCCCGTCTGGTTGAAGGTGAAGGTCACTTCGTGTTCGGCGGTCTTCTCCGCCTTCACGACGTTTGCGTAATAGGCGTTGTAGAAGGGGTGGCTCTTCTTCAGCGTTTCGAAGGTCCAGACGACATCCTCCGGCGTCACCGGCTCGCCATCATGCCACGTCGCCCGCGCGCGCAGCCTGTAGGTGACGGAGGAATAGTCCTTGGGATGGCGGACGCTTTCGGCGAGAAGCCCGTATTCTGAAGCGGGCTCGTCCATGCTCGCCGTCATCAGCGTATCGTAAATATAGGTGCTGCTGCCCGCAGCGGCCTGCCCCTTCACGATGAAGGGATTGAGGCTGTCGAAACTGCCGAAGACGCCGTAGCGCACCGCGCCGCCCTTGGGCGCATCCGGGTTCACATAGTCGAAATGGTCGAAATCCGGCCCGTATTTCAACTCGCCGAAAAGCGAGGAGCCGTGGCGCGGGATGGTCGGATCGAAATCGGCATCTTCCGTCACCGGGATGACGACTTCATTCGGGCGGCGGAACGCCTCTTCGGAAGTCTGTTCGGCCGGGCCTGCGGCGCTCCCGGCGGTTTCCGCCGGTCCCGCAGCCGTCGCTCCGGCCATTCCCGCTTCTTGTCCGGCTTCGCGGCTGGCCTCGTCGCCGCCTGAAAAATAGAAGATCGCCGCCACCATCAAAAAGATGACGGCCGCACCGGCTACCACCGGCCTGGTCATGAAACCACGCACACTTATTCTCCCTCTTGCCCGATGCAGCGCGCCGGACATGTCGGGCCGCCGTGCCGCGCCCCCTCGATCGGTTTCTTATTGTGCTCTGTTTTAGCGGTTTTATCCCATTAAAACAAAGTCATCCGGGGGGCTGGCACAAAAGAAAACGCGCCCGGATTTCTCCGGGCGCGCTTCAAATCCTGTATCGCTGCCGGATTACTCGGCGGCGGGCTCTTCGCCTTCCCCGGCGTCAGCACCTTCCTCGACCGGCGCGGCTTCTTCGGCCGCAGCGCCTTCTTCGGGGGCTGCTTCTTCCGCAGGCGGTTCCGGGAGCGGCTGGTTGGAGCCGAGCGAGTTCAGATAGACCAGCAGGTCCGCGCGCTCCTGCGGCTTCCTGATGCCGGCAAAGCTCATCGCCGTGCCCGGGATGTAACCGCGCGGATCCTCAATGAAGTGAGAGAGTTCTTCGAAGCCCCACGCCTCTGAGGACTTCTCCTGCATGGCAGAAGAATAGGCAAAGCCGGCCATGTGGGCGTGCTTCGCGCCGACGATACCGTAAAGGTTCGGGCCGATCCGTGCTTCGCCGCCTTCGTCGAACGTATGGCAGGCCGCGCACTTCTTGGCAGCCTTTTCGCCGCGGCCCGCATCGGCCTGCGCGAGGAGCGTCGCAAGCGGCACTTCCTTGACCGCTTCGGCTGCGCCGCCGCCTTCTCCGCCCTCTTCGAGCGCCGCTACCGCATAGGCCTGCGGATTGGCTTCTTCCGTCTCATAGAGAGTCTCGGTGAGAAGAGACACCGCAAGAATAAAGAGGATGGAGCCGAGCAGTGCGCCTGCAAACTTGTTGAATTCGAAAGAGTCCATTAGCTCCTGCTCCGGCCGGTTCGTTTATTTGATGAACGGTAGCCCATGCGGCAAAACAGGCAAAAATGCGCGTTTCCGCCCTTCAGCGAGGCCCCCGCGGAATTGGCGCGGAGATTAGCCGCTTCCGCCGCCGTGCCGCAAGCCGTATAAGTGCGCGAAATCCGCGTGTATCAAGGAAAAACACCTGTATGGCGGTCCGTTGGTGCACCGGCGGTGCGGCACGGGGCGCGAGGAGAGGCTCAAATTGCGGCGATCCGTCGCACCGGAGCCGCGCGCAGCAGGCAAAGGGAGACTGAGGCAGATGGCGGAGCAGGCGACGAAGGCGGGGAGCGACCTTGCCGGGCATCCGATTGTGGTGATTCCCGCCCGCATGGCCTCGACCCGGCTGCCGGACAAGCCGCTCGCCGATATCTGCGGCGCCCCGATGATCGTTCAGGTCTGGCGCCGTGCGATGGAGGCGGGCGTGGGCCGTGTCGTCGTTGCCGCCGCCGAGGCCGAAATTGCCGATGCTGTGCGCGAAGCGGGCGGCGAGGCAGTTCTCACCGATCCCGATCTCCCTTCCGGTTCCGACCGCGTGTGGGCTGCCGTCTGCGGCATCGACCCGGAAGGGCGCCACACCGTCATCGTCAATGTGCAGGGCGACCTGCCGACGCTGAACCCGGCGCTCATCCGCCGCACCTATGAAGCGCTTGTTCGTCCGGGCGCCGACATTTCGACCCTCGCGGCCGAAATTTCCGACGAGGAAGAACGCACCAACCAGAATGTCGTGAAGGTGGTGACCTCGTTCGGCGAGAGCCGCATCGCGCGCGCGCTCTATTTTACGCGCGCCACCGCGCCCTGGGGCGACGGACCGCTCTACCATCATATCGGGATTTACGGTTATCGCCGCGAGGCGCTGGCCCGTTTCGTTTCGCTGCCGCCTTCGCCGCTCGAAATGCGCGAAAAGCTGGAGCAATTGCGCGCGCTCGAAGCGGGCATGGCAATAGAAGTGGCGCTCGTTGACACCGTTCCGCTCGGTGTCGATACTTCGGCCGACCTCGAAAAAGCCCGTGCGGCGCTATCCGGGAGACCTGCGTGATGACGGATACCGCCAGCGCCGACAATATTATTGCCTTTCAGGGCGAGGCGGGCGCGAACTCGCACATCGCCTGCCGCGAGGCCTTTCCCGGCATGATGGTCCTGCCTTGCGACACGTTCGAGGACGTGTTCGCGGCGGTAAGCGAGGGCCGCGCGCGCCTTGCCATGATCGCCATCGAGAACTCGCTCGCGGGCCGCGTCGCCGATGTGCATCATCTCATTCCCGGCACCGGCCTCTATATCGTGGGCGAACACTTCCTGCCCGTGCGGCATCAGTTGCTCGGGCTCAAGGGTACGAAGATCGAGGACATAAAATCCGTGCACAGCCATGTGCATGCGCTCGGTCAATGCCGCCGCGTGATCCGCGAACTGGGGCTGAAGGCTGTCGTCGCCGCCGACACGGCGGGCGCCGCGCGCCAGATTGCGGAGGCGGGCGACCCGGCGCAGGCGGCTCTCGCATCGGAGCTTGCCGCGAAGATCTACGACCTCGATATCTTGCGCGCGAATGTCGAGGATGCCGAGCACAACACGACCCGCTTCATCATCATGGCGAACGAGCCTGACGATGCGGGGCCGGACGAGGGGCCCGTGATCACGAGTTTCATCTTCCGTGTGCGCAACGTACCCGCCGCGCTCTACAAGGCGATGGGCGGCTTTGCGACCAATGGCGTCAACATGACGAAGCTCGAAAGTTACCAGCTTGAAGGCAGCTTCAACGCCAGCCAGTTCTATGCCGATATTGAAGGCCACCCGGATTCGCGCAATGTCCGCCTGGCGCTCGAAGAACTGGAGTTCTTCACGAGCGAGCTGCGCATTCTCGGCATCTACAAGGCGCATGGTTACCGGGCGAGCCTTGCGGGCGGGCAAATCTAGCGGATTTTCCCTGCTCCCCGGGGAACCCGATCTCTGTTACAAAGTTGTTATAAAGCGGGCCAAAGGCGCTACGGTGTCCTGGCGTTGCCGCGCGCCGTGCCGGCGCCATGACAACAGTAGCGGGAATCCAGATTGAGTGCAGACAGCAGTCTCCGTTCAGAGAATAGCGGACCCGGCCTTGTTCCCGCCACGGGCGCCGTCATCCGCATTCCAGATATCCGGCATATGGGGGACTGGCTGACGGGCGCGGCCATATTCGCTGTTTGCCTGGAGCTCGTCTTCTCTCTCGGCCATATCAGCCTCTATAGAGAGAACGCGCTGATAGAACTCAGCCAGTGCATGCTTCTCTGGACGGGCGGCGGGCTCTTCATCGCGGCGGCGACGCGGGCGCGCGACAGGATATCTTTCCTCGCCTTTCTGTGGCTTGCGCTTCTCATCCTTGCCCTTCTGATGCGCGAAATCGAGTTCGAGGATACGCGGTTTGCCGCCTGGAGCGTCCCGTCTTTCCTGCATGAAATAAAATATGCCGTTACCGGCCTCCTGGCCGTCCTGCTCTTCCTGTCCTCGCGCCGCGCCACGATGCCGGTGGTGCAGGCCGGAGCGGCATGGGTGCTGAAGGGCTCAGGCCGGTGGATGGCAGCAGGACTGGCGGCCTATCTGCTGGGCGATCTTGGCGACAAGGAACTCGTATTCGCCGCCAAGGAGGCAAACCTCATGATGGAGGAGAGCGCCGAACTTCTCGGTACGCTCTGCCTCTTCATCACCGCCCATACCGCGCTTCGCCGCCGCAGTATCCTTCTGCCTAGCCCTCTGCAAAAGCCTTGATGAGCTGATGCGCGATGGCGAAGGGCGGGGGGAACCACGCCGTTCCGTCGCCCTGACCGGCGATGATCGCCTTGGCTTCTTCCCGTGTGAACCAGCGTCCTTCGGAAAGCTCCACGCCGTCGATCTCGAAATCTTCCGTATCGGCGACGGCGTGGCAGCCGATCATCAGCGATGAGGGATAGGGCCAGGGCTGCGTCGAGTGATAGCTCACCTCCGAGACCTTGAGGCCCGCTTCCTCGTCCAGTTCGCGCGCCACCGCCTCCTCGATCGATTCGCCGGGCTCCACGAAGCCCGCCAGCGCCGAATGCATGCCCTTCGGCCAGATCTTCTGGCGCCCCAGGAAGCACTTGCCGTCATGGATCGCGAGCATGATGACGACGGGGTCTGTGCGCGGGAAATGCTCCGCCTTGCAGGAGGGACACTGACGCTTGTAGCCGGCTTCGGCCATTTCGCTCCTGTGGCCGCAGACGGAGCAGAAGCCGTGGCGGCTGTGCCAGTCGATCATCGACTTCGCCTGCGCCATGATTGCGAGTTCGCTCGGCGTGATCTCGCCTGCCATGGCGAGCCCGCGCAGATCTTCGAAAGCGCCCTGACCCTTGAGGGCGGGGTGCTCTTCTGCGTTTTTCGTCTCGCTCACATCGGTCGCGAAAAGGGCCTTGCCGCGCTTGTTGATGCCGAGAAAGACGAGACATCCCTCGCCCGCGAGTTCGGGGATGAGGGCGGCGGGCAGCCAGCCGATATCCTTGCCTTGAGAGGGAGCCGCTTCCGGCAGCACGAATGGCTCCCAGTCGCGCTTCGGCAGACGCCGGAACGGCACGAAGAGGCTGACGGGATTGGCCAGCTGCTCCGCGATCCAGGCCTTGTCGGTGCGGCGGTAGCTGGCGCGGTCGAGCGGGTTGTTGGCGAAAATATTGGGATTTTCGGGCAGGGCCATTGGCGTTTCCGGATTGTTTTGTTGAATGGCGGGGTGGCGCAGACTGGCACAGGCCGGAAATTCGCTCAATCTTCTTGGACAGCGGACGGATTCGGGCGCAAGACCTTGCATCCGCGGCCCGTTCCCCTGATATAGTCCCCTCGGGAGGCTGGCGCGGACGAGTCCCTCGCCAACCCGGTCAGATCCGGAAGGAAGCAGCCGTAACGAGTTTCGCTCGGGTCGCTGTCCAGTCTCCCACCTTTGTTCCCCCTTCCAGCCGTAGAGGAGCCCGCGATTTCCATGACTGACAGCGTGGAAAATCTGGCGGGTGACGAGAGCGAAGACGCGCCCCATGTGCCGGATCCGGCGACGGAGCCCGGTTTCGACCTCGGCGGCGACCCCGCGCCGGCAGCCGCAGCCGAGCCCGCGCGCGCGTCCGATACCGCTGGCTATCAGGTGCTGGCCCGCAAATACCGCCCCCGCGTCTTCGAGGATCTGGTGGGGCAGGAGGCGATGGTCCGCACCCTCAAGAACGCCTTCGAGACCAACCGCGTCGCCCATGCCTTCATGCTGACCGGCGTGCGCGGTGTCGGCAAGACGACGACGGCCCGCATTCTCGCGCGGGCGCTCAACTACGAGAAGCCGGGCGTGGACAGCCCGACGATCCATATGGACGGGCTTGGTGTTCATTGCGAGGCGATCATGGAATCGCGTCATGTCGACGTGATGGAAATGGACGCGGCATCGCGCACCGGCATCGACGACATTCGCGAGATCATTGACAGCGTGCGCTACCTGCCGGTTTCGGCGCGCTACAAGGTCTACATCATCGACGAAGTGCACATGCTCTCCAAGCAGGCCTTCAACGGTCTGCTGAAGACGCTTGAAGAGCCGCCCGCACATGTGAAATTCATCTTCGCGACGACGGAAATACGCAAGGTGCCGGTGACGGTGCTCTCGCGCTGCCAGCGTTTCGACCTGCGCCGTCTTTCGGTGGAGGAGCTGGCGGGCCTGCTCGGCAGCGTGGCGGGCAAGGAAAATGTCGAGGCGGAAGACGCCGCGTTGAAGCTCATCGCCCGGGCGGCGGATGGTTCGGCGCGCGATTCGCTCTCGCTGCTCGACCGTGCCATTGCGCATGGGCAGAACGGTGTGCGCGAGGACGATGTGCGCGACATGCTGGGCCTTGCCGACCGCGCGCGCATCTTCGATCTCTTCGACCTGCTGATGAAGGGGGATATAGGCGGTGCGCTGAACGAGCTTCGCGCGCAATATGATGTCGGCGCCGATCCGGCCGTCGTGCTCTCCGACCTTGCCGACCTCACGCATTGGCTGACACGCCTCAAACTCGTCGACGGCGCGAGCGAGGACATCGCCATGTCGGAGACGGAACGCCAGCGCGGCAGTGAAATGGCAAAGAGCCTGCCGATCCGCGTGTTGTCGCGCACATGGCAGATGCTCTTGAAGGGCCTCACCGAAGTGCAGGGCGCGGCAAGGCCCATTGCCGCCGCCGAAATGGTCATGGTCCGCCTCGCCTATGTCGCGGACGGGCCGAGCCCGGAAGAACTCGCCGAACAGCTGAAGAGCGGTGGCGGTGGTACGCCGGGCGCATCGCGCACCGCTGCGCCCTCATCGGACGGTCCGCGCGCGCAACTGCGTTCCGTGTCGTCGCTGCGCAGCGAACCGCGTCCGGCACCCGCCCAAGCCGTTCCGGCCCTCATGCTGTCGAGCATCGAGGATGTGGTGGCGCTGCTCGCGAAGGAGCGCAACATCCGCCTCAAGCATGCGCTGGAAGCTGGCGTGCGCGTCGTCAGCTTCGAGGCAGGCCGCATCGAGATCGCGCCGCTCGAAGGCACGCCGAGCACGATTGCAAACGAGCTTTCCGAGGCGCTGTCGAAGGCGACCGGGCAGCGCTGGTTCGTTTCCGTTGCGAGAGGCGAGGCGCCCGCCGCACCGACCTTACGCGAGCAGGCGAAAACGCGCGAGGAAGCCGCCAAGGAAGACGCACGTACCGATCCGCTGGTGAAGGCCGCACTCGCCGCCTTCCCCGGCGCGGAGATCGTCGATGTGCGCTCGCCCGATCTCGCCCTGCCGGAAGGCGAGGACGTGATACCCGCCGACCCCGACGACCCAGGCATCGACCTCGATGCGATGGCCGCCGATTATGACAGCAGGGAGCCCGACTAGTGTGGTGGTTTTGAAGTTCCTGTCTTCCTTGCGGCCTGCTCATCACAGGAACTGAAAACCGGAACCACACTGGAAATATAGAGTTACTAGTGCCCTTTCGCGTCCGAAGTTCGCTCGGGAGGGTGCTGCAACGTAAAGCGAACTTTGGAAGCGGGGCACTAGTGAAGAACATGTTCGACATCATGAAGCAGGCGCAGCAGCTTCAGTCCCGTATGCAGGACCTGCAGACCGAGCTTGAGGCCGCCGAGGTCGAGGGCCGTGCGGGCGGCGGGCTCGTCGCCGTCACCATGTCGGGCAAGGGCGAGGTGAAGAAAGTGTCGATCGATCCCTCGCTCATGAAGGATGAGGAGCGCGAAGTGCTCGAAGACCTGATGGTCGCGGCCTGCGCCGATGCGAAGGCGAAAGCCGAAGCAATGGCCGCGGAGAAGATGAAAGCCGTCACGGGCGGTCTGCCGATCCCGCCCGGCCTCGGGCTCTGACACGAATGGCCGTTACCGGTCCCGAGATCGAGCGCCTGATCGCGCTGCTTGCGAAGCTGCCCGGCCTCGGCCCCCGCTCCGCGCGTCGCGCCGTGCTTCAGCTCATCAAGAAGAAGGAAACGCTGCTCATTCCCCTCGCCCAGGCGATGGCGGATGCGGCGGATAAGGCGCGCGTCTGTTCGACCTGCGGCAATGTCGATACGCAAGACCCTTGTGCGATCTGCGCGGATGGCCGCCGCGACCCGAATGTGCTGTGCATCGTGGAGGAAGTGGGCGATCTCTGGGCGCTGGAGCGCGCGGGCGCGCATAAGGGGCGCTATCATGTGCTGGGCGGCGTCCTCTCCGCGCTCGACGGCGTCGGCCCCGACGACCTCAATATCGGCAAGCTGGTCGAGCGGCTATCGGGCGGCGAGGTGAAGGAGGTCGTGCTGGCCATGAATGCGACCGTCGATGGCCAGACCACCGCGCACTACATCACCGACCGGATTTCCGGCCTCGGCATTGCCGTCTCGCGACTCGCGCATGGCGTGCCGGTGGGCGGCGAACTCGACTATCTGGACGATGGCACGCTGGCCGCCGCCATGAAGTCCCGCCGCCCCTTCTAGAGCGGCCCTACTTGTCCTTCGCCCAGTAGTTCCGCGTCATCGCAAAGATGGCGGGCGAGAGGATGAGGAGCGCGATCAGGTTCGGGATCGCCATCATCGCATTCAGCGCATCGGCGAGCAGCCAGACGAAGTCGAGGCTGGTGACCGCGCCGACCGGCACCGCCAGCACCCAGACGATGCGATAGGGCACGATCGCTTTCACGCCGAACAGGAATTCGACGGCCCGCTCGCCGTAATAGCTCCAGCCGAGCAAGGTGGTGAAGGCGAAGAGCGCGAGGCAGACGGCGACGATGATGCCGCCATAGGGCAGCGCGCCGCCGAATGCGGTGCTGGTGAGAACCGCGCCGTTCTCGCCGCTCATCCACGCACCCGTCGTGATGATGACAAGGCCGGTGATCGTGCAGACGATGATCGTGTCGATGAAGGTGCCGAGCATGCCGACAAGGCCCTGCTGGATCGGATCGTCGGTCTTTGCCGCCGCGTGAGCGATGGCGGCGCTGCCGAGGCCCGCTTCATTGGAGAAGATGCCGCGCGCGAAACCCCAGCGGATCGCAAGCATGACGGTGGCGCCGAGGAAGCCGCCTTCCGCTGCGACCGGCGTGAAGGCAGATTCGAAAATCAGCGCGACGGCGCCGGGCAGCGCCGCATAGTTCATTGCGAGGATGACAAGGCCGGTGCCGAGATAGACAACGATCATGGTCGGCACGAGCGCGCTGGCGACATCCGCGATACGGCGGATACCGCCGATAAGGACGAGGCCGACAATGACCATCAGCAGCAGGCCGGTGACCTCGACGGGAACCGCGAACGTATCGCGCAGCGCCAGTGCCACCGAGTTCGCCTGCACGCCATTGCCGATGCCGAAGCCTGCGAAGGCGGTGAAGATCGCGAAGGCCGGAGCCAGCACCAGCGCAACTTTCGGGAATTTCGCGCCGACGCCGTTCTTGATGTAATACATCGGCCCGCCGACGTGATTGCCGAGCTCGTCGACCTCGCGATAGGCGACGGCGCAAACGGCCTCGGAATATTTCGTCGCCATGCCGACAAGCGCGATCACCCACATGTAGAAGAGTGCGCCCGGCCCGCCGAAATAGATGGCGGTCGCAACACCCGCGATATTGCCGGTACCGACCGTTGCGGCCATCGCCGTCATCAGCGCCTGGAAGGGCGAGATGTCGCCCGGGCCTTTGGAGGGCTGAAGCGCGAACTTGAAAGCCTCGGGCAGTTTACGCCAGGGGATGAAGCGCAGCCCGACGGTGAGGAAGACGCCGGTCAGCGCCAATGCGCCAAGCATCCACGGGCCCCAGAGATACCCGTCGATCATCTCCACGAAGTCGTGTAGCGCCTGCATGCCTTGCCCCCGTCACTATGCCGTCTCCGCTTCTGCGGTGCGGCAACCCCTGCTTGTGGTGACCCTAGCAAAGAAAGCGGCGCTGTCCCTCAAAAAAGCTGGTTTGTATCGTGGCAATATGGAGGCATCGGCCAGACCGGCACGTGCCGGGCGGAAGCTGTTAGTCGGCCGCTTCGTCTTCTCCGGCCTCGCCATCGGGCGAGGCGATGTTCAGAAGTGCCTCTGTTTCCAGCGGAAGGGCTTCCACGTCCTTGAGCTGACGGTTCATGGCCCTTGTGCGCGTGCCCAGCGCATCCACGCTGTTGGACGCGGCATTGAGCTGGCTCTTGAGCTTGTCGAGAACTGCCCCATGCTTTCCGAACTCGGTGCGCACCGCGCCCAGAACCTTCCACACATCGCTTGAACGCTGCTGGATGGCAAGCGAGCGGAAACCCATCTGGAAGGCGCTGAGGAGCGAGGAAAGCGTGGTCGGGCCGGCCACTGTCACGCGGTAGTCGCGTTGCAGCTTGTCGAGGAAGCCGGGGCGGCGCAGCACTTCAGCGAAGAGGCCCTCCGTCGGCAAAAAGAGAATGGCGAAATCGGTGGTATGCGGCGGACTGATATATTTGTCCGAGATCGTCTTTGCCGAATTCCTGATCGAGGTTTCGAGGGCTGCGGCTGCGGCTTCCACGGCATTGAGATCGGCGGCTTCGGCGGCAACGACCAGCCGCTCATAATCCTCGCGCGGAAATTTCGAGTCGATGGGAAGATACATATCCGCCCCGTCCGAATCCCGTGCCGGAAACCGGATCGCGAATTCGACACGCTCCGAACTGTTGGGCCTCATGGCCGCATTCACCACGAATTGATCTGCCGTCAGATAATCTTCCAGCAGCATACCGAGCTGGATTTCCGCCCATGTGCCACGCGTTTTCACATTGGTCAGAACGCGCTTGAGATCGCCGACGCCGGTCGCGAGCTTCTGCATCTCGCCCAGTCCCTCATGGACATGCTTGAGCTGCTGGCTGACCGTATTGAAGGATTCGCCAAGCCGTTTTTCGAGCGTCGATTGCAGTTTCTCGTCAACGGTCTTGCGCATCTCGTCGAGTTTTTCGCTGTTGTCCTTGCGAAGAACCTCAAGGCGCGTTTCGACGGTTTGCCGCAGCTTCTCCTGCCCTTCGGCGGACTGTTCCGTGAGCGCCTTGATCCTTTCGGAAAATTCGTTCAGCCGCTGCTGCTGGTCGCCGCTCATCTGGCGAAGCGTCTGGGAAATGAGCGTGCTGGTCTTGTCGAAATTCTGCGTGAGTTCGGTACGCAGCGCGGTGGCGGCGTCCGAATGTTTCGTGGTCGAGGCGTCGAGTTTCTGTTCCACGAGCGTGCGCAGGCCTTCGCGGCCTTCGACGGCGCTTTTCTCCATTGCTGCCACGTCCCGGTCGAGCTTTTCGCCGATGGCGCGTACGCTGGCCTGAATGCTCTCGACGCCTTGCGTCAGGCGCTCATTAAGCGTTCGCGTCAGTTCGCCCGAGGCTTGCGACTGTGCATTCAGGATCGCGGTAAGCTGCCCGCCCTGGGCTTTCTGCGTCCCGTCCAGCTGCTCCAGCCTGGTCTTCAAGTCGTCCAGAATGGCGGCATCCGTGCCGCCTTTCCGGCGAAAAAAGACGAGCAACAAGGCCGCCACAATGACGGCCGCGCCGACGACCAGCCCGGCAATGAGCGTTTCGTTCATTTTCTGTCTCCGTTTGAGCCGACTATAGGCCGATTCCCGGCGTTTCGGCGCCCCGGTCCCGCATCACTATCCCCTTGCCGCCGCTTGACCCGGTAGCCGCCCCGGCTTATCTCAAAGCCCATGGCCATACGCGAAATCATCACCGCGCCGGACCCCCGGCTGAAACAGGTCTCGACCCCCGTCGAACGGGTGGACGGCGAGCTGCGCGCGCTCATGGACGACATGCTGGAGACCATGTACGACGCGCCGGGCATCGGCCTTGCCGCCATTCAGGTCGGTGTGCCCAAGCAGGTCATCGTGATGGACCTCGCCCGCGAAGGCGAGGAGCCCCAGCCCCGCTATTTCATCAACCCGGAAATCACCTGGTCCTCGGAAGATACCTCTGTCTACGAGGAAGGCTGTCTCTCCGTCCCCGATTTCTACGAGGATGTGGAGCGCTCGGCCAAATGCCGTGTGCGCTATCTCGACTATCAGGGCGAGATTCGCGAGGAGGAGTGCGACGAGATGCTCGCCACCTGCCTCCAGCATGAAATGGACCACCTGAAAGGCATTCTCTTCATTGACCATCTCTCGCGCACCAAGCGTGACATGATGCTGAAGAAGCTCGCCAAGCAGAAGAAATTCCAGAAAGAACCGGCTTGAGCATCTTGCGGCTCGCCTTCATGGGAACGCCGGATTTCTCCGTTCCCGTTCTCGCCGAGATTCTCGCCGCCGGTCACGAGGTGGTCGCCGTCTATTCGCAGCCCCCGCGCAAGGCGGGCCGCGGCATGGCCGAACAGCCGTCGCCCGTGCATCGCTTTGCCGAAGAGCATGGCATTCCCGTCTTCACGCCCGCCTCGCTCAAGGGCGAGGCCGAGCAGGAGGCTTTCGCCTCGCTCGATCTCGACGCGGCGGTTGTCGTCGCCTATGGCCTCATTCTGCCGAAGCCGGTGCTGGAGGCGCCGCGTCTCGGTTGCCTCAATCTTCATGCCTCGCTGCTGCCGCGCTGGCGTGGCGCCGCGCCCATCCAGCGCGCCATCATGGCGGGCGACAAGGAGACGGGCGTCATGGTCATGCAGATGGAGGAGGGCCTCGATACGGGCCCGGTCCTGCTCGCCGAGCGCACCGAAATCGGCGCGCGGGAAACGGCGGGCAGCCTTCATGACCGGCTCTCGCAGACCGGCGCATCGCTGATGGTGCGCGCGCTTGCCGCCCTCTCGCGCGGCGGTCTCGTGCCGGCGCCGCAGCCCGAAGAGGGCGTCACCTATGCAAAAAAGATCGAAAAGGCGGAAGCCCGCATCGACTGGTCGCGCCCGGCAAAGGAACTCGATTGCATGATCCGCGGCCTCACGCCTTTTCCCGGCGCTTTTTTCGAGGCGGGCGAGGGCAAGGACGCCACGCGCATCAAGGTGCTGCGCGCAACACCCGTCGCGAAGTCGGGCAAGCCGGGCGAGGTGTTGTCCGTGCTCGGCACCATCGTCATCGCCTGCGGGCAGGGCGCGCTCGAAATCGAGGAGCTTCAGCGCTCCGGGAAATCGCCCATGTTCGCGCGCGATTTCCTGCGCGGCTTCCCGCTGGAACCCGGCAAGGTTCTCGCCTGATGCCGCGCTACAAGCTCACCATCGAATATGACGGCTCGCCTTTTGTCGGCTGGCAGGCGCAGACGAATGGCAGCTCCGTCCAGCAGGTGCTGGAAACGGGTTTCAAGGGCTTTTGCGGCGAGGACATCAAGGTCTATGGCGCGGGCCGCACGGATGCGGGCGTTCATGCGCTGGGGCAGGTCGCCCATGTCGATCTGCCGCGCGATGTCGCCTGCGACACGCTGCGCGACGCCGTGAACGCGCATATGAGGCCGCATCCCGTTGCGATCGTCGGGGCGGAGGCGGTGCCCGAGACCTTCGAGGCGCGCTTCTCCGCCGTGAAGCGCCACTACATGTACCGCATCGTCAATCGCCGCGCGCCCTTGACGCTCGACAGGGGGCAGGCATGGCTGGTGCACAAGCCGCTCGATGCGCAAGCGATGCATGAGGCGGCGCAGGCGCTTGTCGGCCGCCATGATTTCACGACCTTCCGCTCCGTCCAGTGCCAGGCGAAATCGCCGGTCAAGACGGTCGACGAAATCACCGTCTCGCGCTATGCCGACGAGATCGAGGTGATCTGCCGTGCACGGAGCTTTCTGCACAATCAGGTGCGCTCCTTCGTGGGCACCTTGAAGGTGGTGGGCGAGGGCAAGTGGACGCGGCGCGGCGTCGAGAAGGCGCTGGCCGCCGCCGACCGTTCGGCCTGCGGACCGGTCGCGCCGCCGGACGGGCTCTATCTTCTGCAAGTGGATTACGAGTGAGCCCTAAAGCCCTCTCCCCTCCGGGGAGAGGGTTGGGTGAGGGGCCTGTGGCGGCTCACTCCGGCTTGATATCCACAAGCTCGACATCCTTCGCCCGGATTTCCTCGCCAAAGAAAATGCCGCCGACGCGCGCGAAGCGTTCCGCGCTGTCGGTCGCAAGAAAGCGCGTCTTGCCCTTGCGCTGGCGCTTGGCCGTGAGGTTTTGGCTCGCGAGCGCTTCCTCCACGGCCTTGGCTGTCGTCGCCGCCGAATCGACCAGCCTCACGCCCTGGCCGGCCACCTTCTTGATCGTGCGCGCGAGCACGGGGAAATGCGTGCAGCCGAGGACCAGCGTGTCCGGCGCGTTCCGTCCCTTGAAGAGCGGCGCGAGATAGCGTCTCGCGGCTGCCTCCGCCACTTCGCCTTTCGTCCAGCCTTCTTCGGCCAGCGTCACGAACAATCCGCAAGGCGCCTGGCGCACGTCCGCCTCGGGCTTCAGTGCATGGATGGCGCGCGCATAGGCCCCGCCCTTCACCGTCGCTTCCGTCGCGATGACGCCGATGCGGCCGGTCTTCGTCGCCTTCACGCCCGCCTTTGCGCCGGGCTCGATCACGCCGATCACAGGGATGGGCGCGAGCGCCTGTGTGAGCGGCCCGAGTGCGACGGCCGACGCGGTGTTGCAGGCAATCACGATCATCTTCACGTCATGGCCGAGCAGGTGTTTCGTCGCCTGCGTCGCATAGGCCGTGACCGTTTCCGGGCTCTTCGTGCCATAGGGAAGCCGCGCCGTGTCGCCGAGATAGACGAGATCTTCATGCGGCAGCGCCTTGCGCAGCGCTTTCAATACCGTAATCCCGCCAATGCCGCTGTCGAAGACGCCGATCGGCTTGTCTCTTCCGCTTGCGGCGTTGCGCCTTGCGCTCATGTTGAAACCCCGACGCCCGGCATCAGCAGCATGCCCAGTATCTGGTCGACGGAAAGGCTCAGCACCACTTCGAAAACGATGATGGCGAATGCCGGCCCCGCCTGTGCGCCCAGCACGTCGCGCGTGATCTGCCAGCGATACCAGGCGAGCAGCCCCATGACCGGCATGGCGAGCATGAAGCCCGTCGTGGCGGAGTAGATGCCCAGCGCATGCGGAATGAGCGGCAGTGCGAAGGCGATGGTCGTGAACAGCGTGCCCCAGTTATAGGTGATGAGATAGGGCGTGAAATAGGCCTCGAGCTTCAGCATGCGCGAGACGCGCGCCATCGCCGCGAGAAAGAGCGCCCAATAGATGATGGTGCTCGCAAGTTCCGTGGTGATGAAGAGCCCGTAGGAAACGTCCTCGCCGATATCGAAAGCCTCGCGCGCGAAGCGCCAGGAAAGCGTCGATGTGAAGAAGATGACAGGCAGCGCAAGGAGCAGCGCCCCGAAGCTGCGCATCGCGCCCGCCGCGCTCAGGTCGAAGCAATCCTTCGCCTGCGCATCGCGCATGGTGATGCGCCACGCACCGGTCAGCCCGTTTGTGATGTCCGCGATGTTCAAGATATCCGTCCAGCGAAATAGCCGCTCAGAATGGCTTCATATATGTCGGCAAGCTTGCCGAAGTCATCGGCGGGCACCTGTTCGTCCACCTTGTGCATGGTGGCATTCCTGAAGCCGAATTCGACCACCGGCGCATAGGCGCGGATGAAGCGCGCATCCGAGGTGCCGCCCGTGGTGGAGAGGTCGGGCGTGATCCCCGTCACCTTTTCGATGGCATCGGCGATCAGTGCAGAGAAATCGCCCGGCTGGGTGATGAAGCTCTCGCCCGAAATCTTCGTCTCGAATGTATAGCGCCCGCCCATCTCCTGGCTGACCTGGTCGAAGACGCTGCGCATCCATCGGTCGAGGCTCGCGCCCGAATGTTCGTCGTTGAAGCGAATGTTCATCACCGCCCGCGCCGTGCCGGGAATGACATTGGTCGCGGTATTGCCCGTGTCGATGGTCGTCACTTCAAAATTCGACGGCTGAAAATGATCGTTGCCCTTGTCGAGTTCATGGGCGTTCAGGCGCCGCAGCATTTCCATCAGACGGGGCAGCGGATTGTCGGCCTGATACGGATAGGCGACGTGGCCCTGCGTGCCGTAAACGGTCAGCCAGCCATTGATGCTGCCGCGCCGCCCGATCTTCACCATGTCGCCGAGCCTGTCGGCGCTGGTCGGCTCGCCGACAAGGCAATGGTCGAATGTCTCGCCGCGCGCCTTCAGCGCCTGCAGCATCTTGACCGTGCCATTGACGCTCGGCCCTTCCTCGTCGCCGGTGATGAGCAGGCTGATCGAGCCATCGCCGAGCTTGCCGTCCTGCACCAGCCGCGACGCGGCGGCGACGAAGCTCGCAATCGAGCCCTTCATGTCGGCGGCCCCGCGGCCGACCAGCATGCCGTCCCTGATATCGCCGGCGAAAGGATCGGCGGTCCATGCCTCGGCATCGCCCACCGGCACGACATCCGTGTGTCCGGCAAAGCAGAAATGGGGGCTTCCCGTCCCGAGCCGCGCATAGAGATTGTCGACATCGGGCGTGCCCTCCGCCGAAAAGCGCATCCGCTCGCAGGTGAAGCCGAGCGGCTTCAGCCATTTTTCGAGCACGGAAAGCGCGCCCGCATCCTCCGGCGTCACGCTTGGACAGCGGATGAGTTCCTTGGCGATCTCGAGCGGATCGTAGGGCGAGGCGGGTGTGGCGGGCGCGTTCATGGGCAACTTGGTACCCCGCGCCCCCAATGCCGTCAAATGGGGCCGTCAAATGGGGCCGTCAAATGCGACCGGAAAATTAAGTCCGCAGCAGCTCGTTGATCGAGGTCTTGGAGCGGGTCTGTGCATCGACCGTCTTCACGATCACGGCGCAATAGAGGCTCGGGGCGGGTGAGCCGTCCGGGCTTGCCTTGCCGGGCAGCGCGCCGGGCACGACGACCGCGTAGGGCGGCACCTTGCCGATATGCACTTCGCCCGTCGCCCGGTCGATGATCTTGGTCGAGGCGCCGAGATAGACGCCCATCGAGAGCACCGCGCCCTCGCCCACGATCACGCCTTCGGCGACTTCCGAGCGCGCGCCGATGAAGCAGTTATCCTCGATGATGACGGGGCCCGCCTGCAGCGGCTCCAGCACGCCGCCAATGCCCGCGCCGCCCGAAATATGCACATTCTTGCCGATCTGCGCGCAGGAGCCCACCGTCGCCCAGGTGTCGACCATCGTGCCTTCGTCCACATAGGCGCCGAGGTTCACGAAGGAGGGCATCAGCACGACATTCGGCGCGATATAGGCCGAGCGGCGCACGATGCAGTTCGGCACCGCGCGGAAGCCCGCCGAGCGGAATTCAGCCTCGCCCCAGCCGTCGAACTTCGAGGGCACCTTGTCCCACCAGTTTGTGTCCTTGCCGGGCCCGCCCGCGATGGTCGTCATGTCGTTCAGGCGGAAGGAGAGCAGCACGGCCATTTTCAGCCACTGATGCACTTCCCACTCGCCCCCCATGTCTTTCGGGAGCTTCTCGGCGACCCGCGCCTTGCCGCTGTCCAGCGCGTTCAGCGCCTCGTTGACGGCGTCGCGAACCTCGCCCTTCGTCTGGGCGTTGATCTGATCGCGGTTTTCGAAGGCCTGTTCGATGACGGGCTTGAGGTCGGCAAGGCTCATGGGGTTCGCTCTCTCGGCTTGTTTTGCCGGGGCAAGATAGCCGGGGGGGCACCCCTGTCAACCAAGGCCGGAAGCGAGCGCCCGGGGACTCTCACCTCCCCCTTGCGGGGAGGTCGAAAATTCGCGGAACGTGGATTTTCGGGTGGGGGGTAAACCACGCACCAATGATGGAGGGATTTTTCGGAGCAGCGCCCCCCCACCCGGATCGCCCTATTCAGATCAAGAGGGCGATCCGGCCTCCCCGCGAGGGGGAGGCAAAAGAAGGAAGCGAGGCCGGTTTTGCCCGGGAACGTCAATCCGCCGCGAGCGGCATTTCCGGCGCCTTCTGGGCGCTGGCGGGCTCCTCGGCCAGCACGCTTTCGCGCACCGGGCGCGGCTCGCCGAAGAGATAGCCCTGGCCGAGTTCGACATCATAGTCGAGCACGTCAACCACCTCGCGCTCATTCTCGACCTTGTCGACAATGAGCTGGATGCCGTTGCGCTTGAGCAGTTCCTTCAGGTCGGCGGCGTGAATGTCGCCCGCCATATGCGTGCCCTCAAGCATGGTCGCAGCCGAAACCTTGATGAAGCGGAAATTGCGGTCGTGCAGCGTTGCCGCGTCGAAACGCAGGTTGGTCACCTGATCCATCGAGAAGCGGAAGCCGAGTTCGGCCAGCGCTTCCAGGCTCGCGCGTTCCACAGGGCCTGCGCCGTTCACCGTCATCTGGCTGAACTCGAAAATGAGGTGCTGCGCGAGATCCGTATTGTGCTGCATGTAGTCGATGAACTGCGGGAAGAAATCCTCGTCCAGCAGCGAGAAGGCGGAGATGTTGCAGAAGACGCCGGCCTTGCTGTTGCGCTGCGCGAGCTTGCGCACCACCTGGATGCAGCGGAAAAGCAGAATATTGTCGACGGTGGGCATCATGCCCGCGGGCTCGGCCACGCGCATATAGTCGCGCGGCATGATGAGCTCGCCCTTGTCGGTGCGCAGGCGCGACAGGCCCTCATAATAAAGGGTCTTGCGCTGCGGCAGGCTCACCACCGGCTGGAGGTAGAGATCGACGCGGTTCGTTTCGAGCGAACGGCGGATCGTGTCCAGCAGTTCAGAATCGTCCATGTCCTCAAGCCGCTTTTCCGGCTTGGGCGGCGGCACATCGCTGTCGGCGAGCGCCTGTGTGCTCTCCGTCTGCGCTTCCGGCGCAGGTCCTTCCGCCGCGGCGGGCGCGGCAATCGCGTTCGAGAATTCGCGCGTTTCGGCGAGCCGCTTCACGAGGCTTTCGACCACGCGGATTTCCGAGAAGATGCGTTCCATGCGCTCGGTCGTCTCGCGCTCGAAGCGTTCTTCCAGCTCGACGATCTTGTCGGCGGCATCGTCGAGATCGCGCGAAAGCCCGGCCGCGAGGCTCGTCAGTTCCTGCAATTCCTTGCGCACGGCCTTGCGTTCGACACTGCGCGAAATCGCGGCATGGGCTTCCGCACCGAGCAGCGCGGCAATGAGCCCGCCAAGCGCGGCAAGTTTCGGGTCGAAGCCGAAGAAATGGATGAGACCATAGGCAAGCCCGATCGACGGCACCGCATAGAGCATGGTGGCGGCAAGATGCTTGAGCGGCAAAGGCATCGGCATGGCGCGGTATCCCCCGGAATCTCGCAGGCCCCCCAAAACGAGATACGGCCCACCGGAAATTCATCTGTTCTTCACCGTAAGGCGAGGCTCTTGAAAAACCGTTAACTATGTAAACCCTCACCTCCCCCTTGCGGGGAGGTCGAAAATTCGCGGAACGCGTATTTTCGGGTGGGGGCCTACTCCCTCATCCGCGCCTGCCGGGCGAGGCTTCCCCAATGCGCCGTCATGGGGCCGGAGGGGAGATATGCCGGGTTTTCGGCGATTTTCCTCACTTTTTCATACCAGCGGGTTTCGGCGGCGTCCGCCTCCCGCCAGATCTCGCGCGACAACGCGCCTGCCTCCGCCGCGCTCCCGCCCCGCCGGAGAAAGGCCTCGACCCGTTCGATGAAGCCCGCTTCCAGCCGGTCGCGCTCGGGCCCATAGGCCGCCATCCGTTCGGGATAGTTGCGCAGCACCGCCCGGTGCAGCCGCTCGTGCCGCCACCAGCGCGTACGCACATCATATGTGTCGTCCGGCGCGGGGCCGAAATCGGGCAGCCTCGCCTCCGCGAAGCCCGGCCCGAAAAAGACAGGCTTGAAGATGCCGGTATCGGGCGCCGCAGTGCCGGTCAGCCAGTGCACGCCGCGCCCGTTTCCGATCTCCCCGACCCATGAGGCGGTCGTCTGGCCGAAGCGGCGGACCGGCCCATAGGTCGCATGCGCCGAGACCGCCCCGCCCAGAATGCCGTCCGGCCGCCAGTCCGCCCGCCGCGCCGCCTGCGCGCCGTGGTCACGGAGGAAGCGCATCATGTCGGCAGGCGTGAGCCCGCCTCGCCGTGCCGCCAGCAGCGCGCTTGTCCGGCACCAGCGCTGATGCCCGCTGGCAAGTGCCGAGCGCTTCCGGTTCGCGAAGGCCCCCGCGAAGTCGAGCGCCTCGCCCGCCTCCATCAGCCCGTGATCGAGCGCCAGCGCCTCGGCGCCCTGGCTTGCCCGCTCGAAATTGCGGCCGATCGTATAGGCGTTCGAGATGCTGCGTCTGGCGGCGACCCGCTCCACCGCCCATTCGCGCCCCACCGTTTCGAGTACGAAGGCGTCTCGCGCATCCGCGATGATGAAGGCATTGTGATATTCGAAGCGGCCTTTATGGGCGCAGTTGCCGCCTTGTCCGTGTTGTTCCAGCAGCGAGGTGATGACATCGAGCGCCTCTTCCGCGCTCGCGCCGCGTTCGAGCCCGAGGCGCAACAGGTCCATGCCGATGAGCGACGGCGTGGGTGAGGGCGCGATCTTCGCATGTACCGCCTCATTGCCGATCACGACGCCATGTTCGTTCGTCCCCATCTCCGCGCCCCACATCCAGAAGGGCCGCGACAGCAGCACGGCATGGGTGCGCCGGGCCTGAGCGATCTCGATATAGGTGCAGCGGAGCCGCGCGCCCGCCTCATGTGCCGCCGCCGGGACGAACAGCGGATATTGCGCCTCGTTCGCCTCGCGGTCGGAGTTCTTGGCGAAGAGCATGGCCCCTGCCGCCGTCGTCTCTCCCCGCGCCACCAGCGTATCGCACATGGATTCGCCCCTTTTGGTCCCGTTCTCTCGCTGTCAGTCTTGTCCATGTTATAATGAGCGCCGGTGATGAGCGAGGAGACCGAGATCATGGCGAGCGACGTGACGGCCTTTGAATTCGAATTCCGCACCATTCAGGGCGAGGCGCTGCCGCTCTCGCGCTTCGAGGGAAAGCCTGTCCTCATCGTCAATACGGCGAGCCAGTGCGGCTTCACGCCCCAGTATCGCGAGCTTCAGGGCCTCTGGGAGAGATACCGCCAGCGCGGGCTTGCCGTCATCGGCGTACCGTCGAACGATTTCGGCGCGCAGGAGCCCGGCACCGAAGAAGAGATCGCCACCTTCTGCGAGGTGAATTATTCCGTCACCTTCCCAATGACCGCAAAGCAGCAGGTCGTGGGAGGCGAGGCGCATCCCTTCTATCTCTGGGTGAGCGAAGTTGCGGGCGAGGATGCGCGACCCCGCTGGAACTTCCACAAATATCTGATCGGCCCGGACGGCGCCCTCGTGAACATCTATCCGAGCAAGGTGAGCCCGCTCGACAAGGCGCTGGTCGACGAGATCGAAAGACTGCTCGGGTGAGCGGCTACGGCCCCATCGCCATCGAACTCTCGCGCTACAATCAGTGGCAGAACGAAAAACTTTACAAGCTGCTCGCCCTGCTTCCCCGCGAGGGGCTGACGCGTGATCGCGGCATGTTCTTCGGCGACATGCTGGCGACGCTCGATCACATCCTCATGGTCGACACGCATCTCTTCGGCTACATCCAGGGCATCGCGCCGCCGCCCTTCGATCCGAAGCGCCGCATCGAAACCGAGTTCGAAAATCTCCGCGCCGCGCGCATCGGTCTTGATGCACGGCTGCGCCTGTCTTGCGAAAGCGCGGAGGGAAGCTGGTTCGACGAAGCGATCGAAATGCCGTCCGGCCGCCGTCTGCCGCGCAGATTCTGGTGGGCGCAGCTTTTCAACCATGCGACCCATCATCGCTCGCAGGTGACCTCCGAGCTCACCCATATGGGCCTCGACTACGGCAGCACCGACCTGCCCTATAACCCGCTGACGCAGTTCCCCGCGCCTTAGGGGTTGGGTTCGCGATCGAAGCAATGCCTCTCTTCCCACCCGCCCCTGGGGGCGGGTCGACAAAATTCGAGCGGCAGCGAGAATTTTTCGGGGCGGGGGACGCGGAAGCGAAACCTTCCCCGCCCCGAAATTTGTTTTGCTGGCGCTTCACAAATTTCGACCCTCCCCGAAGGGGAGGGTGGGAGGATATGCCTCCTCAAAACCGAAAAGGCCCGGCGCTTCCACCGGGCCTTCCGTATCGGGATGAAAGCTGAAATCAGCTCGTCGTCAGCGGCGACAGGCGGATTTCCACGCGGCGGTTCTGCTCGCGGCCGGCTGCCGTGTCGTTGGTCGCGATGGGCTGGCTCTCGCCCGCGCCGACAATGTAGAAGCGGCGCGAGTCCAGGCCCTGGCCGATCAGATAGCTCGAAACGCTCTGCGCGCGCTTCTGCGACAGTTCGAGATTATACTGGTCCGAACCCGTCGAATCCGTGTGGCCCGTCACGTCGATCAGCGTCTGGTTATATTCCTCCAGCACGATCGCGACCGAGTTCAGCACGTCGTAAAAACGTGCATTGATGTCGGAGGAGTCGGTGGCGAAGGTGACATTGCCCGGCATGTTGAGAATGATGTCGTTGCCGACACGCGTCACGCTGACGCCCGACGAACGCAGCCTCTGCGCCAGTTCGGCTTCCTGCTTGTCCATGTAATAGCCGATGCCGCCGCCCGCGAGCGCGCCCACGCCTGCGGCGATCATCGCGCGCTGCCGCCGGTCGGTCGAGTCGCCGCCGCCGATCAGCGCACCGCCAAGGGCACCGATCAGGGCGCCGCCAAGCGCGCCATAGGTGGCCTTGCTGGTTTTCTGCTCCCCGGTATAGGCGTCCTGCGTCTGGCATGCCGCAAGCCCGAAGCTCGCGCAAATCGCCAGCACCGCAAATTTCTTCATCAGCATTTTATTCTCCGCTTGATGTTGCCCGGGAGTTGAAAACGCAGACGGGGCCGAGAGAGTTCCCGTCTGTGGTTTCAGCGCCCGATGGTGTAAGAAGACCCCATACCCCGCTGGTCCATGCCCAGCCTATCAAAGGCAGCGCCCGGCGAGAACAGATTTGACGGCGGAAAACGCGCAATTCGGCCAGTAAGGCCGAAATGATAAGGCCGAAATGATAAGGCCGAAATGAAAAGAGGGAGGTGCGTCATGGGTTTGTTTGATCTCACAGGAAAAGTGGCCATCGTCACCGGCTCCACGAAGGGCATCGGTGAGGCGATCGTCCACCGTATGGCCGAACACGGAGCAAAAGTCGTCGTGTCGAGCCGCAAGGGCGATGCCTGCGACAAGGTGGCCGGCGAAATCAATGCGAAGTATGCGGACAGCGCCATTGCCGTCCCCTGCAACATTTCCGACAAGGGCGATCTCGAACGCCTCGTCGACACGACGATGAAGAAATGGGGCCGCGTCGACAGCCTCGTCTGCAATGCCGCCGTGAACCCTTATTTCGGTCCCTCGAAGGATCTGCCGGACGACGCCTTCGACAAGATCATGTCGGCCAACATCAAGTCGAACCATTGGCTCGCGCATATGGTGTTGCCGCAGATGGTCGAGCGCAAGGACGGTTCGATCACCATCATCTCCTCCATTGGCGGCTTGCGCGGTTCGCCCATTCTCGGCGCCTATTGCGTGTCCAAGGCCGCCGACATGCAGCTCGCGCGCAATCTCGCGGTCGAATACGGCCCCTCGAATATCCGCGTGAACTGCATCGCCCCGGGCCTCATCAAGACCTATTTCGCCAAGGCGCTCTGGGACAATCCCGACATCCTGGAACGCTCCACGGCGGGCGCGCCCCTGAAGCGCATCGGCATGCCCGACGAGATCGCGGGCGCGGCGGTCTTCCTCGCGAGCCCCGCCGGCGCCTTCATGACCGGCCAGACCATGGTCATCGACGGCGGCGCGACCTCCGCCTGATATGAAGAGCGGCCCGCTCACCATCCGTTCCTTCGAGCCACGCGACCGCGCGGCATGGGACGAAATGTGGGCGGGCTATCTCGCTTTCTATGAGACGGCACTCGCGCCGGAAGTGAGCGAGGACACCTGGGCCCGCTTCGTGAACGCCGCCCCCGGCCATGTGGGCCTGATCGCGGAAGGGGCGGATGGCCCGCTCGGCTTTGCCCATGCGATCCTTCACCCCGGCACATGGAGCCCCCGGCCGGTCTGCTATCTCGAAGACCTCTATGTGAACGAGGCGGCGCGCGGCCGCGGCGCAGGCCGCGCATTGATCGAGGCACTGGCTGAAAAAGGCCGGGCCGAAGGCTGGCTCCGCCTCTACTGGCAGACCGCGCGCACCAACAACACCGCGCAGTTTCTTTACGACAAGCTCGCCCGGCGAACGGACTGGCTGCGTTACGAGCTTGACCTCTGAGCACGAATGACCATTTGTTCTTCTTGGGTCATCGGGGAGAAGCAATCATGAAATCTGTCGTCGTCACGGGCGTATCCACCGGCATCGGACATGCCGCAGCCAGGGTGCTTGCGGACAAGGGCTTTCACGTCTTCGGTTCCGTCCGCAAGGAAGCGGATGCAGAGCGCCTGAAAAAGGAGCTCGGCGGCAAGTTCACCCCGCTCATTTTCGACGTGACGGACGAAGCCGCCGTGCGGCGCGGCGCGGAAACGGTCCGCGCGGCGCTCAAGGGCGAGACGCTGGCCGGCCTCGTCAATAATGCGGGCATTGCCGTTTCCGGCCCGCTCATCGAGGTGGACCCGGATGACTTCCGCAAGCAGATGGATGTGAACGTCACGGGCCCCTTTCTCGTCACGCAGGCCTTTGCGCCGCTGCTTGGTGCGGATAGCACGCTGAAAGGCACGCCCGGCCGCATCGTCAACATTTCCTCCGTGGGCGGCATTCGCGCCATGCCCTTCATCGGCCCCTACGCAGCCTCGAAATTCGCCATTGAAGGTTTCTCCGAGGCGCTCCGCCGTGAACTCATGCTGTTTGAAATTCCCGTCATCGTCATCGGCCCCGGCCCCGTGAAGACGGCGATCTGGGACAAGGCAGAAGAGATCGACATCGCGCGCTATTCGAACTCGCCCTATCTGCCGATCCTCGAAAAATTCCAGAAAGTCTTCATCCAGCAGGGGCGCGAGGGCTATCCGGCCGAGCGTCTGGGGCGTCTCATCCACAAGGCGCTGACGGTGCCGAACCCCAAGATCCGCTATTCGGCCGTGAAGGGCCGCCTCGCCGAAAAGCTGATGATGGCGCTCGCCCCGAAGACCATGCTCGACAAGATGATCGCCAACATGCTGGGGCTGAAGAAGCCGTAGGCGTGCCTGACGCCTCAAGAGCCGCCATATTGACAATTATACGTACAAATGACAATATTTGGCTACGAATGGGACGAACGGAAGAACCGCGCCAATCTTGAGAAGCATGGTCTTTCCTTTGATCTGGCGGTCGAGATTTTCACGGAGCCCGTTCTCGTCGCCGAAGACTCCCGCCGCTACGAAACGGCGCATGGGGTCGAGCGGCGCTTCATCGCCGTCGGCGAAATCGACGGCATTGTTGTGATCGTCGTCGTCTACACATGGCGCGGCGAGAAAAGACGGATCGTCTCGGCACGAAAGGCCAACAGGAATGAGCGCAAAGCCTACAAGGAGTGGCGCGAAGCCCAAGCGGGATGAAGAGCTTGCGCGGCTGAAAGCGAAGCTGGACAGGGAGATCGATTATTCCGACATTCCCGAACTCGGGCCCGACTTCTTCCGCGCCGCGAAAATGTTGATGCCGGAAGCCGCCCAGCCCGTCACCATGCGCCTCGACCGCTCGGTGATCGAGTTCTTCAAGAAGCAGGGTCCAGGCTATCAGAGCCGTATCAATGCCGTTTTGCGGGCCTATGTGGAAACTGTCGGCAAGGCGGAGAAGTAGGTGCTTTTTCGCCGTCAGGCACGGTGCCGCCGATAATTCCGCCCCACGGAATTCCTTTCAAGCATTGTAGACAATCTCTCTCCCGCGAGTACGCTTCGGCGCAAATCGCTCGCGCCCGTTTCCGGGGGCAAAAAGGGAGAGAAACATGGCCGACCTTCTCGCGACCGCCGCGCGCTTCATCGACAACGACATCTATGAAGGCGCGGGGCTGGTCAACCGCCCGACGACCGAGCTGTCGGAGGTCGCCGATGGCGTCGCCCTCATCGAGGCCTTCTCCCATGTCGTCGCCTTCCGCACCGGTGACGGCCTCGTCCTCTTCGATACGAGCCTGGAAGCCTTCGCAGGCGGCGTGATGAAGTCGCTCCGCAAATGGTCCGACGAACCCGTCGCCCATATCTGCTACACGCATGGCCATGCGGACCATGTCGGCGGCACCGGCGCCATTCTCTGCGAGGCTTGCGAGAAGGGCCACCCGCGCCCGCGCATCACCGGCCATGAAAATGTGAGCCCGCGCTTCCGCCGCTACGAGCAGACCAACGGCTACAACTTCACCATCAATGCGCGCCAGTTTGCGCCCGCCACCGAACTGCGCATGGGGGGCGGCGCGGATAACAGCGGCGGCAAGCCGCCGGTCCGCCGCTTCGGTCCCGATCCCTGGGTCGATCCCGATGTCACCTTCCGCGACGCGATGGAGTTCCGCGCGGGCGATCTCCGCTTCGATCTGCGCCATGCCATCGGCGAGACGGATGATCATCTCTGGGCCTGGGTGCCGGAGCACAAGGCGATCTGCTCGGGCGATTTCGTCACCTGGGTTTTTCCCAATGCAGGCAACCCGCAAAAGGTGCAGCGCTACCCGCTCGAATGGGCGAAGGCGCTGCGCGAAATGGCGGCGAAGGAGCCCGAGCTTCTGCTTCCCGCGCATGGTCTTCCCATCGCCGGCAAGGCGCGCATTGCGGGCGTCCTCGATACCATCGCCTCCGCGCTCGAATTCCTCGTCTCCCGCTCGCTCGACATGATGAATGACGGCGCACGCCTCGACGATCTGATCCATGGCGTGAAGCTGCCCGCGCATTTCATGGACAAGCCTTACCTCAAGCCCGTCTATGACGAGCCGGAATTCATCATCCACAATATCTGGCGCCTCTATGGCGGCTGGTATGACGGCAATCCGTCGCGCCTCAAGCCCGCGCCCGATGCCGCCGTCGCCGCCGAGATCGCGCATCTCGCGGGCGGCGTCGCAAAGCTTTGCGCCCGCGCGGAAACCCTCGCCGCCACCGGCAAGGAAGAGGATATGCGTCTTGCCTGTCATCTGGTCGAAGCCGCGACGCTCGCCGAGCCGGAAAACCGCGATGCGCATATGGCCCGCGCCAATGTCTATGGCGCGCGCCGCAAGACCGAACTCTCGCTTATGTCGAAAGGCGTCTTCGGCTGGGCCGAGCGCGAAAGCGCGCACAAGGCGGGCAAGAACGACGTGTAGCGCCCGGTACCGCCCGCATTCACACCTCCGCCTCGCGGGGAGGTCGAAAATCCTGGGGATTTTCGGGTGGGGGGCTTCTTCCGCTCTCGGCACCCGGCAAAAGCCTCTCGACCGAAGTAACCCGGAACAAAAAACCTCCCGGCCGAAGCCGGGAGGTTGAAATGTGCGGACCCGTTCGAGGGGGAGGGGGGAGGAAGCGGGCCCGCCTTAGAGGGAACAATACTCAGATAGGGTCGCCCTCCGCCGCCTCCAAGGGCTTCCCCCTGCGGCGGGACGTCGCGGGAAGCGAAGCGGGCGGCGGACAAGCCGCACCGCGCGCCGCAAGGCGGCATCCGAGCGGAAAAGGGAGACACGCTCTTTCCTGCTTGGTGCGTTTGCCGAGCGGGAGCGAAGGTTCACGCGGAATGCAAGAGCCATTCCTCTGCTAAGATGCGTTGTAGGGGAGATTCGCGATGGAAAACGTCGATCAATTCACTCGAGTTGAATTCAAAAACTTCAAAGCTTTCAAAGCATTTGCGATAGATTTAAGACATTTCAACATACTCGTTGGCCCTAATAACGCAGGCAAATCGACGATCCTTGCCGCCTTTCGCATACTGGCTTCAGGAATGAGGCGTGCGAGGGCGCGCAAGCCCACTTTTGTGCGTGGGCCTCTGGGCGCCGTGCGTGGATACGAAGTTGATCTTTCCTCAATCTCGGTAGCGGAAGAGAACATTTTCTACAACTATGACGACTCTGAGTCCGCCCATGTGGTCTTCAAGCTATCTAATCGCAACACGTTGACGCTTTACTTCCCGGAGCAGGGCGTCTGCTATCTGTTGCCGGAAACCAAATCTCGCCCCGTCACTACTCCGAGCGGATTTCGCGCTCAGTTTAACTGCCAAATAGGTTTTGTTCCGATACTCGGTCCCGTAGAGCATCATGAGCAACTCTACGAAGAAGAGGCTGCGCGACTTGCCCTATTTAACTATCGGGCGGCAAGAAACTTTCGGAATATCTGGTACCACCGACCAGAAAAGTTTGAGGATTTCAGAGAGGCGCTTCGTCAGACCTGGCCCGGCATGGATATTTTGCCGCCAGAAGTTGACACAAGTCACAGCAAGCCACGTTTACATATGTACTGCCCAGAGCAACGTGTGCTGAGAGAACTCTTCTGGGCAGGGTTCGGCTTTCAGGTTTGGTGTCAGATGCTCACGCATCTAATCCAATCCCGAGATGTGTCGATGTTTCTAATCGATGAGCCGGACATCTATCTTCATTCAGATTTGCAGAGGCAGCTTCTCGGATTGCTCCGAAACCTAGGCCCGGATGTTTTGTTGGCAACTCACTCCACGGAAATTATCTCCGAGGCCGAAGCGGATGACATTTTGCTGGTTAACAAAGTACGGCGCAGCGCGAAAAGAATTCAAGACCCATCTCAGCTCACCGAAGTTTTTAGCGCCTTGGGCTCAAACATGAACCCCATCCTGACTCAACTGGCGAAGACACGCCGTGCTGTGTTTGTGGAAGGGAAAGACTTTCAGATACTGGGAAAGTTTGCCAGAAAATTGGGGGAGGACGGCGTGGGTTCGCGTCGAGATTTCGCGGTAGTGCCTGTCGAGGGGTTTAATCCTGAGAGAGTGCGCATCCTGAAGTCGGGTATGGAAACCACGCTCGGAGCAAAGATTCTCTCAGCCATTGTTCTCGATAGAGACTACAGGTGTGAAGAAGAGTGCCGAGAGATAGTGACCCAATGTAAGAAATTTTGTGATTATGCTGTGGTTCATAGTTGCAAGGAGATTGAGAATTTTCTTCTGGTGCCGACCGCGATTGATCGCGCTCTATCGTATCGAGTGGGCGACAAAGTTAGACGTACTGGCGTTGCGGCTGAATTTGAGCCGTGCACGGAAGGTGTGCTCGAAGAGTTTTCAGTTTTGAAAAAAAACTACATTCAATCGCAATTGATTGCAGAGCGCCGACGGTATGGAAGGGAATCTGGGACCACTTTGCATGAATCGCAGTTGACGGAGTCAACTCTAGAGGCATTCGAACGTGATTGGTCGAATCCGAGCAAGAAACTGAATCTTATTCCCGGTAAAGATGCTATCGGCTTTATAAATAGGAGTGCGCAGGCTTCGCATGGTGTGAGCGTGACGGCTACGGCAATAGTCGACGCAATGAAGATGGAAGAACTTCCGAAGAACATGCGCGATTTGATAGGTATGTTGGCGGAGTTTTCGTCCGCAAAGCCAAATACCTGAATCGCAGCATTCAGGGATGTGTGATCTTCCGCCTCACATAACTCCCTTCGTGAATCTCGCGGTCGGCGGCAAGAAGTGAAGACTCTTCATCTGGACAATTCACAACATATTAAACGCGCGGGGGTAACTGCGCCCTTTATGACGTTTCAGTGACGTTCGTGTGACGGTGGGCGTGAGTTATGCCCGGTAGCTTGCGAGCTGTGCATGATCGCGGAAGCTGTAATGCGGGGACAATGTGCCGCCATTTTGTCCCCGAACGGGGGCGGGGGTAAAGCGGATGGCGTCTCCCGGTTGGCTCGTCCCGCTCGGGAAACCGGGTCGGGGAAGCGCGCACCCTGAACGCGGGGATAAACCGCAATCGGGGATAACCGCGCCGTTTACGACGTTTCAGTGACGTTCGTGTGACGGTGGGCGCGAGTTATGCCCGCTACGCAAAAGGAAGCGGGGACAAGTTGCCCTGTCCCCGCCTGATTTTATCCGTATAAGGAATGCTTCTCACGACACCTTGTCGAGCGTCCGGCGGAACTTGTCGAAGGCCTCGTCGATATGCTTTTCCTCCGCGATGAGCGGCGGCGAGAAAGCGATGGTGTCGCCCGACACGCGGACCATCATGTTCTCCTCGTGGAAGGCGATGCGCATCGCGTCGAAGCCGCGCTTGCCGGGCAGTCCCTCGACGGGCGCGAGGTCGAAGGCGGCCACGAAACCGATGGTGCGGATGTCCTGCACGAGGCCGTGATCCTTGAGGCCCATCGCGGCCTCCGCCATGACGGGCTCCATCTTTTTCGAGCGCTCGAACAGCCCCTCGTCGCGGTAGAGGTCGAGCGTCGCGAGGCCCGCAGCGGCGGCAAGCGGATGGCCCGAATAAGTGTAGCCGTGGAAGAGGTCGATCATGTGGTCCGGGCCTGTCTGGTAGGCCTCGTAGATATGCTTGCGCACCACGCAGCCGCCCATCGGCACGGTGCCCGACGTGACGCCCTTCGCAAAAGTCATGATGTCTGGCGTGACGCCGAAGCGTTCCGCTGCCGTCGCGTGGCCAAGCCGTCCGAAGCCTGTGATGACTTCATCGAAAATCAAAAGGATGCCGTGCTTGTCGCAAAGTTCGCGCAGCCGCTTGAGATATCCCTTCGGCGGCGGAAGGACGCCCGTCGAGCCGGCCATCGGTTCCACGATGACGGCCGCGATGGTCGAGGCATCGTGAAGCTCGACCATGCGCTGCAATTCGTCGGCGAGATGCGCACCCCATTCGGGCTCGCCCACGGTGAAGGCCTGCTCGGCACGGTTATAGGTATGCGGCAGGTGGTCCGTGCCCGAGAGCAGCGGGCCGTAGAACTTGCGGTTCGCGACCATGCCGCCGACCGAGATGCCGCCGAAGCCGACGCCGTGATAGCCGCGCTCGCGGCCGATGAGGCGCGTGCGTGTGCCCTCGCCATTCGCACGGTGATAGGCGATCGCCATCTTGAGCGCGCTGTCGGCGGCTTCCGAGCCTGAATTGCAGAAGAACACATGATCGAGGTCGCCGGGTGCCATTTCCGCGATGCGGCTCGCAAGTTCGAAGACCTTGGGATGACCGAACTGGAAGGAGGGGGCGAAATCGAGTTCGCCCGCCTGCGCCTGGATCGCCTTCACGATGGGCTCGCGGCAATGGCCCGCATTGGAGCACCACAGCCCTGCCGTTGCGTCGAGCACCGCCGTCCCGTCCGGCTTGTAATAATACATGTCCTTCGCGCGCGAAACGATGCGCGGCTCGCGTTTGAACTGACGGTTCGGCGTGAAGGGCAGCCAGAAGGATTCGAGATCGTTCGGCATCGCGTCGGCACTCATGGGCAAGGTCTCCGTTTAATAATTTCTGCGATTGAAAGTCCGCGACGTCCTGAAAGCAAGCATTCTCCTGCGTGACTCTGTCATAAGTGTTTAGTATCTTGGACAAATGGCAGGGGACTTGAGACGCGCGCACAGCACCGCGCCCGTTACCGAAGGCTTGGACAAGGCCGATGGTGACGAGGCAAATCCCGATATTGGCGCGCGGCTGCGCGAGTTGCGCAAGATGCACGGCTTTTCCCAGCGCGAGCTGGCGAAGCGCGCGGGGGTGACCAACGGCACTATTTCGCTGATCGAGCAGAACCGTATCAGCCCCTCCATCGGCTCGCTCAAGAAGGTGCTGGACGGCTTCCCGATCTCGATAGCCGACTTTCTGACGCTGGATCTCAAGCCGCGTTCGAGGGTCTTCTACGAGGCGAAGCAACTGCGCGAAATCGCCGGTGGCGACGTCTCCTTCCGCCTCGTCGGTCGCGACACGAAGGGCCGTGCCATCCAGATGATGCACGAACGCTATGCGCCAGGCGCCGATACGGGCGACGAGATGCTCTCCCATGCAGGCGAGGAATGCGGCATTGTCATCTCCGGCGTCCTGGAGCTCACCGTCGGCGGCGAAGTCCGGCGTCTCGTCCCCGGCGATGCCTATTATTTTGACTCGCGCCTTCCCCACCGTTTCGGAAATCCCGGCACCATCGATTGCGTGATCGTTTCCGCCTGTACGCCACCGAGCTTCTGAGCCGGGGGATAATTTCCGTAATCGTTCCACGGAAATCTATCCGTATACAGATGAAGTTCCGTTTTATGGCATGTGTGTGTCGCCGGTGTCTGGAAAATGCGGAAAAACGAGGTGTAACGGGCTGTTGCGCCGGGTTTTTCATTTCCCGTTGACCGTGCTCGACAGTAGAGTGATGGCGGTACCGGGGCAGCGGGCGGAACTTCTGCGACATAAACCGGACCAACCCGAAAATTAGACGATGCTGAGGATCGCGTCATGGCGAACCCCAAGCGGCGTTTGCGCGCCGCCGCCGGCTACTATGCGCTTGTCTGCGGGCTGCTCTCATGGGCGCTCGCCGCGCCTGCGCGCGCCGGTTTCGAGGGGTCTCCGGATGCGGCAATTTTCTCCGATCACGTCGCGGTGCTGGATGCGCATGAGAAGCTTCTGAACGGCGCTCCCACGAGCCGCCCGAAGCCGCCGCCCGTCTCTTCCTTCTTCACGACGGAGCGCCCTGCATCGCTGCCGCCGCTTCCTGACCTCCATGAAATAGACGGATTGACGGTTGCCGCCCTCGCGATGAGGGCGGATTGCCCGCGCTGCCAGCCGGGGCCTGCGGCAGCGAGCCTCGGTCTGCCCGTCGGCCTGTTCGAGGAAGCCCGTCTTCGCGCGCTGAAAGAGGGGTGGCGCGCTGGTTACGATGTTATGCGGCCTGCGGTGGCCCGCGCCGAGCCGCCCGGCGTAAAAAGCGCTCCCGCGCGCCGCGCTTATGCGCTGCGCTACATCCGTCGCATCGTGCATGGCTGGCAGGTCGCCGCCGTTCATACATTGAGTGCCGCACGGAAAATCACCGCCGAGCAGGCGGTGCGCTACCTCGCCGTGTTGAACCGGACGATGCCGCCGCCAGGCGGCGCCCCGGAGGCGCCGCAGCGCATCCGCACGGGCTGGGTTTCGGACGGTGAAATGGATGCGCTGGACCGGCGATACGCCCCGAAGCGAAAGCAGGCTCGCCTCGCGGACGAGGACCGCCGCCGGATCGCCGAACGCTTTGCGCTGCCGGAAACCGCGCCGGAGCGCGATGCCGAGGCCGTGGAAGGAAGCGACAACGTCATTCCCTTCGCCCGTATCGCGACGGGCTATGCCGAAAGAATGCTGCTCGACGAAACGCAGCCGCTCCTTCCCGACGATATGCAGGTCTGGAGCGATACGAGCGGAGCGTGGACGCTCAATGGTGCGAAACACCGGCTCGTCGTGTCGGGCGGCGCGGCTTGGCCGCTCGCTGAAACGACGAAGATCGGCGCCGCCATGAGCTGGGGCCGCTCCTGGCGCGACACCTCGACGGTCTGGAATGCGGAATCGCTCTATGTCTCGCCCTTCGTAACCCAGGGCCTGACGGAACATCTGAGCCTGCGCGCCTATGCGGGCGCGGGCACGCGGACGGACCATGTGGACGCTGCCTTGTGGAGCGCGACCTATAGCGGCACGAGCCTTCACTCGGGCGCGAGCCTGGAGGGCGCATGGACGTTTGGCGCATTGCAGTTCAAGCCTGCCGGCGAGATCAGCCTCAACCGGATCGAGCTTTATTCTTCGTCCGCTTTTGGCGAGGCGCGGTCGCGCGGCCGCGCAACCTGGCGCAACGGGTTTGTCTACGAGGCTGTGGATACCGGCTTCTTTTCGACGGTGCGGCCTTACGCGAATGTCGAGACGCACTGGACCTTCGACCGCAGCGAGCGGGAGGCGCCGGGCGCGGCCGCGAAGATCGATGATGAAATCACGGGCGACGTCGAGACCGGCATCTTTCTGAAGGCAATGGACGAACTGCTCGACATGAAGATGGTGACGGGCATCGCCGGTCTCGGGGTGGCGGGCACGCCGGATTACACGCTCACCGGAAAGATCAGCCTGTCGTTCTGACCGTTCACCCGGGCTTCACGACAGCGAGATAGATCGCAGCCGGAATTGTCGTCACGACAAAGAAGGTGCTGATCCGCAGAAACTTCCAGTGGAAGGCGATGGCGGCTTCGAGCCGTTCCGTCTCGCCGTCGAGACGCATCTGCCGCTTCGGCTTGGAGAAATGCGAGATGCGATAATCGACGATCTCCATCGGAATGAAGACCAGAATGACAAGGGCGAGCTTCGCTGTCAGCCACCACGATTCCGCGGGCGACCAGCCGCCGAGCCAGAGCATGAGAAGCCCCGTTGCGAGGATGCCCGGAAAGGCGACATGCTCCAGCACCACACCCTTGTCGAAGGCTTCCATCATGCGGTTGCGATGCGCGATCGCCTTCGCGTCCCCGGGTGCCGCCATCGCATGGCGGAACGCAGGGATCACGTAGTTCTGATAGGCGACGGCGGTCGAGAAGGCCCATATTCCGACGAAGATCACATGCAGGAACTTGATCTGCGCATACCAGGGCGCAAGCAATTCCATCATCGTTCAGATCTCACGGTTGATTTCAGGCCGCCTGTGGCTTGTGAAAATCGATTTTCGACGGCGGCTTCGAATGCGGCAGGTCGTCGGACTTCAACGCGGCCAGCGCGTGTTCGCGGTCTTCCTTCGTGAAGGCGCCGGTTGTGAGGCAGAACTCGACGAAATTGCCGTTCGGGTCTTTCGTGTAGACCGAGTGGCACCAGTTATGGTCGATTTCCAGCACATCGAGCCCCGCATCGAGCCAGCGCTGACGGCGCTGTTCGAGTTCCGCCTTGTCCTTCACATCGAAGGAAATGTGATTGATATGGTCTGGAACGCCGGCGGCCCTGGAGAGATTGGTCTCGAAATTCTCCGTGCCTGGCATGTCGTGCATTTCCCAGAAGGCGATGAACTTCGAGTCATCTTCCATGCGGTAGAAGAAATGTTTAGCCCAGCCGCCTTCGGGCGAGGGGCCGATCTCGACCTTTACAAGCTCGAAACCCATGACCCCTTCATAGAAATTATGGATCGCCTTCATGTCGCGCGCGGCAAGCGCCAGGTGATGATAGCCCATTGCGTCAGTCCTTCTCTTTCTGGTCGACCATATTCATCACATCGTTGGAACTGCCCTCGGGTGCGGCAATCTCGACGATCCGTTCGTCAACATCGTCATATTCAAGCCGGAGCGCGCGGGACATGGTCGCATGCATGTCATAGGTCGCGGTGATGTAGGTGAACTCAAGTATCTCTTCGTCCGAAAGATGCTTCTTCATCGCATCGAAGATCGCCTCCGGCACACGGCCGCTCTGGAGTACGAGGCAATCCGTATAGGCAAGCAGCGCGCGTTCGAGCGGGCTGAAGCAATCGGCAATCTGCCAATGCGGGATCGCCTCGATCTGCTCTTCCGTGAATCCGACATCGCGACAGGCCTTGCAGTGCTGTGAGAAGACGAATTGCGAGCCGCGCGCAAAGCCTGCGCGAATCTGCCCCAGTTCGCGAAGCTTCGGGCTGATTTTCCGCTTGGGGTCTCGATAGAACTGGAAGCCTTCGGTCGTGTGCTTGAAAGCATCGGGAACCAGCGCAAAGACGGTCCACCAGTTTCCGGGTGTGCCGGTCGCCGTGCCCGGTTCCTTCACCGGGTCACGTTCACCGAAAAGCATCTTGTATATCTGTTGCGCGAGCGGATCTGCGTCCGCCTTCGCGACCTGTCTCAATCTCGGCATGCTCATCCTCCCGTTGCATGACCGGCAGAAATGTAAGATAAACTGACGAATGACTCAAGCCGAAAAGCGGAACCCAAAATGGAAAGAAAACCCGGACTGCTGATGGCGCAGTTGCTAAACCGTTTCATCTGGTTCGACGGCGCGCTCCAGAAGAGCCTTGATGCGCGCGGACATGGCGGGGTGCGCCGCCTTGAATCCATGTGCATGGTTTATGTTCATGCGGGTGTGCGCCGTCCGAGCGAGCTTGCGCGGCTTCTCGGCGTGACGCGGCAATCCGTGAACACGGCCTTGCGCGAGCTGGAGGAGAAGGGGCTCGTCTACATGGCGGCGGACCCGGATGACGCGCGCTGCAAGCTGGTGAGTTTCGCACCGGAAGGGGCGGCGATGCGGCAGGAGGCGATGGAAATTGTCATGGGCCTCGAAGCCGAACTGGAAGAGAGGCTGGGCAGCCAGGCCGTGAGTGAACTGGGCCGTCTGGTCACTGCCGACTGGGGAGAGCCGCCGGTGATCGGCAAGACGCCGGCGAAGGAAAGAAAGAAGAAAAGAGCATGACGAACCTGCACGAACGTCTCGCCGCTCCCGGCATCATTGTCGCGCCCGGCGCCTATGACGCCTTGTCGGCAAAGCTCGCCGCGAAGGCAGGCGCGGAGGTGGTCTACATGACGGGCTTCGGCGTGTCGGGCGCGAGTTTCGGATTACCGGATGTCGGCCTTGTGAGTGCGGCGGAAATGGCCGAGCGTGTCCGCGCGATTGCGTGCACATGCGCACCCGTGCCGCTGATCGCCGATGGCGACAATGGTCATGGCGGGCCGCTCAACGCCGCGCGTCTCACTCGCGCCTATGAGACGGCAGGCGCGGAGTGCATCCAGATCGAGGATCAGGTTTTCCCGAAGCGCTGCGGCCATATGGAAGGCAAGGAGGTCGTCGCGATCGAGGAAGCGGCGGCGAAGATCCGCGCAGCCGCCGACGCACGCGAAAGCAAGGGCTTCAAGATCATGGCGCGCACGGATGCGCGCGCGACGCACGACCTCGACGAGGCGCTGAGGCGCGGCGAAGCTTTTCTGAAAGCGGGCGCGGACATTCTCTTTATCGAGGCGCCGCGTGACGAGGCCGAAATGCGCAGAGTGGCCGAGACCTTCAAGGGTGTGCCGCTGGTCGCCAATATCGTGGAAGACGGCAAGACGCCTTATCTCGGCGCGAAGGCGCTGGAGTCGCTGGGCTTCAAGATCGCGCTTTTTCCCGTGTCGGCGCTGCTCGCCGTCACCGCGCGGCTGCAGGGCGTTTACGAGACGCTGATGAAAGGCGAGGGCTTGCCGGACGGCGAAGAGCGCGTCACTTTCCAGCGCTATAACGAGCTGATCGGCCTGAACGAGATGATGGCCGACGCGGCCGCGATAACGCAAAAGACGGAGTGAAGGGGACGCGATGCCGAGCTGGGGGAATATTCTGAAGCGGATCGAGGCGGGCGAGACGGAGAAGGCGCCGCCGCATGTGACGGCGCTCAATCTCTATGCGGGCAAGCTGACCGTACTGGAGCCCGGCCGCATCCGCTATGACTGGCCGGTCGATCCGGCTTACATGAACCCGGTGGCGGTGTTCGGCGGTTATCTTGCGACGCTCGCCGACCAGACCTGTTCCTTCGCGCTGATGACCATGCTGAAGGACGACCAGAACTTCACGACCGTGGACCTTCAGACGCATTTCTTCCGGCCGGTGACGAAGGGTGTGCTCGCCTGCGAGGGCCATGTGCTGAACGTCTCGAAGACACAGGCCTATGTTGAGGCGATCTTTACGAACGGTGACGGCAAGCTGGCGCTGAAGGCGCGGGCGGTGGAGCGAATTATCACGGCGTGAGATTTCACTCCACCCACTTTGAAAACAGCACTTCCTTCTGCCCGCTCTCGTCCATCTTCGCGAGCCACGCATCGATGCGGGCCTTCCACGCCCCGTCCTTCGGCAAGAGGTAGGCCTTCTCGGACCGTGTGAAGGGCGCATTGGGGTTTACCGCACAGAGCGCGGGATGCTCGCGGGCAACAATGCGCGTTTCGATGGCGTCGGTGAGCATCACGTCGGCGCGGCCCTCGGCGATCTCCTCGAAGATGCTCGCATTATCCTTGTGAAGGACGAGGCGCGCCTTGCGGATGTTCGCGCGGGCGAAGACCTCGTTGGTGCCGCCCGGATTGACGATGACGGTGACGCCTTCGCGGTCGATCCCGTTCAGCGTCTCGAAGCGCGAGGCATCCTCGCAGCGGGCAATAGGGGCCTTGCCGTCGGTCAGCAGTGGCGTCGAGAAGAAGGCGTGCTCCTTCCGCTCCTGCGTGACCGAGATGCCGCCCATGCCGATATCGTATTTGCCCGCCTTGAGATCTTCCATCAGTGTCGGCCAGCTCGTCTTCACGATGACGAGGCGGACGCCGAGATCCTCTGCGAGCGCTTGCGCCATCTCGGCGTCGAGGCCCTCGAGCTCGCCTTGCGGACCCTCCCATGAGAAGGGCTTGTAGTCGCCGGTGAGACCGACACGGACCGTTTCCGAGGCCTCGATCCGGTCGAGCGTCGGGCTCTCGCCAGCGACTACGAGCGACGATAGGGTAAGAACCCACAGAATGAAGAACGCACGAATGAGCTTTGCCATGAAAAACGCAGATTTATGGAGGGAGGCAGAGGCGTACGCGAAGCAGATCGCGCCGTTGCCTAAGCATGATCCTATTGAAGCTGGGCTAATGGGCTTTTTTGGCAGTGGCGCGATACTGTTCCTATTTGTCAGCATATCTGGCTTGAGCAGTGATCGATTTGATGTCCCACTATTTACGACGATGGCTATCTGTGGGATCGCCCCTTATTTTTATTTTCGGGGACAGGTTACAAAGCATTATCGGGTTTTAGGCGACGAATACCGTAGTTTAGCTGATAGGTACGGAGAGGTTGAAGATGTACAGTGACGGAGGCCGTTTCAGCGTATTTCCGCCCCTGACCGCCTTTGGACCCTTACTGGACTGTTAAGGGGCCTGCTGCTAGAAACTCGCCCCATGACGATGCTCATGAAAATGCCGGGAAGAGGCGGCGCCCATCCCGCCATAATAGCGCGAATTACAGGCCCGGCCTGCCGCTGAGGACGCCCGCCGGGCGGTCCGGGGCAGGAGCCGGGTTTCTCCGTTTTCATCGCGCAACCCAGATTTTCTGGACCATTCCCCGGGATCATCCATGTCCACCGATACGACCTCCGAAAATAAAGGCGCCGAAGAAGCCGGCCGCGACTATCGCGAGACGCTTTTTCTGCCGAAAACCGATTTTCCGATGAAGGCGGGGCTTCCCGTGCGCGAGCCCGAATGGCTGGAGCGCTGGCAGAAGCTCGACCTCTACAACCGGCTCCGCGAAAGCGCGAAGGGCCGCGAGACCTTCGTCCTGCATGACGGTCCTCCTTACGCGAATGGCAACATCCATATAGGCCATGCGCTGAACAAGATCCTGAAGGACATCGTCGTGCGCTCGCAGCAGATGATGGGCAAGGACGCCGCCTATATCCCTGGCTGGGACTGCCACGGGCTTCCGATCGAGTGGAAGATCGAGGAGAAGTACCGCAAGAAGGGCCTCAACAAGGACGAGGTGCCGCCGCTGGAATTCCGGCGCGAATGCCGCGAGTTTGCCCAGCACTGGGTCGATGTGCAGAAGGAAGAGTTCAAGCGCCTCGGCGTTTCCGGCGAGTGGGACAATCCCTACCTCACCATGTCCTTCGACGCCGAAGCGAAGATCGTCGAGGAATTCCAGAAATTTCTCATGAACGGTTCGCTCTATCGCGGCTCGAAGCCGGTCATGTGGTCGGTGGTGGAAAAGACCGCGCTGGCGGAAGCCGAAATCGAGTATCACGACCACACCAGCCACACGATCTGGGTGAAGTTTCCGGTGGTGAAGGGCGATGCCTTGAAGGGCGCCGCGGTTGTGATCTGGACGACAACGCCCTGGACGATCCCGGCGAACCGCGCGATCTCCTATTCGCCGAAAATCGCTTACGGCCTCTACGAAGTGAAGGCGACGGGCGAGAAGCTTGTGCTCGCCGATGCGCTCGCAGCGCAGGTCGCGAAGGACGCGGGCATCGAGGACTGGACGCGGCTTCGCGACGTGATGGCCGATGAACTGTGCGGCGTCGTTTGCGCGCATCCCTTCCGTGGTCAGGGCTACGACTTCGACGTGCCGCTGCTGGCGGGCGATCATGTGACGGAAGAGGCCGGTACCGGCTTCGTCCACACCGCGCCCGGCCACGGCCAGGACGACTACATCATCTGGGTCGAGAACTTCGGCTCGAAGGACATCCCCGAAACCGTGAACGAGGAAGGCGGCTATTACGACCATGTGCCGCTCTTCGCGGGCAAGTTCGTGCTGACGCGGCAGGGCAAGGAAGGCAACGCCAACGCCGCTGTGATCGAGGAGCTTGAGAAAGCGGATGCGCTGCTGGCCAAGGGCAAGGTCAAGCACTCCTATCCGCATTCATGGCGCTCCAAGGCGCCGCTCATCTTCCGCAACACGCCGCAATGGTTCGTGGCGATGGATGCGAAGATCGAGGCGGCGGGCGGCCGCGAATTCCGCGACGTCGCGCTGGAGGAAATCGACAAGGTGCGCTGGGTGCCCGCGCGCAACCGCAACCGGATCCACTCGATGGTGGAAGGCCGCCCCGACTGGGTGCTGTCGCGCCAGCGCGCCTGGGGCGTGCCGCTGACACTCTTCGTGAAGAAGGACGATGGCTCGCTGCTCCGTGACGAGGCCGTGAACGCGCGCATCGTCGAAGCCGTCGCCAGCGAAGGTGCGGATGCCTGGTTCGAGCATCCGGCATCGGACTTCCTCGGAAGCCAATACAGCGAAGCGGACTACGAGAAAGTCACCGACATTCTCGATGTCTGGTTCGATTCAGGGTCCACCCATGCCTTCGTGCTGGAAGCGCGCGGGATACCGACACCCGCCGACCTCTATCTCGAAGGTTCCGACCAGCATCGCGGCTGGTTTCAGTCCTCGCTGCTCGAAAGCTGCGCGACGCGAGGCCGCGCGCCCTACCGGCAGGTGCTGACGCATGGCATGACGCTGACCGACAAGGGCCTCAAGATGTCGAAGTCGCTCGGCAATGCGATCGAGCCCGAAGCGATCATCAAGCAGAACGGCGCGGAAATCCTGCGCCTGTGGGTCGCGAGCACCGACTACTGGGAAGATCACAGCATCGGCAACGACATCATCAAGTCGAATGTCGAGGCCTACCGGAAGCTCCGTAATACGTTCCGCTACCTGATCGGCAATCTTGCGGGCTTCGACGATGCAGAGCGCCTGCCTGTCTCCGAGATGCCGGAACTCGAACGCGTGATCCTGCATCGCCTTGCCGAGCTCGATGACCTCGTGCGCAAGGCCTACACGGATTACGACTTCAAGCGGGTGTCGCATACGCTGTCGAATTTCATGAATGTCGAACTTTCGGCTTTCTATTTCGACATCCGAAAGGACGCGCTTTATTGCGATGCGCCCTCGGCGCTGCGCCGCCGTGCCTGCCGCACGGTGCTCGATCATCTCTTCTCCTGCCTCACGGCATGGCTAGCGCCGGTGCTTTGTTTTACGGCGGAAGAGGTCTGGCTCTCGCGCTTCCCTTCCGGCGAAGACTCGGTGCATCTGCGCACTTTCCCGGAAATCCCGGCCGATTGGCGCAACGAGGCGCTTTCCGAGAAATGGAAAAAGGTGCGCGAACTCCGCCGCGTGGTCACGGGTGCGCTTGAAGTCGAACGCCGCGAAAAGCGGATCGGCGCGAGCCTTGAAGCGGCCCCTGAAGTCTTCGTTTCGCGATCCGAGCTTGTGGAGGCGATGAAGGGTGTCGACCTCGCCGAAATCTCGATCACGAGCCAGGCGACGCTCGCCGAAGGCGAAGGCCCCGCCGATGCCTGGCGGCTCGACGATGTGCCGGGCGTTGCCGTCGTGCCGAAGCTTGCAGAGGGACGCAAATGCGCACGTTCCTGGCGTATCCTGCCGGAAGTGGGAAGCGACCCGGATTACCCGGATCTCTCGCTCCGCGATGCGGCGGCGGTCCGCGAATACGACGCGCAGCACTGAGCGCGAGAGGGAGATAAAGGGATGACGAGCCTGAACCGCGAGACTTTCTGGGGCCCCTGGTCTCTCTACGGGTCGCTGATCGGGCTGGCGGGCTTTGCCGTCGACCGTGCCCATAAATGGTGGATGATCAATATTTATGACATCGCCGCGCGGGGCCGCGTCGAGGTGACGTCCTTTTTCGACCTTGTCATGGCCTGGAATCAGGGCGTCAGCTACGGCCTTTTCGAGGCGCAGACGGCGCTGGGCGTGGCAATCCTCGCGGGCTTCGCCATCGCGGTCATTATCGGCCTCAGCCTCTGGCTTGCCCGGGTGGACCACAAGGTGACGGCGCTTGCCATCGGCCTGATCCTCGGCGGCGCCCTCGGGAATGTCTATGACCGCATTTTCTATGGCGCAGTGGCGGACTTTTTTAGTTTTCACGCCTTCGGATTTTACTGGTATATCTTCAATATCGCCGATGTATGGATAGCGCTGGGCGTCATGCTCATCATCCTCGAATCGGTCTGGCCGGGCCTTGTGGGCGCCGGTAAAAAGGACAGCCCGGACGGAAAATCGGGCGGTACACCAGCCTGACAGGCGATTGGCCGGCAGGATCGGCAAAAAGCCACGACCAAGGAGAGCCGATAAGTGACTATCGAAGCGAAAGTCTCCCGCATCGCCGGGTGGAGCGCGAAAGCCGGTCTGTTTGCCGCGCTGTCGCTTTCCCTTGCCGCCTGCGGCGGTGAAAGCCTTAGCGATACGCTTGGTTATGGCAAATCCGCCCCGGACGAATTCGCCATCGTAACGAAGGCGCCGCTGGTCATCCCGCCGGATTATTCGCTGCGCCCGCCGCAACCCGGCGCACCGCGTCCGCAGGAAATGGACATGCAGCCCTCGATTGGCGCGCAGCGCGCCCTGATCGGTGAGGAAGCACTTTCGGCTGAAAATGTCGGTCCCTCGCAGAGCCAGGGCGAGCAGGTGCTGTTGCAGGAAACCGGCGCGACGGAAGCCGATCCGCGCATCCGTCAGGTCGTGAACGCGGAAACGCGCTCTCTGGTCGAACGCGACGAGACGTTCGTCGACAGTGTTCTCTTCTGGAAAAACTCGGGTCCGGCGCCGGATGAGCGTCTTGTGAACCCCAGGGAAGAAAGCGAACGCATCCAGCAGAATGAGGCGGAAGGCAAGCCTGTTACCGAAGGCGAGACCCCGACCGTCGAACCGAAGAAAGAAGGCTGGCTCTCCGGCATTTTCTGAGCAATCGGGATTTGCGAATGGCGGAAGGGCAAAGGTCTTTCCGCCTTTTGCTTTTCCGCGCGTCGAAAGCCGGAACGAGAGAAGCCACCGCCCCGGAGGGATGAGACTTGTTGCGCACACGCTACCTTGCCGCCCTCCCTTTTGTCCTCCTGATACTGCTCGTGTTCTTTGGTCTCGTTTTCGGGCGTGGCGGTTCGCTGACTGTCGCGCCGTTGCCGGAGACTTTCGAGCTGTCGAATGGCATGAATGTTCTGGTGATCCCCGATCATCGGGCGCCCGTCGTCACCCACATGGTCTGGTACGAAGTGGGCGCCGCCGATGAGGATGCAGGCAAGACAGGGCTCGCGCATTTTTTTGAACATCTGATGTTCAAGGGCACGCAGAAAATAGAGCCGGGCCAGTTTTCGCGCATCGTCGCGCGCAATGGCGGGCAGGACAATGCCTTCACCCATTACGACTTCACTGCCTATTTCCAGGTGATTGCGAAAGATCGCTTGCCGCTTGTGATGGAGATGGAAGCGGACCGCATGACCCACCTTCAGCTCACCGATGCCGAGGTTCTGCCCGAGCGCGACGTGGTTCTGGAAGAGTTGCGCATGCGGATCGAGAATGAACCTTCGGCTGAGTTGCAGTCGGAGATGAACAGCGCGCTTTATGGCGAGCACCCTTATGGCCGGGATGTCATTGGCTACAAGGACGAAATAGCCGCTTTGACGACGGAAGACGCGCTCGATTTTTACAAGCGCTACTACACACCGAACAATGCGACGCTGATCGTCGCCGGTGACGTGACGGCGAAAGAACTGAAACCGCTTGCCGAAAAATATTACGGCTCCATCAAGGAGCGCGCGCCCACCTTCATCCGCAAGCGGCCGGATATCGAGTGGCCGGACGAAAGCAAACGGGTGACCCGGCGCGATGCGCGTGTGCGCGAAGCGACATGGATGCGCTATTACCCGGCCTCCGGCTACGCAGGGGCGGGCGCCGAAAAAGGCGCAGCGCTCGATGTGCTGGCCGAGATCCTCGGTGGTGGTACGACGAGCCGTCTCTATCGTTCGCTGGTGGTTGAGCAAGGTCTCTCGACCGGTGTGCAGAGCTGGTACGAAGGCAGCCGTCTCGATGGCGGCAAGTTCGGCCTTTATGCGCTGCCGCAGGTTGGCGGCTCTCTCGACAAGCTGGAAGAGGGGGTCGAGAACGAGCTCGCGAATTTTCTCGCTGAAGGCGTAAGCGATGAGGAGCTCGACCGTGCAAAGACGGTGATCGTCGCGAGCGCGGTCTATGCGCGCGATAACCAGCGCAGCATGGCCTATGCCTATGGCGAGGGACTGATGACCGGCATGAGTGTGCAGAAGATTCACGAATGGCCGGACCGCATACGCGATGTGACGAAGGAAGATGTGATGGAGGCGGCAAGATCCGTTCTCCAGGATACGCATGCAGTCACGGGTGAGCTTCTGCCGGGGGGAGCGATGTGATGCGCGCCACGATTGCCTTTATCTGTTTTTCTCTCGCCGCGATCCTGCCCGCGCAGGCGATGGATATCGAGCGTGTGGTCAGCCCCGGCGGTGTCGAGGCGTGGCTGGTACAGGAAGATGAAGTGCCTGTCGTGGTGATGGAAGTCGCGTGGAAGGGCGGCGCTGCGACCGATCCCGAGGGGAAGTCCGGGGTTGCGAATATGGTGTCGGGCCTTCTCGACGAAGGCGCGGGCGAACTCACCTCGGAAGAATTCCAGATCCGTATGGAGGAGATTGCCGCGCGCATGTCTTTCTCCGCCGACAACGATTATTTCAGCGCTACGCTGATCACGCTTGCAAACCACAAGGACGAGGCCTTCGACCTTTTCTCGAAGGCGATCTCCGAGCCGCGCTTCGACGAAGACGCGGTCGAGCGTATTCGCAAGCAGATCGAGACCATTGTCGCGCGCAATCGCCAGTCGCCGGACTGGATCGCCAGAAATAACTGGTACAAGGCGGCTTTCGGCGACCACCCTTACGCGCGCGACGAAGACGGCACACCCGAAAGCGTCGGCGCGATCACACGCGACGATCTTCTCGGATATACGGGCCGTGTGCTTGCGCAAGACAACATGAAGATTGCGGTTGTCGGGCCGATCTCGCCATCGGAACTTCGCAGTCTTCTCGACCGGACATTTGGCGGGCTGCCTGCCGAAGCGCAGGTAGCGGATGTGCCCAAGGCGGACGTTACCGGAAATGGCGAAGTCCAGGTCGTGGTGCGCGACTTCCCGCAAAGCGTGATGATCTTCGGGTTGCGGGGCGTTGCGCGCGACGACCCGGATTTCATCCCCGCTTATGTGATGAATTACGTTCTGGGTGGCGGCAGTTTTTCCTCCCGGCTGACGGAAGAGGTGCGTGAGAAGCGCGGCCTTGCTTATTCGATCGGCAGCTATCTCTACCCCATGGACCATGCTGCGATGTGGCTCGGTCAGGTCGGAACGAAGAACGAGCGCGTCGGACAGACGCTTTCGCTTGTGCGCAAGGAATTGGCGCGGATGGCAGAGGAAGGTGTGACGGCGGACGAGTTGAAGGACGCGAAAACCTATCTTACGGGCTCCTATCCGCTGCGTTTTACCTCGAACCGATCCATCGCGAACCAGCTTCTGGGCATCCAGATCGGTGGATATGGCATCGATTATGTGGACAGGCGCAACGCCCTGATTGAGGACGTGACACGTCAGGACGTGGCGCGCGTCGCCAAGCGGCTGCTGAAGCCGGATAACCTTCGCGTGACGATTGTCGGCAAGCCGAACCTGTCGCCGGACCCCGAAGGCCTGCCCGAGACGGACGATATGGCGCCTGCCAGGTCCGGTGGCCCGTCCGAACGGCTGCATTAGGGGAGGGCGCGGGGAACTCCCTCGGCTTTCCGGGTGTTTGCGTTCTTGTTACGCTTTATTCCGGCTTCGCGATTCTAGCCGCGGGCCTTTCCCAAAAGGTGGAACAAGTTCATGGCCGATACCGACCTGCCTTACCGTCAGTCTCTGGATAACTGCTTTGCCGACGCGATCGGCGAAGATGGGCTTTCGCGCGAAAGCTACGGCAAGGCGCTGGTGCGCGCGGAAGACGCGCTTGACTGGCTGCGCAAGGCGCATGAAACGGGTGCGTTGCCGCTCCTGCGCGTACCCGCGCGGCGCGACGACTTCGCGCGGATCGAGGAAGTGGCAGAAAAGCTCCTCGACAATACGACCGACATATTCATCTTCGGCATCGGCGGCTCGGCGCTCGGCGCGCAGGCGCTGGCACAGCTCACCGGCTGGGGCACACAGGCGAATGTGCAGAAGGGTGTGCGCATTCATATTCCCGACAATCTCGATGCGACGACCATGGACGCCGTGTTCTCCAACGCGGATCTGCGCACGACACGCTTTCTTGTCGTCTCCAAATCGGGGGGGACGGTTGAGCCCGCGATACAGACATTGGCGGCGATGAGCGCGCTCGCGGAGGCAGGCGGCGCAAAATACATGAAGCATCACTTTGCGGTGCTGACGGAACCTGCGAAGGACGGCAAGCCGAACCCCATGCGGGCGCTGGCCGAAGCGCAGGATTTCCCGACGCTGGAGCACGACCCGGGCGTCGGCGGCCGCTATGCCGTGCTCACCAATGTGGGGCTTCTGCCGGCCTGTCTGATGGGGCTTGACATTGCGGCGGTGCGCGAAGGCGCGGCTGCGGTGCTGGCGCAAGTGCTCGGCAAGCGCGCCGCAGGTGATGTTGCGCCCGCCGCAGGGGCGGCGCTGTCCGTCGCCATGGCGGAAGAGAAAGGTGCGTCCATCTCCGTCGTCGCGGCCTATGCCGACAGGCTTGAGCGTTTCCTCGCCTGGTATTGCCAGCTCTGGGCTGAAAGTCTCGGCAAGGATGGCAAGGGCACGACGCCCGTGAAGGCGCTCGGCCCTGTCGATCAGCACAGCCAGTTGCAGCTCTGGCTTGCGGGCCCGAAGGACAAGCTCTTCAACATTTTCATGACGGAGACGAAGGGCAAGGGCCCGAAAGCCTCGCCGGATATCGCGAAGGGTACGGCCTTCGATTTCCTCGGCGGCCACAGCGTCGGCGATCTCGTGGATGCCGAGCAGCGCGCCACGGCGGATACGCTGGTGAAAAACGGGCGGCCCGTGCGCAGTTTCATGCTGCCTGCGATCGACGAGCGCACACTTGGCGCGCTCTTCATGCATTTCATGCTGGAGACGATCATCGCGGGCCGCATGCTCGGCGTCGATCCCTTCGATCAGCCGGCGGTTGAAGAAGGCAAGATTCTCGCACGCAAATATCTCGCCGAAGGGAAAGGCTGAGGCATGGGCCGTATCCGCCGCTTGAGCGAAGGGACGATTAACCGCATCGCTGCGGGCGAAGTGGTTGAGCGTCCGGCAAGCGCGGTGAAGGAACTCGTGGAGAATGCGCTCGATGCGGGCGCGCGTCACATAGAGATCGTGGTTGGCGGTGGCGGACGCGACCTCATTCGCGTCACCGATGACGGTATCGGCATGAACGCGGAGGAACTGGCGCTTGCGGTCGAGCGGCATGCGACCTCGAAGCTCCGCATCGATGGCGAAGGCCTCGAAGATCTTCACGACATTGCGACGCTCGGCTTTCGCGGGGAAGCGCTGCCCTCGATCGGTGCGGTTGCCAGGCTGACTATTCTGAGCCGCCCGAAAGATGCGGAGACCGCATTCCGCATTTCGCTCGAGGGCGGAAAGACGGGCGCGGTCGAGCCCGCGGCAGGCCGCCTGGGCACACAGATCGAGGTCCACGATCTCTTCTTTGCGACGCCTGCACGCCTCAAATTCATGAAAAGCGAGCGCGCCGAAACGCAAGCCGTGTCCGATGTCGTGAAGCGGTTGGCAATGGCGCACCCGGAGGTCGGCTTCACGCTGACGAGTGGTGAACGTAATCTGCTGCGGCTCGAACCGGAACTGCCGGGAGGGGCGGGACGGCTGACGCGTCTCGGCGCCATCATGGGCCGTGACTTCGAGCAAAACGCGCTCTCGATAGATGCTGTCCGTGAAGGCATCGCGCTCACGGGCTTTGCCGGATTGCCGACCTATAATCGCGGCACGGCGCAGCTCCAGTTTCTCTTCGTGAACGGACGGCCTGTGCGCGACAAGCTGATCGTCGGCGCGGTGCGCGGGGCTTACGCGGATTTCCTCGCGCGCGACCGGCATCCCGCCGTCGCCCTTTTCGTCGATCTCGATCCCCGCGATGTCGATGTGAACGTGCATCCGGCCAAGGCCGAAGTGCGTTTCCGCGATGCGGGGCTGGTGCGCGGGCTCATTGTCGGTGCGCTGAAGCGGACGCTCGCGGAGGCCGGGCACCGCGCCTCGACGACGGTAGCCGGTGCAGCGCTTGGCGCGGTCCGCCCGGAAATGACGGCGCCTCCCGATGCTTATGCGCCACGCTGGTCCTCGCCCGGCCCCATGCGCCAGCCCGGCCTCGCCGAAGCTGCGAGCGCATGGCAGGGCGCCTTCACCGGTCTTGGCGGTCACGCCGCGCGCGTCGAAACGGCAGTGGAACCTGCAAACGAGACAGCGCCGGATCTGCCGCTCGGCGTGGCACGTGGACAGTTGCACGAAACATATGTAATCGCGCAGACGGCGGATGGCATCGTGATCGTGGACCAGCACGCCGCACATGAACGTCTCGTCTATGAGCGCATGAAGAAGGCAATGGCGGCGACGGGCGTAGCGCGGCAATTGCTGCTCATTCCCGAAGTCGTGGATCTCGACGAGGCGGAGGCTGAACGCCTCGTCGCGCGCATTCCGGAACTCGCAGAACTCGGATTCGCGATCGAGGGCTTCGGGCAGGGTGCGGTTGTCGTGCGCGAAGTGCCCGCCATCTTCGGCAAGCTCGATGTGACGGGCTTGGTGCGCGACCTCGCGGACGACCTGGCGGAACTCGATGAGGCGCTGTCGCTGAAGGAGCGGCTGGAAGAAGTTTGCGGCACCATTGCCTGCCACGGCTCGGTGCGCGCGGGGCGCCGGCTTACCGGCGAGGAAATGAATGCGCTTTTGCGCGAGATGGAGGCGACGCCTCATTCCGGCCAGTGCAACCATGGCCGACCGACCTATGTCGAGCTGAAGCTCTCCGATATCGAGCGCCTATTCGGGCGTCGCTGAGGCGGACGGAAGTCCTTCCAGAAATCCTCTGAGGTTGTCGGTCACATAGTGGACGTGATCGCCATCGGCCCCCTCATGCGAGAGACGGTGATGCCGCTCGATGCCTGCGATCGAGGGACGGACCCAGACTGTCGTCATGCCGAGAGCATGAGGTACTTCGAGATTGCGGGCGATGTCCTCGAACATCGCAGCGCGCGTCGGCTCGATGCCGCTCGCATGGAGGAAGCGCTCATACGCGCGATGTCGTGGCTTGGGTTCATATTCCGTCGACACGATATCGAAAATACCGCTGAAGACATGACCGATCCCGAGCTGCCGGATGACATTCTCCGCATGCGCGAGCGAGCCATTGGTGAAAACGATTTTCCTCCCCGGCAGCGCCTCGATTGCCTGGCCGAGCGCCGCATCGGCGAGCACGGCGGTAACGTCGATATCGTGCACGAACTGAAGGAACTCCGTCGGTTCAAGCCCGTAAACGCTCATAAGGCCCGATAGCGTCGTGCCATGCTCGATATAGAAGTCCTTCTGGATGCGTTTCGCTTCGACCGCGTCGACATCCAGATAACGCGAGATGAAGGCGGTCATGCGCAGGTCGACCTGGGCGAAGAGGTCGCATTCAGGCGGATATAAAGTGTTGTCGAGGTCGAAAACCCAGGTTTCAACCGCCGGGAAATCCCGTGGACCCGCCGCTTTACCGCTGCCGCTCTCGATAATCGTCATGGTTCATATGTGCCCCGGCAGGCGCCCGCTTGGCAAGGCTCGCGTGCAACGGCACGGCTTAATGGAGTGTTAAGCGGATGAACCGGAAAATCGGGCTGTAATCCGCGCCGGGGCTCCGCGTTTCCGGGGGAAGGCGCAGTCGGAGTGCGGCGATGGCGTCCGGATTTTTTGCCAGGTTTTTCGGCAGGAAGCGGCTCCCCGAGGAGCTTCGCTACGAGGATGCGCGCCGGGTTCTGGAGAGCCACCAGTTCGAAATGAAACGGGAGCTTGCCTCGCGAGAGGACGCACCCCGAGAGGCGCTCTATTATCTGGCCTGCGACGACGATCCGCGGGTGCGCGGCCTCGTCGCCGCCAATAAGTCCGCGCCCGTTCAGGCCGACGAACTGCTGCATAGCGATAATGATGGCGAGGTGCGCGGCGAGCTGGCGCGCAAACTATCCCGTTTGATGCCGGATATGCCGCTCCATGAGCGCAGCGCCGTCCAGGAACGCGTTGCCGGTCTGCTTGAAAAGCTCGCCGCCGACGAGCTGCCGCGCGTACGGGCGATCATTGCCGAAGAGGTTGCCGGCTGTCCGACCATTTCCGCAACGCTTGCAAGACGCCTCGCGCGCGACGCGGAGATTGCCGTTTGCGGGCCGATCCTCGAATACTCGCCACTTCTCTCCGACGAAGACCTGATAGAGATTATCGCGACTTCGCAGGCGAAGGGCGCCACCGCGGCCGTGGCACGCAGGGCCTGCGTCAATACCGGGGTTTCAGACGCCATTGTCTCCTCGCATGACGATGGCGCGATCGGGGAGTTGCTTGCAAACAAGGGGGCGCGCATTCGCGAAGAGACGATGGAACGCGTCATTACGCGCGCCTCCGGCATAAAGAGCTGGCACAAACCCCTCGTGATGCGCCCCGAACTCTCGATGCGCGCCATGCGCCGTATCGCCACTTTCGTTTCACGCTCTCTGATCGAGGAATTGCGCCGTACGCATGACCTCGACAAGGAAACGGCGGACTGGCTGAGAGCGAAGGTGCAATCGAAGATCGAGCGGGGCGAGGAAGAGCACGAGCTGGCACCACGCGAGGATATCCGCGATGCTTATGCTGCGGGGCGTCTCGGCGACGAAATGGTGATGGAAGCGGCAACGACCTCGCAACGCGCCTCTGTTGTTCTCGCATTGTCGCTGCTTGCGGGCGTCCCCGCCCAAAGCATCGAAGAGGTATTCACCGCGCAGAGCGGACGCGGCATCGCCGCCTTGTGCTGGAAGGGCGGGCTTTCCATGCGCACCGCGCTTGCGGTCCAGACCTATATTGCGCATGTGCCGCAGCCCAATCTGGTGCTGCCGCGTGAAGGTATTGCTTATCCGATGACCGAGGATGAGATGCGCTGGCACTTGCAGTATTTCGGTATCGAGGAGGCCACGCCGGATTAGTCGAAATCGATCCGGCGCAAGAACTTCCCGTCCGTTTCGACGCGCATGAAGCCGCGTTCGTCGAAACCTCGGGCTGTGCAGCGTTCGCGCCCTTTGATTTCGAAGCGCGTCGTCTTGATGCAGAAGCTGTTATTGCCGCTCCAGATCATTGCGCCTTCGCGGCCTTGTGCGATGGCGCCTGCATCGTCGACGCCTTCGGCATAGACGTAATAGACGTCCTGATCGAGCTTGCCCTTGATTGCCTTGCGGCAACTGTCCGGTTCGATCCTCACCCATCCGCTGGACATGTCGTCTTCGTCGTTCGCGTAGCCGATGGCGGCCCAAACGAGCGTATCTGTCTTGTTGCAGAGGTCGAGACCCGCAGCTTTCTGTTCCTCGACCGCACGCTCGACGATCTGCTCGATCAGCTTGTCATCTATCTTTCCCGTCACGGCGACATTGGCCGAGCGCTGAAAGGCTTCCACGGCGCGGAGCGTGTTTCGCGCGGCTATACCGTCGATACGATTGAGCGCAAACCCGTTATCCTTGAGAAGTCTCTGTGCCGCAGCGATGCGCGCCTGATCGGCGGTATATTCGCTTGCCTCTGCGAATGTCGTGGACCAATCCTTGCCTGCTTTCGTCCGCACACGCAGAAAGTCGGCGGAGTCGTAGCCGCGGAGTGCGCATTGCTCTGCGCCTTCGATGTTGAAGTCGTCTTCCAGCGTGCAGAACTGAGTATTGCCCGAAAAATATTTGACGCGCCCCGCATGTGCGTCGATGGAGCGCGCGAAAACGAAATAATCCTGTGCGGCAATGTCACCATCGAGCATGGAAGCACAGCCGCCTGGCGGCACACGCACCCAGCCCTGGCTCTTCATGCGGCCATCTGCTTCGAAGGCGATGGCGCCGTCGAGGACATAGCTCGTCTTGTTGCAGAATCTGTAGTCGGCATGCGCAGGCGTGCCCAGCATAAACCATGCTGTGACGGCGGCAGCGGCAATCTGCAGGCAGCGCATCATTGATTTACGGCGTTTCCCCAAACTCAGGAGACACCATAACATCGTGAGGCGCTGCGGCAAGGCCGTGCGGCCCACTCCTACTTCTGAATTAAAGTGCCCGCACCATGCTCGGTGAAGAGTTCGAGCAACACCGCGTGACGAACCCGCCCGTCGATGATGACCACAGCCTCGACACCGCCCTCGACGGACTCGATGCAGGTTTCGAGCTTCGGGATCATACCGCCGGAAATCGTGCCATCCTGCATCAAGGCCTTGGCCTGATCGACGGTAAGGGCTTCCATGAGCTTGCCCTGCTTGTCGAGCACGCCCTTCACGTCGGTGAGAAGCAGGAGGCGCGCGGCGCCCATCGCAGCTGCGATCGCGCCTGCGACGGTGTCTGCATTGATGTTGTAGGTATGGCCATCCGCCGAAACGCCGATCGGTGCGATCACCGGGATGATGTCCGACTTCTGGATGACTTCGAGGATTTCCGGATTGATCTTCTCCGGCTCGCCGACAAAACCGAGATCGAGAATCTTTTCGATGTTGGATTCCGGGTCGTGGATCTTCTGCTCGACCTTGCGCGCGACGATGAGATTGCCGTCCTTGCCGCAAAGCCCGATCGCCCGCCCGCCAGCCTGATTGAGCTGTGCCACGATCTGCTTGTTGATCGAGCCCGCAAGAACCATTTCGACGATCTCGACGGTCGCCTTGTCGGTGATCCTGAGGCCGCCCGAGAATTCGCTCTTGATGCCAAGCCGCTTCAGCATCGCGCCGATCTGTGGTCCGCCGCCATGCACGACCACGGGATTGAGGCCAGCCTGCTTGAGCATCACGATGTCGCGCGCGAATTCGGCGCCGAGCGCCTCGTCGCCCATCGCATGTCCGCCATATTTCACGACGACGGTACGCTTGTCGTAGCGCTGCATGAAGGGCAGGGCCTCGGAAAGAATACGAGCGCGCTCCACTCTCGGGTCTTCCTGCTGCGCTGCGCCTTTATCGGTCGTATCCGCCATGCTCGTCCGTCTGCCTCCCTGGCTGCCTCCGGCCCATTGGCCGAGAGCCTCTCAAGCCTGCGGTTTATACCCCAGCGCGGCCGGGTCGGCCAGTGACGCGACCTCCGCGCGAAGCGTCGCGATGCCGTCGCCCTTCTCGCTTGACGTTGCAACGATCCGGGGATGCGCCGCGACATGGCGGCGGATGTCGGCACGGACTTCCTCAAGCCGCAGCTCGAGTTCGCCCTTTTTCAGCTTGTCGATTTTGGTGAGAACGATCTGATAGGAGACGGCCGCTTCGTCGAGCATGGCCATGACCTCGTGGTCGTTCTCCTTGATGCCGTGCCGTGCGTCGATCAGTACGAAGACGCGGCGGAGCCCGGCGCGCCCGCGCAGATAGGACATGACCAGACGGGTCCATTCGCCGACTCGCGCTTTCGTTTCGCGTGCATAGCCATAGCCCGGCAGGTCCACCAGCATGACAGCGGCCTGTCCCTGGGGGCCGAGCTCGAAGAAGTTGAGTTCCTTCGTGCGACCGGGGGTATTGGAGGTGCGCGCGAGCGTCTTGCGGCCGGTGAGAGCGTTGATCAGGCTCGACTTGCCCACATTGGAGCGTCCGGCGAAGGCGACTTCGGGAAGCGCCGTCTCGGGCAGCCCCTTCATTTCGACCACGCCGCGCAGGAACTCGCAAGGCTGCGCGAAGAGCCAGCGCCCGGTCTCGATATCCGGTGTGTCGTCGTCCGGTCCTTCGGGCGCTGCGTCGTTCATCGCATCACGATTTCGGCTTGTTGCCGCTGATGAGCTTGTTCAGACCGAGATTGCTGAAAATCTCGATAGGAACGCCCTGCCGCTTCATGATGACACCTTGCTGGATGACGGACAGCGTGTTGTTCCACGCCCAGTAGATCACGAGACCCGCCGGGAAGCCCGCCAGCATGAAGGTGAAGATCACCGGCATCCAGGTGAATATCTGCGCCTGGATCGGGTCTGCGGGCAGCGGGTTCATGCGCTGCTGCACGAACATGGTGAAGCCCATGATGAGCGGCCAGATGCCGATCATCAGCATGGAAGGCGGATCCCAGGGGATAAGCCCGAACAGGTTGAAGATCGAGGTCGGGTCCGGCGCGGAGAGATCGTTGATCCAGCCGAAGAAAGGTGCGTGCCGCATTTCGATGGTCACGAAGAGCACTTTATAGAGTGCGAAGAAGACGGGGATCTGGATGAGAACGGGAAGGCAGCCGGCGAGCGGATTCACCTTCTCCTTCTTGTAGAGCTCCATGATCTCCTGCTGCTGCTTCATCTTGTCGTCGGGATAGCGCTCGCGCAGCTTTTCCATTTCCGGCTGCAGCTTCTTCATCTTGCTCATAGCCACATAGGACTTGTTGGCGAGCGGATAGAAGACGAGCTTGATCGCAACCGTAACGATCAGGATGGCGATGCCGAAATTGCCGACGTGAAGCGCGACGAAATGAAGAGCGGAAAACATCGGCTGCGTCAGGAACCAGAACCAGCCCCAGTCGATCAGCAGATTGAACTTGTAGATGCCTGCATCGTGATAGGCATCGATCACCTTGGAAACCTTGGCGCCCGCGAAAAGGCGATTGGCGATTTCAATGCTGCCGCCGGCAGGAACTTCCTGCGCGTCGTAGCGGAAATCCGCCTGATAGTTTTCGATGGCGTCGCTGGGGTGCTCGCTGAAATTCGCGGCAAAGGATTTGCCGGCTTCAGGCACCAGCGCGGCCGCCCAGTACTTGTCCGTGATGCCCAGCCAACCATCAGTGTCGCTGACCTTCACCGGTCCGTCTTCGGCGGCGTCGTCATACTTGATTGCCTTTTCGCCGACGCTCGGGAATTCGCCGATGAAGCCTTCATGCAGGATGAAGAAGGAACTGCCCGCAGGCTTGCCTGTACGCGAGACGAGGCCATAAGGGTAGAGCGTGACGGCGGCGCCGGAATTGTTTTCCACGCGATCGTCGATCGAAAAGAGGAAATGTTCGTCGAGCGTGATCGTGCGGTGGAAGACGAGGCCCTGGCCATTGTCCCAGCGCAGCGTCACCGGCGTGTCGGGCGTAAGCGTTGCGCCTTCCTCGACCTGCCAAACGGTCTGCGAACCGGGCAGCGCGACATTGCTGCCGGGGGCGGCGATGAAGCCGAATTCGGAGAAATAGGGCGCCTGAGTGCGCGCGGGCGAGAAGAGGGCGACTTCCGGGCTGCTCGGGTCGACGGTAACATGGTACTTGCGAAGCTTCAGGTCGTCGAAGCGCGCGCCCTTGAGCGAAATCGATCCTTCAAGCTCTTCCGAGCGGATGGGGAGACGCGGCGCCTGCGCCAGCGCTTCCTCGCGCTCGAGCGTCGCGCGCGGGTCGCTCGCGGCGTTTACCGTGCGAGCCGGGCTTTCGACGCTCGGGAGGCGTACATCGCCGGGCGCAGATGTTCCCGGCTCCGTGGCCGCCAGGTTGCCGCTTTCTTCCGCCGCTGCCTGCTGTTTGGCCTGCTCGGCCTCCATCTGCGGATTGATGAAGAAATATTGCCAGCCGACGAAAACGACTACCGACAGAAAAATGGCGATGATGAAGTTGCGGTTGTCACCCATGAGGACGGTCTTTCCCGGAATCGGAACGCTTTTGTCTGGACGGATTGCCCGCACCCTCGCGCTTTCCGTGAACGGAGGCGAGTGCGCGGCTGAGGTCGTTGAGAAGGTCCGGCCAGCTCCGCGTGAGAGTGGCCTGCCGCCCGATCAGGACGTAGTCGTAACCGTCTTTGGCGGTGAGTGAAAGCACTTCGGCCGCGGCAGCGCGAAGACGGCGCTTGGCGCGATTGCGCTCGACGGCGCAGCCGACTTTTTTCGTGACGGTATAGCCAATACGGGGGGGCGCTTCGTCGCCACGCGGACGGGCCTGCAGCACGAGGCCTGCCTCGGCGCGCTTGCGCGCGCGGGCGGCGGCAAGAAAGTCGCGGCGTTTGCGCAGACGGTCCATAGGGGTGCTCGCGGCGAGGCTCAGCAACGCGGCGTGCAACGGAACCTCAGCCTGAAAGGGCGACGGGCCGAAGCCCGTTTGCGCTGTGCCGGATACCACTGCCGTGGAATCAGGCCGACAGACGCTTGCGTCCTCGGGCCCGGCGCGCAGCCAGCACCTTGCGGCCACCAGTGGTCGCGGTGCGCGCACGGAAGCCGTGGCGGCGCTTGCGGACGAGCTTGCTCGGTTGATAGGTCCGTTTCACGTCTCTTCTCCGGCGGATCTGGGCCGAGCACGTTCCCGCCAATTTGCTGGCTGGTCCGGCTCCGGGGGCGGCTTTTCGGGCCACCGCACCATGCCATAAAAACAAGAGCCGCAGGCGTTGCCGCCCGACGGCTGTCTGGCGGGGTGTATAAGCGATATGACAGCGGAAAGTCAACGGCACCCGGGCAATTTGAGGCCGGCCCGGCTCGTGGATCACCGCGCCTGAACTTCTGTCACGTTTGGGTGAGGGGGGCTATCGCCGGGCGGGGGAGCGCGTAATGTCCGCACATCATGAAAACGACCTCCTTGCCCCTCTCCTTCAGCCGTGAGATACATCGAAATGTACTCTTTTTGTTCTTGTTTTTGGGCCTGACGGCAATGTCCGCCCACGCCAATCCGGCGGATCATGGCACCCGCCCCGGCTCCCATCCCGACCATACGCCCTGGGCGCGCCTCCTCGACACTTATCTGAGGGAAGGTGCTGGGGGCGCCCCGAACCGCTTCGATTACGGGGCGCTGAAGGCGGCCCCCGCGGACCGGGCCGCGCTCAAGGCCTATATCGAGGCACTGGCGCAAGCCGGTCCCGACGCGCTGAACCGCGACGAGGCCTTCGCCTTCTGGGTGAACCTCTATAATGCGCTCACCGTCGACGTCGTGGTCCGCCACTACCCCGTCACTTCCATTCGCGACATCGACATCTCGCCGGGTCTCTTCTCGAACGGGCCCTGGGGCAAAAAGCTCGTGAGTGTGGCCGGACGGGAGCTTTCCCTGGACGATATCGAGCATGGCATCCTCCGGGCCGATTTCGGCGACCGCCGCGTCCATTATGCTGTGAATTGCGCCTCGGTGGGCTGCCCGGACCTGGCCCCTGCGCCCTATACCGCCGTCGAACTCGACGCGATGCTCGACCGGGCCGCGCGCGCCTATGTGAACAGCCCGCGCGGTGCCCATGCCGAAAAGGGCAGGCTGACAGCATCGAGCATATTCAAATGGTACATGAAGGATTTCGGCGGCACGGAAGAAGGTGTCCTCGACGAAATCCGCCTCTATGCGGGGCCGGAGCTGAGCAGGAAACTTGAGACCGTGACGGGCGTGGCGGCCTATGATTACGACTGGTCGCTGAACGATGTGCAGAAGCCGGAGAAAAGCGAATGACGGAAACGAAGGGCCGGAGCAGCGTCTTCAAACGCTTCCTGCCGCTGCTGGTGCTGCTGGCCGGTCTTGGTGCCTTCTTCGCGCTCGGCCTTGACCGCTATGTGACGCTCGATACTTTGCGCGACAACCGTCAGGCCCTCACTGCATGGGTGGAGGAAAACTGGGCGCTTGCCGCTTTTATTTATGTGTTCGCCTATATCGCGGTAGTTGCCTTCTCGCTGCCCGGTGCGCTCGTTGCGACGCTCACCGGCGGCTTTCTCTTCGGAACGGTCTTCGGCGGCTTGCTCACCGTAGTCGGTGCGACCATCGGTGCGACGGCGATATTTCTCGCCGCAAAAACGGCGCTTGGCGACATGCTGCGCGAGAAGGCCGGGCCGAAGCTTCGCAAGCTTGAGGATGGCTTCGGCAAGAACGCCTTCAGCTATATGCTGGTGTTGCGGCTTGTGCCGATCTTCCCTTTCTTTCTGGTCAATCTCGCGCCTGCCTTTCTCGGTGTGCCGCTGCGGACCTATGTCGCAGCGACCTTTGTCGGCATCATTCCGGGGACATTCGTCTTTGCGAGCCTGGGCAACGGGCTTGGTGCCGTCTTCGATGCAGGCAGCGACCCCGATCTCGGACTAATCTTCAAACCGGAAATTCTGGGGCCGATCCTCGCGCTTGCAGCACTCGCACTGGTTCCCGTTCTCTATCGCCGCTTCGCCGCCGGGCGGGTGCCGGGCTGATTTGTCATCGTCGTTTCACTCAGGAAGTTTCAGAGGATTGCATGGCCAAGCGGATCAAGGCTGATATCTGCGTCATCGGTGCGGGCTCCGGCGGCTTGTCGGTTGCGGCGGGCGCCGCCCAGATGGGCGCCCGTACCGTGCTCATCGAGCGCGACGCAATGGGCGGCGATTGTCTCAACACGGGCTGCGTACCCTCGAAGGCGCTTCTTGCCGCCGCAAAGCAGGCCTACCGCATGGGGGCGGGTGAGCCCTTCGGCATCGCGCCCGCGGAAGCGAAGGTCGATTTCGCGAAGGTCCATGAGCATGTGCATGGCGTGATCGGGGCCATCGCCCCAAACGATTCCGTCGCCCGTTTTGAAGGCCTCGGCGTCACGGTTATCAAGGATCATGCGCGATTTCGCGATGGCAGAACGGTGCTGGCGGGCAATGCGGAGATTGCCGCGCGCCGCTTCGTCATCGCCACGGGTTCGCGCGCGTCCGCGCCGCCTATTCCGGGCCTCGACAAGGTGCCCTTCTATACGAACGAAAACATCTTCGAGAACAAGGAGTGCCCGGCTCACCTCATCGTCATCGGTGGCGGGCCTATCGGCATGGAGATGGCGCAGGCCCACCGCCGCCTCGGCGCTCGCGTAACGGTGCTCGAAGGCCTGCGCGTATTGTCACGCGAAGACCCTGAACTCTCTGCCGTCGTTACCGACCGGCTGCGCCGCGATGGCGTGGAGATACTGGAAGGCGCGAAGGTTCTCTCTGTCTCGGGCGAGGAAAACAATATCGCGGTCGAGGTCGTGCATGGACAGGAGACGCGCCGTATCGAGGGGTCGCATCTTCTCGTCGCGACTGGCCGCCGCCCGAACGTCGAAGACCTCGGCCTCGAAAAGGCGGGGGTCGAATATAGCGAGCGTGGGCTGAAACTCGACGAGCGCCTGCGCACGACCAACAAGCGCATCTTCGGCATTGGCGATGTCGCTGGCGGGTTACAGTTTACCCATGTCGCGAACTATCACGCAGGCATCGTGATCAGGAACGCGCTCTTCCGTGTGCCCGCTCGCGCCGATCATCATGCTGTGCCCTGGGTGACCTATACGGACCCTGAGCTTGCCCATGTCGGAGAAACCGAAGAAGAAGCGCGCAAGCACTACAGCAAGATCAACGTGCTGCGCTGGCATATGGCGGAAAACGATCGCGCCCAAGCGGAACGCGAGACGGAGGGCGTGATAAAGGTCATCACCGACTCCCATGCGCGCGTGCTTGGCGCGACCATTGTGGGGCCTCATGCAGGCGAACTGATCCTGCCCTGGGTGCTTGCGAAGTCGAATGCGCTGAAGCTGAGCGCGATGGCAAGCGTCATTGTGCCTTATCCGACGCTTTCGGAAATCAGCAAGCGTGCGGCAGGCGCCTATTACACCCCGACCCTGTACAGCTCGAAAACGAGGATGCTGGTGCGCTTTCTCTCGCTGTTCGGCTAGGATTGCCGGATCGGCCGCAACGGGGCGTAATTTGCGAATGAAGGCGACGGCACAGAGAGACGGGCAGGAGGCCGGTTGGCTTGCGCGCTGCACGGGGCCGCTGCGGGGTTCCCTGTCGCGCCGTTTGCTGGTGCTGACCCTGCTCTTCGTGATGCTGGCCGAAGTGCTGATTTTCGTGCCTTCGGTCGCGAATTTCCGTCTGAACTGGCTGGAGCAGCGCCTTGCCGCCGCGCAGATAGCCTCGCTTGCCCTTGAAGCGCGACCCGACAACATGGTGTCCCCCGCGCTACGCGAGGAGCTTCTGAAAAACGCGCAAGTTTACGCCGTGGCTCTTCATCGTGGCGGTGCGCGCCGCCTCGTCCTCAGCGAGGACATGCCGCCGGTGGTCGACACGAGATTCGATCTTCGCGGCGCGATGGCGGTGGAACTCATCATGGATGCCTTCGACACGGTCTTCACGGGTGACGGGCGCATCATCCTCGTGACGGGTGAGCCGCGCTTTGGCGCCGGCGAATCCATCGAGATCGTGTTTGACGAAACCCCGCTTCGCCATGCGATGCTTCGATACAGCAAGAACATCTTTCTGCTCTCTCTTGTTATTTCCGTTATCACCGCCAGCCTTGTCTATCTCGTTTTGCATTTCGTTCTCGTTCGTCCCATGCGCCGTCTGACGGGCAACATGGTCGGGTTTCGCGTGAATCCGGAAGATGCCCGCCGCGTCATTGCGCCTTCGGCCCGCGCGGACGAGATCGGCGTGGCCGAGCGCGAGCTGGCCTTGATGCAGAAGGAAATCAGGGCGACGCTGACCCAGAAGGCGCATCTGGCGGCGCTGGGAGCGGCGGTGAGCAAGATCAATCACGACCTGCGCAACATCCTCGCAAGCGCGCAGCTCATCTCTGACCGCATTGGCGCAATCGACGACCCCACGGTGCAGCATCTGGCGCCTCGTCTCTTTGCCTCGATTGACCGCGCGATCGACCTTTGCACGAAGTCGCTGCGCTTTGGCCGTGCTGAGGAGCGGACACCTCAGCGCCGCCCGGTCGCGCTGGCGGAGCTTGCGGAGGAGGTCGCCGAAGCGGCATGGAGCGAGACGGACCCCATTCACTGGGTGAACGATGTGCCGGTGGAGCTTATTGTGTATGCCGATGCCGATCAGCTTTTCCGCATTCTGCTCAATCTGGCGCGCAACGCCGCCCAGGCGTTGACGGAAGATGCCGGAGGCGCTGAACGCGCCATGCGCGGGGGGGAAATCCGTCTCACCGCGCATCGCACGACCGATCATGTCCATATCGAGATATCGGATAACGGTCCGGGCCTGCCGCTGAAGGCGCGCGAGCATCTGTTCGAAGCTTTTTCCGGCAGCAGCCGCGCCGATGGAACGGGGCTCGGGCTTGCCATCGCCGCCGAACTCGTGCGGATGCATGGCGGACATATTGAACTTGTGCGGAGCGATGCCTCCGGTACGCTCTTCCGCATCTGCATCCCCGACGATGCAGACAACCCTCACGACTGCGGCGAGGCCGGGCGCCTTGCCGGACAATCGGCATAGTGGAATGAACGATATGAACGACGGCGCTCGCGCACTGCCTGCGCCGCAACGCAACTGGGCCTTGTTTCTCGACTTCGATGGGACGCTGGCGGAACTCGCGCCGACACCGGATGCGGTCGTTATCGACCCCGAACTCCCGCAGGTTCTCGCGAGCCTCATGAAAAGCCTTGATGGTGCCGTGGCGCTTATCTCCGGCCGTACACTCGGCGAGCTCGACCGCCACACCGGGCTCGAACTGCCGGGCGCGGGCGTGCATGGGCTGGAGTTGCGTGAGCGGCAGGGCATGGTGCCGCATCTGCCGGATGAATCGGGCGCGATACATGAAATTGCAGCAAAACTTGCACCACTGGCCGATGGAGACGATCGTCTGATCGTGGAATTGAAGCCCGGCGCGCTTGCGCTGCACTACAGACGTGCGCCGGAGCGTGAGCAGGAATGCCGTGCGGCAATGCAGGAGGCACTGGCCTCGACCTCCGGGCTTCAGCTCATGGACGGCAAGATGGTGCTTGAGGTGAAGCCGGGGCACGTCAACAAGGGGCATGCCATTGAAAAGCTCATGTCGCTGCCGCCTTTTTCAGGCCGGGTTCCCGTGTTTGCAGGCGATGATCGCACCGATGAGGACGGCTTTGGGGTCGTCAATGCGCTGAAAGGCGTTACGATCAAGATTGGCGAGGGTGAATCGGTGGCGGCATACCGCCTTGCATCCGTCGGGGTTTTCGTCGCCTGGTTGAAAGATGCAGCCATGACGCTTCGCGGTGCTGGCTGAGGTAATTGCGTATAGGAGGTAGTTTGTCGTCGCTTGATCTCGGGATTGTCGGAAACGGCACTTACGGCGCGCTAATCGACAAATGGGCTCGCATCGTCTGGTGTTGCCTGCCCCGGCTCGATGGCGACCCTGTTTTCTACAGCTTGCTGAACGGCAATAACGCCGAAGATGAAGACGATGCACGCGGCTACTGGGGCGTGGAGCTGGAGAACGCTGCAACATCGCGCCAGTATTATCGCCACAATTCCGCGATCCTTGTCACCGAAGTGACGGACAAGGATGGCAACACAATAGAAATCACGGATTTTGCGCCGCGCTTCACGCAGCGGGAACGCATCTTCCAGCCGATGACGCTGGTGCGCCGCGTGCGTCCCCTCGAAGGCACGCCGCGTGTCCGCATCCGCATCCGTCCGGGCTTCCACTACGGCGCCGAGCGGCCCACCATCACGCGCGGCAGCAATCACGTTCGCTATCTGCATAGCGGCCTCGCGCTCCGCCTGACCACCAATGCCCCCGTAACATATCTGCTCGACGAAACCGTCTTCAATCTCACCGGCCCCGTGAGCTTCATTCTCGGCCCCGACGAAACCTTGAGCGACGGCATCGAGGAAACGGCGCGCCGCTTCGAGGAGCGCACGGAAGACTACTGGCGCAGATGGGTCCGTCGTCTTGCCCTGCCGCTTGAATGGCAGCAGGCGGTGATCCGTGCCGCGATCACGCTCAAGCTCTGCTGCTACGAGGAGACGGGCGCTATCGTCGCCGCTCTCACGACAAGCATTCCCGAGGCCGCGAATACCGGGCGCAACTGGGATTACCGTTTCTGCTGGCTGCGCGATGCCTTCTTCGTCATTCGCGCGCTCAATTCGCTCGCCGAAGTGGAGACGATGGAGAACTATCTCCGCTATCTCGGCAACATCGTCGGCAATGCAAAAGACGGCCACTTGCAACCGGTCTACGGTATCGGTCTTGAAACCCATCTGACGGAATCGCTTGTCGATACGCTGAAGGGATACAGGGGCATGGGGCCGGTGCGTCGAGGCAACCAGGCCTATGAACATTTTCAGCACGATGTTTATGGCAATGTGATCCTCGCGGCCTCGCAGTCCTTCTTCGATGAACGTCTGATGAAGCAAATGACGAAGGCGGATTTCGAACGCTACGAAAAAGTAGGCGAGCGGGCCTACGCCATGCACGATCAGCCGGATGCGGGCATGTGGGAGCTGCGGACGCGCGCGCATATCCACACCTCGTCGAGTCTCATGTGCTGGGCGGCTTGCGACAGGCTTGCGCATATCGCCGAAAATCTCGGCCTGCAGGAGCGCTCGCGGCACTGGCGCAAGCTCGCCGACGAAGTTCATGAGACGATCTGCACACGCGCGTGGAACGAAGATATAAACGCTTTCGCCGACAGCTTCGATGGCGAAGGCCTCGATGCCGGCCTCTTGCTGATGACGGAGGTGAATTTTCTGAAACCCTCCGATCCGCGCTTTGAGGCGACGCTGGCGGCCGTCGAAAAGGCGCTTCGCCGCGGGAACCACATGTTCCGCTATGCGACGGCGGACGACTTCGGTATGCCTCGGAACGCATTCAACATTTGCACGTTCTGGTATATCGATGCCCTTGCGCGGGTAGGACGAACCGATGAAGCACGCGAAATATTTGAATCGATCCTCGGTTGCCGGAACAGTCTCGGCCTGCTCTCCGAGGATACGCATCCGGCGACCGGCGAGTTGTGGGGGAACTTCCCCCAGACCTATTCCCTTGTTGGTATCATCAATGCCGCGATGCGCCTGAGCCGGAAGTGGGAAGAGCAGATATGAGCCGTCTCGTCGTCGTCTCCAATCGTGTCGGACCTGTGAAGGATGCCGCGCGGGCTGGCGGCCTGGCGGTTGCTCTGGTCGATGCGCTGAAGGCGCGTGGCGGGCTCTGGTATGGCTGGAGCGGCAAGGTCGACGAACATGGCCAGGATCAGGCGAAGATCGAGAATGTCGGCAACCTCTCGCTTGCGACCGTCGACCTCAGCACCGAGGAGCATGAGGAATATTACAACGGCTTCGCGAACCGCTGCCTCTGGCCTCTCTTCCACTACCGCATTGATCTCACGGCCTTCGATCGCCGCTATTACGAGGGTTACAGGCGCGTCAATGCGAAGTTCGCGCGGGTGCTTCATCCGCTGCTGAAGCCGGACGATACGATCTGGGTTCACGACTACCACTTCCTCGCTTTTGGCAATGAGCTGCGCCATATGGGTGCCAAGCAGGCAATCGGCTTTTTCCTGCACATTCCCTTCCCGGCGCGCGAAGTCCTCTCCGCGCTGCCGCATCACGACGCAATGGTACGCGGTCTCTTTGCCTATGATGTTCTCGGCTTTCAGACGGAGCGCGATTGCGAGCGCTTCCGCGACTATGTCGTGCGCGAGGCGCATGGCCGCGCGGAAGGCGACCGGCTTCATTGCTTCGGCCGCACGGTGACGGTGCGTGCATTCCCCATCGGCATCGATACGGAAGGCTTCGCGCAAATGGCCGCGACCGACAAGGATGCGAAACGGCAATATGACAAGGCGGCGAGTTCGCTGAATGGCCGCACACAGATCGTCGGCGTCGATCGCCTCGACTACACCAAGGGCATCGCCGAGCGTTTTCATGCCTATGAGCGGCTGCTCCAGGACTATCCCGAGACGCGCCGCGAAGTCTCCTATCTCCAGATCGCCGCCACTTCGCGTGGCGATGTGCAGGAATATCGCGAGATGCGCGAGGAGCTCGACGGCCTGTCCGGTCATATCAATGGCAGCTATGGCGAGTTCGACTGGACGCCGCTGCGTTATCTGAACCGTCCCATGGCGCGGCGTTCGCTTTCCGGCCTGTATCGCGCGAGCAAGATTGGCCTGGTAACGCCGTTGCGCGACGGCATGAACCTCGTCGCCAAGGAATATGTCGCCGCGCAAGACCCGGAAGATCCCGGCGTGCTTGTTCTTTCGCGCTTCGCGGGCGCCTCCTACCAGATGCCGGAGGCGATCATCGTGAACCCCTACGATATAAAGGGGGTGGCGGACGCATTGCAGATCGCGCGTTACATGAGCTTGCAGGAGCGCCGCGAGCGCTTCGACGCACTGATGGACCGTTTGCGAAAGGAAGATGTCGCCCATTGGCGCGATGAGTTTCTGGCCGAATTGGCGAAAGTGCCGGTCCCGGCCCCCGGGCGAGCGGATAACGGCTGATATGGACGGGGCGGAAAACTCTCTCCTTGTTGCCGATATTGGTGGCACCAATGCGCGTTTTTCGCTGGCGCGGGTGAGGGCGGACGGCATCTGCGTGGCGCCGCCCTCCATCTATCGGACGGCGGATTATCCCGGCCTTGAAGCGGCGCTGACGCACTTCCTCGATAAAGCGGGGCACCCTGCGCTCGCGGGCGCGGCGGTGTGCGCGGCCGGCCCTGTCGAGGGGAAGGGCAATGCGGCGCACATCGCCATGACGAATTGTCCCTGGGATGTCACGGCGGAGACGCTGGCGCGCGTGTCCGGCGTTGAAAGACCGCGCTTGATGAACGACTTCGCCGCGCTCGCCTTTTCAATTCCCGGTCTCGAAGCATCGGATCTTTCATCCGTCGGTCCCGCCCGCGAAGCGCTTGCAGGCGAGCCGGTCGGCATACTTGGCGCCGGTACGGGACTCGGTGTCGCATCGCTCGTTTTTGGTGCCGGCGAGGAGGTGGCGGTGCCGGGCGAGGGCGGCCATGTCGATCTCGCCGCTGGAAACGACCGGGAAGCGGCGGTCATCGCCTGGTTACGGGCGCGCTACGGACATGTCTCGGTGGAGCGTGTGCTGTCGGGCCCGGGGCTCGTCACACTTTACGGGGCGCTTGCCGCTCTTTCCGGCAGGGAGGCCGATCCCGCGCTCACGCCGCCGGATATTGCCGAGCGGGCAAGGCGTGGCACCTGTGATATCGCCTCGGAAACGGCGCATCTTTTTTGTGGCTGGCTTGGCGCGGTTGCGGGCGACCTCGCGCTCACCATCGGCGCGCGCGGCGGCATCTATATCGGTGGCGGTATTGTGCCGGGCTGGCTCGCGGGCGGACCGGGCCTCTTCAGCGAAGAAATCTTCCGTGCCCGCTTCGAGGCGAAGGGCCGCTTCAGCGCATGGCTTTCGCGCATTCCCGTCCATGTCATCTGCCGCAAGGATGCGGCGCTGCTCGGCCTTGCCCGTGCGGCAAGGGATGCGTGACGCCCCTGCGCCTCTAGGGTTGGCCTGTCACCACATTGCCATCGCGGCGCGGATCGGCGCCGCCATCGAGCCCCTCCGGCGTGACGAGAATGCCGTGCAGCCCGCTCATCAGCGGAGTGGCTTTCACCTCATGGCCGAGCGATTCGAGGTCCGCCGTCATTTGTTCGAGTGCCGTGCCGGCCTCGATTTCGAGCGGCCCGTTCCGGTCGACGAAGCGCGGCAGGCCGATGGCGGCTTTCATGTCCATGTCCCAGTCGATCAGCGCGATCAGGGTCTGTGTCACATAGGCGATGATGCGGCTGCCGCCGGGTGACCCGATGGCGGCGTGAAAATCGCCATCTTTCGTGAGAACGATGACCGGCGTCATGGATGAGCGCGGGCGCTTGCCCGGCGCGACGGCATTCGCGACCGGCTTTCCGTCTTCCTCCGGCATGAAGGAGAAATCGGTAAGCTGGTTGTTGAGCATCATGCCACCTGCCATCAGGTGAGAGCCGAACGGCCCTTCGACCGATGTGGTCATGGAGACAACATTGCCCTCGCTGTCGAGAATGCTGAAATGGCTGGTCGAGGGCTTGTCGATCGGGTGGTTGATCCCCCGGTTCATGGCGCGGCGGTCCGCGGGCTCGCCCGCCTTTGCCTTCTTCATCGAAAGGCTCGCATCGATCCGGTTCGCGCGTGCCTCCAGATAGGCGGGGTCGAGCATCGCCTCGACCGGAACATCGACGAAATCCGGGTCGCCGATATATTTGTCGCGATCCGCATAGGCGAGCTTCTCTGCCTCCGCGATGAAGTGGACGGCGGTCAGCGTCATAGGGCCCATGCCCTTCAGGTCATAATTCTGCAGGATGCCGAGAATCTGAAGCGCGGTCAGCCCGCCCGAAGTCGGCGGCGGCATGGAGCAGACCCGATAATCGCGATAGGGCGCGCAAACGGGTTCGCGCTTCTTCGCTTCGTAGGAGGAGAAATCCTCAAGCGACAGCGTACCCGGCCGAGCGGGCGCATTCTGCACAGCGTCCACAATGGCCTTTGCAATCGGCCCTTCATAGAAACCTTTTTCGCCTTCACTCGCGATCCGTTTCAGCGTTGCCGCATAGGCCGGGTTCTTCAGCACGTCGCCTTTTTGTGCGGGGATGCGTGTCCCGTTCACGTCGATCCGGTAGAAATAGTCCTGCGCGCCCGGCATGTTCATGAGTACGGGATCGCGGGCGATGGCTTCTGCGAGCTTGGGCGGCACTGCGAACCCTTCTTCCGCCAGTTTGATCGCGGGCTTGAAGAGTTCAGCCCATTGGAGCTTCCCGTGATCTTCATGCGCGAGCCAGAGCATCTTCACGACGCCCGGCGTGCCGACAGAGCTTCCGCCGATCATGGCTTCGAGAAAGGGCAGCGGGTTGCCTTCATTGTCGAGAAAGAGCTTTGGCGTCGCGCCCATCGGCGCCGTCTCCCGGCCGTCATAGGCTTCAATAGCGCCGCTCACAGGGTCGAAATGCATCATGAAGGCCCCGCCCGCAAGGCCCGAGGATTCAGGCTCGACCAGCGAGAGTACGGCCTGTACGGCAATCGCCGCATCTACGGCGCTGCCCCCCGCCCGCAGGATCGAGGCGCCCGCCTCGGTTGCATAGGGATTCGCCGACGCGATCATGAAGGGGGCGGGTTCCGGCGTACCGCTTCGCCACCAGGAGGCGGCAATTCCAAGGATGAGCAGCAGCGCGGCTGCGACGACGGCCAGCGCCGGCAGAATTCGCGTCATCTTCATGGAAATATCCTCCCGCCTTTTTCAGGTCGCGCGGGCGGCGGGCGCCTGCGGATTTGCTATGGTGTGCCCCAACCGGGCTGACCTGCATCCTAGCAGCCCCGCCCCCGATACGAGAGGCTTCAGATATGCACTTCGGCGCCATTCGCAAAGGCCCCCGCAATCACATTGGCGATGTCGGGGGCATTCTTGTCGGCAATGCCGCGGACGAAGCGGCGCGAACCGGCGTTACGGTGGTTCTGCCGGAAGCGCGCGCGGTCGCAGGCGGCGATGTGCGCGGCGGCGGGCCCGGTACGCGTGAGACCGACCTGCTCGACCCGTCCTGTCTGGTCGATGCGGTGGATGCGATCGTCCTGTCGGGCGGCTCCTCCTGGGGGCTCGAAGCCGCGTCCGGCGCCGCCGCTTGGCTTGGCGCAAGAGGACGGGGCTACCGGGTCGGTTCCAGCCCGCTCGTTTCCCCCATCGTGCCTGCCGCGATCCTCTTCGACCTCGCCAATGGCGGAAACAAGCAGTGGGGGGAGGAGCCGCCTTATCGCGCACTGGGCAAGACGGCGTGCGAGGCGGCAGCGGCTGATTTCATGCTCGGCAATGCGGGCGCGGGTCTCGGTGCAATCGCGGGAAAATACAAGGGCGGGCTCGGCTCTGCCTCTGCGATAACGGAAAGCGGCCTTGCTGTCGGCGCGCTTGTCGCCGCCAATCCCTTTGGCGCCGTGGTCGCGCCCGGCACGGATCGCTTCTGGGCGGCGCCCTTTGAGATGGATGGCGAGTTCGGCGGCCGTGGCATGCCGGAGCCGGGCGGTTTTGCGGCTCTCGATCCTCTGGCGGGCTCCAAGGCCGACGCTTCCCCGGGCGGCAACACCACCATCGGCGTCGTCGCGACCAATGCGGACCTCACGCCAGCCGATGCCCGCCGTATCGCCATCATGGCGCAGGACGGCCTTGCGCGCGCGATCCGTCCCGTTCATGCCCCGGTCGACGGGGACACGATCTTCGTTCTGGCCACGGGCGCTTGTGAGCTCGGCCATGAGGCGCGGCACGGCCTGCTTTCGGCGCTCGGCGCAATGGCGGCCGATTGCGTTGCCCGTGCTGTCGCCCGTGCCGTCTACGAGGCCGGGACGCTGGGTGCCGCCATGTCCTACAGGGATCGTCACAAAATTTGAGGCCCGGTAATCCTGAGAGGTGAGGGAGGTGGGCAAGGCTCGCGGCTTCCGGCGGATTTTTTGGGGCATGGGCCCCGGATTTGGCCTCTTCGCCCCCTTGCCTTTGAGCCTTCAAGGCTTTAAGAGTGGCCCGCCTTCGACGAGATGGCGGAAATTTCCGCTTGCCCCTTGGGGTTCCGCGATGTGCATGCGCCCGTAGCTCAGCTGGATAGAGCATCAGACTACGAATCTGAGGGTCGGACGTTCGAATCGTTCCGGGCGCGCCACTTCCAATTTTCCGCTTCGAAATGCCTCTAAAGCCCTGAATGGATAGGACTTTTGGGGTGTTCGAAACCCACCCTCCCGGCAGTATGAAATCCGCCCTGCAAAGGCCATGCGAAGCAGCCTTCGCTTGTCCTCGATACTCTCCGAAAACCAAAGGTTGACAGGGCTTTTCAGGAAGTTCAGGGCGTGTTCGAACTTCATCTGGAAAGGTGTTCGCGGCGATACCGCCCCAGAGAGGCGTTCATCAAGCAGCAGCTTTTCCGCTTCGAGGTCGGAGATTCGCCGCTCATAGGCGGAGATCACGCTGGCGTTCTGCGCATCGACGATCCGATCCAGCAGACCCTCGATCTGATTTTCGATTTGGATTACTTCGCCCTTGAGCTTGGCCGAGCGCTCTTGCGCGAATGAACCGCGCTGATCCCATAGACTTTGGAAGAGGGCTCTCACGGTCTCGAAGATATCGGCGCGCGGTTGCATGGTTTGGAGCAGCGCTTCGAAATCGCCTTCAATGGCCTCCCGCTTGATGGACTTGCGATAGCTCCCGCACTCCCGGTTGAAGCAAGAATAGTATGGGTGCTTCCTGCCGCTCTTGCCCGTGGACCATGACGCGGTGAGCGGCTTGTCGCATGCGCAGCAGGTCACGAAGCCCCGCAGAGGGAAATCCTCGCTCATATCCTTCCTGATAGGCGCTTTGGCGCTACCGCGCGTGAGACGCTCCTGCACCTTGCAGAAGGTTTCCCAGCTCACCAGAGGCTCGTGCTGGCCCTTGCGCAGCGTTACACCCCATTCGGGGTTATCGACATAGCCCGCATAGACCTTCTGACGCAGGAGCACGAAGACGCGCTCGTTCTGGATGATCCCGTCCTTGGGCTTGGGGAAGTCCGGCTGGTCCTGAAGGAAGCGCATCACTTCGGCCTGCGTGTCGAAGCGCCCGGAAGCGAAGCCTTCTATAGCTTCGCGCACGAGGGCGGCCACGGGTTCATGCGGTACGAGCCAGTTCTTGTGGATGGCGTGGCGTTCGTAGCGATAGCCGACCGGCGCTTGAAAAACCCAGTATCCGCTCATCATGCGGGCGCGCATGCGGTTCTTGGTCTGCTCGGCGTTCTTCTGGCGGTGGTGCTGGGCGACGCTCGCCAGCATGTTCTCGATAAGCTGGCTGTCCGAATCCTCCCCGAACTCGATGGAGGGCGATTCCAGCATGCCGCCCGCTGAAGAAATCGAAGTGCGCAACGCGAGATGCGCTTCCAGCCCACGGGCAAGACGCGAAATATCGTCGATAATGACGACGGGCTCCTTTTTGCGGTGCTTGCTCAGGAACGCCAGCATGGCGCTCATGCCGGGCCGGGCGGTCACGCCGCCGGACATATCGTCCTTGAAGACCTCGACGACCTCATAGCCCTTATAGGCTGCGAACTCGCGGCAGCGCGTCTCCTGGGAATCGAGGCCGCCGCCCTTGATCTTCTGCTTCGCGTGCGAGACGCGCGCGTAGATGACGGCTTGCTTTGTGTCCTGTGTCTTCATCGGTTTTTATTCGGCCGCATCCGCCGATTTAAAGGCGGCACGGGCGCTGGTGTTTGATTGTTTGTGTACGGAATATTGTACCATATTCCGGCGTGAATTCGTAGCTTTTTCGCGGGATTCTGCCGCTTTGATGTGGGAAAATCCGTCATCGTCCCATGCCTCGTCCACGAAGGGAATGAGGATTTCGGCAAGGGCGAGAATGAAGCCGCGCTTCTGCTCATCGTTCAGGCCGCAATCCGGCAGCAGGGACATGAATTCGTCCGGGTCGATGTTGTAGCGCATAAGGCATGCTCCGCCCGTTCGCGGGACTGAGAGCTCCGCGCCGGAAAAGATGAAATGTTTGGTTGAGAAGATTCTACGTGGCAGCAAACGCCCCTTCGGGGGAAAGCCACGCGCCACGTGCAATAAAATAAAGATACACGTGTGGGAATATTGTCCTATCGTGCAGCAAATTCCCGAAAGTGTCCAGATATTATTCCGTCTACAGATGGAATGACCGCAGCCGGTTAGCGGCTGCGGTCGAAGTCCGTTCGGGCTTTACCGTTCAGAGGGTCGATGGCAAAGCCCGTCTCAAGCCCATCTCTCGCATTGGAGAGGCGCTCGCGCAAATGCTCGATACGCCTCTCATGGGCCTGCTGCACCGAGCGGTGCGTCTGTTCGGTCAGATGACCGTTCGGAATCAAATGCTGCTCATAGGCCGGGCGCGGACGCACCCGCATCTTTGCAAGCATCTCGGCGCGGGTCGCGATATCCGGCCCGCGCGCGTTTGTTTTTCCATCGAAGGGCGGCATGTCTAACGCTCCCCGTTTTCACGCTCTGCATTGGCTGTGCGGCCCGCAGTGCCGCCCCGCCGCTCGTCCAGACGCTCCTTGAGGGTGCGGAGCGTTAGACGGCCATTCACCGGCGTGGCATCAAGCTCGACGTTGAAGCCTTGGCCGTCCTTATGCTGGAAGGCTGAGCCGACGCGGTTGAAGTAGGACTTGCCGTCCTTGCTCTCCCGCACGGTGTAGGCGAGATGGGAGGGCATCTTGCTGGCCACATCCTTGGGTGTGCTTTCATCGCTCATGACGTTCTCCTTGTTCTAGAGGCGATAACCCTCGATGTGTAACGCACGGCCACTTTGATACTGGGGGAAAGCGGCCCACTTCTCGGGCACCGGCGCGTCGATCACCCGCGCCCATCTATGACCGAAGCGCGTCTTGACGCGCACACGGTCGGCGGGCGGGTGATAGGGGTTCGGCAGATAGCGCCCGGCATTCTCGCGGAGCTCGTAATAGGGCTGTTTCTGGCCAAGGATCGGATTGAGGTTCTTGCCGGAGACGAACAGCACCTGCCTGTCCTCGGGCAGGTTCAGGACCTCATCGGGCGTGAGGAGCGGGCGGCCCTGTTGGGTGCGGTGTTCGGCGTTCTGTTGGTAATGCGCATAGTCGTAAGCCTGTGCGAGAGGATCGCCACCATAGAGGGCGCGCTTCGCCGCATTCCACTTTTCGCGCTTGGCGTTCTGCTGGTACTCGAAAGCGTCGTAAGAGAGCGTTTCCGCGCCCAGCATTTTCGAAACGAGATCGGCCGTTTCGTAATCCCGCACACCGAAGAACTGCCTTGCTTGAGCGCTTCCCATGAGGCTCTGCACGGCGGATTTATCGAAGTTGCGGACGATCTGGCCGATATCCTGAAACAGTGCCCACATACGAACGCCGAAGCCGCGCCCGAAGGTGAAGCCGCTGATAAGGGCTTCGAAGCGGCCAAGCTGTCCGGCTTCATCAATGATGATCGTGATGCGGGGTGCAGAGAGATCGCGCGACTTGTAGAGCTGCACCACCGTGACCATGACGCGGATCAGCGGCGACCAGATGCGCAAATATTCAGCCGGCACGTTCAGAAAGACGCTCGTGACCGGGAAGCGGCGGCACAAATCCTTGAGCGAGAAGTCCCCGCCTTCGAGGCTCGCCAGAAGGGTGGGATCGTTGAGGAAGCTCAGATGGGCGTATATCTCGCCGAGGATCGAGCCGAACTCCTTGGGGCTCTCCTGCTGCTTGGTCAGCATCTCGGCGGCGACCCGGCGCACGTCCTCGAAACGCGAAGCAAGCATGTGCTTCAGCATGTCAGCCCATTCCGACGGGTTGCCTTCGATCATATTGATCGCCCGCCAGAGCACCGGAAAGCTCACCCGGCCATAATGCTCGACCAGCGCCTTGATGAGGACGCCGAGCCACTCGCGCGCCCGCAGCTCGAAATACTGGCCGTTGGCACTGCCCGAGAGTGCGATCAGTCCCTCGCAGATGAACTTCGTATCGGCATGGAAGCGCGGGTTTTGCGCATCGAGGATATCGAGCGGGTTCAGGCTGTGGGAGGGAAGGCCCGCGATCCGCATCGGATTCCAGTAACAGCCATACTGCCCGGCGGGCGCGAGAACGTGAATGGAGATCGCGCCGATCTCGCCTCTCGGATCGAGCCAGAGGATCGGCTGTCCCAGCGCATTGATCGCGACATGTCCTTCCAGATCACGCAATTTTCCGCTGCCAGCTCCGCCGATGGTCAGCAGCGGCGCGTCCCCTTCGAGGCGTATCTCCCGCCCATTGAAATATCCCAGATGCAGGCCGTCGGTTGAGAAAAGATCGGCTCGTCTCAGGTCTTGTTCCTTCGCCCAGGCGGCGGAACCGAAGCGGTATTCTTCATTGTGGTGTGAATCGAACGTCATGGACGGTGTCCTTCATCTGAAATGAAAAAGGGGGCGTCCGTTGCCGGACGCCCCCCTATGGACTTTTGCGGTGCCGGGGCTTTGTCAGACCAGAAGCATGACCACCAGAACGAATACGGCAAAGACAATGACGCCGCCCCAGTCTCCGGGCTTCTTCTCTTTCTCGAAGAAGTGAAGGCTGCCCTTGTGCTTAAACTTCTGAGCCATGTTGAGCTCCTTTCAAGTTGTGAAGGTGGGCTAGAACACGCGGCTCGCCAGAGCGAGACCGCCGATGGTGATGGCTACGCCGACCGTGGCGCGGCTCACGAAGAAGACGGTGAGGCCGCTCAGCGCGAACCAAGGCAGTTCGATGAGATCGGCCGCGTCCCGCCCGTAGTGCTCGCGGGTGAAGGCTTCGATCCAATCGATGCTCAGATCGAAGACGAAGGGCGTGGCGAGATATGTCATGATCACCGCCGCCACGTTCGCGATGCCGAAGACGGATTTCTCGAAGACCGACTGCCCGGCAGCGCGGTTGTCCCGTGTCGATGCCATGTGCGTGCCTCCCTTGATTGCGGGCTGGCCGAGTTGCCAGCGCTATGGGTCCGTCATACCCGGCAGGGGACTTGGCCTTGGGGGAAAGCGCGCGAAAAAATCGAGCCGCCTGAATTTTCGTAGATTCTGCGGATCATCCGCGCCGCAGGTTTTGTCTCCGGTTGCTTTGGGGCTGGCATTCACATCAGCCATATCGCTCGATCATCGCCGCCGCGCGGCACGGTCAACGGCCTGCCCGCTCCAAGTATCCGTGTTGGCCGTTTCGCTACGCTTGACCGATGCCGCCTTGCGGGCGGCGTGTGTCGCTCCCATCGGCTGGAATGAACCAGACCCGAGCAACTTCAAGGAGACTTCACATGAACACCGCGAATGAAAACACCACAGCTTCCGCCAATTCCGGCCGCCGTCCAGATTGGGTCGTGAAAGCGCCCCGGACACGCGGCAAGAGCCCCGGCCTTATCCGCATCGGCGTGGCCTGGGATCGCGAGGATGGCGGCATCTGCCTGCGCCTGACCGGCAACCAACTCGTCACCGGCGATCTCTACATCTACCCCGCAGCGGAGGGTGGCGCTCAATGAGCGCCACTTTTCCTCTTCCGTGAATTGAACGCGCGTTTATAATTCCGTATACTGAATATATGTCTGATGATTTCGACCCACCGCTAACCTCTCCTGCACCGAAACGCCCGAATGCGAAGCGGGACGGCTATGTCACCATCCGCCCGGAATTGCTGGCGGAGATGCAGGACACGATGCGGGCGCTCAATCGCGGCTCTCGGAGCTTGCTTCAGGAGCGGGACGACGCGCCGGACGGGCTCAAGCCATCCATCATCGAGAACTGGTTCACCCGAGAAAACCCCGGCACCCGCGAAGACCATCTGCGCTATTTTTTGAAGGTCTTGCGCGACGCCAAACCGCGCCCCCGCCAGCAAACGAACGTCAAGAAACGCAACACGCTGGCCGGGCGGTTACTGCTGGATACCGCGTCAGATTCAGAATAGATACAATTTTAGCCGAATTGTTTACATTATTTACATAATAGTAAATATTTTCAACTATACTTTTCTCTAACTGCTCTGAAAAGAGCGGAAGTAACACAAAGCACGAGCGCCTCGCTGAACAGCGGAAAATTGGGCCTCGAACGTGTACGGGAGAAGAGTAGTGGGGATAACGGCTACATTCAAAAATGCGATGGAGTACGACGGCACATATGCGCCGTC
>NZ_JBDWLT010000011.1:0-16010 GCF_039973015.1 Parvibaculum sp.
GAAATGGTGATGCCGGGCGACAACGTGAAGATGAACGTGACGCTGATCGCGCCGATCGCGATGGAAGAGAAGCTGCGCTTCGCCATCCGTGAAGGCGGTCGTACCGTCGGCGCCGGCGTCGTCTCGAAGGTGTTGAAGTAAGAAGGCTGCCGCTTCGGCGGCTGTCTTTAGGAGTGTAGCTCAACTGGTAGAGCACCGGTCTCCAAAACCGGGGGTTGGGGGTTCGAGCCCCTCCACTCCTGCCACCGCCTGAAGGGTGGAACGGCAGGGCCGGGGGCCGAAACCTCGGTCAGACGGCGAGCCCGGCCGGATGGAACGACGAGGGCGGACAGTCGAAAAGGCATTTGAAGACAGAAATGGCAAAGACAAATCCGCTCCAGTTCCTCCAGCAGGTCCGCTCCGAAGCGTCGAAGGTAACCTGGCCGACGCGCCGCGAGACGATCATCACCACGGTGATGGTTTTCATCATGGTGGCGCTTGCGATGGTGTTCTTCTTCCTGGCCGACACGGCGCTGAGCTATATCGTTTCGCTCGTGCTCGGCTTCGGCGGCAACTGAGATCAAGGGGCTAAAGCCCGTCAGAAAGAAACATGGCTAAGCGCTGGTACATCATTCACGCCTATTCGAACTTCGAAAAGAAGGTCGCGGATTCTCTGCGTGAGCAGGCGGAGCAGCAGGGTCTCGCGGACCAGTTCGACGAAATCCTCGTGCCGACCGAAGAGGTCGTCGAGGTGCGTCGTGGCCGCAAGATCAATGCGGAACGCAAGTTCTTCCCGGGCTATGTGCTGGCGAAGATGGACATGACGGACGAGGCTTATCACCTCGTCAAGAATACGCCGAAAGTGACCGGCTTTCTCGGCGCGGACAACAAGCCGCAGCCGATCAGCCAGGCGGAAGTCGACCGCATCCTGCATCAGGTGCAGGAAGGCGTGGAGCGGCCGAAGCCCTCGATCACTTTCGAGATCGGAGAGCAGGTGCGCGTGGCCGACGGTCCGTTCGCTTCGTTCAATGGTTTCGTCGAGGAAGTCGACGAGGAGAAGGCGCGGCTCAAGGTGGCCGTGTCGATTTTTGGCCGGGCGACCCCGGTCGAACTGGAATACGGGCAGGTGGAGAAGCTCTAGGGCTTTTCCTTCTCCCGCAAACTTGTGGGAGGCGCGGAAGAAACTCCGGTTTCCGATGCGCCGTTGACCACTAACCCAAAGCGCCGGCGAAGCCCGGCAGGGGAAAGACATGGCGAAGAAAATCGAAGGCTACATCAAATTGCAGGTGCCGGCCGGCGCGGCGAATCCCTCGCCCCCGATCGGCCCGGCGCTTGGCCAGCGCGGTCTCAACATCATGGAATTCTGCAAGGCGTTCAATGCCGCCACGCAGAAGATGGAACAGGGTATGCCGATCCCGGTCGTGATTACGGCCTTCTCGGACCGTTCCTTCACTTTCGCGATGAAGACGCCGCCTGCCACCTACTTTCTGAAGAAGGCGGCGAAGATCAAGTCCGGCTCCAAGGCGCCGGGACGTGATTCAGCCGGGACGGTAACGCTCGCGCAGTGCCGCGAAATTGCCGAACAGAAGTTCGTCGATCTGAACGCCAACGATCTCGATCAGGCGACGAAGATCATTGCAGGTTCCGCCCGTTCCATGGGCCTTCAGGTGGTGGAGTGAGCGCGATGGCTAGCAAAGCAGGCAAGCGTATTGAAAAGGCCCGTGAGGGCGTCGACCGCAAGAAGACCTATGGTCTCGATGATGCGGTGAAGATGATCAAGGAACGCGCGAGCGCGAAGTTCGACGAGACGATCGAAGTTGCGATCGCGCTCGGTGTCGATCCGCGCCATGCGGACCAGATGGTGCGCGGCGTCGTCGCGCTGCCGAACGGCTCGGGCCGCTCGGTTCGCGTCGCGGTTTTCGCGAAGGGCGACAAGGCGGATGCTGCGAAGGCGGCGGGCGCGGATATTGTCGGTGCGGAAGATCTCGCGGAGATCATCCAGAGCGGCAAGATCGACTTCGACCGTTGCATTGCAACGCCGGACATGATGCCGCTGGTCGGCCGTCTCGGTAAGGTGCTGGGCCCGCGCGGCCTGATGCCGAACCCGAAGGTTGGCACGGTGACGCCGGATGTCGCCGAAGCGGTGAAGGCCGCGAAGGGCGGTGCCGTCGAGTTCCGTGTCGAAAAGGCAGGCATCGTTCATGCCGGTGTCGGCAAGGCGAGCTTCAGCGAAGATCAGATTCTCGGCAATGTCCGTGCGCTGATCGACGCGGTGCAGAAGGCGAAGCCGGCTGGCGCCAAGGGTACATATATCAAGCGGATCGCCATCAGCTCGACCATGGGCCCTGGCGTGAAGGTGGAGCCGCAGAGCGTTGCGGCTGGCGCGTAAGCGCCTAGCAAGTTTCCGTTCGCGGCCTTCCGGGGTTGCGGGCGGTAGGAACGGACGGGACGTGCAGCCACTCCGGTGCAAACCGGGGTGGCCGCGCCATCGTCCGTTTACCTGTCCGAGACTGCAGGTGCCGAGGTCTTCAGGGGCCAAGGCTTGATCGCCAGAAGAGGGTGGCCGGCAATAGACGGGAGTTGAACGGTTTCACGGAACTTTGGGTTCCGGGGGATCGGTTGGAACCCGGGACAGGCAAGTGAGCGCCGCTCAATGCGGTTTGCAGGGCTTGCACGCCCTGCGAGACGAGCGAGCGGCAAATGCCAATGGCGGAAAAGGACGGGCGATGCCCATCCAAAGCCGCCCCCAAGTGTACGAGGGTTTCGTACACAACGGAGAGAGCAAGTGGACAGAGCTGAAAAATCAGAGCTCGTGACGCATCTCAACGGCGTTTTCTCGAACGCCGGTGTCGTTGTCGTCGCCCACTACAGCGGCCTCACCGTGAACCAGATGTCTGATCTGCGTTCGCGGATGGCCAAGGCCGGTGCGTCGTTCAAGGTGACGAAGAACCGGCTGGCGAAGCTCGCTCTCGATGGCACTCCGATGAACGAGATCGGTGATCTCTTCACGGGGCCGACGGCGATCGCCTATTCCGATGACCCGGTTGCAGCGCCCAAGATTGCAATCGAGTTCGCCAAGGAAAACCAGAAGCTGGTGATCCTGGGCGGCGCGATGGGTGAGACGGTTCTCGACGCATCCGCAGTGAAGCAGCTTGCTGACCTGCCGTCGCTCGATGAACTGCGCGCGAAGATCGTGGGCATGGTCCAGACGCCTGCTACCCGCATCGCGGGTGTGCTGCAGGCGCCGGCTGGCCAGCTTGCGCGTGTGCTGAATGCCTATGCCACCAAGAGCGAAGCAGCCTGACCGCTGCGGTGAACCGATATCCAACCGAACCTGTATCAGAGAGACATAGAAATGACCGATCTCGCAAAAATCGTTGAAGACCTTTCGAACCTGACCGTCCTCGAGGCGGCTGAGCTTTCCAAGATGCTCGAAGAAAAGTGGGGCGTCTCCGCCGCCGCTCCGGTGGCCGTTGCTGCTGCTGGCGGTGCGCCTGCCGCCGCTGCCGAAGAGCAGACCGAGTTCGAAGTCGTTCTCGCTGCCGCTGGCGAGAAGAAGATCGAAGTGATCAAGGAAGTCCGTGCGATCACGGGTCTTGGCCTCAAGGAAGCCAAGGACCTGGTCGAAGGCGCTCCGAAGACCGTCAAGGAAGGCGCGTCCAAGGACGAAGCCGAAAAGCTCAAGGCGCAGCTCGAGAAGGCCGGCGCCAAGGTCGAACTCAAGTAAGTTCGCCAACTGCGATAAAGGCCGGAACGGCGGGCTCATGCCTTTCGTTCCGGCCGATGCGCTGCGCCGGGTGAGCGCGGCGCCCCCCACGGAAAATACGGGCCTGAGACCGGGCTGCCCCTTTTTCCGACTGAAAGCCCGGCCGCCGTTCTAATGCAGAGCGTTGCGAGGAGCACATATGACGCAGTCCTTCACTGGTCGAAAGCGGGTTCGTAAGGTCTTCGGGCATATCCCGCAGATTGCGGAGATGCCGAATCTTATTGAGGTTCAGAAATATTCATACGACCAGTTCCTGCAGGTTGAGGAGCCGGACGGCGGACGTGAAGAGCAGGGGCTCTATTCCGTCTTCAAGTCGGTTTTCCCGATCAGCGATTTCTCCGAGACCTCGACGCTTGAATTCGTGAATTACGAATTCGAGACGCCGAAGTACGACGTTGAGGAATGCCAGCAGCGCGGCATGACATTCGCCGCGCCGCTCAAGGTGACGCTGCGCCTGATCGTATTCGAAGTCGATGAAGACTCCGGCGCGAAGTCCGTCAAGGACATCAAGGAGCAGGACGTCTACATGGGCGATATGCCGCTCATGACCGAGAACGGCACCTTCGTGATCAACGGCACCGAGCGCGTCATCGTTTCGCAGATGCATCGCAGCCCGGGCGTCTTCTTCGATCACGACAAGGGCAAGACCCATTCGAGCGGAAAGCTGCTCTTTGCGGCGCGCGTCATTCCCTATCGCGGCTCCTGGCTCGATTTCGAGTTCGACGCGAAGGACATCGTGTTCGTCCGTATCGACCGCCGCCGCAAACTGCCGGTGACGACGCTTCTCTATGCGCTCGGCCTCGACTCCGAAGAAATCCTCAGCACGTTCTACAACAGCGTCTCCTTCACCAAGGTGAAGCAGGGCTGGCGTGTGCCGTTCGATGCGGAACGCTATCGCGGCGCGAAGCCGGAGCGCGATCTCATCGACGCGAAGAGCGGGAAGGCCGTGGTGGAAGCGGGCCGCAAGGTCACGCCGCGGCTTGCCAAGAAGCTTGCCGAAGAGGGCCTCAAGGAACTGCTCGTGCAGGACGAGGATCTTCACGGCCGCTACCTCGCGCAGGAAATCGTCAACATGGAAACCGGCGAAATCTTCGCCGAAGCCGGCGACGAGATCACGCCGGAGCTGCTGGAGCAGCTTGTCGAGGCAGGGCATGACGAGATCGTCACGCTCGACATCGACCATGTGAATACGGGTGCCTTCATCCGCAACACGCTTGCGGTCGACAAGTGCACCAATCGCGAGCAGGCGCTGATCGATATCTATCGTGTGATGCGCCCTGGTGAGCCGCCGACGCCGGACACCGCGGATGCGCTGTTCCGCAGCCTGTTCTTCGATAGCGAACGCTACGACCTTTCCGCGGTTGGCCGCGTGAAGATGAACATGCGTCTGGACCTCGATGCCGAGGACACGGTGCGTGTGCTCCGCAAGGAAGACATACTCGCGGTCATCAAGACGCTGGTGGGTCTGCGCGACGGCAAGGGCGAGATCGACGACATCGACAATCTCGGCAATCGCCGTGTGCGTTCGGTCGGCGAACTCATGGAGAACCAGTACCGCGTCGGCCTGCTGCGCATGGAGCGCGCGATCAAGGAACGCATGTCCTCCGTCGATATCGACACGGTCATGCCGCACGACCTGATCAATGCGAAGCCGGCGGCTGCCGCCGTGCGCGAGTTCTTCGGTTCCTCGCAGCTCTCGCAGTTCATGGACCAAACGAACCCGCTGTCCGAGATCACGCACAAGCGCCGTCTTTCGGCGCTTGGACCTGGCGGTCTGACGCGTGAACGCGCCGGCTTCGAGGTGCGCGACGTGCATCCGACGCATTACGGCCGTATCTGCCCGATCGAAACGCCGGAAGGTCCGAACATCGGCCTCATCAACTCGCTGGCGACCTTTGCCCGCGTCAACAAGTATGGCTTTATCGAAAGCCCGTACCGGCGCGTGAAGGGCGGCAAGTTCGACGAGGATGTCGTTTATCTCTCGGCCATGGAAGAAAGCCGCTACCGCATCGCGCAGGCGAATGTGGAAGTGAACCCGAAGGGCGAGATTCAGGGCGAACTCGTGAACTGCCGTATCGATGGCGATTTCGAGATGGTGCCGCCGGATCAGGTCGATTTCGTCGACGTGTCGCCGAAGCAGATCGTGTCTGTCGCTGCGGCGCTCATTCCGTTCCTGGAAAACGACGACGCGAACCGCGCTCTCATGGGCTCGAACATGCAGCGTCAGGCCGTTCCGCTTATCCGTTCCGAGGCGCCGCTCGTCGGCACCGGCATGGAAGAAGTTGTGGCGCGTGACTCTGGTGCTGCGATCGGCGCCCGCCGTACGGGTGTCGTCGATCAGGTGGATGCGACGCGTATCGTTATCCGTGCGACGGATGAAGTCGACAGCTCCAAGTCGGGCGTGGACATCTACAACCTGCGCAAGTTCCAGCGCTCGAACCAGAACACCTGCATCAACCAGCGGCCGCTGGTGCGTGTGGGCGACATCGTGAGCAAGGGCGATATCATCGCGGACGGTCCTTCGACCGAACTCGGCGATCTCGCGCTCGGCCGCAACGTGCTCGTCGCGTTCATGCCCTGGAATGGCTACAACTTCGAGGACTCCATCCTCATTTCCGAGCGCATCGTGCGCGATGACGTGTTCACCTCCATTCACATCGAAGAGTTCGAAGTGATGGCGCGCGACACAAAGCTCGGACCGGAGGAAATCACGCGCGACATTCCGAATGTCGGTGAAGAAGCCCTCAAGAACCTCGACGAAGCCGGCATCGTCTATATCGGCGCCGAAGTGAACCCGGGTGACATCCTTGTCGGCAAGATTACGCCGAAAGGTGAGAGCCCGATGACGCCGGAAGAGAAGCTCCTCCGTGCGATCTTCGGTGAAAAGGCTTCGGACGTGCGCGACACGTCGCTTCGTCTGCCGCCGGGCGTTACCGGTACGGTTGTCGAGGTGCGTGTGTTCAACCGCCACGGCATCGACAAGGACGAGCGCGCGATGGCGATCGAGCGCGAGGAAATCGAGCGTCTCGCAAAAGACCGCGACGACGAATTCGGTATTCTCGACCGCAACGTCTATGGCCGTCTCGCTGAAATCCTTCTCGGCAAGCAGATCGCATCCGGCCCCAAGGCTATCGAAGGCGAGAGCAAGGTCACCCAGGCCAATCTCGACGAGCTTAGCAACGGCCAGTGGTGGCAGATTGCGCTGACCAACGAGAAGGCGCAGGCCGAAATCGAAGCGCTGAAGAAGCAGTACGACGAAAGCAAGGAGCGCCTCGAAGCGCGCTTTGCCGACAAGGTCGACAAGCTTCAGCGTGGCGACGAACTGCCGCCCGGCGTCATGAAGATGGTCAAGGTCTTCGTGGCCGTGAAGCGCAAGCTGCAGACCGGCGACAAGATGGCCGGCCGTCACGGCAACAAGGGTGTCATCAGCCGCATCGTGCCGATGGAAGACATGCCCTATCTCGACGACGGTCAGCCGGTCGACATCGTGCTCAATCCGCTCGGTGTGCCGAGCCGGATGAATGTCGGTCAGATTCTGGAAACCCATCTCGGCTGGGCCTGCGCGGGCCTCGGCAAGAAGATCAACACGGCGCTGGAATCCTATCGCCGTGAAAACAAGATGGAAGATCTGAAGGGCCTCGTTCATCAGATCTACGGCGACGACGAGACGGTTGCCTCGCTCGACGACGAACAGCTTGTTGAGATGGCCGGAAACCTGACCAATGGTGTGCCGATCGCAACGCCCGTCTTCGACGGTGCCCGCGAACCGGAAATCGTGGAGATGCTGGAACTGGCCGGGCTCGATCATTCCGGGCAGGTCACCCTCCATGACGGACGGACGGGTGAGGCCTTCGACCGCAAGGTCACGGTTGGCTACATCTACATGCTGAAGCTGCATCACCTTGTCGACGACAAGATCCACGCACGCTCCATTGGCCCGTACTCGCTCGTTACCCAGCAGCCGCTGGGCGGCAAGGCGCAGTTTGGCGGTCAGCGCTTCGGCGAAATGGAAGTGTGGGCGCTTGAAGCCTATGGCGCCGCCTACACGCTGCAGGAAATGCTGACGGTGAAGTCGGACGACGTTGCAGGCCGTACGAAGGTCTACGAAGCCATTGTCCGCGGCGACGACACGTTCGAAGCCGGCATTCCGGAAAGCTTCAATGTGCTCGTGAAGGAAATGCGTTCGCTCGGCCTTAATGTCGAGCTGATGACTCCTTCGGCGAGCTGACGAAAAACTGGCGATGCGCCCATTGCGGGGCGCATCGCAGCTACCTTCAACAGGTGGCAATCGATATTCGATATACGGGGTACGCGGACGGAAGGCCCCACCGGACGCACATATCTTTCCCCGTTGGCTTTGAGGCCGAGCTCAGGAGAAGTCCATGAACCAAGAGGTCATGAATCTTTTCAATCCGACGGCGCCCACGCAGACCTTCGATCAAATCAAGATTTCGATTGCGAGCCCGGAGCGGATCCTTTCCTGGTCTTATGGCGAGATCAAGAAGCCGGAAACGATCAACTACCGTACGTTCAAGCCGGAGCGGGACGGTCTTTTCTGCGCGCGTATCTTCGGTCCGATCAAGGACTATGAATGCTTGTGCGGCAAGTACAAGCGGATGAAGTACAAGGGCATTATCTGCGAAAAGTGCGGCGTTGAAGTAACGCTTTCGAAGGTCCGGCGCGAGCGCATGGGTCATATCGAACTCGCAGCGCCCGTCGCCCATATCTGGTTCCTGAAGTCGCTGCCGTCGCGTATCGGCCTTCTGATGGACATGACCTTGAAAGACCTCGAGCGCGTTCTCTATTTCGAGAACTACATCGTGCTCGAGCCCGGTCTCACTTCCCTCAAGGAGCGCCAGCTCCTGACGGAAGAAGAGTTCATCGATGCACAGGACCAGTATGGCGAAGACAGCTTCACCGCCGGTATCGGCGCGGAGGCGATCCGTGAACTGATGATGGCGCTCGATCTGGAGAAGATCGCGGCGGACCTTCGCGTGGAAATCGCCGAGTCGACCTCGGAGCTGAAGCCGAAGAAGCTTGCGAAGCGCCTCAAGCTCATCGAAGCATTCATGGAATCCGGCAATCGTCCCGAATGGATGATCATGACGCAGATTCCGGTCATCCCGCCGGAGCTTCGCCCGCTGGTTCCGCTCGATGGCGGCCGATTCGCGACGTCGGATCTGAACGATCTTTATCGCCGCGTTATCAACCGTAACAACCGCCTGAAGCGTCTGATGGAGCTCCGCGCGCCGGACATCATCATCCGCAACGAGAAGCGCATGTTGCAGGAGTCGGTCGACGCTCTGTTCGATAACGGCCGCCGCGGCCGCGTCATCACGGGCGCGAACAAGCGTCCGCTGAAGTCGCTTGCCGATATGCTGAAGGGCAAGCAGGGCCGTTTCCGTCAGAACCTGCTCGGCAAGCGCGTCGACTATTCGGGACGTTCGGTCATCGTCGTGGGCCCGGAGCTGAAGCTCCACCAGTGCGGCCTGCCGAAGAAGATGGCGCTCGAACTCTTCAAGCCGTTCATCTATTCGCGTCTGGAGGCCAAGGGCCTTTCCGCCACGGTGAAGCAGGCGAAGAAGCTGGTCGAAAAGGAACGCCCGGAAGTCTGGGAAATCCTCGAACAGGTGATCCGCGAGCATCCGATCCTGCTGAACCGAGCGCCGACGCTTCATCGTCTTGGCATTCAGGCTTTCGAGCCGGTGCTGATCGAGGGCAAGGCCATTCAGCTTCACCCGCTCGTCTGCGCCGCTTTCAACGCTGACTTCGACGGCGACCAGATGGCTGTTCACGTGCCGCTGTCGCTTGAAGCTCAGCTTGAAGCCCGTGTACTGATGATGTCGACGAACAACATCCTGCATCCGGCCAACGGCTCGCCGATCATCGTTCCGTCTCAGGACATCGTTCTCGGTCTCTATTACGTGACCATCGAGAAGGATAACGAGCCGGGCGAGGGGATGATTTTCTCGAGCATTCCCGAGATCGAGCACGCGCTCAACTCCAAGGCCGTGACGCTGCACGCCAAGATCAAGGCGCGCTACACGACGAAGGATGCCGACGGCAACGACTTCACACAGGTCGTCGACACGACGCCGGGCCGCATGCTGGTGGGCGAACTTCTGCCGAAGCACCCGAATGTGCCCTTCGATCTCGTGAACACGCTGCTCACGAAGCGCGACATCTCCAAGATGATCGACGTGGTTTATCGCCACTGCGGTCAGAAGGAGACGGTCATCTTCTGCGACCAGATCATGGCGCTCGGTTTCCGTCAGGCGTTCCGTGCCGGTATTTCCTTCGGCAAGGACGACATGGTCATTCCCGAAGAGAAGGCGAAGCTCGTCGAAGAGACGCAGACGCTCGCGACCGAATACGAGCAGCAGTACATCGACGGGCTCATCACGCAGGGCGAGAAGTACAACAAGGTTGTTGACGCCTGGGCGAAGTGCACCGATCGCGTTGCCGACGTGATGATGCAGAAGATCTCGGCCGTTCAGGTGGACGAGGAAACGAAGCGCGAGAAGCAGATCAACTCGATCTACATGATGGCTCACTCGGGTGCGCGTGGTTCGCCCGCCCAGATGAAGCAGCTTGCCGGTATGCGCGGCCTTATGGCCAAGCCGTCGGGCGAAATCATCGAGACGCCGATCATCTCGAACTTCAAGGAAGGCCTCACCGTTCTCGAGTACTTCAACTCGACTCACGGTGCGCGTAAAGGTCTTGCCGATACGGCGCTCAAGACGGCGAACTCGGGATATCTCACCCGCCGTCTCGTCGACGTGGCGCAGGACTCGATCATCACCGAAGAAGATTGCGGCACGGATGGCGGCATCACGGTTCAGGCCGTGATCGAAGCCGGTGACGTCATCGTTTCGCTGGGCACGCGCGTTCTCGGCCGCACCACGGCTGAAGACGTGTTGAACCCCGCGACGGGCGATGTGATCGTTCCGAAGAACCACCTGATCGACGAGGCGGATGTCGACCTCATCGAGGAGGCGAACCTTCAGGCGATCAAGATTCGCTCGGTGCTGACATGCGAAGCTGCGAACGGCGTTTGCGGTGCCTGTTATGGCCGTGACCTCGCGCGCGGTACGCCCGTCAACATGGGTGAGGCGGTCGGTGTCATCGCCGCTCAGTCGATCGGCGAGCCGGGCACACAGCTCACCATGCGTACCTTCCATATCGGCGGTACGGCGCAGGTGGCGGATAACTCCTACATCGAATCCAACCACACGGGCACGGTGAAGATCGTTAACCGCAACGTGGTGAAGGACTCGAACGGCGTTCTCGTCGTCATGGGCCGCAACGTGCAGGTTCAGGTGCTTGACGAGCACGGCACCGAACGTGCCGCGCACAAGCTCACCTATGGTTCGCGTCTGCGTGTGGACGAGGGAGAAACCATCAACCGCGGCCAGCGCATCGCGGAGTGGGATCCCTACACCATGCCGATCCTTACGGAAGTGAACGGTACGGTGGAGTTCGAGGATCTGGTCGACGGCGTGTCGATCCGCGAAGTGGCGGACGAGGCGACGGGTATCTCCAGCCGCGTCGTGGTGGACTGGCGTGCGTCTCCGCGCGGCAGCGATTTGCGGCCTGCGGTTATCCTCAAGGACGCCGACGGCAATATCCTGAAGCTCTCCAACGGTAACGAAGCGCGCTATCTGCTCTCGGTCGACGCCATCCTGTCGGTTGAGAACAATGCGACGGTTCATGCCGGTGACGTGCTGGCACGTATCCCGACCGAAGGCGCCAAGACGCGCGATATCACGGGCGGTTTGCCGCGCGTGGCGGAGCTCTTCGAAGCGCGCCGTCCGAAGGATCATGCGATCATCGCCGAAGCGACGGGCCGCGTTGAATTCGGGCGCGACTACAAGAACAAGCGCCGCATCATCGTGCACCCGGTTGACGAGAGCATGGAGCCGATCGAGTATCTGATCCCGAAGGGCAAGCATATCGGCGTTCAGGAAGGCGACGTGATCGAGAAGGGCGAATTCATTCTCGATGGCCATCCCGCACCGCATGACATTCTTGCGATTTCGGGTGTCGAGGAGCTGGCGGCCTATCTCGTGAACGAGGTTCAGGACGTCTATCGCCTGCAGGGCGTGTCGATTAACGACAAGCATATCGAGGTGATCGTCCGCAACATGCTGCAAAAGGTTGAGGTTACGAACCCCGGCGAATCCATCACGCTTCCGGGCGAACAGATGGACCGTTCGGAGTTCGACGACATGAATGCGAAGCTCGTGGAGCAGGGCAAGGCCCCTGCCGTTGCGAGCCCGGTTCTGCTCGGTATCACCAAAGCGAGCTTGCAGACGCGGTCCTTTATCTCGGCGGCTTCCTTCCAGGAGACGACCCGTGTGCTCACCGAGGCGGCTGTGTCCGGCAAGGTGGACCAGCTCATCGGTCTCAAGGAAAACGTCATCGTCGGCCGGCTCATCCCGGCGGGTACGGGCGGCATGCTCCAGCGGATCCGGGGCGAAGCCCAGCGTCGCGACGAGCAGATCCTTGAGGATCAAGGTGGCGTTACGGTTGAGGCTTCCTCGCCGGAACCTGAAGTGTCCGAGGCTGCCGAAGGTTCCGCCTGAGGCGAACTAAATATATAAGTGATATGAACAGGCCGCTCCCAAAGGGGGCGGCCTGTTTTGTTCGGGGCAGAGCCCGGATATGCGGGAATCAGGGCAGGCCATGACTGCCGCGATTCCAGCGGTTTTATCCCGAGGAAGGGGCTCATCGAGCACTTCGGGAGGTGCTTTGGCCGGGTGGCTGCCTGTTGCAGGCGCGAAAGTCCTCCAATTCCCGATTTTCCGGGGGATTTGGGCGATGCGGGGTTGACGACTCGTGGGCCCCCGAGTAGGTTCCGCTCACTTTCGCTCCAGGTAGTAGAGCTTCACGGACCGCTGGCCACCAAGCCCTTGATAGGGCGGGCCTTTTGGTCGGATCTAGACACTGGGGCCGGTAAACAGAATACGAGGAATGGCGCAAGATTCCGGGCGGCAAAGCCGGGAATCCTCTGCAAGTGGACACAAGACCCCTTAAGGGTTTCGTGTCTCCAAGCGCGCGCAGCCTATATCGGACATGGTCCGGGGGCGGCGCGGCGTCTTTTTGTTTGGACAGACAGGATCGAGCAGGCGAATGCCCACCGTCAACCAACTCATCCGCAAGCCGCGCAAGCCGCTGGTGAAGCGTAATAAAGTACCGGCCATGCAGGCCTGCCCGCAGAAGCGTGGCGTGTGCACCCGCGTCTATACGACGACCCCGAAAAAGCCGAACTCCGCTCTGCGTAAGGTCGCCCGTGTGCGGCTGACCAACCAGTTCGAAGTGACGAGCTACATTCCGGGTGAAGGCCACAACCTTCAGGAGCATTCCGTCGTGCTTATCCGCGGCGGCCGCGTGAAGGACCTTCCCGGCGTGCGCTACCACATCGTTCGTGGTGTGCTCGATACGCAGGGTGTGAAAGATCGCCGTCAGCGCCGTTCGAAATACGGCGCGAAGCGTCCGAAGTAAGGAACAGAGATATGTCCCGCCGCCACCGCGCAGAAAAGCGAGAAGTTCTTCCGGACGCCAAATATGGCGACGTGGTTCTCGCGAAGTTCATGAACAGCCTGATGTATCACGGCAAGAAGTCCGCCGCCGAAAGCATCATCTATGGCGCGTTCGACCAGATGCAGCAGAAGGCCAGTGTCGATCCGCTGCGTACGTTCCACGAAGCTCTTGAAAACGTGATGCCTGCGCTTGAAGTGCGCTCGCGCCGCGTTGGCGGTGCCACCTACCAGGTGCCCGTCGAGGTGCGTCCGGAGCGCCGCAAGGCTCTTGCGATCCGCTGGATCATCACGGCAGCCCGCGCTCGTAACGAGACCACGATGGTGGGGCGCCTTTCGGGCGAGTTGCTCGATGCGGCGAACAACCGTGGCTCTGCCGTCAAGAAGCGTGAAGACACGCATCGTATGGCCGAAGCCAACCGCGCCTTCTCGCACTATCGCTGGTAAAGCGTTCAAGACCCCCAAAGGCAGACTGTCATGTCACGCAAAACGAAGCTCGAAGATTACCGCAATATCGGCATCATGGCTCACATCGATGCCGGTAAGACGACGACGACCGAGCGCATCCTGTTTTATACGGGCGTGAGCCACAAAATCGGTGAAGTTCACGACGGCGCTGCCACCATGGACTGGATGGAGCAGGAGCAGGAGCGTGGCATCACGATCACCTCGGCTGCGACGACCTGCTTCTGGAAAGACAAGCGTATCAACATCATCGATACGCCCGGCCACGTGGACTTCACGATTGAAGTCGAGCGCTCGCTTCGTGTGCTAGACGGTGCCGTGACGGTTTTCGACTCTGTTGCCGGTGTGGAGCCGCAGTCCGAAACTGTGTGGCGTCAGGCTGACAAGTACCGCGTTCCGCGCATGTGCTTCGTCAACAAGATGGACCGCATGGGTGCGAACTTCTATCGCTGCGTCGACATGATCGTGACGCGTCTCGGTGCGGTGCCGCTGGTGGTTCAGCTTCCGATTGGTTCGGAAGCTGAGTTCGAAGGTCTCATCGATCTCGTTCTGATGAAGGAAATCGTTTGGCTGGACGAGTCCCTCGGTGCCGAGTTCGAATATCGCGACATTCGCGACGACATGAGGGAACAGGCCGAGGAATATCGCGCCAAGCTCGTCGAACTCGCGGTCGAGATGGACGACGATGTTATGGAGGCGTATCTCGAGGGCAATGAGCCCGACGAGGCGACCCTCAAGAAGCTCATCCGCAAGGGCACCATCACGCGCAAGTTCGTGCCGGTTCTTTGCGGCAGCGCGTTCAAGAACAAGGGCGTGCAGCCCATGCTTGACGCGGTTGTGGATTTCCTTCCCTCGCCGCTCGAAGTCGAGCGCATGCAGGGCATAGATCCGAAGACGGAAGAGCCCGACACGCGCGGCGCCTCCGACGAAGAGCCGCTTTCGGTTCTCGCCTTCAAGATCATGAACGATCCTTTTGTCGGTTCGCTGACCTTCTGCCGTATCTATTCGGGCGTTCTTACGACGGGTGCCAGCGTTCTGAATTCGACGAAGGAAAATCGCGAACGCATCGGCCGCATGCTTCAGATGCATGCCAACCATCGCGAAGACATCAAGGAAGCCTATGCCGGCGATATCGTCGCTGTGGCGGGCCTGAAGAACACCACGACGGGCGACACGCTCTGCGATCCGCTGAAGCCGATCATTCTGGAACGTATGGAGTTCCCCGAGCCGGTTATCGAGGTCGCGGTCGAGCCGAAGACGAAGGCCGACCAGGAAAAGATGGGCATCGCGCTCAACCGCCTCGCACAGGAAGATCCGTCGTTCCGCGTGTCGGTGGACGAAGAGTCCGGCCAGACCGTCATCAAGGGCATGGGCGAACTTCACCTCGATATTCTCGTGGACCGTATGCGCCGCGAGTTCAAGGTGGACGCGAATGTAGGTGCACCGCAGGTGGCCTACCGTGAAACGCTCACGAAGCGCGCCGAGATCGACTACACCCACAAGAAGCAGACGGGTGGTTCGGGTCAGTTTGCGCGCGTGAAGATCATTTTCGAGCCGGGCGAGCCGGGTACGGGCTTCCAGTTCGAGAGCAAGATCGTCGGCGGTTCGGTGCCGAAGGAATACATCCCCGGTGTTCAGAAGGGTGTCGAGAGCGTCAAGGATAGCGGCCCGCTTGCCGGCTTCCCGATGATCGACTTCAAGGCGACCCTGATGGACGGTGCCTACCATGACGTCGACTCGAGCGTGATGGCGTTCGAAATTGCTTCCCGCGCAGCCTTCCGTGAAGGTGCGCAGCAGGCGGGCGTGAAGCTCCTCGAGCCGATCATGAATGTCGAAGTCGTGACGCCGGAAGAGTATATGGGCGACGTGATCGGCGACCTGAACAGCCGTCGCGGTCAGATCAGCGGTACGGAACAGCGCGGCATCGCGCAGGTGATCCATGCCATGGTCCCGCTCGCCAACATGTTCGGCTACGTGAATACGCTGCGTTCGATGAGCCAGGGCCGTGCCCAGTACACGATGCAGTTCGACCACTACGAGCAGGTGCCGCAGGCGGTATCCGATGAAGTCCGGGCGAAGCTCGCCTGATCCGTTAATCGAAGTTAGTTCCAGAGGAATGGAGCGCCCATGGCCAAAGAAAAGTTTGAGCGGAACAAGCCGCACTGCAACATCGGAACGATTGGTCACGTTGACCACGGCAAGACGTCTCTGACGGCTGCGATCACGAAGGTGCTTGCCGAGACGGGCGGCGCGACGTTTTC
>NZ_JBDWLT010000012.1:0-444309 GCF_039973015.1 Parvibaculum sp.
GCCGCTTCAACCTCCTCCTCGCCCTCTACAACAACACGCCCCGCAAATGCCTTGACTTCCGCACCCCCGCCGAACTCTTCTCGGAGAAACTGTTGCACTTCAAATGTGAATCCACATCCCGGCTTTCGCCGGGATGACACTTTTGTTTTTGCGAGCCCCCGCCCCAAACCGTCTTCGACGGACTGGCCTTGCGCTTGCGCTCCAGGCGTTCGAGGCTCGAAAAGGTCCACCGGACCTTTTCGCTTGCTGTGCAAGACGCCTCTCACCCCACAAGGGGAGGGTGGGATGGCTAGCTCATAGTAAAAAGGGCGGCAACCGGAGTTGCCGCCCTTCATAGGCAAAGGCGTGGATGGCCCGGTGATCCCGGCTTTCGCCGGGACAGGCCCGGGCCATGACGTGACGGGGTGTTATTCAGCCGCCGACATGCGGTCGAGCGAGTAGGCGCCGCCGCCCTGGCCGTTCAGCTGGCGCAGGAACTTGATGCCTTCTTCCGCGATGTCGTCGCCGATCATGCGGTCGCCCTCGCCATAGAGTTCCTTCATGTCGATGAAGGCGGCGTAGTTCATGGCCGTGCGGTCGGTGATGATGCCGGCTTTCAGGAGCGTCTTGATCAGCACCCGGAAGATATTGCTCGATTCCTGCATCTCTTCGCGGATATTCGAATCCGTCATGGCTTCCATGAAGGCGCCCTGCACCCATTCCCAGTCGAGACCGACGGCGACATAGATGTGCTTCTTCTGCTCGGGGCTGCCGAGATTGAAGAGCAGTACCTGGAAGACTTCCCAGGCCCAGTCTTCGATGGCGTCGCGCTCTTCCGTCTTCAGGTTCGGAATGGTGCGGTCCGCCCAGATCTTCCCGAACTTATGGTGGAAGGCTTCATCCGTCATGGTGAGCTGCATCAGCTTCACCATGAGGGGGTCGCGGCCATATTTGTAGAAGGAGGCGAAGGCGCCCATTGCGAGGCCTTCGACCAGCATCTGCATGCCGACGAGCTTCTTCCAGACGAGCGGCGTGTTGACGAGTTCGGTGAGAACGTCGCCCAGTGCAGGACCAACGCCCACGGGCTTGCCCCAGCGCGCCTTGATGTAATTCGAGAAGCCCGCGACGTGACGTGCTTCCTCGCGGGTCTGGTTGGCGGCATATTCCTGCGCGCCCGGATCCTTCAGGATGTGGCAGAGGCTCGCCGACAGCGCGAGGGCACCCGCTTCGCCATGAAGAATGGAGGAGAGCCCCCACTGCACATCCATGTTGACGAGCTTGATCTTCTGCTTCTCGTCGAGCTTGTCCTTCACCGCCGTCTTCAGGTCGGTGTTCTGCTCGGGATCGATCAGATACTCGTTTTCCATGTCGAAGGGCTGGGAGAAATCGACATACTTCTTGTCTTGCGGATCCCAGAAATGGTCGTGCGTCGCGGAAATGATCTTGTCGAATGCGGTCGAACGATTGCCGTAACGGTCGACTTCCATCATTGCGGGGAAGTCGTCCGGGGCGACGGCCTCATAGGCCGAGTCGACGGTGATGTTGGTGGTGATCTTGCCGGTCATGGTTCCTCCTGCTTCTCGGGATGCAGAAAGGCTCCAGACCATTTTCAAGGCAGGTGGAATACCTGCCGGTTCGGAAAATGGCCCAGATCATCGAGCGACGAGCAGATTTTCGTGACCGGATGAAAACGATCCAGTCATCATCTGCTCTGGCCTCCAGCTCCCTTGTCCTCGAATATCAATATAGGCGTGAGGGTTAAGGGACGCAAAAAATAATGACGCCTTCGTCATTTTTATTGCCAAGCTGATGCAAGACTGGCGGAATCTGGCGCTTTCGAGAGGGGATGAAAATGAGAAAAGACAAGGCCGAGACGGCGCATGGGACGCTCGCCTATATGGAGAGCGAGGGCCTCGAAGGCGAAAGCGCGGGCCCGGCCGTGCTGTTCATTCACGGCAACTCTTCGTGCAAGGAGATGTTCGCCAAGCAGTTCGAGGCACCGATGGCGAAGCGCTACCGCTTCATCGCTTTCGACCTGCCGGGACATGGCGAAAGCAGCGACGCGCCGGACCCGGCGCTCACCTATTCGATCCACGGCTTTGCCGATGCGGCGATGGCGCTGATGGAGGCGCTGAAGGTGGAGCGCGCTGTGGTGATGGGCTGGTCGCTCGGCGGACATGCGGCGCTCGAAATGCTGGAACGCTGGCCGGGCACGATCGCTGCCTGGATCACCGGCACGCCGCCCGCGGGCGGCGCCGACATGGCGGACGGGTTTTTGCCGACAGAGGAGATGGGCCTCACCTTCAAGGCGGAATTCACGGAAGAGGATGCGCGCACGCAAGTGCGTGGCGGGCTTGGCCAGAGCGTCGAAATGGAGCCCTGGATGCTGGCGGCGGCCTTGCGCGCGGATGGACGCTTTCGCCCGATGATGCTGCAATCGGCGATGGAGGGACGCGACGGCGACGGGCGCAAGATCGCGGAGACGGCGCCGCAGCCGCTCGCGGTCGTGACGGGCGGGGCGGAGCCCTATGTGAACAATGCGTTCCTCGAACGTGTCGGCTATCGCAATCTCTGGGACGGGAAGGTGCATGTGCTCGACGGGCTCGGCCATTCACCATTCCGGGAAGCGCCGGAGGTTTTCAATCCGCTGTTCGAGCGTTTTCTCGACGAGGTGAGCTGAGGGAGAGTTTGCGCCGCCCCCGCCCCGAAATTCGGTGCGCTTCGCTTCCAAATTTCGACCCTCCCCAAGGGGAGGGTGGGCGGCTGTTGTTATGTTGCATGGCATCTTTCAAACAAGATTGAGACGCGCGTAAAACACAGAAAACACGTTTTTCTTCCTACCCTCCCCTTGGGGAGGGTCGAAAAATTCGGAAGAATTTTTCGGGGCGGGGGCAGAATGAAGATAGGGAGTTCAACTGCGCCTTGCATCGAGGGAGCGTTTGGGCGAGGGGCCGCGATAACCCGGCTTGTCCAGGAAATGAACCGGCTTCGACACGGCGGCGACGATTGCCTCATACAGCGTGTCGGCGGAAAGCGGCTTGGTGAGATAGTCCGTCACGCCCTGATCGCGCGCATGGGTGACATTCTCGCGCCCGGCATGACCGGAGATCATGAGAATCGGCACATCGGGATTGGCGTTGCCGCCCGCTTCCACCGCGCGGATACGGCGCGTCATTTCATAGCCGTCCATCGGCACCATCGCGCCGTCGGTGATGATGATGTCGGGACGCCGGGCGGCAAAGGCGGCAAGACCCTTTTCGCCGTCGCGCGCGACAGCGATGTGAACGATACCCATCGACTCCAGAAGGGCAACGAGAAGACGCTGCATTTCAACGCTGTCCTCGACCACGAGTATCTTCAGCTTACAGAAGAAGTCTTCGTCTGCTCTGGTCGGGATTTCGTTCATCCCCGTTTTCTCTGGCTGCCGCGTTCGCTGACATCCGAACCGATCAGCCGGTCGAGCGCATTCAGCGTTTCCGTGGTGATGGCGGGGTCGGTTCCGGGATTTTCGAGCGCGTCGCGGATCGCATCGACATGGAAATTGACGACGGTGCCGTCATTCCAGTCTCCGTCGCGCGAGTGTTCGACGTAGCGGCAAAGCGAATCCGCGAACTGCCCGACAATGGCGTAGCCGAAGGTTCCCGCGAGGCCGCGCATGTCATGCGCCAGCATATAGAAACGCTCGCGCGCTTCCTTGTCGCCCCGGCAGGCGGGCTCGACGAGGATCTGGAGCATGGCGATCTGCGATTTCAGCGAGTCGGCATATTTCGTTTCGAGTTCGCGGATCGTCGTCTGCATCTGTTCGAGGACGCGCGGGTCGAGGCGCATCGGTGCAACATAATCCGACCCGAGCTTGCGTTCCGCGATGGAGGGGACGCGAATGAAGCGGACGTCGAGAGGCGGCGCTTCCTCGCGCGCTTCATCGCCGGCCAGTCTGGAGAGGGGTCTGCGTTCGATCATGGGTGTGCACCTCAGAGCAGGGCGATCGAATTGCGCCGGTCGTCGCCCTTGAAGGGGCGTTCGCGGCGGCGCCGGTCCGGCCCGCGATAGGTCGGCGTCTCGACGAACTGGCGAGGCCGGTCGAGCACCTGGATCAGACGCTCGTAGAGACCGCGGGCGGAAATGGGCTTGGAGAGAAACTCGCTGATGCCGATATCGCGGGCGCGCTCGACGGAGGCAATGTCGGTGTGGCCCGAAACCATGATGATCGGCACCATGCCAAGGGCGTGGCCCCGGATGCTGCGCAGCTTGCTGGCGAAGGAAAAGCCGTCCATCGGCATCATCGCGGCATCCGTAATGATGAGGTCGGGTTCTTTCGTATGGACGATGGAGAGAGCTTCGTCACCGTCGATGGCGAGAAGCACTTCCTTGACGCCAAGCGCCTGGAGCAGCGTCATCAGGAGATGGCGCATATAGGCGCTGTCATCCACGACGAGAATCGTCAGCTTTTCAAAAAGAGCTACAGACATCGAACCCCCGCTTGCTTGCCTGCGTTGTGCAGCACGGGGTGCGGATTGCCCCCCGCGCTCCCCCATGTGTCTCAACCTTAACGGGAAGGTCTTAACAAAAGGGAACCGGGAAGCGGCGGAAAGCCGCGCGTTTGCGGCTTTGGCGGTTCAGGGATGGTTAAGGAACGGGCTCAGGCGCGGGCCGAAACGAGCCAGACCGCACCGCCGAGCCGGACCTCGCCATCGGAGACATGACCGGCGAGCGCCTCGCGTACGGCATCCGCCGCGCGGGTTTTCGTCTCGTCCGGCAGTTCCTTGAGGGCGCGCGAAAGCGGACCGATTTCGAGCGTCTGTTCCAATGCCGCCCCGACCGGATCATCGCCACGGCCAAGCGAAAGCGAGGCGTCGAAAGCCTCGATGGCGATGTCGCGATAGCCCGCATCCTTGAGGACGCCGCGGAAGCGATCGGGGTCGGCGAAGGCGAAGGGACCGGGCGTGCCGGGCAGGGGCGGCTCCTGCGGCGGGAGATGGGGCAGGGCGGCGAAGAAGGGCACGGAGACCCAGCCGTTTTCCTTCATCGGCCGCCAGCAGACGAAGGCGATGCGGCCGGACGTTCCGAGCGAGGGCTTCATATGCGAGAAGGCGGCGACGGGATCGGCGAAGAACATGATGCCGAAGCGGGAGACGAGAAGATCGAAGGCGCCTGCGCCGAAATCATGCGTGGCGGCATCGGCCAGCATGAATTCCGCATGGCCGCCGGATGTCCCGGCGCGTTCCTCTGCCCGCTTCCGGGCGCGCGCGATCATGGGGCCGGAAATGTCGACGCCGAGGGCATGGCCCGCGGGGCCCGCATGCTCCGCCGCCTCGAAGGTCGTCGCGCCGCAACCGCAGCCGATATCCATGAGGCGTTCACCGGGCTTGATGTCGGCAAGTTCGAGCACCGCGCTGGAGAAGGGCTGGAGCATGGCGTCCAGCTTGTCCTGATAACGCGCCCAGCGTTCTCCCGCATCGCCGTTCCAGTAGTCGATCTGATCGGCGTTGGGGCCGCTTGCGGCGAGGGGGGTGGCGGGTGTCGTCATGGGGCTCTCCTCCGGTGGGAGCCCTTCTTTAGCACGAAACCGGCAGGCGAGGTCAGTCCGGGCTTTTGGTTTCGGCTTCGGCTTCGGTTTCGTTTTTGGGGGACCGGCTTTCGAGGCGCTCGGCGAGGGCGCGGAGCTTGTCCTCGACGGCGTCCATGCCGAGTTCATATTCGGTGCGCGGGGCGGGCGCATCGTCATCGGCGCCGGTCGGCAGGCGGGTTTCTATGGCGTGGCTTCCCGCCAGTTCGCGGAGCCGGGCGAGACGGTCGGAGATGAGGGCGGCGTGGTCGGCGAAACGCTCGCTGACGGTGAAGGCGCGCTCGCGGGCCTTTACAAGTTCGGCGGCGATTGCCTCGATCTCGGCGTCGCTGGCAAAGGCGTCGCGGGGTGGCGAGAGGGAAAGCCCCGCCTCGCCGGTGGTGAGGTTCGCGACCTGAATGGCGATGCCGGAGCGGCCATCGCCATCGAGGGGGATATCGAAGGTGGTGAGTGTGCCGCCGATGCGCCGGCCCGCGATCAGGTTCACGCGGTTATGCGAGGCGGAACCGGCGATGGCGTCGATCTCGGCGCGGAGGTCGTCATAACGGCCGGCGAGAAGCGCGCGGCGGCCATGATCCTCGCTTGAAGCGGCGTCGCGCACCAGATCGGCGGCCTCGCGCAGGCGCTCGGCGATGGCGTCCATAGCGAGGACGGCGGTTTCGATGGTGGAGAGGGCGGTGGCGATATGCTGGCCGAGTTCGGCGGCCGACAGCGAGCCTGCCGCGTTGCCGCGAATGCGCAGCGCGCGCTGAACCGCCTCCGGCGTCACCGAAGGCGTTTCCTCGGCGGACGGCGCAATGTCGCGCCGGCCCCGCAATCGCGAGAGAATGCCCATCATCTTTTGCCCAAGCCCATGCCTTGCCAGCTTCCGCATGGAAACCGGCGTGCGGGGTGAGACTAGCGCGGAGAATATTGACGAGGTCTAAAGGAGGCTCATGTTAGGTTTCGTCCATGCTTCACCCCAGCGCGATCATCTGGAAAATCGGCCGACCTCTCCTGCGCCTCTACTGGCGGGTGAGCCGCCCGCTGACGGCGGGTGTGCGGGGCATGGTGTTCGATGAGCGGGGCCATGTGCTGCTGGTGCGCCACACCTATATTCCGGGCTGGTATCTGCCGGGGGGTGGCGTGGAGCGCGGCGAGACCATGCTGACCTCGCTGCGGCGCGAGCTGGAAGAGGAAGCGGGCGTCATGCTCACCGGCGAGGCGCGGCTTCATGGGCTCTATGCGAATTTCCGCGAGTTCAAATCCGACCATGTGGCGCTTTATGTGGTGGCGCATGGCGACTATGAGCACGAGCCCCGTCGCTCGCTGGAAATCGCGGAGAGCGGTTTTTATGCGCCGGATGCGCTGCCGGAGGGCATTACGCCCTCGACGGCGCGGCGGATTGCGGAAGTGTGCGAAGGGCACCGGCCGGACGAGCTCTGGTAACGCCCAGGCGCGCGAGAAAGCGGCGGCGGTCCCTTTTTCGCCCAAATTTTCGGACTAGCTGATGTTCCGACCGGAGGACGCCATGAGAAAAATGCTCGTGACAGGATTTATCGCCATCGCCCTCGCGCTGGGGAGCACGCCCGCATTTGCGCAGGACGAGGTGAACTGGCAGGCGCTGCCGCAGGAAAAGGCGGCGCTTCAGGCACTCGACACGCAGCAGACGCGCGCGCTGCGAAATTCGGTACGCCATTGCGACGATCTCGGACGCGCGGACCATTCGGGCACGCCTTGCGTGTTTCTCGATCTGGACCGTGTGATGCGGCAAAGCGAGGAACCGGCGCTCAAGGCCTATCACTTCGCGCTGCCGCGCCACATGCGCTACGACGAAGCGCGCAATCAGGGCGCTGCCATCGAGCGGGTGAAGAAATTGCGCGCGGACGCGCTCGACTGACGTTAGCGCAAGCGCGCCCTGTCATGCGGCGCATCGAGGTCGAGGACAGGCCCGGCGGGGACGATGCCCGTCGGGTTGATCGTCTTGTGGCTGCCGTAATAGTGCTGCTTGATGTGGGTGAAGTTGACCGTCTCCGCGATGCCGGGCATCTGATATAGCTCGCGCAGATAGTTCGAGAGGTTCGGGTAGTCGGCGATGCGGCGCAGGTTGCACTTGAAGTGCGAATAGTAGACGGCGTCGAAGCGCACAAGCGTGGTGAAGAGGCGCCAGTCGGCTTCGGTGAGGCGGGAGCCCGCGAGATAACGCTGCCTGGCGAGGCGGGCCTCCAGCCTGTCCAGTTCCTCGAAGAGGGCGGCGACTTCCTTGTCATAGACGGATTGTCCGGTGGCGAAGCCCGCCTTGTAGACGCCGTTGTTCACCTTGTCGTAGACGGCGGCGTTCACGTCGTCGATTTCGGCGCGCAATTCCTCTGGGTAGAAGTCCAGCTCGGCATTGACGCCTTCGATCTCGTCAAAGGCTGAGTTCAGCATACGGATGATCTCTGCTGATTCATTGGTGACGATGGTGTTTTTCTTCTTGTCCCAGAGCACAGGCACGGTGACGCGGCCCGTATAGTCCGGGTCGGCGGCGAGATAGACCTCGTAGAGCTTCGTCTTGCGGTTCACGAAATCGGGAATGGTGTCTTCGTCCGCATCGTTGAGCGTCCAGCCTTCTTCCAGCATCAGAGGATCGACGATGGAGAGCGAAATCTTGTCCTCAAGCCCTTTCAGCTTGCGCAAGACGAGGGTGCGATGCGCCCAGGGGCAGGCGAGCGAGACATAGAGATGGTAGCGCCCGGCTTCCGCCTCGAAGCCGCCCTTGCCTGAAGGACCGGGCGCGCCGTCTTTCGTGACCCAGTTGCGGAAGGCGGACTCCTGCCGTTTGAACGCGCCGCCGGTCGACTTGGTGTCGTACCACTTGTCGGTCCATTTGCCTTCGACGAGGAGTCCCATCGTTTTTCCTTCCGTTCCTGTTCTCTTTTGTAGCGGATCACTCTTCAGGCGGCAGGTCGACAAGTACGATCTCGGCATCGTCGAGTGCGCGGATGGTGAGCTTTTCGACATCACGGATCGCGGCGCCGGAGCGCTCGGAGACCTCGATGCCGTTCACTTCCACCCGGCCCTTCGCGGGCACGAGATAGGCGAGGCGGCCCTTGCCGATGAGATGGGTCACTTGCGTGCCCGCGTCCAGCGTCGCGCCGAGAACTTCCGCATCCTGCGCGATCCAGAGCGCTTCGGCCGGGGCATCGGTCTTGCCGCTGGCGAGCGGCACGAGCCTGCCCTTGCGGTCCTCCTTCGGGAAGGCGGCCGTTTCCCAGCGGGGCGTGACGCCCTGACGGTTCGGCTCGATCCAGATCTGGAAGATGCGGGCGTCCTCGTCTTCGAGATTCCATTCCGCATGCTGGATGCCGCGGCCCGCCGACATGACCTGAACATCGCCCGCAACGGTGCGGCCTTCATTGTTCATGTGATCGCGATGGGTGATCGCGCCTTCGCGGACATAGGTGATGATTTCCATGTCGCGATGGGGATGGGGCGGGAAGCCCGTCTTCGCCTGAATGAGATCGTCATTCCAGACGCGCAAGCTACCCCAGCCCATGCGGGCCGGATCATGATAGCCCGCGAAGGAGAAGTGATGCTTCGCGGTGAGCCAGCCATGCTCGGCGCCGCCAAGACTGTCGAAATCGCGGATATCGATCATCGTCTTCTTCCTTTCCGTGAATGGCTTTCCGTGAATGGCAGGGCCCGGCCGGGCGAGGGAGGAGGGGGGTGACCCGGCCGGGCCCGACGATCCGGTACGCGCTTACAGATGCACCCGGATCGTCTCAGGTTCGTGTTGTTCGCATTGCACCTGTCAGGGCACCTGTCAGGCGGCGAGCTTTGCCGCGATGGAAGCGACATGCGCGCCCTGCTTGCGGGCAAGCGAGAGTTCCTTCTCGCTCGGCTGGCGGCTGCCATCGCCGCCTGCGAGCGTCGAGGCGCCATAAGGCGAGCCGCCGCGCACTTCGGAAATGTCGAACAGTTCCTCGCCGACCGAATAAGGCAGGCCGACGATCACCATGCCGTGGTGAATGAGCGTCGAGTGGAACGAGGTGATGGTCGTCTCGTTGCCGGCGCCCGTGCCTGTCGAGGTGAAGACGGAGCCCGCCTTGCCCGCGAGCGCACCCTTTTGCCAAAGGCCACCCGTCTGGTCGAGGAAGGTCCGCATCTGGCCTGTCATGTTGCCGAAGCGGGTCGGCGTTCCGAAGATCACCGCGTCGTAGTCGGCGAGTTCCTGCGGGGTGGCGACAGGCGCTTCCTGTTCCACCTTCATGCCCGCATTTTTCATCGCCTCTTCAGGCATGGTTTCGGGCACGCGCTTCACGGTTACTTCCGTGTTGGCGGCGGAAGCCGCACCTTTGGCAACGGCATATGCCAGCGTTTCGATGTGGCCATAGGCGCTGTGGTAGAGCACCAGGATTTTCGTCTTCTTGCTCATCTGTCCCTCCTTTTTGGGGTGCCCCTGATGGGCGATCGCTGAATTCGATAAGACCTATGTAATTGATCTTTTCTGAGAGATAATCAGGTCCAACTGGAACAAATTGTTTCTCATAGGTGAACAATGACGGTGGACCTCAACGGCTACGCGGTATTCGCGAAAGTGGCGGAAACGGGCGGTTTCACGGCTGCCGCCGAAGTTCTGGGCCTTTCCAAATCCATGGTGAGCCGCCATGTCTCGACCCTTGAAGACCAGCTCGGCGTGCGCCTTCTCAACCGGACGACGCGGCGGATCAGCCTCACCGAGGCGGGAACGGTCGTATTCGAGCGGGCGCAACGCATCGTCTCGGAAGCGCAAGAAGCGGCGGAGGAGGCGACCTGCGTCGAAGGGGCGGTGCGCGGCCTGCTCCGTATCAACGCGCCGATGACATTCGGTATCCGTCAGCTCGGGGCGGTGATGCCCGAGTTTCTGGCGCGTTACCCCGAACTCAATGTGGATCTTGTGCTGAACGACCGGCGGGTCGACCTGATCGAGGAAGGCTTCGACGTCAGCTTGCGCATTTCGGCGCTACAGGATTCGAGCCTGATCGCGCGGCAGCTCGCGCCCGTCGAGCGCTACATCGTGGGCGCGCCTTCCTATTTCGAGAAGCACGGGGTACCGAAGCGCCCGGCCGATCTCGCCGACCATTCATTCCTTCTCTACACGCTGCTTTCACGGCCCAATCTTCTCGAATTGACGAATGGCGAGGGGAAAAGCGAGCAGACGGAGCTGAAGGGCCGCTTCCTCTGCAACAATGCCGACGCCATGCTCGACATGATGCTGGCGGGAACGGGGCTCACCTTTTCACCGGACTTCATCGCCCATGAGTATTTGAAAAGCGGCGCGCTGGTGCGCGTGCTTCAGGACTGGACGGTGCCTGCGCTGACGCTGCACGCAATCTATCCGCATTCGCGGCATCTGGCGGCGAAGGTGCGAGCGTTCATCGATTTCGCGGCGGAGAAGTTCGGGCCGGGGAAGGCGCCTTGGGTGGGGTGATCGTCGCTGCGCTTGCCATCCCGAGCACCCTCCCCCTGTGGGAGGGTCTAAAAATCCGTGAGGATTTTTAGGGGAGGGGTTCTCCGCCATCGGTGGATGACTCGCCTGCCGTTTCCTCCACTTGCCCCTCCCCGAAATTCGCTTCGCTGCGCTTGCGACTTTCGACCCTCCCACAGGGGGAGGGTGGGCCAGATGGAGAGGTTGTTCATTGCATGGAAAAGGCGGGCACTTGGCCCGCCTTTTCGTTTCGGTATCTCGTGAAACCTAGACCGGCTCCCACGTAAAGACGGAGGCCGTGGCGCCGAGATCCGTGTAGCCGCCTTCCATGGCCGGGATGCCGTGAGAGAGGATCGTTTCCGGCGTCCAGCCATCGATCCGTGCGACGGACTTCACAGGCCGGGGCTGCGAGAAGAGCACGATCTCGTTGCCGCGGACGGAAAAGATCTGGCCGCTCGTCTTGCATTCCGGCGAGGCCAGCGCGACGGAGAAATTCGCGACCTGCTCGGCGCGCATCGCATTCTTCATGCGGTCGACGCGCTGGGCCGATGCCTCGTCCTTCACGGGGATGGTCGCGATCATGCGCGTCCAGGCGAAGGGCGCGATGATGTTGGAGCGCACGTTCTTCTTCTCGCCTTCCATGGCGATGATGCGCGACAAGCCCGCAATGCCCATCTTGGCGGCGGCGTAGTTCGCCTGACCGATATTGCCGATGAGGCCGGAGGTCGAGGTGAAGAGAACGAAGCTGCCTTCTTCCTGCTCGCGAAAATGATTGATGGCCGCGCGCGTGATGTTGTAGCTGCCCTTGAGATGCACTTCGAGGACGGCGTCCCAATCTTCGTCCGGCATCTTGTGGAACATGCCGTCGCGCAGGATGCCTGCGGGGCTGATAATCGAGTGGAGGCCGCCGAAGGTGTCGAGCGCCTGTTCGATCATGTTTTCCGCGCCGGACTTCAGCGAGACGCTGTCGGAGTTGGCGACGGCTTCGCCGCCCGCCTTCTTGATTTCATCGACGGTCTTCTGCGCGGCGCTCGCATCGCCCGCATCGCCGCCCTTCACGCTGCCGCCGAGATCGTTCACGACGACCTTTGCGCCCTGCGCCGCCGCGATCATCGCGCATTCCTTGCCGATGCCGCCCGCGGCGCCGGTGACGAGTACGACCTTGCCTTCCAGAATTCCCATGACGCTCTCCCTGTCGGTCCGGTGTGTGCTTGTTTGCGGGGAAGCTAGCCGGGGCCAAGCAGCCATTCCAGCCTTTTTAGCCCCGAAGGGGGCATTGGGGCCCGCCAAAGCCGCTTTACGGGGAGGAATTACCGTGCTATCCGCCTTTTCCTTCGGAGCAAGGCTCCGGCCAGAGGATTTTGTGAAATGGCGCGGTTCATGTCGCAGCGACGACGAGAGACGGCTCGGGGCCTTCGAGGCCTCGCGCAAATGCGCGCCCGCACGATCCTCTCTTTCGCCTGAGCGCGGAAGCGATAGTGACGGGTGAGCGTTTCTCACCTCTCTCCATCCGCTGCCAGTCGAGATAAACCCCATGTTTGAAATCGAAGCCGAGCGGCCTGAACACGGGCCTGCCATTGAAGCGCTGCTGGACCTTTCCTTCGGCCCCGGCCGCTATGCCAAGGCGGCGCAGCGGCTGCGCGAAGGCAACAAGGCGGTGCCGGCGCTTTGCTATGTCGCCTTTTCGGGCGAGGGCGAGAAGCGGCGGATGGTGGGGGCGTTGAGCTTCTGGCCGGTTGTCATTGGCGGGGTGCCGGGGCTGATGCTCGGGCCGCTTGCGGTCGACCCCGAATTGCGGGGCAAGGGCTGCGGCATTGCGCTGATGGAAAAGGGGCTCACGGACGCGAAGAAGCTCGGTTACCGGCTGGTGATCCTTGTCGGCGATGCGCCCTATTATGCGCGGGTCGGATTCGGCCCGGTGCCTTACGGGCGGCTGACCATGCCGGGGCCGGTGGACCCGTCGCGGCTGCTCTACCGCGAACTCGATATCGGCGCGTTCGGGCAGGCGAAGGGCGCGATCACGAAGCCGCAGGATGCGGCTTCCCCCCACCCGGAACGCTGACACGTTCCGACCTCCCCGCGAGGGGGAGGTGTTCAATTTTTCTGCATGGCGGCGATGAGGACAGGCACATTGTGCCTGAATATGGCGACGTAAGTCGGCGCGGCTCCGTCCGGCTTCGAGAGTGCATCGGAATAAAGCGTGCCGCCATCTTCCGCGCCGGTTTCGCGCGCGATCGTTTCCATCATGCGCGGGTCCGACATGTTCTCGAGGAAGAGGGCGCGGATCTTCTCCTGGCGGATGCGATCGACGAGACGGGCAAGCGCTTCGGCGCTCGGCTCGGCCATGCTGGCGACGCCGAGGGCGGAAATGAACTCGATGCGGTAGGCGTCGCCGAAATAGCCGAAGGCATCATGCGTGGTGATGACCTTGCGCTTTTCCTGCGGGACTTTCGCAAGCTCGCCGCGGACCCAGCCATCGAGCTTTTTCAGTTCGGTGATGTAGCTCTCGGCATTGGCCTGATAGACGAGGGCGTTGTCCGGGTCTTTTTCGGCGAGCGCACCGGCGATGTTCTGCACATAGACGATGCCGTTGCGCAGGTTCTGCCAGGCATGGGGGTCGAAGTCGTGCGCGGCTTCCGGGTAGCCGTCTTCGTCATGGCCCTTGTGGTCATGATCGTGGTCTTCATCGTCGTGATCGTGGGCATGTTTTTCTTCTTCCGACAGGCGGCGCGGATTAATGCCGAAGCTGGCGGTTACGTATTTCGCCTTCGTGCCGGAAGCGGCGGCGAGGCGAACCATCCAGGGCTCGAAGCCGAGGCCGTTCATCACCAGCAGATCGGCGTCGGCAAGTGCGCTCGCATCGGCCGGGCCCGGCTCGAAGCTATGCGCATCGCCATCCGGGCCGACAAGCACGGTCACATCGGCATTGCTGCCCGCGACGTTTCTCACCATGTCGCCCAGGATCGAGAAGCTTGCGACGACTTTCAGCGGTTCCGCGCTGGCGGGGAGGGCGAGAGCGAACGAAAGAGCGAGTGCGAGGCAGGCCAGAGCAAGACGAGACAGGGTAAGACGAGACAGGGCGAGCTTCTTCATGGGGCAACTCCCTCAGTCGTGGAAATGGGCGCGCGGGAAATAGCGCGTGCGTACGCTGTCGCGTGTGCCGAGAAGGATCGACGCTACATAAACCAGTCCGGCGGTGAGGATGATCGAGGGGCCGGAGGGCAGATTGAAATTGTAGGAGAGGAGAAGCCCGGCGAAGCCCGAAAGGAAGGCCAGCACGGTTGAAAGGGCGGCGAGCGACCAGACCGCACCGGCCCAGAAGCGGGCAGCGGCGGCGGGCAGCATCATCAGGCCGAGCGCCATCAATGTGCCGAGCGCCTGGAAGCCCGCGACGAGGTTCACCACCACCAGCACAAGAAAGATGAAATGCCAGACCGTACCGCCGCCCGTCGTCGCGCGGAGGAAGGCGGGATCGAAACATTCGATCACCAGCGGGCGGTAGATGAGGGCGAGCGTGACGATGCTGAGGGTTGCGATGGAGGCGACGAGGATCAGCGCATCGTCGGTCACCGAAAGGATGGTGCCGAAAAGGACATGCAGCAGGTCGATGTTCGAGCCCTGCGTCGAGACGATGAGGACGCCGAGCGCGAGGCTGATGAGATAGAAGCCGGCAAGGCTTGCGTCTTCGCGCAGCGCGGTCACGCGGGAGATGAGGCCCGCGAGGAAGGCGACAGCCAAGCCCGCGACGAGGCCGCCAATGCTCATGGTCCAGAGCGAAAGCCCGGCAATCAGGAAGCCGATGGCGGCGCCGGGCAGAATAGCGTGGCTCATGGCATCGCCCATGAGGCTCATGCGGCGCAGCACGAGGAAGGTGCCGATGGGCCCGCCGCCCAGCGCAAGCGCGAAGCAGGCGACAAGCGCGCGACGCATGAAGCCGTAATCGACGAAGGGAGCGATTGCCATGTCATAGATCATGCGGCGTCTCCCCATGCGTCGGAGACGTAGCGCGCACGGCGGAGATTTTCCGGCGCGAGTACATCCGGGGTCGCACCCCAGGCGACAGGTTCGCGCGCCATCAGCAGCGTGTCGGGGAAACTCTCGCGCACGCGCTCAAGGTCATGCAGAACGGCGATCACGGTGCGGCCTTCGCCATGCCAGCCTTCAACGAGCTGCATGAGATCGGCGCTGGTGCGTTCATCCACGGCCGCGAAGGGTTCGTCGAGCAGGATGAGCCCAGCGTCCTGAAGCATGAGGCGGGCGAAGAGCGCGCGCTGCAACTGACCGGCAGAGAGCGCGCCGACCTGACGGTTTTCGAAGCCTTCGAGGCCGACGGCGGCAAGCGCGGCGCGGGCGCGCCTTACATGGGCGCCGGTGATGGCGCGGAAGAGGCCAACCTCGCGCCAGAGGCCGAGCGAGACGGCATCGATGACGGTAATGGGAAAGCTGCGGTCGATTTCGGCGAGCTGCGGGAGATAGGCAATGTTGCCGTTTGCGCCCTCGATGCGGCCTTCGCCGAGGGGCACGAGGCCCGCGATGGCCTTCAGGAGCGTCGACTTGCCCGCGCCGTTCGGGCCGACAATGGCGGTGAGGCTGCCCGGCGCGAAGCTTCCCGTCAGATGATGGACGGCGGGGACGCGGTCATAGGCAACGGTAAGGTCGCGGACGGAAAGAGGAGCGGCGGATTTCATCGTGCGAGCGCCCAGAACACGCCAAGCCAGAGCGCGGCCGTCGCGGCCAGCGCGACCACCAGCCGCGGGCCGAGACCGGCCGCAAAGGCGGAAACGCGCGGGGCGTCGTTCTCGTCGCTGGAAAGTCTGGGATCGCGAGGGGCCAAAACCCGGCTCCGGTTATATTATAACATCGCCGGAAGCTAGGCCGCTTCACCCGGGAAGGCAAGACCGCCGGGCGACTTTCAAGGAAGATCAGCGCCCTTCGCGCCACCAGGCGAGCGCCAACGCGCCGAGGATGAGGATGAGGGCGACAGGCCCTGTGAGCAGCGGTGCCTGATGGACCGCATGGACGAGATACTGATCATTGCGCTTCAGACCCATCCAGTTCGCGCCCGCAGCGTCCTGTCCGGCGCGGACAGAGCGGATGCCGGGCGTGCTGCTCGCATTTTCGCCCGCCCACCAGAGGCCGCCGCCCGCCGCATCGGCGACAGGCTGCATGAGATCGGCTGTGGCGCGCACATCCGAAAATTCTCGCGGGTTGAGGGGGCCTGCCGCGGCGACGGCGGTGAGGTCGCCCTGCGCGATGCGGTAGAGGCCAAGTTCCTGCGCTTCCATCGTGGCTTCGAAGCGGCCGGGCGCGATTTCGCTGAGCGGTACGTCGCGTGTCTCGCCGGAGGGGAGCGTCACGCGCGCGGGCGGCGTCTCGTTTTCCATCGTGCGGCGCTTCACGGTCAGCATGCCGCCTTGCGCGATGGCGGAGAGGTTTTCCTCTTCGAGGTCCGGCTCCTTCATCAGCCAATGGGCGAGGCGGCGCAGGAGTTCCGCCTGCGGGCCGCCGCCTTCATAGCCGCGCGACCAGAGCCAGACCTGATCCGACAGCAGTTGCGCGACGCGGCCCTTGCCTGCATGGGCCAGCACCATGAGCGGTTTGCCGTCCGGCGTGTCCATCAGCACATCGCCGTCATCGGTATCGACGTCGATGGTGCGGAACCAGCGGCCCCATTCGGGCGGTGAGGCCGATGCGCCGGGCAGTTCCGCCGTAACGGGGTGGCGGTGGCCGGTCTCGGTCACTTCGGGGCGATAGCCGCCAAGCGAAATCTCGCCGGTTGGCTGGCCGGGCAGGATTGCGGCAAGCGGTGTGCGGTAGATCGAGAAGGGGGAGGCGAAGGCCGGGCCTTCGGCGGCGAGGAAGGCGCCGCCGCGTTCCACATATTCTACGATGTTCAGATAGTAGGCGAGCGGCAGCACACCGCGCCGCTTGTAGCGGTCGAAGATGATGAGGTCGAACTCGTCGAGCTTCTGGTCGAAGAGTTCATGCGTCGGGAAGGTGATGAGCGACAGCTCGCCGATGGGCGTGCCGTCCTGCTTTTCCGGCGGGCGCAGAATGGTGAAGTGGACGAGATCGACCGAGGGGTCGGACTTCAGGAGGTTGCGCCATGTGCGCTCGCCGGGATGCGGTTCGCCGGAGACGAGCAGCACGCGCAAGCGGTCGCGCACACCATTGGCGATGACGACCGCGCGATTGTTGAGCGGGGTGAGTTCGTCGGGGCCCTGTTCGACGTCGATCTCGATGACATTCGGGCCGCCATGCGCGAGCGACAGGGTCACCTCGCTCGTCCTGCCAATGGGGGCTTCGGCGCTGGCGGTCTCCACACCGTCAATATGCACGGTGACGCGCGCCGTCTCGCCTGTCGGCGTATCGCCGGCGGAGGTTTCATCGACGCGGAAGGCGAGTTTCAGCGGCTCGCCGACAATGCCGAAGCGCGGCGCCTCGGTGATGCGGAGACGGCGGTCCTTCTCGCCCTTGCGGCCGATGATGAGCGAATGGAGGGGCGCATCGAAGCCGAGCGCGGCGGCGTTTGCAGGCACATCATGTACCTCACCATCGGTGATGAAGATCGCGCCCGCGATGCGTTCGCGAGGCACGTCGGCCAGCGCCTCTTCCAGGGCGGAGAAGAGCGTGGTTCCCTGTTCGCCGTCGGGGTCGCTCGTTGCGGTGACGATGCGTGTCTCGATGCCGTCTTCGCGGGCAAGACGTTCGGCGATTTTTTCCAGCGCGGCGGATGTTTCTTCCGGCCGCTGACCGATCTCCTGGCTCTGGCTTCGGTCGACGACGATGGCGGCAATATCGGGGACGCTTTCGCGGTCTTCCTGCCGGATGGTCGGATTGAGGATTGCAAGGATCAGCACGGCGAAAGCGAGTGTGCGCCAGGGCGCGCCTCGCGAGCGGCGGAAAGCGGCATAAACAAGCGCGGCAATGCCCGGCAGCGCGACGATGGCGACGGTCCAGAGCGGCAGAAGCGGTTCGAATACGATGTTCCAGGCCATCATGCGCTCCTACTGGCCCAGCCGCTCGAGGAGAGCGGGCACATGCACCTGATCGGCCTTGTAGTTGCCGGTGAGCGCATACATGACAAGGTTCACGCCGAAGCGTTCCGCCATTTCGCGCTGGCGCTCACCGCCGGGCGATACGGCATAGAGCGCGCGGCCTTGTGCATCGCGCGCCCAGGCAGCGGCATAGTCGTTGGAGCCGACGATGATGGTCGAGACGCCGTCATTCGAGAGGTTCTCGCCATCCGGGGAGGGCGCTTCCACCCACAGCTCGCCGCCATTCCAGCGGCCCGGAAAATCGCGCAGCAAATAAAAGGACTTTGTGAGCACATGACCGGCGGGTACGGGCGCCAGCGGCGGCAGGTCGAGCCGCCCGAGCAGGCGGCGCAGCGTTGCCGTGCCCGGCGTCACCATGCCGCCAACGGCCTGATCCTGATCGCGCGTGTCGAAAAATATCGTGCCGCCATTCTTCATATAGGTGTTGAGCTTGCCGAGCGTTTCGGGCGCGAGGTCTTCCTGCCCCGCGGCCATCGGCCAGTAGAGGACCGGAAAGAAGGCAAGCTCGTCTGTGGCAAGGTTCACGCCCATCGGCTCGGCGGGCTCGAAGGCGGTGCGCGCCGCGAGAATGCGGCCCAGGCTCGAAAGTCCCGCTTCGCTCGTCGTGTCGATCTCGGCATTGCCGGTGAGGACATAGGCGAGGCGTGTGTCGAGCGAGGCCTCGAGGGCGAAGCTATCGCCGGATGCGTCTTGCGCTTGCGCGTCGGGTGCGGGAAGGGCGATGAGGGCGGCGATCAGCACGGGGGTAAAGCGCGAGGCGAAGCGTACGCGCTTGATCCGCTCGGTTTCGAAAAGTCCCGTCACCCAGAGAGCGGCCACCGTGTCGAGCACCAGCAGTATGAGTGCGAGAAGGAAGGCGGGGGCCGCCAGCCGCTCTTCGGCACGGCCTTCGAAGGTCCGGCGCTCCGCAAGGCCGGACAGGGCACCGGCGGGCGTGAGTTCGAGCTCGGGTGTCGCGAGGTTCAGCGCGCGGGGATTTCCCGCCGTGCCATAAAGGCCGGGGGGATGGCGCGGGCTGCGCTCGGCGCTTTCGAACTGTTCGACGGAGATTGCCGTGGCGGTTGCGGGCGGCGTACCGAGACGGCCGAATCCATCCAGCGTCGAAAGAGGGCTCAACAGATCGCTTTTTCGGAGCGGTGCATTGCCGTCTTCACCGTCCTGCGCGGCGACGGCCTGCGAAAGCTCGATGGTGCGGCGGAGCATCTCGACGAAGAGCCCGGAGATCGGCAGGTTCGACCAGTCGCGGTTTGCAGGCACGTGGAAGAGCACGACGAGGCCGTCGCCGCGCTTTCCCGCCGTGACGAGCGGCGTGCCGTCGGAAAGACGCGCCCATGTGCGGTTCGACAGATCGGGCGCGGGTTCGGCCAGCACCTGCCGCGACACGGTGACGTCGCCGGGTACGGCGAGGCCGAAGAAGGGGCTGCCTTCCTCGAAGGGGGCTAGCTGCTGCGGGGTGCTCCATGAGAGAGAGCCGCCCAGCGCGCGGCCGCCGCTGCGCAGCGGCACGGGCACGAGGCCGTCGCTTTTTTCGGCGAGGCGCGGCCCGGCAAAGCGGACAAGAAGCCCGCCCTGTCTCACCCATTGGTCCAGGAGATCGTGCTCGGCATCGGGGAGATTGCCGATATCGGACAGCACAAGCACGGAGAGAGGCGAGGAAAGCAGCGAGCGGATTTCTTCCTGTGCATCGCGCGATGCGGGCGTGTCGCGCAGTTCCGCGTAAGGGCCGATAGCGCGGCGGAGATAATAGGCATCGGAGAGAAGGGGCTGCGCTTCTTCGGCGGATGCGCCCGAGACGATGCCGACGCTGCGGCGGCGCCAGCGTTCGTCCGCCAGCACGACGGCGCCCGCCGATTGCTCGCCGGTGATTTCGAGACGCGCCACCTTGTTGCGGAGTTCCAGCGGAAGTTCGAAAACGGCTTTCGCGCTCTTCGCGCCATCCTCGAAGTTGAAGGGCGTTTCGCTCAGGACCGCGCCGTCGGCTTCCGTCGCGCGGACGCTGCCCGCGTACTGGCCGCCCGCTTGTGCGCGAATGACGGTGGCGGCGAATTCATTGCTTCCCTGTTCCGGCGGCAGCAGCGCGAGTGCGCGGCTTCCGGGTGCGGGTTCGATCAGCGTTAGCCCCGCGCTGCCTGCGAGTGCGGAAAGACGGTTTGCGAACTGGGCGGCGGCGCCATAGTCGAGGCCGTCGCCGATCCAGACCGTTTTCACATTGCCGCGCGCGAGTGTTTCCGCGCCTTCAAGCTTTTCGGCAAGGGCCGTGCGGTCCGGCTCAATCGGCTGCGGCTCCAGTGCACGGGCGCGCGCATTGGCGTCGTCCGCCGTCTCGAAGTTGAGCTCGGGGGCGTTCGCGCCCGGCGCCGTGCCGACGACAAGGACGGGGCGGTCGGCGCGGCCTGCCTCGGCGATGAGCCCGTCCATGGCGGCGCGGCGTTCGTTCCAGTGCGAGGCGGAGGCCCAGCCATTATCCGCGACGATGAGAAGGGGCCCGCTCCCTGCGATGCGTGGCGCGGGATTCCAGACCGGTTCGGCGAGCGCAAAGACGGCGAGGGCGGCGATCGCGAGCCTCAGCAGGAGCAGCCAGAACGGCGTATGCGCGGGCGTTTCCTCCTCGCGCACGAGGCCGACCAGCAGGCGGATCGCGGGAAAGCGCACACGCTTGGGCATGGGCGGGCTGATACGCAGCAGCCACCAGATCGCAGGCAGCGCCGCGAGACCGGCGAGCATCCAGGGATTGGCAAAGGCGAGGGGGCCGAGCGTCAGCATGACCGGGCCTACATGCCCGGCCGGGGCGGCTTGCGCGCGGCGATGGCACCCGAAAGCGCGCCGTAAAGCGCGAGCAGCGCGGTTTGCGGGCTCCGGTCCGTGCGATGCGTTGCGAAGGTGAAGTCGATGCGGCGCGCCGTCTCGATAATGCGGTTGCGGTGGATTTCGAGGCGCTGGTGATAGGCCTCACGCAGGTTCTGCGCGCGGCCGACCATGAGCCGCAAATCGTCTTCCACGCCCTCGAATTCGGTGCGGCCCGAAAAGGGGAGGTCTTCCTCGGCCGGGTCGAGCACCTGGATCATGTGGCCGCGAATGCCATCGGCGGCATAACGCTTGATGCGCTCGGCAATCTCCTCGGCGGGCGAAAGGAAATCGCTGATGAGGACGACCTGCGAATAGCGCGGCAGATGTTCGGGCGGCGGCAGGCTTTCGGTTTTGGGTGCATCGCTTTCGGGTGCGTCGATCAGCGCATGGGCCATGCGGCGCAGCGCGGAACGGCCGGGCATTGCCGCGAAGCCCTGTCCGAGCGGCGCGACGCTCTCGCCGCCCTGCACGAGGAGCGAGGACAGCGCGAGCGCGATCACGGTTGCACGGTCCCGCTTGGTGCAGGGGGCGAAGTCCGAGGCGTAATCCATCGATGCCGAGCTGTCGCGCCAGATCCAGATGCTTTCGGCGGCCTCGCGTTCGGTCTCGCGCACGAAGAGATGCGAGGAGCGCGCCGAATGCCGCCAGTCGACGGAGGCGGCGGTGTCGCCCTCGCGGTAGCGGCGGAACTGCCAGAAGGTTTCGCCCATGCCGGTGCGGCGCCTTCCATGCACGCCCTGCGCGATGGTGGAGGCCACGTGTTCCGCCTCGGTGACGAGCGGCGGCATGGCTTCGGAGAGCGCTTCCGCCTGCTCGCGCAGGCCGACAGCGCCGGAAGATGCCGAATGTGGTCCGGTGAGACTCATTCCCGTCTTTCTTTCAGCCCAGATTGGCGTTCAGCCGAGGTTGCGGCAGAGCCTGTCGATAACCCCGCTCACCGTCACGCCTTCCGCGCGCGCCGAGAAGTTGAGCGCCATGCGGTGACGCAGCACGGGCGCGGCGAGCGATGTCACATCCTCGATGGAGGGTGAGAAACGTCCGTCGATCAGGGCGCGGGCGCGGACCGCCAGCATGAGTGCCTGGCTCGCACGGGGGCCGGGGCCCCAGGCGACATGGCGCTCGACTTCTTCGGAGGCGCCTTCTTCCGGACGCGCGGCGCGGACGAGTTCGAGAATCGCGTTCACGACCTTTTCGCCGACGGGAACGCGGCGGACGAGGCGCTGCGCTTCCATCAGGTCCTGCACGGTCATGGCGCCGCGCGCCTGCACGACGGTTTCGCCCGTGGTCGAGAGCAGCATGCGGCGTTCGGATTCGAGATCGGGATAGTTCACGTCGATCTGCATGAGGAAACGGTCGAGCTGGGCTTCCGGCAGCGGATAGGTGCCTTCCTGTTCCAGCGGGTTCTGCGTTGCCAGCACATGGAAGGGGGCGGGCAGTTCATAGCGCACGCCTGCGACCGTCACCTGCTTTTCCTGCATGGCCTGGAGCAGGGCCGACTGGGTGCGGGGGGAGGCGCGGTTGATTTCGTCGGCCATCAGCAGCTGGCAGAAGACCGGGCCCTTGATGAAGCGGAAGCTGCGGTGGCCCTGATCGCCCTCTTCGAGGACTTCCGAGCCCAGAATGTCGGCGGGCATGAGGTCCGGCGTGAATTGCACGCGCTTGTCGTCGAGGCCGAGTACCTGCCCCATGGTGTGGACGAGTAGCGTCTTGGCGAGGCCCGGCACACCGACAAGCAGGGCATGACCGCCCGCCAGCACCGTCACCAGCGTCTGGTCGATCACGGCCTCCTGGCCGAAAATCACCTCGCCGATAGCCTCTCGCGCCGCCGCGATTTTCGCGCCGGTTTCTTCAATTTCCCGGACGGCTGAGCCGTCGGCTTCACTGAGTGTCTGCATTGACCTACATATTGGTGGTGACGTGCCACTGGGCTCCGTTACCGTGCCGCATCCCGTTATCGTGTTGCGCCGCCATTGGCGCGGGCCTTCTTGACGATAATATGGCCGGATTCTCAGGGCCCAGGCACTAAATCGCAGTTCAACTCCGCGAGAGGAGAGGAAATATGGCCGCCGTGACCGGAAAGACAGCCGCAAAGGCGGAAAAGCCCGAGGCGGGAAGTGCGCCGGGCGGGCTCAAGGGGCTTGCCGCCGCGGAGGAAGCGGGCAAGAAAGCGAAGGGCCTGCCGCCCGTCCATCTGTGGAATCCCGAATTCTGCGGCGATCTCGATATGCGGATCGCGCGGGACGGCACCTGGTATTATCTGGGTACGCCGATCGGGCGCGAACGCCTTGTGCGCCTCTTTTCCACCGTGCTGCGCCATGACGAGGACGGGAAATACTATCTCGTGACGCCGGTCGAGAAGGTCGGCATCACGGTCGAGGATGCGCCTTTCCTTGCTGTCGCCATGAAAGTTGAGGGCGAGGGACGCGAGCAGCTTCTCGCCTTCACCACCAATGTGGGCGACGAGACGGTGGCGGGCCCCGACCATCCGATGCGCTTCGAAATCGATGCGGAGACGGGCGAGCCCGCGCCCTATGTTCATGTGCGCGCGCGGCTCGATGCGCTTATCAACCGCGCCGTCTTCTATGACCTCGTGGAGCTGGGCGTGGAAGAGGAACATGACGGCGAGCGATGGTTCGGCCTCTGGTCGGGCGGCGTCTTCTTCCCGTTCCAGAAGGCCGATGAGGTGGCGCGCTAGCCGTCCGCTCATGCAGAAGCCTTATCGTAATCTCATCCTTTCCCGCACCGACAGGGAACCGCCCGCCCTTGCCGCGCTTCTCGCCAGCGAAGGACTGCCGGGGCTTCGCGGCGACCATGATCTGAATCCGCCCGAGCCGAAGGGCCCAGAGCCGAAAGGAAATGTCTGGGTGGAGCCGGAGGAGCGTGCCTCGCTGCGGCCCGCCGCCGTGCTTGTCGGCGTCATTGAACATGCCCATGGCCCCCATGTGCTGCTGACGCGCCGCGCGGACCATCTGGGCACGCATTCGGGGCAGGTCGCCTTTCCGGGCGGCAAGATGGACCCGGGCGAGACACCGGCCGAGGCCGCCATCCGCGAGGCGGAAGAGGAGGTCGGGCTGGACCCCGCCCATGTCGAGGTTGCGGGCTATCTCGACGCCTATGAGACGGGTACGGGCTTTCGCATCATTCCCGTGGTCGGCTTCGTCAGGCCGGGCTTTAGTCTCACCATCTCGCCCGACGAGGTGGCGGAGGCCTTCGAGGTGCCGTTTTCCTTTCTCATGGACCCCGCCAATCACGAACGTCATCACGCCATGTGGCGCGGAAAACGGCGCGAATATTACGCCATGCCCTATAATGGCCACTACATCTGGGGCGCGACGGCCGGCATGTTGAAGAACATGTATGACCGGCTTTATGGCGACTGAATGCCTCATGCCTGCGCCATAATGCGCCGGAGACAGGCATCGCCGCCGCCTGTAGATTTGAGAACAATTATCAGAGAAGAAACGAGTGAGGAGGCCCGAATGAGCGCCGAGAAAGAACTGGCCAATGCGCCCTGGCTCAACGAGGCCGACACGAAAGCCGTGATGGAGGCGCTTGCGGGCAAGGGCGGCGTTGCGCGCTTCGTTGGCGGCTCGGTCCGCAATGCGCTCATGAACGAGCCTGTTTCCGATATCGATATCGCGACGAGCGAAACGCCGGAAAGCGCCAAGGCGCTGCTCGAAGCGAAGGGCATCAAGGTCGTGCCCACCGGCATCGATCACGGCACCATTACCGCCGTCACGCCGACGCGGCATTTCGAGATCACCACGCTCCGCGTCGATGTGGCGAGCGATGGCCGCCGCGCCGAAGTCGCCTTCACGGGCGACTGGCTGGAAGATGCAAAGCGCCGCGACTTCACCATGAATGCGCTCTATTGCGATGCCGACGGTACGATCCACGATCCGCTTGGGGGGCGTGACGATCTGAAGGCGCGCGCCGTGCGCTTCATTGGAGACCCGCATGAACGCATCCGTGAGGACTATCTGCGCATTCTGCGCTTCTTCCGCTTCCATGCCTTTTACGGCAAGGGCGAACCGGACGCGGCGGGGTTGCGCGCCTGTGCGGAAGAACGCGAGGGCCTGAAACAGCTTTCGGGCGAGCGCGTGCGCGACGAACTCCTGAAGATTGCGAGCGCCGACGAGGCGGGCGCCGCCTATCGCCAGATGGCGGCGGCGGGCATTCTCGCTGTGGTGCTGCCGGAGGCGAGCCGTCTCGACCGTTTCGAGAAATATGTGGAGATCGAGGCAACGCAGCTTTTCGCGCCCGCCGACCCGATCCTCCGTCTCGGCACCATGCTCGATCTCGATGAGGCGGGCGTTGCCGCGCTGGCCGGGCGGCTCAGGCTTTCCAACAAGGATCGCGACCGGCTCTCGGCCATGCTCACCGACAAGACCAAGATCGTCTGCTACCTCTCCATGCGCGAGGTGCGCCGCGCGCTTTATCTGATGGGCCGTCAGCTCTTCAAGGATCGCGTCTCGCTCGGCTGGGCCGACGACCGGCGCGGGCACAACGCCTTTCAGTGGCGCGCCATGCTCGCCATGGCCGATAGCTGGGAAAAGCCCGAGCTGCCGCTCACCGGCGAAATGATCAAGACGGCCGGCGTGCCCGAAGGGCCGGAAATCGGCCGTGTGCGGAAGGAAGTCGAGGAGTGGTGGATCGACAGCGATTTCATCGATGACGAATTCTCGATCATCGAACGCCTGAAGGCGGTGGTGCAGGCAACGGTCTACTGACGCCACCTCCCATAGGGGAGGGACGCCCATGATCCGTTCCGCGTTTCGTTCGCCCGTGCTGGCTTGTCGGCAATATTCTCTACGGCGGCGACCGGGACTTCGCGCCGCGCGTCTCGTTGAAGGCATCGCTACGCGCGGTCATCGAAGAAGAATCCTGAGCCTGCGACAAATTTCCCTGCGACATTTGCGCGAATAGGCGAAGCCTCTCTGCGCGCCTAGCCTTCTCCCATGCGACAGGATCTCATCGAGCGGTACGACCTGCGCGTGCCGCGATACACCTCCTACCCGACGGCCCCGCATTTCTCGCCCGCGGTCGATGGCGACACTTATGCGCGCTGGCTCTCCCGGCTCGACCCTTCTCTTGGCCTCTCGCTCTATCTTCACATCCCCTATTGCGCGGAGATGTGCTGGTTCTGCGGCTGCCATACCAAGGCGACGCGGAAATATGCGCCGGTCGCGGATTATCTCGATGCGCTGCTTTCGGAAGCGCGGCTCGTCGCCCATGCATTGCCCGCCCGCATGAAGGTCGATCATGTCCATTTCGGCGGCGGCAGCCCGACGCTTCTGAAGCCGCAGGACCTTGCGCAGACGCTCGCGATCCTGCGTGAATATTACAATATCGCGCTCGACGCCGACATCGCGGTCGAGCTCGATCCGCGCACGGCGGACGAGGCCTATGTCGCCGCAATGGCGAAGGCGGGCGTCACGCGGGCTTCCATCGGCGTGCAGGATTTCGATGCGCGTGTGCAGAAGGCGATCAACCGTATCCAGCCGCATGATGTGACGGCGCGCGTGATTCACTGGTTGCGCGCGCATGGCGTTTCCGCGATCAACATGGATCTCTGCTACGGGCTGCCCTACCAGACGGTCGAGACGCTGCTCGACACGGTGGACAAGGCGGTCGCGCTTCGCCCGGCGCGCATTGCGCTGTTCGGCTATGCGCATGTGCCGTGGATGAAGCCGCATCAGAAGCTCATTCCCGAGGCGTCGCTGCCGGGCCTTGCCGAGCGCTGGGCGCAATATGAGGCGGCGGCGGAGCGGCTGGAGGCTCACGGCTATGTCTCTGTCGGGCTCGATCATTTCGCGCTGCCGGATGACGCGATGGCGAAGGCGCATGAGAAGGGCGCGCTTCACCGCAACTTCCAGGGCTACACGACGGACAAGGCGCCGGTGCTGATCGGCCTCGGCGCGTCGGCCATCGGCGCGCTGCCGGAAGGCTATGCAGCGAACGAACTCGCCATAGACCGCTACAAGGAGACGGTGCGCGCAGGCCGCTTTCCCGTCACGCGCGGCATTGCAGTCAGCGGCGAGGACAAGCTGCGCCGCGACGTGATCGAGCGGCTCATGTGCGACATGGGCGTCGACCTCGACGAGATCGCGCTGATGCATGATGTCGCCGCCGATATGTTCGACGAGGAACTCACGCGTCTCTCCGCGCTCGAAGCGGACGGCATCGTGATGCGCGACGGTCACCGCCTCACGGTGACGGAAGAGGGCAGGCCGCTGGTCCGCGCTGTCTGCGCCGTCTTCGACGAGTATCTCGGGCAGGGGCAGGCAAGGCATTCCAAGGCGGTGTAGAGGCGTTGCCTCCCACCCGCCCTAGGGGGCGGGTCGAAAAATTCGAGCTTGCGATGAATTTTTCGGGGCGGGGGTAATTGCCTTGCCGCGTCCCCCGCCCCGAAATTTGTTCGTTGCACTTCACAAATTTCGACCCTCCCCGAGGGGAGGGTGGGTGGCACCTCAGCAAATCCCCGCGAACACAGCCTCCGCCGCGCGCGCAAGTTCCTCCAGCGCAATCTCGAGTTCCAGCCCATAGGCCCCGCCGGAGACGAACACGGTTTCGAATCCCTTCGCGCTTTCGTCGATGAAGGTGGGGAGCTTCTTCTTCTGGCCGAGCGGGCTGCAAGCGCCCATCTCGTAGCCGCTCGTCTTCACCGCCTTGTCCTTCGGCGCGAGGTCGACGCGCTTGGTGCCGAGTTCGCGCGCCAGCGTCTTGCGGTCGAGGTCGCGGGAGGCGGGCACGATGGCGCAGGCGAGTTTTCCTTCCGCCGTTTCCACGATCAGTGTCTTGAAGAGCCGCGCCGGATCGATGCCGCTCGCTTGCGCCATGTCGAGCGCGGAGGTCTTCCTGTCCTTCGGCACGTCGATCTCGCGGAACGTGCCCGCGATCTTGTTCAGCCGCACGAAGCGCTCAGCCGCGGTTTCGCCTTTTGCCATTCGTGCCCCGATCTTGTTCAGTGCTCTCTATAAGGACCACCCTCCCCCTGTGGGAGGGTCAAAATTCACGAAGGGAATTTTGGGGAGGGGTAAGCGGCGAAAACTCGGCGCATCCAGTTGGCGATGGCGCGTCCCCCTCCCCGAAAAATCTTCGCTGCGCTCAATTTTTCGACCCTCCCACAGGGGGAGGGTGGTCCAGATGGCTGCCTTTGTGCCGGCTTCAGCCCCTCACGGCCACTTCACCGTTGGCGGCATGGAGGACAGGATCGAGTTCACATTGCCGCCGGTCTTGAGGCCGAACACCGTGCCGCGATCATAGAGCAGGTTGAATTCGACATAGCGCCCGCGCCGCACGAGCTGTTCCTCGCGCTCTTCTTCCGTCCACGCCTCGTTCATGTGACGGCGTACCAGCTCGGGATAGATTTCGAGAAAGGCGCGGCCGACATCCTGCGTGAAGGCGAAATCCTTTTCCCAGTCGCCGGAGTTGTGGTGATCGTAGAAGATGCCGCCCGTGCCGCGCGGTTCGTTGCGGTGCGGCAGGAAGAAATATTCGTCGCACCACTTTTTGAACTTCGGATAGTAGGCGGGGTCGTGCTTGTCGCAGGCGCGTTTATAGGCCGCGTGAAAATCCACCGTATCGGGATGATCCTCGCGCCGCTGCACGTCGAGTACAGGCGTAAGGTCTCCGCCGCCGCCGAACCAGCTTTTCGTCGTGTAGACGTGGCGCGTATTCATGTGCACGGCGGGAACGCGCGGGTTCTGCATATGGGCGATCAGCGAAATGCCCGCCGCCCAGAAGCGCGGGTCTTCCTCCGCGCCCTGCATCTGCTTGCGGAAATCTTCCGAGAATTCGCCATGCACGGTCGAGATGTGAACGCCGACCTTCTCGAAGACGCGGCCATGCATGACCGACATCTCGCCGCCGCCTTCGTCTCTGGAACCATCGCCGCGCTTCCAGGGTGTGCGCTCGAAGCGCCCGGCGGGCTTGTCCGACAGGGGGCCGGTCAGCTCATCCTCGATCTTCTCGAACTCGGCGCAGATCAGGTCGCGCAGCTCGCGGAACCAGGCTTGCGCGCGGGTTTTGCGTTCTTCGGTTATGGCTGCGGTGGTCTTGTCCTCGGTCATCTTCTCTTCTTTTCGTTTTCTTTTTCGTTTTCTGCCGGTTCCTGCGCCGCCCCTGTTTAGCCGCCGGAAGGGGGCGCCGGGAAGGTGTTTGTCTGACGCAGTGCCTCCGAAAGCACCATCGAGGCGGCCAGCGCCACATTGAGCGAGCGGGCGGGCGGCATCATGGGGATAGTCACGCGCGCATCCGCCGCCTCATGTACATGGCCGGGCACGCCCGCGCTTTCCCGCCCGACCAGCAGAATGTCGGAGGGGCGATAGGCGAAATCGAGAAAACGCGTTTGTGTTTTGGTCGTGAGCAGAACGATCCGGGTTTCGGGCAGCTTGCTTATTAAGAATGACTCCCAAGAAGCGTGACGTATCACCTCTCCAAGCCCGCCATAATCCATGGCTGCGCGCTTCAGGTCACGGTCGCCCCACGGAAAACCGCAGGGTTCGATGATATCGACGGGCACATCGAGACAGGCGCCGAGACGGATCAGTGTGCCGGCATTGGGCGGAATGTCCGGTTCATAGAGGGCAAGGCGCATGGAACGGGCTTTCAATCCGGGACAGGTGGCGCTGTCTCTGCCATGCCGTTCGCGAACGGAGGAGAGGTGCGGCGATGCGTCATCCTGCCACAGGGGTGGCAGGACTGGACAATGCGCGGATTGGATGCCACAAAACCACGCAACGCATGGGGCGAAAGCGGGGGATTCGTCGCTTTTAAAACCATGTTCCGGGTGTGTGCGACGCTACGCCGTGCTCTTCCGCGCTGGGGGAGCCCTGTCGAGGGGAGCCGCTTTCCCGAGCGGCACGTGGCGTTCGATCTATTCAACGAGGAGACCTGAACCGTGGCAGAAATCCACGCGGACGAGCCGACACGGCGCGATTTCCTGTATGTGGCAACGGGCGCGCTCGCCGCTGTCGGCGTTGCTTCCGCCGTTTGGCCGCTGATCGACCAGATGAACCCGGACGCTTCCGTCCTGGCGCTCGCTTCGATCGAAGTCGACATTTCCAACATTCCGGTTGGCCAGGAGACCACCTTCAAGTGGCGCGGCAAGCCGGTCTTCGTGCGTCATCGCTCGGAAGAAGAGATTGCGGAAGCTGACAGCGTTGATGTCGCTTCGCTTCCCGATCCGCAGACCGACGACGAGCGCCTCATGACGGGGCCGGGTGGCGAACTCGAAAAGCAGTGGCTCGTCGTCATCGGCATCTGCACCCATCTCGGTTGCGTGCCGCTTTCCTACAAGGGCGAGTATGACGGCTACTTCTGCCCGTGCCACGGCTCGGTCTACGACACGTCCGGCCGTATTCGTAAAGGTCCGGCGCCGACCAATCTCGAAGTGCCGCCCTACGAGTTCGTTTCCGACACCAAGATCAAGATCGGCTGAGGGGGCGCCAGACAATGAGCGGTGAAAGCACCTACACACCCGCAAACGGCTTCTCGCGCTGGCTCGATGCCCGCCTGCCGGTCCTGCGGCTCGTCAATGACAGCTTCGTCGATTACCCGACGCCGAAGAACCTGAACTATTGGTGGACCTTCGGCGCCATCCTGTCGCTCTGCCTCGCGGTGCAGATCGTCACCGGCATCGTGCTCGCCATGCATTATGTGCCGACGACGGAACTTGCCTTCGCGAGCGTCGAGCACATCATGCGCGACGTGAATTACGGCTGGCTCATCCGCTACGTTCATGCGAACGGCGCGTCGATGTTCTTCATCGCCGTCTATATCCACATGTTCCGCGGCCTTTACTACGGCTCCTACAAGGCGCCGCGCGAAGTGCTGTGGATTCTCGGCGTGCTCATCTATCTCCTGATGATGGCGACGGCCTTCTTCGGCTACGTGCTTCCCTGGGGCCAGATGAGCTTCTGGGGTGCCACCGTTATCACCAACCTGTTCGGTGCGATCCCGGTTGTCGGCGAAGCGCTGCGCACATGGCTCTGGGGCGGTTTCTCCGTCGGCGACCCGACGCTCAACCGCTTCTTCTCGCTGCATTACCTCTTCCCCTTCCTCATCGCCGGCGTTGTGATTCTTCACATCTGGGCGCTGCATGTGACGGGGCAGGGCAATCCGGCGGGCATCGAGGTCAAGGATCCGAAGAAGGACACGGTTCCCTTCACGCCTTATGCGACGATCAAGGACGGCTTCGGCATGGTGCTGTTCCTCGTCCTGTTCGCCTATTTCGTCTTCTACAACCCGAACGGGCTCGGCGAGCCGGACAATTACGAGATCGCCAACCCGCTCAAGACGCCCGCGCATATCGTGCCGGAATGGTATCTCTTGCCCTTCTACGCGATCCTCCGTGCGGTGCCGGACAAGCTTGGCGGCGTCATCTTGATGTTCGGTGCCATCGCGATCCTCTTCGTGCTGCCATGGCTCGACACGTCCAAGGTTCGCTCGGCCCGGTTCCGTCCGCTCTACAAGCAGTTCTTCTGGATTTTCGTCGTGGTCTGCCTCGGCCTTGGCTATTGCGGTGGCCAGACGCCGGACAAGATCCTGATCCATGTGGGCGATGGCGGTTTCGATATCACGGACCTCTCGCGCATCCTGACCATCTACTATTTTGCGCACTTCATCGTTCTCCTGCCCGTTCTAGGGCTGGTGGAGAAACCGAAGCCGCTTCCCGCCAGCATCGCCGACTCGGTGCTGCCCGCGAAGGCGCAGGATCAGGCCGCGAGCTGAGGGGGAACGGGAAAATGAAAACAGCAATGAAAAGCATTTCTCGCGCCGTCTCGCTGGCCGCTATTGCCGCGATCGGTTTCTCCCTCTTCTCCGGTGTGCCCGCGAAGGCCGCCGAGGGCGAGGTTGCACCGATCGACCTGCAATGGTCGTTCGAAGGCGTCTTCGGAACCTATGACCGCGACGCGCTGCGCCGTGGCTACAAGGTCTACAAGGAAGTCTGTGCGGTCTGCCATTCGATGGAGTTCGTGCATTTCCGCAATCTCGGCGAGCCGGGCGGACCGGAATTCTCCGAAGGCCAGGTGAAGGCGCTTGCCTCGGAGATCACGGTCGAAGACGGGCCGGATGCCGCTGGCGACATGTTCGAGCGGCCGGGCGAAGGCAAGGATCCGTTCCCCTCGCCCTATCCGAACCCGGAAGCCGCGGCCGCCTCGCTCGGCGCTGTGCCGCCGGACCTTTCGCTCCTCGCCAAGTCGCGGGCAGGCGGTGTGGATTATCTCTATTCCGTTCTTGTCGGCTATGAGGAAGCGCCGGAGGATTTCGAACTCACGACCGGCTATTACAACAAGTACTTCTCCGGCCACATGATCGCCATGCCGCCGCCGCTGTCGGACGGTCAGGTCGATTATGAGGACGGCACGCCCAACACGGTCGAGCAGATGTCGCGCGACGTCACCCACTTCATGATGTGGGCCGCCGAGCCGAAGCTCGAACAGCGTCACCGCATGGGCTTCCAGGTGCTTATCTATCTCGTGCTCCTGAGCGGCATCCTCTATTTCGCGATGCGCAAGGTCTGGGCCGACCAGCACTGATTGACGCGAAAATGTGACGATCAAAGGGGCCCTTGCGGGCCCCTTTTTTCATGGCGCCGTCGCCGTGGTTTGTTAATGTCGCGCGGATTTCTGCAAGAAGGGTAAGGCATGACCAAAACGGTTCTTGGCGTCATCGGCGGCAGCGGCGTCTACGAGTTTCCCGGCCTTAGGAACGAGCGCTGGGAACGGGTGGAAAGCCCCTGGGGCGAACCCTCCGACGATCTTCACTTCGGCGAGCTGCCCCTTGGCGATGGCAAATCCGTCGAAATGGTCTTCCTGCCGCGCCACGGCCGCGGCCATCCGCATTCGCCGACCACCATCAACTACCGCGCCAATATCGACGCGATGAAGCGGGCCGGCGTTACCGACATCATCTCGGTCTCCGCCGTCGGTTCCCTCAAGGAGGAGCTGCCGCCCGGTTCCTTCGTCATTGTCGACCAGTTCATCGACCGCACGTTTTCGCGCGAGAAGAGTTTCTTTGGCGAGGGCTTCGTCGCCCATGTCTCGATGGCGCATCCCGTCTGCCCGCGCCTCGGCGACCATATGGAAGCCGCCTGCAAGGCAAACACGATCCATTATGCGCGCGGCGGCACCTATCTCGTCATGGAGGGCCCTCAATTCTCGACGCTGGCCGAGAGCAATCTCTATCGCTCCTGGGGCTGCTCGGTCATCGGCATGACCAATATGCCCGAGGCGAAGCTCGCCCGCGAGGCGGAGATCTGCTACGCGACCGTGGCGATGGTGACCGATTACGATTGCTGGCACCCTACCCATGCCCATGTGGAGGTCGCCGATGTCGTGCGCGTGCTGGAAGAGAACGCAGGCAATGCGCGCGCGCTCATCCGCTCCGTCGCGGAGAGCTTCGGGCCGGAGCGCGAGCCCTCGCCGCAGGGCTTCGACCGTGTGCTCGACACCGCTCTCATTACCGCGCCCGCAAAGCGCGCCCCTGAACTCGTGCGAAAGCTCGATGCCGTCGCCGGCCGCGTGCTTCACGCTTCCTGACCCCGAGGACCACATGGACATCAAGACTTTCATCCGTACCATCCCGGATTATCCGAAGGCCGGCATTCTCTTCCGCGATATCACGACCCTGCTTTCCGACCCGGAAGGTTTTCGCGGCGCGGTCGATGCGCTGGTCGCGCTTCATTCGGGCGCGACCTTCAGCGCCGTCGCCGGCATCGAGGCGCGCGGCTTCATTCTGGGCGGTGCCGTCGCCCATCAGCTCGGGCTCGGCTTCATCCCCGTCCGCAAGAAGGGCAAGCTGCCCTATGACGTGATCGGGCAGGAGTACGACCTCGAATACGGCACCGACACGGTCGAAATTCACAGCGACGCCGTGAAGGATGGCGACCGGATTCTCCTGATCGACGATCTCATCGCCACGGGCGGCACGGCGGAAGCCGCCGTGAAGCTCATCGGTCGCGCGGGCGGCAATGTCACCGCGTCGAGCTTCGTCATCGAGCTGCCGGAACTTGGCGGCCGCCAGCGTCTCGAAGACCTCGACATCGAGGTGCTTTCGCTCTGCTCCTTCGAAGGGCACTGACAGTCAACCTGTCGAGGAGGCGACATGAAAATCGACGGCACGCATTACCGCACCATCTGGGTCGCGAATGATGGCTGGTCGGTCGAAATCATCGACCAGACGAAGCTGCCGCATGAATTTGCCATCGCCTCCCTGCGCAGCGCGGAGGACGCGGCGCGCGCGATCAAGGACATGCTGGTGCGCGGTGCGCCGCTCATTGGCGCCACCGCCGCCTACGGGCTTTGCATGGCGCTGCGCGAGGATGCGTCGGATGAAAATCTCGACCGCACCTATGACATGCTGCTCGCAACGCGGCCGACCGCGGTCAATCTCAAATGGTCGCTCGATGCGATGCGCGAGGCCGTTCGCGGGGCGGGCGGCAATGCGCGCGTCGAGGCGGCCTATGCTGAAGCCGCGCGGCTCTGCGACGAGGATGTCGAGACCTGCCGGAAGATCGGCGAGAACGGTTTGCGCATCATCCGGGGCATTGCCGAGGCGAAGCCGGCCGAGACCGTCAACATCCTCACCCATTGCAATGCGGGCTGGCTCGCCTGCGTCGATTGGGGAACCGCGCTCGCGCCCATCTACATGGCGCATGATGCAGGGCTCTCCGTCCATGTCTGGGTGGACGAGACGCGGCCGCGCAATCAGGGCGCATCGCTCACCGCCTTCGAGCTGGGCCGGCATGGCGTGCCGCACACCATCGTGCCGGACAATGCGGGCGGCCACCTGATGCAGCATGGCCGCGTCGACATGTGCATCGTCGGCACCGACCGCACGACCTCTACAGGCGATGTCGCGAACAAGATCGGCACCTATTTGAAGGCGCTCGCCGCGGATGCCAACGGCGTTCCCTTTTATGTCGCGCTCCCGCACACGACAATCGACTGGACGTTGAAAGACGGCGTGAAGGAAATCGAGATTGAGCAGCGCTCCCCCCGCGAAGTCACGCATATGACAGGCCGCACGGAGGAGGGCGACATCGTTACTGTCGAGATTTCCGCGCCCGGCAGCGACGCCGCGAATTACGGTTTCGACGTCACGCCATCGCGCTACGTCACCGGCCTCATTACCGAACGCGGCGTCTGTCCGGCAAGCCGCGAAGGGCTGCTCTCGCTTTATCCGGAGAGGCGGGGGTAGGCGCCCTCTTTCTTTCCACCCTCGCTTAAGGGGAGGGCGGCAGGAAACCTGGAAGCCGGGGAGCTGGGGAGCCTACTCCCCCAACGCCTTCTTCAGCGCGCGTTCCACCTTCGCAGAGCCCGGCGTTGTCGTGCTGGCGAACCAGTCGACGAGTTTCCCGTCGCGGCCGATCACATATTTGTAGAAGTTCCAGCGAGGCTTCGAGAGGATGCCGCCTTGGCTTCCAAGCCACTGGAAGAGGGGATGTGCTTCACGTCCCTTCACATGTACCTTTTCCGTCAGCGGAAAATCGACGCCGAAATTGATCTCGCAGAAATTCTCGATCTCGGCGGCGTTGCCCGGCTCCTGATTGGAAAAGTCGTTGGACGGCACGCCCAGCACGACGAGGCCTTCGTCCCGGTGCTTCTTCCAGAGCGCTTCCAGCTCCTTGTATTGAGGCGTGAAGCCGCATTTCGAAGCCGTATTGACGATGAGGAGCGGCCGCCCCGCAAAGTCGGCGAGCGACAGGGGCTCTCCCTTGAGGCTGGTGAAAGTGAAGTCGTAGGCGGTCTTCTTTTCATCGCTCATGGAATCGCTCCTGCCGTTCAGTGCTGTTCTGTTGCCGATCTTGCCGTCTTCAGACGATGTTGAGGGTCACGTTCACGTTACCCCGCGTCGCGTTCGAATAGGGGCACACTTCATGCGCCTCCGCGACGAGAGCTTCGGCTTCCGCCTTGTCGAGCCCGGGCAGCGAGACCTCGAGCGCCACGTCGAGCGCGAAGCCCTTGCCCTTCGGGTTCTGGCCGATGCCGACATGGGCGGTCACGGCGCTCTCCGCCGGGACCTTCACTTTCTTCTGCCCGGCGACGAATTTCAGCGCCGAGTGGAAGCAGGCGGAATAACCCGCCGCGAAAAGCTGTTCGGGATTGGTGCCGTCGCCGCCCGCGCCGCCAAATTCCTTCACCGTGTCGAGTTTCACCGAGAGGCGGCCATCGTCCGATTTCGCTTCGCCCGTCCGGCCGCCGGAGGAGGCCGCATGTGCCGTATAGAGGATGTTCATTTCTCTGCTCCCTTGAGGGGTGATGGGAATGTCCGTTGCGACAATCATATAGGGAGCAATTAGATTGTGTGCAATATAAATTCGGACACGGTTTCGTGAAGGGGTCGATCTACTGACATCCCCAACCGTCATTGCGAGGAGAACCGAAGGTGCGACGAAGCAATCCAGGGGCGGCAAATACCGTGCTTGCGGCCCCTCAGGCCGCCAGCGCGCCGCGCAATTTCTTCAATGTTTTCCGCAGGTTGACAATTTCGTCGAGGCTCATGCCGGAGGCGGTCATGATCTTTTTCGGGATGCCCGCCGCCCGGCGCTTCAGCGCCTTGCCCTCCGGCGTAACGCGCACCAGCACCTGCCGCTCGTCCTTCTCGTTGCGCTCGCGCTTCACGAGCCCGGCTTTTTCCAGCCGCTTCAGCAATGGCGTCAGCGTGCCGGAATCGAGATAGAGCCTCTGCCCAAGCCGGCTCACCGTCACCCCGTCTTCCTCCCATAGCGCCAGCATGACGAGATATTGCGGATAGGTGAGGCCGATCTCGCCGAGCAGCGGCTTGTAGAGCTTGGTCATCAGCAGCGACGATGAATAGAGCGCGAAGCAGAGCTGGTTATCGAGGCCGAGCGGGTCTTCGGGTTTCAGAGACTTTGTCATGGCGGCTTCCGTTCAAGGTTGTCCACCATATGGGCGCAATTCCCGATGACGCAATGGGATTGTGCGATGAAGAAGTGCTGCTTCCTCTTTCCACCCTCCCCCTGTGGGAGGGTCAAACGGCCGAAGGCTGTTTGGGGAGGGGTAGGGGAGGCAGTCGTGAATGCTGCAGTCCAATTTGTCACTGCAACCCCTCCCCAAAATCCGCTACGCAAATTTTGACCCTCCCACAGGGGGAGGGTGGAGAGAAGAACGACGAGGGCGGGAACAGGAAGAATTGCCACAAATAGAAATGTCATCCCGGGGTGACGAGAGTTTGTGCTTTCCCCAAACTGTCATGGTCCGATTTGTTCGGGCCGCCCCTCACTCCCTCCCCAATCCCAGCCGGATCGCCCGCTCGACAGGCGAATAATCGCCATCTGCCCGGTCGAGCGAGAGTGGCACCTTCGGGTAGACCGGCGGCTGGGCAATGAAGCGGGGTTCCGTTCCGTGGTGCGGCTGTGCCGCATGCACGAGGAAGGGGTGACAGAGATAGACGGTGCCCGCTTCGCCCGTCGCGAGGTGCACCGGCCTGTCGCGGCTTTCGGCGAAATCGTTCGCCGCGAGTTCCCGCAGCGTAATGCCTCGTTCGCCTGCGGGTTCGAGGCGCCGCGCGATGTCGAGATGAGAGCCCGCGCGGATGCGCGTCGGTGCGTTCTTCTCGTCCACGTCGGAGAGCAGGAAGAGGGCGAGCAGCGCGCGGCCCTTCGAGTTCACGTTCGCGCGGTAGCCGAGAAAGTCGCCCGGGTCGTCGCCGTCGCTCGCGAAGCTCACATCGATATGCCATCCCGCATCGCCCGGATCGGCGGACGAGGGGAAGCGGACGGGGAAGGTGCCAAGCCCCATGAGCGGTGCCCAGCGTCCCGGTCCGATGAGCGCATCGAAAGCCGCATGCAGCGCGGGCGTGTTCGACGCCGCAACGAAGGGCGGTTCAGCATGACCCCCCAGCCGCACAACAGGTTGGGTCCATGTCGTCCGGTCCTCCGGATCGCGTCCCATCTCACGCCAGAGAATTTCACGCATCTCTCCGGCGAGTTCGTAGGGGAAGGCGCCTTCGATACGCAGATAGCCGTCACGAACAAAGCTGTCGATGTCGCTTTTCTCCATTCCGCGTCGTCGCCCTCACGCTCCCTCGAAAAGCGCCAGCGTCCGCTTCAGCGCCAGTTCCGCTGCGGCCTTGTCGTAATTGTTGCGGCGGTCGGAATTGAAGCCGTGGTCCGCGTCATAGACATAGACCTTCACTTCCGGATGCGCCTTCTCGATCTCGCGCACATCCTCCATCGGGATGCTGTGATCCTTCTCGCCGAAATGGCAGATGGTCGGGCATTTCGGGCTCTCATCGATGAACTGCTTGATCGCGCCGCCGTAATAGCAAGACGCTGCGTCGAGCCCCTTCGCGCGGCAGGCCGCCACCCAGCTCACCGAGCCGCCATAGCAATAGCCCGTGATGAAGACCTTCTTCGCGCCGTCCGCGTGCAGCTTGTCGATGCACATCTGCACGTCGAGCACCGTGTTCTCGTAGGAATTGTCGGCGCGCAGCTTCAGCGATTCCTGAATGTCTTCCTGGGAGTAGGTCGCCTGGAAGTCCTTCACCTGCCGGTCATAGAGCTGCGGCGAGAGTACGTCATAGCCGCGTGCGGCATAGTCGTCGCAGAGATCCTTGATATGTGCGGTGACGCCGAAGATCTCCATGATGAGGACGAGGCCACCTTTGCTCTCGCCTTCCGCTTTCGCGTGGTAGCAGAGGATGTCGGCGCCGTCGCCGCTCTTCAGCGTGATGTCCTTGCCCTTGCGTGCCATCCCGTTCCTCCCTGTTTTCGTTACGCGCCTTTTGGAGCGCGCCTTTCGATCAAGCCCTGTCCGATGAAGCTCATCACGGTTTCGCCGTGCTGGTTCACGCCGATATTGAGGCTCCTTACGATGCCCCATCCGGGCCGCGAGCGCATATCGAGTTTTTCGATTACTTCCGAAGAATAGCTGATCGTGTCGCCCGCGCGCACCGGGTTTGGCCATTTCATCTCAAGGAAGCCGGGAGAGGGGCCGCCCGCCGGGGGCGTGCGGCCGTTTTCGTCGGCGGGTTCCGGCGTCGCTCGCCGCGACGCGATCATGAGCTTCATCCATGTCGCGGAGGTGTGCCAGCCGCTCGCGGTCAGTGTGCCGAAGGGTCCGTGTTTTGCGGCCTCGGCATCGACATGGAAATATTGCGGGTCGTATTTCTTCGCGAAGGCGATGATTTCATCGGCCTCGAAAGTGTGGTTACCCAGTTCCGTGCGGCTGCCGATCTCTATGTCTTCGAACCAGGGCATGTATCAGTCCTCCTCGACCGGGGCGCCGGGGTGGCGCCTGCCATACATCGCCCAGCCGTCCGAGGTCAGCACGACCTCGTCCTTCTGGTTCAGCATTTCGATGTGGAATCTGGTGAGGCCCATCTCCGGGCGGCTCTTCGAGGGGCGGCGCTCCGTGCAGGTTCTCCGCAGGCGGAGCGTATCGTTCACATAGACCGGCTTGCGCCATCTCACTTCGTCGACGCCCGGCGCGCCCAGCGATGCGCTTTCGAGGATGTAGCCGTCGCACATCATGCGCATCATCATCGCGCAGGAATGCCAGCCGCTCGCGCAGAGCCCGCCGAGGATCGACTGCTTCGCCGCTTCCTCGTCCAGATGGAAGGGCTGCGGGTCGAACTCGCTCGCGAATTCGAGGATTTCTTCCCTGGTGACGTGCTTTTCCCCGAATTCGACGGTTTCGCCGACGGGGAAATCTTCCCAATGGAATTTCGGCTCTCTCGTACCCATTCGTCCTCCCGTACGCATGGCCCGAAACCGGGGATTATTTATTTCGCGACTCGTGGCCGGTCATTTGGTCCGCCCCTCGAAACCGGGGACTAATTCTTCTCAGTTTCCCGCCGCCGTCATTTGTGACGTTATCGTGACGTTTTGATGACAGTCGGGCCGGTTTATCCCCGCTTCGCGGTTCGGGAGAAACTTGTCCCCGCCCCGTGAGAGGCGTAGCGAGATGCCGTTTCGTCTTCTCAATTCGCGAAGCGGAAATGCATCACATCGCCGTCATGAACCACATATTCCTTGCCCTCGAGACGCATCTTGCCCGCGTCCTTTGCACCTTGTTCGCCGCCAAGATTTACATAGTCGTCATAGGCAATCGTCTCTGCACGGATGAAACCTTTTTCAAAATCCGTGTGGATGACGCCTGCGGCGGCAGGTGCGCGTGTGCCGCGTGTGATGGTCCATGCGCGCGTCTCCTTCGGTCCCACCGTGAAATAGGTGATGAGATCGAGCAGCGTGTAGCCGACGCGGATCAGACGCGACAGGCCGGGTTCTTCGAGGCCCAGCGTTTCGAGATATTCGGCGCGATCGTCTTCAGGGAGCTGCGCTACCTCTTCCTCGATGCGCGCGGAGATCACGACCCATTGCGCGCCTTCGGCTGTCGCGCGGGTTTCAACTGCCTTCGAATATTCATTGCCCGTCGCGGCGGAGGCTTCTTCCACGTTGCAGACATAGAGAACGGGCTTCGAGGTGAGGAGGTTCAGTCCCTCCCACGCCTTCATGTCATCGTCGGAAATCTTGCCGTCAGCCGTTGCAATACGGGCGGGCTTTCCTTCGCGCAAATAGACGAGCGCGATGTTCATCAGTTCGATCTGCTGCTTGGCTTCCTTGTCGCCGCCCTTCGCCTTCTTCTCTTGTGCGACGAGGCGCTTCTCAAGGCTTTCGAGATCGGCAAGCATCAGCTCCGTCTCGACGATCTCGGCGTCGGCCAGAGGGTCGATGCGGTTTTCGACATGGGTGATGTCGTCATCGACGAAGCAGCGCAGCACATAGGCAACCGCGTCGACTTCGCGAATATTCGCGAGGAACTGGTTGCCGAGGCCTTCGCCCTTCGATGCGCCTTTCACGAGGCCTGCAATATCGACGAAGGTAAGCCGGGTCGGAATGATTTCCTTGCTGCCTGCCGTCGCCGCAAGCTTGTCGAGGCGCGGGTCCGGCACTGCCACCTCGCCGACATTCGGCTCGATGGTGCAGAAGGGATAGTTCGCGGCCTGCGCGCTCGCTGTCTGCGTCAGCGCATTGAAAAGAGTGGACTTGCCGACATTGGGCAATCCGACGATGCCGCATTTGAATCCCATGACCTCGGTCTCTCCGTTCTACTATTTGTCTTCTGTCTTCGGCTTCTTCGCGGGCTCGGGATTGAGCGCGAGATGCACCTTGTTCGCGAATGTCGCATCCTTGCCTTCGGCGAGAAGGGGGGCCGCATCCGCCATTGCGTCGAGCATGGGCTCTACCCATGCAGCGTCCGCCTTGGAGAAATCGCCAAGCACGTAACCGAGCACGCGATCCTTCGCGCCCGGGTGGCCGATCCCGATCCGTATACGGCGGAAGTCGGGTCCGATATGCGAGGCGATGGAGCGGATGCCGTTATGGCCTGCCGCGCCGCCGCCGGTCTTTATACGAATCTTGCCGGGATCGAGGTCGAGTTCGTCATAGAAGACGACGACGTCCGCCGGGGTCAGCTTGTAGAAGCGCATCGCCTCGCCGACGGCGCGCCCGCTTTCGTTCATGTAGGTCGTGGGCTTCAGCACGATCGCCTTCTCGCCGTCGAACATGCCTTCGGAGACGATGCCCTGAAAGCGCGCGCGTGGCGGCGAAAAGGAATGGCGGCGAACGATTGCGTCCGCCGCCATGAATCCGACATTGTGCCTGTTCCGTTCGTATTTCGCGCCCGGATTTCCAAGACCGACGAGCAAGATCATCGCCGCCTCCTTTCAGGCAACGAAGATCAGTCTTCCTTTTCGGAAGAGCCTTCTTCGCTCGCTTCCTCGGAAGCGCCCTCGGCCTTGTCTTCCGCCTTGGCTTCATTGTCGGCGGAAACGACGGCGGCAGGCGCGGCGATGGTCGCGATGGTGAAGTCGCGATCCGTGATCGTCGGCGTCACCTTGCCGGGCAGCGTCACGGCGGAGATGTGGATCGAGTCGCCCATCTCGTAGCCCTTGAGGTCGATGTCGATCTGTTCGGGGATCGCATCGGCGGGGCAGGAGAGTTCGACTTCGTGACGCACGATGTTGAGCACGCCGCCGCCCTTGATGCCGGGCGAGGCTTCGTGATTGTGGAAGTGCACAGGCACGTTCACCACGATGGTTGCGTTCTTGCCGAGACGCAGGAAATCGACATGGATGATGAAGTCGCGCACCGGCTCGAACTGAACGTCACGAGGAATGACGCGTTCCTTCTTGCCGCCGATCTCGACATCGAGCACATGGCTCATGAAGGTACCGGTCTGGTACAGCGCGTTGATTTCCTTGTAGCTCACATGAATGAGCTCGGGGGTCTTCTTCTCGCCATAGATAACGGCGGGGACGCGGCCTTCGCGGCGGAGCGAACGGACAGCCCCCTTGCTGCCTTTTTCGCGTGCCTCGGCTGCGAGCGTATGTGTCTCGGCCATAGCAAATTCTCCAATGAAAACGGGGCCTTGAAGGCCCGCGCAAATGGCCCGCAAGTCTCCTCCAGGGGTGTGGAAGTGCGGGATTGCGCGCCTTATAGCGCCAAGTCCTTGAAAACTCAACCGGCGAGGGCCGTGGAGGAGGGAGGTGTCCTCAGTCGAACAGGCTCGAAACCGAGCGCTCCTCGGCGGTCCGGCGCATGGCCTCGCCGATCAGCGGGGCGATGGAAACCACCCGGATATTGTGGCTGACGCGGACCGCCTCGGTTGCCTGGATCGAATCCGTGATGACGAGTTCTTTCAGCTGCGAGGCCGAAACACGGGCGACGGCGCCGCCCGAGAGCACGCCATGCGTCACATAGGCGGAGACTTCCGTCGCACCGGCCTTGAGCAGTGCTTCTGCGGCGTTGCACAGCGTGCCCGCGCTGTCGACGATGTCGTCGACTAGGATGCAGGATCGGCCGCTTACGTCGCCGATGATGTTCATGACCTCGGATTCACCCGCCCGTTCGCGGCGCTTGTCGACGATGGCGAGGTCGGCGCCGATGCGTTTTGCAATGGCGCGGGCGCGCACCACGCCGCCGACGTCCGGCGAGACGACCATGACGCCGTTGCTTGTTTTGTAGTGCTGCTCGATATCGCGGGTCAGTACGGGGGCGGCGAAGAGGTTGTCGGTCGGAATATCGAAGAAGCCCTGGATCTGGCCGGCATGAAGATCAAGTGTGAGAACGCGGTCCGCCCCGGCCGTCACCACCAGATTGGCGACGAGCTTCGCCGAGATAGGGGTGCGGGCGCCGGGTTTACGATCCTGTCGCGCATAGCCGAAATAGGGGATCACCGCCGTGATGCGCCGCGCGGAAGCGCGTCTCAGCGCATCTATGATGATGAGCGTCTCCATCAGGTGGTCATTGGCGGGGTAGGAGGTCGACTGGATAACGAAGACGTCCTCGCCGCGGACGTTTTCCTGAATTTCAACGAAGACTTCCATGTCGGCGAAGCGGCGCACGACTGATTTTGTGAGGGGCAGGTTCAGATAGGCTGCGATGGCTTCGGCAAGAGCCCTGTTGGAATTGCCCGATACGAGTTTCATTCCGTGACCCCTGCCATCACACTTGAGACCCGCCGTAGGGCGAGCGCCCATGCCCCTATTTGAAATCGCCGCGCGGACATGACGGTCCGGTGACGGCGCGTGCGGGTTTTAACAAGGGGTCCACCCCCTGTAAACACGCAAACCACGCTTTGGAAATTGCCTGTTTTTCGGGCTCCGCGGCGTTCATGAGTTCGATGCCACGGGGAAGGGCGGCCCTTGAAGCACGCCCATCACGCCTTCGGCCGCGGCGTCGGCGGCGGCTTTGGCCACATCTTCCCACCGGCTTGCGATCTTTGCAGCATCGAGAGCATTGCGCTGCTCCACCTCGCCAAGAAGGGCGCCGTCGGCGGTTTTGACAATCCAGCGGATCGAGACATCGGTCAGTCCGTCATTGCGTGAGGCGGTAACAATGCTGCCATCGATCCGGTAGGGACCACCGGTGATCCATGTCGCGGTCTGCATCCGCCGATCGAGCGCTCTCTCAAGCGCGTGGGACAAGGATGTGGCGCCGTCGCCGGGTGCAGGGCCGACCACCACATTAAAACGAGGTTCAGGCTTTTTGAGCGGCGCCGCTAAGGCGATGCTGCCGGTCGCGACGGGATCGGTGCCGGGGTTTTCCGCCATCGTCTGGCCCGCGGCGAAGGTGCCTGCATACCAGGCAGCGATCTTGCCGGCTGTTGTGGCGGCCAAACGCCTTAGATCGTCGTTTCCAACGGAGTCCCATGCGTTACCGGCTTTGCCGCGCTCGGGCAGGAGCGTGTCGCTGACCACGCGTTCAAGGCGCAAGCCTTTCGTATTGGTGATATCCACAACCGCGACGATATATGTACCGTCCTCGCGCTCGCCGGCCGCCATGGCGCCGGTCGCGTCGAAAGCGGAGGCTCCCTCGCTTACGCTAGCGGGCAGAGTCGTCCGCAGCGCTTCCTCTTTCAGCATTGCCGAAAAGAGATTGGCTTTCGTCGGCGGTACGCCGCTCAATGCCGATATCGCGACTTTCGGGCCTGTTGCCGCTGCCGCCTGCTGCCCTTCCGTTGAAGGGGGCGTGTCGCGGGATGTCGCCTTGTCCGATGCGGCATCGTCGACGCAGGCCGCAACTGCGAGAATAGCGATCGCCGCGCCGACCCGCAGCCGCCGTACGCTCGCCTGTTTCCAGTTGCCGCTGGCTCCGTCGCTTGCCGCCTGCACTTGCCGGTCCGTCCCGCTCCCGTCGCCCCGTGGCGCATCATTCGGGCGGAGTTTAACGTGATTCGGGAGAATATCGGCTGCGCTGTCAGTCCCTGAGCATCAAGGCTGAAATCTGGCGGCCATAATCCTTTTCCTTGCGATGCGTTGTGCGGCGGTAGGAAAAGAAACGCTTCTGTTCCCGATATGTGCAACGGCCAACCACGGCAATTGTCCCAATATCGGCCGCTTCAAGCCGCGCTTCGGCATAGCCGGGCAGGTCGAACATGAAATGACCGTGGTTTTCGGAAGCAGCGAACCACCTCGCGTTCGTGTCATCCGCATCGAGAAAGCGGTTGCGGAATTCGGCGCCCACTTCGTAGGCATCTTTCGAGATGCAAGGGCCGATGGCTGCAACGATTCGATTGCGTTCGGCGCCGAGACCGATCATTGCCTCGATGGTTGCTTCGAGGACGCCGCCTATGGCGCCTTTCCAGCCTGCGTGCGCGGCGCCGATCACATGCGCGTTGTTGTCGGCAAAGAGGACCGGTGCGCAGTCGGCGGTAAGGATGCCGAGCGCGACGCCTGCCTTTGCCGTCACCATTGCGTCGGCTTGTGGCGCCTCTTCCGGCTCCCAGGGATGGGTAACCGTTACCACCTCTGGACTATGCACTTGATAAACCGTCAGCAGTTTTTCCGGTTCGACGCTCAGCTTGCCCGCCACGCGCGTACGGTTCTCGCGTACACATTCCTTGTCGTCGTTCGAGCCGTAGCCGCAATTCAGCGATGTATAGATGCCCTTCGATACACCGCCTTCGCGCGTGAAAAAGCCATGACGCACATGGGAAAGAACCTCGAAAGGCTTCGCCTTCAACATGACAACTTCCTTCAAGCGAAACCGGCGGGCAGCATACTGCCGCGCGGGGTGATCCCCAGCACCTTGAAAAGGCTGCCCATCTCGCCGGGTGCGGTCAACCTCTGCGCTGCTTTCGCTATATCCGCTCTTTGCGAAAGGGTCGCATTACGCGTGAGGGCTTCCTTTCGCCCCTCGATGCCGAGCGCTGTCAGGAACGCCCCCTGTTCAACCGGGCCATGCGCCTCTGCCCCGCCTGTCTCAACTGCGCGGGACAGCATCTCAAAATCGACATGGGTTGTAATGTCGGCAGTGCCGGGTGCGTCGAAGGGATCGGCATATGCGTGGTTTTTCATTGCCTGGAGGGTGTCGCCCGGCGCACTTCGCGGGTGGCCGTAGTCGATGAAGAGAGCCGCGCCTCGCCTCGATGCGATGCGGGATGCGATTTCTTCGGCGATTGCTGTGCTTGCAGGCGAGATTTCCGCGATCTCACCTTCGGCTGCGTTTTTCATCGGCGCCGGAAGCAGGGCGTCACTTGCGAGAGGTACAGGCGCGAGCACGGGTATGAAGCGTTTTCCCTCAAGGCCGACATAGCGTTCACACCAGCCACGCTCCGTGCGCTGGTATTGCGTCACGGGAAGGGCATCGAAAAACTCGTTGGCGACCAGAAAAAGCGGTAATTGCGGCAGCGTATCGATCCGTTCATGCCAAGTGGCGTGGGGAACGCGGGCTTTCTGTTCGTCGCGCAAGGAGGGGCTCGTTTCAACGAAGTGAACCTCTGCCGCATCGGTCATGCCCGGTACGCTGCGGATTGCCCGCAAAAGGTCGGACATCAGCGTTCCCCGGCCGGGGCCGAGTTCGGCAAGCGCAAAAGGTTTCGGTGTTCCTTGCTGCAGCCATTGCTCCGCAAGCCACAGGCCGATGAGTTCACCGAACATCTGGCTGATTTCCGGCGCGGTGATGAAGTCGCCTTTCGCACCGAGCGGATCGCGCGTCATGTAGTAGCCATGGTCGGGATGGCCGAGGGCCAGTGCCATGTAGTGGGAAAGCGGGATCGGCCCCGTCTCCTCGATCAGCCGGGCGATATGATGTGTGAGGGCAGTGGCCGTCATTTCCGCTTTGCTGCGGTGGCAGGCTTGCTCGACCGCGTGACAAAATGCCAGGCGAGCGACGCGCCGATAAGCGCCATCGGGATGGACAACAACATGCCCATAGTGAACCAGCCGCCAAACAGGTATCCGATTTGCTGATCGGGCTCTCGGAAGAACTCAACCGCGGTACGAGCAAGGCCGTAACCGCAAATGAAGACGCCCATTACCACGCCCGGCCTTTTCAGTGCTTCGAAGCGGTGCGTCGTGAGACGCAATACTACAAAGAGAAGAACGCCTTCGAGTGCCGCTTCGTAAAGCTGGCTTGGGTGGCGGGGCAGCGGCCCGCCATTCGGAAAGACGATGCCCCAGGGCGCATCCGTTACGCGGCCCCAGAGTTCCGAATTGATGAAGTTGGCGATGCGGCCGAAGAAGATGCCGATAGGGACGGCTGCGCTGACGAGATCGAGAAGCGGCAGAAATGAAATGCCGCGCGCGCGTGCGAAGAGCATCATCGCCACGAGGACGCCGAAGGCCCCCCCGTGGAAGCTCATGCCGCCTTGCCAAACATAGAATATCTCGACCGGATGCGCTGCGAAATAGGCGGGATTGTAGATCAGCACATAGCCAATACGCCCCCCGACAATAACGCCGAGCGCCGCCCAGAGCAGCATGTCGTCGGCATCTGTGCGGGTGACAGGTGCGGGCCCGTTCCAGAGTCGCGGGGTTTCCGCGAGCGCAATAATGTAACGCCAGCCGAGAACAAGCCCGGCAATATAGGCGAGTGCGTACCAGCGGATCGCAAAGGGACCAATCTCGATCAGTATGGGGTCGATGTCAGGAAAGGGCATGGGGCTCCAGTTTGAAGCTTGGGGCATGCAGTTGCCCGCCGATGGGCGCCAGTTTCGCTCCCGCGCGATCCATGTCAAGGAAAGCGGCGCTCCGCCGCAGGTTGCGGGATTCGCTTTTCGCGAGCGAAGCGTTATCTTCTTCTCTCGAAGCCGCAAGCGGAGTTTCAGATGACCCAGACCCAGAACCGTATCTTCGACGAGCTTGGCCGTCTTTTCACCAATGCTGCCGGCGCAGCTCAGGGTGTGCGCCAGGAAGTAGAGACGGTGCTGCGTGGTCAGGCGGAGCGGCTTATCGCCGACATGGACCTTGTGACGCGCGAAGAGTTCGAGGCTGTCCGTGCCATGGCACAGCTGGCGCGCGAGGAAAACGAGACACTCAAGGCGCGGATCGAGGTGTTGGAGGCTGCGGTTTCCAAGCCTGCACCGAAGGCACGGAAGAACGCCAAGAAGGTTGACGATTCTGGCGAAGATCCGACGGCTCCCGGCCCCGAAGGCGATACCTCGCCACTCGGCTGAGTACGCAGGCTTTCCACAGATTCCGTGCCGTTATCCACGACCGTTTCATCAGGGAGGGTTGCGCCGACTCAATGCATCGGGCACCGTTGCCTAGTGTTTCAGGGATGGGCTGCCCACCATATATAGACCGGCGGACGTGTCCGGGGCTGGTCACCGGGAAGGGTAGCCCGAGCGGGGTAACGAATGTCAGGCTCTGTCGCCGAGGCCGAAGAATTCGACGGCAATCCCCTCGATCTGCTCGAACAAGTCGCGCAGGTTCGTGACTGGTTCTTTGAACGGAGCCATGAGGACGAACTGAATATCTGTGTCGTCGGGGAATGGCGCGACTACCAGCTTTCACTCAACTGGCGGAATGATATTTCCGGGCTTCATGTTGCCTGCACGCTCGATCTGCGGGTGCCGCCGGAGAAGCGTCCAGTGGTCCGCCATCTCCTGACGCTCATCAACGAACAGCTCTGGTCCGGCCATTTCGATATCTGGTCCGACGATGGCGTCGTGCTCTATCGCAACAGCCTGTTGCTTTGCGGCGGAGCGGCAGCAACACCCGAGCAATGCGAGGCGCTGCTGCGGCTCGCCGTGGAGGCTTGCGAGCGGTATTATCCCGCGCTGCAATTCGTCATGTGGGCGGGCAAGTCGGCCGAAGAGGCAATTACCGCCGCCATGTTCGAGACGCAGGGGCGCGCCTGAACAGGCGCGCTATTCCACACGGTTTCTGCAAGCGACGGTTTCAGACATGACATTTTCATTCGAACGTCCGCTCGTTCTGGTAGGTGCGGGCAAGATGGGCGGTGCGCTGCTCGACGGCTGGTTGGCGAAAGGTCTTTTGCCTTCGTTGGTTGCGGTACGCGATCCGGTCCCCTCAACCGACATCGAGAGGCTCGCTTCAAAAGGCTTGTCACTCAACCCACCTATGGCGGAGATCGCCGCGAAGCGCCCGGCACTGGTTCTGCTTGCCGTGAAGCCGCAGACCATGACTTCTGTGCTGCCGGAGCTTGCGCCGCTTGTCTCACCCGAGACTGTTTTTCTTTCAATAGCAGCGGGTATGGGGCTGCACCGCCTTCAGGAACTGCTGGGTGCCGAGGTGCATGCCGTTCGCTCGATGCCGAATACGCCCGCGGCCATCGGGCGCGGGATCACAGTCGCCTGCGCCAATACGCGTGTGACGCCGGAACAGAAGGTGCTCGCCGACAATCTTCTTGCTGCCGTGGGTGAAGTCGGCTGGGTTGAAAACGAGGCGCTGATCGATGCGGTCACAGCCATATCGGGTAGCGGCCCGGCCTATGTTTTCTACATGGTGGAATGTCTGGCTGCTGCGGGCGAGGCGTTGGGCCTTGATGCCGATCTTGCCATGAAGCTTGCGCGGGAGACGGTGAGCGGTTCGGGAGAGATGCTGCACCGGATGGAAGAATCTGCTTCCGAACTCCGGATCAATGTCACCTCTCCGGGGGGGACAACGGCGGCTGCGCTCGATGTTCTTATGGGTGAGGGGGGCCTTTCGCCACTGATGCGCAGGACCGCGCTTGCCGCGCGGGACCGGGCGCGCGAGCTCGGCAAGTAGGAGCCTCGCCAGAAACGGCATGACTGCCTATGCTGTGTGGGGAGGAGGCGCAAAATGGCAAAGAAGCTCGACCCCGAAGAGAAAATCGTCAAAGCCGCGCTCAGACTTGCCGCGTCACGCGGCTGGACGGTACTTTCGCTCGCCGATATCGCGAAAACGGCGAAGGTGAGCCTGTCAGATCTTTCAAAGAGCTTTTCTTCCAAGGCTGGCATTCTCAACGCCTATGGGCGACGGATCGATGAACGGGTGCTGCAAGAGGTGTCGGCGGAAGACGTTTCTGGCGAGACCGCGCAGGACCGGCTCTTCGATGTGCTGATGATGCGGTTCGATGCTTTGTCGGACGACAGAGAGGCGCTCAAGCGTATCTCCGCCGATATCAGGCGCGACCCTCTGGCGGCCGTGCCGCTCGCCCGGCCTCTCCTTCAGTCGATGGGCTGGATGCTGGAGGCAGCAGGGATCGATTCTTCGGGCATCGCGGGCGCCATGCGTGTTCGCGGTCTGGCCTTCATATGGGGTGCGGCGTTCCGTGTCTGGCTTGAGGATGACGCGGATCAATCAAAGACGATGGCCGAACTCGACCGGAGGTTGCGCGATGGTTCGGCGTTGCTGGACCGTCTCTCCCGCCTCCGCCCGGGCGGCCGTCAAGCTCGTCCGAAAGAAGCGGCGTGACTGCTTTCAGAAATGGAAGACCCGGCAAGCAGTGATTTTGTCGCCCTGCCATTCGAGTATCTCCACGACCCGCGTTTGTTCTCTCTCGTTGCCATCTAGGACGCGCCAGTATTCGACTGCAGCGGATCCGCCCGCGGTCTCCTCGTTTGCAATGACGTTGGTTATGTCCGCCCGGAAGCTTCCAATCTGTTTTGCAACCGCTGTTGCGTAAGCGCGAATTTCCGCCGGGCCAGTCAACATCCCGTCAGGGCGGTTCATGCGCTTCACGACGGCACCGCTCATATGTGTTGCGCCGGAGGCATAGAGCACAGCTACCCGATCGGGATCGAGGCTCTGCCATGCAGCCTGCCAGGCCGCGACCATTGAGGGTAGATCCATCGCCGTTCCTCCCTGCCGATTTGGAGAGGAGCCTAATGCAGCGCAGCCATAAAGGTCAATATTGCTGACCTAAATTAAACGGGCAGATGGATGATGGCCCTAAGGCCGCCCATAGGACTCCGAGAAAGGGTGATGTCGCCGCCATGCCCGCGCGCAATATCGCGCGCAATGGCGAGGCCGAGGCCAGTGCCGCCCTTGTCGAGGTTGCGGGCAGCGTCGAGCCGGTAGAAAGGCCGGAAAACCTCCTCGAGTTGCTCCTCTGCGATGCCTTCGCCGTCGTCGTCCACGAGGATATCGATGCTGCCGCCGCCACCGTCCGTTTCCGCATCCCGGATGGCTGTGACCCAGACATGTTCTGCATACTTTCCGGCGTTGTCGATGATGTTCGTCAGGCAGCGTTTGAAGGCGTTACGGCGGAGCGGCAAGGTCAGGTCGCCATGGAATTCAAGACGGACATCGTGCCCCTTGCGATGACTATCGTCGCGTACTTCCTCGATCAATTCGCCGAGATCCGTCTCCTCCGATGCTTCGCCCTGATGGCCGCGTGCGAATTCGAGATAGTCGTCGAGCATACGTTCCATCTCGGCGACGTCTTCGCGAAGCTCAATGAGTTCCGGGCTGTCGCCGAGCATGGCAAGCTGCAGCTTGAAGCGCGTCAGCGGGGTGCGCAGATCATGGCTGACACCTGCCAGCATGGCGGTGCGCTGCTCGATCTGGCGTTCAATTCGCGCGCGCATTTCCATGAAGGCCTGGGCGGCGCGTCTCACTTCCGATGCGCCTTGAGGCCTGTAGTTCGCGACATCGCGGCCCATACCGAAGGATTCGGCTGCCTCTGCCAGTCTTTCGATGGGGCGTATCTGGTTTCTCAGGAAAAGAAGCGCAACGATGAGCAGCACAACCGAAGTGCTGAACATCCAGACAAGGAAGATATGCGAGTTGGACGCATAGACATGCGACGCGGGGGTCAGCACACGCATTACCCCTCCGTCATAGGCGATACGGATGTCGACATATTCGGTGTAGTTCGCAGTGTTGATCCAGTAGGGGCGGGTGACACGTCTGCGCAGTTCGTCGTTCAGCGAATCCGCGAGCAAGCCTGAAGTCGAGGAAGGCGTTTCAGGAAGTTGCTCGTCATCGAGGAATGCGACAGGCAGACCAAGATCATGCCCGGCTCGGGCTGAAATGCGTGTTGCACGTTCCGGTGTGGGGTTTTCCTGATAGTCGCTCAGTAGCAGGGCAATTTCGGCTACTGTTTTTGCGGAAAGCCGTTCGGTGACGAGTTGCCAGTGCCGTTCCAGAAAGACGTAGGTGACAACGAACTGGAGCAGCACCATCGGTGCGACGATGATGATCAGTGAGCGCCAGTAAAGTCCGCGCGGCATTGCTCTTTTGAGCAGCAGGAACGGATGTACGCGCAAATGGCTTTCCTCGCGCGGAGGTGGAGCGCCTGCGTGTTCGCCGGTACTTGCTTCGGTCATTGCGGGGTCAATCCGGCATGAGTGCGTAGCCTTCACCGCGCACAGTTTGCAGATAGAGCGGATTCTTCGGGTCTGCTTCCAGTTTTCGGCGCAGACGGTTGATCTGGACGTCGATAGAGCGCTCGGCCGCTTCATTATCGCAAAGATCCAGACGTGAAAGAGGCTTTCCGGGGTTTGCTGCGAAGATGCGCATCAGCTGCACTTCGCGTGTGGTTAGCCGGATCTGGCGGTCGCCGTCCCAGAGTTCGCCGCGTGTGACGTTGAAACGGCAGGGGCCTAGTGAAAGTTCGTCATGTTTGCGCATACCCGGCGCCTGTGTGCGGCGAAGGATGGTGCCGATCCGAAGCAGAAGTTCGCGCGGCTCGAAGGGTTTTGCGAGGTAGTCGTCCACGCCACGTTCCAGGCCGTCAATGCGGTCGCTCGCTTCGCCGCGCGCTGTCAGCATGAGGATGGGAACATTGGACGTGCGGCGAAGATCGCGCGTGAGATCGAGACCGCTCTCGCCGGGCATCATTACGTCGAGGACGAGAAGGTCGAAAGACATGCCTTGAAGCCGCGCCCGTGCTTCTGCTGCATGTTCAGCAGTGGTTATGCGATAGCCGCTGTCGGAGAGATAGCGCTTCAGAAGCTCACGGATACGCCTGTCATCGTCGACGATCAGGATATGTGGCGCGTCATCGGCGGGCGCGATCCTCGCGCCCTCCTGGCGGTTTATCCCTGTCGCGTCATCGGCGTGTGCCATGCGTTCTCCGCCGCCCATGTCAGCGCTGCCCAGCCGCGGCCCTGGCGATACGGTGTTCCACTTCGGCCCGGTCTTCATCGTTTACAAGCTGGAGCATAATCGTTCGCCATACGTCTTCTGCGCCGGGTCCGGCCTTTGCGAGCGCGGCTGCAACGCGGTCACGCTGCGGTGCCGCCAAGCGTTCCTCAAGCTCGCGGCCGGATGCCGTGAGATATAGAAGCCGTTGCCGCCGGTCCTGTTTTCCCGTTTCCTGCTCGACAAAGCCACGCTCAATCAATTGCTTCAATACGCGGGCGAGGCTCTGCTTTGTGATCCTCAAGATGTTAAGGAGTTCCGCCACTGTGATGCCGGGATTGCGTCCCACGAAATGGACCACGCGATGATGAGCGCGGCCAAAATCGTACTGAGCGAGAATTTCGTCGGGGTCGCTAATGAAGTCCCGATAGGCGAAGAACAACAATTCTATCGCCTCTGTCAGGCGGTCCGCCCCTGTTAAGGGGCGGGAAAGTGCCGCTTTTCCGAGCGGTTTCACAGGTGCTACCATTTTATGTCAGCCATGTTGACATATTTTCCGCTAAATGCTACCTCTTGCAGACTGCATGAGACAGAATGGGCGTCCAAGACGGGCAGGTCGAATCTGCCAACCAATATAAGGATGTTCGCCCGAGAAAGCTGTCTCCGGCAAATTCTCCCGTGAAAGGGGCCCGTGAACTCCGGCGTGCCGCATGGCCTTGTCCGGAAGCTTCGGAAATACACCAGGAAATCAGGGTCATGGCAGACATTCCCTTCGACAAACGCGACGGCTTCATCTGGTTCAATGGAGAGCTTCTTCCCTGGGCGGATGCCAAGGTGCATGTGCTCACGCACGGGCTGCATTATGCAAGCTGCGTATTCGAAGGGTGCCGGATGTATGGCGGCGAAATTTTCAAGCTGCGCGAGCATTCGGAACGCCTGATCAAGTCAGCCGACATTCTCGGCTTCAAGATTCCCTATAGCGTCGAAGAGATCGACGAAGCGTGCATCGCAGCCGTGCGGGCGCAGAAGCTGACCGACGGTTATCTTCGTCCGGTGGCGTGGCGCGGCAGCGAGATGATGGGTGTCAGTGCGCAGAAGAACAAGATCAACTTCGCTGTTGCTGCGTGGGAATGGCCTTCCTACTTCGATCCCGAGCAGCGCAAGACCGGTATTCGTCTCGACATCGCGCAGTACAAGCGTCCGTCGCCTGAAACCGCGCCATCGATGGCAAAGGCGGCAGGCCTTTACATGATCTGCACGATCTCGAAGCATGCGGCAGAGAACAAAGGGTACGCCGACGCGCTGATGTACGACTATCGCGGCTACGTCGCGGAAGCTACGGGCGCAAACATCTTTTTCATCAAGGATGGCGTCATTCATACGCCGACACCCGATTGTTTCCTCGACGGCATCACACGCCAGACCGTGATCGGACTTGCGAAGGCGCGCGGCTATGAAGTGATCGAACGGCACATCAAGCCGGAAGAGCTTTCCGATTTTTCGGAATGCTTCATTACAGGTACTGCTGCGGAAGTGACGCCGGTTGGCGAGATCGGGCCGCACAAATTCACGCCGGGCGAGATTTCGCACAATCTGCATGAAGATTATATCGCCGCGGTTCATGCGCATCAGACACGCGCCAAGGCTGTGAACGGCTAGGTTTTTCGCCAGGGCGAGAGCAATCAGGGGCGGCCTTCGGGCCGCCCTTTTTGCTGGCCGGCGGATGGACCGGGACAGAAAAGCGGGGACAAACGGGCCCGACTGTCATCAAAACGTAACAAAACCGTCACAAACCCCATTTGGCTGCTGCGGCGCCATCGCTCTCACGGGCATCGACCCAATGCGCTTCGCCCTCTTTATCCTCACGTTTCCAGAAGGGGGCGCGGGTCTTCAAGTAATCCATCAAAAACGAGGCTGACTCGAAGGCGGCCTGACGGTGAGGGGAGGCGGTGACGACGAGGACGATGTTATCCCCGGGCATAAGCTTGCCGACGCGGTGGATGACGAGGCTTGCCTGAAGCGGCCATCGCTTGCGGGCCTCCTGCTCGATGCGGGCGAGTTCCTTCTCGGTCATGCCGGGATAGTGTTCCAGCTCCATCGAGGCGACGGTGCCGCCATTCGCATCGCGCACGAGGCCGGAGAAGGTGACAACCGCGCCGATATCGGTACGCCCTTTTACAAGGGCTGCGACCTCCGCGCCGATGTCGAAATCTTCGGCCTGGACACGGATCATCGGATCAGCCGCCGGTAACGGGAGGAAAGAAGGCGATCTCGGTGGCGCCCAGAACGGAGGTGCCGAAATCGCCATGTTCCTGATCGACGGCGCAGCGGATGACTGAGAGGTCCGCGAAGGCTGCCTCGTAGCCTTCACCGCGCGTTTTCAGCCATGAGATGACGCCGGAGACGTCGCGCACTTCGCCGGGCAGCGTCACGTCTTCTTCCGAGACGCCGGCTTTTTGTTTCACCCAGGCGAAATAGAGCAGTCTCACATCCGGCCGTCCCGTTCTGCGGCAGCCGCCGTGGGCGGGGCTGGCGGCGTCTTCTCCGGCTTGTCGTCGCCGAGGTGCTTAACGCCCGCGCGGAAATAGTCGATGCCAGTGTAGAGCGTCAGGATGGCAGCAGCCCAGAGGAGCGTGATGCCTGCTTCGATCGTGCCCGGCATGATCTTGTCGGCGGCGGGACCGGCGAGCAGAAAGCCGAGGGCGACCATCTGGATCGTCGTCTTCCATTTTGCGAGCTGCGTCACGGGAACGCTGACGCGCAGCTCTGCAAGGAACTCGCGAAGACCGGATACGAGAATTTCGCGGCAGAGAATGATGATCGCGGCCCAGAGCGAGAAGCCCGCGATGACATCCTGCCAGGTGAGCGCGATCAGGACGACCGCTACGAGCAGCTTGTCCGCGATCGGGTCCAGCATGCGCCCGAGATTGGATTGCTGCTCCCATGCGCGGGCGAGATAGCCATCGAAGAAATCGGTGATGGCCGCGATGATGAAAAGCGCAAGCGCCGTCCAGTGTGCGGCGTCGCCCGGCATGTAGAAACACACGACAATGGCGGGCACCAATGCGATACGGAAATAAGTCAACAAATTCGGCAGATTGGTCGCCATTCGCAGTCAGCTCCGGTTTGATCGCGCCAGCTTAGAGCAGATCGTGACCGGATGGAATCGCCGGGCGCTTCCATCCGGTCATGAAAATCTGCTCGTCGCTTTATAGACCGGACCGTTTTCCTCACGACGATGTAGCGAGGGGGGGGAAGCACATTCGAGGCAGTGCAATTCACTAAAATCCGTGGGTGCAGTCATTGGTTGCACTTTAACGATCATCCGGCGGTCATCCGTCCGGATTTCCGTGAAAGTGATCGTAAATGGCACGCGCTACCTTGGCGCTGATGCCATCCACCGCCTCGAGATCGGAAAGGCCCGCACGTGCGACGGCGCGCGCGGAACCGAAATGCTGCAACAGGGCCCGCTTGCGGCCAGGGCCGATACCGGGAACCTCATCCAGCGGATTGACGCCAATGGCTTTCGAACGGCGCGCACGATGGCTGCCGATGGCATAACGGTGAGCTTCGTCGCGAAGGCGCTGGAGGTAGTAGAGGACGGGATTACGCGGTTCCATCATGAAGTCCGCGCGGCCCGCCATGAAGAAGCGCTCACGGCCGGCATCGCGTTCAGGCCCCTTGGCGACGCCCACCGCCGTTACATTGGCAATACCGAGTTCGTTCAGCACATCGAGCGCGACCTTTAATTGCCCGGCGCCGCCGTCGATCAGGATGAGGTCCGGCCACTGGGATTCGCTATCCGGCGTGGCTCCGCTTTCCTTGAGGAGGCGGGTGAAACGGCGGGTCAGCACCTCGCGCATCATGGCGTAGTCGTCGCCGGGCTCGACGTCCTCGCCCTTGATGTTGAACTTCCGGTACTGGTTTTTCATGAAGCCTTCGGGGCCCGCGACGATCATGCCGCCAACCGGCTTCGTGCCCGAAATGTGGCTGTTGTCGTAAACCTCGATGCGGGATGGCGGCTGTTCGAGGCCGAAGGCTTCGGCAACGCCTTCAAGAAGCTTGCGCTGGGTCGAGCTTTCGGCGAGGCGGCGGCCCAGCGCCTCACGTGCATTGGTGAGCGCATGATCGATAAGCTCGCGCTTTTCACCGCGCCGGGGGACGCCGACGGCGACCTTTCGCCCGCCGCGAATGGTGAGCGCCTCGGCAAGGAGGCTACTTCCCGGTACTTCATGGCTCAGGAGCACCATGCGCGGTGGCGGACGGTCCTCGTAGAACTGTGCGAGGAAGGCGTCGAGTACTTCCTCAACGGAGAGTTCCTTGTCGTGGCGCGGAAAATAGGCGCGGTTGCCCCAGTTCTGACCGGCGCGGAAAAAGAAGACCTGCACACAGGTCTGGCCGCCTTCCGACCAGGCCGCGAAGACATCCGCTTCGGCGACGGTCTGCGGGTTGATGCCCTGATGCTGCTGGATCTGGGTGAGGGCGCGAATGCGGTCGCGATAGATCGCCGCGCGCTCGAAATCGAGATCGGCCGCAGCGCCGTCCATCAGGGCGGCGAGCTGCTGCTGGGTCTTGCGGCTGCGCCCTTTCAGGAAAGCGCGCGCCTCGCTCAGGAGTTCGGCATATCCCGCCTCGCCGATTTCTCCCGTGCAGGGCGCGCTACAGCGCTTGATCTGGAAGAGGAGGCAGGGCCGGGTGCGGCTCTCAAAGACGCTGTCGGAACATGAGCGCAGCAGAAAGGCCTTCTGAAGGGCGTTCAATGTGGCGGTGACCGCGCCCGCGCTGGCGAAGGGGCCGAAATAGTCACCCTGCCGCGAGCGGGAGCCACGATGCTTCACGGCCTGCGGAAAGGCATGGTCGCCGGTCAGCAGGATGTAGGGGAACGACTTGTCGTCCCGCATCAGCACGTTGTAGCGCGGTTTCAGGCGCTTGATGAGGTTGGCTTCGAGGAGGAGCGCATCGGTTTCGGTGGCGGTGGAGATGAACTCCATCTGCGCCGTGGTGGCGATCATGCGGGCAATGCGGTTGGAATGACCGGCAAGCTTGGTGTAGCTCGCGACCCGCTTCTTCAGGCTGCGGGCCTTGCCCACATAGAGAAGCTCGCCTTTCTCGTCATACATGCGATAGACGCCCGGGCTGTCGGGCAGGAGCTTGACCTTTTCGGCGATCAGGGCAGCACCGGACGGGCCGGAGGCGGGGGCCTCGGAGCTGGATGGGGGGCCGGAACCGGGCGCATCGCCGGATGTCTCGTCGGTCTCGTTCATCTGGTTTGTATAACACCGCTACAGGTTTCGCGGGTTTCCGCGGACACCCTGCCGGGCTGGGGCAGGAACATGTTGCTCAGCCTGTGGATAAGTTTGTTGAAAGAGTTGGGGTCCGATCCGGCCTCCAACTGTCAACGTCTTGTAATAATTAGGATTTGTGACGCCGGGTTAAAACCTGTCTCGTTTTAAGGCGTTGAAACATATGGGTTTTTCTGACCTATGGAACCCGGCCAGAGCCGATTCGGCCGGGACTCAGGCCCCGAGCTGAGGCAAATCCGAGCCCCGGCATTGCTGTGCACAAACCTTCCGTGTGCGGCATTTGGAATCCCCAAACTGTTGATTCCATTGCCGGTTTTTCGTGACCTTGCAGCTTCAGGAATGATGACGCACACGCTCGATCTCGACACCGACACTGACGGCTTCCGCGATGGCGGCAAGCTTCTCTACCCGGACCCGTGCCACCCGGACCCTTGCATCTTCCAGGCATGATCCGGCGATACGTTCGGCCAGCGTCTCGACGAGGTTCAGGTGGCCTTCGGCGACGATCGCCTTGATCTGGTCGACCACGGTCTTGTAGCAGACGACATTGTCGAGGCTGTCGCCATGCGCGGCTTCGGCGACCGTGAGGTCGATATTGACGCGAACCGGCTGTGTGCCGCCCTTTTCGTGCTTGTAGACGCCGATATGCGCATCGAGCAGCAGGTCGCGGATGAAGACATGGCGGATCGCCCGCTCGGCATTCGCGATCTTCAGAGGTGCAATATTATCCGGCTGACTCATTCAACTGTCCCTGTTCGCACTCTACTCGGGAATGGTGACGTCCGGGGTTTCCCAGGCGAGGTGCTGGCCGCCATCGAGTGCAATCATCTGCCCGGTCATGGAAGGCGAGGCGAGAATAAACCGAACCGCGGCGCAAATCTCGTCCGGCGTGGTGCCGCGCCCGAGAATCGTGGCTCTTGTCTGTTTCTCGAAATCTGCCGCCGACTGGCGCGGATTGGCCAGCGCCGGACCGGGGCCGATGGCGTTTACACGGATATGGGGTGCGAGGGACCGCGCCATGACCTGCGTCATGTCCCAGAGCGCCATCTTGCTGATCGTATAGGAAAAGAAATGCGGTGTCGGGGCCCAGACGCGCTGGTCGATAATGTTCACGATATTGCCGGGTGTGCCTTCCGGCAGCTGCGCGGCGAAAGCCTGTGAGAGAAAGGCGGGTGCGCGCAGGTTGGTATCCATATGCGCGGTCCAGCTTTCCGCCGTCATACCTCGCACATCGTCACGCTCGAAAAGCGAGGCGTTGTTGACGAGAAGCGAGACGGGACCGAACGCTTCGCGCGCACGGGAGATGAGATCGCCCGCGGCGGCGGGCTTTGCGAGATCGGCATTGAGGGCGAGGGCCTTGCTGCCCAGTGCCTCGATTTCCTTCACGACGGCGGCGGCATCATCCATCGAGCTGTGATGATGGAGGACGATGGACCAGCCCTCTTCGGCGAGCGCAAGCGCGATCGAGCGCCCGATGCGGCGCGCGGCTCCCGTGACAAGTGCGGTTTTGCTGTCGCTCAAATCCGTATCTCTCAGATGATGCTCAAAGGACGCTCAAAGAACGCTCAAAGAACGCCGGGCGCGTGGCCGAGGGAGAACATGGCATAGAGATAGGCGCCATAGGCCAGAAGGAAAAAGATGCCTGCTCCGCGCCCGACTTTCCCGCCCGTCATGGTGAAGGGCAGCAGCATGACAACGGAGCCGAGCATCACCCAGAGATGGAAGGTCAGGAAGTCCGGCGAGACGGGCAGCGGGGCGATCAGCGAGGTCACGCCGAGAATGGCGAGGATGTTCATGATGTTGCTGCCGATGATGTTTCCCACCACCACATCGTCATTGCGGCGGAAGACGGCCATGAGCGATGTCGCGAGCTCGGGCAGCGAGGTGCCGACGGCAATCAGGGAGAGGCCGATCACGGCATCGGAGACGCCAAAGACCTGCGCGATTTCCGTGCCGCCATCGACGACGAAGCGCGCGCCGATAGGCAGGCCGATGAGGCCGATCAGGAGTCTCAGCGCAATGGCGCGGCGCGAGAGGTTTTCCGTGGGCAGGTCGCCATGCGGGAGGTCATGGGTATCGATATCGGGCTGCGCGAAGGCATCGCAAGGCGTGCCGGGGACGGGGAGCGTGTCGTCTCCGGCGGCAAGGGGCGAGGGAGAGTGCGGGTTCATGCGCGCATCCCAGCCCGAATAGACGAGATAGGCGGCGAGCAGGGACAGAAGGAGAATGCCCTGCCAGAAGCCGAGAGGGCCGATAAAGCAGAGCACGATGAGCAGGACGCTTGCCGCCATCATGATGAGCATGTTGTGCGGCACGGTGCGGCCCACACAGGCAATGGGCATGATCAGGGCGGGAAGGCCGAGGATCAGCAGGATGTTCGCGATATTGCTGCCGACGACATTGCCAAGCGCGATGCCGGGAGCGCCGGAAAGAGCCGCGCGCACGGAGACGAGAAGTTCCGGCGCGGAGGTGCCGAAGGCAACGATGGTGAGCGCGATGAGAAGAGGGGAGAGGCCGTAGCGCGCGGCAAGGGCGGTGGCGCCGCGAACGAGGAAGTCGCCACTGACGATGAGCAGGACGAGCCCGCCCGCGAGATAGAACCAGGACATGTCAGGCATTTGCATCACCGGCGGCGTTTCCGTGGGCCTCGCCGCCGGCGAGGGAGCACGATTTATCGCTGCGGGTTACACGGCTTCCTGTCCGCATATCGATGCAGGCCTTCCTGTTCTGCTGGGTCCGCCCCCGGTCCCTCGTCAAAGGCATATAGGGTGGACCGCGGTATATGGCAAGAATCCCGCGGGATTCCCCGCATCGCAGCAAATTTTTGGGTTACGCTGCCGACGGACAGGCGAGCGGCGAGGTGACAGTGGAAAACGAGGTTCTGAGTGCGGGGGCGGCCGTGGAGGCGGTGGCGGGGGGCATCCATGTTCCCTACCTCAAGGAGGTCATCGTCTTCCTGATCGCTGCCGTTGCCGTGATGCCTCTGTTCCACTGGTTTCGCGCGAGTACGGTTCTCGGCTATCTCTTCATCGGGGCGCTGATCGGGCCGCATGGCATCGCGCTGATCGAGGATGCGCCGGGCGTTTCGCAGATCGGCGAGCTTGGCGTCGTATTCCTGCTTTTCACCATCGGGCTCGAACTCTCATGGCAGCGGCTGCGCTCCATGCGCACGCTGGTGCTGGGACTTGGCGGAGCGCAGGTCGTCGTTTGCGGCGCGGCGCTGGCGGGGCTGTTCATGTTGGCGGGGCTCTCGGGACCGGCGTCGACCATTCTCGGTTTTGCGCTGGCGCTTTCCTCGACCGCCATCGTGACGCAATTGCTGATCGAGCGGGGCGAGTTTGCCGCGCAGCCGGGGCGCATCGCCTTTTCGATCCTGCTGATGCAGGACCTTGCTGTCGTTCCCATTCTCGTCATGGTGTCGATCTTCAGCGCCTATGCGCAGGGCGGCGAAGATGTGAATATTTTCAGCCTCGCGGGAATGGCGGTGCTGAAGGCGGCGGTGGCGGTCACGCTCATTCTGACGGTGGGGCGCTATTTCCTGCGCTGGATCTATGGCGTGGTCGCGCGCACGAAGAACCCGGAACTCTTTCTCGCGCTGTCGCTGCTTGCCGCGCTGCTTACCGCAACCGCGACGGGGGCGGCGGGGCTTTCGATGGCGCTGGGGGCGTTTCTGGCGGGGCTGCTGCTTTCCGATACGGAATTCCGGCCGCAGATCGAAACGGATATCCAGCCCTTCAAGGCGCTGCTGCTGGGGCTCTTCTTCATCAGCGTCGGCATCGGCATGGACTTCTCCGTGCTGCGCAGCAATTTCGATGCGGTGCTGGGGCTGATTGCGGTTTTCATCCTGCTCAAGGTGCTGATCATCGCGGCACTGACCATGTCGTTCGGGCAATCGCGTATCTGTTCGGCGCGCACGGGGCTGCTGCTCGCATCGGGCGGCGAGTTCGCCTTCGTGGTGATATCGGGGGCGGTGGAGGGCGGCGTGGTGCCGCTCACCGTTGCGCATGTGGTGCAGCTTTCGGCCGCCGTGTCGATGGCGCTGACGCCGCTGCTGGCGGTGCTCGGGGCGTGGTTGCAGACGCGGCTCGACGGCCTGGAAGGCGACCGGGAGCGCGATGCCGACGGATCGGTGGAGGGGCTCGAGTCGCATGTCATCATTGCAGGCTACGGGCGCGTCGGGCGGACCATCGGGCGGCTTCTGCGCGAGCAGCAATTGCCTTTCGTCGCGCTCGACCTCGATCCGATGCGCTCGCGCATGGCGCGGCTTCGCGGCGAACTCGTCTATTACGGCGATGCGGCGCGGCCCGAGATGCTGGAGCGCGTGGGCGCGGCGCAGGCCTCCGCCATCGTGGTGACGCTGGATGACAGCGCGGCGGCAAGCCGGCTCGTGAAGGCGCTGCGCGCGAAGTGGCCGACGATCCCGGTCTATGCGCGGGCGCGCGACCGCGAACACATGCTCGAACTCGAAGAGGCGGGTGCGACGGCAGTCGTGCATGAGGCGCTCGAAGCCTCGTTGCAGCTTTCCGGCCATGTGCTGCGCGCCATCGGCGCATCGAGCGAGGCGACGGCGACGCTGATCGAGCGTGTGCGCGTGGAGGTCTATGAGCGGCAGGCCGTCGAGACGGACAAGGCGGGGTAAGACCGCCGAAAGCCGCGTGAATTGGCGGTTTTTCTTGCTGGTTTTCTGGCCGGTTTTCTTGCCAGTTTTCTGGCCGGAAGCTTGCGTGGTTTGTTCCTGAACATACCCGGCTGTCCCGAAAGGGGACGGATCGTGCCCGTCACATCCGGGACTGTCTCAGGAGCGAACGATGAGTATTTCGAGCGAAAAGTCCCTGGAAAATCCGTCCCGTTTTGTACGGGCGCGGCCTCAAGGGACGACGGCCCGGTTCCGCGCGGGATACGACGCCCGCCTTGCCCATGCGGCGGGGGTCACGCTTTACGAGAGTTTCGAGGCGGCGGAGCCTGTCTGGCGCGATTTCGAGGCGCGCGCGGCGGGCACGGCCTTCCAGACATTCGACTGGCTTTCCACCTGGCACAGGCATGTGGGCGAGGGGCTGGGCGTTCAGCCCGCCATCGCCGTGGTTGCGCGGCAGGGAGCGCCGCTGATGCTGGCGCCGCTCGGCATCGAGCGCCGCTTCGGCCTTCGGCGTCTCGTCTGGCTGGGCGGGCGGCTCGCCGACTACAAGGGGCCGCTTCTCGCGCATGACTATGAAGCGCGGCTCAACGATGCATCCGGGGACGGCTTTGCGATGCTGTGGCGGCAGGTCCGCCGGGCGCTGCCGCGCCACGACCTCGTGATGCTGGACAGCCAGCCGGTGTCGCTCGGCACGCCGGGCGCGCCGCTCGCCAATCCATTTGCGGGGCTTGCGGCATCGCCCGCGCCGGACGCGGCCTATGTCTTCGGCCTGCCATCGACATTCGAGGAATTTTCGCAGCGCTACCGCCCGGAGACGCGGCGCATCGACCGCTCGAAATTCCGCAAGCTGGAGGCGGCGGGCGATGTGTCGTTCCGCATTGCGGAGACGGCGGAAGAGCGCGTGGCGATGACACAGAGCATTCTCGCGCGCAAGGCGGCGCAGCTTTCCGCGCAGGGCATCTCGTCGATCTTCGAGGAGGAGAATTATCTCGCGGCCTGGCACGATCTTGCCGCGCTGCCGGAGGAGCGGCGCCTGATCGAAGCGGCGGAACTCAGGCTCGACGGTCAATTCCTGTCGGGGAGCGTTTCCCATGTCTGGCACGGCCGCAACACGCTGATGGTGCATACCTATGACCATGATTTGCTGCCGAAGCTCTCGCCGGGGCGGCTGCATCTGCTGAAGCTGCTGCAATCGAGCATCGACCGCGGCATCGCGACCTACGATCTTTCGGTGGGTTATGCGGCCTACAAGGAAAGCTTCTGCGACGCGCCGATGGAAATGCGCAACATGATCGCGGGGGCGAGCCTTGCGGGACATGGCGCGGCGGCGGCAATCCGCGCGGGGCTTGCGGCGAAGCGGTGGATCAAGGCCGATCCGCGCCTCATGGGGCTGGTGCAGAAGGCTAGAGCGAAGCTCGCCTGAACCATCTATTGACATTCATATTGCCAATATAATGGACGGGCCATAGACTTCCTCCGTTTCAGGAGGAAAGACATGAAGCGCATCACCGGTCTCCATATTCTCGTTGCCGTTCTCGCGGCTCTCTATGCCGTGTTCTGGTTCTGGTATGGCGGCGCCGGGCGGCCGCTTTCGGAGACGGAAATCCAGCACTATCTCACGCGCTTCGACGAGATCGGGCCGGGCGACGGCACGCTTCACGTCCGCGGACAGTTCGAGACGTGGATGAAGCAGGATGACGGCAATGAATTCCTGATGGTGAACCTGATCGACGAGCCGGCGGACCTCGCGGCGGAGGAAGAGTACAACCGCGCCATCCTGCCGCCGCTTCTGCGCCGCGCTTCGTTTCCCGTCTTCATGGTGCGGCCCTTCGCGAGCTTCATCGAACCGGAAGGGCATCACACATGGGATGTGGTGGCGGTGATGCGCTACCGGAGCCTGCGCGACCTGCTGGAGGTCATCACCGGGCCGGAAGCGGAGCGGCTTCGCGATCTCAAGGAAGGCTCGGTCGCGAAGACGCATGTCTTTCCGGCGCATATGGCGTTCAGCTTCATCTGGATGAGGTTCATCGCCGCCGCGCTTCTCGTTGCGCTCGGGCTGGCGCTGCATTTTGCGCTCAGGCCGTTCGGGTGGTATCGGCGGTAGGAGCGCGAAGGTCAGCGCGGGCGTTCGTCCCAGGGCTCCAGCGTGCCGGCGATGCGGCGCGGCAGCGGCATTTCCATCTGGGCGATGGCGGCCGCCGAAATCTCTTCATGATTGAGCCAGCGCGAGGCGCCGTTCTCGCGCACGAAGCCGAGCACGACCTGCGCATATGAAATATCCGGCTGATGGGCGAGGGCCTCGGCGCGGATAGAGGCGATGGAGGGCTCGCCGTCTTTTCCCGCGAGGATCGAGCGGCTGCCCATCACCTCGATGAGAGTGCCGCCGGGCGCGACCAGCGCATCGAGCGCGGCGCGCAGAAGCTCCGCACGGGGACGTATCCATGTGAGGGCGAGGGAGAAGGGCGCGTGTTCCTCAAGCGCGGCGAGAAGCGCGGGCTCGTCTTCATAGGAGAGGGGCAGGCGCTCGCATTTCGCATCGAGCGCCTCGTCGCCGAAGGAGAAGCTGCCCGCGTTGCGCGAGACGAGGACGGATTTTTCCGCCAGTCCGGCGGCATGGCGCGCGGCGGCGGAGAGCATGCCTGTGGTGCCGAGGAAAAGCGCCGTACCCGTCATGTTTTTCCTTTGTCAGCGTCAAGTCTGTGGCTGTTTCCCCAAGTGTAATATGGATGCGGAATATGGCGAAAGCTTGGGCTTTTCGCGAGGGCTTTTCGCGAGGGCTTTTCGCCGGTTTTGCCTTGCGTGCGGGGGGTTGACGCAAATGTGAGTTGCGGCGCGGGCGGGGGCTGCCCAGCTTGATGGCGGTCAAGGGTCTCAGGGAGGAACAAATGTCCGGTTTCATGGAAGCACTGCAGGCGGCGAGCGCGGCGCAGGACGCCTATGTGGCGACGCTGCCCGTCTGGGTGCATTACTGGATGTACTGGATGCTGGCCGTGCTCGGGCTCGGCAGTCTCGTCTTTTCGTTTTTCCGGGCGGAGGCGCGCTGGCTGCTGCTCTCCTTCGTGGTGACGATCATTGCGACGATGGCGCTCGGCATGACGGTGGGCTGGAACAAGCTCTGGGGCGTCACGCATCTCGTGTTGTGGACGCCGGTGCTTGTCTATTACATCCGGCGCTGGCCGGTGGTGGAGAAGCGCAGCGTCTTCGGCGTCTGGTTCGTCGCGGCGACGGCGACGCTGGCCGTGTCGCTGGTGTTCGATGCGAAGGATTTCGTGGAGTATCTGATGGGGGTGTGAGGGGATTCTCAAAGAGGTTGGTAGGCAGCGCTAGTTGAGGCTACCGAATTTAAGAAAGATACTCTTCGTCGTAGAGTTTCTTTTGATTTTCGATTTCGGCTGATGGGTCGACCAGGAAACCAATAAGGTCCTTTAAGCAAATAATCGTGAACTCCAACTGGTGGGTGTTGAGGTTTGTCGCTATGTGCGTGGCGCCGTGATACTGCCGCTCCGTCAAATTGTCTGGTATCAAAAGAGACGATATCATGTGGCTTTGTTTGTAATCTTCACCTATTTCCCACACCACAACCAAGTCAATGTCATTGGTGTTTTTGTCGCCGCTCTCAAGGTCTTCTATGAGGGCGTTCATGGAGAACTTGTACTCAAGAATCTTTGGCTTTGAGAAAAACCCTTCTTTATATCTCTCTTCCGCTACTCCGAGGGGATTGGTATTTGCGTCGAATTGATGGTTTTCTGCTTCCCCGTCGAAGTAGATTTTAAACATGGAGTCATACACAAATCGTTCATTTGTAGACATGATTTTGACGCCGCGAATAACCCCGCCAGCGATCAACTGGTTGAATAGAGCAATTACATCTTGTTCTCGGGTAGGCGTAGAAGTGATGCCGAGCCTGTTCATCGGCTTAAAAAATTTCTCGTCCTGAAGGTTTAAGGGGCTGTCGCGCTCGTGATCGAGAAACTGTTCCTTCCAGCTGTCTACTTTTGCTTCCCGTCCCAGATCATCTATCCCGCCGGTTACAGGGCGCAACAAACTACGATTTCGCTCAATTGGTCGTTCGATGAGCCGTCGAGCGATGTGTTGAGCTAGCTCTACAACTTCCTTTTGAAAACCTTTGCGTCCCATGTCCGGACGCGCATGTTCGAAGTGAATAAGGACGTGAATTTGATTTTGACGGCCAGTGTGTCTGTTGAGAGGTATCTGAACCATTTCGCCTTGAGGCATTTTATTGGCAGCAAGCTGAATCCCTGGACTCAACACTGCCTGTCCCCCGCGGATGTTCAGCCTCTCATTGAACTCTGACCAGACCTTTGTGGAAAACGCGTAGCAAAAATAAACTGAGGGTCGGTAGTCCTGGACCAATTGCGCATATGTTTTGTCCAGATCTACGTAAGCTACGATCTCATCAGCTTCTATTGTGTCGTAGAGCGCGTCCAGATTCCGAATTGCGTCTGGCAAGCGCGCTCCCGCTCCGTGTTTCTCGAACACCTTTCTCTGTATTTCGTTGACTTCCGTGACGCGCCTAGACTTCCGCACTTGTTGATGCGGCCACAGATACTCCGCCGTAGTGTTTGATACGACAGATTGTACGCCGTTTTGGTCAACCACTGTTATTGAGTAATCCAGTGGAACGCCGTTCAGGACGGCTCCAAGCCCAGTCTTTGTGCGAAGAATCTTGTCCCACTGATCAGCCGTGGTTGCGCCTAGCCAGCTAAGTTTGCCTGGTCTCGTCGTTTCATCGAACTCAATAGCGATTGAGGTGCCTCTATCAACTGACGCAAAGTGAGGGTCAAGGGGGCCACTGGTGTCAGTGGTCACTTTCGGATTCGCCGCAGGATTGGGGTCAGAGAGCCATCTTCGGGCTTCGATCATTTTCCCGCAGCTTTCGAAATCAACGCTGCGCGTAGAGATTTGGATATGGTTAAAGCCATACCCCAGGTAAGTTGCTCCGACCCCCTTGTGACCTCGCGTATCTCCACTTTTGAACGAGAAATTCGGAGCAAGAAAACGCTCGAACTTATCCTTGGTGAGGCCAGTGCCGGTGTCTGTGACGATTAAAGAATTTTTCTGCAAGTTTATCGTTATAAACAATTGAGCCGGTGCCGCAGGGTCCGACAGTTTGCGCTCTTCAATGGCATCCAGGCCGTTCTGAATTAATTCGCAGAATGGGTCGTACCAGCCGACATAAGAATCCAAAATATTTCTTATTTCTCGTTTGATTGCCGAGATCGCGACTTCGTCATTCAGGCTTTGCTTGAATGAAAGAGGATCGAATTCCATTTGATTTTCTTGCTCAAAAAAGATGCTGAATGTGATCGAAAGTATAGTTCAGACAGTTTGAGTGCATCAGCGTGTATCTGCAACCTCGAACAGAATATACGGGTTGCTTCTGCCGGTTTATTTTTATGTCTCTAGATATGAGATTTAATCTGGCTGGCAATGGCGAGGAAATGCCTCGTTCCTGCCCAGGCTCTCGCTAGAACTTGTTTGATGATGATGAGCCCTCACCCCTACCGCTTCTTGTATTTCCTTGCGCGCGTTCCCGGTTTGCCTGACGTGGAACGGCCCTTGGTGGCCGTGCGGGCGACGCTTTCCTCGACGGCGGACTGGCGGGCCATCGGGTCGTCGGCGATGGCGAGTTCGGTCGCTTCCAGCCGCTTGATCTCGTCGCGGAGGCGGGCGGCCGTTTCGAATTCGAGGTCGGCGGCGGCCTCCTTCATCTTGTGCTCAAGGTCGGCGATATGGGCGCGCAGGTTGTGGCCGATGAAGGCCTGATCGGCGTTACCCGTATCGACGCGGACGTGATCGCGCTCATAGACGCTTTCGAGGATGTCGCCGATGTTGCGGCGGATCGACTCCGGCGTGATGCCGTGTTCCTCGTTATAGGCCTTCTGCTTCTCGCGGCGGCGGTTCGTCTCCGCGATGGCGCGCTCCATCGAGCCCGTGATCTTGTCGGCATAGAGGATGACGCGGCCATCGACGTTGCGCGCGGCGCGGCCGATGGTCTGGATCAATGAGGTCTCGGAACGCAGGAAGCCTTCCTTGTCGGCGTCGAGGATGGCGACGAGCGCGCATTCGGGAATGTCGAGGCCCTCGCGCAGCAGGTTGATGCCGATCAGCACGTCGAAGGCGCCGAGGCGGAGATCGCGAAGGATCTCGATGCGCTCCAGCGTGTCGATGTCGGAATGCATGTAGCGGACGCGGATGCCCTGCTCATGCATGTATTCGGTGAGGTCCTCGGCCATGCGCTTGGTCAGCGTGGTGACGAGGACGCGCTGGCCCTTCGCCGCGACCTCGTGGCACTCGGCGATCAGGTCGTCGACCTGCGTGGCGACGGGGCGAATGATCGTCGGCGGGTCGATGAGGCCGGTGGGGCGGATGACCTGTTCGGTGAAGACGCCGCCGGTCTGGTCCATTTCCCAGGGGCCGGGCGTCGCCGACACGAAGACCGATTGCGGGCGCATCGCGTTCCACTCCTCGAAGCGCATCGGACGGTTGTCCACGCAGGAGGGCAGGCGGAAGCCGAATTCCGCGAGCGTCGATTTGCGCTTGTAGTCGCCCCGGAACATGCCGCCGATCTGGGGGATCGTGACGTGGCTTTCATCGGCGAAGACGAGCGCATTGTCGGGGAGATATTCAAAGAGGGTGGGCGGCGGCTCGCCGGGCTTGCGGCCCGTGAGGTAGCGCGAATAGTTCTCGATGCCCGCGCAGCTCCCCGTCGCCTCCATCATCTCGATGTCGAACTGGGTGCGCTGTTCGAGGCGCTGGGCTTCGAGCAGCTTGCCCTGGCCTTTCAGCTCCTGAAGGCGGACCTGAAGGTCGTGCTTGATCTCCTCCATCGCCTGATTGAGGGTCGGGCGCGGCGTGACGTAATGCGAGTTCGCGTAGAGCTTCACTTCCTTGAAGTTGTCGGTCTTGTGGCCGGTCAGCGGATCGAACTCCGCGATTTCCTCGACCTCGTCGCCGAACAGCGAGATACGCCAGGCGCGATCCTCGTAATGCGCGGGGAAGACCTCGACCGTGTCGCCGCGCACACGGAAGGTGCCGCGGCCGAAGGCCTGATCGTTGCGCTTGTACTGGAGGGCGACCAGATCGGCGATGAGCTGCTTGCGGTCGAGCCGCTCGCCGAGCTTCACGCCGAAGGTCATGGCCGAATAGGTTTCGACCGAGCCGATACCGTAGATGCAGGAGACCGAGGCGACGATGATGACGTCGTCGCGCTCCAGCAGCGCGCGCGTGGCGGCGTGGCGCATGCGGTCGATCTGCTCGTTGATCGAGCTTTCCTTCTCGATATAGGTGTCCGTGCGGGGCACATAGGCCTCGGGCTGGTAGTAGTCGTAGTAGGAGACGAAATATTCGACCGCGTTTTCCGGGAAGAAGCTCTTGAACTCGCCATAGAGCTGGGCGGCGAGCGTCTTGTTCGGCGCGAGGATCAAGGCCGGGCGCTGCGTGCGCTCGATCACCTGCGCCATTGTGTAGGTCTTGCCCGAGCCGGTGACGCCGAGAAGGACCTGCTCGCGGTCGCCCTCGCCGATGCCCTTGACGAGATCCTCGATGGCGGTCGGCTGGTCGCCGGCGGGCTGGTATTCGGAGACGAGGTTGAAGCGGTGGCCGCCTTCGGATTTTTCCGGGCGCTCGGGGCGATGGGGCGCGAAAAGGGGCCAGTTGGCGGGGTCGCCCTGCAGCGCGCCCGCCCATGTATCGCGATCGGGCGCGAGGCCGCCCTCCGGCACGAAATTCGCGCCGGGCGCTTCCGACAGACCGGACGGTTTCCGGGGCAGCGGCCGTTCCGAGCCGCGCCCAAAGCTTTTGGGGCCGTTATTGTGTGCCATGCGCACAATATGGCGCGACTCTGCCCCGGATCAAAGGGGCGGGCGGGGCGCTGCTGACAGTTTTGGACCTGTCTGGTTTGGAACTGGCCGGTGCGGCCGGGCTCAGGGGGTTTCGGCCGCGGCCGGGGGCTCGTCGTTCCAGCCTTCCGAGGGGTTTTCGGTGGCGGTGTAGGGCGGGTTGCCATCGCCATCCGCTCGCCCGGTTTCCGCATCGAGCGTGGGCGGGCCGAAGAAGGCCCAGGCAATGGCGAAGAGCAGGATCAGGGCCGCCGCAAAAGAGATGAAGAGCACATAGCGGGTGCCTGTTCCGGTTACGCCTTGCCGGGCATCGTCGGTCTGCTTTTCCGGGCCTGCCATGTTCCTGCCTTTCGTTCGTTTCGCTTCGAAAGAGGGAGTTAGCGCGGATTCGGGCAGCGGCAAGGCCTGCGCTCTCGCGGCTTTCCATAGCGTGTGGCATCTGCAATTCTCGGCCCCATGAGCGAAGCCGACATGATTCCGCCTGTGCCGGAGAACCCCGTTTCTTCCGGCGCGCACTGGACGATCTATCTGCCGACGATGGTCGTGGCGGTGACATGGGCCATTGTCTATTTCTGGGCGGAATGGCGCGAGCCGCCGCTGCTTGCCATCGGGGGCATCGCGCTGGCGGTCGAATCCGTGGTGGTTCCGCTGCTTCTCGGTCATGCGCTGCTGCGCGCGCGTGTGCTCCGGGCGGTGATGGCGGGGGGTGAATTGCGGGTCGAGCAGGGCTTTCCGTTCCGCCGCGCGCTGCGGCTCGATGCGGGGGAGCTTGCCCTGGCGCAAGTGCGGCGCTCTTTTGCGCAGCGCCGGTTCGGCGGCGGGGCGCTGGCGCTGATCGAACGGAACGGCAAGCGCCATCTCATCGCCGATCTCGCAGAGCCCGAAGCACTTGCGGCCGCGATCAACGAAACCAACAGAAGAAGAGACGCCGCATGAGCCAGATGCTGGACTTCGATGACAATGCCGCCCGTGCGATGGAGGCGATGTATCTGACGCCCGACGTGGTGGGGCAGCGCGCGAAGGTGATCGACATGCTGGCGCCCGTGCCGGGGGAGCATGTGCTCGATATCGGCGTCGGGCCGGGGCTGCTGGCTTACGACATGGCGCGCATGGTGGGCGAGGGCGGACGGCTGGCGGGCCTCGATGCGTCGGCGGCGATGCTGAAGGTGGCGCGCACGCGGCTGGCGGCGCTGCCGCAGGCGGAGTGCATTCAGGGCGATGCGGCAGAGCTGCGCTTTCCCGACGAAAGTTTCGACATCGCGGTGTCGACGCAGGTGCATGAATATGTCGCGGATATGGGCAAGGCGCTGAAGGAGCTTCATCGCGTGGTGAAGCCGGGCGGGCGGACGCTCATTCTCGATACGGACTGGCGCAGCGTCGTCTGGCATTCATCGGATCAGGCGCGCATGGACCGGGTGCTTCTGTGCTGGGACGACCATCTTGCCGATCCGCATCTCCCGGCGACGCTTGGCGCGCGGATGCGCAAAGCCGGTTTCCGGGTGCTGCGCGTCGAGATCGTGCCGATGCTGTCGCCGCAGTGGCAGCCCGTTTCCTATGCGGCGGGCATCATGAAGAGTATTCGCGGATATGCGATGGCAAACGGCGAGCGGCACGGGCTTTCGGGCGAGGAAGTGCAGGCCTGGTATGACGACCAGCTGAGGCTCGCCGAGCGCGGCGAATTCTTTTTCAGCGTCAACCGCTATGCGTTTCTGGGCGTTCGTCAGGCGGCGGTTTCGGCGCCGTAAAGCTTGAGCCAGGCGTCGATGATGGCGTGGATCTTCTCGTCCGTATCGGGTGGGAGCGTCACGCTCGCGTCGAACAAGGCGGACCAGACGAATACTTCCTTCAGCATACCTGCGCAGATGCGGACGCTAAAGGCGCTGTCATGGGGACGGAGTTTGCCCTGCTCGATGAGCGTATCGATCTGCGCGCGGAGGGAAGCGTTACGCCTGTTGCCGAGGATCTCGTACATCTCGTTTGCAAGGCCGGGCGCGCCCGGCACTTCCGCAATGACGATACGCATGAGGGCGTTGCCGTCTTCCTCGAACTGCAAGGCGAGGTAGGCGCGGCAAAGCTTGTGGAGGGCTTCGCGCGCGGAATCCTTCGGATCGTGGACGCCACTATAATCGCCCGCGCCTTGCGCGGACTCCTTCACCACCGCCGTGAAAAGAGCTTCCTTCGACGAAAAATGCTTGTAGAGCGTCGCCGTCGATACATCCGCATCGCGCGCGATCTCGGCCATGCCAGCGCCGCTATAGCCGTTGGTCAGAAAATTCTTGCGCGCAGCCCCCAGTATGGAGCTGCGTTTCTGGGCGCTGATTCTTCGGCGATGTGTCTCAAGTCCCACGCGTGTTTTCCTGTATCCGATCGCGTTCGAGCGGCCGGGCCGCATAGAGGTCGAGGTAGGCGTCGATGCAGGCCTCAAGTTTTCTGTCCATGTCTTCGGACCGCTTGAAATCGAGCGCGAAGAGTGACGGCCAGACGACAAACTCCTTCACCATGCCTGCGAGGTGGAGAGCGCTGGACTGTGTGTCGTGGGGTTTCAGCTCCCCTCGCGCGACGAGCGAATCCACAACTGCCTGAAGCTGCCGATAGCGTTCGAGAACGCCGTTCTCATAGACTTCGCGGGCGAGATGCGGTGCGGACGGTACTTCGGCAATCACGACACGGAGCAGATCGTTCATCTGCTCGTCAAATTGCAGGCGCGTATAGACAAGGGCGATATTGTGCAGAACTGTGCGCGCCGGTTTACCCGGGGCGTCTACAAAAATCGTGGCCTCGGTGCCCGCATATGCCTCGTGAACCACTGCCGCGAAAAGCATCTCCTTGGATGCGAAATGCTTGTAGAGAGTTGCTGTCGAAACATCCGCTTCCCTGGCGATTTCCGCCATTGCAGCGCGGCTGTATCCGTCCCGGAGGAAATTTGTACGGGCGGCTTTCAGTATGGCCGCGCGTTTCGTTTCGCTGACCGATTTTCTGTATGTTGCCAATCCCAAGTTCAGGCTGCCTCCCCATCGACCGCTAAGAGTCCTTATTTTACCCAATATTACCCAATACGTCGAAATACATGCAGACGGTCAAGGACAATTCGGAAAACCGCCGTCTTGGTTTGCGGTGTAGAAATGTGGTTTTCAATAACTACGCATGCGAACTAACTGCGGATCATTTCTTTTCTGATTTCAGCTCGCATCTGGAGATGCATCCGCAACCACCACATAACGCAACGTCCCGTTTTCGCGCGCATCGAAAGGGAAGCATGTAACAAGGGCAATTCCGAAGCCCGCATGCGGATCGATGTGTGAGTTATCTTGCTCAACGACACGTGCATGACGCACGGTAAAGCGATGCGATATGCCGTCGCGCGTCGTCACAATGACTGCATCGTCACTCTTCACTGATCGCAAAAAAGTGAAGTGCGTGTCGCGATGACCGGCAATTACCGAAGTGCCGGGCTGCCCGGGTTCGGGCGAACCGAAAAGATGACCGGGCCCAAAGGCGAGCGCTTCGCCGCTCGTCCCTGCAAGGACGATCTGGCTCATGCCCTGCGAAGGAATCTCAAGTTTGGCGACGGGCCATGTGTCCGCCCAGGGCCACGCCTTGTGCGGCTTCCCGTCCGCGATGGTCCGTTGCCATGCGCGGTCGAGCAGAAGCTGCGCCACTTCCGCCTTTGCCTTGATGTAGACGCCCTGGCCGAGCTGCCAGAAACCGAAGCCGAGGCAGGCAAAAATGGCGGCGGCCCAGCAAAGGGCCACCGCCTTTCCCTTGAAGCGCGCGCTCACCGGCTGCGCCTCGCCCAGGCGGTCGCCGCCCAGTGACGCTGGAGCCACCAGAGCGCGCCGAGTGCGATGGCGAGAAGCAGCGCGATGATGCCGGAATGGATCAGCGCAGGCGCATCGGTGGCCGTTTGCGGCAGCGCCATGCCCGGTCCGCGGTCCGCGGCGGGAGCGGGAGCCGCGAGAACCGCGGCATATTGCGCAGACCCCTTTTGCAAGGCCGCACGCTGCATCGGCGATACAGCCTGTTCTCCGAAGACCTTGTCGTAGTCCCAGCCTTCGGGAAGGTTCACCGGCATATCCTTCGCGGTGAGTTTTTCACCGTCCGGGCGCGACGGGGTCACATCCACCGCGACGAGACTCGTCAGGCGGCTGACAAGGTGATGTTCGAGCGCGACTTTCAGAATCGAGGAGTCGTTCTCTTCCCAGTTGCCTGCAATGCGGGCATCGGCTTCGAGCTGTTCGATCTTGCGGCGGGCCCAAAGCTTGCCAATTCCGGCGCGGGCCTCACCCTTGCCGACCGCCATGCGGACTTCCCAGGGTTCGCCCGCAACGTCGCCGCGCAGTATCAGCGTGCCTTTCGCCTGCGGCATGCGGGCAGAGAGGACCACGGGTTCGCCCTTGTAGAGATCGGGCACGGGATTCGGCCAGCTCTCGGTGGTGTGGCCATCGGGCCAGGTGGCGGTGATGTTGGTCATCACCGGGCTGCCGAGCTTTTCAAAAAGCTCGCTCATCCGCTCGACGACCTGTTGCTCGTTGCCGATATGGGTGAAGGTGCCGCGCCCTGCTTCCGACGCGCGGGTCATGAAGTAGCTGTTCGGCGCAGAGCCGATGCCGACGGTGAAGAGGCGCGAGCGGCCGAGATTCGTGGTGATCTCGCTGAAGAGCTCACGTTCGTTGGTGATGGCGCCGTCCGTCAGGAAAACGACCTGGCGAACCCTGTCCGTGCCATGTGACTGACGGTCAGTCAGTGCGGCGCGAAGAGCGGGCAGCATCTCGGTGCCGCCATTTGCTTCGAGGCTCTTCACGAATTTCTTCGCCACAGCGAGGTTTTCGCCGTGAGCGGGAACGGCGTCCGGGAAGAGCACCGTCAGGGTGTCGTCGAAACGGATGACGTTGAACGTGTCGCCGGGCTTCAGGCGGTCGAGCGCCCAGAGCAGGCTTTCCTTTGCCTGATCCATCGAGGGGCCGGACATGGAGCCTGAATTGTCGATAACGAAGACCGCCTCGCGCGGCTTCGTTTCCGGCTGAACGTCGCCGGAGGGCGGCGTGAGCATGACGAGGAGATAGTCCTCATTGCCGACCCGTTCGCGGAAGAGGGCGGCGGTGGGGGCCTTTGCGGCAGCGGGCTTCCAGGTAAGTTCGAAATCCTTGTCTGCCGGAACGAGTTCTTTCTTGAGGGCGATGGTGGCGGCATTTTTGCCGCCGCGCTCGATGGTCACATCATGATGCGGGCTCTTCACCTCGCCGAGCGGGAAGCCCGCATCGAGCGAGACCTTGAGGCTCACAGGGTTCACCTTGCCTGCTTCGGGATGCAGGACCGGCGGCTGTTCCAGCGTGTCTTTTTCCTCGGGGGGCAGCACTTCGCCCCAACCGCTTTCGCCGGGCGTGAAGTCGACAAACCGCGGATCGGCTTCTTTCGGCGTGTAGCGCGGTGCAACGACCATGGGGAAGCGGAGGGAGAAGGTGTCGCCCTCGCGATGCGCCGTCTGCTGATATTCGATCTGGACGACAATGGTCTCGCCCGGTCCGATATTGGCGACGGAGTTGGTGAAGACATTTGGGCGCTGCTGTTCGACGAGACTGGCCTTCTTGCCTGCGGCCTTGGCTTCTTCGTAGATCTGCCGGGCTTCCTGCTTTTCCTTGATCCTGCCTTCGATCACGCGGTCACCGATCACCATTTTCAGGGTGTCGACGGCGGAATCCTCCGGCAGCGGAAAGATGTATTTGCCCTCGACCCAACTATCGCCGGGGTTGATGAAGCGCTGTGTGACGCGGGCACGGGCGATGGGGCCCGAGACGTCGATCTTCACATCGGTCGCGAGAAGGGGCGCGGGCACATATTTGCCGGGCTCCTTCGTGTTGAAGAGAAGGGCGCCGCTCTCGATGTCGTTCAGTGTCACGAGACCGGCGGGCACCGGTGCGGCGGAGGTTTCCGCCCAGGCATGGCGGACCAGGCCGGCGAGTAAAAGAAGAACAAGACAGATAAATGTCAGAACGAATGCAAGTCGATGGGACCAGCCGCGCGGACCCGCACCGGCTGTGTTTCGTGAGATGGTGGACATGGTATTCCCCGCGTTTTTGAGACGGTCCGAGGCAAGCCCTCCTCAGACGGACAAAGTGTCGCGGGGAAATGGGGCAGAAGGGGTCAGGAAAGGGGACGAGAGCGGACCGATTTTGAGGCCATTTTGTGTTCAAGCCTGTTCACACAGGCGCAAGCCTTCGTCCGCCTACGGAAATCTCACGGATAACGGGGCGCACCGGCAGCGCGAAGGACGTCCGCCAGACTTGCCGCCGCATGTTTGAGTTCCGCCTCGGGCACCGAGGCGTAGCCCATATAAAGGCCGGGACGGCCTTCTTCCAGCCGGTAAAGCGATAGGGGGCTCACATGGAGCCCTGCCTTCATCGCGGCTTCAGCGAGCGCCCGGTCATCCGCGCTTTCGGGGAGGAAGGCGGAGAGCTGGAGGCCGCCTTCGCCGGGCGCGGCGCGCAGAAAGGGCGAGAGCTCATCTTCGAGCGCGGAAAGCACGACCGAGCGCCGCTCCGCATAGAGCGCGCGCATCCGGCGGACATGACCGCCGTAATGGCCTTCGCCGATGAAATCCGCCAGCGCGGCCTGCATGGCGGCAGGGGGCACATGGCCGCTGATGCGGATGGCCGTGCCGAAGGCGTCGACCAGATGCTCGGGCACGATCAGGTAGCCGATCTTGAGGGCGGGGAAGAGCGTCTTTGCGAAGGTGCCCATGTAGGTGCCCATGTAGATGACAGCACCGCCGCGATCGAGCCCCTGCAAAGAGGCGATGGGCCGGCCCTGATAGCGATATTCACTGTCGTAATCGTCTTCGACGATCCATGCGCCGCAGCAGGCCGCATGGTCGAGCAGGGCGAGGCGGCGTTGCAGGGAAAGCGTGGCGCCAAGCGGGAACTGGTGCGAGGGCGTGACATAGATGAGGCGGGGCGAGGCATGACGCCCGATCCCTGCGGCAACGTCGAGCCCTTCCTCATCCACCGGCACGGGCACGAGCGAGGCGCCAGCGCCAGAGAGCGCGCCCCGTGCGCCGAGATAGCCGGGATCTTCCACCCATACGGGGTCGCCCGGATCGAGCAACATGCGGGCCGCAAGGTCGAGCGCTCCTTGTGCGCCGACCGTGACGATGACCTGCTCCGGCGAACAGGTGACGCCGCGCGCCGCGCCCGCATAGGCGGCAATGGCTTCGCGCAGTGCGGGGAGGCCGATGCCGACCTCGTAGCCGAAGAGATTGCTGCGTGTGTCGCGTGAATGGCGTGCGAGAAGGCGGCTCCAGAGCAGGGCGGGAAATTGTTCGATGGCGGGAAGCCCATGCTGGAAGGCGCGGCCCCGGCCACGCTCATAGAAGGGAGTGAGACGGCGAATGGCGGAGAGGCTTGTGCCGCGCTTCGAAAGGCTTCGTATGTTTGCTCCCGGCCTGTCTTGCGGGGAGCACGGCTTTGCCTGCCGGTCGAGCTGCAACAGGCTGTCCGGCAGGATGGCGGCAACTCGCGTGCCGGCGCCGACCTGGCCTTCGAGATAGCCTTCGGCGGCAAGCTGCTCATAGGCGGCCAGCACGGTATTGCGGCCGACGCCGAGTTCGCCCGCCAACATGCGCGAGGAGGGGAGACGGCCGCCCGGACGCAGGCGGCCGGCAAGGATCGCCTCACGCAGCGCCTCATAGAGCTGGCGGTAGAGCGGCACTTCGGCGCTGCCGTCGAGTGCAATGGCGCCGAGGGGCAGGGGACTCGCGGGCATGGATTGTCTCCCGATCAACTGGCTCCATTATGTTTCAATTATTGGACCTTTTGACAGAGCCATTTTGGGCAAATAGTCCGGGCCGCAATACCGGAGAAGGACCATTCAAAATGAGCGATTACCAGACGTCAGAGCCATTCCGGGTGAGGCAGGCACCGAAGCGGGCCGCCTATGACCGCGAGACGGTTCACGCCATTCTCGACGCAGGCTATGCGGCGCATGTTGCCTTCGTGACGGAGGCGGGGCCCGTGGCGCTGCCGATGTTCTATGTGCGCGACGGCGAGAGCGTGCTCGTTCATGGCTCGCGGAAAAGCCGCTTCATGCGGATGCTGGGGGCGGGACTGCCCGTCTGCCTGACGGTCACGCATGTGGACGGGCTGGTGCTGGCGCGTTCGGCCTTTCATCATTCGATGAACTATCGTTCGGTCATGGCGCATGGTGTCCCGGAGATCGTGCCGGAGGAAGAGAAGGCGCGGGCGCTTGACCTTTTCACGCGGCGCGTCCGGGAAGGGCGCTCGCTGGAGGCGAGGCCGGCCAATGCGCAGGAGACGAAGGCGACCGCCGTGCTGCGGCTGGCGCTTGCCGAGGTGGTGGCGAAGGTGCGAACGGGCGGCCCGCTTGACGACGCGGAAGACATGGATCTGCCGGTCTGGGCGGGCGTGATTCCGATGCAGATGACCTTCGGCGAGCCGGTGCGCGATATTGCGCCCGTTGGCGCCGAATAGCCTGTTGCACGTGCGAACGGGCAGGCTTACGTTGCGCCCGTTCCTTTACCCTCTGCCTTCATGGGAGATGTCACATGGGCTTTATCTCGGACGCGCTCAACCGCATTCAGCCGTCGGCAACCATTGCCGCCACGCAGAAAGCGCGCGACCTGAAAGCCCTCGGCCGCGACGTGATTTCGCTGGCGGCCGGCGAGCCCGACTTCGACACGCCCGACAACATCAAGGAAGCCGCGATCAAGGCGATCCGCGAGGGCAAGACGAAGTATACGGCGGTGGACGGCATTCCCGAGCTCAAGGCGGCGATCTGCGCCAAGTTCAAGCGCGAGAACAATCTCGACTACGGGCCGCAGCAGGCCTTCGTCGCGCCGGGCGGCAAGCCGATCATCTTCAACGCGATGGTGGCGACGCTGAACCCCGGCGACGAGGTGATCATTCCCGCGCCCTACTGGGTGTCCTATCCCGACATCGTGCTGCTTGCGGGCGGCAAGCCGGTGCCGGTGGAGACGACGCTCGAGGACGGCTTCAAGCTGCAGCCCGAAGCGCTCGAGAAGGCGATTACGGAGAAGACCAAATGGCTCATCTTCAACTCGCCGTCGAACCCGTCGGGTGCGGCCTACAGCCATGACGAGTTGAAGAAACTCACCGATGTGCTGATGAAGCATCCGCATGTGTGGATTCTGACCGACGACATGTATGAGCACCTGACCTATGACGGCTTCAAGTTCGCGACGCCTGCGGAGGTCGAGCCGGGGCTCTATGAGCGCACGCTGACGATGAACGGCGTGTCGAAGGCCTATGCGATGACGGGCTGGCGCATCGGCTATTGCGCCGGGCCGGAGCCGCTCATCAAGGCAATGACGAAGGTGCAGAGCCAGTCGACGTCGAACCCGACCTCAATCAGCCAATATGCTGCCGTCGAGGCGCTGAACGGGCCGCAGGACTTCATTCCCGAGCGGGCAGAGGTGTTCAAGGAGCGCCGCGACCTTGTGGTGTCGATGCTGAACCAGGCGAGCGGCCTGAAATGCCCGACGCCGGAAGGCGCCTTCTATGTCTATCCGTCCTGCGCGGGCTGCATCGGCAAGCAGACGACGGACGGCAAGGTGATCGAGACGGACGAGGATTTCGCGATGGCGTTGATCGAGGCGGAAGGTATTTCCGTCGTGCATGGCGCGGCGTTCGGGCTTTCGCCCTTCTTCCGGATTTCCTATGCGACGTCCACGGAAGAACTGACGGATGCCTGCGAGCGCATCCAGCGTTTCTGCGCGAGCCTGCGCTGAACGAAACCCGACCGGATGTGAAAAGGGCCCCGCAAGCGGGGCCCTTTTTCGTTGTGCCGGTTCATTGTGCCTGCACGGCGTCAGACCTGATAGCCCATTTTCCGTAGCTGCTGCGTGAGGGCGGCGATGCGCGTGCTGTCGGAGGGGTGCGTCGAGGCGAACTCCGGCGGCGGCGCCTTGCTGCCGCGCTGCGACGTCATGTTCTGCCAGAAGCGGAGCGACTGACGCGGATCGTAACCCGCCTTCTGCATATAGGTGACACCGAGCCGGTCTGCCTCCAGCTCATGCGTTCGGGAATAGGGGAGGAGGACACCGAACTGCACGCCCGCGCCGAGGACGGCGGCAATCGTGCCGGCGCCGCTGACATCGCCCGCCTGCAGGGCCACCTGCGCGGCCTGCATGCCGAAACCGGCGGCCATCTGCTGGCTGTAGCGCTCGGCGGAATGGTGCGCGGCGACATGGCCGATTTCGTGGCCGAGCACGGTCGCGAGCTGGTCGTCGTTTTCCATCCGCTTGAAGATGCCTTCGTAGAAACCGACCTTGCCGCCCGGCAGCACGAAGGCGTTGGCTTCATCGCCCTGGAAGACGGTGTATTCCCATGACTGACCCTGGAGGCCGGCGGCCCGAACCAGGGGCGGGCCGGCCTTCTGCAGCCGCCTCGTCAGGCTGGTGTTCTTTGAAACCTTTTGCTCCTTGCGGAGTTGATCCCACGTGGAGGCGGAGAGCTGGGTAATCTGTGCATCCGAGACAAGCAGCAATTGCTGCCGCCCCAGGGCGGGGTTCTGAACGCAGCCCCCGACCGCAACAATGTATCCGGCCGCCAGCCCCTTCACGAGTTGGCGCCGATTGAGTTCGATGGGTTTACGGTCGAGAAACCTGATCGGCGAATCCATGAGTGTCTCCACAGTCGATGGGCATGATCCCAGTTTAGGACAGGCGGGCGCCCACGATAAGCGGGCATTCGGACGATCGTGAAATTGATTTAGAATTATTCTAATATTCCTTGTATTTCGCTGATAAACAACTACGTTTAATTTGCAATCGGAACCAAGCCAAAACCAAGGAGGTGTGAAGTGAAAGTCGATACAGGCATCGCTGCGAATGACAGGAATGAAATTGCCGAAGGGCTCGCGCGTGTACTGGCGGACACCTACACGCTCTACCTGAAGACGCATCATTACCACTGGAATGTGACGGGTCCGCAGTTCCGCTCGCTGCATCTCATGTTCGAGGAGCAGTATCAGGAACTCTGGGGCGCGACCGACGAAATCGCGGAGCGCATCCGTGCGCTGGGCGAGTACGCGCCGGGCACCTATGCGGAGTTCAGCAAGCTTTCCTCGATCCAGGAGGACAACAGCGTTCCGAGCTCCGACCAGATGGTGAAGAACCTGGTGAAGGGTCATGAGCAGGTCGTCAAGACCGCGCGCGATCTCTTCTCTTCCGCGAGCGATGCGGGCGACGAAGTGACCGCCGACCTCATGGTCCAGCGTATGCAGGCCAGCGAAAAGACCGCCTGGATGCTTCGCAGCACCGTTGAGTGAGCGGCGGCCGGCGTAACCGCCGGTCATCAAATGTGATATCGAAAGCGCCATGATCGCGGATATAACCCGGTCATGGCGTTTTCCTTTTCTCCCTCTCTGGTGATTTTCGATTGCGACGGCGTGCTGGTCGACACCGAGCCGGTGGCGAACCGTGCGCTTGCGCGGTTTCTGGGCGAGTGCGGCTACGAGATTTCCTATGAGGAATGCCGCCGCCTCTTCGTCGGCCGCACCATGCAAGCCGTGCAGGAACATGTGGAGGACGCGCTTGGCCGCCCGCTTGGCAGCGACTGGCCAGCGCGCATTCGCGACGAAACGCTGAAGGCGTTTGCGCAAGGCATAGAGCCGGTTGCGGGGGCGCGCGAGGTGCTGGAGGCACTGGCCGCGCGGGAGAAGCCCTGCTGCGTGGCATCCTCCGGCAGGTTCGAGAAGATGCGCTTCACGCTGGGCGCGACGGGGCTGTTACCGCTGGTGGAGGATGTTCTCTTCAGTGCGGAGGAAGTGGCGCATGGCAAGCCTGCGCCGGACCTCTTTCTTCATGCGGCTGCGCGCATGGGCCATGCACCGGAGAGCTGCCTCGTGATCGAGGACAGCTTGCCCGGTGTGCAGGCGGGCGTTGCCGCCGGCATGTCCGTCATTGGTTATGCGGGCGATCCGATGACCGATGCGGCGGCGCTCAAAAGAGAAGGCGCCCATGTCATTTCCGACGTGAGCGCCTTGCTCGATCTTATTTCTTTCAGATAACTCAGGCGGTTTCGGCTTCGCGCGAGCGTTCCAGCGGGCCGGGGCCTTGCCCCGCCTTCTCGGCATCCTGACCGGCAAGCCAGCGTTCGGTTTCGAGGGCGGCCATGCAGCCCATGCCCGCCGCCGTGACGGCCTGACGGTAGATGTCGTCGGTCACGTCGCCGGCCGCGAAGACGCCGGGGATGCTGGTTGCGGTCGAGTCCGGCGCGGTGACGAGATAGCCGCCTGCCTTCGTCTTGAGCTGATCCCTGAAGAGCTCAGTGGCGGGGGAGTGGCCGATCGCCATGAAGACGCCATCGGCCTTCAACTCGCTCACTTCGCCGGTCTTCACGTTCTTTACGCGTGCGCCGGTGACGCCGGGCGGGTTTTCGGTGCCGACAATTTCCTCAATGGCCGAATCCCAGACCACCTCGATCTTCGGGTGCTTGAAGAGGCGCTCCTGCATGACCTTTTCGGCGCGGAACGTATCGCGGCGATGGATCACCGTCACCTTGCTTGCGAAGTTCGTGAGGAAGAGGGCTTCCTCGACAGCGGAGTTGCCGCCGCCGACGACGAGCACTTCCTTGCCGCGATAGAAGAAGCCGTCGCAAGTCGCGCAGGCGGAGACGCCGAAGCCCTGGAATTTTTCTTCCGAGGGAATGCCGAGCCACTTCGCCTGTGCGCCGGTCGCGATGATCAGGGCGTCGCAGGTGTAGAGCGTGCCGCTGTCGCCCTTCAGCTCGAAGGGGTGCTTCTTCAGGTCGGCGGAGACGATCGTATCGGCGACCATTTCCGTACCCATCGCACGGGCCTGTTCGCCCATCTGCTCCATGAGCCAGGGGCCCTGGATGGCTTCGGCGAAGCCCGGATAGTTCTCGACCTCGGTGGTGATGGTGAGCTGGCCGCCCGGCTGGATACCCTGAATGAGCACCGGCTCCAGCATGGCGCGCGCGGCATAGATCGCGGCGGTGTAGCCAGCGGCGCCGGCGCCAATGATGAGGACTTTCGCGTGTTTTGTATCGGACATGATGTTTCCGTGCGCTTGAGCCGTGAGGCCGGCCGGGTGAGGGGCGGAGGAGCGAGGGGCGGGGCCCGCCGATCTACATAGGGACTATATAGGGTCGGGCAGGCCCCGCCAAAAGAGAGGCTTAGAGCGCCTCGGCGTGGCTGCCGAGATACTTGGCAACGCCTTCGGCGTCAGCCTTCATGCCTTCATCGCCCTTGTTCCAGCCGGCGGGGCAGACTTCGCCATTTTCCTCGTGGAACTGGAGCGCATCGACCATGCGCAGCGCCTCGTCGGCGTTGCGGCCGAGCGGCAGGTCGTTCACGAGCTGGTGGCGGACGACGCCGTCGCGGTCGATGAGGAAGGTGCCGCGAAGGGCCACGCCGTCCTTCTCGATCAGCACGTCATAGTCGCGTGCAATCTGCTTCGTCATGTCGGCAACCATCGGGAACTTGACCGGGCCGAGGCCGCCATCGTTCGGCGCGGTGTTGCGCCATGCGGCATGGGTGAACTGGCTGTCGACCGAGACGGCGACGACCTTCACGTTCATGCCTTCGAATTTCGGCACGCGGTTGGAATAGGCGAGGATCTCCGAAGGGCACACGAAGGTGAAGTCCAGCGGATAGAAGAACACCAGCCCGTAGGAACCGTTGAGGTACGAGCGGAGATTGAAATCCTCGACGATGTCGCCATCCGGCATCACGGCGGCGGCGGTGAAATCGGGGGCCTGTTTGCCTACGAGAACGGCCATATGGAAACTCCTTTGAAACTTTGAACGGGGAGCCCGGGACGGAACCGGGCTTTCCCGTTATTTAGACGCATTCTAAAAATATTTCAAGGGATTTTGCTGCGGTGCGACATGATGTCAGAGGGATTTTTCCAAGGGAAACCGGCTCTTCCGCACCCCTCAAGATGGTGCGGCCAATGCATGGCGGCAAGGCGTGAGAGGGGAATCACCGCAATCGCTTTCTCCCGGCTTCTATTCGCTTAGGCCGCGAGGGTAAACCGCGATTTTGCGCGCCGCGCCATGACAGCACGGGCGCTGTTTCGCGGTTCGGGGCGGAGACAGAAAGGCGCGCATTCATGACGGCGCGAGACGGACAGAAAATTGCCGGTGAGCGTCAGAACCCGAACATGTGATCGAGGCAGAAGCTCTTGTCGCCGTTCACGAGACCGTGGAAGCCGAAGAGGCGGCAGGTCGTGTCGCGGATGATGACATAGCCAGAGCCGCCCATTTTCTCGCGGTCCTCGCGGGAGAAGACTTCCGACAGGCGCCAGTGGAACGAGCCGCCACAGGCGATCTCGATCTTCTGCTCGGCAATGGGTTTGCCGTCCGCGTCATGCAGGATGAGGAGTGTTGTGCTCTTCGGATGCCAGTCGGTCGAGGCAGGGTAGATCAGGTGGCAAAGCGTATCGAGCGCGCCGTCTTCGAGCGCCGGTCCCGCAACGCGCAGGAAGAGGCGCGTGGTGAGCCCCGGCGGCTTGTTGGTGTAGCTCTGCGGCTCGTCCTTGTAGATCACGGCGGTGTTGTAGATATGCGCGCCGAAGATCGTTTCCGCGCGGTGTCCGCTCGACTTCTGCTCGAAGCGGCCGAGCGCGTGCAGCCAGCCATTTGCCTCGCCGCCATCGCGGAAGTCATAGAGAAACTCGACATGGCCATAGCCGGAGGGAAGCTTCAGCGCCTCTTCCGTCATCCATGCCTCGATATCCACCGCAATGCTTTCGCGGCGCGGTATGCGGCCGAGATATTTCGTGGCGATGGTGGTACCGTTTGCATCGATCATCTCGGCACGGAGCGGCATTTCGTGTTCGTCGCGCGCCATCGGCGTCGGCAGCATCACAGTTTCGAACTTGTCGCGCGGCAGGATGGGCAGCGGCATGATGTAGCCCTTGCCCATATGCTTGCCGAGGTTTTCGATCTCCGGGTTCGGCTTCAGGTCCGTGCGCTCGACATTGGCATGTGCGAGGCGGCGCTGGCCTGAACCACGCGTCACCTCGTAACGCGGACGCACGAAATAGCGGCCCGCGACGATTTCGATCTGGTCCGGCCATTTCGCGTCCGGCAGCAGGCTTTCCACGGGAATGCCGCGCGTACCGAAGGGCGGAATTTCGTCCTCGTACCAGGAGACATCCTGGCCGCCCATGACATTCAGGCCAACGGTGCGCGGCGGAATGGGCATGGGATGCGAATTCTGCACGAAGAGCGTCACGCGCTCATCGTCTTCGGCCGACGGCATGCCCGCATAATAGTCGGCGGGCCATGCATTCGCGTCATGGCTGCATGAAAGCGCGAGCCCGTTTTCGCCATACATGTCGAGTGCGTATTTCACGACATCATGGCCCTTGATGCGCACGGCATGGATGAAGAGCGAGCCGGTGAAATCGTCGAGGCCGAAACGCTCACGCACTTCCGCGCTGTCGAGCGTGAAGGGCGCGCCAGCGGCGGGCAGCGTCTCGCGCCATTCGGCGAGCTGGTTTCCCTTCTCGTCGAAGAGGCAGAGCCAGAGTTCCGGGTTCTCCGCCCCATGAAGACCCCAGTAGTTCGCGCTGGCGACGCGGGTGTGGATGCCGTCATGTCCGTTCGCGCCCTTCTTCTCGCGCATGAGCGCGAAGTTGGTCGCGAAGTTCATCGGGTCGAGATAGTTCGACTTGTTGGTGAGCATGTCGTCGGGCAGGCGCATGTCGTCCAGCGTCGCGACATGGGCGCCTTCGGGAAAGACATGCTGGATGGAGGGCAGCGTCTTCTGTGCATCGAATGCGAGGACGAGAACGGCCTTTGCGTTCGACTTGCACATTTCGCTGACGGGCTTCGCCTCATGACCGAGGAAGGCCGATCCCAGATCCTCGATGCGCTGTACGTAATAGCCCGCAACATCGAGACGGCCGAGATCGTAATAGGCGTGGAAGTTGCCGATGGTGCCGGACGGATCGTAGATCGCGACGGGGCCGGCCTTGACGAGACCGGCGATCAGGGCCTGTCCTTTCGGTGCGCTCAGCGGATGGCCGAGCGCCTTGAACAGTGTTGCGCCGCCCGCGTTGTTGCCGGGGCGCCAGCCATGCGAGAGGTCGGCGTTCTTGAAGGTTTCGATCTGCAGGGTCATTGAATTTCCTCGATCTGCGTATCAATAGGCGCCGGACGTTTCGCGCGTGCGCGAAGCGAACGGGTTGAGACGCTTCAGCGTCGAGGTGATGCGATGGCGGCGCTGCTCATGGGCGACGACGTCGACGTCGCGCACCCAGTTCATCTGGATGGCGCGGCGCTGGCCTTCGAAGGGTTCGTGGCCATGCCATGAATTATCCGAGCGCTTGAAGATGAGAAGGGTGCCGCCGTTGGGCGAGACTTCTTCCGCCACGTCGTTGAGATCGGTGCCCGAGCGCAGGACGCGCAACCGCCCGCCGCCTGCTTCCCACTCCTGATTGAGATAGAGCAGAACGGTAATGATCTTCGATTCCGTGTCGGTGTGGATCTTGCCGTTGTTGCGCGCGCAATGGCCGCGGATGGTGAACATGGTCGGGCGGCCCGTGAGGTCGACCTCGAATTTTTCCTCGATTGCCTCGCGGAAGTCGGAGCCGTTCATTTCCTGAAGCAGTTGTTCGAAGCTGCCATAGATGTCGAGTTCGCTGGGCGGAATGGAGCCCGTCGTCTCGATGTTGGGAAAGTCGGCGATCACGCTGTCGAGCGCCTTGCCCGTCACGAAGGCGGGGACCACGAGATATTCGTAAGGGTCCGTCTTTCGCGGGGTGGCGCGCAATGCTTCGATGTCGATCAGGCTCATGATGCCGTTTACCTTTTTGTCGTTCGGCTTCTCGTCCGGCCCGCCGGACCGGTTTGCCGGTCCGTTGCCTTTCCGGGAACTTCCATGTGGTGATCTTGCGAATGACGGGCCAGCCCGCGCAACGATCCCAAATGTCGCGGCATCCAATTGCCGCACCCGATTAACCCTTTTCGGCTTGCGTCTTTTATTGCACGTGCCGCCTCTTGCGGTGCGCCGCGAAGCGAATGGCAATCGCTTCGGCGATCTCATCGGTAGCATTTAATGGGTCGTACTCCCACCTTTCAAGCTGGCCGGTGAAGGGGCGCGCCGCGCCGCTTTCATAAATAGCATCGAGAAAGCGGCGGAACTTCGTCTCCTTGCGCGATTGGCCGCCTTCCAGTTCGATGACATGAACGGGTTTTCCGGTGAAGGCGGCCTCGCCGACCATGTTGACGGAATCGCAGGTGACGATGACAGCGTCGGCAAGCCCGAGGAACCCGAAATAGGGATTGGAGCCGGTTCCATCCCATACGACAGCAGGGCTGTCCTTCAGCGCGTCCTTCAGGATTTGTGTCTGGCGCTCGCCGGTGCGGCGGGAGGGCGTGACCATGAGGCTGGCGCCCTTGTCCGCCACGGCGGCGAGCTTTCCGGCAATGTCTGCCGCCGTTTCCGCGGTCAGGCGGTACACGGAATTTGTACCGCCGATGAGGACGGCGACACGGGGGCGGGGCAGGCGGGCGACCTGCGGTTCGAAAAGCGCAGCCTCCTCCGCAAGACGCGCGCGCGTCAGCCGGTGAGGAGAGACGGCGGTGGAAAGCACATTCGGTCCTTCGAGACGGTCATGGGCGGGTGCCCAGACGAAATCGAAATTCACGGGCGCTATGCGCGGATCCTGGAGCACAATGGTGAATGTTCGCCCCCCTGATTTCCGGCGGATCATCCGCGCATAGGGGATCGACTGGCGGCCCGATGCGATCAGAATGTCCGGCCAGGGCGGGGCGATGTGTTCGTCCGGCTGCGCCGGTCCCCAGGGCGCCATCCATTTCCACGGCGCAGAAGGCGCGACGCGCTTCATTTCAGGCGTGAGGCCGAGCGCCTCGGCAATGCCGATCCCTTGCGTCTCGAAACCTGCCATGCCGTTGGTCAGCACCCAGCAGGTGAGCCTCTGAGGCTCGGCGAGGAGGTTTTTCGGCAATCTCGCCTCTTTTTCGGTCATAATCGTGCGCTGTCGGGTAATTTTATTACTGAATCGGGCTGGTATTCAGAGTAAGTAAAGCGCCGCAAACCACAAGTCACGCCGGAAAGCCCCTGCGGGCGCCGGTTCAAGGAGTGCCCATGAAGCGGGCGAAGCTCGACCATATCGACATGCGAATCCTCGCCGAGCTACAGGCCGACGGGCGAATTACCAATGTCGATCTCGCCTCGAAGGCCGGCATTTCTGCGCCGCCTTGCCTGCGCCGTGTGCGGGCGCTGGAGAATGCCGGCTTCATCAAGGGGTATCATGCCGATCTCGACGGCCGTGCGCTCGGCTTCGAGGTGACGGTTTTCGCGATGGTGGGTCTGCACAGTCAGGCCGAAGCCGACCTCAAGGCCTTCGAGGCGGAGGTCGCGACCTGGCCGCTGGTACGCGAGTGCCACATGCTGAACGGCGAGATCGACTTCATATTGAAGTGCGTCGCGCCGGACCTCTCCACCTTCCAGAGTTTCCTGACGGAAAAGCTCACGCCCGCGCCCAATGTCGCGAGCGTGCGCACCTCCCTCACCATCCGCCGCTCGAAGCACGAGCCGGGTGTGCCGGTGGAAATGCTGGAAGAGGAGTAGGCGAGGCCTAGCCGAAGCGGATTTTCAGGATTTCGTAGCTCTTGCCGCCACCCGGCGTCACGACCTCGACGCTGTCGCCGACGGATTTTCCGATCAGCGCGCGGGCGATGGGGGAGGTGACGGAGACGCGGCCCTTCTTAACGTCGGCTTCGACTTCGCCGACGATCTGGTAGCTCACTTCTTCTTCCGTATCCTCGTCCACGAGGTCGATGGTCGCGCCGAACATCACCGTGTCGCCGGAAAGTTTCGTCACGTCGATGACATCGGCACGGGAAATCTTGTCTTCAAGCTCGGCCACACGGCTCTCATTGAGGCCCTGTTGTTCCTTGGCGGCATGATACTCGGCATTTTCGCTCAGATCGCCATGCGCGCGGGCCTCTGCGATCGCCTTGATGATGCGCGGCCGCTCCACGGATTTCAGAAACCTGATCTCCTCTTCCAGGGACCTGTAGCCCTCGGAAGTCATTGGAATCTTTTCCATTTCTCTCGACGATCTCTCTTGTCTGCGATGCCCCGCAACGAAGAGGCGGGGCGGTTGTCTGTTGTACCTGATGAAAATCCCGCCGGGCTCCCTCTGGGAGCCGTGATTGGCGGGACGTTGGCCCCGATTGTGGGTCAGGGCCTTGGCGCACGTCAAATGCGATTTATGCCGCCTGCCTCGCCCCAGGAGGGGCTGGCAGTCAATAGGACTGGAGCGAGGTCACTTCTAGCTGGCCGCGGCGGATGGCGTCGATCCCTTCCACGGCGGCGCGGGCGCCTGCAACGGTCGTATAATAGGGTACCTTCATCATCAGCGCCGAGCGCCGGAGCGACATCGAATCGGTGAGGGCCTGTGCGCCTTCGGTGGTGTTGAAGACGAGAGCAACCTCACCGTTCTTGATCGCGTCCACGATATGCGGACGGCCTTCTAGCACCTTGTTGATGGTGCCGACATCGAGGCCCTGCTCAGCAAGGAAACGCTGGGTGCCACCGGTCGCGATCAGCTTGAAGCCCATGTCGAGGAGCTTTTTCGCGGGCGCGACGATCTTTTCCTTGTCGCTATCCTTCACGGAGACGAAGACGGTGCCCGAGGTCGGCACCTTGGTGCCGCCGCCGAGCTGGCTCTTTGCGAAGGCAACGGCGAAGCTCTTGTCGAGACCCATGACCTCGCCGGTCGAACGCATCTCCGGCCCGAGCACCGTATCGACGCCGGGGAAACGCGCGAAGGGGAAGACCGCTTCCTTCACCGCGACGCGGCCATGCGCATCCGGCTTCAGGTCGAAGCTGGCGAGCTTCGCACCTGCCATGACCTTCGCGGCGATCTTCGCGACGGGCTCGCCAATCACCTTGGCGACGAAGGGCACGGTGCGTGACGCGCGCGGGTTCACTTCGAGCACGTAGATCGTGCCGTCCTGGATGGCGTATTGCACGTTCATCAGGCCGATGACATTGAGCCCCAGCGCCATGTCGCGGGTCTGGCGTTCGATTTCGTCGATGGTTTCGCGCTTCAGCGAGTAGGGCGGCAGCGAACAGGCGCTGTCGCCGGAATGGACGCCCGCTTCCTCGATATGTTCCATGATGCCGCAGATGACGACATCGGTGCCGTCGCAGAGTGCATCGACGTCCACCTCGATGGCATCGCGCAAATAGCCGTCGATCAGAACCGGGCTCTTGCCCGACACGATTACGGCCTCGTTGATGTAGCGTTCGAGATGCGCCGTATCGCGCACGATCTCCATGCCGCGTCCGCCGAGAACATAGGAGGGGCGGATGACGACGGGATAGCCGATCTTTTCGGCAATCGCCTTTGCTTCCGCGGCGGAGCGGGCAATGCCGTTCGGCGGCTGTTTCAGGTCGAGCTTTTCGAGCAGCGCCTTGAAGCGGTCGCGGTCTTCGGCAAGGTCGATCGCGTCGGGCGAGGTGCCGAGGATCGGCACATGCGCGCGTTCCAGATCGTTTGCGAGTTTCAGCGGGGTCTGCCCGCCGAACTGCACGATGACGCCGGCGAGCGTGCCGTTGGAGCGTTCGAGATCGATCAGCTCAAGCACATCCTCGGCGGTGAGCGGCTCGAAATAGAGGCGGTCGGAGGTGTCGTAGTCGGTGGAGACCGTTTCCGGGTTGCAGTTCACCATGATGCTTTCGATACCGACTTCATCAAGTGCGAAAGCGGCATGGCAGCAGCAATAGTCAAACTCGATGCCCTGGCCGATACGGTTCGGACCGCCGCCGAGGATGATCGCCTTCTTGCGGTCGGTCGGATCGGATTCGCAATCGGCGCGCCCGTCGAAATCCGTCTCGTAGGTCGAATACATGTAGGGCGTAAGGCTTTCGAATTCCGCCGCGCAGGTGTCGATGCGCTTGTAGACGGGACGCACGCCCATTTCGCGTCGCGCCTTGCGGACGGCCTCTTCCTCGCTTCCGGCAAGCTCCGCCAGCCGCGCATCGGAAAAGCCCATCGCCTTCAGGCGGCGCATATCGGCTTTTGTCTGCGGCAGGCCGTTCGCCTTCACGCTTTCTTCCGCGTCGACGAGGCCCTGAAGCTGTTCGATGAACCAGGGATCATAGGAGCAGGCCGCGCGGATCTGGTCATGGCTCATGCCGTGGCGCAGCGCCTGCGCGATGACGAGCAGGCGGTCGGGCGTCGGGCGGCCGAGTGCGGCGCGGATCGCATTCTTGTCGTCGCCTTCGCCCATGCCGGGCACGGTGACTTCGTTGAGGCCGGTGAGGCCCGTTTCCATCGAGCGCAGCGCCTTCTGGAGCGACTCCTGGAAGGTGCGGCCGATGGCCATTGCTTCGCCGACCGATTTCATCGCGGTGCCGAGCAGTTTTTCGGCGCCTGCAAACTTCTCGAAGGCGAAGCGCGGGATCTTCGTTACCACATAGTCGATGGTGGGCTCGAAGCTCGCGGGCGTGACTTTCGTGATGTCGTTCTGAAGTTCATCTAGCGTGTAGCCGACGGCGAGCTTCGCCGCGACCTTCGCAATCGGGAAGCCCGTCGCCTTGGAGGCGAGCGCGGAGGAACGCGACACACGCGGGTTCATCTCGATGACGACGAGGCGGCCATCCTTCGGGTTGACCGCGAACTGCACGTTGGAGCCGCCGGTTTCGACGCCGATCTCGCGCAGCACGGCGAGGCTCGCGTTCCGCATCACCTGATATTCCTTGTCGGTGAGGGTCAGCGCGGGCGCGACGGTGATCGAGTCGCCGGTGTGAACGCCCATCGGGTCCACATTTTCGATGGAGCAGATGATGATGCAGTTATCCGCCTTGTCGCGGACGACCTCCATCTCGTATTCCTTCCAGCCAAGTACGCTTTCCTCGATCAGCACTTCATTGACCGGGCTCGCATCGAGGCCGCTTTCGACGATGTCGTTGAATTCCTGTTTGTTATAGGCGATGCCGCCGCCCGTGCCGCCCATGGTGAAGGAGGGGCGGATGATCGCGGGCAGGCCCACCATCTCCAGCGCCGCCAGCGCATCGTCCATGTTGTGCGCCACTTTCGAGCGCGGGCTTTCAAGGCCGATGCGGTCCATCGCATCGCGGAAGAGCTGGCGGTCTTCCGCCATCTCGATGGCCTCGCGCTTCGCGCCGATCATCTCGACATTGAATTTTTCGAGCACGCCCATGTCGGCGAGCGCCAGCGCCGTGTTGAGCGCGGTCTGACCGCCCATCGTCGGCAGCAGCGCGTCGGGGCGTTCCTTCTCGATGATCTTCGCCACGATTTCCGGCGTGATCGGCTCGATATAGGTCGCGTCCGCGAGTTCCGGGTCCGTCATGATCGTGGCCGGGTTCGAGTTCACGAGGATGATGCGGTAGCCCTCATCCCTCAGCGCCTTGCAGGCCTGCGTGCCGGAGTAGTCGAACTCGCAAGCCTGACCGATAATGATCGGCCCCGCGCCGATGATCATGATGCTCTTTATGTCTGTACGTTTGGGCATGACTTAACCGCGTGCCTCCTCGATCAGCTTCACGAAGCGTTCGAAGAGGTAGTGTGAATCCATCGGGCCTGGAGAGGCCTCGGGGTGATACTGGACGGAGAAGACCGGGCGATCCTTCAACCGGATGCCGCAGTTCGAGTTATCGAAAAGCGAGACATGCGTCTCTTCGAGATCGGGCCCAAGGCTTTCGCGCGAGACGGCGAAGCCGTGGTTCATCGAGGTGATCTCGACCTTGCCGGTGGTGTGGTCCTTCACGGGATGGTTTGCGCCGTGATGGCCCTGATGCATCTTTTCCGTCGTCGCGCCGAGCGCGAGGGCGAGCATCTGGTGGCCGAGGCAGATGCCGAAGACGGGCTTGCCACTCTCGACGAGCTTCCTGATTTCCGGCACGGCGTAGGTGCCGGTCGCGGCCGGGTCGCCCGGTCCGTTCGACAGGAAGACGCCGTCCGGGTTCATGGCGAGGATGTCTTCGGCCTTCGTGTCGGCGGGAACGACCGTCACCTCGCAGCCGGCGCTTGTCAGGCAGCGCAGAATGTTGCGCTTGATGCCGTAGTCGATGGCGACGACGCGGTGCTTCAACTCGTGGCCCGGCTCATAGCCGCAGCCCCATTTCCAGCGCGCTTCCTTCCAGGTGTAGCTCTGGCCGCAGGTCACGTCCTTCACGAGGTCGAGGCCGACCATGCCCGGCCAGCCACGTGCCTTTTCAAGCAGGGCGGGAATATCGAAGTTGCCGGAGGGATCATGCGCGATGAGCCCGTCGACCGAGCCTTTCTCGCGGATGCGCCGCGTCAGCGCGCGCGTGTCGAGACCCGACAGGCCGATGATGCCGCGCGTCTTCAGCCATCCGTCGAGATGCTGCGCCGCGCGATAGTTCGACGGGTCGGTGATGTCGGCCCGGATGACCATGCCGCGTACGCCGGAAAGGGAGGCGAGGTTCGAGGTTTCGATGTCCTCGTCATTCGCGCCCACATTGCCGATATGAGGGAAGGTGAAGGTGATGATCTGGCCGGCATAGGAGGGGTCGGTCAGGATTTCCTGATAGCCCGTGATTGCCGTGTTGAAGCAGACCTCGCCCACCGCTTCGCCCACCGCGCCAACGCCGCGTCCGGGAAGGACCGTGCCATCCTTCAGGACAAGGAGGGCAGTCGGCTTCTCGGTCGGGGCGGTCATGGGCGTGGCTCTCGTTTGCGGGCTCGGGCTGGCAGTATCGGACGAAGATGCGCTCATGCCGACTCCTCCCCGGAACCTTGCGTGACCTTGGACACGCGCCGTTCCGTGGCGGCTTTCGTCGACACCTTCATCGAAGCAACTCCAGGGGAGGAACTCGTCTGCGGAGAACGGGCGCGAAGCTTTTGGCGCTTCCGCCCGGACAGACTCGGTTTCCCGTTGAATTTGGCGGACACTAAGGGATCGCCCGATTTCCGTCAAGCATCTGAATTTTCTTAAAAATTCAATGATTTCAATGGCTTGCTTGGCGTGTTGCAGTGCGGTCTCCGATTGCACGTGCCGGGGCTTTGGTTTAGCGTGTGCGCCGATTCCGGGGGCGCGTGAGCGGCATGCTGCGGCGCTCCCTTTTCATTGGAGGATGGCCATGAGCCAAAGCCTGCGGGACCTCATCAAGCAAGGCCTCATCGACGCCACCAAGGCGCAGGACAAGCGCCGGATGGCGACGCTCCGCCTCATTCAGGCGGCGCTCAAGGATCGCGACATTGCGGGCCGCACCGACGGCCGGGATGCGGGCGTGAGCGATGCCGAAATCCTCGAAGTCCTCTCCAGGATGGTGAAGCAGCGCCGCGAGTCGGTGGTCATTTACGAGTCCGCCGGTCGCATGGAGCTTGCCCAGCAGGAAAAGGAAGAAATCGAGATCATCGAGAGCTTCATGCCCAAGCAGCTCTCCGACGAGGAGACGGCGGCGGCCGTTGGAGCTGTGATTTCCGAGACCGGCGCGGCCAGCATCAAGGATATGGGCCGGGTCATGGGCGAACTCAAAAAGCGCCATGCCGGAGAGATGGATTTCGCCAAGGCGGGCGCCATCGTGAAAGAGAAGCTCGCCTGAGGGCTCAGGCCTTCTTTTTCGCCTTCGCCTTTTGCGCTTTCATGAACCGCCGCAGCACCTCGTTGATCCGCGTCTGGTAGCGCGGGCCTGTTTCCTTGAAATAGGTGAGCACGTCTTCATCGAGGCGAATGCTGACCGGCTGTTTTTTGGGGATGACGAGTTCGGCATCCGACCAGTCAAGCCCAACGGGCACGGCATCGGGATCGTCGGCGACGGCGGCCGCGATTTCTTCATCCGTTATATTGCGCACGCGTTCCCAGTCAGTCTCGCCGGGGCTGAGACTCATTGCCTCCTCGTAGGAGTAGCGCACGATACGCGGCTCGCTCATCCCGGCTGGCTTGTCGTGCCGAGATGATCCGGCAGGTGTCACCTTCTTCTTCCTTGTACGCGACTGCGACTTCGCGGCCATATGTGTCACCTATTACGAGATAGCGAAGCTCGCCATTCCGATCCGACCGTTTTCGGATCATGGGCTTGCCAAAGGCAGGCAGAACGTCGACGAAATCGATGCCATGCCTCTCGATATTGATCCGCCGTTTGTTTTCGTCCCAAGTGAACGACAAAAATGGGGGATCGAAATGCTGAAAGTCATCGCTGCCAGCTGAGCGCATGGTGCCCCTTCTGCATCGCTGCAAATGTCGGCTGGCACGTCATGCGCTCGTCCGTTAAAACCAAGAACACTGTATATACAAACGTAATTCTTTGCAAGCCTCCCGTCGCGGCATTACGAAAGGGTTGTACAGTGTACAAGTGCTCCACAGATCAGGCGTCCCGTTTCCATGTCCTTCCCCAAAGGCTTTCTCGACGAATTGAAGGGACGCATCCGCGTCTCCGAAGTCGTTGGCCGCAAGGTGAAGCTGACGCGGCGGGGGCGGGAATTTGTGGGGCTCTCGCCCTTCTCCAACGAAAAAAGCCCGAGCTTCACCGTCAATGACGACAAGCAGTTCTACCATTGCTTCTCGTCGGGCGAGCATGGCGACGTCATCAAGTTCCTCGAAAAGACCGAGAACCTCTCCTTCATCGAGGCGGTGGAACGGCTTGCGGCGGAAGCCGGCATGGAGATGCCGGAGCGCGATGCGCAATCCGCGCAGCGCGACAAGGAAGCCGCCACCCTCATCGATGTGATGGAAATGACGGCGCAGTTCTTCCGCCAGAAACTGACGGAAGGGGCGGGAGCCGAAGCGCGCGCCTATCTCGACCGGCGGGGGCTCAAGGGCAAGACCATCGACGATTTCGGCATCGGCTATGCCCCGGGCGATGACCGGCGCGACCGCACGGCGCTGTTGAAATATCTGAAGTCGAAGAACGTGACGCTGGAGCAGATGACGGAAGCCGGGCTCGTCATTTCCGGGCCGGATATCGCCGAGCCTTATGATCGTTTCCGCAATCGCGTGATGTTTCCGATCTCGGATGCACGCGGCCGCGTTATCGCTTTCGGGGGGCGTGCGCTTTCGGCGGATGCCAAGGCGAAGTACCTCAACTCGCCCGAGACACCGCTCTTTCACAAGGGCCGCGTGCTCTACAATCTTTTCCGGGCGCGCAAGCCCGCGCATGACGACGGCACCGTGATCGCGGTCGAAGGCTATATGGATGTGGTCGGGCTCGCGCAGGGCGGCATATATAATGCCGTGGCGCCGCTCGGCACCGCGCTCACCGAGGATCAGATCCAGCTTCTCTGGCGCATGGCGCCCGAACCCATTCTCTGTTTCGATGGCGACAAGGCGGGGCTGCGCGCCGCCTATCGCGCGGTTGAGCGCGTGTTGCCGCTTTTGAAACCCGGTCATTCGCTTCGCTTCGCGCTGCTGCCGGAAGGAAAAGACCCGGACGATCTTGTGCGTGAGGAGGGCAGCGAGGCCATGCGCGAAATTCTCGCCAAGGCGCGCCCCCTTTCCGAAATGCTGTGGGAGAAGGAGACCTCGACGGGGGCATGGGATACGCCGGAGCGCCGCGCGAAGCTTGAAGCCGATCTCGAAGCCGCCATCGCCGCCATTGGCGACACGAAGGTGCGCGGACATTATGCCGAGGCGCTGCGTGAGCGGATTTCGAAGTTTTTCGGCGGCTCGCGGCAGGGCGCGCGCCCCGGCGGCGGCTATGGGCGGGGCGGATTTCAGAGCCGGGGCTTTGGCAACAGGCCTTTCAAGGGACGCGGCGGTTTCCCCCGGGGCGAGACCTATATGCCGCCGGTGACGCCCGAACTGCGCCGTTCGGCCATTGCCAGCGGTGCCGGGGGCGAGCAGGGACGGGAGGGACTTTTGCTCCTCACGCTGCTTAACCACCCGGAACTCTTGGAGAATTACGCAGAGGATATCTCGCGAATCGAGCTGCGGACCCCGGCGCTTGACAGATTACGCAATGAAATCATAGATATAGCCGCCCTCCATGCGCCTCTTGAAAGGGAAGCGCTCAAGGGCCACTTGCTGAGCAGGGATTTGGCGGAAATCGCCCGGCGTCTGGAGGCCGGTCCGGCCTTCAGGAGCGATCCTTTTGCTTGGCCAGATGCAGCGCCCGACGAGGCGGAGGCAGGTTTCCTGCACACGCTGGCTCGGCACAGGCGGGCGAACGTGCTGGAGGCGGAATTGAAAGCTGCCGAACGCGCGCTCGCAGACGAGATGACGGAAGAGAATTACGCCCGGTTCCGGGCCATCCAGGAGCAGCTAGAGCGCTCGGATGCAGCGGACGGGGTGTGATAGGATACCGGTACGGAATTTCCGGCCGGGTTCGAACGGGGATCGGTCAACCAGCGGGACTTGAGGGCAGCGTTACTTCGGATCGGTCCTGGCGATAAGCCGGGGCAGGGGACGACCGGAGCATCCAGACGAAAAGGATGGGCGAGGAAAGGCGGGCAGCCGGCAGCGGCGCTTCCGCCCCTTCGTCCTTTATACGTCTGGACAACATGCCGCTCTGGTTCTTCTGACTGCGTGACCTATCTGATTGTCTGGGTATCGGCCCTTTCGGCATGGCTCTCACGGAGCGCCGGCGGGTCCATCGATTGGCGGAGAAAGTGTGAATGGCGAGCAAGGCAGCGGAACAGGAAGCTCCGGATAGCGGCGCCGAGGTGTCGCAGGACGGTCCGCTCCTCGATATGTCGGATGCGGCGGTCAAGAAGATGATCAAGGCCGCGAAAACACGCGGCTTCGTGACCTATGACGAGCTGAACAAGGTTCTGCCGTCCGAGGAGTTCTCCTCCGAGCAGATCGAGGATACGCTTTCGATGCTCTCCGAGATGGGCATCAATGTCGTCGAGAACGACGAAGCCGAGGACAATCAGGACGGCAACGCCGAAGCCGCCGATAATGACGACGAGGACGGCGACGAGGAAGCGCCCACGGGCAAGGCCGTCGCGACCACGACCACAACATCCACCACGCTCGACCGTACCGACGATCCCGTGCGCATGTATCTGCGCGAAATGGGTTCCGTCGAACTGCTTTCGCGCGAAGGCGAAATCGCCATCGCCAAGCGCATCGAGGCCGGCCGCGAGACCATGATCGCGGGCCTCTGCGAAAGCCCGCTGACCTTTCAGGCCATCATCATCTGGCGCGACGAGCTGAACGAGGGAAAGATTCTCCTTCGCGACATCATCGATCTCGATGCCACCTTCGCCGGACCCGACGCGAAGAAGGTCGACCATTCCCAGGCCGCGCTTGCGGGCGAGGCACCGCCGCGCGTCGAACCGGAAGAAGAAGAGGTCGACGAGGACGGCGAGGACGACAACTCCATGTCGCTCGCCGCGATGGAAGCCGAACTGAAGCCGAAGGTACTCGAAACCTTCGACACGATTGCGGGCGACTACAAGAAGCTCCGCAAGCTGCAGGACCAGAAGGTCGAACTTGCCCTCAAGGGCGAGGAGATGCCGGCTGGGCAGGAAAAGAAGTACCAGAAGCTCACTTCCGACCTTATTGAGGAAGTGAAGAGCCTTTCGCTCAACAACAACCGTATCGAGTCGCTCGTCGAGCAGCTCTACGCGATCAACAAGCGCCTGATGGGCCTTGAGGGGCGTCTGCTGCGTCTCGCCGAAAGCCACGGCGTTCCGCGCGACGAATTCCTCAAGCAATATTTCGGCAATGAACTCGACCCGAACTGGATTCGCCGCGTCAGCCGCCTCAAGGGCAAGGGCTGGGTGAACTTCACCAAGGACGAGCGCGACCAGGTGAAGGATCTGCGTCAGGAAATCCAGACGCTCGCCGCCGAGACGGGCCTCGACATTCAGGAATACCGCCGCATCGTCGCCACCGTGCAGAAGGGTGAGCGCGAGGCGCGCATCGCGAAGAAGGAAATGGTCGAGGCGAACCTTCGTCTCGTGATTTCCATCGCGAAGAAATACACGAACCGCGGCCTCCAGTTCCTCGACCTCATTCAGGAAGGCAATATCGGCCTGATGAAGGCGGTGGATAAGTTCGAATATCGCCGCGGCTACAAGTTCTCGACCTATGCGACATGGTGGATCCGTCAGGCGATCACGCGCTCGATCGCCGACCAGGCGCGCACGATCCGCATTCCGGTCCACATGATCGAGACGATCAACAAGCTGGTGCGGACCTCGCGCCAGATGCTCCACGAGATCGGCCGCGAGCCGACGCCGGAAGAGCTGGCCGAGAAGCTCGGCATGCCGCTCGAAAAGGTCCGCAAGGTCCTGAAGATCGCGAAGGAGCCGATCTCCCTCGAAACGCCCATCGGCGACGAGGAAGACAGCCATCTTGGCGATTTCATCGAGGACAAGAACGCGATCCTGCCCATCGACGCGGCGATCCAGTCGAACCTGCGCGAGACGACGACGCGTGTCCTCGCCTCGCTCACGCCGCGCGAGGAGCGCGTGCTGCGCATGCGCTTCGGCATCGGCATGAATACGGACCACACGCTGGAAGAAGTCGGCCAGCAGTTCTCGGTCACGCGCGAACGCATCCGCCAGATCGAGGCGAAGGCGCTCCGCAAGCTCAAGCATCCGAGCCGGTCGCGAAAGCTCAGGAGCTTTCTGGACAACTAAAGAGCCGGAAGCCATGCCCCGGCGAAGGCCGGGGTACGTTTCTTCCTCGACAATTGACGAGTGGTCTCCGCTTTCACGAGACGCGTTCAGAAGAAGCTCATCTTCGTATCAATCCCACCGGACAGAAGAATGGGTCGGCGTCGTAGCTATCTGATAGCACTGTGGCTGTTGACGGTCCCCTTTCTTTACTGGGGGGTGGCCCTGTGGTTTGGGCTCCTGCCATTTTCTGGTCGTCCCGATGGCAGCGGTACGCTGTATAACCTAGGTATTCAGTCGGCGTTGCTTTTTGTTGGTATCCTTGTTCTCGTGGGACGTGCGCGCACCGATTGGCTATTGATGCTCTCGCTTATGATGACAAGCCTTGTTGTACCGATCTTCGCATTTATGGCCGTTGTTGTGCTGGCTTGCCTATTCGCTGGGCAGTGTCTTTAGTTCTATTCGACACACCTGATAAAGCGGCGCGCCGTTCTCAATAGAAGAGCCCGGATTGTTCGATCCGGGCTTTTGCTTTGATGTGAATGGCTACTGCCGCGCCATCGCCGCTCTGACCGCCGCGCGGTCGGCATTGCCCGCCGCCGCTTCGTGTTTCGCGTTCGGCATCTCGAAGATCACGCGCGTAATGCGCCCCGTATAGACGAAGGGCGGGGCGTAGTCCTCGCAGACGGGCGAGAGGCTGCGGCCGAGGTCCATGCCGAGGCTCGATATCAGCAGCAGGAGCTGCGGGATGCGCGTCTCGCCCACATCCTTCCCGTCCACCGTCAGCGTCACCTTGCCGGAACCGTCCTCCTGCCGCTCGATCAGCGCGCCCACTTCATGTTTGCCGCTTGAGAGTTTCTCGCTCGCGCTGACGCTCGTGTGGTCGTGGAAGCAGTTGTAGTCGAAGTGCAGGCGGCCTTGCCTGATGAACAGCGCGTAGCCGCTGTTGATGCTGCCGCGCGCGATGAGTGCGCCGTCCCCGCCGTCATGTTCGATTTCCGCCACCATGTTCCAGCCCCGGAAGACGGGCGGACAGGCATCGGACACGATATGCGAGACGGGCGGGTAATAGATGAAGCGCGAGCGCGATGTCGGCATGCCGGGCCTGCGCGAGGCGCGGAAGAGGTCGAAGGCGCCGCGGTCGTCGAGCGGGAGCACGCCGTGCCGCTCCGCTTCCTCCCACCAGCGCGCGACCATCTGTTTCAAACGTTCGGGCTCCTTCTCCGCCATGTCGTGATATTCGGAGAAATCCCTGTCGAGGTGATAAAGCTCCCACTTGTCTTCCTCGAAAGGCGTTCCGCGCGCGTGATGCGTCACCGCCTTCCAGCCATCGAGCCACAAGCCCCGGTCGCCGCCCATCTCGAAATATTGCGCGGGGCGGGCGGGCGGCGCCTTTCCGTCCTTGAAGGCATCGAGAATGCTCGCGCCATGCATCGGCATTTGCGGCACACCGGCCACGACCTCGGGTGCCTCGATCCCCATGACCTCATAGATCGTCGGCGCGATGTCGACGGCGTGGCAGAACTGTCCGCGCAGTTCGCCGGGCCGGCCGATCCCTTCCGGCCAATGGACAATGAACGGATCGCGCACGCCGCCGCCATGCGTGTTCTGCTTGTACCATTTGAGCGGCGTGTTGCCCGCTTGCGCCCAGCCCCAGGGAATGTTGCTGTGGCTCTGCGGTCCGCCGATGTCGTCGAGCCGCGTCACGGCCTTGTCGACGTCTTCCGCCATCAGGTTGAAATATTTCATCTCGTCGAAGACGCCGGTCGGGCCGCCTTCCTGGCTCGCGCCATTGTCGGAGACGAGCATGAAGAGCGTATTCTCCATCAGGCCCAGTTCTTCGAGGAAGGTGACGAGCCGGCCGATCTGCGCATCCGTATGGTCGAGCATGGCGGCGAAGGCTTCCTGCAGCCGTGCGGCGAATTTCCGCTCGTTCTCCGAGAGCTCGTCCCATGCCTTCACGCCGGGATTGCGCGGCGCGAGTTGCGTGTCGTCCGGAAAGAGACCCATCTCCTTTTGCCGCTGGAACCATTCCTCGCGCGCCTTGTCCCAGCCGCTGTCGAACCTGCCCCGGTATTTGTCGAGATAGCTCTGCGGCGCCTGATGCGGCGCGTGCATGGCGCCGAAGGCGAGATAGAGGAAGAAGGGCTTTTCCGGCACGATCGACACCGTGTCGCGAATGAAACCGATGGACTTGTCCACGATGTCTTCCGAGACGTGGTAGCCCTCGGCGGCCGTCTTCGGCTGGTCCACGAAGTGATTGTCATGCGTGATCTCGGGGTGGAACTGGTCGGTCTCGCCCTGCAGGAAGCCGTAATAGCGGTTGAAGCCGCGTTGCAGCGGCCAGTTGTGGAAGGGGCCGGCCGCCGTGCATTCGGCCATCGGTGCGAGGTGCCACTTGCCGGCCGCGAAAGTCGAGACGCCCTTGTCGCGCAGCACCTCGGCCATCGTGGCGGCGGACTTGGTCACCGCGCCGCGCATGTTCGGATAGCCCGTATCCATGTTCGAGACGGCGCGCATGCCGACGGCGTGGTGGTTGCGGCCCGTCAGCAGACAGGCGCGCGAGGAGGAGCAGAGCGCCGTCGTGTGGAAGCCGGTGAAGCGCAATCCGTTTCCGGCCAGCCGGTCGATGTTCGGTGTTTCGATGGTCGAGCCATAGCAGCCGAGATGAGCGAAGCCCGTATCGTCGAGCACGATCAGCACGACGTTGGGTTTGCCCGCCGTTGCGGGGGCGTCCGGCCAGTCGGGCGAGGAGGCCTGCACGGTCCTTTCGATGCGGCCGCGGAAATCCGGTTCGGACGGGTGCGTGTAGGTCTTCTGGTCGGTCTTCTTGTCGGTCATGGTGCTCCTCCCCTGGCGGCTCCTGGCCGCTCTGACGACTATTGTTAATGTCACTCATTAGAAGTGCCCAAGCAAACAAAAAGCCCGGACCTTCAGGGCCGGGCTCTTCGCCAGTGTCGTCCGGGTGGGCGGGCAGGTGAGGGCCTATGCCGGCTCCTTCACCACCACCTTCTTCTTTGCGGGCGTCTTCTTCTTCGGTGCCGGCGCGGCAGCCTTTTCGGCAGCCTCGGCGGCTTCCCGTTCAAGCCTCAGCGCGCGCAGCTTTTCCGTCTTGGTCTGACGGTCGCGCGCGTCCTTCTCGGCCATCTGCATGGCGATTTCGGTCGTCTTGTCGGCCTTGGTGGCGCGGACCTGCGTCGGCGATTCCTTGAAGAGGGGCTTCTTTTGTGCGGGCATGGGGCAGGCTCCTTTCGGCGGCGCATGGACGGCGCCACACGCCAAATTTCGCGCAGGGAGCCTGAAATGAAAAAAGGCCGGGCTTCCCCGGCCTTGTCCCAAACATTCCGGCTATGCCGCCATTACATCCGTGGTCGGCCGCCAAAATGAATTTCCGGCCCTCATCGAGGGCCCCGGCATCGCCGGGCGGCTCTCCTGCTGCGCGTTGCGCGCTGAAAAGCCTCGGTAAGAGCTATATGGGGTGGTTGTCCAGGAAAACAAGGGGTAGCTGTTCTGCCCATCCCTTACCTCCCGAACAAAAAAGGCGGCGCCAATGAATGACGCCGCCCTTGCCCAATTGCCGGACCTTGACGCGAGGGGGTCACGCAAGGGGCCAGTTGCCGGTCGAAGTCCCCTTCGGCCGTTTCGTTATCGCAGGGTCCGATCAGTCGATCCTGATGACGAGGGTGACGCTGGACGTCATCGTCTGCTCGCCCGAGGCAACGGGGACGCTCTCGTCGCGGGCCATTGAGGCATAGCTCTTCATGTACATGGGCTGGGGCATGCTCGAGCCGTTCTCCGAGATCGACATGATCTCGCCGAGGGCCACGCCCGCAGCGCCCGCATAAAGCTTCGCCTTTTCGAGCGCGTTCTTCACCGCGTCCTTGCGTGCTTCATTCAGCAGCGGCTGCGGCTTATCGATCGAGAAGCGGATACCGGAGAGCTGGTTCGAGCCGAGCGTCACGACCCGGTCGAGAATGCCACCGAGCTTGTCCAGATCGCGCACTGTAACGGTCAACTGGTTCTGCACGCGGTAGCCGCCGATCTTCGGCGTCTGCGGGCGGTTGTCTTCGCTCTTTACCTGCTCGTAAACGGGGTAGACGGAGAATTGCGAGGTCTGCATGTCCTTCTTTTCGATGCCAGCCTCGCCGAGCCCCTTGAAGACTTCGTTCATGGCCGTGGTATTTGCGGCGAGTGCTTCGGCCGCCGTCTTGCCTTCAGTCACGACGCCCGTTTCCACATAGGCGATGTCCGGCGCGGCGGAAACCTCGCCTTCGCCGGTGATGGTGATGGTGCGTGGCTCGGCCTGTTCGGTCGCCTGCGCGGCGCCGGCGAATGCAAAGGCGAAAGCAAGCGCGAGGGCTGGAGGGAGCATGGTGAGGGGGGAGCGGGACGTGGGGTTCGGCATCTGGTGCCTCCTTCTCTCGGGTGGGCCGGTTTGCTGGTTCGTTTATGGGCCCTGTTATGTATCTCTGGGGCTGAACCCGGCCTGAATGAATTGCCGCGAGCTTCGGGCCGGATAGGGGCAAAATTGGGGCGTGGGGAGTGCTGTCCGTGCGAAGGCAGGACGAAAGCTGGTGGGCCCGGCAGGACTCGAACCTGCGACCAAACCGTTATGAGCGGTCCGCTCTAACCAACTGAGCTACAGGCCCCCAGCTCCCGCCATATAGCAGCAAGCTTCGCCTGCTGCCAGTATCGCTCGCGATCGGTTTGCGATGGCAAGAAAACTTAGTGATTGACCTAAGTATATTCATTGAGATACTTAGTCATATGACTAACAGATAACCGCCAATGAGGGAGCGAAATGGAGGATGAAAATGAACGGCGCCCCTGAAATCGACCCGAAGCTCGACCTTGTGCTGGAGCGCGTGGTCGATGTGCCGCCACGTCTCGTCTGGCGCGCCTGGACGGAGCCAGAGCATCTCATGCCGTGGTTCTGCCCGAAGCCCTGGCAGACGGTGGAATGCCGGATTGACCTCCAGCCGGGAGGTGAGTTTTTCACCCAGATGCGCTCGCCCGAAGGCGAGAACATGGAGGGCGGTTCCGGCTGTTATCTCGAAGTCGAAAAAGAGCGGAAGCTCGTCTGGACCTCGGCGCTCGGACCGGGATATCGCCCGAGCGTGGCGCGGGTGCACGACCTCTTTTTTACCGCGTGGATTCTGATCGAACCGCATGGCGAGGGCACGAAATATACCGCCATCGCCAAGCACCCGGACGAGGCGAGTGCGAAGCGCCACGAGGAAATGGGCTTCCAGGATGGCTGGGGCGCCGCCCTCGAACAACTCGTCGAATATGCAAAGACGATGTAGCCGGGGCGATACAGAAGGTGCGGAGATCGCCTCCACCTGCGATAGTCGAGCGCAGGAGGAGGCCCCATGTCGCTTCGCGTTATCGAAATCACGGCGCCTGCCGGCTATGCCGACACACTCGTCGCCCTTGCCGAACAATATGACGCTGTCGAGGTCTTCGCCGCCCGCAGCGCAGATGCGGGCGAGGCGCGTTGCATCGTCCACCTCGTTTGCGAGACGAACCGTGTGCAGGAATTCACGGATGCCGCGCAGAAGGCGATGGGCGGGGATGACAGCTGGCGGGCCGTCATGCTTGCCGTCGAGGGCACCGTTCCCGCATATGCGCCCGAAAAGGCGGAACGCCGCGCCGCCTTCAGGGCGGGGGCTGCAAGCCGGGAGGAAATCCGCGAAGAAGTCGCGCGCAATGCCGAGCTCGATTCGACCTTCCTCGTCCTCACCTTTCTCTCCGCCATTGTCGCGGCCATCGGCCTTCTCAACGACAATGTCGCTGTCATCATCGGCGCGATGGTGATTGCGCCGCTGCTCGGGCCCAATCTCGCTTTCGCCTTGGGCACCGCGCTTGGCGACCGGGATCTCATGTTCAAGTCTATGCGCACAAATGCGGTGGGCATTTCGCTCACCGTCACGCTTGGTGTCGTCATCGCTCTTTTCTGGCGGCAGGGCTTCGAGGCGCCGGAACTCGTGAGCCGTACCAAGGTCGGGTATGACGGCATCGCGCTTGCGCTCGCCTCGGGTGCTGCGGCCGTTCTTTCGCTGGTCGCGGGGCTGTCGAGTGCGCTTGTGGGGGTCATGGTCGCAGTCGCGCTCATGCCGCCCGCGGTTGCCATCGGCATCATGCTGGGAGCGGGGAGCCCCGAAGCCGCGCTCGGCGCTGCCGTTCTGCTCGGCGTCAATGTCGTTTGCGTCAATCTTGCCGCGCAGACGGTTTTCGTCGTCAAGGGCGTTCGCCCTCGCACCTGGTGGGAGCAAAAGGCGTCCGCCACCTCGCTCCGCCTCAACTTCGCCATGTGGCTGGTGCTGCTCGCTGCCCTGGTCGGCGCCATCGCCTGGCTCGATGTGCCGGTCGTCCCGACTCAGCTCATCGAAAGCGTGCAGGACGCGGTGGAATAGGAGCCTGCCGGGTATGATTGCCCGTTTCCCGCCGATCCGCTAGAAGAAGCGCCAACTCCCTTTTGCCTCAAGGAAAAGCCCCCTCATGGCCGCCTATCAGTACGTCTATGTCATGGACCGCCTCTCGAAGACCTATCCGGGCGGCAAGCAGGTTCTGAAGGATATCCGACTTTCCTTCCTGCCCGGTGTGAAGATCGGTGTGGTCGGTCTCAACGGCGCGGGTAAGTCGACCCTGCTGCGCATCATGGCGGGCGTGGACAAGGAGTTCACAGGCGAGGCCTGGGCGGCGGAAAGCGCGAAAGTCGGCTATCTCCAGCAGGAGCCGGAGCTCGATCCCGCACTCAATGTGCTCGGCAATGTGATGGAAGGTGCCGCCGAAAAGAAGGCTCTGGTCGACCGTTACAACGAGCTCGCCATGAACTACTCGGACGAGACGGCGGACGAGATGGCCAAGCTTCAGGACATCATTGACGCGCAAAACCTGTGGGATCTCGATTCACAGGTCGAGATGGCGATGGATGCGCTGCGCTGCCCGGACCCGGAAGCCGATGTGAACAACCTTTCTGGCGGTGAACGCCGCCGCGTTGCGCTCTGCCGCTTGCTGCTCGCAGCGCCTGACCTTCTGCTCCTCGACGAACCGACCAACCATCTCGACGCGGAATCCATCGCCTGGTTGCAGAACTATCTCAAGGAATATACGGGCACTGTCGTCATGGTCACCCATGACCGCTACTTCCTCGACAATGTGACGGGCTGGATTCTCGAACTCGACCGCGGTTCGGGCATTCCCTACGAAGGCAACTATTCCTCATGGCTCGAACAGAAGGAAAAACGCCTCGAACAGGAAGGCCGTCAGGAGGAGGCGAAGCAGCGCACGCTGTCGCGCGAACTCGAATGGATCAGGCAGAGCCCCAAGGCCCGTCAGGCGAAGTCCAAGGCGCGTATCAGCGCTTATGACGAATTGCTCGCCGAGGCCGGCAAGCAGCAGGATGGCAAGGCCCAGATCGTCATTCCGGCGGGCCCGCGTCTTGGTGGCAATGTCTACGAGGCTGACAATATTTCCAAGGGCTTCGGCGACAAGCTTCTGATCGACGGTTTGTCCTTCAAGTTGCCGCCCGGCGGCATCGTCGGCGTCATTGGTCCGAACGGGGCGGGCAAGACGACGCTCTTCCGTATGCTGACGGGTCAGGAGAAGCCGGATTCGGGCACGCTCAAGATCGGCGAGACGGTCGTCATGGGCTATGTCGACCAGAGCCGCGACTCGCTCGACGCGAACAAAAATGTCTGGGAAGAAATCTCCGGCGGCACCGACATCATCGAACTCGGTCGCACGACCATGCCGAGCCGCGCCTATGTCGGCTCGTTCAACTTCAAGGATTCGGACCAGCAGAAAAAGGTCGGCCTTCTCTCAGGCGGCGAGCGCAACCGCGTTCACCTCGCCAAGATGCTGAAGTCGGGCGCAAACCTTCTTCTCCTCGACGAACCGACCAACGACCTCGACGTCGAAACGCTGCGCGCGCTCGAAGATGCGCTCGTGGCCTTTGCGGGCTGCGCCGTGGTCATCTCGCATGACCGCTGGTTTCTCGACCGCATTGCGACACACATGCTCGCCTTCGAAGGCGACAGCCATGTCGAATGGTTCGAGGGCAACTACCAGGAATACGAGGAAGACAAGAAACGCCGCATGGGCCCTGCCGCGGAAATCCCGACCCGGATCAAGTACAAGCGGTTCAGCCGTTAGTTATCAGAGGGAGAGAAGGGCGACTTTCTCTCCCTTGACGGTCCGGTACGATTTTTGTCCCTTGGATCGTGGTGTTTTCGGTGGAATACTCTTCTTTCCGCGACGTTTTTTTGACTTTTTCACCCTCCCTTAAACCCTCCCGCCTAGCTTGATCCTCCGAGGGGAACAGGAGGGGGCGCACCGGCGCGGCGGGCGATTGCTTGTCTGCGCTTTGCGACTGGTACGGGTATGGGCAAGCTCAAACTTACCGATCAGGATATGGCGGTCATCCTCCAGGAGGCACTGGACCGCCTGCCGGGCGGTTTCGTCATTTTCGGGCCGGACCACGAGATACTGCTCTCGAACGGTCAAAACGAGCACGATTTCGCGCATACGAACAAGGCGCTGCGCGAAGGCAAGACCTATCCCGAGGCCATACTCGCGGCAACGATGGCGGTACGGCCGGATCTCGCGCCGGAAGATGCGCGCGCCGCGGCGGCCTATATCAGCGACATGCTTGAAAAGGGTGAACCCGTCGAAGTGCAGACGCCGCATGGCGCGATCATGCAAATTGTCGAAACAAAATTATCCTTTGGCGGCTCTGTTGCCGTGGGGGCCGATGTCACCGGTATCCATGCGCGTGAGAGGGAACTGAGAAAGGCGCGCAAGGAAGCCGAGGCCGCCAACGAGGCGAAGTCCGCCTTCCTTGCCAATATCAGTCATGAAATCCGTACGCCGCTGAATGGCATTCTCGGCATGGCGCAGCTTCTTGCCTCCAGCGATCTCTCCGGCGAGCAGCGCGACCAGCTCGAAACGATCCTCGATAGCGGCAAGACCTTGATGGCGATCCTGAACGATGTGCTGGACCTCTCCAAGATCGAGGCAGGCAAGTTCGACATATCGCCCATCGACAACGATCTCGGGCATCTGTTGCGCCGTCTCGAAAAACTCTGGGCGCCGCGAGCGACGGAGAAAGGGCTCGCACTCAAACTCGAAATTGACGCGGACGCAGAAACCTTCCTGCGGTTCGATCCGGTGCGCGTACGCCAATGCGTGTCGAACCTTGTCTCGAATGCCATCAAGTTCACGGAAAAGGGCAGCGTTACCATCTCCACGAATGTTGTGCCGCTTGGTGACGATGCTTTCGAGGTGAGAATCCGTGTCGCCGATACCGGTATCGGCATGAATGCGGAAACGGCCGGGAAGCTTTTCGCTCCCTTTGCGCAGGCGGATGCCTCCACCTCGCGCCGCTTCGGGGGCACGGGCCTCGGGCTTTCGATCAGCCTCAAGCTCGCCGAACTCATGGATGGGGGCATCACGGTTGAAAGCGAGGAGGGACAGGGAGCCGTCTTCACGCTCTTCTTTCGTGCCTTGTCGGGCTGCCGTACCGGGGAGGCGCTTTCCCATGAGGATGTGGACAAGACAGGCGGTGTGCGCTGGGCCAAGGGGCTTTCCATGCTGCTGGTTGACGATCACGCGCTCAATCGCAAGGTCGCGCGCCTCTTTCTCGAACCGCTCGGCATTTCGATCGTCGAGGCGGTGAATGGCGAGGAGGCGCTTCGCTGGCTGCAAACGCAGCCCTTCGATCTCGTTCTGCTGGACATGCATATGCCGGTGATGGATGGACCCGAAGCGCTCGCCCATATCCGTGCGCATGATGTGCCGGCAATTCGCGATGTGCCTGTTATTGCGCTGACGGCGGATTCGCTTGGGGTCAGCAAGCGGCACTATGACGAAATGGGGGCGGACGGGTATGTCGGAAAGCCCATCGATCACCGTGAACTCATCGTCGAGATAGGGCGTGTGCTCGAAGACAAATATGGCCGGATACCTGCCCCCAGAAATGCCTTTCCGGATTTGCGCCGCGCCGGCTCCTGAGCTATTTGCGCGGGAAGCCCTGCACCGATATCGATGGAATGTTCCGGCCGCGGGTTTCGAAGCGAAGGCCCTGCGTTCCGTCATCGCTGTGGAGAAGCGGCTCTGCGAGGCGTTCCGCGAAGTGTGAATGTGAAAACGGCGCACTCCGTGAGGAGCACGCCGTTTGTCTTGTCCGGTTGCGGGGGAAATCAGTTCGCGGCGCTGATGTCCGAGATGTCTCCAGTTTCCGCCTTGCCAATCTGCTTGCGCAGATGGCTGAGGAGGGCGTTGAAGTCGCCGCCATTGTTGCGGATGACGCTGGTGAAGGTGGAGCGTTGTTCCTGCGCGAGCCAGACGCCGACGACGTTCACGTCGAAAATCTTGTAGCCGTCGCCGTCTTTCACGAGCCACCAGTCGACGCTGACCGGTTCGCGTCCATTCGTGAACTTGATCTCGCTCTGCACAATAGCTTGCTTGTCGCCCTTGGTCTTGGCGCTGAGAATGTCGAGCTTCTCGTCGTTATAGTCGGCGAGCCGCGTGACATAGACCTTCACGATGAACTCGCGGACGAGCTTCAGATACTCGCTCTTCTGTTCCGCTGTCGGTGTGCGCAGATACTGGCCGAGCGCGAAGGCCGCAATGCGGTTCATGTCTGCGGTCTCGTCCAGAAGCTGGCCGAATTCGGCTTCCATTTCCGCCTTCGAAGCGCCCTTCTCGCTGATGATGCCGATTGCGCGCTTCGAGACGTCGTCGACGAATATCTTGGCCTCGTCGCCGGTCGAGGCGGAAGCGTGGGCAACGCCAGCCAGAAAGGCCACGCAAAGTGCGAGCGGGGCGAGGAACCACCGGGACCGATGGGCTGTCAGTGTCGTGATCATTTTCACTCTCCAGATCCGGTGTGGAGCCTCTGACGCTCTGCCTGCCACCCTTCTGGAAGCAGGCTCTGCATTAGAAACTCGCAGACGGACTGTCAGTTTCGTTTGTGTCGAAATTTAGGTTGTCGATGTCGGGCAGATCGTCGAAATCCCGGTTGCCATTGGCAATTTCGTTCTTCCGTATCTGCCGGTAAAGGTTGCGGACCGTGGCGTAGTGATCGACGGAGGTTCGCTCGATCTGATCCAGCGTGTCGAGGCTGCGGGCGCGCCGGTCGATGCCGTTCACGGCGAAGCGGATCAGCGGCACGTTGCTCGAGTCGTTCCAGTAGATATAGGTCAACGGATCGAAGAACTGGTCGACCACGAAACCCGTCAGGTCGCGGGGCGGGGCGGGGCCCAGCACCGGCAGGAAGAGATAGGGGCCTTCCGCGACGTCGTAGGTGCCGAGCGTCTGGCCGAAATCCTCGCTGTGCTGCGGCATGCCCCAGCCGGCGGCGGGGTCGAACAAGCCGAGCACGCCGACCGTCGTGTTGATGCCGAAGCGGCTTGCGGTGGTGCCCGCGCGGTCCCATTCGCCCTGCAACAGGTCGTTGGCGAGAATGACGGGGCTGCGCAAATTGTCGAGGAAGTTGCGGACGCCGTTGCGGCCCGGTTCCGGCACAACGCCGTCATACCAGGTGGCGACCGGCTTCAGCAGGATGGTGTCGAAAAACCTGTTCAACTCGAAGAAGTAGCGGTTCATCGGCTCAAGCGGATCGTTTTCGTCCACGCCATTATCTGTGTCCGTGCCGCTCGCTGCCATGGCCGGTTCGTCGGCAGCCATGGCCATGTGCGGCGCCGTCAGTCCGAGTGTGAGCGCCAGCGCGGCCGCAAGCGCGAAACCCGCGCGCAGACCTGCCGGCCGTTCGCCATTCCGATGCGTGGTCTTCATATAGCCCGCTCCCATTCAATGCCCGGCGGGCATCACACCGCCTCATTGCCGCAAGCATTCAGCCAACGGCTTAAATCCATGTGAACGGCGGGTCATTTGGTGCCAATTTCTCGCCGATTCCCGCGCCCCAGCGGTATCTCTGCCTATCATAGGCGCTCAGGGTTAACCAGCGCAGGCGGCTGCGGAGATGAAGAATCCGGCGAGGCGTCGAGAAAACGTCACAGTTGGAAAAAAGGGTTTTGGAAGACATAAAGATATGTTTATATCTGCAACGAAACCTGAAGGACAGAATCGTATATGGAGCAACTTCTCGCAGGATTGCGGGCGGCCGGTGAGCCTACCCGGCTTCGCCTTCTGGCTTTGCTGGTGCATAGCGAGCTGACGGTCACGGAACTGACGCAAATCCTGCGGCAGAGCCAGCCGCGTGTCAGCCGCCACCTCAAGCTGCTCTGCGAGGCGGGCCTTCTGGAGCGGTTTCGTGAGGGAAGCTGGGTCTTTTACCGCTTGGCGAGTAATGGCTCGGTGGCGGAGCTGGCTGCGGTTCTGAGCGGGCTCATCCCGCAGGAGGATCTGGTCATCGCGCGAGACCTCGAACGGCTTGAGGCGGTGCGCATGTCGCGGGCAGAAAAGGCGGCTGCCTATTTCCGCGCCAATGCCGACGAGTGGGGCCGGATTCGCTCGCTCTATGTGCCGGAAGACAAGGTCGAGCAGGCGATGCTCGAGCTGGGCGGTACAGGCGACATGGAACTTGTCGCCGATCTGGGAACGGGCACGGGCCGGATGCTGGAACTTTTCGGCCCCAGGTCGAAAGCCGGTCTCGGTATCGACCTCAGCCCGGAAATGCTCGCACTTGCCCGGGCGCAACTGGCACAGCAGTCGCTGCAGCATTGTTCGGTCAGGCAGGGCGATCTCTACGACCTGCCGATGCAGGACGGAACCGTCGATCTCGTGACGTCGCACATGGTGCTTCATTATCTCGACGATCCGGCGGCCTCCATTGCGGAAGCGGCCCGCGTCCTGAAGCCGGGCGGACGCCTGCTGATTGCGGACTTCGCGCCGCATGAGCTCGATTTTCTCCGGGACGGCCATGCCCATCGGCGGCTTGGCTTCTCGGAAGGTGAAGTGAACGAATGGCTGGCAGATGCCGGTCTCAATGTAGGTGAGACGAGGGTGCTCCCGCCGGAAGGCGGAGAGGACGCGAAGCTCACGGTGTTGATCTGGGTTGCCGACAAGCGTGGCTCGTCGCCCCGGACAACGAAAGCCTCAATCGAATTCGAGGGAGTTAAGTAGGAATAATGACGAAGACGCAGAAAAAAGAGCGAGAAGAACGGACCCGCGTGTCGTTTGAGTTTTTCCCTCCGAAGACGCCGGAGATGGAAGAGACGCTGTGGAAGTCCATTCGCAGGCTTGAGCCGCTTCAGCCGGAATTCGTCTCCGTCACCTATGGCGCGGGCGGGTCGACGCGCGAGCGCACGCATCAGACGGTGAAGCGCATCCATGACGAAACCTCTCTCGAACCCGTGGCGCATCTGACCTGCGTCGGCGCCTCGAAGGCCGAAGTCGACGATGTTATCCGTGCCTATTGGGATGCCGGCATCCGCCACATCGTTGCCTTGCGCGGCGATATGCCGGAACTCGGCGCGCCTTATCAGGCGCACCCCGAGGGCTATCAGTCGACGCCTGAGCTTATCGAGGGTATCCGCAAGGTCGCCGACTTCAATGTGATCGTGTCGGCCTATCCCGAGAAGCACCCTGAATCCGAATCGCTTGAAGCCGACATCGAGCTTCTCAGGCGCAAGGTCGATGCAGGCGCCACGCGGGCCATTACGCAGTTCGTTTTCGATACGGATCAGCATGTGCGCTTTCTTGAAAAGGCGCGTGCGGCGGGCGTTGAGGTGCCGATCGTACCGGGCATCATGCCGACAACGAACTTCAAGGGAACGAAGCGCATGTCGGGCCGCTGTGGCGCGAGCATCCCCAAATGGCTGGAGGACTATTACATCGGTCTCGACGACGACCTGCCGACGCGCAAGCTGATCGGCGCCTATGTTGCCGCCGAGCAGGTCAACCGGTTGCGGAGCTACGGCTTCGACCGTTTCCACTTCTATACGCTTAACCAGGCGGATCTCACCTTTGCGATCTGCCATGTGCTGGGCCTTCGCCCGCAGACCGTTCCGGCCGAACCGGAAGCCGTCTGAGCCCCCGCGAACCGAACAGCACCTGGAGAAATGAACATGTCACACCCGAAAACACGCGAAGAACGCCTCGCCTATCTCAAGAAGGAAGTGCAGGAGCGAGTCCTCATTCTCGATGGCGCGATGGGCACAATGATCCAGCAGTACAAGCTGCAGGAAGCGGATTACCGCGGCGAGCGCTTCAAGGATCACGAGAGCGATGTGAAGGGCAACAACGAACTCATCTCGCTCGTTCAGCCCGATATCCTGCGCGCGATTCATCTTGAATATTACCGTGCGGGCGCGGATTTCGCCGAAACCAATACATTCGGTGCAACGCGCATCGCGCAGGCTGACTACCACATGGAAGATCTCGCCTATGAGATGAATGTGGCAAGCGCCCGCATCGCCCGTGAGGCTGCGGACCTTTGCGAGCAGGAAGAGCCGGGCCGCGTCTGCTATGTCGCCGGCGTCCTCGGGCCGACCAATCGTACCGCGTCCATTTCGCCGGATGTGAACGATCCCGGCTTCCGCAATGTCGATTTCGACAAGCTTTATGTGGCTTATCAGGAAGCGACCAAGGGGCTGATCGAGGGTGGTGCCGACACGATCCTCGTCGAAACCATCTTTGACACGCTCAACGCCAAGGCGGCGCTTTATGCGGTGAAGGATGTGTTCGAGGAGCTTGGCTTTGAGCTGCCGATCATGATCTCGGGCACGATCACCGATATGTCCGGCCGTCTTCTCTCTGGTCAGACGCCGGAAGCTTTCTGGAATTCGGTGCGGCATGTCGAGCCCTTTTCCGTGGGGCTCAATTGCGCGCTTGGCGCCAAGGAAATGCGCCAGCATATCGACACCTTGTCGCGCATCGCGGATACGCATGTCTCCGCGCATCCGAATGCGGGCCTGCCGAACGAGATGGGCGAGTATGACGAAAGCCCCGAACAGATGGCGAAGCTGGTGGGCGAATTCGCAAGCTCCGGTATCGTCAATATTCTTGGCGGATGCTGCGGCACGACGCCGGACCACATCAAGGCCATTGCGGGAGCGGCAAAAGCGGGCAAGGCGCGTGCCATCCCCGAGATCGACCGGCGGATGCGCCTTTCCGGTCTCGAGCCCTTCGCGGCCGACTGACGGGTCCAGGACGACGGCCACCGCGCGTGATGCGCGGGCGGCTCTCGGACAAATTTGAAATTCATACGCGTAAAAATGCAGATCGGGATGAGATGACTCAAACCACGGCAAACTTCATCAATATCGGCGAACGCACCAATGTGACGGGTTCGGCGCGTTTCAAGAAGATGATCATGGAAGATCGCTTCGACGATGCGCTGGCCGTTGCCCGCCAGCAGGTTGAAAACGGTGCGCAGATCATCGACATCAACATGGACGAAGGCATGCTCGACTCCGAGGCGGCCATGATCCGGTTCCTGAACCTGATCGCCTCCGAGCCGGATATTTCGCGCGTGCCGATCATGATCGACTCATCCAAATGGAATGTGATCGAGGCCGGTCTCAAGCGTGTGCAGGGCAAGCCGATCGTGAACTCGATCAGCATGAAGGAAGGTGAGGAGCAGTTCCTCGAACAGGCGCGCAAGATCCGCAAATATGGCGCGGCGGCCGTCGTCATGGCCTTCGATGAAGTAGGCCAGGCGGACACGGCCAACCGCAAGTACGAAATTTGCGAGCGGGCCTACAAGCTGCTGACCGAGAAGGTCGGGTTTGCGCCGGAAGATATCATTTTCGATCCGAACATCTTCGCGGTGGCGACCGGTATCGAAGAGCACAACAACTATGCCGTCGAATTCATCGAGGCATGTCAGCGGATCAAACAGAACCTGCCCTATGCGCACATTTCGGGCGGTGTTTCCAACATCTCCTTCTCGTTCCGCGGCAACGAACCCGTGCGTGAGGCGATGCATTCCGTTTTCCTCTACCACGCTGTCAAGGCGGGCATGGATATGGGCATTGTGAATGCCGGCCAGCTTGCGATCTATGACGACATCGAGCCGGAACTGCGCGAACGGGTGGAAGACGTGATCCTGAACCGCCGTCCCGACGCGACCGAGCGTCTGCTTGAAACCGCCGAACGCTACAAGGGCGAAGGCGGCAAGAAGCGCGAGGAGGATCTTTCCTGGCGTGAGAAGCCGGTGAACGAGCGGATAAGCCATTCGCTGGTGAAGGGCATCAACGCCTATATCGAAGAAGATGTCGAGGAGGCGCGTCACCAGTTCGAGCGCCCGCTCCACGTTATCGAAGGTCCGCTGATGGACGGCATGAACGTCGTCGGCGATCTCTTCGGTTCGGGCAAGATGTTCCTGCCGCAGGTCGTGAAAAGCGCCCGTGTGATGAAGCAGGCGGTTGCCTATCTCATGCCTTTCATGGAGAAGGAAAAAGAAGAGATGGGCATCACGGATGATGACGCTGCGGCGCGCATCCTGATGGCGACGGTGAAGGGCGACGTTCACGATATCGGCAAGAACATCGTGGGTGTGGTTCTCCAGTGCAACAATTTCGAGGTAATCGACCTCGGTGTCATGCAGCCTGCCGAGAAGATTCTCGAGGAAGCCAAGAAGCACAAGGTCGATATCATCGGGCTTTCCGGGCTTATCACGCCGTCGCTCGACGAGATGTGCTACGTCGCGGCGGAAATGGAGCGTCAGGGATTCGACATTCCGCTGATGATAGGCGGCGCGACGACGAGCCAAATTCACACGGCGGTGAAGATCCACCCGAACTACAAGGCGGGGCAGGCCATCTATGTGACGGATGCGAGCCGTGCTGTCGGTGTGGCTTCCAACCTCATTTCCGAGCGGGCGGATGCCTATGTCGAGGACATTCGCGGCAAGTACAAGGATCTGGCCGAGCGCCATGCGTCCGGCCAGAAAAAGAAGGATCGCCAGACCATCGAAGGCGCGCGGAAGAACCGCTTCAAGGCCGAGTGGAAGAACACCCAACCGGTGAAGCCGTCCTTCCTCGGCACCAGGGTTTTCGACGACTATCCGATCGACAAGCTTGTGCCCTATATCGACTGGACGCCTTTCTTCCAGACCTGGGAGCTGCATGGCCGCTATCCGCAGATCTTCGAGGACGACAAGGTGGGCGAGGCGGCGCGGTCGCTCTTTGACGATGCCCAGGAAATGCTGAAGCAGATGGTCGAGGAGAAGTGGCTGAAGGCGCGCGCCGTCATCGGCTTCTGGCCGGCGAACGAGATTGCCACGGACGACATCGAGATCTACACGGATGACGAGCGCAAGGAGCGTCTCGACGTCTTCCACACGCTGCGTCAGCAGATGAAGCGCTCGTCGGAACGCGCGAATTACGCGCTCTCCGATTTCGTCGCGCCAAAGGATAGCGGCGTTGCCGACTATATCGGCGGCTTCTGTGTGAGTGCCGGCTTTGGTGAGGACGATATCGCCAAGGGCTTCAGGGAGAAGAATGACGATTATCGCGCCATTCTCTCGCAGGCGTTGGCCGACCGGCTTGCGGAGGCTTTCGCCGAGCATATGCATGAGCGTGTGCGTACGGAATTCTGGGCCTATGCGGCGGATGAGAAGCTCAGCAGCGAAGAGCTGATCGAGGAAAAATATCAGGGCATCCGCCCGGCGCCCGGCTATCCGGCGCAGCCCGACCACACGGAGAAGGCGACGCTTTTCAAGCTTCTCGATCCCGAAGGGACGATTGGCGTGAAGCTCACCGAAAGCTATGCGATGTGGCCCGGCGCTTCCGTCAGCGGCATGTATTTCAGCCATCCGCAGTCGGAATATTTCGGCGTTGGCAAGATCGAGCGCGATCAGGTCGTCGAATATGCCGAGCGAAAGGGCATGGAACTGCGTGTCATGGAGCGTTGGCTCGCCCCGATCCTCAATTACACGCCGGGACAAGAACCGGAAGAAGAAGCGGCCTGAGCGTCACGTTAGCGTCTTAGCCCATTTTTCGGACCAGACAGTAAGGGGCGTGAGCTGCGTGTGCAGTTCGCGCCCCATTTTCGTCAGCGCATAGCCTTCATCCGGCAGAAGCTCGACAAGCTGCGTATCGCGCATATCCGCAAGCCGCGTGTTGAGAACGCTGGGCGATATACCCCCGCAGGCCGCCTGCAATTCGCGAAAGTTGAGCGGCTCGCCCCGTAGTTCCCAGAGAATCCGCAAGACCCAACGCCGCCCGAGCAGGTCGAGCAGCGCCATAACAGGGCGTCCGGTCGAAGAGCCGCGTACCCGCTGGCCAGGGCGTGGCGGTGTTTTCGTCTGTTTCGTCATGGGGAAAGAATAGGGCTTGCGCTACGAAAAGAGAAGCGCCATCTTTCCGCTACGCAAATAGTAGCAAGGAGCGGATGATGACCCATCGCATAGAACCTGCCCAGCGGCCCTATGAACCCGATATGGAAGCGACGCTTGAAAGGCTGATGCCGCCCGGCGTCGAGCCGCTTCTTCTGTTCCGCACACTGGCGCGAAGCCCGCGTCTTTTTCGCCGCTTCATGGCAGGCGGATTGCTGGACAAGGGATCGGTCTCGCTGCGCGAACGCGAGATTGCGATCGACCGCGCCTGTGCGCGGTGCGGCGGCGAATATGAGTGGGGCGTTCATGTTGCGCTATTCGCGGGGAAGGCCGGCTTCGGCGCGGAGGAGATAGCGGCGACGGTTGGCGGTGGTGCGGATGCCGCTTGCTGGAGCGCGCGCGAACGGTTGATCGTTCGTCTGGTCGATACGCTTCACGAGACGAGCGCGGTGGATGATGGCTTGTGGAGCGAGCTGAAAGCAGAGTTCAGCGACGAGCAACTGCTCGAACTTGTCATGCTGACGGGCTTCTATCACATGGTGTCGTTCACGGTGAATGCGCTGCGTCTGGAACCGGAGGCCTATGCGGCGCGCTTTCCCGTTGCGTGAGGGCAAAAATCAAAGAGGGCGCCTGCCGTGCACGCGCCCTCTGAAATTCCTGATGCTGTTCACCTGTTCTCAGAACAGGCCCATCGTAACGGCGCCGACAAAGACAAACGCCAGTCCGGTCGCCAGGTACCCGATTTTCATTGCAAGCATTCCGGCCTCCGCATCGTGGTGGAGGATGACTCTCGGGCCTCGGGATAGCGTTCCGCAAGCGAAATCATGGCTGCACCGCAACATGCGGTTTGGGGCGATTGAAATTTGTCCGCCAAGGCATTGAAACAGCCCGAAAAATCGCCTGTGGATGAGTTTCTGTCAGTGTCGTCGGGGTGTTGTACAGGCGCCGTCAGGGCTCTGCCGGAGTGGTGCTTGTGCATTTTGCGTGAGCTTGCTGTGGATCAGCGGTCGAAGGTGATGACGGGTTTTCCCACGCTCTCGCGATCGAGCAGGCGCTGGAGCACGGCAGGCGCTTCCGCCAGCGGGTAACTTGCTGCGGGCTCGGGGTGGATGCGGCCCTCGTTTGCCATTGCGGTCAGCGTCTTCAGCAGCGGAACATTGTCTGCCGGATTGGCGCGGATATAGCCGCCCCAGTCGACGCCGACGATGGAGGAACGCTTCAGCAGCGGCAGGTTCAGCGGGATACGCGGGATCGCGCCGGCCGCGAAGCCGATCACGAGGTGGCGTCCGCCGGGCGCGAGGCAGCGGAAGGCCGTCTCGGAAATATCGCCGCCCACGGGATCGTAGATGAGGTCGACATCGCGCCGCCCTGTCAGCGGCTCCAGTTCCTTGCGCCACTCGTCTTTCGTGTAGTCGATGGCGAAATCCGCGCCCGCGGCCTTCGCGGCACTGCGTTTTGTCTCCGACGATGCGGCGGCGATGACTGTCGCGCCCATTGCCTTCGCGACGTCGATGGCGGCCATGCCGACGCCCCCTGCCGCGCCGAGCACGAGCACGGTCTCGCCCGCCTTCAGATGACCGCAGGTCTCGAAGCCGTAAAGCGCCGTGCAATAGGAGACGATGAAACCGGCGGCGGCTTCCGCGCTCATCGTGTCGGGCACGGGTATGCAGGCGGCGGCGGGAAGCGCAATCTTTTCCGCCAGCGCCCCGGACGGTGAAAGCGCCATCACGCGCTTGCCCATCAGCGTGTCGGCGACGCCTTCGCCCAGCGCCACGACCTTGCCCGCCACTTCGCTGCCGGGAACGAAAGGCAGCGGCGTCTTCACCTGATAAAGCCCGGCAACGAGCAGCGCATCGACATAGCCGAGCCCGGCCGCTTGCGTCTCGACCACGACTTGTCCGCGCTTCGGCGCGGGTTCATCGGTCTCTTCAAGCACGAGCGAGGAGGGTGCGCCGTAGTTGACGCAGCGGATCGCTTTCATTTGTTTTCTCCCGGGTTCCCTGTTGCCTGCATCATGCGCGGGCGGAGAAAACATGCAAGCGCCTCAGGGCTTTCCGTATCCGCCGCCGCCCGGCGTCCTGACGATCACGGTATCGCCCGGTTCAAGTTCTGCCGTGGCGGAACCTGCGAGTTTCTCGACCTCGCCGCCCGCGCGCCGCACTTCGTTTTCCCCGGTCGCGCCGTCGCCGCCGCCGTCAAGACCGGCAGGCGCGACGATGCGATGCGTGGAGAGAATGGAAAGGCTCATCTTCTCCCGGAAGCGGATTGCGCGCAGCGCGCCGTTGCCACCATCGTGTTTTCCCTTGCCGCCCGAACCTTCGCGAATGGAAAATTCCTCCAGCAACACAGGAAAGCGCCATTCGAGCACTTCGGGGTCTGTCAGCCGCGAATTCGTCATATGCGTCTGCACGGCGTCCGCGCCGTCGAAGTCGCGCCCCGCGCCCGCGCCGCCCGCAATCGTCTCGTAATACTGGTAGCGCTCATTGCCGAAGGTGAGATTGTTCATCGTGCCCTGTGCGGAGGCCATCGCGCCCAGGGCGCTGAAGAGCGCGTCGGTCACCGCCTGGCTCGTCTCCACATTGCCGCCGACCACAGCCGCGGGATAGCGGGGGCTCAGCATCGAGCCTTCCGGGATCTCGATCTCGATGGGCTTGAGGCATCCCTCGTTCAGCGGAATGTCATCATCCACCATGCAGCGGAACACATAGAGCACCGCTGCGCGCGCAACGGCGGAAGGCGCGTTGAGATTGCTTGCGAGTTCCGCGCTGGTGCCCGTGAAGTCGATCTTCGCGCTGCGCGCTTCGCGATCGATGCGGATGGAGACACGGATCACCGAGCCGTCATCCATCTTGCGTTCGCAGGTCGCGTCTTTCAGCCGGCCGATCACGCGGCGGACATTCTCTTCCGCATTGTCCTGCACATGAGTCATGTAGGCGGTCACGACATCGAGGCCGAATTCCGCCACCATCCGGCGCAGTTCCTCCGCGCCCTTGTGGCAGGCGGCCACCTGTGCGCGCAGGTCGGCGATGTTCTGGTCCGGGTTGCGAGAAGGATATTTGCCGCCCGTCAGGAGCGCGCGCATTTCCGTTTCGAGGAAGTGCCCTTCCGCGACGAGCCGGAAATTGTCGATCAGTACGCCTTCTTCCTCGACGTTGCGCGAATGCGCGGGCATGGAGCCCGGCGAGATGCCGCCGATATCGGCGTGGTGGCCGCGTGCGGCAACATAGAAGAGGCGCGTCTTTCCGTCTTCGTCATAGACGGGCGCCACCACCGTCACATCGGGAAGATGCGTGCCGCCATTATAAGGCGCGTTCAGCACATAGACGTCGCCGGGGCCCATGCCGGGGTTCTGTTCGATGACCGCGCGGACGCTCGCACCCATGGAGCCGAGATGGACCGGCATGTGCGGCGCATTCGAGACGAGCCCGCCTGCAGGATCGAAAACCGCGCAGGAAAAGTCCAGCCGCTCCTTGATGTTCACCGAGGAGGCGGTGTTTTGCAGCGTGCCGCCCATTTGTTCGGCAATCGACATGAAGCGGTTGTTGAAGATTTCGAGCATCACCGGGTCGGCATCCGTGCCGATGGTCGTGCGTTTGGCGAGCGCGACGGTGCGGCGGAGTATGATGTCGTCCGCCTTCGTCACTTCGGCCTGCCAGCCCGGCTCCACGACAATGGTCTGGTTGGGCTCGATGATGAGGGCGGGGCCTGCAATGGCGTGGCCCGCGCTCAAGCTTTCGCGGCGATGGATCGCGGCGTTGTGCCATTTGCCGCCGGTAAAGACGGGGCGGCGATCTGCTGCTTCCGGCCTTGCGGTCGCAGCCTGCGGCCCCTTTGAGTGCGTCTCGCGCGCGACCCGGTCTTCCGCCGTCACTTCCACGGCCTCGGCGACAATCGCCTTGCCCTCGAAGCTGAAGCCGAACTGCGCCCGGTGCGCCGCCTCGAATGCACCCGCTGCCTCTTTCATGCCGCGCGATGCAAATGAAACCTGAAGCGCCGTGTCGCTTCCTTCGTAGCGCAGGTGAAGCAGCGGCGTCATCTCGATGTCGCCTGTCGCGATGCCTTGCGCTTCCAGTTCCGCCGTCACCTCGCGGCCAAGCGCCGCAATGGCTTCGTCCAGTTCGCCGCGCAGTCCGTCCTCAAGCGGCTTTGTCACCGCGCGGGCGCGCGAGGCGGCGATCCGCGCCAGTCCCATGCCATAGGCGGAAAGAAGCCCGGAAAAGGGATGGATGTGAACGGTGGTCATGCCGAGCGCATCGGCGACGAGGCAGGCATGCTGGCCGCCCGCGCCGCCGAAGCAGGAAAGCGCGTAGCCCGTCACGTCATGTCCGCGTTCGACGGAAATCTTCTTGATGGCATTGGCCATGTTCTCGACAGCGACGCGCAGGAAGCCTTCGGCGGTGTCTTCCGCCCCGCGCCCGTCTCCGATCTCTCCGGCGAGTTCCGCAAACCGCTGCCGGACGGTTTTTGCGTCGAGGCATTCTTTCTGCTCTGGCCCGAAGACGGCCGGAAAGAGGTCGGGCTGCAATTTCCCGAGCATCACATTCGCGTCCGTCACGGTCAGCGGTCCGCCGCGCCGGTAGGCGGCGGGGCCGGGGTTCGCGCCTGCACTGTCCGGTCCGACCTGAAAGCGCCCGTCCTTGTGATGGAGGATGGAGCCGCCGCCCGCCGCCACCGTGTGAATGCGCATCATCGGCACACGCATGCGCACGCCCGCGACTTCCGTTTCGAAGCTGCGCTCGTATTCGCCGTTGTAATGCGACACGTCGGTCGAGGTGCCGCCCATGTCGAAGCCGATGACGCGGGCGAAGCCTGCCTCGCTCGCCGTTGCCGCCGCGCCGACAATGCCGCCTGCGGGACCGGAGAGGATCGCGTCCTTGCCCTGAAACATCGCCGCATCCGTCAGTCCGCCGGATGACTGCATGAAGAAGAGGCGGGTTTCAGGGTCGTCCGTGCCGATGTTTGCCGCCACGCGGTCCACATAGCGGCGCAACAGCGGCGAGAGATAGGCATCGACAACCGTCGTATCGCCGCGAGAAACGAATTTGATGAGCGGGCTCACGCGATGACCGAGCGAGACTTGTGTAAAACCGATCTCTCTTGCGATTTCGCCTGCCGCTTCCTCATGCGCGGGATGGCGATAGCCATGCAGGAAGGAAATCGCGACCGAGCGGAGTCCTGCCTCATAGGCTTCTTCGAGTGCGCGGCGGGTCTCCTCGTGGTTGAGCGGGGCAAGGATTTCACCCTCCGCCGTCACGCGCTCGGTCACTTCCGCCACGCGCTCATAGAGCAGTTCCGGCTTTTCGATCTTCAGGCGGAAGAGGTGAGGGCGCGCCTGGTAGCCGATGGCGAGCGCATCGCGGAAGCCGCGCGTCGTCAGCAGCAGCGTGGCGTCGCCCTTGCGCTCCAGCAGTGCATTGGTCGCAACCGTCGTCCCCATCTTCACCGCGCCGATCCGTCCGGCGGGGAGCGGCGCATCGGGGCGAACGCCCAGGAGGTCGCGGATGCCGTAGAGGGCCGCGTCTTCATAATGTTCGGGGTTTTCGGAAAGGAATTTCCGCGCATGCAGGCCGCCATCGGGCGCCCGGCCGATGATGTCGGTGAAGGTGCCGCCCCGGTCGATCCAGAAGTCCCAGCGGCTTTCATGCAATTTGATTTCGCTCATGCAGCGCAACCTGCCACACACCCTGGAATCCGGGAAGAAGGAGAAGGGTGCGACCTTTCATTTCCGCAAGGGCAAGCGGCGATTTCGCAGGTGCGAGACGAAGCGAAACGTCCTAAGCTCTCCAGATGTCGATTTGGGGAAAAATCGCGGGTGCCGGCGTCGGGCTAGCCGTCGGTGGGCCCTTGGGTGCGCTTCTTGGCGCGGTCGCGGGACATATTGTCATCGACCGTGCGCTTCAGGACAGCGAAGTCGTGTTCACGATCGCCCTCATTGCGCTTTCCGCGAAGATGGCGAAGGCGGATGGCGAGGTGAGCGACGCCGAGATCCGGGCCTTCGAGGAAATATTCAAGGTGCCGCCGGGCGAGGCGCGGAACGTCGCGCGGGTCTACAAGGTCGCCCAGCAGGACGTCGCCGGGTTCGAAGCCTATGCGCGTCAGGTCGCCCGCATCTATCAGGACCGGCCGGCGATGCTGGAGGACGTACTCGACGCGCTTTTCCACATCGCCAAGGCCGATGGCCATGTCCATCCGCAGGAGCTCGAATATCTGCGTACCGTCGCAGACATCTTCGGCTTCTCGGAAATCGAGTTTGCGCGCATCCGGGCCAGCCATCTCGGCCAGGAGAAGGGTGACCCTTACCTCGTGCTCGGCATCACGCCCGATATTTCCGATGAAGACCTCAAGAAGGCCTATCGGCGTCTCGTCCGGGAAAACCATCCTGACACGCTGATCGCCCGTGGCGTACCGAGGGAACTCGTCACCATCGCGAACGAGAAACTCGCGGCGATCAATGTCGCCTATGACCGGATCGTGAAGGCTCGCGGGATCGCGGGTTAGGGGCAAAAATCTTTTATCGGCCAGAAAATGATCGTGGCGGCGCCCGGTCAGCAAGAATTGCGGGTCTGCCGCTGATGTTGGTCGGATTATGACCCCGTTCTGGAAGCTTTCCGCCGCGGGCTTTGCCGCAACCGCCATAACCTATGGGCCTGCGCGCATGGGGTTCGTCCTGTTTCTGCCGGAGTTCAGATCGGTGTTCTCGATCTCGATTCAGGCAGCGGGCCTCATCTCCAGTTTAGGCTTCTTCGGTTTTTTCGTCGGTCTGCTGGTGTCGCAGTACATGACAGCCCGGAAAGGGCCGCAGCTTCCCATCGTTTTGGGACTGGCTGCTGCGACTGCCGGCATGACGATAGTCGCCGTAGCGCCAAACCTTCCGATGCTCTCCCTGGGTATTCTTCTCGCGATGCTGAGTGCCGGCTTTTCGTGGACACCCTTCAGCGACGCGATCAACCGAAAGGTGGCGGAGCGATCGCGGCCCGCTGCCCTTTCTCTTGTGAGTACCGGTACAGGGCTTGGAATTGCTGCTGCGGGCACTGCGGCGCTTCTCATGAGTATCGGCGGAATTTCGTGGCGGCTCTGCTGGGCCATATTTGCCGTTGGCAGCACACTCTCTCTTCTCGGCAACTGGATAGCGCTGCGGGATGTCGCTGTAACGCCCCGTCCGCGCACCCGCTTGCCATGGAATGCGCTATTTCAACCTGCCGTTATTCCGCTGTTCGCTATCGGCCTCTGTTTCGGTATCACATCGACGGTCTACATCTCCTTCGCAGCCGACCGGATCGCGCAGGCCGGCGGCGTTGCCGGCGTTTCGGCAAACGTCTCGGGTAGCCTCGTCTTCATCTGCTATGGCGTTTTCGGCCTTCTCGGTCTTGTCACGGGCGGCGTGAAGGCAATAACAGGCCTGCCTTGGCTCTTGCGTCTTCTGCTGCTGGCATCCGCTCTGTCTTTCAGCCTCATGCACTGGTGCCGACGTCCTGGACGGGTGTGGTTGTTTCAGCGGGACTGCAGGGCATCAATGTCATGATGACGAGCGCCGTTCTGGCTTTCTGGTCGGATCGGCTGTTTCCGGCCCTTCCATCCCAAGGGTTCACAGCGGTTCTGCTTGCCGTTGCCACGGGCAGTGTGCTCGGTCCGGTGGTGGCGGGGTCGGTTGCGGACGTATTTGGCGCAACGCCCATGTTCCTTGGAACGGCTGCACTCGCAGCGGCGGCCGCGCTGGCCGTCCGCTCCCGCTACATCCGGGAAAGCGCAGCGTCATAGTGCGCCGCTGCTCGGGCGTCGACGAAGCCTCTCCCTCCTCACGCATGTCAGCGGGGATAAATCGCTTGAGAAGACGGGCCGGAGATAAATTTCCGGGAAATCGGGTCGGGAAACGCGCACCCTAAATCATCGCTGTCACCGTCCGCGGCTCCGGCCTGGAGACCGTGTGACGGTTTGGTGACGTTTTGATGACAGTGGGGCGGAAAACAGGCTATTTATCCCCGGTTCACGCTGCCGCGTGTGCCGCTTCTTTTTCTCCCTCCGCCCTATGCTTGAGGTTCTGGCTGCGCTAACAACTGACCGTAAGGCGCCGGCCCAACAGGGCGTCCGGAAAGCATGGATTCGCGATGACCCCCCTCCATCTGGGCTTCATGGTTCTCATCAACCTGATCTGGGGCTTTGCCCTGATCATGGCAAAGGTGTCGCTCGACCATTTTCCGCCGCTGCTCTTCGCCTCGCTGCGTTTTACATTGATCGTGCTCGTCCTTTTTCCCTTCCTCAAGATTCACAAGGGACGGATGAAGGAGGTCATCATCATCGCGCTTTGCGCGGGGCCGGTCGGTTTCGGCTTTTTCTTTCTCGGTCTTTCGCTTTCCAATGCTTCCGTCGTGGCCGTGACAAGTCAGCTCGGTGTGCCCTTCGCCACTGTTCTGTCGGTTGTCTTCCTGAAGGAAGAGGTTCACTGGCGGCGCTGGCTCGGCATCTCGCTTTCTTTCCTCGGCGTGATGGTCATCAGCTTCGACCCGGCAGTCTTCACCTATATCGACGGTCTTCTTTTTGTCGTGGCGTCGGCGCTGGTCGGTTCTGTCGGTACGATTTATCAGCGCCAGATCAAGAATGTCGGCGTGTTCGAATTGCAGGCCTGGGTGGCAGTTGCCGCTGCGCCGCTGATGCTCGGTGCTTCGCTCGCCTTCGAAGACAATCTCGTCGGTCTGGTCATGTCGGCGACCCTTCTCGAATGGTCCGGCGTCTTCTATGTCGCTTTCGCGTCGAGCCTTGTCGGCCATGCGGGCATCTATTACCTGCTGCAGCGCTATGAGGTCACGCAGACCGCGCCGCTGACGCTTCTCTCTCCTGTCTTCACCGTCTTTTTCGCCGTGATGCTGCTTGGCGAGGTTCTCACGACGCGTATGATCGTCGGGGCGCTTGTCGCGCTCACCGGCGTTCTCATCGTGTCGATACGCCAGAAGCGGATCGTGGATACGGGGTTCTGATGCCAATCACCTGCATCGAACGGCCATCGCCCAATTTCAACGAGCGTCCCGACGGGCGGCCCGTCGATATTCTGCTGCTGCATTATACCGGCATGGAAAGCGGCGAGGCCGCCGCCTCGCGCCTCTGCGATCCAGAGGCGAAAGTCTCCGCGCATTACATCGTCGATGAAGCGGGCGCCATTACGCGCATGGTGCCGGAGGAAATGCGTGCATGGCATGCAGGCGTCGCGAGCTGGGCGGGGGAGAGCGATATCAACGGTGCTTCGATCGGCATCGAGATCGTCAATGGCGGTCATGATTTCGGTTGCCCGCCATACCCGGAAGCGCAGATGCAGGCTGTGGAAACGCTGTCTCTCGAAATCCTGTCGCGTCATCCGATCCCGGCGCGGCGTGTGCTTGCACATTCCGATGTCGCACCTGCGCGGAAGGCCGATCCCGGCGAATGGTTCGACTGGGCACGGCTTGCGCGCCGTGGCGTGGGCCTGTGGGTGGAGCCGGAGCCGATTGTCGAAGGGCCGGTGCTTGCGCAGGGAGATCGCGGCGACACTGTGGCCGAGCTTCAATACATGCTTGCCGATTACGGCTACGGGCTTGAGGTGCTCGGCCGTTATGACGAGAACACCAAAGCCGTAGTGACGGCGTTCCAGCGTCATTTCCGGCCCGAGAGGGTTGACGGGGTGGCTGACATATCGACTGTCGCCACCCTTCGCCATCTTGTCGAGACCGTCAGAACCCTCGCTTAGGGAATGAGCGTCACACGACCGAAGGCCTTGCGGCTTTCGATATACTCGTGTGCCGCTGCCGCGTCTTTCAGTGCGAAGCTCTTGTCGAGTACGACCTTGAGTTCGCCCTTCGCGATCTCGCCGATCATCTTCTCAATGTTCTTGTAGACGCGATCCGTGAAAATCTCCGCGCCGAGGAATACACCCGTTATCGAACGGTTGCCGGCCTTGAGCGTTGAGAGGTCCATCAGCGCGTCTTCGCGTCCCGCATCGCCCACCGTGGACACGCGACCGCGATAGCCGAGCGCAAGGATCGACTTCTGAAGCGTCGGGCCGCCCACCGGGTCGACGACGACATCGACGCCGCGATTGTCGGTGAGGCGCATCGTTTCTGCGACGAGATCCTGCGTCTGGTAGTTGATGCCGTGATCCATGCCATATTCATGCAGCTTGTCGAGCTTCTCCTTGCTCGACGCAGTTGCGATCACCGTTGCGCCCGCGCGTTTGGCGAGCTGGATCGCGGCGAGGCCAACGGCGCTTGCGCCTGCCTGTATGAGAACGGTTTCGCCTTTCTGGAGACGGCCAAACTCGAAAAGACAGTCATGCGCCGTGCCGAAGGGAACGGGGATCGCCGATGCCGTCTTGATGTCCATGCCGTCGGGCACGGCCCATGCGGTTTGCGCGAAGACGGAACGCTTTTCGGCATGAGAGCCGTGCATGTTGACCGTCGTTACGCGCTGGCCCGGCTTGAAGTTCTTCACCTTCTCGCCGACTTCAGTGATTGTGCCTGCCGCCTGATAGCCGACGATGTGAGGCACGGTTGCAAGCTCGCCGCGTGCGCGGTTCAGCGTGTCGCCGCCTTCGATGCTGACGGCCTCCACATCGATGAGGATGCCTTCGGGCAGGCAGGCCGGGTCTTCGACGTCTTCGTATTTAAGGACGCTCGGCGGGCCGTTCTCGTAGTAGACGGCGGCTTTCATGGTTCCTCCTCATGCTGATTTTTGTCGTTGCGGGCTATGTCGGCTCTCGGTGGCGGATATGCAAGCCCTTGACGGGAAAGATGTTTCGGCCCATCAGAAAGGCGTCAGATGGCCGGATGGCCGCTGCCTTACTTCTCTGGAAGGACGGGCAGAGGAAAGTCCGGGCTCCACGGAAACACGGTGCCGGATAACGTCCGGCGGGGGCGACCCCAGGGAAAGTGCCACAGAAAGCAAACCGCCGGGCTCCGGCCCGGTAAGGGTGAAAGGGTGCGGTAAGAGCGCACCGCGCGGACGGTAACGGACGCGGCAAGGCAAACCCCACCGGGAGCAAAACCAAATAGGGGCGGCATTTCAGGCGTTTAGCCTGGAAAACCCGTTTCCGGGCCGCCGCCCGGGTTGGTTGCTCGAGGCGTCCGGTAACGGACGTCCCAGATGAATGGCCATCGCCCGCAAGGGTACAGAACCCGGCTTACAGGCCATCTGACATTTTCAAAGATATCCAGCAGGCCGGGGACAAACAGCCCCGACCGTCATCGAAACGTCACCAAACCGTCACAACAGGGCGAAGCGGGGACAAGTCGCGCTCCATCGCCTGCTTTCCGGATCTCCGGCGGGGTGTCCGGGCTCTTCGTCATTTTCCGCGATTTTTTGCCAGGCGGGGACAAAGGGCCTCGACTGTCATCGAAACGTCACAGGAACGTCATGTTTCATGGCGCGGCGGAGGCTGGAGGCGGTTCCGGGCTGACGGTTTTGGGCAATTTCCCGACCCGAAAGCCCGGCTCGCAGAACATCCGGTAGCCATTCTTTCCCCCTTATCCCCGCTCAACCGTCTTGCTCCCGATCGGCCCCATGGAGGGCCGGAAGGTCGTTATGGGAGCTCAGTCGCATGCCAGGGGAGGGGCCCCACCGAGGAAGCCGGGGGCGTTCCGGCAACAATATCCAGCCTCAAGAATAGGCATTTGTTCTTCTTATGTTCGCACAATATTGACAATTTTAATGACCTGTTAAGGCTATCGAATACCGCGTAAAACCGCGAAATTACTAGGGTTTCCCGTTGACGCCCATGATATCCCATGATATCCCATGATGTCCCGTACAAGGCCAGGCTGCCCCGAGTGGTGTCAGCCGGTCCCGTGGACAAGGGCCCCTCAGGCAGGAGGGCAGGCCCGATAAAGGGGAGTAGGTCGGACGATGTCGTTCCGGGGGCGTTTCACGAACAAGATCGACTCGAAGGGGCGTGTTTCCGTCCCGGCGAAGTTTCGTGCCGTGACGATCGCCCAGGGCCTGAACGGCGTGATCCTGTTTCCGCCGCTTAATCCCGGCTCCTTTGTCGAGGGCTGCGGTCCTGCCTTTTCCGATGTGATCGACCAGATGCTCGACCGGCTCGACCCCTTCGCGCCGGAACGCCAGGCGCTTTCCGCCGTGCTGATCGGCGAGAGCGCCGAACTCAATTTCGATTCCGATGGACGCGTCATCCTGCCAGAGACGCTCCGTGGCCTTGCCGGTATCACCGACGAGGCGACCTTTGTCGGCATGGGGCAGCGCTTCCAGATCTGGGAGCCGAAGGCCTATGACGCCTATTACGCGAAGGCGCTGGAAGACGCGCAGAAATATCGCGACATGCTGCGAGCGCCCGCGGCACAAGGCGGGGGCGGCCAATGAGCGAAGCCGGCCAGACCCATAGCCCTCATGTGCCGGTGATGCTGGCCGATGTCCTCGATGTGCTGAAACCGCGCGATGGCGGCATCTATGTGGATGGAACTTTCGGTGCGGGCGGTTATACGCGCGCAATTCTGGGCGCTGCCGACTGTGCCGTGCTCGCCATCGACCGCGATCCGAGCGCGATCCTGCGGGGGCGCGAACTCGCATCCGAATTCGGCGCACGCCTGACGCTGATCGAGGGCTGTTTCGGTGACATGGAGCGGCTGGTGCGCGCGCTCGGCCACGAAGCGGTCGACGGGGTGGTGCTCGACGTCGGTGTTTCGTCCATGCAGATCGACCAGGCGGAGCGAGGCTTCTCGTTTCAGCAGGACGGGCCGCTCGACATGCGCATGAGCGGGGAGGGCCCCTCCGCCGCCGACGCGGTGAACCATCTCGACGAACGCGACCTTGCGCGCATCATTGCCGTTTATGGCGAAGAAAAGCGCGCCCGCGCCGTTGCCAAGGCGATTGTGGCGGCACGCGAAGAGACGGAGCTTCACCGCACGCTCGAACTCGCGGAAATCGTGACCCGCGTCATCGGCCGCCGCCCGCAGGACAAGATCCACCCCGCGACCCGCACCTTTCAGGCGCTGCGCATCTTCGTGAACGACGAACTGGGCGAACTGGCGCGGGGGTTGTCGGGCGCCGAAGCGCTGCTCGGCGAGGGCGGGCGGCTTGCCGTCGTTGCCTTCCATTCGCTCGAAGACCGGATCGTGAAGCGCTTTCTTGTGGAGCGCACCGGCCGCGCGGGCCGTGCCAACCGCTACATGCCGGCGAGCGAAGAGGTCGAACCCTCTTTCCGCGAGATCGCGCACAAGGCGCGCAAGGCGTCGGATGCCGAAATCGAAACGAATGCCCGCGCGCGCTCGGCGAAGCTGCGCGCGGCTGAGCGCACTGCCGCCCCGGCGCTGCCGCTCGACATGAGCGGCCTCGGTATGCGCGACATGCCCTCCTTCATCGGAGGCACAGCATGATCCGCATCATCAATCTTCTTCTCGTGCTTGCCGTGATCGGCCTCTCGGTCGGGCTCTATGACATCAAATATCGCGCCGAGACAGCAGATCGCCACGCGCGCCAGATTGAAGGGCGCATCCTGAAGGAACAGGAAGCGATCCGTGTGTTGCGCGCCGAGTGGAGCTATCTCAACCAGCCTGAACGGTTGCAGGAGCTTGCGAAGCGCTACACGGCGCTTCAGCCGCTGAGCGCCGCGCAGATCGGCACCTTCGAGGATGTGCCGATGCCGCATATGGCGGATGAGTTTTATGTGCCGCAGCGCCAGCCGCTTGGCGGCTATGCCGGCGTGTCGGCGAGCGATTTCGGCGGTCCTGGGAGTACCATCCAATGACAGGTTCGGGGATCGGCTCGAAGACCGGGCGCCGCGCAGATGCGCACTTGCAGGGCCGTTATCTTCCGCCCGGCTATGATGCCATCGCCAAACCCCGGATGCGGCGCCTGGGCGGAGCGGAAGGCCGTACACCCTCGCAGCGGCGTATCTTTCTTTCGCTCGTGGTTTTCGCGGCCTGCTTCACGCTTGTCGGCGCGCGGCTTGCCGGCCTTGCCATCATGGGCGGGGGCGGGGAAGACCGCGTCGCCGTCGCAAGCGCGGCGACGCAGATCCACCGGCCCGATATCGTGGACCGGAACGGCGAAGTGATGGCGACCGATATCGCGACTGCCTCGCTTTTTGCCGATGCGCGCTATGTGATCGATCCGGCCGATACCGCCAGTCAGCTTGCGAGCGTCTTGCCGGGCCTCGATGTTACCGATGTGACGCAGAAGCTCGAATCCGGCCGCGCCTTCATCTGGCTCAAGCGCGACCTGACACCCAAGCAGCAATATGCCGTTCATTATCTCGGTCTGCCGGGGCTCGACTTCCGCAGCGAGCAGAAGCGCGTCTATCCGAACGGCAAGACCGGATCGAACGTGCTTGGCATGGTCGATATCGACAATCGCGGCATTGCGGGCATCGAGCGTTACATGGACAAGTCGCTTGGCCGCGATGATGACGCAAGCCGGCCCAAATTCGACCGCAATAGCACGCTCATGCTGTCCGTCGATCTTCACGTGCAGCATGCGCTGCGCGACGAACTCGAAAAATCGATGACGGAATTCAGCGCGCTTGCCGCTGTCGGCGTCATCATGGATGTGCATACGGGCGAAGTCGTCGCGATGACCTCGCTGCCCGATTTCGACCCGAATGACCCGATGGCTTCTCCCGACAACAACCGCTTCAACCGCGCGACGCTCGGCGTTTACGAGATGGGCTCGGTGTTCAAGGCGGTGACGCTTGCCGCGGCGCTCGATAGCGGAAAAGTGGGTGTCAATGCGAGCTTCGATGCAACGAAGCCGCTGAAGGTCGCGCGCTTCACCATTCACGACTATCACGCGGAAAACCGCTGGCTGAGCGTACCGGAAGTCTTCGTTCATTCATCGAATATCGGCACGGCGAAAATCGCATTGCAGCTCGGCGGGGAAGAGCATCGTCAATATCTCGGCCGTTTCGGGCTGCTGACGCGGCCGCAAATCGAACTGCCGGAGGCAGGTGCGCCGCTCACGCCCGCGCGCTGGACGGAGCTGTCGACGATCACCACATCCTACGGGCACGGCATCGCGGTGACGCCGCTACAGGTGGCGAGCGCGGTTTCGACCATCGTCAATGGCGGCTTCAAGGTGCAGCCCACCTTCCTGCGCCACAATGCGCCGCGGCTGGGCGAGCGGGTCATCTCGGCGGATACGAGCGCAACGATGCGCGGGCTTCTGCGTCTTGTCGTGCTGGAAGGCACGGGCCGCAACGCCGATGTTCCGGGCTATCCGGTGATGGGCAAGACGGGCACAGCGGAAAAGCCGTTCAATGGCGGCTATTCGCGCAACAAGCTCATCACGTCCTTCATCAGCGCCTTTCCGGCGAACGATCCGCGCTACGCGATGATCGTGATGTTCGACGAGCCGAAGGCGACGAAGAATACATTCGGTTATGCGACGGCGGGCTGGAACGCAGCACCGACGACATCGCGCGTGATCTCGCGCGTTGCGCCGCTGCTCGGCATCAAGCCGGCGACGAAGCCGCAGGAAAACGATGTGTTGAGAGAGGCGAAGCTCGTCTCCTACCAGACGACAGGCGAATAAGGCGGTTCCGGCCCCGCGGGTGCAGATGCCGGGCGAGAAGACCAGAGTTTGAGTGACGGCGAAGACAGAATGTTGGGTGATATGCAGCTTGCGGCGTTGATCGGGAAAGAATCCCCGGCGCTTCCCGAAGGGGGAGCGACGGAGATTCTCGGCCTGACGGCGGACAGCCGCGCGGTGCAACCCGGCTATCTCTTTGCCGCGCTGCCGGGGACGAAGCTCGACGGTACGAAGTTCATCGCCCAGGCGCTCGAGAAGGGTGCTTCCGCCTTGCTCGTGCCGCAGGGCGCCCGCGTGGAGGCGGGTGTGCCGGTGATCGCCGACCGCAATCCGCGCCGCCGCCTGGCGCTGATGGCGGCGCGCTTCTTCGGCATGCAGCCGCGCATCATCGCCGCCGTGACGGGTACGAACGGCAAGACGTCGGTTGCGACTTTCACGCGCCAGATCTGGGCGGCGCTCGGTGAACCCGCGGCGAGCCTCGGGACGCTCGGTGTCACAAGCCCGAAGGGCGAGCGCGCGCTCGGCTATACGACGCCGGACCCCGTAGCGCTGCAGGCGGAACTCGCCGCGCTGGCCGGGGAGGGGGTGACGCATCTGGCGATGGAGGCATCGAGCCACGGGCTCGCGCAGTATCGTCTCGACGGGGCGAAGCTCGCGGCGGCGGGTTTCACCAATATCACCCGCGACCACATGGACTATCACACGAGCTTCGACGATTACCTCTATGCGAAGCTCCGGCTTTTCGGCGAAGTGATGGGGCCGGGCGGCGTTGCCGTCATCAATGCGGACAGTGCGCAATTCGCCGAGTTCGAAGCCGTTTCATGGGCCCGCGGGCATCGCGTGATCTCGGTTGGCCGCAAGGGACGCGACATCTTCCTCTCCGCGATGCGGCCGACGCTGCGCGGGCAGGTGCTCGGCATCGTGCATGACGGCGAGAACTATGAAGTGAACCTGCCGCTTGTCGGCGGTTTCCAGGCATCGAACGCGCTTGTCGCGGCGGGGCTTGCCATCGGCTGCGGCGCGGACGCGGCAAAGGTGTTCGCGGCGCTCGAAAAGCTCGACGGGGCGCGCGGCCGGATGGAAGAAGTGGCGCATCTGCCGGTTGGCGCTTCGGTCTATGTCGATTACGCGCATACGCCGGATGCGTTGCAGAATGTGCTTGAGGCGATGCGGCCGCATACCTCGAAGCGGCTGCTCGTTGTTTTCGGCTGCGGGGGCGACCGGGACAAGGGCAAGCGGCCGATCATGGGCGAGATCGCGGCGAAGCTCGCTGACGATGTCTATGTGACGGATGATAATCCGCGTAGTGAAGATGCAGCTGAGATCCGCGCCGAAGTGATGAAGGGTTGCCCGGCGGCGGCGGAAATCGGCGACCGGGGCGAAGCTATCGAAGCCGCAATGCGCACGCTCGGCGAGGGCGATGTTCTCGTGGTCGCGGGCAAGGGCCATGAGACGGGTCAGGTTATCGGGGACAAGGTGATCCCTTTCTCCGACCACGAGGCCATTGAAGCCGCGGCCGCAAGGATCGGAGGTGCGGCATGAGCACTCCTCTCTGGACCAGTGCGGATGTGATCGCGGCGACGGGTGGCGAGGCCATCGGGCCGGCATGGACGGCGAACGGCGTTTCCATCGACAGCCGGACGCTCGAAGAAGGCGATCTCTTTGTCGCCATCACCGGCGAGAATTCCGACGGTCACGCCTATGTCGCGCGGGCGCTGGAAAAAGGCGCCTCTGCCGCGCTCGTTTCGCGCGTGGATGACGCAATGCGCGCGGCGGGGCCGCTGGTCAAGGTTGCCGACACGCTCGAAGCCCTGAATGCGCTTGGCCGGGCGGCGCGGCAGCGCGCGCAGGCGAAGGTTGTCGCCGTGACGGGCAGCGTCGGCAAGACGGGCACGAAGGAGGCGCTGCGGCTCATCCTTTCCGAGCAGGGGGCGACCCATGCTTCCGCCGCCTCCTACAATAATATGTGGGGTGTGCCGCTTTCGCTGGCGCGGATGCCGGCGGATACGCGCTTCGGCATTTTTGAAGTGGGCATGAACCATCCCGGCGAAATCACGCCGCTCTCGAAGCTGGTCGAGCCTTTCGCCGCGCTTGTCACGACGGTCGAAGCGGTGCACATGGCCTTCTTCGACAGCGTCGAGCAGATTGCCGATGCGAAGGGCGAAATCTTCGACGGATTGCAGAAGGGCGGCGTCGCGATCCTCAATCGCGACAATCCGTATTACGAGCGGCTGCTTCACAAGGCGAAAGCGAGTGGCGCGGGCCGCATCATCTCTTTCGGCGAACACCCGCAAGCCGATGCGCATCTGGAAAAAGCGGCGCTGAAGGAAGACTGTTCCTGCGTTTCCGCCACCATTTGCGGCCAGCCCGTGACCTACAAGCTCTCGGTGCCGGGACATCACATCGTGATGAACTCGCTTGCCATGCTGGCGCTCGTTCATGCGCTCGATGCGGACCTTGCCATGGCGGCGCTTGCGATGGCGCGCCTCAAGGCGCCAAAGGGCCGCGGGGAACGGCACAAGGTGGAAACGCCGCTCGGGGCCTTCACGCTGATCGACGAGAGCTACAATGCGAACCCGGCCTCGATGCGCGCGGCGCTGGAAGCGCTCGGTCAGGCGAAGCCGGAGGGCAAGGCCCGGCGTATCGCCGTGATTGGCGACATGCTGGAACTCGGCGACGATTCCATCGCGATGCATCGCGAACTTGCAGAGCCGATCAAGGTGGCGGGTATCGATCTCGTCTTCGCAAGCGGACCGCATATGCGCGAACTTTTCAAGGCGCTTCCGCAGAGCGTGCAAGGCGCCTATGCCGAAACGGCGGATGAACTTGGCGACGTGCTGTGCGGTGCGGTGGAGCCGGGCGACGTCGTGATGGTGAAGGGATCTCTCGGTTCCCGCATGGGGCCGGTCGTCGAATTGCTGAGGGGGCTCGGTGACGACGAGGGCGAAAGCATTCGCCGTAACAGGGGGAGCAACTGATGCTTTACGACTGGCTCGGCGGCATGGCGGACGAGATAACGGCGCTCAATGTGTTCCGCTATATTACTTTCCGCACAGGCGGTGCGACGGTGACGGCGCTGCTTATCAGTTTTCTGTTCGGTCCGCGGATGATCGCGCTCCTGCGCGCGCGGCAGCGGCGCGGTCAGCCGATCCGCGAGGACGGGCCGCAGACGCATGTGATCCAGAAACAGGGGACGCCCACCATGGGCGGCTTCCTCATTCTTGTCGGGCTTGTGCCTTCGGTGCTGCTCTGGTCCGACCTCAGCAACCCCTATGTCTGGATCGTTCTTTTCGTGACGCTCGGCTTCGGCGCTGTCGGTTTTGCCGACGATTATCTGAAAGTGTCGAAGATCTCGCCGCAAGGCGTTCCGGGACGCGTGAAGCTGCTGTTCGAATTCGCCATCGCGCTTGCGGCCATGTGGGCGCTGGTGCTGGTTTCGAGCGAACCCTTGCAGACGGCGCTTACCGTTCCTTTCTTCAAGACGCTGCTGATTCAGCTTGGCGGGTTTTTCTTCCTGTTCGGCGCGCTTGTGATCGTCGGATCGTCCAATGCGGTGAACCTCACCGACGGGCTCGACGGACTTGCCATTGTACCGGTGATGATTGCGGCCGCCTCGCTCGGTCTGATCGTCTATCTCGTCGGCAACTCGGTCTTTGCGGATTACCTGCAGATCCATTTCGTGCCGGGGACAGGCGAGCTTGCCGTGTTCTGCGGCGCGCTGATCGGGGCCGGGCTCGGCTTCCTCTGGTACAACGCGCCGCCGGCCATGGTCTTCATGGGCGATACGGGTTCGCTCGCGCTTGGCGCGGCGCTCGGCGCGATTTCGGTGGCGGCGAAACATGAGCTCGTGCTTGCGATCATCGGCGGGCTTTTCGTGCTCGAAGCGGTGTCGGTCATCGTGCAGGTCGCCTCGTTCAAGCTCACGGGCAAGCGCGTCTTCAGGATGGCGCCGCTTCATCACCATTTCGAACAGAAGGGCTGGGCGGAGCCAACCGTCGTCGTGCGCTTCTGGATCATCTCGGTCGTGCTCGCCATGGCAGGCCTTGCAACGCTGAAGCTGAGGTAGGGAATGATCGCGGCGACAGGTTTCGGCAAGCGTAACGTGGGGGTGCTGGGCCTTGGCAAGTCCGGCCTCGCGACCGTGCGCGCGCTCGAAGCCGGTGGCGCGAACGTGTTCGCCTGGGACGATTCCGAGGCGAAACGCGAGGAAGCAAAGCAGGAAGGGCTGCGGCTTGCCGATCCGAGGGGCTGGGACTGGAAGACCTTTTCCGCGCTCGTCATGAGCCCCGGCATTCCGCTGACGCATCCGCAACCGCATGACGCGGTGAAGAAGGCGCAGGCGGCAAATGTGGAAGTTATCGGCGATGTCGAGCTGTTCCAGCGTGCGGTGAACGCGAGCGGTGCGGAAGCGCGCGTCGTCGCGATCACGGGAACGAATGGCAAGTCGACCACGACGGCGCTGATCGGGCACATGGTCCGCCGCTGCGGCGGCGATGCGCAGGTCGGCGGCAATATCGGCCGCGCGGTGCTCGATCTCGATGCGCCGGAAAAGGGCATTGTCTATGTGGTGGAGGTTTCCTCCTATCAGATCGATCTCGCGCCGGGCCTCGCACCGGACATCGCCGTGCTCCTCAACATCACGCCGGACCATATCGACCGGCATGGCACGGTCGAGCACTACGCGGATGTGAAGGCGCGAATTTTCGCGCGGCAGTCGGCGGGCGATACAGGCGTGATCGGTGTCGACGATGCGATGACATCCGAAATCTGTACGCGCGAAACCGCGCGCCGCGCGGAAACCGTCGTTCCGATCTCGGTCGGCAAGACGCTGTCGCGCGGTGTCTATGTGCTGGATGGCATGATTTGCGACAATACGGGCACGCAGACCGCGAAAGCGGGCGACCTGCGGGCGATCAAGACGCTGGCGGGCGCCCATAACTGGCAGAACGCGGCAGCGGCCTATGCCGTGGGCCGCGCGCTCGGCTATCCGCGTGAGCGCATTCTCGCCGCTTTCGAGAGCTTTCCGGGTCTTGCGCATCGCATGGAGATCGTGGGCGAGGCGCGCGGCGTGCGCTTCGTGAACGACAGCAAGGCGACGAATGCCGATGCGGCGTCGAAGGCGCTTGCGACATATGACAACATCTACTGGATTGTCGGGGGCAAGGCGAAGGAAGGCGGTATCGCCTCGCTTGAGCCCTGGTTCGATAAAATCACGCGTGCCTATCTCATCGGCGATGCGGCGCGCGGCTTTGCGGAAACCCTGAAGGGCAAGGTGGAAGCCATTCATTGCGGCACGCTCGATCGCGCCGTTGAAGCGGCTTCGCGCGATGCGGCGACGGACAAGGCTGAGCTGAAAGTCGTATTGCTTTCGCCTGCCTGTGCGTCCTTCGACCAGTTTTCGAGTTTCGAGGAGCGGGGCGACGTATTTCGCGCCGCCGTGCAGGAACGCCTCAAGGTCATGGGAGGGGCCGCGGCATGATCCGTCTCGCGCGAACCAACCGCAGTCTCATCGCCGAATGGTGGTGGACCGTCGACAAGTGGACGTTGCTCGGCCTGTTCAGTCTCATGCTGCTCGGCGGTGTGCTGGCGCTTGCGGCGAGCCCGGCGGTTGCGACGCGCATTCATCTGCCGCCATTCCACTTCGTCTACCGGCAGATCATTTTCCTCGTGCCTTCCATTGCGATCCTGATCGGCGTCTCGCTTCTCAATGTGCGGCAGGTGCGTCGCGCGGCTGCGATCGTCTTTGCTGGCGCTTTTTCCCTGATGGCGCTGACGCCGCTGATCGGGCCGGAAATAAACGGCGCTCATCGCTGGCTCCAGATCGGTCCCTTCGGTGTGCAGCCGTCTGAGTTCGTGAAACCGTCCCTTATCGTGCTGGTCGCGTGGCTCTTCGCGGAAGCGCAGCGCACACCCGGCGTTCCGGGCATGGCGCTCGGTATCGCACTTTTCGGCATGGTGATTTCGGTTCTCGCGATTCAGCCCGACTTCGGCCAGCTCATGCTGCTCACCATGGTCTTCGGCGCGATGCTGTTCATGGCCGGACTTTCATGGGCCTGGATCGGCTCGCTCGCCATACTGGCGCTGGTAGGCGCCGTCTCCGCCTATACGCTGATGCCGCATGTCGCGAGCCGCATCGACCGTTTCCTCAACCCGGAATCGGGCGACACCTACCAGATCGATCGCGCGCTCGACGCGGTGAACGCGGGCGGCCTTATCGGGCGGGGGCCGGGCGAGGGCGTAGTGAAGCGCATTCTGCCCGATGCCCATACCGACTTCATCTTCGCCGTGGCGGCGGAGGAATACGGGCTCATTGCCGGGCTCGTCATCATCGGCATCTTCGCTGCCATCGTTCTTCACACGCTTCGCCGCGCGATGGACGAGCCGGACCTCTTCGTGCAGTTCGCCTCCTGCGGGCTGGTTGCGCTGTTCGGATTGCAGGCACTCATCAACATGTCGGTGAATGTGAACCTCATGCCCGCCAAAGGCATGACGCTGCCGTTCATCTCCTATGGCGGCTCGTCTCTTTTCGCGCTCGCCTTTGCAATGGGCATGCTGCTCGCATTGACGCGCCGCCGCGCAGGCGCCCATGCCGCGCGCCAGAACGGACGGGGGGCCGACGCATGACGCATTATCCGCGCGGTCCCATCGTTATTGCCGCAGGCGGCACGGGCGGACACCTGTTTCCCGGCCAGGCGCTGGCGCAGGAGCTGCGCCGCCGCGGGCGCAAGATCGTATTGATGACGGACGAGCGTGTGCAACGCTTCGACCGTTTGTTCCCCGAGGCGGATTTTTATGCCATTCCGTCGGCGACACCTTCAGGCAAAGGCCTCGCCGGCCTCGTGAAGGCGGCACCCGCTATTCTTGCAGGTGTCGCCCGCTCTTTCGCCATTCTCCAGCGGGTAAAGCCTGCGGCGCTGATCGGCTTTGGCGGCTATCCGACATTGCCGCCGGTCGCTGCCGCCATCCTGCGCGGTGTGCCTGCATGCGTGCATGAGCAGAACGCCGTGCTTGGCCGGGTGAACCGCCTTGTTGCGCCGCATGTGGAAGCGATTGCCTCGACATTCGACAAGCCGAAATTTCTGAAAGCGCGCGATGCGGGCAAGCTGGTACTGACGGGCAATCCCGTGCGCGATGCCGTGATCGCGCAGGCGGGTGCGCCCTACGATGCGCCTGTCGCGGGAGGGGAGGTTCGTCTTCTCGTTTTCGGCGGCAGTCAGGGTGCGCGCGTGATGAGCGACATCGTGCCGGCCGCGCTCGCGCGACTGCCGGAAGAGGTGCGCAAGCGTCTGCGCATCGTGCAGCAGGCGCGCCCGGAAGACATGGAGCGCGTCGGCAAGGTCTATGCGCAAGCGGGCATAGCCGTCGAACTCAATTCCTTTTTCGACGACATGCCGGAACGCATTGCTGCCTGCCACCTTGTCGTTGGCCGGTCCGGGGCCTCGACGGTGAGCGAGCTGGGCGTGATCGGACGTCCCTCGATCCTCGTGCCCTTGCCGCACTCGCTCGACAACGACCAGAAGGCCAATGCCGAGAAGCTCGCCAATGCAGGGGCTGCCTGGATGATCGAACAGAAAGACTTCACCGAGGACGCCTTCGCGCATCGGATCGAGCAGCTTTTTGCCGCGCCCTCCGACCTTGAAGCGGCGGCCGCCGCCGCCAAACGGCAGGGCCAGCCCAACGCCGTGCGCGATCTTGCAGACCTCGTGGAAGCGTTGGGGCGCGGCGAATATCGCGCACTGCGCAACCGCAAGCATAAAGAGGTCGCCGGGCAGGACGGCGCCAATCTCGAATTTTCGACGGGAGGTGCATGATGCGTCCCGCACCTCTCGACATCGGCAACATCCATTTCGTCGGCATTGGCGGCATCGGCATGAGCGGCATTGCCGAAGTCATGCATAATCTCGGCTACAAGGTGCAGGGGAGCGATCTTGCCGACAGCGCCAATGTGAAGCGCCTGAAGGCGCTCGGCATCAAGGTCTTCATCGGCCAGAAGGCGGAAAACCTGAAAGACGCGCAGGTTGTCGTCGTTTCTTCCGCGATCCAGCCCGGCAACCCCGAACTCATGGAGGCGCGGGCGCGCTTCCTGCCCGTGGTGCGCCGCGCGGAAATGCTCGCCGAGCTGATGCGCCTGAAGAGCTGCGTCACCATTGCCGGTACGCATGGCAAGACGACCACCACTTCGCTTGTCGCGGCAATTCTCGACAAGGCGGGTGTCGATCCGACCGTCATCAATGGCGGCATCATCAATGCCTATGGCACCAATGCGCGTCTCGGCGAAGGCGAATGGATGGTGGTGGAGGCGGATGAATCCGACGGCACCTTCATCAAGCTGCCGTCGACGCTTGCCATCGTGACGAATATCGACCCCGAACATCTCGACTATTACGGGACGTTCGAGGCGGCGAAGGATGCCTTCCTCACCTTCGTTGAAAACGTGCCTTTCTATGGCGCGGCCGTCATGTGCATCGACCACCCGGAAGTGCAGGCGCTGATCGGGCGCGTGCGCGACCGCCGCATCGTGACCTATGGCACGAATCCGCAGGCCGATATCCGCGCGACCAATGTGCGCGTCGAGGACGGCTTCAATGTATTCGACGTGATCATCACCGACCGCAAGACGCGAAAGACACGCGAGCTGGCGGGTGTGCGTCTCGCGATGCACGGTACGCACAACATGCTGAACAGCCTGGCCGCGATGGGCGTTGCCCTTCAGATGGGCATCGGCGATGAACAGATCCGTGCCGCGCTGGAAGGTTTCGGCGGTGTGAAGCGGCGCTTCACCTATGTCGGCGAATGGAACGGCGTCAGTCTTTATGACGATTACGGGCATCACCCGGTCGAGATTGCCGCGGTGCTGCAGGCCGCGCGCTCGGCAAGCTCGGGCCGGACCATCGCGGTCGTCCAGCCGCATCGCTATACGCGGCTCCATAATCTCTTCGACGAGTTCTGCGCCTGCTTCAACGACGCAGATGCCGTGATCGTGGCCGATGTCTATGAAGCCGGCGAAAAGCCCATCGAGGGCGCGAGCCGGGATTCGCTGGTGCAGGGGCTTCGTGATCGCGGGCACCGCGATGTGATGCCGCTCGAAAGCGCGGAGGCATTGCCGGGTCTCATCGCGGAAGTGGCGAAGCCCGGCGACCTCGTGATCTGCCTCGGGGCGGGCAACATCACCTATTGGGCGAACGATCTCGCCGCGAACCTTGAGAAGCTCGGCAAAGGGAAACCCGCAAAAAAGCCTGCGGCGAAGAAGCCTGTTGCGAAGAAGCCGGGGAGGAAGAAGTGATGATGGTGCAGACAAGCACATCTTCGCTGATCGACCGGCTGCCCAAGGTGCGCGGTGAGCTCACCGCCAATGCGCCGCTTGCGCCGCTCACCTGGTTTCGCGTCGGCGGAAACGCGGAAGTTCTGTTCCGTCCGGCCGATGCGGACGACCTTGCCGACTTCCTGCGCGGTACGCCGGAAGATGTGCCGGTGACGGTGGTCGGCGTCGGTTCGAACCTTCTCGTTCGCGAGGGCGGGGTGCCTGGTGTCGTCATACGGCTTGGCCGTGAGTTCATGAATATCGAGGCGCAAGAGGATTGCGTTCGCGCCGGAACGGCGGCGCTCGATGTGGCTGTTTCGCGCGCGGCGCAGGAAGCGGGGCTTGCCGGTCTCGAGTTCTATCGCGGTATACCGGGGTCCATCGGCGGGGCGTTGCGCATGAATGCAGGCGCCTATGGCCGCGAGACGAAGGACGTGCTTGTCGCCGCCGTCGCCATCGACCGCAAGGGCGAGCGCCATGTGCTGACGCTCGCGGACATGGATTACGGCTATCGCCATTCCGGCGCGCCGGAAGGGCTGATCTTTGTCGAGGCGCTGTTCCAGGCAACACCGGGCGACAAGGCGGAAATTCAGGCGCGCATGAACGAGATCACGGCTTCGCGCGAAGCAACGCAGCCGATCCGCACACGTACGGGCGGTTCCACCTTCAAGAATCCCGACGGCAAGAAGTCGTGGCAGCTCATCGACGCGGCCGGCTGCCGTGGTTTTGTGCGCGGCGGCGCGCAGGTCTCCGAGCTTCACTGCAACTTCCTCATCAATACGGGCGATGCAAGCGCCGCCGACATCGAAGATCTCGGCGAAGAAGTGCGCGCCCGTGTGAAGAAGACGAGCGGCGTCACGCTTGAATGGGAAATCAGGCGCATCGGCAAAAGGGAGGGCGAGGCATGAGCAACGACAAGCATGTCGCCGTCCTGAAAGGCGGATGGAGCGCGGAGCGCGAGGTAAGCCTCGTTTCGGGCAAGGGCTGCGCCGAGGCGTTGAAGCAGGCAGGTTACCGCGTAAGCGAGATCGATGTCGGGCGCGACGTCGCCGACCAGATTCTGAAGCTGAAGCCGGATGTTGCCTTCAATGCGCTGCATGGGCGCTGGGGCGAGGATGGCTGTGTGCAGGGCCTGCTCGAAATCCTGCGTGTGCCCTATACGCATTCGGGTGTGCTGGCTTCCGCGCTCGCGATGAACAAGGAACGTGCGAAGCCTGTCTTCCGCGCGGCGGGCCTGCCGGTTGCCGAAAGCGTCGTGGTGGCGCGCGAACAGGCGGCCCATGGCCATGTCATGAACCCGCCCTATGTCATCAAGCCGGTGAGCGAGGGCTCCTCCGTCGGTGTCTTCATCGTTCGCGAAGGGGATAACCGTCCGCCCGCCGAGCTGACTTCGGCCGAATGGAATCTCGGCGACGAGGTGATGGTCGAGCGCTATATCGCGGGCCGGGAACTCACCTGCGCCGTGATGGGCGAGGAAGTCTTCGGTGTGACCGAAATCATCGCGAATACCGCTTTCTACGATTACGAGGCGAAATACCAGACCGGCGGATCGCGCCATGTCATTCCCGCGCCGCTCGATGAGAGTACCTATGCCGAGGTGCAGAAGCTCACGCTCGCCGCGCACAAGGCGCTCGGGTGCCGGGGCGTCAGCCGCGCCGATTTCCGCTTCGACGATACGCGGCCGGGCAAGCCCGAGCTCATTCTTCTCGAAGTGAACACGCAACCCGGCATGACGCCGACATCGCTTGTGCCGGAGCTTGCGGGGCTCGCGGGCTATTCCTACCCGGAGCTGGTGAGCTGGATGGTGGAGGACGCATCATGCGACAGGTAAAGTCTTCTTCCCGTACGCAGTCGCGCACCGGCGTTCGCACGGCGCCGAAGAAAAAGAGTTCCAAGGTGGCGCCCGGCAAGCGGCGCAACGCAAACTCGATGAGCACGTTTGGCCGCCGCAAGGAGCGTCCGGCGGGGCCTGTTGCCGCATGGTTTGCAAATCTTCGCGAAGGCAATTTCGGTACGCAGCCTTTCGCCTATAGCGCTGTTGCGCTTGTCGCGGGCGTCATTGTCTACGGGCTCGTGATCGGCGGCCATGTACAGGCGGCAGTGGATGGCGGCGAGCGGCAGGTGAACCGCGTGCTCGCGCTGTCCGGGTTCTCGATCCAGAACGTGACCGTGACGGGCCGTGCGCAAACGCGCAAGGACGACCTTCTGGAAGCGGTCGGCGTCGGGCGTGGCGATCCGGTTTTCGGTTTCGACACGGAGGCGGCGCGCCAGCGCATCGAACGCCTCGGCTGGGTGCGCTCCGCGACGGTAACGCGCCTGCTGCCGGACACGATCCGCATCGATGTGAGCGAGCGCCAGCCCTTTGCGCTGTGGCAGCGCGGCGGGGCTCTTTCCATCATCGACGCGGAAGGCCAGCCGATCACGGACGAAGGCGTGCAGGATTTCGCGCATCTGCCTTTCATCGTCGGCTTCGGCGCGCCGCGCGAGGCGCCAGCGCTTCTGAACATGATGCGGGCGGAAGAGCCGCAGCTTCTCCAGCGCGTGCGCGCCTTTGTGCGTGTCAGCGACCGGCGCTGGAACCTTCGTCTTGAAAATGGCGTGGATGTGAAGCTGCCGGAGACGGGCGTCGCAAAGGCGCTCTCCGATCTCGCGGCCTATGACACGAAATACAAGGTTCTCTCCCGCGACATCGTCTCGGTCGACCTGCGCCTGCCGGACCGTGTGTCCGTGGAGCTGACGGAAGGCGCGGCGACGACCAAGGGGATTGCGACGGAAGCGGCGATAAAGAACGGCGTGATGCGGACGGGCAGTTCCGCGCGTGGAGGCAATACATGAATATGGTTTCTCTGGGTTCGAGGAGCTTTCAGGGGCGGCCCGTTGCGGCGGGGCGGTCGGGGACGATTGCCGCGCTCGATGTGGGCTCCAGCAAGATTTCCTGTTTCATCGCCAGGATCGAGCCGGGCCGGACCTCGAACGGTCATGCACCGGTGCGCGTCATCGGCATCGGGCATCAGGTTTCTCGCGGTATCCGGGCGGGCGCCATCGTCGACATGGACGCGGCGGAAGAGGCGATCCGGGTTGCGGTCGATGCGGCGGAGCGGATGGCGGGGGTCACGATTCGCGAGGTCGTGGTCGGCTTCTCCGGCGCGGACCCCAAGAGCCAGACAGTCGGTGTGCGGGCCTCGATCTCGGGGGGCGAGGTGAGCGACAGCGACCTTTCGCGGCTCATCCATCACGCGCAGGCGAATTTCCAGCCGGACGGACGCGATGTCATGCACGCGATCCCGACCAATTATTCCGTGGACGGCAGCCGGGGCGTGCGCGACCCGCGCGGCATGTTCGGCGAGAAGCTCGGCGTCGAGGTTCATATGGTCAGTGTGCTGCGCGGGCCGCTGCGGAACCTCGAACTTTGCATCGAACGCTGCCACCTCTCGGTCGCGGGGATCGCGGTCTCGCCTTATGCGAGCGGCCTTGCCTGCCTCGTCGAGGATGAAATGGATCTCGGCGTCGCCATGATCGACATGGGGGGCGGCACCACCTCGCTCTCGATCTTCTTCGAAGGTGCGATGGTCTACTGCGATTCCGTGTCAATTGGCGGGAATCACATTACTAATGATATCGCGCGTGGACTCTCCACACCGCTGGCACATGCCGAGCGGATGAAGACTCTGTACGGGAGCGCGTTGGCGAGTCCTTCGGACGAGAGAGAGATGATCGACGTGCCGCAAGTGGGCGAAAGCGATGCCGATTCGGCCAACCACATTCCGAGGTCGATGCTGACCGGCATCATTCAGCCAAGGCTGGAAGAGACTTTCGAACTTGTGCGCGACAGGATGGAGGCGAGCGGCTATGGCCGTCTCGCCGGCCGGCGCGTCGTGCTGACAGGCGGCGCGGCGCAGCTCAACGGTGCGCGGGAACTTGCGGCCCGCATACTCGACAAGCAGGTCCGTGTCGGTCAGCCGGTTCGGCTCACGGGTCTTGCCGAGTCGACCGGAGGCCCCGCCTTCTCGACCTGTGCAGGCCTTCTCTCCTATTCGCAAATCTCTCCCCTCGAAGCTGCCGGCGCCGACGACGACGCCGAGCATGGCCTGCCGCACGGGCATATCCGCCGGTTCGGCCGCTGGCTGAAGGAGAATTTCTGATGAAACGCGCAAAACCGGGAACGACCTTCGTTGAACGTGCCCTGGGGCGGCTGGCGGCGCCGCCCGGCAGATCGGGCATAGAGCCGCCGCCTCGACGATGCGCGGCGATCCCGACCCCGGTTTTTAAACTCTGCTCCCAGGAGGCCTCACAATGAGCATCAAACTTTCGGTTCCGCATACAAGCGAACTCAAGCCCCGGATCACCGTCTTCGGCGTCGGTGGCGCCGGTGGCAACGCTGTCAACAACATGATCGAAGCCGGCCTCGAAGGGGTCGAATTCGTCGTCGCGAACACGGACGCGCAGGCGCTGGCCCTTTCTTCCGCCGAACGACGTATCCAGCTCGGTGCGTCGATCACGGAAGGTCTCGGTGCGGGTTCCCGCCCGGAAGTCGGCTGTGCGGCGGCCGAAGAAGCGCTGCATGAGATCGTCGAGCACATTCAGGGTGCTCACATGATCTTCATCACCGCCGGTATGGGCGGCGGCACGGGCACGGGCGCCGGCCCGGTCATCGCCCGCGCAGCCCGCGAACAGGGTGTGCTCACCGTCGGCGTCGTCACGAAGCCTTTCCAGTTCGAAGGCTCGCGCCGGATGCGTCTCGCGGAAGAGGGCATTCGCGACCTGCAGCAATATGTCGACACGCTCATCATCATTCCGAACCAGAACCTTTTCCGGGTCGCGAACGAAAACACGACCTTCGCCGATGCCTTCGGCATGGCGGACCAGGTTCTACATTCTGGCGTGGCGGGCATCACCGATCTGATGATGAAGCCCGGCCTCATCAATCTCGACTTCGCGGACGTTCGTACCGTGATGAACGAGATGGGCAAGGCCATGATGGGCACGGGTGAAGCCTCCGGCGAGAACCGGGCGATCGAGGCGGCCGAAGCCGCAATCTCGAACCCGCTCCTCGACGAAGTGTCGATGAAGGGCGCGAAGGGCGTTCTCATCAACATCACGGGCGGCATGGACCTCACTCTCTATGAAGTGGACGAGGCGGCGAACCGTATCCGTTCGGAAGTCGACCCGGATGCGAACATCATCGTCGGCTCCACCTTCGACACCTCGCTCGACGGGCGCATGCGCGTTTCGGTCGTGGCGACAGGCATCGAGGTGGAAGAGGCCCAGCTCAACCGGCCGGAAACCCAGACGCCCGCGCGTGCCGTGGCCGATCAGCGTGTCCAGCCCCGCAGCACGGCGGCGACCTTCCCCGCCCAGCAGGTTGCCCGCAGCGCAAACCCGGTGCAGGCGCAGGTCGAGCGGATCGAAGAACATATGGCTCCCGCCGCCGAAACGACGCAGCAGGCCGAACTCGGCATCGAGGAAGAGCGGGCGGCTCCCGCACAGCGTTCCTCGGGCCAGTTCGATCCGAAGGACTACGAGGCCGAGGTCATCATCCACAAGCCGGAAGCCCGCCAGCAGGCGCGCCCGGAACCGGAAGCGCCCGTCGTTGCGGCAAGCGCGGTTCGCGCCGAGCCCAAGACCCCGGCGCGTCCCTATATTCCGGGCGATCTCGACCGGGTGCAGAAGGGCGATCTGCCCTCCTTCCTCGGCCAGAAGAGCCAGCCGGTCTCGCCGTCCCGCGCTCCGAAGAAGGGCCCGACCTTCTTCGAGCGCCTGACCGGCGGCCGCCGCAAGGAAACGGAAGAAGAGGCTTCTGCCCCGCGCCGCGAGCCGGTGGCCGCCCAGCGTCAGGCCCGCCCGGAACCGGCAGCGCGTCCCGCGCCCGCCGAGGCCGCGCGTCCGCAGCCGCAGGAGAGCCTCTCGCCTTCCACGGAGAGCCGCCTTGTGCAGTCTTCCTATGAAGAAGAGCAGCTTGAGATTCCGACCTTCCTTCGCCGCCAGGCGAACTGAGAAAGTCCTGCCGGCGGTCCGCTGCCGGCGGGCCCCTTTCGGGGGGCTGACGTGACAAGGTAAACCCGGCCGTTTTGGAACCCGTTTCCGGCGGCCGGGTTTTCCTTTTGATTCAGTGGTTTAGAGCCTGCCACCAATCGTAACATTCGGTAAAAATCTGTTATTTGAGGGCGATTCCCGGCGCTGCTAGAAACAACCTCAGCAGACCAGAGGGGGCGGACTGCGACGGGGTATCGAAAGTGTTTCAAGTGCCGAAATCAGAGTTCGAAACGATCATGCTGGAAAATGTCCGGCGCGAAAGGAGCGTCCGGGCCATTGCGTTTCCGCAGATGACGCTGGTCCGGCCCGTCGTGATCGACGGTGTGGGCCTGCATAGCGGTTCGCCGATCCACATGGTCCTGCATCCGGCGGAGGCCGACCGGGGGGTCGTCTTCCGGCGTACGGATCTCGTGAGCCAGGGACGCGAGGTCTCGGATATTCGCGCGACTTACGACAATGTCGTGAACACCATGCTCTCGACCGAGATCGGCAATGCCGCCGGTGCGACGGTCAGCACGGTGGAACATCTGATGTCCGCGCTTTCGACACTCGGCATCGACAATGTTCTCGTCGAGATCGACGGCGCAGAAGTGCCGGTGCTCGACGGCAGCAGCGAAATTTTCATCGACAAGATCGAAGCGGTGGGCATCGAAAAGCTCGATGCGCCGCGCAAGGCGATCCGCATCGTCAAGCCTGTCATTATCGAGGATGGTGCGAAGCGCGCCGCGCTTTTGCCGGGGGAGGGCTTCCGCCTTGCCTTCGAGATCGATTTCGACAATCCGGTGATCGGCCGCCAGTCGATCGAGGCGGATCTGCACGATCCCTTCTTCGCTGAGGACATTCTTCGCGCCCGCACCTTCTGCCTGCGCGCGGATATCGAGGCGATGTGGGCCGCGGGCCTCGCCAAGGGCGGCTCGCTCGACAATGCCGTGGTCGTGGACAATGACCATGTGATGAACGAGGACGGCCTGCGCTACGAAGATGAATTCGTGCGCCACAAGGTGCTGGATGCCGTAGGCGATCTTGCGCTTTCGGGCATGGCGCTGATCGGCTGCTATGAAGGCTCCCGCGCGGGCCACGCCATGAACAACCGGGTGCTCCGGGCGCTCATGACCGACCCTTCGGCCTATGAAGTGGTGGATTTCGCGGAAGCCCGGCGTTCGGCGCCGATGCCGCGGGATCTGGCGATCCCGGCGGACTGATTTCCGGCCTCATGATTTATTGAAGGGCGCACCCCCGGGTTGTGCCCTTTTTTAATGCTTTACGGGTGGCGCGGTCCTTCATGCCGCCGCTATGGTCTAGCCGCCCTTATTGGGATAGAAAAAGGCTCCGCTTCGGCCTGCTTGAGGGCTGAGTCGGCCATAATTCGCGCACCGGGCTGCCGGGGCGTCCGGCAATCGAACGAACGAAATGGACTTTGCCCGAATGAGTGAGGCCAGGCTGCCCATCCACCGTCATCCCGCCGTTTCCTTCCGCGCCGTACTGGCGGGCTTTTTCGCCCTCGCCATTGCCGGGCTTGCGGGTTGTTCGTCGGGGGACGACGAGCTGCCCTATGAAGAGCGGCCCGTCGAACAGATCTATAACAAGGCGATGGACCATATGGCGGCGCGGGAATACATCCCCGCGACCAAGGAGTTCGACGAGGTTGAGCGCCAGCACCCCTATTCGGAGTGGGCGCGCCGGGCGATGCTCATGGGCGCCTATGCGAACTACAAGGTCAATCAGTACGACGGGGCGATCCTCGGCGCGCAGCGCTTCATCTCGCTCCATCCGAGCAACAAGGATGTGCCTTACGCCTACTATCTGATCGGGCTCAGCTACTACGAACAGATTTCCGACGTCGGCCGCGACCAGAAGATGACGGAGAATGCGCTCAACTCCTTTTATGAGCTGACGCGGCGTTTCCCCACCAGCGAATATGCGCGCGATGCGCAGCTCAAGATCGATCTCACGCTCGACCATCTGGCGGGCAAGGAGATGGAGATTGGCCGCTACTATCTGAACCGGCACGACTACATCGCCGCGATCAACCGTTTCCGCGTCGTGATCGAGAAGTACCAGACGACGACGCACACGCCCGAAGCGCTGGAGCGGCTGACAGAGGCCTATCTCTCGCTCGGCATCAAGACCGAAGCGCAGACGGCGGCGGCCATCCTCGGATATAATTTCCCCGGCAGCGTCTGGTATGAAGACAGCTATGCGTTGCTGGCGGACCAGGGGCTGGAACCACAGGAAAACAAGGATTCCTGGATCAGCCGTACCTGGAACACCGTTTTCTGATCTGTCGGGCATTCAAAGAAGGCGTGTTTCATGCTCGCCGCGCTGTCTATCCGCGACATCGTCCTCATAGACCGGCTTGAGCTTTCGCTCGACAAGGGCCTTTGCACGCTGACGGGTGAAACCGGGGCAGGCAAATCGATCCTTCTCGACTCGCTGGGGCTTGCGATCGGCGCGCGCGCCGATGCCGGTCTTGTGCGTCAGGGGGCCGAGCAGGGCAGTGTCACCGCCGTCTTCGACCTGACGGACGGCCATCCCGCGCGCTCCCTTCTCGACGAGAATGGCATCGAGACGGAAGGCGACCTCATTCTCCGCCGTGTACAGACGAAAGACGGGCGCTCGCGCGCCTTCGTCAACGATCAGGCGGTGAGCGTCGGTCTGCTGCGCCAGCTTGGCGACATGCTGGTCGAGATTCACGGCCAGCATGATGAGCGCGGGTTGCTCGATGCGTCCGGCCATCGCGCCATTCTGGATGCCTTTGGCGGGCTTGAGCCGAAGGTCCAGCAGGTGAGGAAGCTTCATGCCGCGGCGGCCGCCGCGCGCGAGGCGCTGGCCGAACATGAGGCTGCGCTCGCGAAGGCGAAGGCCGAGCAGGATTATCTTACCCATGTCGTCGGAGAGCTCGACGAGCTTGCGCCCGAGCCTGGCGAGGAAACGGCGCTGGCCGAGGAACGTACGCTGATGATGCATTCGGAGAAGATCGCGGGCGATCTTTCCGAGGCCGAACAGGCGCTTTCCGGGGATGGCGGGCTCGATGCGCGGCTCAATCTTGCACTGCGGCGTCTTTCGCGCGTCGCCGAACAGGCGGGCGGGCGCCTCGATGCCGCGATCGCTGCGCTGGACCGTACGCTTGTCGAGGCGGCGGAAGCGCGCGATCAGGTGGCGCTGGCGCTCAGGGCAATGGAGTTCGATCCGGCGCGGCTCGAGCATGTGGAGACGCGGCTCTTCGCGCTGCGGGCTGCCGCACGCAAGCATAATGTGCAGGTCGACAGTCTTGCCGCGCTTGCCGATAAGCTGCGCGGGCAGCTTCAGGAAATCGAAGGTGGTGAAGCAAGGCTTGCGGTCTTGCGCAAGGCGGCGCACGAGGCCGGTGACGCTTACCTGACGGCGGCGAAGGCGCTTTCCGAGGCGCGCATCAAGGCGGCGGCGAAGCTCGACAAGCAGGTGATGAAGGAACTGGTGCCGCTGAAGCTCGACAAGGCGGGTTTCAAGACGCAGGTGGATGTACTCCCCGAGGACCAGAATGGCGGACCGGAAGGCATCGACCGTGTGTCCTTCCTTGTGTCGACCAATCCCGGCGCGCCGCACGGACCCCTCATCAAGATCGCATCGGGCGGCGAGCTGTCGCGCTTCGTGCTGGCGCTGAAAGTCGCGCTTGCTTCGCGGGGGAGCGCGCCCACGCTCATCTTCGACGAAGTGGATGCAGGCGTCGGCGGCGCGGTGGCCGAGGCCGTCGGTCTTCGTCTCGCGGAACTTGCGGGCGAGGTGCAGGTTCTTGTGGTAACGCATTCGCCGCAGGTGGCCGCGCGCGCGCAGCATCATTTCCGGATATCGAAAAGCGTATCCGGCGAAACGAAGGCGAAGAAGGATGCGCCGCTTGCGACGCGGGTCGAGACGCTCGACGCTGCCGCGCGGCGTGAGGAAATCGCGCGGATGCTGGCGGGCGCGACCGTGACGGACGAAGCGCGCGCCGCGGCGGACCGCCTTATCGGAGGACAGAGTTGAGTAAAGGTGGCGCGGGTAAGAGCACGAAGCGGAGCGAGGCGCGCGAGGGCGGCGAGGCGCTGGCGCGCAAGCCTGCCGATCATCTGACGATGGACGAGGCGGCGGAAGAGCTGGAACGTCTTGCCGAAGAAATCGCGAAGCACGACAAGCTCTATTACCAGAAGGATGCGCCGCGTATTGCCGATGCGGATTACGATGCGCTGCGCAAGCGCAACGACGCCATCGAGGCGCGCTACCCTGAGCTTGTGCGCGAAGACAGCCCGAGCCGGCGCGTCGGGGCGGAACCGGCGGCCGGTTTCGGCAAGGTCGTGCATAGCGTGCCGATGCTCTCGCTCGGCAATGCCTTTGACGATGAGGATGTGACCGATTTCTGGAACCGCATCGTCAAGTTCCTGAACCTCAAGCCGGAGGACGAACTCGCCGTCACCGCCGAGCCGAAGATCGACGGGCTGTCGGCGTCGCTTCGCTACGAAAAGGGCAAGTTCGTGCAGGGCGCGACGCGCGGGGACGGGCGCGAGGGCGAGAACATCACGGAAAATATCCGCACCATTGCGGGCATTCCGCAGACGCTGAAGGGTGATGATATCCCGGATATCGTGGAGGTGCGCGGCGAGGTCTATATGGCCCATACAGACTTCACGAAATTGAACGAGCGCCAGCGCGAAGCCGGAAAGCCGGTCTTCGCCAATCCGCGCAATGCCGCTGCCGGTTCGCTCCGCCAGCTCGACCCCAAGGTGACCGCCTCACGGCCGCTGCGCTTCTTTGCCTATACATGGGGCGAAATGCCGGACATGCCGTCCGACACGCAAAGCGGCATGATGGAGGTCTTTGCGAGTTGGGGGTTCACGATCAATCCGCTCTTCCAGCGGTCCACGAGCGTGGAAGAGCTGCTCGCCTTCTATCACGACATCGAAGAGCGCCGCGCGACCCTCGACTATGACATTGACGGCGTTGTCTACAAGGTGGACCGGCTCGACTGGCAGGGCCGTCTCGGCTTCGTTTCTCGTTCGCCCCGCTGGGCCATCGCGCACAAGTTTCCCGCCGAGCAGGCGACGACGGTGCTGGAAAAGATCGAGATCCAGGTTGGCCGCACCGGCGCCATGACGCCGGTCGCTCGGCTCACGCCCGTCACGGTCGGCGGCGTCGTCGTTTCCAATGCCACGCTTCACAATGCCGATGAGATCGAGCGGCTTGGTGTGCGCCCCGGCGACACGGTGGTCGTGCAGCGCGCGGGCGACGTGATCCCGCAGATCGTGCGTGTGGTGGAAGATCGCCCACGCGGGAAAGAGCCGTTCAAGTTCCCGGACAAGTGCCCCGAATGCGGCAGCCATGCGGTTCGCGAGATCAACCCAAAGACGGGCAAGCTCGATGCTGTCATGCGTTGCACCGGCGGTCTCGTTTGCCCGGCGCAGGCGGTGGAGCGGCTCCGCCATTTCGTGTCGCGCAATGCCTTCGACATAGAAGGGCTTGGCGAGAAGCAGATTTCCGCCTTCTACGAAGACAAGCTCATCGTGAAGCCGGACGATATCTTCACGCTGGAAGAGCGCGACAAGACCTCGCTCAAGAAACTGAAGGATCGCGAGGGCTGGGGTGCAACCTCGGCGAAGAAACTCTTCGAGGCTATCGATCAGCGCCGCGAGGTGGAGCTTGACCGTTTCATCTTCGCGCTCGGTATCCGCCATGTTGGCGAGACGAATGCGCGCCTCCTCGCACGAAGCTACGGGACGCTGGAAAATTTCGAAACGCAGATGCGCGCTGCCGCCGATCCCGAAAATGTGGCGCACGCCGACCTCCTCTCCATTGACGGGGTGGGGGAGGTGCTGGCCGAAGCTCTTGCCGATTTCTTCGCCGAAAAACACAATCGGGAAGTCCTGGACGGTCTGAAGAAAGCTGGCGTGAAGGCCATACCGCTTGAGGCGCAGGAAACGGATTCGCCGGTCGCCGGCAAGACCGTCGTCTTCACCGGCTCGCTCGAACGGATGACGCGCTCAGAGGCGAAGGCGCGCGCCGAGCAGATGGGTGCGAAGGTGGCCGGGTCCGTCTCCGCCAAGACCGATCTCGTCGTGGCCGGTCCCGGCGCGGGCTCCAAGATCGCGAAGGCCCGCGAGCTCGGCATCGAAGTTATCGACGAGGATGCCTGGATGGAAATGGCTGCAAATTGAGCTCTTTTCCGCTTAGACGATATTAACCATCGTCCGGTGAAACTGGCGTCTCGTGGCGAACGGGCTGCCAATGGCCCGCCGGGTGGAGACGATGGAAGCCTTCTCGTTATTTCAGGACATGTTTGTCCTCGACCAGCTTGTCTATGCGGCCGGGGCTGCGGTCGCGCGCGGGCAGCCGCTCGCGCCTGCGGGTCTCACCGTGTCGTCCTTTTCCGGCGATTCCATCGACGGGCTGGTGCCCGAGTGGCGCGCGCTCGAATTGCGTACGCCGCATGCTGCCACGGCCTTCCAGTCCTGTGATCTCCTGCTGCATTGGGCGCGGCATTTCACGAACAAGCGCAACGAGCTTCGGGTTGTTGCCGTGCGGGAAAGGGGCGAGCTGGTTCTCGTCTGGCCGCTCGCCGTGGAGAAGACGCCCTTTGGCCGCGTCGCCTGCTGGGCGGGCGATCCTGTCGGGCAATATGGCGATGTGGTCGCCGCCGAAGGCGGTGCTCGCGACGCCTGGATCGAGACGGCTTTCGCGGAGACCGGAAACTGGGGCGATGTCGACTTTCTATGCCTGCGCGGTGTACGGGCGGATGGCGCCATTGCGGGCTGGGCGGCGAACAAGGGCAGGCCGCTGGGCGCGTCCGCGGAGGCGCCAGTGTGCGATACCAGCTCCTTCGCCGACGCGAAGAGCTTTGCGGATGCCCGCTGGCCGGCGTTGAAGCACAACAAGAGGCGTTGGAAGAAGCTCGCGACGCTGGGCGACATTCATTTCGAGGTGCTGGGGCCCGGCGACCGCGCGGCGGAGCTTGTCGCGCGCGGTTTCGCCTTCAAGCGCGAGTGGCTGGCCACACGCGGGCTTTATGGGCGCGCGCTGATCGACCGGCGGACGGAAGACTGCCTTGCCGCGCTCGCACGCGATACGTCGGCAAGTTCCGGCATGACCGTCTCTCATCTCTCTGTTGGCGGCGAAACGGCGGCGGTTGAAATCGGCTTCAGGCGGTGCGGGCGGCACTATGCCTATATGGGCACTTTCTCGTCCGCCTTCGCGAAGCAGGGGCCGGGCAACCTCGCGACGGAACTCACCATTCGCGATTGCATCGAGCAGGGGCTTTGCGAATACGATCCGCTGCCGCCCGCGGACGACTACAAGCTCGCCTGGAGCAATGCGCGCGTTCCCGTGCATGATTATGGCGTGGTGCTGACATGGAGCGGCTATGCCGCGCTCGCATCCGTGGCCTTCATCCGCCCCGCGGCGAAGAGCCTCTATGAGAAGCTGCCGCTGACCGTCAGGCGCCGTCTTCGGAAATAATGACGGTGATCCTCAGATCGCCCTTGTCGATTCCTCAAGCCACGCCTTCGTCTCCGCGTCGAGCCCCGGCGAAAGCGCCGCGCGCACGCGGGCGTGATAGGCGTTGAGCCAGTCCACTTCCTCTTCAGTCAGCAGGCTTTTCTCGACCAGTGCAAGGTCGATGGGCGCGAGCGTCAGCGTCTCGAAGCCCATCATCATGCGTTCGCCGCCCTCGACCGGGGCGGGCGGCGTCACCACGACGAGGTTCTCGATGCGGATGCCATAGCCGCCGGGCTTGTAGTAACCGGGTTCGTTGGAAACGATCATGCCCGCCTTCAGTGGCTGATGCCCCATCCTGGAAATGCGCTGCGGCCCCTCATGCACCGAGAGGTAGGAGCCGACGCCGTGGCCCGTGCCGTGGTCGTAGTCGAGGCCGGATTTCCAGAGCGCCATGCGCGCAAAGGCGTCGAGCTGCGCGCCGGAGGTGCCCTCGGGGAAGCGCGCGGTCGCGATGCCGATATGGCCTTTGAGTACGCGGGTGAAGCGGTCGCGCTCTTCCGCGCCGGGCGTGCCGATGGCGACGGTGCGCGTCACATCGGTCGTGCCGTCCATATATTGCGCGCCGGAATCGACCAGAAAAAGCTCACCCGGTTTCAGCGGCATGTTGGTCGCGTTCGTCACGCGGTAATGCACGATGGCGCCGTTCGCGCCCGCGCCCGATATTGTGTCGAAGCTCACATCTTTCAGTTCGCCCGTTTCCGCGCGGAAGGTTTCGAGGCGTTTCGCCGCGTCGATTTCCGTCACGCCGCCTTTTGGCGCTTCGGTTCCGATCCATTTGAGGAACTTCGTCAGTGCCTGCCCGTCGCGTAAGTGTGCCGCGCGGGTACCCGCCACCTCCGCTTCGTTCTTGATCGCCTTGGGGAGTTCGCAGGGGTCCGTGCCCCGCTTCACCTCCGCCCCCGCCGCCGAAAGCCGTGCCTCGATCCATGAGGCGCAGGTCGCGGGATCGACCAGCACGGTCTTTCCGGCCTGACCGAGTTCGTCGAGCGCCGTGCCCAGTTCGCCGCGCGGGCGCAGCGTCACCACATTGCCGAGATGCGCGCGCACTTCGTCGTCGAGTTTCCGCTCGTCGATGAAGAGTTCGGCGTGGCCGTCCTCATGCAGCAGCGCAAAGGACAAGGGCAGCGGCGTGTGTGGCACGTCGGACCCACGAATGTTGAAAAGCCACGCAATCGAGTCCGGCATGGTCAGCACGGCGGTATCCGCATCGCCGGACATGAGGTCGCTCGCGATGCGACGGATTTTATCGGCCGCCGGTTCGCCCGCATATTCGATAGGGTGGGGGCGGATCTTCGCCACCGGCGGTTCCGGCTGGTCGTCCCACACAGCGTCGAGCGGGTTCGTGTCGACCGGCACCAGCGTGCCGCCCGCCGCTTCCGCCGCCTTGCGCAGCCGCGCCACCGCGTCGATCGTGTGCAGCCAGGGGTCGTAGGCGAGTTTCGCGCCTTTCGGCAGGTTCTCCTCGATCCAGCGCGCGGGCGGCTCGTCCATCAGGTGCTTCGCCTCGAAAGTGTCGAGGTCGACCTGTCCGCGCACCTGCAGCGTGTAGCGCCCGTCGACGAAGATCGCCGCCTTGTCCTTCATGACCACCGCCATGCCCGCCGAGCCGTTGAAGCCCGTCAGCCAGCGCAGGCGTTCGGCATGAGGCGGCACATATTCGCCCTGATGCTCGTCCGAGCGGGGGATGAGGAATCCATCGAGGTTCCGGCGGCCAAGTTCCTCGCGGAGCTTCGCGGCACGGGCTTTTCCGAGCGCCGGGTTGGCGCTGTCTTCATAGGTCTGAAACATGGTCTGAATGTAGGCGCCCGCGCGGGAGGCGGCAATGGGGCGCTTCAGCCTTCCATCCTGAGCGTCACCCAGTCGCCCTTCGGCTTGCGCGACACGAGCTTCAGCCCCTGCATGCGCATGGCGCTCGTCACCATCGGCTCCTGCGTCCGCAGCGTGCCCGACAGGATCAGCGTGCCGCCGGGGCGCAGATGCGCGCGGAAGGCGGGCGCGAGCGAGACGAGCGGGCGCGCCAGAATATTCGCGAGGATGAGGTCATAGGGCGCGCGGGCGCGAAGGCCCGGATTGCCGAAGCCCCTGGCGGGGAGCGCGGTGACGAAGGGACCGACGCCGTTCGCTTTCGCATTGGCCCTGGTTACCGTCACGGCGACGGGGTCGATGTCGGAAGCGAGCACGTTCACCCGCGTGAGCCTGGCGACCGCGATGGCGAGGACGCCCGTGCCCGTGCCGATATCGAGCACGTTCAAGGGCACGCCAGCGCCCACAAGTTCGGAAATATATTCGAGGCAGCCCGCCGTCGTCTCGTGGTGGCCGGTGCCGAAGGCCTGTCCTGCATCGACGAGAAGGGGGATCGCGCCAGCGGGCACCTTGTCCGCATCATGGCTACCATAAACGAAGAAGCGCCCGGCCCGCACGGGCTCAAGCCCTTCCAGCGAGCGTGTCACCCAGTCCTCGTCGGGCATCGGTTCGATGCGGAAGCCTTCGGCCTTCGCACCGCTTTCCTTCTCCGCGCGCGCCACGATCTCGCGCAGCGCGCCTTCCTCCGGCTCCTCGGCATAAAGCGCCTCGATACGCCACGCTCCATGCGCCTCGACCTCGTTCCATTCGGAGGCCGTCTTCACGAGCGGCGACGAGCCGGGCTCGGCTTCCGTCATCGAGACGGCAAGCACATCGGGCCAGATCGCCGCTTCCAGCGTATCGGAGAATGTCTCCGTCGCTTCATAGGGCACGATGAAGGAAAGTTTCCAGAGAGCAGTCATGCGGTTCTTCTCACGCCCGTTCCAGAAAACTGTCGATCACCTTCTTGCGGCCCGCCTTGTCGAAATCGACGGTGAGCTTGTTGCCGTCGATTTCCGCCACATGGCCATAGCCGAATTTCTGGTGGAAGACGCGCTCGCCTGCGCCATAGCTCGCAGCGGAAGGATCGCTCGTCGCGACCAGTTCGGCATGCGTCTCATAGGCGGGCGGCTTGGTGCGCATCTCGGAATTGGCCTGCGCGCGCCGCCAGCCGGGGCTCGTATAGTCGCTGCCGCGCGCGAAGTCCTGCGCGAAGCGGCTCTGGCCGTAATTCTGGTAGCTCGATCCCGCCATCGCGCTTTCCGTCACCTCGACATGGTGCTTGGGCAATTCGTCCACGAAGCGCGAGGGAATGGAGCTCTGCCACAACGCATGGATGCGGCGGTTGGCGGCAAAGGAAATGAAAGCGCGCTGCTTTGCCCGCGTGATGCCGACATAGGCGAGGCGGCGTTCCTCTTCCAGGCCGGCAATGCCGTTCTCGTCCAGCGAGCGCTGATGCGGAAACAGGCCCTCTTCCCAGCCGGGCAGGAACACCGTGTCGAATTCCAGCCCCTTGGCGCTGTGCAGCGTCATGATGTTGATCTTGTCGGCGGTGTCGTTCTGCTCGAATTCCATGACGAGCGAAATATGTTCGAGATAGCTGCCGAGGTCGTCGTGGTTCTCCATGGAGCGCACGAGTTCCTTCAGGTTGTCGAGCTTGCCGGGCGCGTCCGCCGATTTGTCGTTCTGCCACATCTCGGTATAGCCGGATTCGTCGAGAATGATCTCCGCAAGCTCCGTATGCGGAAGGCCGTTCACCAGAGAGCGCCAGCGCTCCACCATTTCCACGAAATTCGCGACGGAGCGTCTCGCAGCGGGCTTCAGTTCTTCCGTTCCCGTCAGCATCTTTGCCGCGCGATAGGGCGAGACGCCCTGCATGCGTGCCGCCTCCATGACGGTTTGCAGCGCAACCTTGCCGATGCCGCGCGCCGGGCGGTTCACGATGCGCTCGAAGGCAAGCCCATCATCGGGCTGTGCGACGAGGCGCAGATAGGCGTTTGCATCGCGGATTTCCGCGCGCTCATAGAAGCGGGGGCCGCCGACCACGCGATAGGGGATGCCGAGATTGATGAAGCGGTCTTCGAATTCGCGCATCTGGAAGGAGGCGCGGACAAGGATCGCCATGTCGCGCAACAGGTGGTCCTGCCGCTGCAACTGCTCCACCTCTTCGGCGACGGCGCGCGCTTCTTCCTCGCCATCCCAATAGGAGGCGATCTTGATCTTCTCGCCTTCATTGCCTTCCGCTTCCGTCCAGAGCGTCTTGCCAAGGCGCTGTTCGTTCGCGGCGATAAGGCCCGAGGCCGCGCCCAGAATATTCGCCGTTGAGCGGTAGTTCCGTTCGAGGCGGATCACCTTCGCGCCCGGAAAGTCCTTTTCGAAGCGCAGGATGTTGTCCACCTCCGCGCCGCGCCAGCCATAGATCGACTGGTCGTCGTCGCCCACGCAGCAGATGTTCCGGCGCTTTTGCGCCAGCAGTCTCAGCCACAGATATTGCGCGACATTGGTGTCCTGATATTCGTCCACCAGCATATATTTGAAGCGTTCCTGATATTCGGCGAGCACTTCCGGGTGGTTCTGGAAGATCGTCAGCACTTCGAGCAGCAGGTCGCCGAAGTCGGCCGCGTTCAGCACCTTCAGCCGCGCCTGATAGGCGGCATAGAGTTCGCCGCCCTTGCCGTTCGCGAAAGCCTGTGCCTCGCCGGCGGGCACCTTGTCGGGCGCGAGGCCGCGGTTTTTCCAGCCGTCGATATGAGAGGCGAGCTGGCGTGCGGGCCAGCGTTTCTCGTCGATGCCTTCGGCCTGGATGATCTGTTTCATCAGGCGCTGCTGGTCGTCGGCATCGAGAATGGTGAAGTCGGAGCGCAGTCCCGCCAGTTCGGCGTGGCGGCGCAGCATCTTCGCGCCCAGCGCATGAAAGGTGCCGAGCCACTGCATGCCCTCGACAGCGCCGCCGATCAGCAGCCCGATGCGCTCGCGCATTTCGCGCGCCGCCTTGTTGGTGAAGGTCACGGCAAGAATCTGTCCCGGCCAGGCGCGCTTCGTCGCGAGCAGATGGGCGAGGCGCGTCGTCAGTACGCGCGTCTTGCCTGTGCCCGCGCCCGCGAGCACCAGCACCGGCCCGTCGAGACTTTCCACCGCCTCGCGCTGCTCCGCGTTCAGTCCGTCGAGCCAGGGCGCTTGCAGGGGGCCGCCCATGGCGGCGGTGGCGCGTTCGCTGGTGCTCAGCTCGCGTGAGGATCGTGCGGTCGTTTCCTCGGGGATGCTCCCGAGATCGAATGGGTCGCTCGTCATGACTAGTCCGGCTTGAGAAAGGGGCGGGGGGTCAGGGACGAATCCCCGCCGCGCAATCATAACACGGGGCATAAGATGGGGAGGCCGGAGCCTGCTTCCCATGCTGCTTGAGCACCGCTTGGGCGCATGCTAAGGGTTCTAATTCCTAAGTCCTTGTAATTCCAGAAAAAAGAGGGGCAAGCCGTGAGCGGCGCGGGCGATACGCAGGACAGCACGCGGGAGGTCAACATGATCGTCCTTACCCTGCTGGCGCTTGCCGTAGGCCTCGCCACGGGGGTTGGCGCGGTGATTTTCCGCTCCATGCTGGTTGGTCTCCATAACTTCTTCTTTTTCGGCGAGCTTTCCCTCACGCCGACATCGGGCGCAACGGGGCCTCTCAGTCCGCTCGGCTTCCTCATCATTCTCGTGCCGGTGGCGGGCGGTGTCGCCGTCGTCTGGCTCACGCGCCGCTTCGCGCCCGAGGCCAAGGGCGGCGGCATCACCGATGTCATGGACGCGGTCTACCACCGCGAAGGAAAGATCCGTCCGCGCGTGGCCGTGGTGAAGACCATCGCCTCGGCGCTTTCCATCGGCTCGGGCGCGACGGTCGGCCGCGAAGGCCCCATCGTGCAGATCGGCTCGGCCATCGGTTCGGCCGTTGCGCAGTTCTCGCGGCTTCCTTCCTGGCAGCGGATCACGCTGCTGGCGGCGGGGGCCTCCGCCGGTATCTCCGCCACCTTCAACACGCCGCTCGGCGCAGTGCTGTTCGCGCTGGAGCTCATCCTGCCGGAAATCAGCGCGCGCACTTTCCTGCCCGTCGTCATTGCCACGGGCTCGGCGACCTATGTCGGGCGCGTCGTCTTCGGGTCTTATCCGGCCTTCGTGCTGCCGGAGATCTATTTCTCGGCCTCCGAGATGGATCACATCTTCAATCTCGGTTCCTTTGTCGTGCTCGGTCTGCTTTCCGGCCTCGTTGCATGGGGCTTCATCCGTACGCTCCTTTTTGCAGGCGAGGTCATGCCGCGCCGCTTTCCCAACGAATATATGCGGGCCGCGGCGGGGTTTGCGGGCATAGGCATTGCGCTTTTCCTGTTCGCGCATTTCACCGGCCATTACTACATCATCGGCGGCGGCTATGACGCCATCGCCGCCATCCTCGAAGGCCATGTGACGAGCTTCGCGCTTCTTGCCGTTCTCTGTCTGGCGCAAGTGCTGGCGACGTCGCTGTCCATCGGCTCGGGCGCGTCAGGCGGCGTCTTCGCGCCCATGCTGTTCATTGGCGCGGCGCTGGGCGGGGCGTTTGGCGCCTTTCTGCACATGGTCGACAAGAGCCACGGCATCGGCATTCCCGATTACGCGATCATCGGCATGGCCGCCGTCGCGGGCGGGGGCACGGGCGCAGCCATGACCGCCATCACCATGAATTTCGAGATGACGCGCGACTACAACATCATCGTGCCGCTCATCATCGCCGTTGCCGTTTCCATCGGTCTTCGCCGTGCGCTCATGGCCGACAACATTTTCAGCGCGGAGCTTGTCCGGCGCGGCCGTCCCGTGCCGAAGGACCGCTATTCCAATCTCTATCTCGTGCGCAGTGCGCGCGAGGTGATGGATTCGAACATTGCCGTCATGTCGGCGGATCTTTCCGTCGCCGACGCCGCGCATTGGGTCACGGAAGCGGGCATGCCGAATTTCCTTGTGCTACAGGCGGAAGGCCGCATTCACGGCGTCGTCTCTCTCGATAGCCGCATCCGCACGCCCGAGCTCCTTGGCCGCGACCCTGAAACCGTCCGCGACATGGCAATCGTCGATTATGTCATCGTGCGCGAGAACAATATTCTCGAAGAGGTGATGCGCCGTCTCGCTCAGCGCAATGCGAAGCTTGCTCTTGTCGTGAAGGACAAGCCGGGTGTGCCGCGCCCCGCCGATGTTCTTGGCATCATCGGCAAGCCGCAGCTCGCCGACGCCATCCTCAAGACGCAGATGCGATAAAAATAAGGTGTCATCCCGGCTTTCGCCGGGATGACAATGATGTATGTGGTGAGGGAGTAAAGGCGGAAAGACTCTACTTCCGCTTGATCCCGATCACGCGTCCGGCCTGTGCCGGACGGGGCATCCCTTCATGCGCGTTCATCATGGCCGTGATCTTCGCCTGCTGTTCGGCGGGGAAGGGTGCCGCGCGGCGCGTCTTCATGTCCACGTGAATGCACATCTGTTCGCTGGTCGCGGCGAGATAGCCTTTCTCGGCGTGGTACATATGGCCGAAGACATGGATGCGCTTCTCGTCCGCGTCGAGAAGTTGATAGGTCACGCGCAAGGGATCGCCTTCCTTCACTTCGTCGAGGTAGCAGACATGCACCTCCGCGGTGAAGCAGGAGCCTTCGCCCTTCTGCGTATAGTCCCAGCCGATCCCGAGTGCCGAAAAGGCCACGTCCAGCGACTCGTCGAAGACGAGATGGTAATAGGCCATGTTCATATGGCCGTTCAGATCGACCCATTGCGGCTCGACCTTGCGCAAGGGGCTTTCGAGCGGGGTGGCGAGGGCAGTGTCGGTCATGTCGTTCCTTCCCGGCGTGTCTTGTTTTTCCGATCTTACCTGTCCTCAAAACATGATGTCACCCCGGCGGAAGCCGGGGTCCATCGGTAGTTCGCCAGACCGGGCGCTTTTTCAGGCACATGGATTCCGGCTTTGGCCGGAATGGCATGAGGATGAAGCGAAGGGCGAGCCCTCCTCGCAATGACGTTGGAGGGCTTCGGTGCTACTCTCTCCATGAAACGGAGGAACCCCATGAGCAAGGCAGTGCGAATAGAGGGCAGGGACGCGGCGCTTTCTGAACTCGCCACATTGCTCGGCGATCGTTTCACCACCGCGTCGGCGATCCGCGAGGCGCATGGCCGCGACGAGAGCTGGCACCCCGTTGCCATGCCCGATGCCGTTGCCTTTGCGGAGACGACGGAGGAAGTCGCCGCCATTATCCGCATCTGCGCGGCGCATGATCTGCCTGTCATCGCCTTCGGTGCGGGCACCTCGCTCGAAGGCCATGTCTCCGCCGTGCATGGCGGGCTTTCGCTCGACCTCACGCGCATGGACCGCATCCTCGAAGTGAATGCCGAGGACCTCGATGTGCGCGTCGAGGCGGGGGTGATGCGCAAGGCGCTCAACGAGCATCTTCGCGACACGGGCCTTTTCTTTCCCATCGATCCCGGCGCGAATGCGACGCTCGGCGGCATGGTCGCAACGCGCGCCTCCGGCACCAATGCGGTCCGCTACGGAACGATGCGCGAAAACGTGCTGGCGCTGACCGCCGTCATGGCGGATGGCTCCATCGTCCACACGGGCACCCGCGCGCGGAAGTCTTCCGCCGGATACGATCTCACGCGGCTTCTCGTCGGCTCGGAAGGCACGCTCGGCATCGTCACCGAAGCGACGCTGCGTCTTTACGGCATCCCCGAAGCCGTGCGCTCTGGTGTCGTTCCCTTCGAGAGCATCGAAAGCGCGGTCGATGTCGTCATCGAGACGATCCAGTCGGGTCTCCCCATCGCGCGCATCGAGATTCTCGATCCGCTCTCCATCCGCGCCTGCAACGCCTATTCGAAACTGACGCTTGCCGAAGTGCCGACGCTCTTTGTCGAGTTTCACGGAACGGAGGCTTCCGTCGCCGAGCAGGCGGAGCGTTTCGCCGCCATTGCCTCTGAGCACGGCGCGGGTAGTGCGGAGTGGGCTTCCAAAGCAGAGGATCGCACGCGCCTCTGGGAAGCGCGTCACAATGCCTATTACGCCGCGCTCGCCTTCGCGCCCGGCAAGAAGGGCATGGTGACGGATGTCTGTGTACCGATCTCACGTCTCGCGGAAGCGATTTCAGGCACGCTTGCCGATCTCGAAACCTCGTTCCTGCAAGCACCTATCGTCGGTCATGTCGGCGACGGCAATTTTCACATGCTGCTTTTGATGGACCCTTCCGACCCGAAGGATCTGGGTGAGGCAACGCGGCTTCACGACCTCATGGTTGCGCGTGCCCTTTCCCTCGGCGGCACCTGCACAGGCGAACACGGCATCGGGGAGGGCAAGATCAAGTTCCTCGAAACGGAACATGGCGCTGGCGTCGGCGTGATGCGCGCGATCAAGCAGGCGCTCGATCCGAAGAATATCTTCAATCCGGGGAAGATATTTTCCGCTTGAGGCGGTTTATCCCCGGCATAAGAGAATTGCGGGGAAATCGTCGCGTCGCGCGAGGGGCGGTTATCCCCGAAAATCCCGAATGTAACGGTTTGATGACGTTTCGATGACAGTCAGCCCGGTTTATGCCCGGTTTGCCGTCAGTCGAGTGTCTGGCGGTAGCGGTTGAGGGAGATGATCGAGACCACCGTCAGGAAGGAAAGAAGGGCGAGAAGGTCCGGGGTGATTTCGCTCAATCCGTTGCCTTTCAGCAGGATGCCGCGCACGATTCTGAGAAAGTGCGTGAGCGGAAGAACCTCGCCAATCCATTGCGCCCATTGCGGCATGCCGCGGAACGGAAACATGAAACCCGACAGCAGGATGGACGGCAGGAAAAAGAACATCGTCATCTGCATCGCCTGCAACTGGTTGCGCGCGAGCGTCGAGAATGTGAAGCCGACGGCGAGGTTTGCGGCGACGAAGAAAAACAATACGAAAGCAAGAAGCCAGAGACTGCCGGCAATCGGCACGTCGAAAAGCCAGTAGGCAGCCGTCAACACCAACGTCGCCTGTACATAGCCAATGATGACGTAGGGAAGAATCTTTCCCATCATCACCTCCAGCGGACGCACTGGCATCGTCAAAAGATTTTCCATCGTGCCGCGCTCAACTTCACGTGTCATGGCGAGCGCGGTGAAGATGATCATGGTCATGGTGAGAATGACGCCAATCAATCCGGGTACGATGTTGAGTTCGGTGCGGCCTTCCGCGTTGTAGCGGCGGTGAACGATGAGGTTAACCGGATCGGCGCTCGGGCGCAGGATGGCCAGCGGCCCCTCGAAATCGCGATTGAGAACCGTCGCCACCAGAAGCTGAATACCTGTTACTGCGTTGCCCGTGGCTGCGGGGTCTGTCGCATCTGCATCGAGCAGCAACTCCGGGCGCTCGCCGCGTTGCAAGTCGCGACTGAAGTTCGGCGGTATCTGAAGAACGAATTGCACCTCGCCTGTACGGATGAGGTTGTCGGCCTCCTTCGCCGTTTCCGGGTGCGCGACGATTTCGAAGTAATCCGAGTTCTCCATTCCCTTGACGAGGCTGCGAGTGAAAACGGAATTGTCCTGCGCAAAAAGGGCAGTCGGCAGGTGCTTTGGATCGGAGTTGATTGCATAGCCGAAAAGAACGAGCTGCATGACGGGAATGCCGAGCATCATCGCGAAGGTCAGCCGGTCACGCCGCATCTGGATGAATTCCTTGCGGATCATCGCGGTCAGCCGGAAGAGCGAGAAACGGCTTGTCATGACATCACCCGAAATTGTCTGAAGCCGATTGCATCATGTGGATGAAGACGTCTTCGAGTGTCGGCTCCACCTTCTTCCAGCTAAGGCCCGCTTCGTTGCGCCAGGGTGCCACCGCAGCGTCCAGGGCATTGTCGTTCGCGCCACTCACATGAAGCGTCGCGCCGAAGGGCGCCACCATTTCGACACCGCTGCGGGCTGTCAGTTCACGCGCGAGGCGATTGATCTGCCGTTGCGAGTTGCCGCTGACAAGCCAGGTGACGAGACCCGACTGGCGAATGACGTCATTCACTGTGCCGCGTGCGAGCAGCTTGCCATAGGCGAGGTAACAGATCTTGTGGCAGCGTTCGGCCTCATCCATGTAATGTGTGCTGACGAGAACGGTAAGGCCGTTATCTGCGAGCTGATGTATCTCGTCCCAGAATTCGCGCCGCGCTTTCGGATCGACGCCCGCCGTCGGCTCATCGAGAAGCAGAAGTTTCGGCTCGTGCATGATGGCCGCAGCGAGCGCGAGGCGCTGTTTCCAGCCGCCGGAAAGTGAGCCTGCGAGCTGGTTTGCACGCGTTTCGAGCCCCAGTTTTTCGAGCGTTTCGCGCACCGCCTCTCTCGGCTTTTTCAGCCCGTAAATCGAGGCAACGAAGGCCAGGTTTTCGCGAATGGAAAGGTCTTCATAGAGGCTGAAGCGCTGCGTCATGTAGCCGACTTTCAGCTTGATAAGTGCGCTTTCGGAAATGATGTCGTGACCGAGGCAAGTGCCGGTGCCAGCATCCGGTGTCAGCAGTCCGCAGAGCATGCGGATTGTTGTCGTCTTGCCGCTGCCATTCGGCCCGAGAAAGCCGTAGATCTCGCCTTCCGATACCTGCATGTCGATGCCGTCCACGATTTTCGTTGAGCCGAAGCTTTTTGTCAGGCCACTGACATTGATGATGAGTGGTGCGTCGGCTGGCGGTTCGGCGTGATGGGTCTGGCTCATACGAGTTTTACTCGTCTTGTTGCAGGCGGAGGGACACGGTGACGGGCTGGCCGGGATGCAAGGCCCGGGGTGTTTCGTCCGGCGTCGCTTCCGCCATGTAGACGAGCTTTTCCTTCGATTGATCGCTGTAGATCACGGGGGGCGTGAACTCCACTTCCGTGGACAGGAAACGAATCGTGCCGGACAGGTTTTGCGGGCATCCGCTGCAGGTAAGCAGCACCTTGCCGCCTTCCTCGATGTCGCCGAGCTCCGCTTCGGGCACAAAGAAGCGTACCTTGATGTTTTGCGGCGGCAGCAGCGAGACCACGGGCTGATTGGGGCTGGTGAATTCGCCTTCACGGAACATGACATCCTGGACAATGGCGTCCGCCGGGGCGCGGCCTTCGCGGCGGGCGAGGCGCCATTTCGCCTGCGTGATTGCAGAGGCGGCGGTGAGAACGGCGGCGCCCGCACGGTCCCGCCGTGCATGGGCCGTATCGACTTCGGCTTGTGCGACGTTGCGCTGTTCGCGCAGTTTGACCTTGCGCTGATATTCGAGTTCCGCTTCGCGCAATGTTGCCTTGGCTTCGGTCAGGCCTGCCTCGGCGCTTTCGAGATTTGCTTCTTCCGATGTCGTTTCGAGTTTGAAGAGAAGGTCGCCGCTCTTCACAAGGTCGCCGCGTTTCACGGCAATTTCTTCGATGATGCCGCCGTCGATCGGTGCCACGCGCACATAGTCACCTTCCGCATAGCCTTGCCAGGTGTCTTTGGGACGTTCGTCACAGGCGGTAAGCAGAAGCGCGGCCCCGCAGACGAACAGGAGGGAATGGAGGCGCATCGCTCAGGCCTCCCTGTCAGCTGCAAGGCCGCGCGCGACGAATTCCGCGTGGGCGGTGAAGAAACCGTCGGGATCGAAAAGCGGAAGTTCGCCGAATGTATTTCTCGCAAGTGTGTTCATGAGAATGGGGAAGATGATTTCCTGCACAGCCGCGTTTACGTTGCAGTTTCGGAACTCGCCGCGCTCGATGCCTCGTTCGATAACGCGCGACAGATTGGCGGTGCCGCGCAGGACGATGTGGTCGCGATAGAATTCACGGATCTCGGGGAAGTTCGCGGATTCAGCGAGAATGATTTTTGCGAGAGAGGGGAGCGCGGTTCCTGTGGTGATGTCCTTGAGCTTTGCCATCACGAAGTCGAGCAGATCGGCGCTCGAGCCTTCATAGGCATCGAGTAGTTTCTCGATGTCGTCGAGGCGCGGCGTTGCGATATCGCGCGCAATCGCGGTGAAGAGATCCGTCTTGCTGTCGAAATAGAGATAGATCGTCGCCTTGCTGACCCCTGCGGCCTCCGCGACCTCTTCGAGCTTCGTTGCCGCAAATCCCTTCTCGGCGAAAATCTTCAGCCCTGCCGCCATGATTTCGGAGGGCCTTTCTTCCTTGCGCCGCTGGAATTTCTGGTCGCTGGCGGGGGCTGGCATTCGCTCGCGGTCTCTCTGAAAATAAAAAACTGACTGGTCAGTTATTTATAGGGGCGATCTTGAGAGCCGTCAACCGAGCACTTGATAAGGAAAAAATCCTATATGAATCAAATTGTTATAGGGTCAAAGCCGGAGCGGGGCAGGAGCGGGAGTGTGCGCATGGCCCTCCCTTTCACGCGGAAACGGGACAGCTGCGCTGCAAAACCGGTGAGCAGAGCGGAAAGCTCAGTCCGGGTTCGGGTCGCGTGACGGTTCGTCCTTTCGTGCGTCCAGCTCCTTGCCTTCGAGCTCGCGGCGCCGGCGATCATCTTCGAGCTTCGTGCGTTTCTTCTCCGCGCCGGTCCGGCCGAATTTAACCCTGTTGGCGGCCGCCAGATCGTCTTTCCGCTTTTTCGCCGTGCGCTTTTCTTCCTCACGCCGTGTTTTCCGGAATGAGGTGAAATTCACTATATTTCCGCGATCCGAATCCATACCTTGCCTGCCATGTGCCGTCGGTGGCTCGCCGCCCTCGCTTTCGTGCGAGATTAGGCCAAAGGTGGATCGCAGGAAACGGGGATGGAGGTGTGCCGTCCCTGCGTCCCGCCTTGCCGAGTTGGAGAGACTGTTGAACTCGATACTGACCTATATTGCCGGGCTGCTTGTCCTTCTGCTTTTTGCGGCCCTGATCGGGCCCAGCCTTGTCGACTGGAATCAGTTTCGCGATGAAATCGAGGCGCAGGCCAGCGAAGCTGCAGGGCGCCCGGTCAGCATCGATGGCGATATCCGTTTTCGTATTCTGCCCGAACCGCATTTCACGCTCGGCAAGATCAAGATTGGGCACAATCCGAATGCAGATTCACTTCCCTCGAATCTCAACTTTGCGACTTTTGCCGAAATCGATGGCGAGGTTGCGCTCGCCCCGCTTCTGAGCGGCGACATAGAGATCACCAGAGTCCGTATTATCGAGCCGGAGTTTAATCTCGAAGTGCTGCCGGACGGTTCGGGGAACTGGCGTGGACTTGAAATTGCCGCGCGCATGCCGGAAGAGGGCATGTTCTCGCTTGCTTCGATCAGCCTCGAAAAAGCGAGCTTTGTCGATGGCACGATCAATTACCGCAACCGTTTGAATGGCCGCAGCTGGAAAGCGGAAGAGGTGGCGGGTGATGTCGTCGCAACATCGCTTCTCGGTCCGCTTCGCTCGGAGCTTAAGGCGAAGGTCGAGGGGGTGCCTGTGGCGATCCGTCTCGGGCTCGGCAGCTTCGGCGGCCAGAAAGCCTTTCGTGTCACCACTGAAGTGGATGTGCAGGACAGGGCGCTCACATTTCTCTTCTCCGGTGTTGCCACCGAGTTCTCTCTCGCCGCCCGCCTCGACGGCAATGCGCGTATCGAGTTCAGCCGGGACGAGGAAAAAGACAGCGGGAGCGCGCCGATCAAGGCCAATGCCGGCATGGTGATCGATGCGCGGCAGACCACGCTGCGAAATCTCGCAATCGAGATGGCGGGAACGACGCTGGGCGGCACGGCGGAAATAAGATGGGACAGGACGCCGGTCTTCTCTGCTGCGCTTGCCTCGGACAGCTTCACGATCGACCCGTTGCTCGACCGGCTCGATGCCTCGCAAGAGATAGAGGGTGTTTCGCTTCTCGACCGTCTTCTGACGCTGCCCCTGCCTGCGACCCTTGAAGGGGATGCGGCTATCGAGACAGCCGTGCTTGGCATGCGCGGCGCCATCATTCGAGATGCCAAACTTGACTTGTCGCTTTCCGGGGGTGTGCTCACCGTAGCCGCGGCGAGCGCAACGCTTGGCGGTCCGACGAAGATCAACGCGAATGGCGAGTTCACGGCCGCAGAAGACGGGCTTCGCTTCGACGGCATGGCGAAGCTCGAAAGCGCCAACTTGCAGGGACTGAAAAACTGGATCGCCGATGCGGAAGGAGCCGAGCGGGAGGAAAGCTCCTCGGCGACGCGCAGCTTTCCTCTTTCTGCGCAGGCCTCGCTTCGTCTTGCGCCGGGCGAGTATGATTTCTCCGACATTCGCGCTGCCTATGCGCATGTACTCGAGCAACCGCAATTGCAGGGTAACCTCACCTGGCAAGACAGCGACAGCAGGTCACGGATCGGCGCAAACCTCGATGTTGCCGACTTCAGTTTCGACCCGTTGCTTGCGCTCTTTCCGGGCGGCAGCGACCTTCCCGGTTTTTTTGATGCGCATGACATTGCCCTGGAGATGACGGCTGAGAAGTTTGGCCTTTACGGCCAGATCTATGGCGATGTGGAAACCGATCTTCTGCTTGAAGCAGGCAAGCTTACCGTTTCCCGGCTTGAGGCTGGCGATGCAGCTGGTGCGCAGCTTTCCTTTGCCGGCGAACTGACCGGCGTCACCACGGGCAAGCGCGACGATGTGCGGGGCACCTTCACAGGCACTATCAAGGCGCAGCGTTTTGGCGGCTTGCTCGGCGTGGGCGGCATTGAGGTGCCGAATGTCGAGGGGCCGGTCGATGTCGTGGTGACGGGCTCGTCCGGTGAAGCGGATGACAGCATGTCCCGTGTCGATACGCTGACGCTCAAGGGGTCTGTTCGTGGAAGCCGCGTCGACGGCGTGGTGAAGCGTATGCACGAAGGCAATGACGGTGTCGACCGGCTGGAGATTATCGGCAATGCCGTGAACGAAGAAGGCCGGGTGCTGTTGGAGCAGTTGGGGCTTTCGCCGCGCGAAGGACTGGAAGGGTCCGGCATGGTTTCCGTGCAGCTCAGCGGCACGACAGGAAGCTACGAGACGAATTTCCGTGTGAACGTCAACGGGACGACACTGACGGCACGAGGCAATGTCGACGATCCTTTTGAAGCCTTGAAGTTCGAAGGCAGGGCGGAGATTGCGGCCTCCGGCGTCATCCATGCGCTGGGCGCATTCGGCGCTCCCGACGCGCTCGCCAACTGGATCGGCGATCAGGCGAGCGGACCCGGCTTTGTTTTCTCCTCCGCAGTGGTCTGGGACAAGGACAGTCTCAAACTTGACGGATTCGAGAGCGTGGCGGGAAGTTTCCGCCTTTCGGGCGATGCGCAATGGCATGCGGGTGATGGCGATAAACTTCCGCAACTCACCGGCAAATTCGAGAGCAATGCCATCGACCTTACATCGCTCGTCACGGTGCCTGATGAAGGGGAGGGCCGCTGGCCGGCGCGCGGACTCGATTGGTCGCCGCTCGCGGCTTTCGATGCCGACACGGAGCTGAAAACCGAAAGGTTGACGCTTGGGCAGCTGGGCGCCTCCAACGTCACGAGCCATATCGCCGTTTCGCATGGGGTTCTCACCGCGTCTCCTTTCTCGGGTAATTTCGCGGATGGCCGTCTCTCCGCCGGTGTGCGTATAGAGGGCGGCAGCGGCGAGCCGGGCATCGGCCTCACGCTTCTTGTGGAAGAGGCGAGCCTCGGTCAGGCTTTTTCGCAGGCTTTCGGCGCTTCGCCGGGGAGCGGACGGCTCGCTTTCAATGCGCAACTGCAAGGGCAAGGCCGAAGCTGGCTCGCGCTCGTCTCGTCGGTGAGCGGTGTCGGCAAATTCGATGTCGCGGATGCCACGATGCGGCCCTTCGATCTTGAGGCGTTCGGCGAAAGGCTTTCCGGGATCACGTCCATTGAGGCTTTCCCGTCGCTCGTCTCCGGCACGCTTTGGCAGGGCGAGACGGCGGCGAGCGATGTTGGCGGCGATTTTGAAATGAAAGACGGCGTGCTGCGGTTCGAGGATGACGCGATCGGGCTTGAAGGTGGTGCAGCGAAGGTAACCGCCACCTACGACCTGCCTCGTCTCGCCTCGCAAGCCGAAATGACGGTTATGCCCGTGCAACCGGAAGGTGCGCCCGCGTTCGACGTTGTTGCGCGCGGACAGGCAGGCAGCATGAAAGTCGAGACGAACATGATCGCGCTTCAAGACTTCGTGGCGAAGCGCATTCTTTCGCGTGATCTGGAAGAGACGGGCGCCGATGTGCCGGACGAGCTGCGCGACCTGATGGAGTTGCCGGTGTCGAATGGCACCAGTCAGCCTGCCACCCCCATGCCCCGGCCTTCGGCTGCGAACTGAGCGATCAGTTCTGCGTATCGCAAGCCGCAGGCCCGCGCTTTTTTACAGCTTCCAGCACATAGACGCGAATTGCCGATGAGAGGCTGCCATTCCCGCCGCGGCCCATGTCGATGCGTCGAACGAGTTCGTTCACCGACGTCTCTTCTGTACAGGCAAGCTCCTTGAGCGTGTCCCAGAAGGGCCGTTCCAGCGAGATAGAAGTACGATGACCGGCGATGGTCACCGAGCGTTTGATTTCGCCCGCGCTCTTTTCGCCGTCCATTCTTGCCTCCGGTGTTATTCCGGCGCGATCATCTTTTCGGGCCGGACAACCGCGTCGAATTCCTCATCCGTCACATAGCCGCCACCGACGGCTTCCTCGCGGAGCGTGGTGCCGTTCTTGTGCGCCGTCTTCGCGATCTTCGCCGCATTATCGTAACCGATCTTCGGGGCAAGCGCGGTAACGAGCATCAGCGAACGTTCGAGCGCCGCCTTGATGTTGTCTTCGCGCGGCTCGATGCCGGTGACGCAATTATCGGTGAAGCTTATCGCTGCATCCGCCATCAGTCGTACCGACTGCAGGAAATTGTAGGCCATGACCGGGTTATAGACGTTGAGTTCGAAATGGCCCTGGCTGTCGGCGAAGGTGAGTGTCGCGTGATTGCCGAAAATCTGCGCGCAGACCTGCGTCATCGCTTCGCACTGCGTGGGGTTCACCTTGCCCGGCATGATCGACGAGCCGGGTTCATTTTCCGGCAGGGAAAGTTCACCAAGGCCGGAGCGCGGGCCGGAGCCGAGGAAGCGGATGTCGTTCGCGATCTTGAAGAGCGAGGCCGCGACCGTGTTGATCGCGCCATGACTGAAGACCATTGCATCGTGCGCGGCAAGCGCCTCGAATTTGTTCGGCGCGGTCTTGAAGGGGAGCTTCGTGATAGCGGCGATCTGTTCGGCCACCTTTTCCGCAAATCCCACCGGCGCATTGAGCCCTGTGCCGACGGCGGTGCCGCCTTGCGCCAGCTCCATCAGCTTCGGCAGCGTCTGTTCGATGCGGGCAATGCCGTTCTCGATCTGTGCCGTGTAGCCGGAGAATTCCTGGCCGAGCGTCAGCGGCGTTGCGTCCTGTGTATGTGTACGGCCGATCTTGATGATGTGGTTCCAGGCCTGCGCCTTGTCGTTCAGCGCGTTGCGCAGCTTCTGCAGGGCAGGAATCAGGCGGTGGTGGATTTCCTCCGCGCAAGCGACATGCATGGCAGTGGGAAAGGTGTCGTTCGACGACTGGCTCATGTTGCAGTGATCGTTCGGATGGACCGGCTTCTTCGAGCCCATTTCGCCGCCGAGCATTTCGATGGCGCGGTTCGAGATCACTTCGTTCGCGTTCATGTTCGACTGGGTGCCAGAGCCCGTCTGCCAGACGACAAGCGGGAAATGGTCATCAAGCTTGCCTTCGATGACTTCCTGAGCGGCGTCGATGATGGCTTTGCCGATTTTCGGGTCGAGGCGGCCAAGTTCCATATTCGCTTCGGCGGCGGCACGTTTCACAATGCCGAGCGCGCGCACGACGGGGAGGGGCTGTTTTTCCCAGCCGATCTTGAAGTTGCCGAGACTGCGCTCCGCCTGTGCACCCCAATACCTGTCGGCGGCCACTTCGATGGGGCCGAATGTGTCGGTTTCGGTGCGGGTTTTGGTTGTTTTGGTCATGTCAGGTCAGGCGCTCCAGCAAGGCGTGCCGCCGTGGGGCCGGCGGAGAAAGTCGATGGGCGCTGATTTAGCATGTGGAGATTGGCGCGCCAAGGCGCAGGGGCCTGCCGCCTATTTCCGGCGGAAAGCGTCGAGGCTCACGACCTCGCCTGCCGTATCGGCAGCGGGTTCTTCGGGGGCCGAGGGCTCCGTCGCAGGCGTTTCGACCGTCTCGTCGCCCATACCCTCGATCTGGAACTGAAGGCCGAACTGTACGCTGGGGTCGAAGAAACCCTGTACGGCGGCGAAGGGAATGACGAGGTGTTCGGGCACCTTGTTGAAGGTGAGGTCGACCGAAAAGCGTTCCTCGCTGACCTCAAGGTTCCAGAACTGATGCTGAAGCACGATTGTCATTTCTTCGGGATACTGCGAGCGCAGTTTCTCGGAGAGTTCGACACCGGGCGCGGTCGAGCGGAACGAAATATAGAAATGGTGTTCGCCGGGCAGACCTTCGTCGCGCGCAACCCTCAGCGCGCGACGCACGACGCCTCGCAGTGCATCCTGCGCCAGCATGTCGTATCGCATCAGGTCTTCGGTCACTTCTTGCTCCGTCGGTGGCGAGTCGCTTCACCCGTAATGATTCAATCAGCGTTTGGCTGCGAAATCCAGACAAGCAAGCCGTGAACGTGTCTTTTTAAGGGGGAGATTTTCAACAATGTGGCGAGAGACACCGGTCTTTTGGCCGTAGTCCGGGCAAAACGGCAAGAAAGGTGAAAAGTGGAGGCTTCTGTTGCCAGGTGCCTCCGAACCCCGCCTTACCCGGCTAAGGGCAAGGGCTTAGATCGAGGTTGTCGCACTGCTTACGCAGCGAGACGTGCCTCAGCATAGTTGTCGTTGGCAACTATAAAACGGCCCGATGACGGCGGAACCATGCCGGGCAAAAAGACTGTCTTTACACCCTCGTCGATCCTGTTTCGCCCCCAGGTTCCCTGCCGCGACAGGGGAAAATGGTGGAGGCGCCGGGTACTGCCCCCGGGTCCGAATGGCTTATTGCACAGCCCGTTTATCGCCATAGTCGACGAGATCGCCGACACTTGTAATATAGTTGCAATCCTTCGGTTTTAAACCTCAAAATCAGCTCTTCCGGGGATGATGCAGTGATATCGCGCAGACAGGTTCTGTTTGGGGTTGCCGCCTTGCCGCTTTTGCGGCCAGAACACCTTCTGGCGCCTTCAAGGCCTGCATCCCTGCTCGTCAATGCCGCGCATGCACAAATAGGCGTGACAACCATCTATGATGGCGCCTACCGCAAGATCGGCTATCCGGGCGGGGACATAGAGCCCGAGCGCGGGGTCTGCACGGATGTGGTGGTTCGTGCCTATCGCGAGGCGCTTCACGTGGACCTTCAGCGTCTGGTGCATGAGGACATGGCGAAGGATTTCCCGGCCTATCCTGCTAAATGGGGGCTTGCCGAGCCGGACGCGAATATCGATCACCGGCGCGTGCTCAACCTGATGATCTTCTTTACCCGGTGTGGTGCGGCGCTCGCCGCGGCAGAAGCCCTCAAGCCCGGTGACCTCGTTACGCAGATGATCGCGGGCGAATTACCTCACATTTCCCTCGTCTCCGACAGGCCGGCACCGGGAACGCGGCGTCCGCTCGTCATCCATAATTTCGGCAATGGCGTTGAATATGCCGACATGCTGGCGCGCCATCCGATAACAGGGCGGTATCGCTATTTGCCGCGCACCGCCTGACCTTTAACTTTCGTTCAGGTTTTCGCGAAAGAAGCGGATGGCATTGCCTCCCATCACCTTCGCGATTTCTTCTTCCGTGAATTTCGTCCTTTGCATCTCCGCCGTCAGCGCGGCGAGTTCGGATGTGTCGAAAGCGACGGGCACGGCACCGTCGTAGTCGGAGCCGAGCGCGACATGATCGACGCCGAGAAAGTCGATCGCGTAGCGGATCGACTTCACAATGTCGGCGGGTGAAGTGCCGCAGGCAGCGCCCTTCCAATAGCCAATGCCGACAAGGCCGCCCGCATCCGCGATCTGCTTCATCAAGTCATCTTCGATGTTGCGCGGGCTGTCGCAGGCACCGTGGATACCGGTATGAGAGACAACGACAGGCCGTGTGGCAATGTCGAGCGTATCGCGGACCGCTGCGGGCGAGGCATGTGCGAGGTCGATGACGATACCGAGGCGCTCCATTTCGCGAATCGCCTCGCGGCCAAATGCCGTCAGCCCTTCGCCCGAGAGCCCGTGCAGCGAACCGCTGAGCTCATTGTCGAAGAAGTGGGTGACGCCCATCATCCTGTAGCCTGCATCGCGGAGACGCTCGATGTTTTCGAGCTTTCCTTCCAGGGGATGCGCGCCCTCGATGGCAAGAAGACCGCCCACCGGATAAGAGCCGCCATTTCGGCGTTCGATCAGCCGCTCGAGATCGGTGGCGCTGCGCACGATCATCAGCTTTTCCGGGGCGCGCGCCTCCGCATCCTTCAATCTCTCCGCCTGAAAGAGTGCGCGTTCGAGAAGGCTGCCCCGGGTGCGGGCCGGCCAGCGCTGAACCACCGAGAGCAATGTGATGATGTCGCTGTTGCCGCTCGTGCCGGTATATTGCTGGTCGTAGGGCACCTTGGTGACGGCGGAGAATACCTGCAGCGTCACGTTGCCTTCGGCCAGCCGCGGTACATCGACGTGACCGCGGCTGCCGCGCTCCAGCGGATCGCGCGCCCAGAGCAGCGTGTCGGCATGAAGGTCCACCACCATAAGGCGGTCATGCAGCGCTTGCGCGGCTTCGGACACTTCGTATGGCTCATGCTCCGCCACGCGGTTGATGTTGCTCTCCAGAATACCGGGCAGCAGAACGAAACCCAGTGCCACAAGCAGCAGAATGGCGATAGCAACGCCTGCAATGACGCGTTTCATGTATGGCTCTCCTCCCAGATTTTCGACCGTATTCTGTCCCGATGGGCGGGCTCTGGCCAGTATGGCCGCTTAAAGCCCGTCTGGCTGTGTGGATAAGGCATTTCGCCCGTTCCGCCGAGGTGGCGGGGCGGGGGGCCATCGCGCTAGACTGAGCAAAGCGAATCTCAGGATAGGCCAATGCAGCAATATCTCGACCTCATGCGCCTTGTGCGCGACACGGGCGTGACGAAGACCGACCGCACGGGGACGGGCACACGCAGCATTTTCGGCCATCAGATGCGCTTCGATCTGGCTGCGGGCTTTCCGCTCGTCACCACGAAGAAGCTGCACCTCAAATCCATTGTTCACGAACTGCTATGGTTTCTTTCCGGCGACACGAATACCCGTTACCTGAAAGCAAACGGCGTCAGCATCTGGGATGACTGGGCGGATGAGAATGGCGAGCTTGGTCCCGTCTACGGTCATCAGTGGCGCTCCTGGCCCACACCCGATGGCGAAAAGATCGACCAGATCAAAAATCTTCTCGATCAGATAAAGTCGAACCCGGATTCGCGCCGTCTCATTGTTTCGGCGTGGAATGTTGCCGATGTCGACAAGATGGCGCTGCCGCCCTGCCACTGCCTGTTCCAGTTCTATGTGGCGGACGGCAAACTTTCCTGTCAGCTCTACCAGCGCTCCGCAGATATCTTCCTTGGCGTCCCGTTCAACATCGCCTCCTATGCGCTCCTCACCATGATGGTGGCGCAGGTGACCGGGCTCGAAGCAGGCGAGTTCATCCATACCTTTGGTGATGCGCATCTCTATCTCAATCATCTGGAACAAGCCGACAAGCAGCTCGCGCGCGATCCCAAGCCCTTGCCTGTCATGCACATCAACCCGGATGTGAAGAGCCTTTTCGACTTCACCTTCGACGATTTCAAACTCGAAGGCTATGAGGCGCATCCGCATATCCCGGCGCCCGTTGCGGTCTGACGGGGGCGTGTGATGAGGCTGCGCCGCCGTCTCCTGCTTTTCGCGCTCGTGATGGTTGTGCTCTTTCTCGCGGCCTTCTCCATGTTCATCATTCTGGTCAGCCTGCGCCCGCTCGATCCTGAAAGCTTGCGCGCGCCCGTCATCATCTCCGAACTTAAAGCCGGCAGGGTTTTCCTATGACGCTCCATGTTTCCTTCGTCGTCGCTATTGCGGATAACGGCGTCATCGGGCGGGATAATGGTCTGCCGTGGCGTCTCTCCGGCGATATGGCCTTTTTCAAGCGCGTCACGATGGGAAAACCTGTCATCATGGGGCGCAAGACTTGGGAGTCGCTGCCGCGCAAACCTTTGCCCGGGCGGCCCAACATCGTGGTGACGCGCGACGCAGCCTATCGTGCGGAGGGTGCCGAAGTCGTAACCTCCGCCGAGGCGGCGCTTGTGCGGGGTCGCGAACTTGCGGGCCAATGCGATGTTGATGAAATTGCGGTCATTGGCGGCGCGCAGCTTTTCGCGGAGACGTTCGATCACGCGACGCGGCTCTACATCACGGAAGTTCATGCCGAGCCGGAAGGCGATGTGAGCTTTCCGGCCTTCGACGCCGCACGCTGGGTCGAGGTTTCGCGGGAGCGGCATGAAGCAGGCGAGAAGGACAGCGCACCTTACTCCTTCGTATTGCTGGAACGGCGCTGAACTCATTTTCTGCCTGCCGCATACCTGCGATTGAGTTTCGCGGCCTGCCGCCCCACAATGCGCGCCTCGGCTTTGAATATGCGGCAATGGAGACGGCAGATGGATGTGCGTGCGGCAGTAGCCTTCGAGGCGGGCAAACCTCTCGAAATCGAAACGGTTCAGCTCGAAGGCCCGAAGGAAGGCGAGGTGCTGATCGAGGTCAAGGCGACCGGCATCTGCCACACCGATGCGTTCACGCTTTCGGGCGAAGACCCGGAAGGGGCTTTCCCGGCGATCCTCGGCCATGAAGGCGCGGGCGTGGTGGTCGAGGTCGGTCCGGGCGTGAAGTCGCTTGCCGTCGGCGACCATGTGATCCCGCTCTACACACCGGAATGCCGCGAGTGCAAAAGCTGCACGAGCCACAAGACCAATCTGTGCACCTCCATTCGTTCAACGCAGGGCAAGGGTGTCATGCCGGATGGCACCAGCCGCTTCTCCTGGAAGGGCAAGCCGGTGTTGCATTACATGGGGTGTTCCACTTTCGCGAATTACACCGTGCTGCCGGAAATTGCGCTTGCCAAGGTTCGCAAGGACGCTCCTTTCGACAAGATCTGCTACATCGGCTGTGGCGTGACGACGGGCGTTGGCGCGGTGATCTTCACGGCGGGCGTGGAACCGGGCGCGAATGTCGTCGTCTTCGGCCTTGGCGGTATCGGCCTCAATGTGATTCAGGGCGCGCGTATCGCGGGCGCGGACAAGATCGTCGGTGTCGATCTCAATCCCGCGCGCGAAGGGCTCGCCCGCCAGTTCGGCATGACACATTTCGTGAACCCGAAAGAGATCAAGGGCGATGTGGTCGGTCATATCGTCGAACTCACGGGTGGCGGCGCGGACTACAGCTTTGAATGCATCGGCAATGTGAACACGATGCGGCAGGCGCTCGAATGCTGCCATCGCGGCTGGGGCGAGAGCATCATCATCGGTGTCGCGGGGGCGGGGCAGGAAATCGCGACGCGGCCCTTCCAGCTTGTCACGGGGCGCGTCTGGAAAGGCACGGCCTTTGGCGGCGCGCGCGGTCGCACCGATGTGCCCAAGATCGTCGACTGGTACATGGACGGCAAGATCAACATCGACGACCTCATCACGCACACCATGCCGCTCGAAGACATCAACAAGGGCTTCGATCTCATGCATGAGGGCAAGTCGATCCGCTCGGTGGTCGTTTACTGATGACAGTAGAAGTTCTCTCCTCGCATCGCTGTTTCGGCGGCACGCTCAGCATCTGCCGTCATCAGGCGGCCGCGACGGCTACGCCGATGCGCTTTTCCGTCTTCATCCCGGAAGGGAAGGGGCCTTTTCCGGCCGTCACCTTTCTTGCCGGGCTCACCTGTACGGAAGAAAACTTCACGACCAAGGCGGGCGCTTACGGCTATGCCGCCAGGCTCGGCCTTGCCATTGTCGCGCCAGATACAAGCCCGCGCGGTGAAGGCGTCGCAGATGACGAGGCCTATGATCTTGGACAGGGCGCCGGCTTCTATATCGATGCGACGGAGAAGCCCTGGGCACCGCATTTCTGCATGGAAACCTATGTGACGCGCGATCTGCCCGCGGTGGTGCGTGACAATTTCAATGTCGATGCGTCGCGCCAGAGCATCACAGGTCATTCGATGGGCGGACATGGCGCGCTTACGCTCGCGCTCAAATACCCGAACCATTATCGCTCGGTCTCTGCCTTCGCCCCCATCGTCTCGCCGGCACGCTGCGCGTGGGGCGAACAGGCGTTCACAGCCTATCTCGGCGATGACCGCTCGGCCTGGGGTGCGCATGATGCTTCCGCGCTGATGGCAAGCGGCGGCGCGGTCGGTCATTTCGACGACATCCTTGTCGATCAGGGGCTTGCCGATCAGTTTCTCGAAGGTCAGTTGAAGCCTGAGCTCTTCGAAGAAGCCTGCGCCATGCATCGACAGAAGCTGACGCTTCGCCGGCAGGAGGGTTACGATCACTCCTATTATTTCATTCAGAGTTTCATCGGCGATCATCTTGCGTTTCATGCCGAGCGCCTGAAATGAGCCGTGTCGTCGACGTGGTTGTGGTGGGTGCCGGTGCCGCCGGGCTTGCTGCTGCGTCGCGGGCCTATGAACTCGGTCTGTCCTGCTATCTTCTTGAAGCGAAGGACCGCATCGGCGGACGCACGCATACCGATACCGCAACATTCGGCGTTGCATGGGACCGCGGTGCGCATTGGCTTCATTCGGCGGATATCAATCCGCTGACGCGCATCGCCGACGAACTCGGTCACCCTTATCTCGCACGGCCGCGGCCTTTCGACGGTCACTTTCATCTCGGCGCCGGCTGGGGTTCATCGGCGGACTGGGAGGCTTATCGCGGCGAGTTCGAGGCGGCAGTCGAGAATGCCGTCGAGGCCGGTGCGACGGGACAGGATATTGCCGCGCTCGATGTGATGGACAAGGGATCGCGCTGGGCGCGCATGGTGCATCATATCTTTGCCGCGATTTCCGGGATGCCGCCGTCGGAAATATCAACCGCAGATCTCGCGGCCTATCGCGACACGGAGGCGAACTGGCCGCTTGAGCGCGGCTATGGCGGGCTCATTGCCGCGCGCTATGCTGCTTTGCCGGCCGAGCTTTCGACGCCCGTTTCCGAGATCGATACGAGCGGCGCGAATATTCTGCTCGAAACGCCGCGCGGTACCGTTCGTGCGCGCAGCCTCATCGTCACCGTCTCGACCAATGTGCTCGCATCGGGGGCGATCCGTTTCACACCGGAACTTCCCGCGCGGCTCATGTCGGCGCTGGAAGGGGTGCCGACGGGGCACGCAAACAAGGTTGCGTTCCACTTTCGCCGCGATGTTTTCGGCCTGCCTGACACCAGCTATGTGAACTTCATGGATGAGCGCAATCCGGGGCGTCCGGCCTGTTCCTTTCAGGTGCGCCCCTTCTCGGCAAATCTTGCGATTGCCTATCTCGGAGGCGACCTTGCGGAGAATCTCGACAGGGCAGGTGAGGCCGAGATGACCGCCTTTGCGCGCGAGGCCTTGGGCGACATGTTCGGCGCGGACATATTCAAGGAACTTGAGTGCACTGCCGCTACGTCATGGACGACAGACCCGCACATGCTGGGCGCTTATTCCTGCGCGCGTCCCGGTCATGCGAAAAGCCGCGCCGTGCTGGCGGAACCCGTCAGCGAGCGTTTCTTCCTTGCGGGCGAGGCCGTGTCGGCGGACTGGTTCTCGACTGTTCAGGGCGCGCATGTCACGGGCATTGAGGCTGCGGAGAAGGCGGCAGCCTATCTCGCCGGCGCCGTTGCGGCGGCGCGCCAGCGTTGACAAGATAAGACCAACAAGAACAACGAATAAAACAGGGAGGAAAGAATGGCCGAAATGAAACTGGTTGCCGACGGGTTGAAATTTCCCGAAGGGCCGATCGCGATGCCGGACGGCAGCATCGTTCTCGTCGAGATCGCGCGCGGTACGCTGACGCGCGTGTCGGCGGAGGGCAAGGTCGAGGTGATTGCGGAACTTGGCGGCGGCCCGAACGGTGCTGCTATCGGCCCCGATGGTGCCTGTTATGTCTGCAACGATGGCGGCTTCGAGTTCCATGAAGTCGATGGTGCGCTCGTTCCCGGCGATGCCCCCGCGGATTATTCCGGCGGGCGCATCGAGCGCGTCGATCTCAAGACCGGCGAGTTCAAGGTGCTCTACAAGGAGTGCAACGGCATTCCGCTCAACGGGCCAAACGACATCGTCTTCGACAGTCAGGGCGGTTTCTGGTTCACTGATCTTGGCAAGGGACGCGGGCGTACGCAGGATCGCGGCGGACTCTATTATGCGAAGATCGATGGCTCGATGATCAAGGAAGTGGTTTTCCCGATCACCTCGCCGAATGGCGTTGGCCTCTCGCCCGACGAAAAGACAGTCTATGTCGCGGATACGATCCCCGGCCGTCTCTGGGCTTTCGACGTGACGGCGCCCGGCGAGCTTGCGCCCAATCCGGGGCCGCTGCCGGGCCGCTTTGTCGGTTCGGGGCCGCAGCTTTGCTTTTTCGACAGTCTTGCGGTCGACTCGGAAGGCAATATCTGTGTCGCGACGATCTTCAATCCGGGTATCACGGTTTTCTCCCCGGATGGTTCCAGGATCACCCATACGCCCACGGATGATTTCATCACGACCAACATCTGTTTCGGCGGCAAGGATCTGAAGACGGCCTATATCACGCTGTCGTCGAGCGGGCGTCTCGTCTCTATGGAATGGCCGGTCGCCGGTTTGCCGCTCAACTTCCTGAACAAGTAAAGCGAAACAGCGAACTTAGAGAAGGGCACGTTCCGGATGCGGAACGTGCCTTTTTCTGTGAGAGAGGCTGTGCAACCATGCGCGGCCTTTTGGGGTACACGGCATCGAACAACAGGGAGGATACGATGCGTCTCATTGTAAGTGTACTCGTTGCGTTGATTGCGTTTACAGGGGCGGCTATGGCCGATCCCTTCTCGAACTTCTACGGCAATACGGTGAAGGTTTCCGGCACTGCGGGCGAACGTCTCGTCTTTATCGACGAAGACGGAAGCTATTCGCAGAAGCTGCCGGATGGCACCACGGCCGAGGGCAAATATGAGGTCGACGGCGACACCGCCTGCTTCCTCGGTGGTGAAGAGCCCTATTGTGTGCCGGCTGAAGCGCGTGAGGTCGGCGACACCTGGGAGCTGGCCGCACCGGATGGCTCCACCGAAACGGCGACGCTGGTCGCCGGCCGCTGAAGACCGATTTCCTCGCAGGAAAAGAAGACGGCCGGCCCCTCGGGGCCGGCCGTTTGAGTTAAGGGGGGGGAGGGTCAGGCCACGTCGCGCTTTGACGTGCCCGCTTCGGTACTCTCGTCGACGATTGGCGAGAATGTGCCATAGATCATGCGCTGGCCGTCGAAGGGCATGTTCTGCGGATCGTATTTCATGCGCTCGTCTTCCATGAGCTTCGGCCATGCCTTTTCGCGGGCCTCCTTCGATGGCCATTCGACCCATGAGAAGACCACAGCTTCGCCTTCCTTGATTTTCACGGCGCGGCGGAAGTCCGTCACCTTGCCGTCGGGCACGTCGTCTTCCCATGCCTCGATCACGCGTGTCGCGCCATGGTCGAGAAAGACGTCCGCGGCTGACGTCGCCATTTCGCGATAAGCCTCCTTGTTGGCTTGGGGCACGGCGAGCACATAGCAGTCCGCGTGACCCATCTGTCCGCCGGTTCCTTTCTCCACGAATGTCGTGAAGCCTCCATAGATCATGCGCTTGCCGTCAAAGGGCATCTCGCCCATCTCCTCGAAGCGCGGATCGCCGGTCACACTCTGATGGCAGGCGACGCGAACGTCCTTCGAGGGGAATTCAAGCCAGGAGAAGAGTACGGTCTCGTCCGCTTTCGCCTGCACGGCGTGTTTGAAATCGGTCACCTTGCCGTCCGGCACATCGTCGCCCCAGCATTCGGCAAGGCGCAGGGTGCCGAAATCGGTAAAGAGCGGCCAGCCCGCCAGCGCATATTTGCGATAAATCTCCTTGCTGGCGGTCGGGACTGCCAGCAGGAAACCGTCAATATAGGCCATCGCGCATCTCCTTTACCTGTTTCCTGAATATAATATTGATATCAAACTAAAATCAGGGAGTCAAAGCCGCGTGTTGAGACATCACGTTGAAAGGTAGGGGATCAGTCCTCGACGGAAATGGAAGGCGCTTTTCTCGCGCCGCCGCCGAGCGCCCGGTCAAGATGCCTGCCGACGCGCCGCGCAATATCGATGAAGGGTTTTGCCTCATCGCTGTCGGGCGCTGTGGCGACGACGGGTTCGCCACTATCCGACTTCTCGCGGATCGTCATATGCAACGGTACTTCGCCGAGGAAATCGCAGCCGAGCTTCTCCGCCATGCGCCGCGCGCCGCCTTCACCGAAGATGTAGGATTTCTCGCCTGAGCCGGGGCTAACGAAATAAGCCATGTTCTCGACAATGCCGAAGACGGGCACATGTGTCTTGTCGAACATGGCAAAGCCCTTGCGCGCATCGATCAGTGCGATCTCCTGCGGCGTCGAGACGACGATGGCGCCCGCGAGCGGCACACGCTGCGCCATGGTGAGCTGCGCATCGCCCGTGCCCGGCGGCATGTCGACCACAAGCACATCGAGTTCGCCCCATTCGACATCATTCATCATCTGGGTCAGGGCGGATTGCACCATCGGCCCGCGCCAGATCATTGGCGTGTCCTCATCCACGAGATAGCCGATGGACATCGTCTTGATCCCGTATTTTTCCTTCGGCAGAAGTTTCTTGCCGTCCTTGCTTTCGGGCTTGCCGGTCAGGCCCATCATGCGGGGAACGGAGGGGCCGTAAATATCCGCGTCGAGAAGCCCGACGCGCCGCCCGAGCTTCGAGAGCGCAAGCGCGAGGTTCACCGCCACCGTCGATTTGCCGACGCCGCCCTTGCCGCTTGCAACCGCAATGATCGCCTTCACGCCGGGAATCTGCATCGCGCCTTGCGGTGCGCGCTGCGGCTTGTTCCCTTCTGCGGGGCCATGCGTGTGCGCATGTGAATGTCCCTTCGCCGCGGAGGGAGAAGGGGTGCCGCGATGTGCGGTCAAAACGGCGGTTACGCTCAGCACGCCTGCCACGCGCTTTACGGCTTCTTCGCAGGCCTTGCGCAACGGCTCCTTCGCGGCACCCTTTGCAGGGTCGACTTCGAGTGAAAAACCGATATGGCCCTCGCGCACCACCAGCCCTTGTATGAGCCCCGCGCTCACCACATCCTTTCCGCTGTCCTCGTCCAGGACGGTGGAAAGTGCCGCTGCAATATCGTCCCGGGTTACGCTCGCCATGAATTCTTCTTTCAGATCGAAAAAGGGCCAGATCGAAAAAGGGCGGGCATCGTCCTGAGTAGCGCCGGGCCCTGAATGACAATGCCGCGTTGCGAGACGTCCGGTTCGCGTTGCGCCTGCCTGATCTCTGTCATATAACCCCGGGTATATGCCTTTCCAACCTGTCTATCACTTCGCAATCAAAGGATTTTTGATGCCCTGGGAGAACAAGAACGGTGGCGGCGGCGGCTGGCAGGGAGGCGGCGGTGGCGGCGGCCGAGGGCCGTGGGGGCAGGGCCCTCAGGGCGGTGGCGGCAATCAGCCCCCGGATCTCGACGAGCTGATCCGGCGCGGGCAGGAAAAATTCCGTCAGGTATTCGGTGGCGGCGGCGGTGGTGCGGGTAATGGCGCAGGTCAGGGCTCCGGCGGTGCGCGCGGTCCCATCCTTCTGATTCTCGTGGCCATCATCGGCATTCTCGCCTTCACCTCGTTTTTCCGCGTCAACGCGAACGAGAAGGGCATCGTGCTGCGCTTCGGCGAACTCGTGCGTACCGTTCAGCCGGGTCTGCATTTCAAGTTTCCCTATCCGGTCGAAACCGTGATGACGCCGGCGGTCACGAACATCACCAGCATCGATATCGGCATGCGCTCTTCCGGCGGTTCGCCGATCAGCGTGCCCGAAGAAAGCCTGATGCTGACGGGCGATGAGAACATCGTCGATATCAGTTTCTCCGTGCAGTGGCGCATCAAGGCCGAGCAGGCGTCCGATTTCCTCTTTAACGTGGAGAACCCGGAACTCGCCGTTAAGGCCGTTGCCGAAAGCATGATGCGTGAGGCGGTCGGTTCCTCGGAAATCGAAGTGTTGCAGACGACCGGTCGTAATGAAGTGCAGGAGCAGGTGCGTATCGGTCTGCAGAAAACGCTCGACGAATACGGCGCCGGTATCGACATCACCGAAGTGAAACTTCAGAAGGTCGATCCGCCCGGACAGGTGCTCGATGCCTTCCGTGACGTGCAGGCTGCGCGCGCCGACCAGGAGCGGTTGCGCAATCAGGCCGAGACCTATGCGAATACGGTCATCCCGCGCGCCCGAGGCGAAGCGGCGAAGATCACGCAGGCCGCCGAAGCCTATCGCGAGCAGATCGTCGCGGAAGCCGAAGGCGATGCGAAGCGCTTCCTCTCGATCTACAACGAATACAGGAAAGCGGAAGACGTCACACGCCGCCGCATCTATCTCGAAACCATGCAGGAAGTGTTCGCCGACCTGAACAAGATCGTGGTGACGAACGGCGCGGGCGGGCAGAACGTCCTGCCTTATCTGCCGCTCAATGAACTCAAGCCGAAAGCAAGCGGGACATCGTCTTCCGCCGCCGGCTCGAATGGCAATCAGTCCACGAATGGAGGCCGCTGATGAACAGATCCGTCGCAATCGGAGCGGGCGTCGTCGCGGTTGTCGTGGCTGTCGTCCTCTATCTTTCCGCCTTCACCGTCAGCATGACGCAGCAGGCGATCGTGCTGCAGTTCGGCGATCCGCGCGCCGTCGTTACGGAGCCGGGGCTGCACTGGAAGCTTCCCGTCGTTCAGAACGTCATCTATATCGACAAGCGCATCCTCAATCTCAACGCGCCGCCCGAAGAAATCATCGCCAAGGACCGCAAGCGGCTCGTGGTGGATGCTTTCGCGCGCTACAAGATCGTGGACTCGCTGCGCTTCTATCAGTCGATCGGCAACCCGCGTAACGCCGAAGACCGGCTGAAGCCGAACTTCGTGTCATCGCTGCGTAACGTACTGGGCGATCACACGCTGGAAGAACTTGTGCGCGACAACCGCGCCGGTCTGATGAAGAAAATCCAGACGGCTTTCAACCAGGCCGCTCAGCAGTTCGGTATCGAGGTCGTCGATGTGCGTATTCGCCGTGCCGATTTGCCGGAGCAGAACAGCCAGGCCATCTTCCAGCGCATGCAGACCGAGCGTGAGCGCGAAGCGGCGGAAATCCGTGCGCAAGGTAACGAGCAGGCGCAGCGCATCCGAAGCCGTGCCGACCGCGAAGTGACCGTCGCCATCGCCGAAGCCGAACGCGACGCCCAGATCGCGCGAGGCGAGGGCGATGCGAAGCGCAACGAGATCTATGCCGCCGCCTATTCGCAAGATGCGGACTTCTTCGCCTTCTATCGTTCGATGGAAGCCTACAAGAAGAGCATGAAGGGCGAGAACACGACCATGATCGTGGAGCCGAAGGGCGAGTTCTTCCGCTACTTCGGCGCCGAGAGCGGCGGTCGCTGACGGCGCGAATGCCGTGAGCGACCTCCTGACGGCCGTCGGTCTCGCACTCGTTATCGAAGGTGTGCTCTATGCCGCCTTTCCGGGGCCGATGCGCCGCGCGCTCATTTCCGTATCCGGGATGCCGGAGCAGGCCATCCGTATGGGTGGCCTGATGGCGCTTGCCGTCGGCGTTTTCGTGGTCTGGCTTATCCGCGGCTGAGGCGCGCCGGGCGGCGGGTGCCTCAATTCGTCCATAATCGGGCTGAAAATGGGCCGGACCCCGCGAAGTCTTCCGGGGCGGGACAAGGGGAGTGCGCATAGATGATCGCGACGAGACGTGAGGCCAGAACGCGGCAGGATTTCATTGCAGGCTTCGCGGCGGCGCTTTTCGCGGTCTTTCTCGGGTTTTCCTCTTTCCTTTTCGGGGCCTCTCCGGCTTCCGCGCGAGGCGCCCCCGACAGCTTCGCCGATCTGGCGGAACGGCTTTCGCCCGCCGTCGTCAATATCTCGACATCCCAGGTGCTTGATCCCGGCGCGATGGCCATTCCCGGTGTGCCGGAAGATTCGCCCCTGAACGAATTCTTCGACGAATTTCTTGAGCAGCAGCAGGATGCGCGCCCGCAGCGTGTGCAGTCTCTCGGCTCGGGCTTTCTCATCGATCCGAAGGGCATCGTCGTCACGAACAATCACGTCATTGACGGTGCGGACAAGATCGAGGTCACCTTCACCGATGGCACGACGCTTCCCGCCACCGTAAAGGGCGTGGACCCGAAGACGGACCTCGCCGTCCTCGAAATCAGGACCGACAAGGAATTGCCTTATGTCGATCTCGGCGACAGCGAGCGTATTCGCGTCGGCGACTGGGTCGTCGCCATCGGCAATCCTTTCGGCCTTGGCGGCACGGTGACGGCGGGTATCGTCTCCGCGCTCAATCGCGACATTCACGCCGGCAATTACGATGACTTCATCCAGACGGACGCCGCCATCAATCGCGGCAATTCCGGCGGTCCGCTTTTCGACATGGAAGGCCGCGTCGTCGGCGTCAATTCGGCGATCATCTCGCCCTCCGGCTCTTCCGTCGGCATCGGCTTTGCTGTGCCCGCCAGCACGGTCCGCCCCGTGGTCGAGCAGATACTGAAATATGGCGAGGCCCGGCGCGGCTGGATCGGTGTGCGCATTCAGTCCGTCACACCGGAAATTGCGGAAAGTCTCGGCCTTGGCGTTGCGCGCGGCGCACTTGTCGCCGGTGTCAGCCCCGGCGGGCCGGCGGCGGCGGCCGGCATCGAAACGGGCGACATCGTTCTCGCCTTCGACGGGCGCACCATCTCCGCCATGCGCGACCTGCCGCGCGTCGTCGCCGAAGCGGCCATCGGTTCGACGGCGAGCATCCAGCTCTTCCGTGACGGTGAAACGCTGACACGCAAGATAGAAGTCGCGCGGCTCGCGGATGAGGAAGAGAAGGTGGCCTCGGTCGCGCCCGACGAAACGCCGCAGCCAAAGGCGACCGTTGTTCTCGGTCTCAGCCTTTCCGAACTCAATGAAGATCTTCGCCGCCGTTTCGGTGTTACCGAAGAGACGAATGGTGTGCTCGTCACCGATGTCGATCCATTGAGCGCCGCCGTGGAAAAAGGCGTCCGTCCGGGCGATGTCATCGTGGAAGTGGCGCAGCGTGCGGTCGAGACACCGGAAGATGTCGAGCGGATCGTCAAGTCCGAGGAAAAGGGCGGTCGAAGCTCCATCCTGCTCCGCATCTCGGCAGGCGGCGACATTCGTTTTATCGCGTTGCGGCTGGGCGGCGAGTAGGTTCCGGCTCAGGCGCCCTTGATTTCGTCCCGCCTGTATCCCTGCAAATAAAGAAGTGCCGTCAGGTCGCCATGGTCGATGCGCGCGCCCGCCGCTTCCGCGACCACGGGCTTGGCGTGATAGGCAACGCCCAGTCCCGCTTCCCCGATCATGGCAAGGTCGTTCGCGCCGTCGCCCACAGCCAGCGTTTCGTGTTTCTGCAAGCCGTGCTTTTCGCGCAGCGCCAGCAAGGCGTCGAGCTTTGCCTGCCGCCCCAGGATCGGTTCCTGCACCACGCCTGTCAGCGCATCATTCTCGAACAGCAACTCGTTTGCCTGGTTGGTGTCGAAGCCGACCGCTTGCGCAACGCGGGCCGTGAAGAAGGTAAAGCCGCCGGAGACGAGCGCGCAGGCCGCGCCGTTTGCGCGCATGGTCGCGGTGAGTGCGCGTCCGCCCGGCATTTCGGTAATGCGTTCGCGATAGACTTTTTCGAGCGCGGAAACGGCAAGCCCTTTCAGCAGCCCGACGCGCTCGCGCAGGGCGGGTTCGAAGCCGATCTCGCCGCGCATGGCGCGTTCCGTGATCTCGGAGATTTGCGGCTTTAGCCCGAGCTCGGCGGCCAGCTCGTCGATGCATTCCTGCTCGATGATGGTGGAATCCATGTCCGCGACGAGAAGTTTCTTGCGGCGGCCTTCGGCGGGCTGCGCGGAAATATCTATCGTCGCGCCTTCAAGCGCGGCGCGCGCCGCGGCTTCGGCCTTGGCCGGGTCGCCATCGAAGGGAATATCGCAGGCGTGGTCCTCGGCGAGCCAGACGGTTGCGCCGGGCGCGGCACCCAGCGCAGAAAGGGCGCTCGCGCCTGCGTCCAGATGCGTGCTTGAAAGCGGCGTTGCTTTGTTGCCTATCAGGGTCAGGACATATTTCATCACGAAAACCGGATCGGAGCCTTTTCTTGAGTGAGCCTGTGGGCAGAGCCGTCCTTATTGCAGGGCCAACCGCCAGCGGCAAGTCGGCGCTGGCACTCTTGCTTGCCGAAAAGCTCGGCGGCGAGGTCGTGAATGCCGATTCCATGCAGGTTTACCGCGAGATGCGGGTGCTGACGGCGCGGCCGTCCGAGGCGGAGGAGGCCCGTGTGCCCCATCACCTTTACGGGGTGGTCGCTGCCGGTCAGCCGCTTTCGGCGGGGCGCTGGGCGGCGCGCGCGGCGCAAGCCATGCAGGAAATTGCCGCGCGCGGCCGCCTGCCAATCCTTGTGGGCGGCACCGGTCTCTATTTCCGGGCGCTGGTCGAGGGGCTTTCTCCCATCCCGCAAATCCCCGCCGATATTCGCGAAGCGGCGCGGGCCGATGTCGCAGAGGCCGGCCCCCACGCCCATGCGCTGCTGGCCGAGGCCGATCCCGTGCTTGCCGAGACGATCCGTCCCTCCGACAAGCAGCGAATTGCGCGGGGGATCGAGGTTTTCCGCGCCACGGGCCGCCCGCTTTCCGCCTGGCAGAAGGAACCGCCAGTGCCTCTCGTCACCGGTGATTTCGCGCGGATCGTGCTGACGCCGGAGCGGCAATGGCTTCGCGAGCGGATCGACCGCCGCTTCGATCTCATGCTGGCTGAAGGCGCGCTTGAAGAGGCGAGGGGTATGGCTGCCCTCGATCTGGACCCCGCGCTTCCGGCCATGAAGGCACTGGGACTGCGTCCTCTCATCCGGCATCTCGCGGGAGAGATTTCGCTGGCGGAGGCTTCGGAAGCGGGAAAAAGGGAAAGCCGGGCCTATGCAAAACGGCAGGAAACCTGGTTCAGGACGCAAATGATTTCGTGGAATGCCTTTTTTGCGCAAGATTCGGAAAGTCTTGCTGCTGAAACCTTGTCATTTATTGACGATTTGGGGTTGACCCGGTCCTGATGCGCGGCTAGGTTGCGCGCACTTTCGGCGGCAATGCGCGGAAAATGCCCGGAAATCCGGGGCTCGCGCGGGCCGCTTTGTTGTTTTTGTCTCCCGCAGGCGGGAGGCGTAGAAGGACCGGAACAATGGCGGCTCAGGAACTGACAGGCGCGGAAATCGTCATCAAGGCGCTGGTCGATCAGGGCGTGGACACGATTTTCGGTTATCCGGGCGGTGCCGTTCTCCCGATCTATGACGCGCTTTTCCAGCAGAACAAGATCCGCCACATTCTCGTCCGCCACGAGCAGGGCGCCGTTCATGCCGCCGAAGGCTATGCGCGCTCGACGGGCAAGCCCGGTGTCGTTCTCGTCACCTCCGGTCCCGGCGCGACCAATGCGATCACCGGCCTCACCGACGCCTTGATGGATTCGATCCCGATCGTCTGCCTGACGGGGCAGGTCGCGACGCATCTCATCGGTTCGGATGCTTTCCAGGAAGCGGATACGGTCGGCATCACGCGGCATTGCACCAAGCATAACTGGCTCGTGAAGTCCGTGCCGGAGCTTGCGCGCGTCATGCATGAGGCATTCTACGTCGCCACGCATGGCCGCCCCGGTCCTGTCGTCATCGACATTCCGAAGGACATCCAGTTCCAGACGGCGGAATACACCGTCTCGCCGCATATCACGCACCGCACCTACCGTCCGGTCGTGAAGGGCGATATCGAGAAGATCAAGCAGGCGGTCGAACTGATCGCGAACGCCAAGAAGCCCATGTTCTACACGGGCGGTGGCATCATCAATTCAGGTCCGGTCGCAAGCCAGCTGCTGCGCGAACTCGTTCGCCTCACCGGTTATCCGATCACCTCCACGCTGATGGGCCTCGGCGCTTATCCTGCCTCCGACAAGCAGTGGCTCGGTATGCTCGGCATGCATGGCACATACGAAGCCAACAACGCCATGCATGATTGCGACGTCCTCATCAATATCGGTGCGCGTTTCGATGACCGCGTGACAGGCCGTCTCGACGCCTTCGCGCCGAATTCGAAGAAGATCCATGTCGATATCGACGCCTCTTCGATCAACAAGAATGTCCGCGTCGATGTTCCCATCATCGGCGATTGCGCCCATGTGCTCGAAGACATGCTGCGCATCTGGAAGTCGAAGGCGCGCCGTCCCGACAAGGCCGCGCTTGCCGACTGGTGGAAGCAGATCGACCTGTGGCGCGACCGCAAGTCGCTCGCCTACAAGACGAATGACGATGTCATCAAGCCGCAGCAGGCGATCCAGCGTCTTTATGAGATGACGAAGGGCCGCGAGGTCTATGTCACGACGGAAGTCGGCCAGCACCAGATGTGGGCGGCGCAGCACTTCCATTTCGACGATCCGAACCGCTGGATGACGTCTGGCGGCCTCGGCACGATGGGCTACGGGCTGCCCGCCGCCATCGGGGCGCAGATCGCGCACCCGGACGCGCTCGTCGTCGATATTGCGGGCGAAGCCTCGATCCTGATGAACATGCAGGAAATGTCGACCGCCGTTCAGTTCATGCTGCCGGTCAAGGTCTTCATCCTGAACAATGAATATATGGGCATGGTCCGCCAGTGGCAGCAGCTCCTCCATGAGGGCCGCTATTCCCACTCCTATTCGGACTCGCTGCCCGATTTCGTGAAGCTGGCCGAGGCCTATGGCGCCACGGGTATCCGGGCCGAAAAGCCCTCCGAGCTCGATGCGGCCATCAAGACCATGATCGAGACGCCGGGCCCCGTCATTTTCGACTGCCGGGTCGACCAGATGGAGAATTGCTACCCGATGATCCCGTCGGGCGCCGCCCATAACGAGATGATCCTGGGCGACGACCCGGAAGGGGCAAGTGTGTCGGAAGAAGGAAAGATGCTGGTCTGAGGGCCGGAGCCCCTGAAAAAGAGCTTCCCCCCGGCCCCCATTGCCACTACAGAGACGCGCATGAAAAAGGACGACACAATCGAGCGGCACACGATTTCCGTGCTCGTGGACAACGAGGCGGGCGTCCTTGCGCGCGTGATCGGGCTCTTTTCGGGGCGGGGCTACAATATCGAGAGCCTCACCGTTGCCGAGGTGGACCAGGGCGAGCACACCTCGCGCATCACGGTCGTCACCACCGGTACGCCGATGGTGATCGAGCAGATCAAGGCGCAGCTCGACCGGCTGGTGCCCGTTCACCGGGTGATCGACCTCACGGTCGAGGCCAATGCGGTCGAGCGCGAAATGGCGCTCATCAAGGTTGCGGGCACGGGCGAGAAGCGCGTCGAGGCGCTGCGTCTGTCGGACGCCTTCCGCGCCCGCGTGATCGATACGACGCATTCCTCCTTCGTCTTCGAGGTGACGGGTGCGCCGGACAAGATCGACGCTTTCATCGGGCTGATGCGCCCGCTCGGACTGGTTGACGTTTCGCGGACAGGCGTGGTGGCAATCGCCCGCGGTCCCGAGGCGATGTGATTTAAAGACGAACCGAAGGAATAGAAGCCATGCGCGTTTATTACGACCGCGACGCGGACGTGAACCTGATCAAGGGCAAGAAAGTTGCCATCATCGGCTATGGCAGCCAGGGCCATGCCCATGCGCTGAACCTGCGCGATAGCGGCGTGAAGGAAGTCGCTGTGGCGCTGCGTGCCGGTTCGGCCACCGCCAAGAAGGCGGAAGGCGAGGGCCTCAAGGTCATGACCGTCGCCGAAGCGGCGAAGTGGGCCGACGTCCTCATGATGCTGACGCCGGACGAGCTTCAGGCCGACATCTATTATGCGGACCTCCACGACAACATGAAGCCGGGCGCTGCGCTTCTCTTCGCGCATGGCCTCAACATCCATTTCAATCTGATCGAGCCGCGCAAGGACATCGACGTCCTCATGGTCGCGCCGAAGGGCCCCGGCCACACGGTGCGTTCGGAATACAAGCGCGGCGGCGGCGTGCCGTCCCTCATCGCCGTCCATCAGGACGCGACGGGCAACGCCCATGACGTCGGCCTTTCCTACGCGTCGGCCAATGGCGGCGGCCGCGCCGGCATCATCGAGACCACGTTCCGCGAGGAATGCGAGACGGACCTTTTCGGCGAGCAGGTCGTGCTTTGCGGCGGTCTGGTCGAGCTTATCCGCGCCGGTTTCGAAACGCTGACGGAAGCGGGCTATGCGCCGGAGATGGCCTATTTCGAATGCCTGCACGAAGTGAAGCTGATCGTCGACCTCATCTATGAAGGCGGCATCGCCAACATGAACTACTCGATCTCGAACACGGCCGAGTATGGCGAATACGTCACGGGCCCGCGCATCATCACGTCCGAAACCAAGGCCGAGATGAAGCGCGTGCTGAACGACATTCAGTCCGGCAAGTTCACGCGCGACTGGATGCTCGAAAACAAGGTCAACCAGACGAGCTTCAAGGCGACACGCGCCCATGCCGCAGCGCATCCGATTGAAGAAGTCGGTGCGCGCCTTCGCGAGATGATGCCGTGGATTTCGGCGAACAAACTCGTAGACAAGGACAAGAACTGACGCGATCTCGCGAACAGCCCTTCGTACCATGGCCCCCCCGCGCAGATCGCGCGGGGGGCCTTTTCTTTTGGGGAGAGGTCTCATGCCTCCATCATTTGCCCGTCACGGCGCCGCCATCGCCTTCCTGCATACGGCGGCGCTCCATATCGAAAGTTTCGAGCGCCTGCGTGATGAAATCGCGCCGGGCCTGCGGCTCACTCATGTCGTGCGCGAAGACCTTCTCGCCGCCACCGAAAAGGCAGGCGGCATCACGCCTGCGATTTCGCTGAAGACGCAGGAGGCGCTGCTGGCGCTGGCCGAGGGCGGGGCGCGCGTCGTCGTCTGCACCTGCTCGACATTGGGCGCGGAAGCCGAACAGGCGGCGGGCGAGGCCGAAATCCCGGTCATGCGCATCGACCGGCCGATGGCGGATCGTGCGGTGCGCGAGGGAACGCGCATCGGCATTTGCGCCGCGCTTCGTCCGACGCTTCAGCCCACGCGCGCGCTCATCGAAAACTCGGCCGCGCGGGCTGGCCGCGATGTCGAGATCCGCGAATTCCTTTTCGATGATGTCTGGGCCGCCTTTCGCGAAGGCCGCCTTGACGATTATCACGAAGGCATTGCCGGGCGGCTGGGCGAAGCCGCGCGCGAGGTCGATCTGCTGGTACTCGCGCAGGCGTCGATGGCGCCTGCCGCCCGCCTCGCGGGCGAACTTTCGGCGCCTGTGCTTTCCTCGCCCCGCATCGGCTTCACGGAGGCGGCGAGGATTGCGGGCGTCAAGGGCCTGGGCGAAGACAGGGCAGCGGCGTCCCGCGCCTAGACCTCCATCCCGTATTTCTTCGCCTGTTCCTCGATGAAGACATCGATCTCGTCGAGCAGGGCTTCCCATGCGGCGTCCGTTTCCGCGCTCCACTCCGCGCCCATGATCTCGCTGAATGTTTCCTTCACGGTACGGAAGAATGTCGCGAAGACGGCGGGCGGTACGCCGAAGCCCGAATGGTTGGTGAGTTCGCTCTGGATGAGCGTGCGCGCATAGATGCGGGCGCCCAGCAGGTCGAACACGCAGTCGAGCGCTTCGGCCAGCATGTGCCCCTTCGCGCTGCCATCCCTGTCGAGAATGAAGAGCGGCTCCATGTCCGGTTCCTCGGCAAAGAGCCGCGCATAAACGCGGTCCGCCGGGTCGCCTCCGACTTCCGCCACGCGTTCGATCGATGTTTCGATGATTTGTTTTTGTTCCGCCGTCAGGCTCATGGTGCGTCCCTCCTGCCTTCTTGTTTTAAGGAAGACTACACCACCGATGTCATCCCGGCGGAAGCAGGGGGTCTCGGACATATTGGCGCACGAGGCAGAACCGGCCGCCTGTCAGCCGTAAAGCATCCCGTGCCAGCCGTCGCGGTCGAAAGGCGACCATTCGCCTTCCGGCTGTGCGAGGCGGTCGGCCACCGCCCAGAGCACGAGCGGGTTCACGATCATGCCGAGATGGGTCGCGGGAACCTCGATATTTTCGGTCTGGTCCGAGGGCTCTTCGCGGCAGGCCTCCCATGAGACGATGCCGTCGCTCTTTGAATAGATCGAGGTGCAGGGAACGGGCGGGGGGACGCGGCGTCGCGCGGCGGCGTCGGGCTTGCGGCTGCCGTCCACCGACAGGTCCGAGCCGAAGGGGCTCCCCAGCGTCACCACCTGGCGCACCGCTTGCGGCATTTCCCGGGCCAGCTCGCGCGCGAAAATGCCGCCAAGGCTCCAGCCGACAATGCTGATACGCCGCCCGTAGCGCTCGTGAAGCTCGCCCAGGCGGACGCGCAGCTTCTCGTGCAGCGCCCGGCTCGGGCCCCAGTTGTGGCCTTGCTTCCAGGGATGGGCGACATAGCCGAGTTCTTCGAGATAGCGGCGGATGACGAAGGTCGATTCATCGCCCGTCAGTACGCCGGGCAGCACGAGAACGGCATGCCCGTCGCCATGCGGCGCGGAGAGGAGTGCGGGAAGAGCGGGCGCCAGCGCGCCCAGTTCGGCGAAAACGCGAAGCTCGCCAAGGCGTGAAAGCCAGCCCGGCTCGCGCGATTGCGTCTCGTCGTCGCGAAAATCGCCCCAGCTGTCGATGGTGTAAGCCATGTGCCGCCCTTGCCCTGTTGAGTTCATGATACCGCATTGCAGCATGAAAAGGGGGTGAATTTTTGGAAAGAAGGGAGCCGGGGAGAAATGGGTAAAACCGTCCCGCCCTCAAGGGAAGAGAGATTGATGACGGCTAATGCCTGTGCCCGGCAGCGTGCATATCACTGCTGTCCGGGCAGCCCTCCAGCTCGATCTGCACGGTCGCATGGCCGATGCCGAATTTCTCGGCAAGGCGCGCCTTGATCTCGCCGAGCGCCTTGTCCGCATCGGTGCCGGGGGTGAGCTGCGCGTGAAGCGTCGCTACCGCGCGTCCCGTGCCGAGCGACCACGCATGAACGTGATGCACGTTGCACACCCCGCCGACATTGCCGAGAAGGTCGTCGGCGATTTTTGCGCCGTCCGCGCCCTCTGGCGTTCCCTCCATCAATATATGGGCGCTTTCACGCGTGATGCCGATGGCGCTGCGCAGGATCAGCAGCGCCACAAGCACGGAGAGGATCGGATCGGCGATCGTGTAACCCGTCGTCATGATGATGAGGGCAGCGGCAATCGCAGCGACGGAGCCCAGCATGTCGCCCATGACGTGCAGCGCCGCGCCGCGCATGTTGAGGCTGTCCTCTCCGCCATGCAGAAGCTTGAAGGCGATGATGTTGACGAGAAGCCCCGCCGCCGCAATCGCGAGCATGGGCGCGCCCATCACAGGGGATGGCTCCATGATGCGGCCCACGGCTTCCACCGCGATCCAGGCGACGACGCCGATCATCACGATACCGTTTGCGAAGGCGGCGAGAATTTCAGCGCGCGCATAGCCGTAGGAGCGGGCCTCATCGGCTGGCCGGCGCGCCAGCTTTGTCGCGATGAAGGCGAGCATCAGCGCGCCCGTATCGGTCAGCATGTGGCCCGCATCGGCGATGAGCGCGAGCGAACCGGAAAAGATGCCGCCCGCCGCTTCGAGGAACATGAAGCCGCCTGTCAGCCACATGGCGAACATCACGCGCCGCTCATTGCCCATTCCATGCGAATGCACACCATGCGAGTGGGAACCGTGCGAATGATTGTGCTGATGGTGATCTGCAGTCATGTCAGTGGACCTCGGCATGTCCGGCCGGTTTGTCTTCTCTTCCCACCCTCCCCTCGGGGAGGGTCAAACCACTGCAAGTGGTTTGGGGCGGGGGCAATACGCCGAAGACAGACTCCCCCGCCCCGAAATTTGCTGCGCTTTCGCTTGCAAATTTCGACCCGCCCCCAAGGGCGGGTGGGTGGAGATGTTCAGGGGCTGCTTCCGCCGGGTTCATTCCGCGTCCTCGTTCACATGCGCGATCATGTCGGAAATGACATGCGCCACATGCTGGTCGTGGATCATGTAGAAGATCTGCTTGCCGCGCCGGTCGGCGGTGACGAGCCGCGCCGCGCGCAGGAGCCGGAGGTGGTGGCTTACCAGCGAGACGGAGAGACCAAGCCGCTCCGCGATATCGCTCACGGAAACCGGCCCCTCCAGCGTTGCGATCACGATACGAAGTCTGCTCGGGTCGCCCAGCATCTTGAACATGTCGGCCAGTTCATAGGTCTTGTCCTCGCGCAGCGCGGGGGCAGGGGCCTTGCCGGGGTTTTTGAGGGCGGCGGCTTTCGGAACGGCGCTCATATCAATCCATTCAATTGAACAACTGTTCAATTGTTATCAGGTGGAGAGGAAGAACGCAAGACTGATGTCCATCACGGCGCAAGCCATCTGGACCACCCTCCCCCTGTGGGAGGGTCAAACGGGCGTAGCCCGTTTGGGGAGGGGTAAGGTGGGCGAACAGCGAACGGGCCGGTTGTAGTGAGCTTGCGACCCCTCCCCGAAATTCGCTTATGCTCGCAAATTTCGACCCTCCCCACTTTGGCGGCTTGTCCGCTAAAGCGAACAAGGTGGGGGGAGGGTGGGTCTCGAACAACCGTTCGAAATCCCGGCGACGTTCCTGCTCTCCATCCAATGTGCCTCAGTCGTCGTCCGAACGGCCGATGCCGTTCAACACATCGCGAAGCTCATCGGCTCTCTCGTCGGGAATCTGGCAGGCGGTCTTGATCCGGTCCGGCACCACCCGGATTCGCTCGCGCATGGCCTGGCCCGAAGACGTCAGATCCACGAGGACCCGCCGCTCGTCCTTGGTGTCACGGCGCCGGGAGACGAAGCCGCTCTGTTCCAGGCGCTTGACCAGCGGCGTGATCGTCCCGGTATCCATGCCGAGTTTCGTTCCCAGTTCGCCGACCGAGCGCGGGCCGGAGCCGAGAAGCTCCAGCATCACGAGATACTGAGGGAAGGTAAGCCCAAGCGGATCGAGAAAGGGCTTGTGCATCCGCACGAGACGATTGGCTGCGCCGTAAAGGGCGAAGGAAAGCTGCTTGTCCACATCGGGAAGCGTCCGGCCGGCGGATTTGGGCATCGTTTATTCTCTTGCGCGCTTATATCTAGTGCACTAGATATATTTTCGTGTCATCGGAAGGCAGTGATCCGGTCGATGATGAGGCTCAAAGCGGAGGCGAGCAAGATGCAGCATGCAATGCCGTTTCACGAGGTCGTTCGTCGCCGCAGATCGGCGCGCAGCTTCCTTCCGGATCGGGTGCCAGACGCCTTGATTCAGGCTGTGGCCGACGATGCGCGATATGCGCCCTCCAACTCCAATATCCAGCCTTGGGTGGTCCATATCGCCTCCGGGGCGACGCGCGACAGGCTCAGCAAGGCGATGCTCGACGCAGCGGCAGAGGAGCGGATGACGCCCGATGTCCCTTTCAGCTATGACGATCTCTATGGTGTCTACAAGGAGCGCCAGCAGGCGCAGGGAGCCGCCTATTTTCAGGCGGCCGGTATCTCGCGCGATGCAGCCGAACAACGCCGCTTCGCCATCCTGCGCAACCTGGAGTTCTTCGGCGCGCCGCATGTCTGCCTGCTTTTTATGGCGCCAGTTTACGAAACCGTGCGCGTGGCCGGCGACGTCGGCATGTATGGCCAAACCTTCCTGCTTTCGCTGGCGGCGCACGGGCTCGCAGGCATACCGCAGACGCTGCTCAGCCTCTTTGCCGGCACTGTCCATGAGACTCTCGGCATCGATCCCTCCTTGAAGATGCTGTTCGGCATTTCTTTCGGCTATCCCGAACCGGACAATCCGGTGAACACATTTCCGCTCGACAAGGCGCCAATCGGCGAAACCATGACATTTCATCGCTGACGTCAGGCCGGGCTCCGTTCCGGTCTCCCACCCGATGTGCTAAACCCGCCTCCATCCAACCTTCGGAGGCTCCATGCGCATCGGCACACCGCTTTCTCCATCCGCGTTCCGCGTCATGCTTCTGGGCTCGGGAGAACTCGGCAAGGAAGTCGCGATCGAGCTGCAGCGGCTCGGTGTCGAGGTGATCGCGGTCGACCGCTACGAGAACGCGCCCGCGCATCAGGTGGCCCACCGTTCGCACGTCATTGCCATGACGGATGCAAAGGCGCTTCGCGCGCTGGTGGAGAAGGAGCGGCCCCATCTCATCGTGCCGGAGATCGAGGCCATCGCGACGGACGAACTCGCGCGCATCGAGGCGGACGGGCTCGCGGAAGTCATCCCGACCGCACGCGCGACGCAGCTCACCATGAACCGCGAGGGCATTCGCTGTCTCGCGGCCGAGGAACTTGGTCTCAGGACTTCGCCTTATGCCTTTGCCTCCACGGCGGCGGAACTGAAGGCGGCCATTGAGGGCGGCATCGGTTTCCCCTGTTTCGTGAAGCCCGTCATGTCGTCTTCCGGCAAGGGGCAGAGCTTTCTGAAAGGACCGGACGACATTCAGCCCGCCTGGGATTATGCGATGGCGGGCGGGCGCGTCGAAAACCCGCGCATCATCGTCGAGGGGCTGATCGATTTCGACTACGAGATCACGCAGCTGACCGTTCGGGCAAAGGGCGCAAGCGGTGAAATCGAAACGCAATTCTGCGCGCCTGTCGGCCATCGGCAGGTCAAGGGCGACTATGTCGAGAGCTGGCAGCCCCAGGCGATGAGCGAGAAGGCGCTGGCCGCGTCGCGCGACATTGCGGGCCGCGTCACCGCCGCGCTTGGCGGATGCGGTATTTTCGGCGTCGAGCTTTTCGTCAAAGGCGACGAGGTCTGGTTCTCCGAAGTCAGCCCCCGTCCGCATGATACGGGGCTTGTCACGCTCATTACGCAATATCAGAGCGAGTTCGCGCTTCATGCCCGCGCCATTCTCGGCCTGCCCGTCACCGTCGACATGATCTCGCCGGGTGCTTCCGCCGTCATATATGGCGGGCTGGAAGAGCAGGGCATCGCCTTCGAGGGCGTCGAAAAGGCGCTTGCGCTTCCGGGCACGGATATCCGTCTTTTCGGCAAGCCCGAATCCTTCGAGCGCCGCCGCATGGGTGTCGCGCTGGCCCGCGCCCGGGACACCGACGAGGCGCGTAAAGTCGCGAAGCGGGCCGCCGACAGCGTCGAACCTGTTTCCGGTACAAAATAAATCTCACTTTCCGGCTTCCGTCCTCTGGCAACCCTGTTGCGCGTGCTCCATCTCTTCGGCCATGTTGGCTTTCCCGTGTCGGGGCGCCGGTTGAGGAAGCAAGAATTGACCTATCTTTTTCTCGTTGTCGGACTCTTGCTGCTGCTCGGCGGTGCGGAATTTCTGGTCAAGGGTGCGGCGGCACTCGCCACCCGTATCGGCGTTTCTCCCTTTCTGATCGGCCTCACCCTTGTCGGTTTCGGCACATCCTCGCCGGAACTCGTTGCAAGCCTGCAAGGCGCCTTCGAGGGCTATCCGGGCATTGCCGTCGGCAATGTCGTCGGCTCGAACATCGCCAATCTTCTCCTGATCCTCGGCGCGTCCGGCCTCATCTTTCCGCTGCTCTGCGACCGCAGCGCCTTGAAGCGCGATGGTGTGATGATGCTTCTTGCCGCCGCCGCGATGATCGCCGTCTGCCTGACGGGCGAGCTGTCGCGCGCTGCGGGCTTTGTCTTCCTCGCCGTTCTCGCGCTTTATCTCGTCTACACCTATCGCGCCGACAAGAAGGGGCAGGACGGGGCGGGGGTGCTCCATGCCGCCGAGGCCGAGTTCCTCAAGGGGGGCCGGGCCATGAGCCTCGTCATCGAGGCCGCAATGGCTATTGGCGGTCTTGTTGCGCTTGTCGTCGGCGCTTCGCTGCTCGTCGATGCCGCCGTCGAGATCGCGACGAATTTCGGCATTTCCGATTCCGTGGTCGGGCTCACCGTCGTTGCCATCGGCACCTCGCTGCCGGAGCTTGCGACCTCCGTCCTCGCCGCCTTTCGACGCAAGGCGGACATCGCCATCGGCAATGTGGTCGGCTCCAACATCTTCAACGTGCTCGGCATTGCCGGTGTCGTCGCTGCCGTGAAACCGGTGCCGATACCTGCGGATATCGCGTCCTTCGATATCTGGGTCATGGGGGCGGCCTCGATCCTCTTCATGGTCTTCGCATGGACCGGCGCGCGGATCGGGCGGGTGGAGGCGCTGCTCCTTCTCATCGCCTACGGGGCTTATGTGACGGTTTTGTTACGTTAGTGTGACAGTCGGACGGGTTTATCCCCGCAAGCGGCTGAATTTATCCCCGCAGGCTCACGAGTTTATCCCCGCCCAATTTCGCAAATCATATGTTGCGTTTTCGCATTTAAAAGCACGGGGCCCGTCGCTATCCTGCGAGCCGTCGATCTCTGCCGGAGTCAGGACACGCTATGAACTGGGACGATTTGCGCTTTTTTCTGGCTGTGGCCGGGGCTGGCAGTCTTTCAGGGGCGGGCCAGCAGCTTGGCGTCAACACGACGACCGTCCTGCGCCGCGTGGCCTCCCTTGAGGACGATCTCGGCGCGCGCCTTTTCGAACGCGAGCGGACCGGCTATCGCCTGACTGCGGCGGGCGAGAAGCTTGTGGAGGCGCTGGAGCCCGTAGATCGGCGGCTTTCTGCGCTTCCGAGGGATTTTGCGGCTGCTGGCGAGGGGGCGGAGGGGGCGGTCCGGCTTGCCGCCGGAGAGACCATTGCCGCCTTTCTGCTGGCCGTTGAATTTCCCGCCTTCCGCAAGGAACATCCCGGTCTGGAGCTGGAAATCCTTACGGATCCGCGGCTTGCGGCCGTCGGGCAGGCGCCGAAGATCGGCAATCCGTTGAAAGATGTGGATATCGCGCTCCGTCTCGCGCGCCCCACGCAGGGCGACATGCTGATGCGCAAGCTCGGCGATATGGCCTACGGGCTCTATGCCTCTCCGGCCTATCTCGAAGAGCGTGGGGAACCCCTTCAGATGCAGGATATCGCAGGGCACGACCTGGTCGGCTTCCCGCGCGCGGAAACACCGCTCGGACCTGTCTGGTGGTTCTCGCGCGCCGAGAAATCGGCGCGAATCACGCTTCGCTCGTCGAGTGTTCTGGCGCGTGCGGAAGCGGCGCGGCAAGATCTCGGCCTCACGGCCTTGCCTTGCATGGTGGGTGACCTCGAAGCCGGGCTTCAGCGCGTCTTCGGACCGGACACGCTCGGCTCGCTTGAGATGTGGCTGCTGACGCGCAACGACCTCGCGCAGCTTGCGCATGTCCGCGCCGTTATGGAATTCGTGGTGGATGCAGTTAAGCGGCACCGCTCGCGGCTTGAGGGGCGCGATCACGAGGTGCGGGAGCTCATGCCGCAATCTCGCCCAAACCATTGAAAACCCGTTGAAATTCAGTTCAGCCCATTGCCATTGCGCGAGGTTTCAGCGTAAAAATCTTGTGCTGATGCGGGATCGGACAGCTTTAACGCGCCTTTAGTTCCCCGGCCGCTATGGTTAGCGCTGCGTTATCCTTGAGAGCCCTTGCCGGGGTCTTCGGGGCAACGCCCGCATTATTCTGTTTCGTGGTTTGCAGGACAGGCGATGGGATTTGCAGTCCAGACAAGAGCAGCGCATATGGCGGGCCGGGAGCTGGATTTGCCTCAGTTTCGTCGCAGGTCGTTCGTATGCTGAGAATCAGTAGAGTTTATCCGGCAACCGGTAGCGGGGATTAAGCGGTTGTTGTGCCGTCAGGAAAACAATGAGGGGCAAGCGGCCTTCCCGCCTTCATATGCGCCTGTGGACGGTTTCCTGACGCGCCTTAACAAAAAAGCCACTTCGCGTGGCGCATTCTTAACTGCCGCCGGAACGCTCGTCGTTTTTGGCGGCGCTCTGTCAAAGGAATAGAACAAACATGCTTTCCGGTCTGCTCGGCATGTTCTCCGCCGATATGGCAATCGATCTCGGCACGGCGAACACCCTGGTCTATGTGAAGGGACGGGGAATCGTTCTGAACGAGCCGTCGGTCGTCGCCATCATTGAAAAAGGCGGCAAGAAGCAGGTTCTCGCTGTCGGTGAAGAAGCAAAGATGATGCTCGGACGTACGCCCGGGAATATCCAGGCGATCCGGCCGATGCGCGATGGCGTCATCGCGGACTTCGAAATCGCCGAAGAGATGATCAAGCACTTTATCCGCAAGGTGCATAACCGGCGTTCCTTTGCGAATCCGCAGATCATCGTTTGCGTGCCCTCGGGGTCGACGGCTGTCGAACGCCGCGCCATTCAGGAATCGGCGCTCTCGGCCGGTGCGCGCCGTGTCTATCTCATCGAAGAACCGATGGCCGCCGCAATCGGCGCCGGTCTGCCGGTCACCGAGCCGACAGGTTCCATGGTTGTCGATATTGGCGGCGGCACAACAGAAGTTGCAGTGCTGTCGCTTGGCGGCATTGTCTATGCGCGTTCGGTGCGTGTTGGCGGCGACAAGATGGACGAGGCGATCATCGCTTATATCCGTCGTCATCATAACCTTCTCGTTGGTGAAGCGAGTGCGGAGCGCATCAAGAAGGAAGTCGGCTCAGCTGCCATTCCTGCCGATGGCGATGGCATGACCATCGAGATCAAGGGGCGCGATCTGATGAATGGTGTGCCGAAGGAAATCGCGATCGGACAGAAGCAGATTGCCGAAAGCCTTGCCGAACCGGTAGGCGCTATCGTCGAGGCCGTGAAGGTCGCGCTCGAAGCGACGCCGCCGGAACTTGCCGCGGACATCGTCGACAAGGGCATCGTGCTTACAGGCGGCGGCGCGCTGCTCACCAATCTCGATCAGGTGCTGCGTGACGAGACGGGCTTGCCCGTCAGCATTGCGGATGATGCGCTTTCCTGCGTCGCGCTGGGGACAGGCAAGGCGCTCGAACACATCAGGACGATGAAGCACGTCCTGTCGTCCGTATACTAGGCGCAGGCAGAAAGGGCTCCCTCACAGGGAGCATTGGGCAGGAGCGGACGGGCCGCAGTAGAGAGCAGTAGTCGTCATGGACCCGAATCGTTCAACGCTGCCCTTTCGTGAATTTTCTCACCGGATTTCGCTCGTCTTCATGCTTACGCTGGCGGCGGCGTTGCTGTTGCTCGGTCGCGCCGAGACCTATGTCTTCGACCGCGCGCGCCAGGTCGTAACCGATCTTGCGGCACCCTTGCTCGAAGTTGCCTCTCGTCCAGTGGCCGCTACGCGTCGTGTCATCGAGCGTACCGACGAATATGCCTATGTATTTGACGAAAACGAGAGGCTGCGCGCCGAGAACGCGCGGCTTCTCGCGTGGAAGGAAGAAGCACAAAAGCTGCAGGCCAAGCTCGCCCGCTACGAAGCCTTGCTCAATGTACAGATCGATCCCGCCATCAACTATGCGAGCGGGCGCGTTGTCAGCGACTCCGGCGGTCCTTTTGTCGATACTGTTCTCGTCAATGTCGGTGCGGAAAAGGGTGCGAAGAGCGGTCAGGCTGTCGTCGATACGGACGGTATTATCGGGCGCCTCGTTTCTACGGGGCCAAAGGCAAGCCGTGTACTTCTGCTGACCGACCTGAACAGCCGTGTTCCCGTTGTCATCGAACCCGCGCACTACAAGGCGGTGCTGGCGGGCGACAACACGAAATGGCCAAAGCTCGAATACCTTGCCTCACAGAGCGCGATATCGCCGGGGGATCGTGTCGTTACCTCGGGCGACGGCGGACTTATTCCGCCGGGGCTGCCCGTTGGCCTCGTCATCCAGACGAGCTCGGGAGAGCTCCGTGTGCAAACTTTTTCAGATCGCGGACGCCTCGATTTTGTGCGGGTGCTGCAATACGAGTTTCCCTCGAAGGTGAAGCGTCAGGATCCTCCGGAAGTTCTGGACGGACCGGCCGAAGGCGAGGGCGCCGAAACCGGCGAGGCAGCCCCTGCGGCTCCTGCCGCGCAAGCGGCGAGAGAGTGACGCATATGGCGAAACTCGAACCATATTCCCCGACGCCTGCGGCCCGTGCAGGGCGCATCGTGATGACGGTGATGCCTTTCGCGATGGGGCTTGCCTGTGTCCTTCTCGCTTTTGTGCCGCTGGGGCGCGTCGTTGGGTCGCCTCTCACCCCCGCCTTCCCGCTCATGGCGATCTATTACTGGGCCGTTGTGAAGCCGGAAATGTTCCCGCCTGTCGCGGTGCTTGCCGTTGGTCTGATGTTCGATCTCATTTCGGGCGGTGCTATCGGTCTATGGGCGTTGGTCTATGTCGTCACTTATGCGGTTGTGATCAGTCAGCGCATGCTGCTCGTGAACGCGCCATTTTCGGCGTTTTGGATCGGGTTCCTCGCGACGGCTGTCTTCGCAGGCTCCCTTGCCTGGGTTATCGTCTCCATCATTCACGGTATCTTCGTGCCGCCGGGCTCTGTTGCCCGGCACATGGCGGTTACCGTGGCGGTCTTTCCCATCTTTGCCATGCTGTTCGGACGCATTCAGACACGCGTCCTTCAGGGCGGTTAGGGGCGTGAGGGTGGACGTATGCAGATAAGCGGACGGGACAGCAACAGATACCAGACCTTCACGCGGCGCGCCGCGCTTCTTGCAGGCGCGCAGGGTATTGCCTTTGTCGCCCTTGCGGGCCGTATGTATTATCTGCAGGTGCTGAAGACCGACCAGTACCGGATGCTTGCGGAAGAAAACCGCGTAAGCATGCGTCTTCTGGCGCCGTTGCGCGGCAACATCGTTGACCGTTTCGGTCGTACGCTCGCCTCGAACCGTCAAAACTACCGCGCCATGCTGATCTCCGAGCAGACACCGGATGTCGAGGCAACGCTCGCGCGGCTTTCCCGCATCGTTGAAATCGACAGTTTCACGAAGAAGCGCATTCTGCGCGATATTGCGCGCTCGCCGCGTTTCATGCCGGTCACCGTCGCGGAAGACCTCTCCTGGGATCAGTTTGCGCAAGTCAATATCAACGAACCGGACCTTGCCGGCATCCTGCCGGACGTCGGAGAGACGCGCGACTATCCCTACGGCGAAGAGCTTGCGCATGTGCTGGGCTATGTCGCTGCCGTATCCGAGAAGGATCTCGCTGCGGCAGAAGGGGACCAGCCTGTACTGAAACTGCCGGGCTTTCGCATCGGCAAGGAAGGTATCGAGAAGACCTATGACAAGGAATTGCGCGGCGTGCCGGGCTCTTCTCACGTCGAGGTGAATGCCTATGGCCGTGTCATCCGAGAACTCTCGAAGGATCCGGGTACACCCGGCAGCGAAGTCGTTCTGACGATCGACATGGATATCCAGCGGTTTGCCTGGGAGCGTCTGAAGGGAGAGTCGGCGAGTTCCGTTGTTCTCGACATCCATACGGGCGATGTCATTTCTTTCGTTTCGACGCCCGCCTATGATCCCAATCAGTTCAATATGGGCTATGGCACTGCCGATTATAAAGCGCTGCTTGAAAGCCCTTACCTGCCTCTGATGAACAAGGCGCTGGCGGGAATGTATCCGCCGGGTTCAACCTTCAAGATGATCGTCGGCATGGCAGCTATCGAGGCGGGCATCGATCCGAATGCCCGTGTTTTCTGCCCAGGGCATTATTCGCTCGGCAACCATGACTTCCACTGCTGGAAAAAGGGCGGGCACGGCACGCTGAATATGCATGATGCGCTCAAGCATTCCTGCGACGTCTTTTTCTACGACACTGCCAAGCGTATCGGTATCAACGCCATCGCCGACATGGCAAAGCGTTTTGGTCTTGGCAGTACCTATGGCTTCGAAGTTCCCGGCGAGAAATCCGGCCTCGTGCCGACGCCGGGGTGGAAACGCGCGGTCAAGGGAGAGGGCTGGCATCAGGGCGAAACCGTTATTGCGGGCATCGGGCAGGGTTATCTGCTTGCAACCCCGCTGCAGCTCGCGGTGATGACTGCGCGTATTGCCAATGGCGGCTATGCAATCGAACCGCGGCTGACGCGTGCGGTGGGCGGATCGTTGCTTCCCGTCAAGGAGCCGGAGTTCATCGGCGTGAGCGAGGAAGCGATCCGTGTCGTGCAGGGCGGCATGAACGGAGTGTCGAACGAAATTGGCGGTACGGCCTATCGCTCGCGCATCGCGGAGCCGGGCATGGAGCTCGCGGGAAAGACCGGTACAGCGCAGGTTCGGCGCATCAGCAGGGCTGAACGTCTCAGTGGTGTGCTGAAGAATGAAGACCTGGAGTGGCGCCAGCGCGACCACGCGCTTTTCGTTTGTTTCGCGCCTTATGATGCACCGCGCTATGCCATGTCCGTCATCATCGAACATGGCAGCTCCGGTTCGGGTGCCGCCGCGCCCGTGGCGCGTGACATCATGCATGAAGTTCTCAAGCGCAACCCGACGCGGCCGCAGGCCGGTAACCCGTCACCCGGTGGCCAGAAATCCGCGAGGGCAGGCTGATGCTCGATCTTCGCCGGTTTACCGGCCATGAAATGCGCTTGAGCGAAAAGCTCGTGGAATTCAACTGGGGCTTCCTGCTTCTGTTGCTGCTGATCGCTTCCATGGGTTTTGCCATGCTCTATTCGGTGGCGGAAGGCAACTTCTCGCCCTGGGCCCTGCGGCAGGCGGCGCGTTTCGCGGTGGGCGTTGCGATCATGATATCGGTTGCGATGGTCGATCTGCGGCTCTGGATGCGGCTTGCTTACCCGCTATATGGCTTTGCGCTTGTCATGCTGATTGCGGTGGAAGTCACTGGCTTTGTCGGTATGGGCGCGCAGCGCTGGCTCAATCTCGGTTTCGTGTCGGTGCAGCCTTCCGAAATCATGAAGGTTACGCTCATCCTTGCGCTTGCGCGGTATTTCCACGGGCTGACGCTCGACGAGGCGTCTCGGTTGCGGAATCTGCTCATACCGCTCGGGCTTGTTGGCGCACCGGTCATGCTGGTTGTCATGCAGCCTGACCTCGGCACCGCCATCCTGCTCACGGCCACGGGGGCGGTCATTCTTTTCTCCGCGGGGCTGCGCTGGCGCTATTTCATCATGGCGGGGGCCGGCGTTCTGGCGGCGATCCCGGTCGTCTGGAGCCGTCTCCATGACTATCAGCGTAATCGCGTGCTAACTTTCCTCGATCCCGAGCGCGATCCTCTGGGGGCGGGCTATCATATTCTGCAATCGAAGATTGCGCTGGGCTCCGGCGGTATCTTCGGCAAGGGCTTCATGGAAGGCACACAGAGCCAGCTCAACTTCCTGCCCGAAAAGCATACCGACTTCATCTTCACGATGCTGGGAGAGGAGCTTGGCCTTGTGGGCGGCCTCGTGCTGCTGGCGCTTTATTTTGTGGTGCTCATGTTCTCGCTCAACGTGGCGCTCCAGTGCCGTAATCAGTTCGGCCGTCTGGTCGCCATCGGCGTCTCCATGACTTTCTTCTTCTATGTCTTCATCAACACGTCGATGGTCATGGGGCTCCTGCCGGTGGTCGGCGTACCGCTTCCGCTGGTCTCTTATGGCGGTACAGCCATGCTTTCGCTCATGTTTGCCTTCGGGTTGCTGATGAGTGTCCATATCCACAGGAATCTGGAGATTTCCCGGGGGCCGAGCGCCTTCTGGTAGGGCGGATCGGCGCGGGGAAGGGTCTTTTCGAAAGACCGGGCCATGCGGCTGGACAGGCCCCCATTCCTTTGCTATTAGCACCGCTCCCCCACGCAATCGGTGGCCGGGATGGTGGTTTCCACTGGCCGCTCAGGCGGTACGGCGGGCGCATAGCTCAGTTGGTAGAGCAGCTGACTCTTAATCAGCGGGTCCAAGGTTCGAGTCCTTGTGCGCCCACCAAATCTTTCCTTCTCCCGGTCTCTGGCGATAGATTGTCCCCAAAGGGGATTATCTCGGTGAAAGCACTTTCATGGATCGCTGCGCCGCTCTGGCCGCTTCAACTTGCAAGCGGGCAGAAGTCGTTTCGCGCCAATCCGCTTCTCGGTAGCCCGGCGCTGAACCGCCTTGGGCTTCACATCGCCCGTGTCCGTCTCGCAGAGAACATGGCGGCCGCGCGCCGCCAGCGGCTTGGCGCACGAATCGACGCGGCTCTGCGTGCCGAATACGAAGCCCGGGGCTATCTTGTGATCGAGAATTTCCTGCCGGGGGAAGAATTCGCGGCGCTGAAGCGCGATCTGGAGGAGGCCCCTTTGCGTTCCTGGGAACGGCGTGAGGGCTCCACCGTCACGCGGCGCGGCAGCCTCGACCTGGCCGATATCGAAACCCGCGCTCCTCTTGAACGTCTAATGGCGGGTGGCCGGATCGCGGACCTCCTGCGCTATGTGGCGGGCTGCGGCGGAGAACCGCTTATCCATCTCCAGACCATTCTGGCGGAGGGAGACAATTCCCGGCCCGATCCGCAGAACACACTCCACATGGACACGTTCCATTCGACGGCGAAGGCCTGGCTCTATCTGCAGGATGTCGGGGAGGATGACGGCCCGCTTCGCTACGTGCCCGGTTCGCATCGGCTGACGCCGGAGCGTATCGCGTGGGAACGCGAACTCAGCATTGGCGCGGCGTCGAATGAAGACCCGGAAATTGCAGCAGGGTCCTTTCGTGTCAGCGATGCAATGCTGGCAAAGCTCGGCTATCCGGCGGCAAAAGCGCTCTCCGTTCCCGCCAATACGCTGGTCGTTGCAAATACGCATGGTTTCCATGCGCGCAAGGCGAGTACGCGCCCGACCCGCCGTTCGGAAATCTACGGAAGCCTCCGGCGCAATCCATTCCTGCCCGTCTCCGGCATGCATCTTTATTCGCTACCGGGTCTCAGGGGCCATCTCAGCAGCCGACAGGCACAGATAGATGAGCTCCTCGCGAGATATCTAGGCGTGAAGGGGCCGTGGGTTTCTGTGCCGCCCAAGCGCATTGTCGACACGGCTTCGATATAGACGTCAGCGGCAGGCAGGTATTTCGCCCGTGAGCGATGCCCACACATCCGCCCAATGCACATGGTCCATGCCGGGAATGACGACGAGTTCGGCGCATCTGGTGTCGCCCATGCGGGCGAGATAGCGCCGGTTGATTGCCACGGGGACGATATCGTCCTTCTCGCCGGCATAATGGATCTGCGGGAGCGCGGCGAGTGTGGCTGCCTTGTCGGCCGGGTTCAGCGACGCCGAAAGGGACGTTACCTGGTGCACCGACGTGAAGGCATCTGTGTCGAGCGGTGAGGCGACTGTCTTGATCCAGACAATGTCCGTTCGGCGGGCTGCAAGCAGGGCGGCGATCGTGCCACCGCCTGAATAGCCGACAAGCGCCAGCTCTGAGGCGTCTGCCTTCCGTTTCAGTGCGTCGAGCGCTTCGCTCATGCCCGCAACTGCTTCCTCGCTGTAGCGAGCCGTGGTCCAGAGATCGCTGGTGCAGTTGCGCGCCATCTCGCCGCCAGTGAACTGACAGGGGCGAGCGAGATAGGCGATGGCGGGGGCGGGGTCCGCTGCCGCCATTTTCATGGCGACGGGATTGATCGGCGTCGGATCGGTGGAGCGCCTGTCGCGGCGTTCCCAGGCAAAGCCGTCACCTTCTATGTAAACGATGAGAAGACCGCCTGAAGCCCCGCCGCGGCGACGCGTATGCAGGTCGAAACGCTTTGTTCGGATCGTCTCCCCGGTGAAGCCTGCGGTTGAGGCGATCCCATCCGCCTTTGCCTGCCGTTCGGCGGGTTCGGGCGCGCCTGCGCAAGCCGCGAGGCTGAGAAAGATCATGCAGGCGAGCGCGGTGCGGAGAGTTTCCATCGGCGATCTTTCCCCAAAAGAAAACACGGCCCTGGAGTGAACCAGAGCCGTGCTTTGATTTGTAGCCGATTCAAGCGCCTGTAGCGCCCTTGTTATGCGCCGGCCGATTGGCGGCGGCTTTGCTTCTGGCTGCCGGGCTTTCCGCCACCCTGCTTGCGGTCACCGCGCGGGCCATTGCCCCGGGCCTGTCCGCCACCGCCGGGCTTGCCGCCGAAGCGGCGCTGCTTGCCGGGCTGGTTGCGATTGCCGCCATTCTTGTTCGGGCCGCCGCGTCCGCCGCGCTTCGGCGCTATGGGTTCGCCTGCCGGCACGACAACCTGCTCGCCGAGCCATTCGGTCGTGTCGACCGGGGTCAGCGGGCGCTTGGTCAGCCGCTCGATGCTGCGCAGATGTGCGCGTTCGCTTGCGTCGCAGAAGGAGAGGGCAATGCCGCTCTTGCCTGCACGGGCCGTGCGGCCGATGCGGTGAACATAGCTTTCCGGCTCGTTCGGCAGTTCGTAGTTGATGACATGGGTGATACCCGTCACGTCGATGCCGCGCGCGGCAATGTCGGTCGCGACGAGAATGCGTGCCTTGCCATTGCGGAAGTTGTCGAGCGCGCGCTGACGCGCACCTTGCGACTTGTTGCCGTGGATCGCTTCGGAGGGCACACCGGACTTTTCAAGCTGCTCGCTCACGCGGTTCGCGCAATGCTTGGTGCGCGTGAAGACGATGACGCGCGAAAGGTCGGAGTCGTCGAGAAGCTTGCCGAGAAGTTCGCGCTTGCGCTTGCCGTCAACATGCATGACGCGCTGGTCGATGCGGTCGACTGTCACGACTTCGGGCGTCACTTCGACGCGAACCGGATCGTTGAGGATTTCATCCGCAAGATGCTCGATCGATTTCGGCATGGTCGCCGAGAAAAGAAGCGAGTGACGCTGCTTCGGCATGGCGGCGATGATCTTGCGCACGTCGCGTACAAAGCCCATGTCGAGCATGCGGTCGGCTTCGTCCAGCACCAGGATGGAGGTGCGGCCGAGATTGACATGCTTCTGGTTCATCAGGTCGAGCAGGCGGCCTGGCGTGGCGACGAGAATATCGACGCCGCCCGACATGGCCCGCACCTGACGGAACTGGTTCACGCCGCCGAAAACCACGGTCTGGCGCAAACGGGCGCCCTTGCCGTAGCTCTCGAAGCTCTTCGAAATCTGCATCGCCAGTTCGCGCGTCGGCGCGAGAATGACAGCGCGGGCTTCCTTCGGGCCGGGCCGCGAACGGTCGGCCGTCAGTTTCTGCAGGATCGGCAGCGCAAAGGCGGCCGTCTTGCCGGTGCCCGTCTGCGCGAGGCCGAGCAGGTCGCGGCCTTCAAGAAGGGCCGGAATGGACTGCGCCTGAATGGGGGTGGGGTTAACGTAGTTCTGCTCCGCGAGGGCGCGGCAAATCGGCTCGGCAACGCCGAGATCGGCAAAAGTTACAGTCGTCATATTTACTCTGGATCTTTCAAGTCAAACGTCGTGCGCCCGGCCACAATGGCCGGCGCTTTAACGCGGTTTCTTGCCGCGTTCCAACGCGCTTGGAATCGGGAAGGGTCGAATCGTCCGGGGGTCAGGCGGTGCCGAAGGGCAGCCGCAAAGCGCGCACACGCGAACGATTGACCGTGACATGAGGCTTTTACATCCGAATGTCAAGGAATTAGCGGGCGGGGATATCGCTGGAACGGGCTGGAACGGATTGTCCCGGTCGCCGGGGACGGGCATCATCCTCTCCATCGCGACAGGAGAAGCGGCAGATTCGATGATAACCGCCTATGTTCCCGCCAACGGGATGTTGAAAGCCGCCGAGGTTGCAGCAGGCGCCCCGATCCCGGAAGGGGCGGTCTGGGTCGATGTGCTTTCTCCCTCCGACGACGATCTCACCTTTCTCGACAAGGCGCTCGGTCTCGATGTGCCGACGGAAGAGGACATGCTGGAGATCGAGATGTCGAGCCGCCTCTATCATGAGGACAATGCGGCCTACATGACGGCCACGATGATAACCCAGGCCGATACGCCAAACCCGCTCAGCGTACCGGTGACATTCGTGCTTGCCGGGCACAGGCTCATCACGCTTCGCTATGCGGAACCCCTGCCATTCCGGCTCTACGCCACTCAGGCGCAGCGCCATATCATGCCCTGTTCGACCGGCGAGGACGTGCTGGCGGGATTGCTCGATGCGATTGTCGACCGGGTGGCCGATATTCTCGAACGCGTTCAGGGGGATATCGAAACCCTGTCGCGGGAAATCTTCGATCACGAAAGGCGGGGGCGGAAGGATTACAATGCCATCCTCGCGCGTGTCGGGCGCGGTTATGCGCTGACTTCGCAGGCGCGGGAAAGTCTCGTCAGCTTCGGACGTCTCGTCAGTTTTGTTGCGCGCCCAACCGATGCGAAGCTTTCCAAGACGGCGGAGCGCGGCTTCAAGACGATCACGCGCGATGTGACCGCGCTCAGCGATCATGCGAGCTTCCTCGCGAACAACATCAATTTCGTTCTCGATGCGACACTGGGTCTCATCAGCAATGAACAGAACAACGTGATCAAGATTTTTTCGGTCGTCGCGGCGGTGTTCCTTCCGCCGACCTTGATCGCGAGCAGCTATGGCATGAACTTCGAGATCATGCCGGAACTTCACTGGACCTATGGCTATCCGGTCGCGCTGGGGCTGATGGTGCTTTCCGCCGCAGCCACCTATCTCTTCTTCAAGTTTCGCGGGTGGCTATGAGCGGCATACTTCTATGAGCGGCATACGTACGGAATGGGTGTGGATTCGCCATGCGCCGGTGCAGGGGCAAGAGAACCGCTATTACGGGCGGCTCGACGTGGCCGCCGAGCCTGTCGCGCCGTCGCTCGCATCGGCCATCGCGCGCCGCCTGCCATCCTCCGCCGTCTGGCTCTCGTCGCCGCTTGCACGCACACGCTCGACCGCGGTCGCCCTCAAGCATGGCGTCGATCCTGTCGCCGTCGGCGATTTCAACGACCAGAATTACGGGCTCTGGCAGGGGCGGAGCTTCAACGATGTCTTCGCCCAGAACCGTACGCTCGACTGGTCGAACCCGGTCGATATCCTGCCGCCGGAGGGGGAGAGCTTTTTCGATCTTGCGACCCGCGTCTATGCGGGTGTGCAGCGTCTGACGGATCATTATGCGGGGCACACGCTCGTTTCGGTCGCTCATGCGAATGTCATTCGTGCGGCCATCGCGCTTGCGCTCGACATCGACCTCGGTACTGCGCTTCGGATCGAAGTTGCGCCGCTTTCGATTACGAGGCTCGGCCATCGCATTGTGGACGGCGTTCATCAATGGAGCGTCGGCTGCATCAATCTTGAAATGGGCGGCTGAGGGGAGAGATCAGGCTTTCGCCGTTTCTTCTTCCCAATGCGCGATTACGCGCGCGATGTGTTTTTCCATTTCGCCCAGTGCATCGACGATCAGCGAAATGCGCTTGCCCGTCATCTCGTGATAAGCCGAGGCCATGAAGATGCCGGTGGCGTGGTTTTCGATCTCGTCGCAAAGGTCGGTGTCGGCGCCCGCGCCGCGCAGCGTCTCGCCGATCTCCTGCAGCCTCTCGGCGGCCCGCCCGATGTCATCTGCGGCGCGCTTTGCTGCCTCCGCTACGGTGGCAAGTTCGTCCGGTCCGGTTTCCGCGTGATTGTGTCTCTCGCCCGGCTTTACCGCCGCCAACGCCTTGCGGGTCTCGTTCATTGCCCGGCGCATCTGCTGCATGTCGTGATAGAGGAAGCCGAAGCGGGCATTCGCCGATGTTTCCCGGGCCAGGTCGTAGAGCCGTTCGATGGCGCCGATCACGTCCTCGGTATTGGCGAAGCGGTTCCGGCGGGCATATTCCTCCAGGAACCAGCGGCCCTTCGGGGTCGCGAGGACCGCCTGTTCAATGGCGTCATATTCGTCCTGATCGATCTTGCGGGCGGCGTCGCTCATCGGGGGCTCCGGGGCTTCTGGAAGCGGGTATTATCGCGAGCATTCGTTTCCCATTGGTTTAGAGCGCGTTAACCGGCTTGCCGTGAGGGGCGGGACATGCGAGGGAAATGGCTGAAAATCAGGAAAAGGCGCGGGCTGTGGATCTTCCGATCGATATTGAAAGCATCAAGGGCTTTATGGACCCGGCTGAAGGCCGCGCGCTCAATGAGGCCGCCGCCGAAGCCTCTCGCATGGGGCCAGTGCTTGAAATCGGCTCCTATTGCGGCAAGTCGACCGTTTACATGGGCGTTGCCTGCCAGCGGAACGGAGCGGTGCTTTACGCGCTCGACCATCACTACGGCTCTGAAGAAAACCAGAAGGGCTGGGAGCATCACGACGACGCGCTCTACGACGCCGAGACGGACCGCCTCAACACCTTTCCGCTCTTCCGCCGTACCATGCGCATGGCCGGTCTCGAAGACACGGTGGTGCCGCTTGTTGCGCCGTCGGAAGTCGTCTCGAAGGGCTGGGCAACGCCGCTTGCGATGGTTTTCATCGATGGCGGGCATGGGCTGGAGCCCGCGCTCACCGACTATCGGCTCTGGGCGCCGCGTGTCATGCCGGGTGGTATCCTTGCCATTCACGATGTCTTCCCGGACCCGAAGGATGGCGGCCGCCCGCCTTACGAGATCTACAAGATGGCACTCGCGTCCAATCTCTTCGCGGAAGAGAAGGTGGTGAAGAGCCTTCGTATCCTGCGACGGCTCGTGTGAACTAGTGAGCGTGCTTCCGCGGCTTGTCCCGGAAGTGCTCGCGTACCGCATTCGCCAGGTTGACGCATAGCGCGAAGGCCATGGCCGACGCCGCGACGAGGAAGATCAGCGTGTAGTCTTCCTGCGAGCGCGCGAAAATCCATGCATAGAAATAACCGCCGAGCATCTGGAACAGCGCGAAGACCGTTGTCGCCTTGCCCCATGCAATGTGCTGGCCGTCATGATTGTCGGGCAGGATTTCGTGTATCCGGCCGAGAACCAGTACGACCATGCCGGGGGTCAGGATGCCGAGGATGGCGGTGGCGATGCCGATCGCGATCAGGTTGCCGCTGAGCGCAATGGCGGCGACGGCTACTGTCTGCGCGAAGAGGGCAATGCCGTAAGCGCGGCCGGAACCGATGCGATCCGAGACGTAGCCGCTGACCACGGGCCCGGCGATGGCGGCAAGGCCGTAGATCACCCAGAAGCCTGCGCCGAGAGACGCGCCGAGGCCGAGCCCGCGCGCGATATAGTCCACGAGCAGGACGATGATTGCGACGATGCCGAGAGCGTTCGCCGCATATTGCACATAGAGAAAGCGCAGGGAGATGCGGCCCCGTTCGATATGTTCGGCGAGCGGCGCAATCTCTGGCATGGCGGGGGCGCCCTTGGGCCAGCCGAACCACGCAAGCGCGGTGAGCCCGAGCGACAGCGCACCGAGCCCCATCCATGTTGTCCAGAGCCCGAACTGCAGCAGTTGGGGGATCAGTGTGCCCGAGGCGGCAATGCCGAGACCGAGCCCGCAAAACACCATACCGCTCACGAAGCCGCGTTGTGCGCGCGGTACATGCGGAAGGATCGTTGTTGCGACGAGAACCATGATCGCGCCGCCACTGAAGCCCGAAAGAAAGCGCCAGACGAAAAACCAGGAAACCGAAAGAGGCCAGGCGCAGGCGAAGAAGGCCAGCGTCGCGACGAGCATGAGTGCGCGCAATGTATTGGTATTGCCGAACGGCATGGCGACATGCCGCCCGAGAAGGGCACCTGCCAGATAGCCCGCGAAATTCGCCGCGCCGAGCGAAACCGCATCGGCGGCGCTAAACCAGTTCGCCTCGATCAGCGGCGGGATCAGCGGTGTATAGGCAAACCGCGCCAGGCCGACACCGACGAGGCTGCCGGACATGCCTGCGACCGTCGCAAACCATGCCGCGCGGTTCAGGCGCTGCGGGGTCTCCGGGGCGCTGGCCCTCCGGGAACTGGACATGGGGGTACTCTCCGGCGACTGAAGCGCGTTACGCGGAACGGGTTTTGGCAGGAAGGCTCCGCGCTGTCTCGTCGCGTTTCTGTCCGGCGTTGGCGTATATGCTGATGAGCAGGATACAGAACGGGCGCTCGATGGTACAGCGTACCCCTTGAACGGTTGCGCCCGAATTCATGACGGGCGCCGTCAGGAGAGGAGACCGTCAGGCGAGGAAAAATGCGCGGGTCTTGCTATTCCGCCGCTTCGGCGAGCGTGCGCTCGGCGAAGAGGTGTGCGGCAGGGGTCATGCCGGTGATAGCATCCGTCGCGAGAATGACGGCGGCGGCCGTCCATGCGGGCTTCTCGGCTGGCCAGGCAACCTGATCCTCGAACTGAAAGCCCATCCAGTAGGCGCCGCAATCGGCTTTCCACTGGTGCTGCCAGGAGAGCATGGCTTCCGCCTGCCGCCGCTGACCAGCGACGAGGAGCGCCATGGTCAGTTCCGCGCTTTCGGCAACCGTCACCCAGGGCTGATCCATCACGCAGCGGCAGCCCTTGCCCTCCGCAACAAAGATGTCCCACTTCCAGGCAAGGCGCTTGCGCGCCGCTTCGCCGGTGACGACGCCTGCAAGTACGGGGTAGTACCAGTCCATCGAGTAGCGGTCCTTCGGCTCCCATGTCCGGTCGAAGCGATGCGGCTTGTCGCGCAGTGCTTCGCCGAGCTTCACGCGCGCTTCCATATAGTGACGCGAGGGCTGGCCGAGTTCACGCGCGATCTGCGCGGCGCATTCGAGGCTCTTGTAGATCGAGGAGCAGCCGGTGATGAGCGCGTCGTCTTCGGGTGTCTGCGGATCGTCCGCGGCCCAGCGGATATCGCCGTGGCTCGTCTGATGCGCGAGCACGAAGCTCATCGCGGCTTCGACGCTCGGCCATATTTCCGCGAGCCATTTCCGGTCGCGCGTCACGAGATAGTGGTGCCAGGCGCCGGTTGCGATATAGGCCGCGAAATTCGTATCGCGGACATGGTGGCCCGCGTCCTTCTCGTCGCCGGTGAAGCGCTGTTCTTCCTCGTCGAAGGGGACGGCGCTGCCGAGCTGACCCCACCACGAGCCGTCTTTCAATTGCGTGTCGGCAAGATACTGGAAAGCGAGGCGCGCATGTTCGATCTCGCCGAGCACGGTCAGCCCCATGGCCGCTTCCGTGTGGTTCCACGGGTCAACGACGCCGCCGTCATACCAGGGGATTGCGCCATTATCGCGCTGGAGTTCCAGAATGCGCGCGCGCGAGCCGTCGAAGAAAGTTTCAGGCGGCCTGTCGCCCCAGGTGAGATGCGTCATGCGTTCACGCGGCTCCCTTGGTGAAGTAAAGAACCACGCTCTTGCCCATGAGCGGCCCCGCGATCTTTTCGAGCGTGCGGGTGAGCCAGGGGGCCTGCATGATGTCCCATTCGAGGAAGCGCTTGTAGAGATTGACGGCCTTCACGTCTTCGCGCTTCACGCCCACGGCGCATTTCAGCCACCAGTATGGCGAATGCAGCCCATGTGCGAAATGCTTGTGGAAGAAGGAGAGGCCACGGTTCTCGACAGCACCCTTGAGCTGGCTTTCGCGGAAGATGCGCACATGGCCGCCCGGTTCGTTGTGATAGTCGTCGGACAGCGCCCAGCAAACCCGTTCCGGCCAGAAGCGGGGCACACTGACGGCAAAGGTGCCGCCCGGCTTCAGGATACGGTCGATCTCGGCCACGGCCTGCTCATAGTCGGGGATGTGTTCCAGCACTTCCGAGCAAAGCACCTTGTCGAAGCTCGCATCGGGGAAGGGCAGCGAAAGCGCATTGCCCACCGTCAGCGAAAAGCTGCGCTGCGTTTCCGGGTCGAGATCGGGGCACGTGCCGAAGCCGTCTCGCGTCCGGCGCACATCCTCATATCCGAGGTCAAGCCCGACCACATGGCACTGCGCGTGATAGTACATGGCATGGACATGCCGCCCCGCGCCGCAACCGAGGTCGAGCGCGCGCTGGCCGTCCCTAAGCCCGAGCACGTTCAAGTCGATTGTCTGCATTCTCTATTGTCTGCCTGTAGATGTCGGCGCATTCGCGCGCCGCACGTTCCCATTTGAATTCGGCGAGGATGCGCTCGCGTCCGGCGCGGCCATAGGCCTCGCGCATCTCCGGATTGTCCAGCATCTTCGCAATGGCTTCCGCAAGTGCGGGCGGGTTCGAGTGCTGTACCACGATGCCCGCATCGCCCACGACTTCCGGCAGCGAGCCGCCATTCGTCGAGATCACCGGCGTTCCGCACGACATGGCTTCGCCGCAGGGAAAGCCGAAGCCTTCATAGACGGAAGGCGAAACCGCCATCGTCGCTTCGTTATAGAGCGTGGTGATATCTTCGTCGGTCACGCCGCTCACGAATTCCACCTTGTCGGTGATGCCGAGCTGGCGCAGCTCGTAGGAGGTGTTGCCCTCGCGCAGCTTGCCGATCACGCGCAGCTTCAGGTTGGGCCGCGTCTTCAGCAGTTCCGCATAGGCACGGATGAGATAGATAAGTCCCTTCAAGGGTACATCCGCGCTCGCGCAGGCGACGATAAGGTCGTCGCGCCGCTTCACATGCGGCATGGGGCGGAACTGGAGATGGTCGATGCCGTGCAGCACCAGCCGCGTTTTCGAGGCGTCGACGCCGAACTCGCGCACGACATCGCGGCGCGTACTTTCGGACACGACGATCAGCGGGTCGAGCTGGCGCGCCACCTTGATCTGCATGTTGAGGAAGGAATACCAGCGCCGCTTCAGCAGTTTCAGCTTCAGGGAATGCGCATGGTCGATATCGATGCGCCGGTCCATCGTGATCGGATGGTGGATCGTGCCGACGACGGGCAGCCCCATGTCGCGCATCTTGAGAAGGCCCCAGCAGAGCGTCTGGTTGTCGTGGCAGACGTCATAATCGTCCAGCGTGCCACGCACATAGCGCGCCATGCGCTCGCCGAATGTGTAAGGCTCGGAAAAGCCGCCTGTTGCGTGGCTCCACCATTCGAAGAGGTCGATGGGAGACGCGAACATCCAGGGGCGGAGCGAGCGGATGGGATGCGGGTTTGCATAGAGGTCGAGCGAGGGCAGCTTGATGAGCCCCACGCGCGGATCGATTTCGGGATAGGGCGGGCCGGAAATCACGTCGACCTTGTGGCCGAGTTCGGCCAGCGCCTTGGCGATGTGGCGCATATAGACGCCCTGGCCGCCGGTGGTCGGATTGGAGCGGTAGCTCGGCAGCAGAATACGCAGCGGCCGGTCGCCATTGACGGCCGCGAGCTTCGGCGTGTCGAGCGTGTGCCGCGCCACTGCCGGAGCTTCGGGTTTCTCTTCAGCGGCCGCATTCCGCTCAAGCACTTGCGACATGCCTTGTCCTCTCCAAGCCTCTTCTGGTCCGCTCGACCCGCAACAAGGGGCAGCGTCCGGGAGCTCCCAATGGCGGGTGCAAACCCGAACCGGATTAAAACTTCGCCTGTCATGGGCGGCGAACGGGTGGCCGGACACCGATATGCCTCGAACGGCGGGCGTTCCCGAACGGCGGGGATCATATCGGGTTCGTCGGGGGGCAACAACCCGCTAACAAGAATGTAAGCGAGCCCTCTTCAGTTGATGCTGCGTCTCGGCGGTTCGTTGCCTTCGCCGGGCTCCGGCGCCGCGCCGGACTGGTGATGAATGAGCAGCCATCCATCGCCGCTCCGTATGAAGATGTTGGTGGCGAGCAGATAGTCCTGTCCGATGCGCTCATAGCAAATCACGATGCCCGTGTCGCGGTGAATACCGGCCCGCGCGTGCAGACATTCGATATCGGGGCTGGCGGGGCCGGTCAGGATCGCGTGCCAGCTCTGCAATACGCTGTCGCGGCCCTCGACGGGCGGCCAGCCGGGGTGCAGGCAGGTGACGGGTTCCTGTTCTGCCCAGACCGCGCCCATGAGCGTGGGGTCACGCTCCGCAAAAGCGCGGTAGAAGGTCTCGTTGGCAAAGAGAAGCGTAGCGCGATCGCGTGCAGGGGAGGTGCCGGTGGCCATGCGTTTCATCCGGTGGTGCCGAGGCTGCGATGTGTGTGCAGTCTAGCAGTGGCATTCCGGTTTTGCATATCCGTAGAGGGCAGGCGGGAAAGGGCAGGCTAGACCGCCTGAACCCGCAAATTAGCGAGAGCGAGGGCGGTTGCGACAAGGTTCGAGGTGAAAAGCAGCACGAGATAGAGGCCCCAGGGCTCGCGTGCATCCTCGACCGGGTTTCGCCAGATGAGCCAGAAGAGCAGGGGCACCCAGAGCAGCGCGGCGGCCGCGCCGGTCGCACCCGGCGCCATATTCTGTTCCGCCATCGCTATGGCAGTGAGGGCGAGTATCGCCCACAGGCCAAGGATGACCTGCGCTTCCACGCGCCACAGTATAAAGACAACGGAGAGGGAATTGATGAGGATGAGCCAGTAGACGCCGCCGCGCACCGCATCGTGCATGCCCGAAATCGTCTCGAGAATAGCCATGACCGCCCCCCATGCGACCTGCCGGACTGACCGGATATTCCGTTTCGGTCAGTCTGGCCGCTGCGGCGGCCTCAAGGCAAGTCACAAGAATGTGGGGCGGAAGGCGGGGGAGATCAGCCGAAGCGGCGCTTCAGCCAGTCCACCATCAGCGTGTTCAGCTCGTCCGGCTTTTCCGATTGGGTCCAGTGGCCGCAATCGGGGATCACGTGCTTTTCGAGGTCGGGAACATATTGCTCCATGCCCTCGGTCATTTCCGGCCGGAGCACGATGTCGTCCGCGGCGGAGATCATGAGGCTCGGGGCATTCACCTTCTCCACCAGGCTTTCGCTGTCTTTCCAGTTGCGGGTGAAGTTCCGGTACCAGTTGATGCCGCCCTCGAAGCCCGACTTCTGGAAAGCCTTCGTGTAGTAGTCGATTTCCTCAGCGTTCAGGAGCTGCTCGCCCGGCCATTCGCTTTCGTCCGCGGCGAAGCTATTGATGAAGGAGAGGTTCTTCTGTTCGGCGGGCAGCTTGTCGAAATCGGCGAGCTTCATTGCGCTCTTGCGGTACCAGAAGCGCATGGAGCGGGCCACATCCTTGTCGAATATGCCCTCCGCCACGCCGAAGTTCTGGAAGTAGACGATATACATGTCTTCGCCGAAGACCATGCGCATGCCTTCGATGGGGTCGATGGGGCCGCGCGGCATGAAAGGCGTGTTGACGCCGATGACGCCGGCAACGCGGTCGGGATGGCGCAGCGCCATCTGCCAGACGACCATGCCGCCCCAGTCGTGGCCGGCGAAGACCGCCTTGTCGAGGCCGAGCGCATCGAGCATGCCCGCGAGATCGTCGGTCAGATGTGCGATGTCGTAGAGCGGGATGTTGTCCTGCCCCTTCGGGCCGCCCGTATTGCCATAGCCGCGCTGGTCGGGCGCGATGGCACGAAAACCCGCCTTCGCGATGGCCGGAATCTGGTGACGCCAGGAATAGGCGAGTTCCGGGAAGCCGTGGCACATCACCACCGGCACACCGTCCTTGGGGCCCTGTTCATAGACGGCCATCTTGAGGCCGTTCGTATCGACATAATGCGGCTCTGGAAAATTCATCGCCGTTCTCCTCCCGTTATTCTAGTTTTTTCGCCGTCAGGCGGATTGCATGCGTTCCTTGTCCGCCGTCGGCGAAAGACCAATCGAGGTCAGCATCTCCGTGCGGCCGGGCCCGAGCTTTGGCGGATAGAGGCCGGCATTGCGCTTCTTGCCTCGCGCCCAGGTTCTCAGCACCTTCGACACGTTGCGCGGATCGCGCGCCCATGTGTTCGGCGCATCGACCATATGGAAGGAGCGCATGAAGGCGCGCATGAGATCCACGTCGCTGCGAACGGCCGGCAGGATCGCGTCCTCGGCGAAGCTCTTGAATAGCCGCGCTTTCACACCCGGCTTGTAGTTCGGGTCGAGCGCATTCTTCGCGCGTCTGGTTGCCGCGAGGTCCTGCTTCACCATGTCGTCATAGTGCTGGCGGAGTTCCTTGGCGAGCTGCCCATGATAGAGGCGCGCGCGTTCGCGCGGGTCATCCGTTTTGTCGAGCGTTTCGGCCAGTGCATCTGCCGCCACGCCTGCGAAGGAGCAGCCGCGTCCATAGAGCGGGTTGGTGCGGATGACGCTGTCGCCGATGGGAAAGAAGTTCAGCACGCGCGCTTCGCCGTTCTTCGTCATGTGGCGCCAGCGGCTGATGAGTTCGCCCATGCCGAAGACGCGGCTCTGAGGTTCCGATGTTTCAGGTGCGGTCCATGCCGCGATGCCCGGAAGCTGTGCGCAGATCTTGTCGAAGTTCTCGGGGCGGACAATGCCGCGGCGAAGCTCCATCTCGATTTCCGGCACAGCGAGCGTGATCGAGAAGCAGCCATTATCGGCGGGGAAGAGCCCGTATTTGATGAAGCCGAGATCGCCCGCACCTGGAATCTTTGTGCGCGCGGGTTCGTTCTTCGGATCGTGCAGCCTGTAGTGCCGCGTGAAATAGAGAATGCCCGCGCGTTCGGTTTCTTCCGTTATGTCCGCGCCCGCTTCGTTCAGCCATTCGATCATCTGGCTGTTCTTGCCTGCGGCGTCGACCACGATATCGGCGAGCCAGTCGCGCGTCTCGCCGTTCTGCTCGGCCGTCACCCCGGTCACGCGAAGCTGCCCGGCGGCGTCCTTCTCTGTCAGGATGCCCCGCACGAGCGCGCCGGTTTCGAAGCGGATGTTCTGCTGGCGGCCTGCATAGCGCCGCATGATGAATTCGAGCGTCGTGCGGCGGCTGGTCAGGATCGTCATCTCCTGGTCGCCGGGCACGGGCTTGTAGTTTTCCTGGAGCGTCAGGGGCAGGCCGTCGGCAAACTTGAGTTCGCGACAGCCCGCTGCCAGCAGCTCTTCCATGAGGTCGGGATAATTGTCGCGGATCAGGATGTGCAGCCGCGCGAGGAAGGCGTGGCTGTGGCGCAGATGGCCGACGCCCTTGCGTTCCCAGCTTTCAAAAGCCTCGTCGGCGGATGCCTCGGGGGGCGGCGGGTCGCGTTCCAGAACAGTCAGTTCGCGGCCTTTCCGGGCCAGGGCAAGGGCTGTCCAGAGGCCGGCAATGCCGCCGCCAACCACCAGAATACGTTCGTTCAGCCTCGCGTTCATCCTCGCCTCCTCCATCTGCACACTGTCCGGCTTACAGAAAAACTAGACTACGGTCTAGTAAAAATAGGAAGCGTTCCCGCGGCTGTCCAGAGCCGCCTTTTTGCGGTTTTTCAGCTCAGGCTGCGGGGGTGCCGCGCAGCGTCCATCCCGCAATGGCAAGCGCGATCCAGCCTGCAAGGAAGGCGACACCGCCGATCGGCGTCACCATGACGAGTGCCCGGCTGCCGGTTAAACCCAGATAGTAGAGCGAGCCCGAAAAGAGAATGGTTCCCGCGACAAAAGCCCAGCCCGCAATGGTCGTGGCTGTGCCGCCGCCTTGCGCCGCTACCCAGGCGACGGCGAGGAGAGCGAGCGCATGATACATCTGATAACGCGCGCCGGTTTCGAAGACGGCGAGTTCCGCCGGGCCGACACGGGCCTGCAGCCCGTGCGCTGCGAAGGCGCCGAGCGCCACCGAGAGAAAGCCGCTCAATGCGCCGATGGTGAGCCAGAGTTTCATGGAGAGCCTCGCCAAATTCGTTCCGTTATGGTGATGCGCAGACTAGCCCCTGGCGCGGCGCTATGGATAGCGTTGCAATGAGAAATCGAAAGATGAAGATCAATCCCCTTGTTCCCGAGCTCTATGTTTCCGATTTCGATCGGAGCCTCGCCTTCTATCGCGACAGGCTCGGCTTCGGACTTGTCTATATGCGCGCGGAAGAACGTTTCGCTTTTCTGGAGCGTGAAGGCGCGCAATTGATGATTGAGCAGCCTCAAGACCCGTCACGAACCTGGCTCAAGGGCGAAGAGGGCTGCCCTTATGGGCGCGGCATCAATTTCCAGATTCGCGTGGACGATGCCGATGCGCTTGCCGCTTCGATTGCCGCAGCGGGAATTTCTCTTTTCCTGCCGCTTGAGGAGAAATGGTACCGCAGGGACGGCGAACTTCTCGGCAATCGCCAGTTCGTCGCCGAAGACCCTGATGGGTATCTGCTTCGCTTCTATTCCGATCTCGGTACAAGGCCGATTGTGCTGACCTGAGCGACGAAGGGGCGCTTCGATGCGTGCCGGTGACGTCTGGTGGCTCGGGAAGCCCGATTGCGGCACGACGAAAGCGATTTCGGCATGGCTGAATTTTGACGGCGTTACCTTTCCGCTGCGTCACTCCGCATTTTTGCGAATGAGGTGTCGTTGACCAGTCAGGGCCGCAAGGCCATTGTTGCGCCATCAAAACAAAAACACGCAACCGGCGGAACAAGCCGGAGCGGACCAGTACGGGGAGGAACGCGACATGCTTACAAAGGCCGACGACTATCCCATTCATCAGACACCCGAGCCCATCGCCTTTGCAGGCACGGACCGGAATTTCTACGACCGTTATTTCTTCAACGGCTACACGAGAAGCGGCGATGTCTTCTTCGCTGCCGCGCTCGGTGTCTATCCTCACATCAACATCATGGATGGTGCCTTCAGCGTTATCGTCGATGGTGTGCAGCACAATCTCCATGTCTCGCGCTTTCTGAATTCGGAACGGCTCGACACCAGGGTGGGCCCGCTCTCGCTCGACGTGGTGGAGCCGCTGCATTCGCTGCGCATTCGCGTTGCCGACAATGAGCACGGCATCAAGGCCGACCTGACTTTCACGGGCCGCGCGCCTGCGTTGAAGGAGCCGCGTTTTACGCGCCGCAATGGTCCGCGCACATTGATGGATCTCACGCGCCTCACCCAGAACGGCACCTGGGAAGGCTGGATCGAGGTGAAGGGCAAGCGTATCGAGGTAAAGCCTGCCGATTATGTTGGCACGCGCGACCGCTCATGGGGCGTGCGCCCCATCGGCGCTTCCGACGCGCAGCCGATGGTGCCGCCGATGGAGTTCCAGTTCTTCTGGCTCTGGGCGCCGCTCAACTTCGAGGACCGGATCACGCTCTTTCATGTGAATGACGACGAGCATGGCGATCCGTGGAATCTTTCGGGCGTCATATGCCCGCTTGGACGCGATGTGCAGTCGCAGGAGATGGATCGCGTCAGCTACGAGATCGACTACATCTCCGGCTCGCGTCATGCGAAGTCGTGCTCCATCTTCTTCGAGACCCGCAAGGGCGAGAAGACACGCATCGACCTTACGCCGAAATTCCATTTTCACATGATGGGTATCGGCTACGGCCATCCCGAATGGGCGCATGGCGCGCATAAGGGCGACAACGCGATCGGCTATGAAGAGTTCAAGCTCGCCGATATCAAGAGTTTCGCGCCGCCCCATCTTCACATTCAGGCATTCAGTGAAGCGAAGATGACCCTGCCGGATGGCAGCACGCGCGACGGTGCCGGTATTCTAGAGCAGATGATTATCGGGCCGCATGCGCCATCGGGCTTCAAAGATATTCTCGATCCGGCGAAGTAGGGCTGCGAAAATGGAAGATCTTGCTCCCCGCATCGCGGCCTATCTCGCGCACAGGATGCCCGCCGCCTCGAATATCGAAGTGAGCGGCATCTCGCGCATTCATGGCGGCGCCAGCCGCGAAACCTTCCGGCTCCGCGCGAGCTGGGAGGAGGGGGGCGAGCGCATCGAGCGCCCCCTCATTCTGCGCCGCGATCCCGTCGCCAGCCTGATCGAGACGGAACGCGATACCGAATATAATGCCTATCGCGCGTTCCACCCCACGGGTCTGCCCGTGCCGGAGCCCGTCTATCTCGAAACCGATCTCCAGTGGCTCGACAGGCCTTTCTTCATAATGGAGCAGATCGAGGGCTGTCAGGCGGGCTCGGCCTTCAATGCCGACCCTTACGGTGCCCATGCCGAGAAGATCGGAAAGCAGTTCTGGACCCATCTCGGGCATATCGCAGCTGCCGACCCTGAAGCCATCGGCTTTGCCGCGAGCATGGAGCCGGTCGCGCCCGATGCGTGCTGGAAGGCCGAACTCGACAAGTGGGAAAAGGTGATCGACGAGGACGAGCTTCAGCCTCAGCCCGTTGCGCGCGCCGCGATCCGCTGGCTCAGGCGCAATCCTCCGGCGCCTGCCGAAAAGATTTCCGTCGTTCACGGCGATTATCGCACCGGCAATTTTCTCTATGACGGCGAAGGCGATATCCGCGCCATTCTCGATTGGGAAATGTGCCATCTGGGCGATCCGCTGGAAGATGTTGCCTGGGCGCTCGATCCGCTCTGGGCTTTCGAGCGGGCCGAACGGCCGGGCGGCATGATTGCCCGCGACGAGGCGCTGCGCATCTGGGAACAGGCGAGCGGTCTCAAGGCGGAGCCCGTCCGTCTTCTCTGGTGGGAGATCTTCAATTCGCTGAAGGGGCTCGCCATCTGGATTTCGTCCGGCAAGGAATATCAGACGGGGGCGAACCGCGATCCGATCCTCGCCTTCCCGAGCTGGTATTGCACGGATGTTCACAACCGCGTGCTGGTCAACCGTCTTGCCGCTCTCTCGAAGGAGGCTCGCATATGAAACCCGATGTAAATGTCGTGATGCAGGGTTTTTTCGGTACCATGCTTGGCGAGATCGCGCCGCATCTCAATGCGGAATACTCGATGGGCAATATCGGCATCATGAGCATGATGATGTTCATGACGGCGGAGGAATATGACCGCGCCGCCGATATCCGTGCGACAGAAAACAAGGAAATGCGCTCGCTCTTTTCCCATGCCTCGACGATGGTCACCGACAATGCGCTGAAGGCGAAACTTGCCGCTGCCAGTGCCGAGAAGGAGGGCTCTTTGCGGATCACGGCTCTCAATGCCCGCAATGCGAGCCTGTGCTCCCTTCTCATCGAACTGCAGTCTCATGTCGAGGAGTCGGATGCCCCCTGGGCGCGGAGCCTCGAAGCCCGCATCTGGGACTATCTCGTCGCCGCGACCGAGAGGCGAAAGCTGCCGCTCCCGTCCTTCGGCTAGGGCGCTCTTCCCCCGGACCTGCCGCCGCGCTATCACTCGTCGCGCAGCGTCCGGGGTTTCCCTTTCCATGTCTCTCGCCATCCGCCTTGCGATCCTTTACGGCACGATGTTCCTGTTCACGGGCGTCTATCTGCCGTTTTTTCCGGTATGGCTGAAGGCGCAGGGGCTGGATGCCACCGAGATTTCGCTCGTTGTGGCGCTTTCGCTGTTCCTGCGCATCGTCGTCAGTCCCTTCTTCGCCGCCGTCGCGGACCGGATCGGCGACAGGCGCCGCGTCATGGTCGGGCTCGCCTGGGCGTCGCTCGCCTCCGCCGGTCTTCTTCTCGCGGTCGAGGGATTTGGACTTATCCTCCTTGTCGCGCTGGTGCTGAACGCCGTCTTTCCATCCATATCGCCGCTCGTTGAAACCATCGCCATGCGCGCGCGGATCGACCGGGGCATGAATTACGGCCGCGTGCGCATGTGGGGTTCCATTACCTTCATCCTGGGCAGCTCGGGCGTCGGCTGGCTGCTTGAGTGGAACCCGTCCTCGATCATCGGATTCTGCCTTGTCGGCGCGCTCGCGCTCAATGTCGCGGGGGCCTGGGCGATGCCGCGGGATGCGGGGATGGTTCGCCAGCCCGTTCGCCGCCGCAGCCAGTTCGCCGATGTGCTCCAGATCGGCCGCCATCCCGTCTTCGTTCTGTTCGTGGTGACGGCCAGCCTCACCCAGGCGACCCATGCCGTCTATTATGCCTTCGGCTCGCTCGCCTGGCAGAAGCAGGGCTATGCGGATTCCGTGATCGGCCTTCTCTGGGCGACGGGCGTTCTCGCCGAGATCGTCCTGTTCTACATTTCCGGCCCGTTAATGGCGCGGTTCGGCGCGGTCCGCCTGCTGATGCTGGCGGGCTTCGCCGCAATCCTGCGCTGGACCGTCACGGCCTTGAGCCCGCCGCTCGCCGTTCTTTTCGTCATGCAGGCGCTGCACGGGCTGACCTTCGGCGCGGCGCATCTCGGTGCTGTCCAGTTTGTTGCGCAGGCCGCGCCCCCGCGTCTTGCCGCCACTGCGCAAAGCCTTTACGCGGCAATGGCATCCGGCGTTATGATGGGGCTGGTGACAATCGCCATCGGGCCTGTCTACAAGATGCTCGGGGCCCATGCCTATTTCGTCATGGCGGGTGGCGGGGCGCTGGCTCTTGCGGGCGTCATGTTCGTCGCCCTTCGCTGGGATGGCGGTTTGCTCATCCCCGAAGAAGAGCCGGAAGAACAAGAAGAGCCGGAAGAACAAGAAGATCGGGAAGAAATGCAGGAAGGCAAAAATGGCCATTGAAGTCATTCCGACAGGCGCCGCGCTCGGCGCGGAAGTTCGCGGCCTCGATCTCTCGAAGCCGCTCACCGATGCCGAATTCGAAGCCGTCCAGCAAGCCTGGTACGACCATATCGTCCTTCTCTTTCGCGGTCAGAAGATCAACGACGACGATCTCATCCGCTTCTCGGATCATTTCGGCGAACTCGACATCGCGCCCGCCAGCGCCACCGACATGGCGGGCGGGCAGGCGCTGTCGCGGCCGGAAATCTGGATCATCTCCAATGTCGTCGAGAATGGCCGTCCCATCGGCGCGCTCGGCGACAAGGAAGCCGAGTGGCACACCGACATGTCCTATGTCGCGGAGCCGCCCATGGCGAGCGTGCTCTACTCGCTGGAGATTCCCGACAAGGGCGGCGATACGAGCTTCGCCAATATGTACAAGGCGCTCGAAGAGCTGCCGGACGATCTTCGCGCTGCCGTCGAGGGCCGCATGTGCAATCACGATGCGAGCACGACGAGCGTCGGCGAGTTGCGTGCGGGCGCGGACGCCGTTCTCGATGTGCGCACGGCGCCGGGCGCGAAGCATCCCGTCATCCGCACGCATCCGGCAACCGGCGGCAAGTCGCTTTATCTCGGCCGCCGCCTCAACGGCTATATCGAGGGTTATTCCATCGAGGAGAGCGAGAGGCTTCTCGACCGGCTCTGGGCCCATTGCGCGAAACCGGAATTTTCATGGACGCATCAGTGGAAGGTCGGCGACCTGCTCATCTGGGACAATCGTTGTGCGATTCATCGCCGGGCGGGTTTCGACGGCAGCCAGCGGCGTGTCATGCACCGCACCCAGATCAAGGGCCGCGCGCCGCGCTGACGCGCCGTCGCCCTTGCGTCAATTTTCCGCCGTTTGACTTTGCCCGCAGATGCGCCAGCTTCTGTTGCAAAAGCATATTCAAACGGAGGAAAGTCCATGCGTGCGCTGGTGCTTGAGAATGATTTCGGAATCGACAATCTGAAGCTGAAGGAACGGGACGTGCCGAAGGCGGGGCCCGGTCAGGTCGTGCTGAAGATGAAAGCCGGTTCGCTCAATTTCCGCGATCTCGCGACCGTCAGTTACGGCGGTAATCCGCAGCTTCTGCCGTTCGTGCCGCTTTCCGATGGTTGCGGCGAAGTCATTGAGGCGGGCGAGGGCGTCAAGCGCCTCAAAAAGGGTGACCGCGTCGCGCCGAGCTTCTTTCAGGGCTGGCAGTCGGGCGGTCCGGTCGCCGAGAACCTCGGGCCGACGGCGCTTGGCAGCCCCATCGACGGTTGCGCGCAGGAATATATGGTTCTCTCCGCCGAGGGCATGTCGAAGGCACCGTCCAATCTTTCCGACGAGGAAGTCGCCTGTCTGCCTTGCGCCGGGCTGACCGCATGGCGCGCGCTCGTGGTCGAGGGCGGCCTCAAGGCGGGCGACACGGTTCTCGTGCAGGGCACGGGCGGCGTTTCCATCTTCGCGTTGCAATTCGCGAAGGCGATGGGCGCGCGCGTCATCGTCACATCGTCGTCGGATGAGAAGATCGAGCGGGCAAAGAAGCTCGGCGCGGATGATGCGATCAACTACAAGGAAAAGCCCGACTGGGAAATGGAAGCGCGCCGTCTCACCGGCGGTCGCGGCGTCGATCACATCGTGGAAGTCGGCGGCGCGGATACGTTCCCGCGTTCCATCATCGCCTCGCGCGTCGGCGGCCACATCGCCGTGATCGGCATTCTCTCCGGCCTCACCAAGGATGTGAATGTCGCGGCGATCTTCTCGCAGAACCTCAAGATCAGCGGCATCACCGTCGGCAGCCGTACGCATTTCGAGGAGATGTCGCGCGCCATCGTGCAGAACGACATCCATCCCGTCATCGACAAGCGTTTCCCGCTCGACGATGCGCAGGAAGCGTTCCGCCTCATGCAAGGCGCATCGCATTTCGGCAAGATCGTGCTGGATATCTGAATTCGTTGCGGGGTGGGGCGGGATCGCCTCACCCCCATAACTCACGCTCCGGCGGATAGACAAGGCTGCCCTCGTAGCGCAGCGAAGGTTCGCGGTCCCTTGCGAGCAGCAGTGGTCCGTCAAGGTCCACATAGTCGGCCTGTTGCGCGACGAGCATGGCGGGCGCCATGGCAAGCGATGTCGCGACCATGCAGCCCACCATCACGCGCAGATTGCGAAGTTTCGCGCAACGGATAACCGCCAGTGCCTCGGTGAGCCCGCCGGTCTTGTCGAGTTTCACATTGATGAAATCGTAAAGGCCGACGAGGCGCTTCATTCCTTCGAGCCCATGCGCGCTTTCATCGGCGCAGAGCGGCACGGGACTGTCGATCCCGCGCAGCACCTCGTCTTCCCTTGCGGGCACCGGCTGTTCGATCAGCGATACGCCGAGCCGTGCGAATTCCCGCGCCAGCGGCAGCACGTCTTCGGGTTTCCAGCCTTCATTCGCATCGACGATCAGCGCCGAGTTGGGCGCGCCGCCTCGCACGGCTTCGACACGCGCGAGATCGTCGTCGCCGCCATGTCCAAGCTTCAGTTTCAGGATCGGGCGTTTTGCCGCCGCCAGCGCCGCCTCGCGCATGTCGTCGGGCGAGGCGAGGCTCAGCGTATAGGCGGTGGTGAGCGCGCGGGGCGCGGAAAGCCCGGCGAGTTCCCAGGCGGGCTTGCCCGCGAGCTTCGTTTCCAGATCCCAGAGCGCGCAGTCGAGCGCGTTGCGCGCCGCGCCTCGCGGCATGATGCGTTGCAGTTCGTCCCGGCCCAGCCCCTCGCTTATGGCCGGTTGCAGCGCCTTGATCGCGGCCACGACGTCTTTCTCGTTTTCGCCGTAGCGGGCGTAAGGAACGCATTCGCCCCGGCCTGTCAGCCCGTTCTCGCTGACGCTCGCCACCACCACATTGGCTTCGGTCTTTGCACCGCGCGATATGGTGAAGGCGCCGGCAATCGGCCATGATTGTATTTCGGCGGTAATTTCGCGCATCGAAGTTCTGCTCATATTGCGTGAGACAGCGAAAGGTGGCGCGAGATGATGGCTTTTGTGTGCGCTCTCTCCAAGCCCCAAAACGGGACTTGGAGCATAGTGGATCAGATACGGCCCGCGAAGAAAGCACCGTTCCAGTGTTCGCCGGGCGGGTTTGCCTCATAGGCCGAGATCCGCGCTTCATAGAAGTCGTAAAGCGTGGGGATCGCGCCATTGAGCTTCCGGCATTCGGTGATGGCGGCGCGCGCCTCCGCCCAGCGCTGGTTGCGATAGGCCGAGAAGATCAGCGTATGCGCTTCCTGGAGCGCCCGGAACTTCGGGTTCGCCCGCATGATCGGATCGCCGAGCAGCGCGAAGATGCGGCGGCCTTCCGGGTGACGGGGCGTTGACACGAGGTCGATTTCGAGGAGCGCATAGCGGTCGCCGACAGCGCGCTGCGTGCCTTCGCCGACGATGATGGCGGGGCCGTAATGGCGCGCATTCTTCTGCAGATAGGCGGCAAAGCTCACCGGCTCGCCGAGTACGCCATAGTCGAAGCGCTGGACCGCACCCATATTGCCCGTGATGGCGGTGCCCGTATCGATGCCGATCGAGAGGCTCAGCGGTACATGGCTCAGATGCTGGCGGCGCGCGTCCTCTTCGAGGAACTCGTTCAGCGCTTCCAGGTTCTCGACCATGCGCAGCGCCGCGTCGCAACCTTTGGAGGCGTGGTCGCCCGCGTCGAGGGGCGCATTCCACACTGCATAGAGCGCGTCGCCCACCGAGCGGTCCACCATGCCGTTCCGGTCCTGGACGATCTTGGTCATCGGCGAGAAAAAGCGGTTCAGAATGTCGGCATAGGCGGTCGGGTCTTCGAGATAGCGGTCGGAAATGATGTTGAAGCCGCGCAACCCGACGACGACGGAGGTGACGTCGCGCAGCGAGCCTTCCGCCTGGATGATCCGCGAGTTCGCCTTCACCTTCGCCAGCCCCGAAGAGGAGAGGCGGCGGGCGAACTGCGTTTCGATGAAGCGGATTTCGTCTTCCGTGTGCAGTCTCGTCATCACCGCGCAGGTGAGTGCGGCGGCGAAGAGCGTGAGCCCGCCCAGTGCCGGATCGATCAGCCAGCGGTGGTTCTCGAAAGCCCACCATGAGCCATAACCCGCGCCCGCCGCGATCGCGAGCGTCAGTATGATGCCCCAGCGGAAGCGGAACCGGCGCACGACAAGGATCACGATCACGCCCGCGATGAGAACGAAAAGCTGTTCTGCGGCAGGGGCCCAGCCCGGCCGCGTCAGGAAGTGGCCGTCGACGATCTGGTCGATAGCGTTGGCGGCGATAGCGCCGGAGGCCATGGGGATGCCCGCAGGCGTTCCATACATGCGCTCGGACCCGTTCACCGAGACGCCGATGACGGCGATGCGGTCCGCCAGGATGCCGGTGTCGGCGCTGCCGGTAAGAATGCGTCCGGCGGAGACGCGGGTTCTGGTCGTCTCGTCGCCGAAATAGAGAACGAGGCTGCCATCCTTCAGCGTCTGCGCGCCGATATCCGTGCCCTCGATGGCGATGCTGTCGATGCCGGGTTCGATTTCGAAGGAAAAGCCGTTATCCGGCGTGGCGACCTTTGCGCTATAGCCGGTGCCGCCCTCTGCGACGCGCAGGATTTCGAGCACGTTCGAGGGGTAGAGTGTGCCGTCGAGATCCACAAGCATCGGCAGGCCGCGCACGGTCGCCCCGGCGCTGGTGTCGGGCAGGGTGGCGCCATTGCCTTTTGCCGTCTTCTCGAAGCCGGTCAGCGAAGCGCTCCAGTTTTCATAGGCGCCCATATAGTGACGCGGATCGCCCCCCTGCGGCACGATGGCGGCGCTGCGAAGCGGCGTATGGATGTTTCGGAAAGCGGTCTTGCCGGGAACCAGCGAGACGACAGAGGGTGTTGCGGCAAGGAGCGAGGCAAGCTGGCGGTCATAATCCGGCAGTTGCGCCAGCGACTGGCCAAGCCCGCCATATGTCTCGCCCGCGGGAAGCGGCGCCCAGAGCCGCATCAGTTCGCTTGCAGAGGTAGGGTCCTGATCGGATAGCGGCATGTCGATCAGGATGGCGCTTGCGCCCGTCTGGCTCACGCGGCTCACGAGATCGGCGAGCCGTTTTCTCGGCCAGGGCCAGGCGCCATATGTCTTGGCGGTTTCCGCGTCGATATCGACATAGACCGCGTGCGGGCCGTCGGGCCCGGCTTCTCGCGGCAGAATGCGCTGATAGAGATCGAAGACCTGATTGCGCAGGTAAGAGCCGGCGCCCTGCGGGTCGTAGATCGACACCGCGAGACTCAATACCAGCACAAGGCCGGGAAGGATCGCTGAAAGTCTGCGGAATGCAGGCGTCGGATTCATGTTTCGCTACTCATCCCGCGTCGAACTCTTGTGTGCGCGGAGTTGCTCCATATTGACCTGTTATCCTTCTTTTGTCCCGTTTCGGAACAAGAGATGGAACTCATTGAAGTAACTTGCAGCTTCCGTTCCATGCGCCGTCAGGGCGCGCATTCCCTCGCCTTTTTCAAAAAATTTCCGTTTCGTCCCCGGAACCGCGGGGTGCTGTTGCCCGTTAAGGCTCGACTGGAAGCGAGAGAAAAAGGCTGGGGGGCGCGCGTGATGTCCGCGGTGTGTGCGCGGGCCAAAAGAGAACGGAAACAAGCATGCCGACCGGACTTCTCTCCAGGGCGACCGAGGTCGACCTTTCAACTCTTGTGCCTGCCGGCGCTGTCACCGCCTTGCTCCGCGTGACGATCGCGCCCCCGACCGCCGGCGTCCTCATTTATGTCGGCCCCGATTACGAAATGCCGATTGTGGCCAATGGCCCGGTCTGGGAGGGCCATGTCGATTGTTACCCGTCACGGATCTACGTGCAGGGCGTCGGTGAACCCGCGCCCCGATGGAGCGTCGAATATATCGGCCGCGAGGCGCGCGCGTCCGTTGCTTCCTGAGTTCTGAAAACCCCGAAATCCGCAATCAGGTGAAACATTATGGCGAAGAGCAAATACGACGAAGCGCAGCTTCACGAACTTCTCTATCAGGCGCTCGAAACGGAAGCGGGCGGCATCGAAATCTATGAGACTGCGATTTCCTGCGCGAGGAACAGCGATCTCAAGGAAGAGTGGCAGGGCTATCTCGACGAGACGAAGACCCATCACAAGACGCTGCTGGATGTGTTCGCAAAACTCGGCCTCGATCCCGAGGCCCGGACGCCGGGCCGCAAGGTCGTCGCCCATATCGGGGACTCGCTGGTGAAGGCGATGCAGATGGCGCGCGAGGAGGGCGATGCGGACGCCGCCCAGCTTGTTGCGGGCGAATGCGTCGTGCTCGCCGAGACCAAGGATCACTTGAACTGGGAGCTGATTGGCCATGTCGCCGAACATGGTTCAGGCGATACGGCCAAAATCCTGAAAGAAGCCTATGACGCCGTCGGGCAGGACGAGGATCATCACCTCTATCACACGGCCGGCTGGACACGGGAGCTGTGGATCGGCGCGCTCGGGTTCCCCGCCGTCGTACCGCCGCCCGAAGAGGTCAAGAATGTCGAAACGGCTATCGGCGCCGCTCGCGCGGAACATGCGCGCGGGGAGATGCTCTGAGCATTCGCGAAAGAGGGGGAGAGGCCGGTGCCGGGTTACTCGGCGCCGGACTCGCTCTCGATATAGGCGATGACGTTATCGCGATCCGCTTCCTTCTTCAGGCCGGGAAAGGACATCATCGTGCCGGGAATCATCGCGGCGGGCTTTTCGAGATAGGTGTGCAACGTCTCGTCGTTCCAGACCAGCCCGTCCTTGCCATGCTGGATCATCGCGTCGGAAAACTTGAAGCCTTCCTTGGTGCCTGCCGTGCGGCCGACCACGCCGTGGAGATTCGGGCCGATGCGATCCGCGCCGCCTTCGTCGATCGTGTGGCAGGCCTTGCAGCGGGCAAATACCTTCTTGCCCTTCGCGGCGTCTCCGCCTTCGTCGGCCAATGCCGCACCGGCCACCGTCATGACGAGAACTGTTGCCGCCAGGCCTGTGAAAATGCCGCGCACTGGAACCTCCCTTGGTAATTATATGCCGCACAGCCTCTATCGGGGTGCGGATAAGACCTAACCTAAACCTCTGTAAAAAGAATAGCATGCGACAGACTGGCGCGGTCACGCTTGCCGCCGCGTTAATCGGCGGGCAGAGTGGCGCGAAAGCAGGTGCCATGCCGAAATCGGGGATATTTTGGCCGAATTGAGCAGTCGCGGGGCAGAGGCAGAGGCCGATGAGCCAGCCACATTCCGCACAAACATTGAAAACCGGGTTCTCCGCCTCGTCGCGGCGGGAAACTGGTCCATCGTCCATCTGAACAAGGTGGACGGGGCTTTGCGCGGTCTTTCGGCGAAGCCCGGCGATGCTGCGCGCGCCGTGATCGACCTCTCCGCCGTTTCGCGCTTCGATACGGCCGCCGCCGCCATCGTCTCGCGCACGGCCTCCGAGTTCGAAGAGCAGGGGCTCGGCGTTACCTATGAAGGCGTTTCGGAAGCGCAACATCTTCTCCTCGACAAGGTCGAGGCTTGCGGCAAGCCGGAACCCGTCCATCTGCCGCCGTCGCCGCTCTACCTCCAGATTGTCGGCAAGATCGGCGAGACCACGCGCGCGATGGCCGCCGAAGGGCGCGCCATGCTCGATTTCATCGGTTCGGTGATTGTCATCGCCGGGCGCACTCTGGTGCGGCCGCGGCGCTTCCGCATGATCCCCTTCGTTCATCACATGGAGAAGTCGGGCTTCGATGCGCTGCCGCTCGTTTGCCTGCTGACCTTCCTCATCGGCGCTGTCGTCGCGCAGCAGGGCGCGGTGCAGTTGAAGACCTTCGGTGCGGAAGTCTTCACGGTCAATCTCATCGCCATCATCTTCCTGCGCGAGGTGGGACTTCTGCTCACCGCCATCATCGTCGCGGGCCGTTCGGGCAGCGCCTTCACTGCCGAGATCGGCTCGATGAAGATGCGCGAGGAGATCGACGCGATGCGTACGCTCGGCCTCGATCCGCTCGAGATGCTGGTGCTGCCGCGCGTGGCCGCGCTCACCGTCACATTGCCGCTGCTCACCTTCATTGCCGATATCATGGGGCTGCTTGGCGGCGGCTTCGTCGTCTTCTTCATGCTCGACATGTCGCCCGGCGTCTATATCTCCCGCGTACAGGAGGCCGTCGACTTCTGGACCTTCGGCGTCGGTCTCATCAAGGCGCCTTTCATGGCTGCCGTCATTGCGCTGGTCGGGTGCCGCGCGGGTCTTGCCGTCACCGGCAGCGCGGAATCCGTCGGCGCCATGACAACGAGTTCCGTCGTGCGTTCGATCTTCCTCGTCATCATTCTCGATGCCATGTTCGCCATGTTCTTCACGGCGGTGGGCGTATGAGCATGGGCAGGAAAGGCGAGCCGATCATCGAGGTCGAGGGGCTCGATACGCGCTTCGGCGACAATGTGATCCACGAGAATCTCGATCTCACGGTCAAGCGCGGCGAGGTGATCGGCATTGTCGGCGGTTCGGGCACGGGCAAGTCCGTCCTGCTGCGCACCATCCTCGGTCTCAAGCGGCCCGATGCGGGGCGGGTGCGCGTTTTCGGAATCGATTTTTCGAAACTCTCGGAAGAGGAGCGCCGTCTCAACGAGCAGCGCTGGGGCGTGCTCTTCCAGGACGGTGCGCTTTTCTCCGCGCTCACCGTTGCGGAGAATATCCAGGTTCCCTACCGCGAGCATCTCGACCTCTCGCCGGAACTGATGGACGAGCTTGCGGCGGTAAAGATCGCGATGGTGGGCCTGCGCGCCACCGCCGCCTCGCTTTATCCCTCCGAGCTTTCCGGCGGCATGCGCAAGCGGGCCGGGCTTGCCCGCGCGCTGGCGCTCGATCCCGAGATCCTTTTCCTCGACGAGCCTACCGCCGGGCTCGATCCCATAGGCGCGGCCGCTTTCGACGAACTCATCAACGATCTCAAGGAGACGCTGGGTCTCACCGTTTTCCTCGTCACGCACGATCTCGACACGCTTCACGCAACCTGCGACCGGATCGCGGTTCTCGCCGAGAAGCATGTTATCCTTGTGGGGACGATGGACGACATGTTGCGTAGCAGCCATCCCTGGATTCACGAATATTTTCACGGGCCCCGCGCACGCGCGGCCCTTGCGGGTAAATAAGGGTCATGGAAATCAAATCCAACAACGTCCTGATCGGCGCTTTCACGCTTGCCGCGATCGTGGGCGTCTTCCTGTTCCTGCTCTGGGTGAGCGGGGTGCAGCTCAACAAGCAGTTCGCCTATTACAAGATCGTCTTCGACGGCTCGGTGTCGGGCCTCTCGGAGTCGGGTATGGTGCAATATAACGGCCTGCCGGTCGGCAAGGTGACGGACCTCTATCTGAAGGAAAACAATCCGAACAAGGTCGTCGCCATCATCGAGGTCGATGCGCGCACGCCGGTGAAGGAAGATTCCGTCGCGCAGCTCGAACTTTCCGGCCTTACCGGCGTCGCCTTCATCCAGTTGACCGGCGGCAGCCCGGAGTCGCGTCCGCTTCGTCCGAAGCCGGGGCAGGATTATCCGGTCATTCGCGCCGCGCCATCCTCGTTGCAGGATCTGCTCAAGGCGGGGCCCGAGACCCTGCAAAGCGCCAATGAGCTGATGGTGGAGCTCAACAAGGTCGTGACCGATAATCAGAAGTCCATAAATGAGGCGCTATCCAATCTCGCGATCATGTCGAAGGCGCTTGCCGACAGTTCCGGCGATGTTACCGTCGCGATCGACCAGCTCGCGGAAGCCTCACAGCACCTGAACAGCATCAGCCGCAGCGCCGACGGGTTGATGAAGAACGACGTCAAGGCCTTCATCGCCGATGCGCGCGAGGCGGCGCGCTCCTACCGCGATGTCGCGGAGGAACTCGACGCCATCCTGCAACAGAGCGGGCCGGGCATCGGCGCGGGCCTCTCGCAATTGCCGCAGCTCGTCGCCGAGACGCGCTCGCTTGTTTCCTCGCTCGACCGTCTCGCGTCGCGCGCGGAAGACGATCCGGCGCGCTTCTTCGTCGGCAAGAATGTGCCGGAGGTCGAGGCGAAATGAGGAATGGAACGATGACCCGATACAAGCGTCTTCTGCTGCTCGCTTTTGCCATGCTTCCGCTCGGCGCCTGCGCGCTTGCTGATGTGGCGAGCGGGCCTGCGCCCTCGCTTTATGTGCTGACCGCGCCGCAGGTCGAGGCGGGGGCGGGTGCCAGCGCCGATGCGCAACTCGTTGTCGAGGAATTTTCCGCGCCCGCCGCCATCGACACCGCGCGCATCGTCTACAAAGCCTCGCCCAACGAGATCGCCTATTATGCGGGCGCGCGCTGGGCAGATCGCGCCCCGCGCATGATCGCGTCGCTCGCGGTCGAGACGCTCAGCAATACAGGCCGTTTTCCCGCCGTTACGGGGCCGGGTGCGCCGTCCCGCATGGACTTCTCCCTCTCCGGCGACATTCGCGCCTTCGGGGCTTACCGCGATGCCTCGGCCGGGCTCGGTGCGGGCGCAACAAAAGTGAAGGTGTCGCTTTTCGTGCGTCTCGTGCGCATGCGCGACCGTTCCATCGTCGCCTCGCGCGTCTTCACGGCGGAAGCCGCCGGGGGCAGCGGTATGGATGCGGTGGTGGAAGGATATGACGCCGCGCTCGACGAGGTGCTGGCCGCGCTTGCCGCCTGGACGCTCGAACAGTCGCTCGCCGCCATGCCCCAAGAAGCGGGAAGCTAGGGGCGGGGAGCTAGATAGGGTTAAGGGCCTCGACAAAAATATAGGTGTCATCCCGGCTTTCGCCGGGATGACACATTGGATTGAGCCCGAAACTGATCCGATCTTCTCAGCTCAGCTTTCCCGTCGCCTGGCCGAGCATCAGATAGACCTTGCCCGTATCCGAGGTGAGGTAGGTATCCACCAGAATATTGTCGCGGTCGCGCGTTGTTGCCGCGCCGAGCAGTTCCTCGAAGCTGGCGAGGAAGCGGTCGACATGGGAGCGGAACTCGCTCTCCTTGCGATATTTCTGCGCGATGCGGTCATAAAGTTCGCGCCCCGCGAGATTGTAGAGGCGGCGCGTGAAGACATTGCGCTCGCCGGCCTGATAGCGCTGCCAGAGGTCCGGCGGCGGACTTTGTTCCAGCGCCCGGTCAAGGTCGATGGCCAGCGCCTGCAAGGTCTCGATGACGTGAAGCGAGGCGCGCTGGAAGTCGCGGTCGCCGCCTTGCGGCCTCTCTGCGCCATGTCCTTCGCCGCGCCGCTCCGCTGCGGCCAGCAGTTCCGACATGCCCCAGCGGCGCTGTTCGCCGCCTGCGCGCTGTATTTCCGGCAGTGCCGCCACATGGGCGGGGAAGGTGCGTTCCGGCGCCATCTGGTGTTGCTGCGGCGAGGAGCGGTCGAGGGTTCGGGCGTGGCGCACAACGATTTCGGCAATCGCCGCCAGCGCCGAGACCTGTTCCTCGAGAACGCTTTTCAGCGCGCCCGCGCTTTCGGCGGCTTCTTCGGGCAGTTCAGAGATGCGCGCGGCAAGGTCGTCGGTCGCTTCGTGCAATGCGCGGCCTGCCTCGCGCGCCGTGCCGCCAAGGCCGATCATTGCGGCGTTGAAGCGGTCGGCGGCGGCGTCGCCATCGGCGGCCGAGCGTTCGACCAGCGCGCGCAGTTCTTCCGTCTTCGAGCCGACTTTCTCGCTCATCGCCTCTGTCGCCTGGATCAGGTCGTTTGAAAGTGTGCTGGTGGCGCCGGTGAGTTTTGCCGCCGTCGCGGAGATCGCTTCGCTCGCGGCCCGCGTCACGTCGTTCGACAGCGCGCCCGATGCGGCCTTCAGTTCGTCCACAGTGGCGCCGATGGCGCGCGTCGCCGCGCCTGCCGAGCGGCTGACGGAGGTCGATGCGTCGGCGGCTTCTTCCGCGCCGCGCCGGATTTCCTCGGCAATATTTTCGCGCAGCGCCGCCGCGCGGGCTGAGGCCGCCTCGAAGATCGTGTCGAGGCCCGCGCTCAGGCTTGAGACGGCACGGCTGATTTCCGCCGTGTGGCGGGCGAGCGATTTGTCGGCGGCGTCCATGCCGTCGCGATGCGCCTCGAAAACGGCTTCGAGCCGCTTGTGTTCGTCTTCCAGCCGTCCGGCGGCTTCCGAAATGATCCCGCGCTGGATGTCGTAGCGCTTGCCGATCTCGTCGGCCTTCGAGAGTGCCGTCTCTGCCACGACTTCGAGGCGCGAGGATTGCCGGTCGAGCATCGCCGCCGTCTGGTCCGCGCCCGCGCGCGCGGCCTCGCTGGTGCGCGACAGTGTTTCGGCCTGTTCGGCCATGCGCTTGCCCGCCGCGTCAAGGTCGCCCTCCGCCTTGCCGGCGATCCCGCGCACGGCGTCCACCTGTTCGCGTATCGCGCGCGATATGGTGTCGCTTTCCGTTCCGAGCGTCCGGCTTACTTCCTCAAGGCTCTCCTTGTGGCGGGCGAGCAGTTCTTCCATCGTCCGTGTGCGGAATTCGGCGCGGCCCGAGCCCCGGTCGATTTCCTCGACCTCGCGTTCCACCAGTTCCCGCAATTCGCCTGCCTGTTTCAGCGCCGCGTCGAGCCCCTCGCGCATCGTGGCGAGTTCGCGCCGTACGGCGGAGGAGATCGTGGCGATCTGGCCGGTCGCGAAATCTTCCGGGTCGGACAGGCGGATCGCCGTGCGGGCGAGCGCCTCCGACATGAGTTTCATTTCCTGTCCGCGCCAGATCGTCCAGGCGAGCATCCATATAAGGAGGAGGGGGCCTGCCACCGTTGCCGCAATCACACCGGTCTCGAAGTCGCCAAGCGCCGCGATGCCGTCCACGCCATAGCGGCCCCACAGAAAAGCCGCCACCGCGCCCGCCCATGTCAGGCTCGCCAGCGCCGCTGCCACGGGAATGCCCTTGCCCGGTTTGCGCGCGATCATCCGGTAGAGCGCGCCCCCCGCCTCGCTGTCTTCGTTCGCCGCGCGCACGGGCAGGTTCCTGCCGGCGTCCGGCTTCCCGGCGGCCGTTCCGTCCGTGGTTTCACTTGGTGTCCCGGAAGGGGACATATCGTTGTTTTTCATGGGTTTTTCATGGTTTTTCACGGGCATCTCTCGGGCCTTCCCGGCCGCTGCATCAATGCCGGTCTTCCAAGTTGTCGGATGCCCGGGGAGGCGTCAACCATACTTGCGCGCGCGTCGCGCAAGCAAAGAAAGCCCCCGTGCACAGGGGGGCATGCCGGGGGCAAATTAAGGGGCTTCATCCGGGGTAGCGGGGGCCTGTTTCATGAGGTTCTTCCATACCCCGTGTGATCTCACCTTACAGATTGTTAACCATAACTTCAATGCGCCGGGCCGCACGGGAATTGTCCGTTTCGCCTTCCCGGAAAACGGACGGGCGAGGGCTTAACCAATCGGTATGGCCTTCGCGGTTACGTTTTCATATCGAATCGTTCAGTGACGGAGTCGCGGTATGAAACCCACCGGCCTTGCAAAGCAGATGGAGAGCGAGCCTGTCTCAAGCAGCATGCCCTGCGGCGGCAATCGCGCGATCGATCTCGTTCACCTCTCCAAATACACGCTTGGCAATCGCTCGCTGGAAAACGAGTTGCTTGGTCTTTTCCGCACGCAGGCCGATCTCTATCTCGCGCGCCTCGATAGCGCCGCCGACGAAACCGAGTGGAAGAACGCCGCCCACAGCCTGAAGGGCTCTGCCCGCGGTCTCGGCGCCTGGGCACTTGCCGAACTTGCGGAAGAGGCGGAGAAGACCGCGCTCGCCGCGCGCGATGGCGTCATGGCGCGTATCCGCGAGGCGACCTGCGCCGTCAACGCCTTCATCGACAGCTTCACCGAAGCTTGAGCGGTTTTTCTCTCTGACCTTCCAGAAATAAAAGTGTCACCCCGGCGCCTGTCGCGGCGAAGGCCGGGAGAAGCCGGGGCCCATGGGCCCTGCCAACCAATACCGTCATGACCCGCTTTATGCGGGTCATCCACGACTTTACTGCATCGCTTTCAGAAAAGACGTGGATGGCCCGGACAAGCCGGGCCATGACGAACGGGAGAAGTGAGCTTTTCTTGCGTCTTCGCCTCCCTCTACTCCCTCACCATCCCAGCGACCATCTCCGCAATCGCAAGCGACGCGGTGAGCCCCGGACTTTCGATCCCGAAGAGGTTGACGAGGCCCGGCACCCCGTGCTCCCCCGGTCCCGAAATCATGAAGTCCGCCGCCGCTTCGTCCGGCGCGTTCACTTTAGGCCGCACGCCGGAATAGGCGGGTGCCAACGCACCGTCCTTCAGTTCGGGCCAGTAGCGGCGCACGGCGGCATAGAACCTCTCGCCGCGTTCCGGTTTCACCGCATAGTCCGGCTCGCTTCCTTCCGCCACCTCGATCCATTCAACGTCCGGGCCGAAGCGCGCCTGGTTCCCTAAGTCGAGCGTCAGGTGAACGCCGAGCCCCGCTGCTTCCGGCACGGGATAGATGAGGTGCGAGAAGGGCGCACGGCCCGTCAGCGAGAAATAATTACCCTTGGCGAAATGCGGCACCGGCACATGCGCGGCGTCGAGCCCCTCGATCCGCGCCGCGAGCGCGGGCGCCCGGAGCCCGCCCGCATTAATGATAGTTCGTGTACGAAGCGCCATTGGCTCCGCGCCTTCCACATGAACGAGGAAGTCATCGCCCTCCCGCGTCACCCGCGTCACCGTCGAGCGAAAGGCGATCATGCCACCTCGATCCTCGAACTCGCCTTGCAGGCTCAGCATATAAGAATGCGCATCCAGAATGCCGGTCGAGGGCGAGAGGATTGCAGCCTCCGCGCGCAGCGCCGGTTCCATCGCGCATACTTCCGCCTTGGTCAGTTGGCGGATATCGTCGACGCCGTTCGCCTTCGCGCGCGTCGCAATCGCCTGAAGCTCGCCGAGCTGCGCTTCCTCCGTCGCGACGATCAGCTTGCCGCATTTCCGGTAGGGCAGCTTGTGGCTTTCGAGATAGCCGTAGAGCATCTCGCGCCCCTCGATGCAGAGCCGTGCCTTGAGGCTGTCCTTCGGATAATAGATACCGGCATGGATCACCTCGCTGTTCCGCGCCGAGATTTCCGTGCCGATGGCGCCATGCCGCTCCAGCACCACCGTCTCATGCCCCGCGCGCGCGAGTTCCCGCGCACAGGCGAGGCCCACCGCGCCCGCACCGATTACGACTGCATCGATTTCGCTTTCCGCCACCACCGGCGACCTCCCTCACGTCACGTCAAAGCAGTGCAGGAGAAAGAGGAGGGAGGCAAGGGCCACATAACAAGAAGTGTCGTCCCCTCACCCGATCCTCGCTGCCGCTCGGATCACCCTCTCCCCGGAGGGGAGAGGGAAGGGGCCCGCCGCCGCGAAGCGGTGGTGGGAAGGGTGAGGGGGCGGCGTCAAATCCGGGGACAAGTTTTCGGAAAGAATCTTTTCCCCGTTTCCGGGGACAACTTCGACCGCGCTCATGGCACCGCAACATATCCCCGTCATGCGGCTGCGAAGGGGAGGCGGCCCGAAAGGCCGCGGCAAAATGCGGAGCGGGGATATCGCCGCCATTTGTAACGGTTCGATGACGTTACGATGACGGTCAAAACCGGCTTATCCCCGGCCTCGAAATCCTCCAATGAAATCATATGTTTGGGAGCCGGTGAAAAACCCCGAATTGTGACAGTGGGGTGCGAAAAGTCCCGCTTTGTCCCCGGTTGCCCTGGCTTTTATCCCCGGTGCGCGGGTGGTTTATCCCCGCAAGGCCCCGCGCTTATCCCCGGGAACGGCACTGTTTGTCCCCGGCCGGTACGTCTCCGAGGGTGGCCCCAAAAACCATCCGTCAACGGATCAATAGCGCGCAGAGGGGCGGACCACCGGCCCGTCATCCGTGATCGAGATATGGGTCAGCGTCTGCTCGTCATGGTTCATGCGCCAAGAGAGAAGCCGCTGCGCATAGTCGAGCATCACGGGCAGGTAGGCGGGGTCCGTCGCGACATTGGTGAATTCGTCCGGGTCTTTTTCAAGGTCGAAGAGGAGCGGCGGCAGTTTCGTGAAGTGCACATATTTGAACTTCTCGTCGCGGATGATGTTCATCGTGCATTGATGCATGGTGAGGTTCAGCCGCTTCTCTGCGCTGTCATTCGCGGGGTCGCGGAAGTCGAATTCCCAATGCGCCTCGCGCCGCCACCTCGCCGGTTCGTGCCCTTCGAGGAAAGGCCTGAGCGATGCGCCGTCGCATTGCACGGGTATCTCCGCGCCGATGAGTTCGAGCATGGTCGGCATGATGTCGACATTCTCGGTGAAGCGGTCCACCTGCGTTCCGCGTGCGGCGTCCGCCTCTTCGCGCGGGTCGCGAATGATGAGCGGGATGCGATAGGACGCATCGAAATAGCCGCATTTTCCAAGCAACCAATGGTCGCCCATCTGTTCGCCGTGATCCGATGTGAAGACGATCAGCGTGTTGTCCCAGCGGCCGCTTTCCTTCAGGAAGGCGAATACACGTCCGAGCGCCTCGTCCACTTCCGACATCAGCCCGTAATAGACGGCCTTCAGCCTGCGGAGCTTCTTTTCGTTTTCCGGCGCGCGGTAGAGCTTGCGCGAAAGCTGATGGCGGAGCCAGGGGTGCTGCTCGCCTTCCGCTTCGTGTGTTGCCTTGCGTTTGAAGCCCGGCACGGCTTCCGGGTCATACATCGCGTTGAAGGGTTCGGGCGCAACGAAGGGCGGGTGCGGCCGCAGGAGCGAGAGATGTGCGATGAAGGGCTTGCCGCTTTCCGCGATGAAGTCCATCAGCCGGTTCGTGAGAAACGACGTGTCGTCCACTTCCTTCGGATAAACGAGGGGGCGCGGCACCGCGCCGCCATCCTCATATTCCATGCCCGGCGCGCGATGCCCATAAGCGTAGCGTATGTCGTCGGGCACTTCGTAGCCTTCGCGCTTCAGCCAGTCCGTCCAGGGTGTCGGCCAGGTGCCCATCATGGCGACGGGGCGGATGCCGGGCAGGGGCCCTTCGTAAGTTCGGAGCCAGGGGCTCTCGGGATCTTCCTCACGCGGGTCCTGGCTCGTGTCCGTATATCCAAACAAAACAGGGTCGTAGCCAAGCCTCGCTGCTTCCTTCGCCCAGTTGGTGTGACGCGCGTCGAGCGGCGTTCCATTGGTGCCGGAGCGATGGTTCTGGAGGTACATGCCGGTGTGCAGCGAGGCGCGCGAGGGGCCGCAGGGAACAGCGTTTGCATAGTGCCTTTTGAAGAGCACACCTTCCTTCGCCAGCGCGTCGAGGTTCGGCGTCTTTACCATTTCGTGGCCGAGCGCGGAGAGGCATTCGCCGCGCCACTGGTCCGCCGTGATGAAGAGAATGTTGAGCTTGTCCGCCATTTTCGCGCCTCCCGGTCCCTTGTCGTGCCTTAGACTATGCGATGCACGTGACGAAGGAACAACGGGGCTGACGCTGCGTCGAAAAGCCATCCTTTGCCTGGGCCCCCGATTGAGGGGTTGAAAAGAAATGAGCCCTGCGTCATGTATGTGCCGGTCCTTTTCGGACCCCGGCCTTGCCCGGCTCCTTCCAACCTCCGACCAAGAAAAGCAAGATGGCGAAGATCATTTATATCGAGCACAACGGCACGGAACACACCATCGATGTCGAGAGCGGCATGACGGTGATGGAAGGCGCCATCAAGAACTCCATTCCCGGCATCGATGCGGATTGCGGCGGCGCCTGCGCCTGCGCGACCTGCCATGTCTATGTCGCGGAAGCCTGGAAAGAAAAAGTTGGCCCGGCGGAAAGCATGGAAGAAGACATGCTCGATTTCGCCTTCGACGTGCGCGACAATTCGCGCCTGTCCTGCCAGATCAAGGTGACGGACGAACTCGACGGCCTCGTTGTGAACCTTCCCGAAAAGCAGTTCTGAGCCGTCTTTCTCAGCTGTTGGCGGCTGTTCGTTCCTTCTCGTCGAACACCTCGAATTCATGTTCGATCGACTTTTCGATCAGGAGCCGCCACAGCGGTTCCGCGATCGAGCGCGCGAGGCCTGCCTTGTCGGCCTCGGCGAGCACCTTGCTCACCACGTCCTCGATCCGCGCATCGTCACGCACCGCCGAGCGCTTGCCCTTGATTACGCCAGCCTGCTCGATATAGCTCTGCCGTTCCGCCAGCAGCTTCACGAGTTCACGGTCGATCCTGTCGATCTCGTTCCGGACTTCCGGCATCGTGTTGCATTTGACCATTCGGACTCTCCGGCGACTTCAGGGGGTGCGGCACGACGCCATGCTGCGCCTCCGCATGCGCTGCGTAAGATAGGCATGGACGCAGCTTTGTCACCGTCAAACATTCAATTTTTTGCTTGGCGTTGCGGCATCCGGGACCTATATAAGCCGGAAAGGTTGTGAAATAGAAATAATCACACTTTTTATCTGGTAATTTAGCCCCGAGAGCGGGCAAGAACGACAGGTGGCCGAGAATGACTCAGGAAGCGATCTCGACAGATGCAGTGATCATCGGTGCAGGACCGTGCGGGCTCTTCGCCGTATTTGAGCTCGGCCTTCTGGACATGAAATGCCACCTCATCGACATTCTGGACAAGCCGGGCGGGCAGTGCGCCGAGCTTTATCCGGAAAAGCCGATCTATGACATTCCGGCTCTTCCCGTTGTCAGCGGACATGAATTGACCGAGCGGTTGATGGAGCAGGCGGAGCCCTTCGGACCGCAGTATCACTACAACGAAATGGTCGAGGAACTGGAGCGGCTTGAGGACGGACGCTTCCGCCTGAAAACCGACGGCGGCCTCGTCTTCGAAGCGAAGGTCGTGGTCATCGCGGCGGGTGGCGGCAGCTTCCAGCCCAAGAAGCCGCCGATCCCCGGCATTGAGGCCTATGAAGGCAAGTCCGTCTTCTACTCGGTCAAGCGGATGGAAAATTTCCGCAACAAGAAGGTGCTGATCTCGGGCGGCGGCGACAGCGCACTCGACTGGACGATCAACCTGCAGCCCATCGCACAATCGATGCAGCTCATTCATCGCCGCGACGGTTTCCGCGCCGCGCCCGACAGTGTCAACAAGATGCATGCGCTGGTCGAAGAGAAGAAGATGCAGTTCCATCTGGGGCAGATCACCGCACTTCATGGCGACAACGGTCAGCTTACCGGTGCGACCGCGAAGGGCAATGACGGCAACGAATACGAGATCGAATGCGATACGTTGCTGCCGTTCTTCGGTCTGACCATGAAGCTCGGCCCGATTGCAAACTGGGGCCTGAATCTTCATGAAAACCTTGTCCCGGTCGATACAGAGAAGTTCCAGACGAGCGAGCCGGGCATCTTCGCCATTGGCGATATCAATACCTATCCGGGCAAGCTGAAGCTCATTCTTTCGGGCTTCCACGAGGCGGCGCTGATGGCGCAAGCTGCGGTTCGGTATGCCTATCCGGATGCAAAGGTCACCTTCCAGTACACGACGTCCTCGACGAGCCTTCAGAAGAAGCTCGGCGTCGCATAGAGTATTGAGGCTGTTTCATGCGTATCATTCTGGTCGATAACAAGGGTTGCGAGCGGGAGCTTGAGGCCGTTGAAGGCTGGCGGGTAATGGAAATCATCCGCGACCATGGTTTTCCCATCGTGGCGGAGTGCGGTGGCGCCTGCGCCTGCGGGACGTGCCAGGTCGAAGTCGATCCGCAATGGGCGTCGAAGTTGCATGCGCCGCGCGAGGATGAACTGGACATGCTTGACGAGAATTACGGCGGTGAGTGGTCGCGGCTTTCCTGCCAGCTTATCATGACACCGGAACTTGACGGGCTGCGTGTCCGCCTTGCCGATATTGCGATCCGCGAAGCCGCTTGATCTTCTTCATCGCTGGACAAACCTTCCTTCAACCTGCCAACTAGGTGGAGTAGGGGGGGCTTTGTCTTGCGACATTTCATATTCATTGCCGTTATCTTCATTGCGTTTCTTCAAAACGCAAATGTCTTCGCCGGCTCCACGGAAGCTGTCGAGACGACGCTCTATTTCGGGCTCGACCTGCCGGATGGCGGGGTGGTCAGCGAAGAGCAATGGGCGGGCTTTCTGGCGGATATCGTGACGCCGCGGTTCCCCGAAGGGTTCACCGTTCTTGATGCGCAGGGGCAATGGCGCGACCCGGAAAATCCACATGCCGGGGTGCTTCGAGAGGCAACGCGAGTGATGATTATCGTTCACACTGAGGCGGTGGATGCAGATCGCGCCATTAGCGAGATAAAGTCTCTCTACAAGACAAGCTTTGGACAAAAATCCGTGTTCCATACGGAAGCGCAAGTGCGTCTCGTGGAGTAAGTGTTCCGATGTTTGCGACGTCCTGTCTCGTCGAAAAAAGTTTTGAAATCTGGCCCGGTAAACTCTCCTTTGCTGCTGCGGGAGGTGGCGCGCGCGAGGCGCTCGATGTCGCGATGGATGTTGCGCGCGATCTTTCGCGTCCGGTGCTCGCGGATGCGGAGCTTCTCGCTACCGGACAGGAGAATGTGCTGCCGCGTGGAAGGGCGGGCCGTATCGCCGTGGAGACGGCGGCCCGGTTTCACGAGGCCCTGCCTCAAATTGAATTTCCGCCTTCGCTTGCAGCTATGCCTGGTGCCATTTGCGATGTGATTCTTGAGGGCATGTACGATGCAGCGCAGGCAAGCGGCGGCGTTGACTCCATCGTGGTTTCGCTGGGTGATGTGATCGCTGTCCATCAGGAGCCGGGTGTGGCGGGCGGTGCGGGTGGCGTTGCGCCGCCGCTGTTGGGAGAGTTTGTGTCGGCGTTAGGAGAGGGTGTCCAAGGCGGCGCGGCTATCGCGGGAAGCCAATCGGCCTTTCCGACGTCCGGCCCGCTGGATATCGTAGCTGTCCAATCGAAAAGTGCTGCCATGGCAGGGTTTGCGGCGGCGACTGTTGCCGATGCTTCTGCCGATGCTGTCTCTGTCTCCAAAGGTGCGTCACCAAGAGACAGGCTGTTCGCTTTTGCATGGCGGGACCACTTCATCGCCGGGCCGGCGGGGCTGGTCGATGCCGAGCTTGTCTGGCAGGCGCTTTCCGTTTCCGTTCGGCAGGCGGCCGCCCTCCGGGACAAGCAGTTCCTTCGCGCGGCGGCGCTGGGCTTCAAGGGGCGAGGCCGGACCACCGGCCCTGTCGACGGAGACCGGCTTCTGCGTTTTGGCGTTTCGGAGTGGCGCTAGAGGTAGAGGAACGCCATACTAGCGCAACTTTGCCTGGGAGGGTGGTCTATGGGCTTCTACGAACGCCTTGTCGTTCCGCATATCATCAATTGTGCCTGCGGTACCAAACCAATCCGTTATCAACGCAAGAAGGTCGTACCGATGGCGGAAGGTACGGTTCTCGAGATTGGCATCGGTACCGGCCTCAACCTTCCTTATTACGATCCGACGAAGGTAAGTCGCGTCATTGGTCTCGATCCGTCCGAAGAATCCTGGAAGCTCGCGGGCGAGCGTGCGCAGGAGCTTTCTTTTCCTGTGGAGTTTATCGGGTTGCCCGGTGAGCAGATCCCGCTTGACGACAAGAGTGTCGACACAGTTCTTTGCACCTTCAGTCTTTGCACGATCCCTGATCCTGTGAAGGCTCTGGAAGGCATGAAGCGTGTTCTGAAGCCGGGTGGAAGGCTTGTATTCTGTGAGCATGGCGCGGCGCCGGATAGCGATGTAGCGCGCTGGCAGGATCGCATAAACCCCCTATGGAAGGTGCTCTTCGGCGGCTGCAATCTCAATCGCAAGATGCCGTCATTGATTGAAGAGGGCGGGTTTCGTATCGCCGACCTCCAGACGATGTATTTGCCGTCCACGCCTCGCTTTGCCGGTTTCAATTATTGGGGCGTTGCGCAAGCCTGAGGGCGCGCACGAAAATCGTCATGGCTCTGTCGATTATTGGTGCGGGCTTCGGGCGTACAGGAACTCTCTCGCTCAAGTTTGCGCTTGAGCAACTCGGGTTGTCGCCCTGTCATCACATGATGGAAGTATTCGCCAATCCCGGACAGGCGCCGGTCTGGCTTTCCGCGGCGAAGGGTGAGGCCGTTGACTGGGACAGCCTGCTTTCAGGGTACAAGGCGAGTGTCGATTGGCCGAGCTGTCATTTCTGGCGTGAGCTTGCGGCCCATTATCCCGAGGCGAAGGTCATCCTTTCGACCCGCGATCCGCAGCGATGGTACAAAAGCATTTCAGGTACGATTTTCCCCGCCATGGCAGGCGGTCTGCCGGAGGAGGGGCCTCAGCGGGATGTGTTGACGATGGCGCGTCACATTGTCAGCGACAAGACCTTCAGCGGCGTAACAAACCAAGCGCATGTGCTCGATGTGCTTGCTCGCCATGAAGCAGAAGTAAAACGCAGCATCCCTGCTGGCCGCTTGCTGGTGTTCGACGTGGCGGAAGGTTGGGAGCCTCTTTGCCGTTTTCTTGGGGTACCTGTGCCGGACACGCCTTTTCCACGCACGAATTTCAGTGAGGAATTTCAAGCACGCCTGTCATAAACGATTGCCGGGCTTGACCTGTTTGCCTGCAGCAATTAGAACAAAACATGAACATATGGATTTGTTATGTTACCGCTCGAGAAAGAACGCCTCATTGCTGGACTGAAGGCGCGTATTGCCGGCTATGAACCGGGGGAGAGAGGGAGTGTGTCTGTCTTCTCGCTCGGGGCGCCTGAAATCGACCGGTTGTTACCGAATGGCGGAATAAGGCAGGGCGCGCTGCATGAAGTCGCGGCGGCTGCTTACCGGGATATAGGAGCCGCGACAGGGTTTCTTGTTTCTCTTGCTCTTTGTTCCAGCCGAAATTCATCGCTTCCCATTCTCTGGTGCGAAACCGTGCGGCCGCCGTTCGATATGGGGCGGCTTTACGGGCCAGGTCTTTCCGCTTTCGGAATGGGACCGGAAAGCCTCGTGTTTGCAATGCCGCCAAGCGACGCCGATTGTCTCTGGACAATGGAAGAGGCCTTACGTAGCCAGGCTTTTGCGGCCGTAATTGGCGAGATTGATGGACGATCCTCTGCCCTCAGTCTGGCTGTAACGAGACGCCTGCAGCTTGCGGCGGAAGAGTCTGCCACCCCGGTTTTACTGTTCACCGGTCACGCCAAGGAAGGCGCAAGTGTTGCCGTCACCCGATGGCGTGTTGCCTCGGCACGGAGCGGTACCATTTTCTATGTGGACGAAAAGGAAATGTTGCCCGGTGCGCCGCGCTGGGAGGTTGCACTTACTCGTTCCCGGGGCGGGAAGCCCGGTTCATGGATCGTGGAGTGGGACAAGGCGATGTGTGCCTTTGGCGTTGTATTGCGTTCAAAGAATAGCCTCGCCGAGCAAGAGCATGTTACCGAACACTCTCCTTCAATCATGCCTTTCCGGCAGACGATCTGAGCCTTACCGATAGTAAGGCGGGTAATAGCGATAGGGATAACCGGGATAAGGGCCCCACCAGGGCGAAGGCGTTCGGGCACGTCTCAGTGCCTCGGTGTTTTCTTTCTCAGCTCTGATTTCCTTCAATCTCAACATGCAATCGGCAAAGGCTTCGGTGCCTTCCGTGAATCCGATTTCCTTGCATTCGGCTGCATCTGCTTGCCGCTCTGCGGCTGTTCGCGCTGCTTGTTCCTGCGGGTTGACGCAAGCAGCAAGCGTAGTGATGACCGCAATGGCCAGAAAGGTTTGCACGATACGCATGACACACACTCCTGACGTCAAAGACCAACGCCGATACCGACGCCAAAGCCAACATTGGGAGATCTGTTGCTCTCTTCCTTGGCCCGGATTTCCTTCATCTTGAGGCGGCAGTTTCCATAGGTTTCCGTGCCCGGCTTGAAACCGAGATCCACGCAATTCTGATGATCAATCGCGTCGAGCCTGGCCTGCTCAGCCGCAGGGTCAGCACAGGCCGCAAGGGCGAGCGGAAGGGCCAGCGTAAAACCAATGATCAGCCGTTTTGCGGATAAGTATTTCGACATGCTTTCCCTCTTCATTGCGCGAAGCACTCAACTACTAGGTAGTTATAGTTACTCCCGTTTTGAACAAGACGGGACGGAAAGTAAGGCTGGATTGGACTCGCTATCTCGCCTGAGACCATGATAGACAATGTTCTTGTTTTGTTCTAGTGGTGAGCCAATGCAGGGGGAAAAACGGATCGCTGCGCTTTGGCTGCCTTTCTGGCCCATTGAGCGGCTTTATCGCGATCTCGGGCGGCGCCATCCCGAATTGCTCGAAAGGCCACGTGCGCTTGCAAGGGCGGGGGCGGGCGGGTTGCGAATTATGGCCTGCGACAACCGTGCAAAAGCGTCGGGGGTTGAGCAGGGGCAGCCGCTGCCCGATGCCAGGGCGCTTTGTCCTTCGCTGGAAGTGCATCCGGCCGACAGTAAGGGAGACCGCGAAGCGCTCCAGCGGATTGCTCGCTGGTGCATTCGTTATACGCCTTGGACGGCGGCGGATCCTGTGGGCCGGGATGGAGAACCGGATGGAATTTTTCTCGACATAACAGGCTGTGCACATCTTTTCGGCGGAGAAGATGCGCTGCTCCGGGAGGTGCGGTCCCGCTTTGAAGGATTGGCGCTGACCATTCGTTGTGCCATTGCCTCGACGCCGGGAGCAGCTTGGGCTGTCGTAAGGTATGGCCCTCATGCGTTCTCCATCATAGCCCCGGGTGGGGAAGCGGATGCATTGCGCGATCTGCCTGTAGCGGCGCTTCGGCTCGACAAGCCCACGACAAGCGGGCTTATGCGTCTCGGGCTCAAACAGGCAGGCGACCTTTACGGCAAACCGCGGGCACCGATTGCTGCCAGGTTCGGTGCCGATGTCTCGCGGCGCCTTGATGAAGCGCTTGGTTTCGAACGCGAACCGATTTCGCCTGACCGGCCTGACGTGCTTTACCGGGCCAGCCTCTCTTTTCCTGAAGAGCTTACACAGATTGCTCATATCGAGGAGGCGGTGCTTCGGGTTGCAGACGGTCTCTGCAAGGTGCTGCTGCGTGAACAACAGGGCGCAAGGCGGCTTGAGCTTCTTCTCTTCCGCGTCGATGGCGAGGTGACACAGTTTCAGGCTGGCACGGGAAGGCCTTCCCATGAGGCTGCTCATCTCGCGCGGCTTTTTCGCGAGAAGCTGGCGCAGGCGGGTGACGATTTCGACGCAGGCTGCGGTATAGAGGCAATCGCGCTTATCTGTGTCGTCGTCGAACCTCTATCCCCCATGCAGGGTGGCTTTAACGAAAATGAAGCGCACCTTCATGATCTGGAGCGCTTTCTGGACCGGGTGAGTAACAGGCTGGGCCGAGAGCGTATTCTGCGACTGGAACCGCGATCGAGTCATGTCCCCGAGGGGGCCGTTGCCGATGTTCCGGCGCTCAATGGCATTACGCCAGCCATGCGGGGCTGGCAGATGCACACACAGGAGCATCGCGCCTCCATGATGGGCGGCACCATGCTACGTCCCTTGCGGCTTTTGCGTATGCCTGAGCCGGTCGATGTCGTTGCCGAAGTGCCGGAAGGGCCGCCGCGTATTTTCCGCTGGCGACGGATCGCTCATCGGGTTGTCCGCACTGAGGGGCCGGAGCGCATTGCGCCTGAGTGGTGGCGAGGAAACAAGCAACAAACGAGGGACTATTATCGCGTAGAAGATAGTGAGGGGCGCCGTTTCTGGCTTTTTCGCGATGGCCTTTATTTCCGCGACAACGAAGCCCCACGCTGGTTCATGCATGGGGTGTTCGAATGAATGCCGATTTTGCGGAGCTTGCGATAGCGACAAATTTCAGCTTTCTGCGCGGTGCGTCCCATGCAGAAGAGCTGGTGATGGCGGCAGAGGCACTCGGTCTCTCCGCTATCGGTGTGGCCGACCGCAACACGCTGGCTGGTGTCGTGCGTGCTCACGCGGCGGCGAAGAAAGCAGGGATCAGGCTTCTCGTTGGCTCAAGGCTCGTCTTGCAGGATGGGGTCGAGGTCATTGCCTATCCGCAAGATCGCGAAGCCTATGGACGATTGACGAAGCTTCTCACGCTGGGTAATCGCCGCGCCCGGAAAGGGGAATGTCATCTTGGGTTGAGCGATGTTCTTGCGCACGGTGACGGGCATTGCTTCATTGTCATGCCACCTGCCGTGCCAGATACAAACCTTACAAGCACTCTCGGAACTCTCGCAGAATCTTTCCCCGGTTCTGTATGGATAGGTTTCTCGCCCTTATACCGCAGTGACGACCGGCGTCGTCATGCTGTGCTTTTACGTTTGTCGCGAGAGATGAGAATACCGCTCGTCGCTACGAACGATGTTTTCTACCACGTGCCTGGCCGGAAACCTCTTTACGATGTCGTCGCTTGCATTCGCGAACACTGTACGCTGAAGGAAGCCGGGTTTCGGCTCTCGGCCAATGCGGAACGGCATGTGAAGAGCGGCGCGGAGATGTCGCGACTTTTTGCAGATTGGCCTGAAACGCTTGCCGCCACGCAAGAAATCGTACGCCGTTGCTCGTTTTCCCTAGATGAACTTCGCTACGAATATCCATCCGACAGTTTTTCGGAGAACGAGACTCCGCAGGAATTGTTAACGCGGCTGACACGGGAAGGGGCGGAGAAGCATTTTCCCGCAGGGGTGAATGAGAAACTGCAGCAGACCATCGAGCATGAACTCGCGCTTGTCGGTGAGATGGGCTATGCGCCTTACTTTCTTACCGTTCATGACATTGTCCGTTTTGCGCGGGAGAAGAAAATTTTGTGCCAAGGTCGGGGCTCTGCGGCCAACTCCACGGTCTGTTTTTGTCTTGGAATAACGTCGGTCAATCCTTCGGAAATCGACCTTCTGTTCGAACGGTTCGTTTCGCGCGATCGGAATGAACCGCCGGATATCGACGTCGACTTTGAACATGAACGCCGCGAAGAAGTCATCCAGTACATCTATGAAAAATACGGACGGCACCGTGCGGGTATTGCTGCGACGGTGATCAGTTACCGCTCCCGCAGCGCTATTCGGGATGTTGGTAAGGTGTTTGGTCTCTCGGAGGACGCCGTTGCGGCCCTGTCCCGTTCGACGTGGGGTTGGTCCAGCACGGGTATTTCGGCGGACAATGCAGAAGAAATCGGGCTCGATCCACAGAATCTGCAGCTCCGTCTCGCTCTCAAGCTTGCGAGCGAGCTCATCGGATTTCCCCGCCACCTGTCGCAACATGTCGGTGGTTTCGTTATTACGCAGGGGGCACTCGAAGAGGTCGTGCCGATACAGAATGCGGCGATGGACGAGCGGACCTTCGTTGAATGGGACAAGGACGATCTGGATACGCTTGGTATTCTGAAAATCGATGTGCTGGCTCTCGGCATGCTGACCTGCATCCGCAGAGCTTTTGACCTCCTCGACAAACACTACGGCCACCACATGACGTTGGCGGATGTCCCGCATGGCGACGAAAAGGTCTACGACATGCTTTGCGAAGCGGATGCGGTCGGCGTCTTTCAAGTTGAGAGCCGGGCGCAGATGTCCATGTTACCGCGTCTTAAACCACGTAGCTTCTATGACCTTGTGGTTGAGGTCGCGATTGTGCGACCAGGACCGATACAGGGGGATATGGTGCATCCCTATCTGCGGCGGCGGAATGGAGAAGAACACGTCGAATATCCAAAGGAGGAGCTTCGCGAAGTTCTCTGGAAAACTTATGGCGTACCTCTTTTTCAGGAACAAGCCATGAGAATCGCCATCGTTGCGGCCGGGTTCACTCCGGGAGAGTCCGACCAGCTCAGGCGCGCCATGGCTACTTTTCGCAAGTCAGGCACCATTGGTGTGTATCGCGAGAAATTCATAAGCGGCATGGTCGAAAACGGGTATGAGGCCGATTTCGCGGCGCGCTGTTTCAAGCAGATCGAGGGCTTCGCCGATTACGGATTTCCTGAAAGTCATGCGGCAGCCTTTGCGCTGCTTGCTTATGTGTCTGCCTGGCTTAAGTGCCATTATCCGGATGTCTTCTGCGCAGCGATCCTCAATTCGCAACCAATGGGCTTCTACGCGCCGGCGCAGCTTGTACGAGATGCGCGCGAACATGGCGTGGAAGTGCGGCCCGTCGATGTGAACCACAGCGATTGGGACTGTACGCTGGAAAAGACGGAGACGGGTGCATGTGCGGTCAGGCTCGGTATGAGGCAGGTGAAAGGTGTGCAAGCAGAGACGGCACGCATTGTCGAGGGCGCGCGCAGGGATGGTTTCGATTCCGTTCGGCATTTCTGGTTAAGAACGGGACTTTATCCCCGCATCATTGAACGACTTGCCGATGCAGATGCATTTCGTTCCATAGGGTTCGATCGCCGCGAGGCGCTTTGGGCTGTGCGTGGTCTCGGAGGATATGCAGGTGGACAGAAAGGCAGAGCGCCTGCGGCCCTGCCGCTTTTTGCGGCGATAGGGGAAGAGGGATTGCAACAGGAGGAAGAAGTGTCTTTACCTGCCATGCCGCCCGGTGAGCATGTCGTGTTCGACTATGCAACGCTTCGGCTGTCTCTCAAGGCACATCCCGTTTCTTTTCTTCGTAACCGCTTTGCTGCAAATGGTGTGGTACCTAATGCGCAACTAAAGGAAGTTGAGGCCGGCAAACGGGTAGCGCTTGCAGGACTTGTCCTGGTACGGCAGAGGCCCGGAACGGCAAGTGGTGTAATCTTCGCAACACTCGAAGATGAAACTGGTATTGCCAACGTCATCATCTGGCCGAAGCTTTATGAGAAGCGCCGCCGGATTGTTCTTACCTCAAGGCTTCTCTTCGTGCGCGGCCGTGTTCAGAAAGAAGGCATCGTGATTCATGTCGTGGCGGATGATCTGGAGGACTGGACCAGCGAACTCGGCCTTCTATCCTCGGAAGATATCAGCGAAACCGTGGGTACGTATGCCAAGGACATGAAACACGCGGGTCGCGATACCACGCACAACCAGGAAGAGCAGAGACGCCTGCGAGCCGCTCGTTTTGTTCCTCGAAGCCGTGACTTTCACTGATGCGCCACAGGCGGGGATATCACTTTTCTGCGGAGGACTGAAAACTGTGCCGCGCTGCCCCCGATTTCCGTCAAAACGAAGAGCCAGAGCACGGGTGTAGCACCTTGTGCAATGGCAGAGACGATCAGGGCGGCGACCGCCAGGCGGGCAACGGCATCCATGCGAGCGAGATAGAGCGAGACCATGTGCAGGCGCGCGAGCGCCCAGATGACACCAAGCACCCCCATAATGTGCACGAACATCATGGCCAAAGGACCGATATCGAACTGTCCGGAGGGGGTGTAAAACCCCAACCAGCGGTCGAGCTCAGAAATTATCAAGATCATTATTTCTGCGATGAAGGGCAATGCAAAGGGCAGGGTAACGGTCATGTCCAGCAAGGCGACGCCTCGAATCACTTTCTTTTGCATACTTCCTCCCTGAGTCATGTGGATTTCCGCCTCTCTTTTTATCCCCGGGTGACGGTGAGCACCTATCTTCTGTTATAAGCAAGATTGCCTGGATAGCCGAGGCATGCGCGGAGACCTGATTTGCAAAGACAGAAAATCTGGGCAGGTGGTGCAGCCCTCGCAACGATTGGCGCCCTTATCCTTATATATTTTTCCTATTTTCGTCCGCCTGAAGTCATCACAACGATGCCTTATCGGGGCAAGGCGGTGGAGGCTGTCTATGCTACGGGAACGGTGGAGCCTGTTCGCTACGCCCGTGTGGGGACGAAGATCGCCGGCTCCATTACCGAGGTTCTGAAGCATGAAGGCGACAGCGTAAAACAGGGCGATATACTTGCCGTCATCGAAGCGAGCGAGGACATCACGCGTGTCCAGGAACTTGCGGCCCGGTTGAAACTTGCAGAGGCTGAATTCGACCGTGCCGCGCGCCTTCGCCGAACGGGCAACGCCAGCCAAGCCGCACTGGATCAGGCGGAGAGCGCTCAATCGGCAGCGCGCGCGGCCTATCGCGGTGCGAAGGCGCGGCTCGACGATCATTTCATCACGGCGCCCGTCTCCGGGGAGCTTCTGCGCTCGGAGAACCAGGTCAAGGTTGGCGACATGGTGCAGCCTGGCCAGATCATCTTCATGGTAGGCGACCCATCGGCGCTGCAGATCGACGGCGAGGTCGATGAAGAGGACATCGTCAAGGTCAAACCAGGGCAGGATGCTCTGATCCGCGCCGATGCTTTTCCAGGGCAAGTGCTGAAGGCCCATGTGGCGCGGATCACGCCTTATGGGGACCCCATCGCCAGAACGTACCGCGTCTACCTCACACTGCCGGAAGACACGCCTCTCATTTCCGGTATGACGACGGAAATCAACATCGTTGTTCGCCGGGAAGACAATGCTTTGCTGATCCCGGTTTCCGCGTTGTCGGGAGCGTCGCTCTGGATCGTCGAAGATGGAAAAGCGCGCCTAGCGGACGCAGAACTGGGTTCGATTGGCGAAGAAAATGCTGAGGTTTTGTCCGGGCTGCCGGAAAATGCGGTGGTTATCGTTTCTCCGCCTTCCGGACTGATCGCGGGAGACAAGGTTCGCCCGCGGAGCATGCCTCGCAATGCAGAACTGCGAGACTAACCATGTTCTGGCGGGTCGCCTTCAGCATCGCGGCAGCGCAACTCACCTACCGGCGCCGACAGACCGTCGTCTCGATGCTTGGCGTCGCGCTGGGTGTTGGATTTTTCATCGCCGCCTCTGCCGTCATGTCCGGTTCGGAAAAGGATCTTGTGCGACAGCTTGTGGAGAACGCACCGCATATCACGATAAAAGATGAATTCCGAACTGCCGCCAAGCAACCCGTTTACATCGCTTACCCCGATGCGGCGGTGAGTCTCGAGAACACCAAGCCTCGTGAATATCTGCGCGGCATCAAGAATTACGGTGCAATTGTCGATGAACTGTCCAAGCGACCGGGAGTTGTCGCGGAGGCGGCCCTGACGGGCCAGGCCATCATTCGCTATGCCAGTAAAGACGTTGGCGCTTCCATTGCAGGCATCGACCCTGAAAAGGAGCGGCTGCTCACGACCGTCGAAGAAGACATGCGTGAGGGCAGCTTGATAAGGCTTAAAACCTCGTCACAAGGCATCGTGATCGGACAAGGCATGTCCGATCGACTGGGACTGAGGATGGACGATCTCGCCACGGTGGTCTCTCCGACCGGGCTGGTAAGGCGGATGAAGGTTGTCGGTATCTTTCGTACCGGCAATCTGTTGCTCGACGAGGGGCAGGTTTACATGCTCATCAAGGATGCGCAGGTGCTGCTCGAAAAACCCTTCATTGCAAACCGTATCCGCATCAAGGTGGGCGACCCTGACGAGGCAGAAGACGTGGCGGCGCGGATCGAAAGCCGGTGGGAATATCGCTCGGAATCCTGGCAAGAAGTGAACCGCGATTTTCTGGGTCTTTTCGTGATCCGGAACATCATTACCTATTCGATTGTCGGGGCCATCATGGTTGTCGCATCCTTTGGTATCTTCAACATCATCTCAACCATCGTGATGGAGAAACGGCGGGATATCGCGATCCTGATGTCGATGGGGTTTCGCGCTTTCGACGTTCAGGTGATCTTCCTGGTTCAGGGAATCGTGGTCGGCCTTCTCGGCATGGCGATGGGATGGTGCATTGGCTACATCCTTCTCGAAATGCTTGCGTCGGTGCAGATCACCATTCCCGGCATGACGGAAAAGCAGGGCATCGCACTCGAGCGCGGTATTTTCCAGTACGGTATGGGAGGGCTTTTCGCAGTTCTCTCCGCTGTCGGCGCGGCGTGGTATCCCGCGAGAAAGGCGTCCCAAGTGCGGCCCGTGGACATCATCCGGGGGGCGGCATGAGCGGCGGTGAAGCGCTCATCGAAGCACGCGGCGTAACGCGTGTTCTGCAGGAAGCCGTTCCTGTGACGCTGGTCCGGGATGTCGACATCACGGTGGGGAAGGGGGAATTCGTCAGTGTGACAGGGCCTTCGGGTTCAGGGAAATCCTCGCTTCTCTACTTGCTGGGTCTTCTCGATGTGCCGACGGAAGGACGCGTTTTCATCGACGGGGAAGACACGACTGGATTTAGTGCCGACCGGCTGGCGGCGATCCGGCTTCGCAAGATCGGTTTCGTTTTCCAGTTCCATTTCCTGCTTCCCGAGTTCTCCGTTCTGCGCAACGTGATGTTGCCAATGCAGCGGCTCAACAGGGCAGGCGACAAGGAAATAGCGGAACGCAGCCATCAATTGCTTGAAGAGCTGGAGATCGCGGACCAGGCGAAGAAACGGCCGGATCAGCTTTCAGGCGGACAGCGCCAGCGCGTTGCCATTGCCCGGGCACTGGCCAACGATCCGGCACTTATCCTCGCCGATGAGCCAACGGGGAATCTCGACAGCAAGAACAGCCAGATCGTGCAGGAGATCTTCGCGAAGCTGGTGCGCGATGAGGGACGGACCGTGATTGCGGTGACCCACGAACCGGGCTTTGCCGAAGCGACGGAACGCAACATTCATCTTGTGGACGGCCGGATCGACCGGGATATAACGCGCTAGCGTGACAGTTCCCGCATCGCGTGGTCGAGCCCTTCGAGCGTCAGCGGGAACATGTTCTCTCCCATGATCTGCTTGATGATCTGAAGAGAGGGGGTGTATTCCCAGTGCCGTTCAGGGATCGGGTTGATCCAGATGCAGCTCTCATAGATCTGCCGGACGCGTTCGAGCCAGATGCCGCCGGGCTCCTCGTTCCAATGTTCGACAGAGCCGCCCGCATAAGTGATCTCGTAGGGCGACATGGTGGCATCGCCGACGAAAATCACTTTGTAATCAGACGGATACTTGTGGAGCACATCCCAGGTGCTGAGTTTTTCCGTGTGGCGGCGGCGGTTATCCTTCCAGACGCCTTCATAAAGGCAGTTGTGGAAGTAGAAATATTCGAGGTTCTTGAACTCGGTGCGCGCGGCGGAAAAAAGCTCCTCGCAGAGCTTGATATGGCTATCCATCGAGCCGCCAATATCGAAGAAAATCAATACGTTGATCTTGTTCCGGCGCTCCGGGACCATCTTGATGTCGAGATAGCCCTGGTGGGCCGTCGACTTGATGGTGCCATCGAGATCGAGCTCCGTCGGTGCGCCTTCGCGCGCGAAACGGCGCAGGCGGCGAAGCGCGACCTTGATGTTGCGGGTGCCGAGCTCGATCTGGTCGTCGAGGTTCTTGTATTCGCGTTTGTCCCAGACCTTCACGGCCTTGCCGTGGCGGCCTTCCTTCTGGCCGATGCGGACGCCTTCGGGGTTGTAACCATTTGCACCGAAAGGAGAAGTTCCGCCCGTGCCGATCCACTTGTTACCGCCCTCGTGGCGTTCCTTCTGTTCCTCGAGGCGCTTTTGCAGCTCCTCCATGATCTTTTCCCAACCGCCGAGGGCCTCGATTTCAGCTTTCTCTTCCTCGGTCAGGAACTTCTCGGTGAGTGCGCGGAGCCATTCTTCAGGGATCTGGGCGATGTCGCCTTCGCCCATCTGTTCCAAGCCCTTGAAAACATGAGAAAAAACGATGTCGAACTTGTCGAGGTTGCGCTCGTCCTTCACCAGCGAGGCCCGGGAGAGGTAGTAGAAATCTTCGACCTTGCGGTCGATGACGTCCGCGTCCAAGGCTTCCAGCAGCGTGAGGTATTCACGTAAGCTTACGGGAACATTGGCTTTTTTCAGTTCATGGAAGAAATGGACGAACATGGGCGTTCCCGGATTCTGAATGGCGTTTGGGCGCAGTCTAGGGCCTATGGCGCCCGGTTTGAAGGGGTGGAGATGTTCATTTCTGGACCGGGGATATCCAGAATTTTCCTGTAGATGCCGGGACTTAGCGGGTTGCCGCAGGGGCGGGGGAGACGAGCATCGTGACGATGGGGGGAGGGGATTTCTTCGCTCCGGCCAAGCCATTGATCCGGTTCAGGAAATCGGCGTCTGCGGGATAAGTGCACTCCCACTGTCACACGAACGTCATCATAACGTCATAAAGCGGTTTTGTATAATCTGTGTACGGAATGAATGAGGTTGTCCCTGGCGGGGATTACCCCCACCCGGATTGCGAAACGCAATCCGCAGCCTGCGCTTCGCTTCGGCGTTCGGAACTCGAAAAGGTCCACAGGACCTTTTCGCCCGCGTTTCGCGGGATGTTCCACACCCCCGCAAGGGGGAGGTGAAGAAAAAAGGCGAGGGTGGGAAGATTTTTTGTGGGATTGCGGAGGCATGAAAAAGCCCGCGCGGGTGAGGCGCGGGCTCCCTTATAAAACTTGAACGGGGATATCAGGTCTTCCGTTCCTTGACGATTTCGACAACGGACTTGATGAAGCCGACTTCGACGTCCTGGATGTTTGTCGATGCGCCGTAGATTCCACCAAAGGCGAAATCCTTCGACACTTCATATTGCGCGACCGTCTTTCCATCCTTGTCGATGAGGAAAACGTCGGCATCGATTTCGATCTGACCGAGCCCCGCGAGCATGGCGCGTGCGAAGGCGTTGCCGGCATCGTATTCCGTGAAGACGACTTTCATGGTCGTGGAGGAGAGGTCTTCGTCCCCCGCCATCATTTCTGCGGCCCGCAACTCCAGCTCGCTCTTCAGCTTTTGTGCGATCCGGTCCAGGTCGTATTGCGATATGTCCACACCCGGTGCCGCTTCGGCTTTCACCTCCGCGATCCTGAGCGCCGACTGCTGCTCCGGCGCAAGCGCCATCACAGGGACGGGTTTGGATACGCTGTCCGCGCAGCCAGCGAGAATTGCCGCGACGCCGATGAGCATCGCCACACCAATCGATCTCATGCTTAGTCCCCCAATTGAAATAGCCGAACAGAGGTTGCCGCAAATCGGGGGGCGGGTGAAGCGTCAATTTCACCAAGGGGCGGACAACAAAAAGCCCGCGCGGGTGAGGCGCGGGCTTCGATGTTTGTGGCACTCCCCCGCCCCAAACGGCTTGCAGCCGTTTGACCCTCCCCGAGGGGAGGGTGGAGAGATAGAAACTAGTTCCGCTCGCGGCGAGCGAGGAAGGCGAGGCGTTCGAAGAGGTGAACGTCCTGCTCGTTCTTCAGGAGCGCGCCGTGGAGCGGCGGGATGAGTTTTGTCGGATCCTTCTCGCGAAGCGTCTCGGCGGAGATATCTTCCGAAAGAAGGAGCTTCAGCCAGTCGAGAAGTTCCGAGGTGGAGGGCTTCTTCTTCAGGCCGGGCACGTCGCGGATCTCGTAGAAGATCGAGAGCGCTTCCTGCACGAGCTTGCCTTTCAGGCCCGGGAAGTGGACGTCGATGATGGCGCGCATCGTGTCTTCTTCAGGGAACTTGATGTAGTGGAAGAAACAGCGGCGCAGAAAAGCGTCCGGCAGTTCCTTCTCGTTGTTCGACGTGATGATGACGATGGGACGCTGCTCGGCCTTGATGGTCTCGTTCGTCTCGTAGACGTAGAACTCCATCCGGTCGAGTTCCTGCAGAAGGTCGTTCGGGAACTCGATATCGGCCTTGTCGATCTCGTCGATGAGCAGGATCGGACGCTTGGGACGCTCGAAGGCTTCCCAGAGCTTGCCCTTGGAGATGTAGTTGCCGATGTCCTTCACGCGCTCGTCGCCGAGCTGGCTGTCGCGCAGGCGGGACACGGCGTCGTATTCATAAAGGCCCTGATGCGCCTTCGTGGTCGACTTGATGTTCCAGGTGATGAGCTCTGCATCGATCGCCTTGGCGACTTCCTCGGCCAGCACCGTCTTGCCGGTGCCCGGCTCGCCCTTCACGAGAAGGGGACGCTGCAGCGTGATCGCCGCATTCACGGCGACGCGCAGGTCTTCGGTGGCGACGTAATCTTTCGTTCCCTCAAACTTCATGGATCTGGCTTTCCCTAGTGAAGCGAATTTGACATTTGATCTCAGTTTGCAGCGAGCGCCGTATCAAATGTCAAATTCAACGCTTCACTAGATTCATATGGTTTGCTGGTGGTCCTTTGATTCCGGCATTTGCGCAAGAGTTTGTTGCAACGGGACGCAAATGCCGGAATCGGCCACCAGCGACGCGCTCGCGACCGTTACCGAATTGCTGAACGCGAAGGAACCTAAAGGCTGGCCCCGCCCCGTTCAAGGGAAAGGCCTGTTCGCCTGCGGGCAGGGCCCCCGTGCGATTTAAACGGGCTCTTAAGGATCATATTGGCCGCCCTTGCGGCAATTTCTGCCGGGGAAGGGGCAGGGGATGCCGGGGACGGCAGGGGGTGATTAGGTTAAGTTATTGAAAAACATAGGATAAATTGCTGGCATCAGGCTTGCTCCCAATGGACCAGACAAAGTCCCGCCGACCACGGCCGGACGGACCCCATGGAGAGAGCCCATGAGCTTTTTTGGATCGATGACCACGGCGATTACCGGCATTCGTGCCCAGTCGAGCGCGCTGGGTCACATCTCGGACAATATCGCCAACTCGCAGACCGTCGGTTTCAAGCGCACGGATACGAGCTTTCAGGACATCGTGACCGCCTCGACCAGCCGGAATCACCTGCCGGGCGCGGTGCTGGCGGCGCCGGCCTTCACCAATACGGTGCAGGGCTCCATCGATGCTTCCGAAACGCCGACACATATGGCGATCAACGGTGAAGGCTTCTTCATCGTGTCGTCGCAGGTGGCGACGGTGGACGGCAACCCGGTCTTCGACGGCGTGAACTACTACACGCGGCGCGGCGACTTCTCGATGGACAAGTATGGCTACCTCGTGAATGGCGCGGGCTACACGCTGCAGGGGCTCGAAATCGACCCGACGACGGGCAACCCCGTGGGCGATACGCCGAGCCGCATCCAGATCGACCGCGATTTCCTGGCGGCGCGTACGACCTCGACCATTACCTACAAGGCGAACCTGCCGCTCTGGCCGCAGACGGTGAACGCCGATCCGCAGATCGCGGACAGCGAACTCCTGACGACGGGCCGCTTCACGCCGGTGCTTGCCGACCTGAGCACGATCTCGGCGGATAACGAGGACATCTTCCTCGACAATTCGCTCTCCGGCGGCGCGGTGACGGGCTATGACGAGCTTGGCGCTCCCGCCAATGTCCAGTTCCGCTGGGCGAAGGTGGACAATGCCGATGGCGGCGGCGACACCTGGAACCTGTTCTACAAGACAGATGACAGCGCGACGGGCCCCGATGCGAAATGGGTCAATGTCGGTCAGGACTATGCCTTTGACGGACAGGGCCGGCTTTCGCCCGCCGTGGACTCGACCACCATCACCGGCATGAACGTGAACGGCATCGCTCTCGGCAATGTCATTCTCGATCATGGCGCCTCCAACATCACGCAGTTCGAGGACGACAACGGCACCGTGAAAACGACGGCGCTCGACCAGAACGGTTATCCCTCGGGCGAGCTTGTGAGCATCGCGGTTTCGGAGAACGGACGCATCACCGGTACCTATTCGAACGGCAAGACGGTCGACCTCGCGGAAGTCTCGCTGGCGAAGTTCAATGCGGCGGACAAGCTGCAGAAGCTCGACGGTACGGCATTCGCGGCAACGCAGGAATCCGGCGAGCCGATGCTGACGGGGGGCGACAGCGTGATCGGTTCGGCGCGGGAAGCCTCCAATGTCGATATCGCGGACGAGTTCTCGAAACTGATCGTGACGCAGCAGGCCTATACGGCAGGTACACGCATCGTGACGACAGCCGACGAACTGATGTCCGAAACGCTGAACATGAAGCGCTAATAGTGCAAACCGCGGCGGGGTTTACCCGCCGCGGCTCCGCAACAGGCAAGTCAGTCACCGGGTTTTCACATGAGCCTTTCCTCCGCACTCGGCGCCGCAATGAGCGGATTGAACGTCGCCCAGGCCGGGCTGGACGTTACGTCGCGAAATATCGCCAATGTCGGTACGCCGGGTTACACGCGCAAAGTACAGCAGCAGACGAATATGCTGGCGGGCGGCGAAGGCATCGGCGTGCGCCGCGAGGCGGCGCAGCGGCAGGTGGATGCCTTTCTGCAGCAGCAGCTTCGCACGTCTTCGGCAAGCTCGGCCTTTCTGAATGTGAAGTCGAGCATGTTGGGCCGGATCGATGCCGGGTTCGGCACACCGGATTCAAACAGCTCCATCGCCGGCGCAATCGGGTCGCTTTCCTCCATGCTGCAGGAATTGATCGACAACCCGGAATCGGAGTCTTCGCGCGCCTCCTTCCTGAACGAAGCGGACAATCTCGCCACGCAGCTCAACACCACTTCCGATACGATCCAGGAGATGCGGCTCGAAGCGGAGCGGAACATTGCCGCGGGCGTCGAGCAGGCGAATGCGCTGCTCAAGACCATCGCGAACGTCAACAACCAGATCGCATCGCGGCAGGCGGGCAACCTTTCCATTGGCGACCTGCAGGACCAGCGCGATATGGCCATCGACGAATTGTCGACGCTCATGGACGTGAAGGTCGTGAACCGCGACGACGGGACGGTGACGGTGTTCACGTCGGGCGGGCAATTGCTGCTCGACCGCACGCCGGTCGAACTGACCTTCGACGAACACACGCAGATGGACCCGACCTCGACCTATGAGAATGGCGGTGCCGGCACGATCCGGCTCGTGTCGGGTTCGACCTCGATCGACCTGATTGCCGCGGGCGCGATCCGCTCGGGCACACTGGCCGGCTATATCGAGATGCGCGACGAAATCCTGCCTGAAGCGCAGGCGCAGCTCGACGAACTGGCGGCGCAGCTTGCGCTCGCCCTGTCGGAAGAAACGGTTGAGAGCACGGATGCCACCGTTGGCGCCGCGACCGGCTATGACATCGATACCGCCGAAATGGTGCCGGGCAACACGATCAGCCTTTCCTATACGGTGGGCGGGGTTCAGCAGAATGTCACCATCGTCCGGGTGGACGATCCTTCGGTGCTGCCGCTCTCCGACACGGCGACGGCGGCGACCGGCGACACTGTGGTCGGCATCAACTTCAATCAGCCCATGGCCGGCATCATTGCAGACCTGCAGGCGGCGCTGCCGGGCGACGTCGCGGTGTCGAACACGTCCGGCAGCACGATCCGTTTCCTTGACGATGGCGCCGCGGGCAACAGCGACATCAACGCGGTGAGCGCGACGGTGACGCCTTCGGCACTGAGCGGCGGGGGCACCGGCCTGCCGCTTTTCACCGACGGCTCGAACGGCACGGTTTTTTCCAACAGCCTCGACGGCGCCGGGCAGAAGACGGGCTTTGCCTCGCGCATCAAGGTCAATGCGGAGCTGATCGCGGACGATACCAAGCTCGTCGCCTACGATACGGATGTGCCGATGGGCGACACGACGCGGCCGCTCGATCTTCTGGCGCGTCTGACCACGAATACGCGGACCTATGCTCCCGAGACGGGCATTGGCGGCAGCTCGACGCCCTTCAACGGCTCCATCGACGAATTCGCGCGCCGCATCGTTTCGTTCCAGTCAAGCCAGTCGGCGAATGCGGCACGCGACGCGGAAGCGCAGCAGGTGGTGACCTCCTCGTTGCAGGACCGTTTCGACGCGGAGACGGGCGTCAATATCGATGACGAAATGTCGAACCTGCTGCTGTTGCAGAATGCCTATTCGGCGAATGCGCGGGTCATGACGACCATTCAGGAACTCTTCACCGTGCTCATGAGCATCGGCAGGTAAAAATCATGCAGATTTCCACGCTTTCCCAGTCTCTTGCGCTGCGCAACTCGATCAACGACATGCGCGCCCAGTTCGATGACCTGCAGCGGCAGCTCTCGACGGGCCTGAAGACGGACTCCTATGCGAAGCTCGGCACGAACCGCAACACGGTTCTCTCGCTGACGCATCAGCTGGGCCAGCTTTCGACCTATACGAACACGATCGCAAAGTCGCAGATGCGCATCGAGGTGATGTCGACGTCGCTCAGCCGTGTGAACGATATCGTGAGCGAGACCAAGACCTCCATGGTGACCTCCGGCTTCGACCTGGTGAACGGCTCGCAGACGGGCGCGCAGGTGCAGGCGGCGATGAGCTTCGACGAAATGGTGAACCTGCTGAACCTGCAGGTGGAAGACCGCTACCTCTTTGGCGGCACGGAAACGCAGACAAGGCCGGTGGCGCTGCCCGACGAAATCCAGAATGGCAGCGGCGACGAGGCGGGCCTCAAGCAGTTCATCGACGAACGGGCGCAGGCCGATCTGGGGGCGGACGGGCTCGGGCGGCTGACGCTCGGCACGGCAGGCACGACCGTGACGCTGGCGGAAGATGCGGACCCGAGCGTCTTCGGCTTCAAGATCGCGGATGTGCAATCCACGCTCACCAATGCGAATGTGACGGGACCGGCGGGCTCTCCCGCGGGCGTCGATGTCGAGTTCACGGATGTGCCCGCAGCGGGCGGCAAGATCTCGTTCGAGCTCGATCTGCCGGATGGCACCTCGACCACGGTGACGCTGACAGCGACAACGAACAGCCCGCCGGAAGAAGGCGAGTTCACGATTGGCGGGGATGCCGCGACAACGAGCGCGAATTTCCAGGCGGCGCTCGACACCTCGCTCAAGCGCGAGGCGAATGTTTCGCTGAAGGCGGCCTCCGCGGTGGAAGCGGCTAACAACTTCTTCGATTATGAGGCGGGCGGTGTGCCGCAGCGCGTGGACGGGCCGCCCTTCGACAGCGCGACGGGCCTGCGGGACGCGACGGCGGACGATACCGTGTTCTGGTACAGCGGCGATCTCGGCCCGAATGCCGGCAAGGATTTCACAGCGCAGATCGATGACGGGCGTCAACTCAGCTATGGCGCGCGGGCGGACCAGGATTCGATACGCGATACGCTGAAGATGTCGGCGCTTCTCTCGGCGGTGGAGTATAACGATGCGGAGGATGCCGAGCAGCGTGACAGCTATCGCGAGCTGACGGCGCGGGCGGGGCAGGTGCTGAACTTCGAGGGTACGCAGTCCGTCGAAAGCATCGTCACCAATCTCGGCCTCGCCTCGGCGACGCTGGAGAATACGCAGAACCGGCACGACGCCACGATGGCGACGGCGAACGAGATTCTGGGCGATATCCAGAACGCGGACCCTTACGAGGTCGGCGTGAAGCTGACCACGCTGGAGACGCAGTTGCAGGCGAGCTACCAGGTGACGGCGATGCTTTCGCAGCTCTCGCTGGTGAACTTCATCTAGGACGGCTTCAGCCAGCGAAACGCCCGGCCGAGGAAGGCGCGGCCTTCCCCCGTGACGGGCGTGCCATGCGCCATCACCACATTTTGCGCAGGCCATGCGAGGATACGCGCAAGTGCGGCACGGGCGGCCAGGCGATCCCTGAAGGCGAGGCGGAACTTGCGCGGGACGGCGGGCTCCGGCCCCGTCATCAGATCGAGTTTCGCGACGAGGGCGCGCCAGCCCTTGAACCAGCCTTTGGCGAAATGCTGGATGAGATCGGTGAAGAGAACGGTGCCGCTCTTCACATGGAAGAAGACGACTTCATCCGCGATGGCATTTTTCATCACAACCTGATCGATTTCGCCCGCCCAGCCGGTGGAAGGTGTATCGCCGAGGATTTCATCGAAGGCGATGTCCTTGCGCTTTTCGGAGAGACCGGGTGCGGCGTGAAGTCTTGCCTCGGGCCAGGCGCTTTTCCATTCGGGAATGTAGAGGTGATGCAGCGTGTTCGGCGCGACGATGTGGCGAACGGGACCGAGCGCATCCAGCTGCGCATGCAAGGCGCCCGTCAGTTCGATCGGCGACCAGACAAAGAGGCTGCCATCGGCCAGGCGCATGACGGCCATGCGCAGGGGATAACGGAAACCCATGATCGCTTCGATGCCGGGCCCGTCAGCGATCCATATTTCATCGCCGAACTGCTGCAACATGTTTCGTTCCCCCATGACAGTAACGGGCGCTGCCGATGCGGGAAAGCTAGTGGGCGGGAGAGGGCCGCGCAAGCTCTCCCCGACGTCAAATCCCTCATGCGGGAGACATGATTGGCGGGCCAGAAAAATCAGGCCATGCTGCGCCCGGAAAAAGGCTATCGGCCAATAAAAACAGGGAGGGACACATTCATGAAACTCGACAGCTCCATATCGGCAGTGGTGACCGGCGGTGCATCGGGCCTCGGCAAGGCGACGGTGACAATGCTGCGCGGGCTCGGCGTGAAGGTCGCGATCTTCGACCTCAACAAGGAGAATGGCGAGCGCGTGGCGAAGGAGCTCGGCGCGCTTTATTGCGAGGTGAATGTGATGGACGAGGCCTCCGTCGATGCGGGCTTTGCCAAGGCGCGCGCGGAGAACGGGCAGGAGCGCTGCCTTGTGAATTGCGCGGGCGGGGGACGCGGCGGCAAGACGATCGCGCGCGACAAGAAGACGGGCGAGATCGTGCCGTTCAAGATTTCGGATTTCGAATATGTGCTGGGGCTCAATACGGTGGGCACGTTTCGCTGCATCGTGAAGAGCGCGGCGGGCATGGCGACGCTCGATCCGCTGGAGGGCGGCGAGCGCGGCGCCATCGTGAATACAGGTTCGGTCGCGGCGGAAGACGGGCAGGTCGGCCAGGTCGCCTATTCGGCGGCGAAAGCGGCGATCAAGGGCATGACGCTCACCATCGCGCGCGATCTCGCCCGCGAAGGCATCCGCATCAACACGATCCTGCCGGGGATCATGGCGACACCGCCCATGCTTGGCGTGAAGGACCGCGCGCCGCAGATCTTCGACAATCTCGCGGCATCGGTGCCTTTCCCGCCGCGGCTCGGCGATCCGTCTGAATATGCGGACCTTGCAACGACGATGCTCAGGAACGGCTATTTCAACGGGGAGACGGTGCGCCTCGACGGGGCCATCCGTATGCCGCCGCGCTGATCAGGCGCGCGTGTAGAGGCCGGCGGCGATCTCGCGATTGATCATGATGAGCGTGTCGAGGAGTTTCGGCTCCGGCTCGCGGGTCGCCTCGATCTCGCTCGTCCGCTTGAAGATGAAGACGGCGAGGTTGGCGATGTTCTGTTTGATCTCGCGGGGGAGGGGATGTTCCTTTTCCGCGGCGGAGGCGGCGAAGACCGTCCAGATGCGACGGTTGTAGGTAAGAGCGTCATAAAGCGCGGAGGCCGTTTCCGCTTCCCAGTTGTCGCGGATGCGCTGCAGCTGGCCTGCCGCCCGCGTCAGGATTGTCGCTTCGAACTCGCGCGGATCCTTCGGCGCCATGCGCGATGCGCTGGCATAGGCGTCATGTGGTTTTGACATTCTCCAACAGCCCTCGTTCGTACTCGATCAATTTTCGAGTTTCCTTGAGAGCTTTATATATTTCGCCAGTTAAGATTTTACTGTTGATGGCATCGATATAGGGCGCGGTGGAGGGCGCCGCCTGCATGACATCCTTAACGATCTGGAAGTAGAGATCGTGATGGGGACGGGGGTCGGCGGCGAGATACATCATTTGCACGATGAGATAGACGCGCTTGCAGGGCGTATCGGCATCGGCGGTCCGCAGAATGTCCTTTTCGCGAAGGATCGGCGAATCCCCTTCAATGAAGAGGCGCGTGCGCTGATCGTCATTGGTGATGACGCTGTCGCCCAGAATGAAGCGTTCGCCGGGCTTGAGTTCGACTTTGAGGGCCATGCTTGTTCGTCCTGACGGCGATTCTCTGCGGAAGGTGCGGCAGTCTAGCGCGATTTGGCCCCTTGGGGGAGCCGCCGCGGGGTTTGCGAATAAAGAAACGGCGGGAGCCGAAGTTCCCGCCGCCTGTTTTCTTCGTCCTGTCCGCCCGGAGGCGGAACCTCATTAGCGGATGAGGTTGAGGACGCTCTGTTCCGCCTGGTTGGCGAGAGACAGCGAGCTCTGAGCGAGCGACTGGCGGGTCTGCAGAGCGAGCAGGTTGGCCGCTTCCTCGTTCGTGTCGGCCAGCGTCAGGTCGCCCGCACCGCCTTCGAGAACGTTGATCAGGTTTTCAGTGAAATCCTGACGGTTCTGCACGACCGAGAGGTTCGCGCCGAAGGTCGAGGACTGCTTGCGGAGCGTCGACGTCGCGGTGTCGAGCAGGGCAAGGTCCGCGTCGATGTCGGAGAAGTCCGTGGAGTTGATGCCGAGACCTTCAGCGTTGTAGGTCACGCCCGTGATGTCGAGCTTGGACGAACCGGTCTCGTTGAACTTCACCGTCAGGCTGTCGCCGTTCAGCAGGTTGATGCCGTTGAAGCTGGCATCGGTCGCGAGCTGGTCGATCTGCGTGCGCAGGCCGTTGTAGTCGGTCGCGTAGGTCGAACGCGCTTCCGTCAGCGTTTCGCCGTTGTCGGAGTCGTCGTCGATGCCGAAGCCCGCGGCGCCCGTGGCAGCAGCCGTACCGGAGATCGTGAGATCTTCACCCGACTCGACCTCGAACGAGATGTCGCCGCCGTCGACCGTGACGGAAAGACCGGCAAGCGTGCCGCCCGCAGACGTGTAGTCAGCAAGCGCGCTTTCGATGGCAGCAGCCGAAGAAGCCGCCGTGGCGTAGGTCGCCGTGTCGAAAACAACATCGACGGCCGTCGCGGTGCCGATCTGGAAGCTGACCGTACGGGCACCGGCGGAACCGGCGATCGCGGCTGCTTCAGCCGTCGCGTCGAGCGTGGTCGCGGTGGCTTTCGCCTGGAGCGCCTGGTTGGCGACCGACTTGGCCTGGTCGACGAGCTTCTGGATGGCCTTGATGCCTTCGTCAGCCGCATTCAGCGTCTTAACGCCGAGGCTGAGCGAGTCCTGAATGGCGCTCAGGTCCGACGCACGGGAGTTCAGGCCGGCGGCGGTGAAGTAGGACTGCGGATTGTCGAGGGCGGAGGAGACTTTCAGGCCCGACGCGAGACGGCCCTGCGTCTGAGCCATGAGCTTCGCGGTGCCCTGCAGGGTCTGCAGGTTGGAACGCACGGCGCTGTTGATGACGATATCACCCATTGTAGTGTCCTTTCCTAGGAACGATAGCCACGGCTCTTCCTGAGCCATGACGAGAGCATGAGGGCGCTCTCGTTAAGAGGTGGTAAAAACCGCCGATTTTTTCGGAACTTTCTTGAAAAAAAGTCCGTGTGCCCCGTTAAGCAAAAAGGGCGGACCCGAAGGCCCGCCCTTTGAAATGCTTGAGAATTCAGAGTTAACCGAAGAGACGAAGCACACCCTGTTCCGCCTGGTTCGCGAGCGACAGGGCAGTGGTGCCGAGCTGCTGGCGGGTCTGCAGGGCGAGCATTTTTGCACCTTCTTCGTTCGTATCGGCGACCGTCAGTTCGGATGCACCGGACTCCAGCGTGTTGATGAGCGAGGAGGTGAAGTCCTGACGGATCTGCACCACGCCCAGGTTTGCGCCGAAGGTCGAGGACTGCTGGCGCAACACGCCGGTGGCGGCGTTGAGCGTGTCCACGAAGATCTGGATATCGGAATCGGCGGCAAAGCCGTGGTCGCCGGACTCGTTGGCGACCGCACCGATGTTGAGCAGGCCATCCGGCGTGAGGTCCACGCCTTCGATGTCGAGTTTCGAGGTCTGCTCATTGTTGAAGAAGACACTGAGCAGATCGCCCTTCAGAAGGTTCACGCCCTTGTAGCTGGCGTCGCTGGCGAGCTGTTCGATCTGTTCGCGCAGATTATTGAAATCGCTCTCGAACTTGTCGCGGTTCACACCGTTGGTCGCGGAGGTGTGGCTGCCAAGGAGGCCCGCAAGGCTGACCGGCGTACCGGCATTGTCGGCTTCGATGGAGAGCGCGCGACCATTGGCGGCGGAGAAGTCGAGCTGACCTTCGTCGTCGATGATCGCTTCAACCGGTTCGTCACCATTGAAGGTGGCAGCAACCCAGTCGATCATATCCTGAACCGTTGCGACCTCACCCGATGCGGCGCCGATATCGACTTCGGCTGTCACTTCGCCAACCGTGATGGTGAGCGTATTGCCGGTGGCGAGAGCGCCGAGGCCTGCGAGAGTGACACCGCCGGTCAACGGATCACCAGCGCGGTTGCCCGTGATGGTGGTGGGGTTGATCTTGGTTTCGAGCGCCTGGTTCGCGACTGCCTTCATGCTGTCCACGAGCTTGAGGATCGACTTGATGCCCTGATCGGCGGCTTCAAGCGTCTTCACACCCTGGCCCATCGAGTCGAGCAGGCCGTTCAGGTCGGAAGCGCGGTTATTGAGGCCCTGCGCCGTGAAGTAGGCGGTGGGGCTGTCGATCGCGCTGCGAACCTTCAAGCCCGTTGCGAGACGCAGCTGCGTTTCGTCCAGGAGCTTCGTTGTGTTCTGCATGCTGAGCAGGTTCGACCGGATTGCACCGGAAAGGACTACATCAGCCATTGTCTCTACCCTCCAGGGTTTGGCCCGACCGTCTCGTGACGGCACGGGCACTACACTCGGCGTTAATCATTAATTCGACGTAAACAACCCAAGGCTGTTTCGCGATTTGGTTGTCTGGAACCTTCTCCGGCTACCCGACATCCCTTCCGCCGCCGAACCGGGTGCATGAGCGGCTTCGCCTTCCTCTGCATCCGTCGATTGCTTCTGGCCCTGTATTCGCAAATGCCGGGCCAGTTTTAAAATGTATTGAATTCAATGACTTAGGTTGTTTGTGCCGGTGCGAGCTGGCAGGAAGTTCCATAGCAAGGGAAAGTTTTGCCGGGCAAGAAAGGCAGGTTTTACCCTTTGGGCCCGAGTAGATGCCGGGTGGCCTAGCCGGCGAGAAACTTCGTGACATCGCCGGTGACGCGCGTGGCAAGGGCGGCGCGGTCGGTCGAGCGGTCGATCGTGTAGCAACGCATGGTGGGGAACCAGGGCAGTCCGCCGGTGCCGAGCTTTGTCCAGATGCGCGGCTGGCCGTAGTGGAAACAGGGGCGGCCAAGCGCCGAACCCAGCATGAGCGGAAAGCTCGAGGGGCCAACGACGGCATCCATGCAGGCGGTCAGTGCGGCGACGCCTTCGAGGTCGCCGAACAGGTCGAGGTCCGGCATGCGGTGAAGGGTCAGGCCATGCTCGCGGGCAAGCGCTTCGGCCTCCTCATCCACATTTGTGTACTGAAGATTGACGACCGAGACGTTCTGCGCCTTGAAGAGCGGTATCCAGTCGGCCAGTGCGGTGTAGTTCGGCGCGCGAAGGTCGTTGACCTTGGCGGAGGTCCAGGCGATGCCGATCTTCGGGCCGGGGCCAAGGGTGGCGAGCCAGTCGCGGCAGGCGGCAAGGCGCTCGGGGTCCGGCTGAAGACCCGCAATATGATCGGGGAAGGTGTCGAGGCTGCGGCGGAGCTGCGCAGCGACGAGGCCTGCGGGCGCGGTGAGGTCGAAATCGACTTCGCCATAATTGCCGAGGCCGGTCGAGGCGAGGGTTTCGGCCCGCACCGTGGCTTCAGGCCAAGTACGCTGGTAGAGCGAGACGAGGCGGGCATCCGTCTCTATGATGACGTGGCCTGCGCGCGCGATCAGGTCCGCATAGCAGGTCGAGAAGATGAGATCGTCGCCCAGCCCCTGTTCGCGCCAGACCATGATGGTCTTGTCCTTGAGGTCTTCGCCCTCCCAGATGAGGCCGGGGAAGGGGCGGTAGGGCTTGCGTTCGCGGCAGGCAAAGCCGAAGCCATACATGTCCCAGCCCGCTTCCACCTGACCGAGCGTCAGCAGGGTGCGGGCGAGATTCCAGCGCGCGGCATCGCATTCGGGATCGAGGGTCAGGCTCCGGCGCAGAGCTTCCAGCGCATCCTCGAAGCGGCCCATGATTTCATAAAGCGCGGCAAGGTTCGTCCAGCTCTGCGATATGCGCGGGTCGATCTCGATGGCGCGCAGGTAGCAGGAGAGCGCTTCCTCGACGAGGCTGGTGCCTGTCAGGATTTTGCCGAGATTGCTGTAGGCGCGCGCAGCGTTCGGATTGACCTCAATGGCGCGCGAAAGCAGATCGACGGCTTCCTGCGTCTCGCCGAGATCGTTTTCGACATTCGCAAGATTGATGAGGACGGAGGTGTGGTCGGGATTGAGTTCCAGGGCGCGCCTGTAGACCGTACGGGCCTGATGGCGATAGCCGACCAGAGCACAGGCCGTGCCGAGATCGAAGAGGGATGCGGGATCGGCGGAGATGTTTTCAGCCGCACAATCAAGCAGTTCGAGGGCTTCCGGTGCGCGCTCCTGCGCGATCAGGCACTGGCAGATGCCGGTGAGAGCACCGATGTGGACCGGATTGGCGGCGAGCACCTTGCGGTAGCGTGCTTCGGCATCGGCAAAGCGGTCGCGCGACTGGAGCCGCTGGCCTTGCGCGAATTTCTTTTCGATTTCGCTGTCTTCGGCAATGCGCCGTTTGCTCAAGCCAGACATATCCGATTTACCCCCGCGGACCGGATTGGTCCGTTCCCGAACTGTTGTTCGTATCAATCGGCCTTTCTTGGTTACCGCACGGTTAACGTGCGGGCAATCAGGCGCGGGAGTCGAGGGTGAGGGAGCCGGTGCCTGCCGAAGATCCGGGACGGCGGGCGGATGCTGCGGCATTGGGGCCATAGCCGAGCGAGGGCGCGGTGCGCTCGCTCATGGCGTTTGCGACCATGCGGATGAGCCCTTCGGAGACGGATTTCGCCGCGGTGAGGGCTTCGCCGTTGAGGGCAAGCGCCTTGTCGAGTTCGGACATGGCCGATTTCAGGCGCGCGACGCGCTCCGAGGGCGCGCGGTCGAGAAGATTCCTGTGGCCGCGCACGGCCAGCACATCCATTGCGTAGTCATTGGCGAGGCGGGTTTTCTCCGGCTGGAGAGCGGCGATTTCCGTCTGGGCCCGGTCGTGCAGAAGTCCGGTTTCCTTGCGGATGACCGAGGTCAGATCCGAAGTGAGCGCGAGAAGCCGGTCCACGAGGGCGACGGGGGCCAGGGTTTCGGCGGGACTGCGGCGGGTTTCTGCCTGATGCGTGCTCACTGCGATACCTCCTGCATTTTCAGCATTTCACGATAGACGTCATCGGCAAGGCCGACGCCGCCCGACTTCGCCATCTGCTGGCCGTACTGATCGACGAGAAGCGAGCGGAACATGCTCTCGCCCTGTCCGCCGCCAAAGGGATTGTCCTCATTGTCGAGACCCTTGAACATGGACTGGAGGAGCGTCGAGACGAACTGCGCTTCGAACTGCTGCGCCGCTTCCCAGGCGCGCGGGTCGCGCTCACCCTCGGCGGCGGCCGCCTTCGCGGTGGCGCGGGCTTCGGCCTGAGCCGGGGAGAGGTGCATATAGGCGGGGAGGGCGGCGAGAGCGTCCATCACATCACCTCGATATCTGCCTGGAGGGCGCCGGAGGACTTGATCGCCTGAAGAATGGTGATCATGTCGCGGGGGCTGACGCCCAGCGTGTTCAGGCCGTCGACGAGTTCCTTCAGGGAGATACTGCCGTCGATGATGCCGAGCTGTTTGCCTTCTTCCTCGTCCACGTTCACGTCGGTGCGCGGCACGACAACCGTGTCGCCCTGGGTGGAGAAGGGTGAGGGCTGGCTGACCTGCGGCGTTTCGCTGACGGAGATGGTGAGATTGCCCTGCGCGATGGCGACCTTGCTGACGCGTACATCCTGGCCCATCACGATGACACCCGAGGCCTCGTCGATGACGACGCGGGCGATGAGATCGGGCTGCACACGGAGCTGTTCGATGTCGGTGAGGAGCGCCACGACGCCGCCGCGATAGGACGAGGGCACGCCGATCTCGACAATGCTGGAATTGTCCGCGCGGGCTGTCGGCGCACCCAGATAGGTGTTGATGGCGGTGGCGATGCGCTGGGCGGTCGTGAGGTCCGGGTTGCGGAGCGAAAGGCGGAGAGTGCGAAGATCGCCGAGGGCAAAGTCGATCTCGCGCTCGACGATGGCGCCGTTCGCGATGCGGCCATTCGTGGGCACGCCGCGCACGACGGAGGCGGCCTCGCCCTTGGCGGAGAAGCCGCCGGTGGCGAGCGAGCCCTGCGCCACGGCATAGACCTGACCATCCGCGCCCATGAGCGGGGTGACGAGGAGGACGCCGCCCTGGAGGTTGGTCGCGTCGCCCAGCGCGCTCACCGTTACGTCGATGCGGCTGCCCTGGGTGGAAAAGGCGGGAAGATTGGCGGAAACCATGACGGCGGCGACGTTGGCCGTCTTCATGTTGGTGCCGCGCGTGTTGACGCCGAGGCGTTCCAGCATGCCGGTCAGGCTCTGCTGGGTGAAGGGGGCGTTGCGAAGCGTGTCGCCCGTGCCGTTGAGGCCGACCACGAGGCCGTAGCCGACCAGCATGTTGTCGCGGATGCCTTCGACATCGACGATATCCTTGATGCGCGAGCTGGCATTTGCAGCGGGCGCGGAAAGCGCCATGAGGCAAGCACCGAGCAGGAGCGCGAGGAGAGTGCGAAGAGGAAAGGCGGTAAGCCGGAACATGAATCGACCGTTCAATCGCTTGCGATACGGCAGCTATCTAGCGAAAGCCATGCCATCAGGCTGGCGAGAGCGGGTTTCTTTCAAGTCATTGTTTTCGTTGGGTTTTGTTTTCAGGCGGCGGGCCGGCGGAGGCTGCCGGGAGGGGCCTTTGCGGAAGCTCCTGCCGCCTTCCGGCAAATCCTGCCGGGCTGGTGTGTGTCCCGTGTGATTAGGCTTAACGCGGATTTAAGACCTCCGGTCCATTTTGGAGAAAGAAGGCGGATATCCCGCCAGAGACCATCAGGATCGGGATCGGGGGCGACCCAGATGAAGATCGGCCAGACGAGATCGGCTTCCCAGTCGGGAACGGCGCGCGCCACCAGGGCAAGTTCCGGCGGCAGCGGTTTTGCGCCCAGCAGTGCATCCGGGGCGCGAGGTACGGCGGGGCTTTCGGGCCTGGCCTCTCTTGGCGCCGTCGACGCGCTACTAGCCCTTCAGGAAACACCCGTGAGCGACGATGCGCTCCACTCGCCGCGCCGCAAGGCGATCCGGCGGGGGGAGGAGATGCTCGACATACTGGACGACATCAAGCTCTCGCTTCTCATGGGACAACTGCCGAAATCCAAGCTTTCCCGCCTTCTTGCAGTGGTCGAGCGGCAGGGCAGCAGCTTCAACGATCCGCGGCTCGGCCAGGTTCTGGCCGAGATCGAGCTTCGTGCGAAGGTTGAGCTCGCGAAGTTCGGCACCTATACCAACGGCTAGCGGGCCCTTCGGCGCGGTTTTCGCAGGCGGAGCGGCGGATTTTACCTCGCCGGATTTCACAGATATTTCACCTGCCTGGCACTGGTTCGCCTGTTGAGAATCGTCAATGCCCTCCCTATACTCCGCGCGCTTCGGCGGGGCCCAGTGGAGCGAGTTTGGCATTTGAGTTTCGTCAGCGGCAAAGCCCGCATTGAAATGTCAAATTCAAAACTCCACTGATTTCATAGAACTGCCGATGGTCTTTCGTTGCCGACATTTGTTCGCGACCATGCGGGGCCGAGGAGAAAAATGCCGGAAACGGACCATCGGTGTCACAGAGAGATTGCCTAAATGGCCGTGCGTTTGCCCAAAGGCTATATGCCGTCAGAAGACGAACCGTTCATGAACAAGCGGCAGAAAGAGTATTTCCGCCGCAAGCTCGAGAAATGGAAAGAGGACATCCTCATCGAGAACCGTGAAACGCTGCAGCATCTTCAGGATGACTCGGTGCAGCACCCGGATCTCGCGGATCGGGCCTCTTCCGAGACCGAGCGTTCGCTTGAACTGCGGACCCGGGACCGTCAGCGCAAGCTCATCTCCAAGATCGACGCGGCGCTGCGCCGTCTCGACGAGGGGACTTACGGCTATTGCGAAGAGACGGGCGAGCCGATCAGCCTGAAGCGGCTCGATGCACGCCCGATCGCCACGCTATCCATCGAGGCGCAGGAACGCCACGAACGGCGCGAGAAAGTATATCGCGACGACTGAGCGGTTTTGCTGAGCCGGACGGAAATGAAAAACGCGGCCTCCGGTGACGGGGGCCGCGTTTTCCTTTTCGGCTTTTGGCTGGTGCTGCCGCCGGGCCTTAGAAAGGCATGATGATGTCGAAGAGCTGCTGGCCGTAGCGCGCTTGCTGCACATCGCTGATCTGGCCTTCGCCGCCATAGGAGATGCGGGCTTCCGCAATCTGCGTGTGCTGGACGGTGTTGATGTTGGAAATGTCTTCGGGGCGCACGATGCCGCTGACGAGGAGGTCGCGGACCTCATAGTTCACACGGACCTGCTGACGGCCGGCGATCACCATATTGCCGTTCGGAAGCACCTGGGTGACGACGGCGGCCACGGTGAGGTCGATCGTTTCCTTGCGGTCGACGGAGCCATCCCCCGAGCTTGAGCTGGTGCTGTCGAGATCGGCAAGGCTCGTATTGTCGACGGCATTCGGGAAGACCTTGCCGAGATAGGATTCGTAGCCGAACAGATTGTTCACGCCCGCGGATTCGGAATTCGAGCGGCTGCGCGTCGTCGTGTTGTTCACCTTGGCGCTGTCGGCCACGTTGATGAGGACGGTGAGAATGTCGCCGACGCGGGCGGCGCGCTGGTCGCGGAAGAAGGCGCGCGAGCCTGAGCGCCAGAGCGAGTTGGGCTGGTAGACGACTTCCTCGGCCGCCGGCATCGGCATGGCGACGGCGGGAAGCGGCGCCGCGATCGGCGAAAGGTCGGGTGCCTTGCCGATATTCGAGATGCGGTCGGCGGTGTTGCAGCCCGCAAGGACGGCAGCGAAAAGCGCGATAGCGGCGAGGCGGGGAAGGGAACTGACGAACATTTTTCTGGCCTTTACGGTCGGAACTGGCGTTACAGATCAGGAATTGCTGGCTTGCGCAGCAAGGCTTGCCGCACGGGCCGCGCCCGGTGCGTCGATGCGAACCATGTTCGGCCCTTCGACGACGCCCTGAATGGTGCGGTTGGAACGAGTGTTCACGACACTGACGACATCGCCGATGGCACCGCTTTCGAGAGCGCGGCCGCGCGCGGTGAGGGTGAGCGACCCGGAGATGAGGGTCACATCGACCTGCGCCCCTTTCTCGATAAGGATGGGCGGCTGCATGTCGGCGATGCGCATGGGCTCGCCGGCGCGGGCCGGGCGGCGAGGCGACATGCCGACGAGATGTTCGAGAGCGGTAACGATGTTCTGGCTGACGCGGTTCGAAGGCAGACGCACCCAGTCGATATCCTGCTGACGGACGATTTCGCCGGGCTGCATGTCGCGGACGAGAACGGGGACATCCGTCACCGGATAGGCGCGGCCCGTCACGCGGCGGAGCTGGCTCAGCATGTCGTTTGCGGGCGCGCGCAGGATCGCGGTGAAGGCGCCGCTGCGCTGATTGAAGGCGAGCTGCTCGACCTTGACGGACGGCTCGGCGCCGTCGGCGACCTGGATACCGGCCATGCCGTTTTCGAAATCGACCTGAAGCTGCGAAGAGGAGGGAAGCGCGGATGACTGCGCTTCGATGGCGCTGGCGATAACGGCGGCGACATCCATATCGGGAACCTGCGTTCCATTGCGGGCGACGACGACATGGGTAAGGCCCGCATCGTTGCGCCATTCGACGCCGTTGCGGCGCGCGGCAAGCGAGATGCGAGAGACGGAAATCTCGCCCCGTGCGCCGGGCGCGGGCGCATTGGCGACGGTAACGGCGGCGGCGTTGCCTGCATTGTCGAAGAGGTCGCCAAGCGTGACCGTGTCGCCCGTGACCGTGACGGCGGGGCGGAGTTCGGCCGCGCCCGCGGCGGTAATGGCGCTTGCGGCGAACAGCAGGGCGAGAGAGGCGATACGCTTGAACATGGCTCTATTCCTTGGTCCGTAACCTGCCGGCCGTTACTTCACGTTCGAGGTGACGGACATCATTTCGTCGGTCGCGGTGATGACCTTGGCGTTCATCTCATAGGCGCGCTGAGCGGTGATGAGCGAGGTGATTTCGGTCACGGAGTTCACGTTCGAGGTTTCGAGAAAGCCCTGCAGAACGCTGCCGATGCCGTCGGATGCGGGTGTGCCGATCGTCGGCGCGCCACTGGCCGCGGTTTCGACGAAGAGATTGTTGCCGAGCGGATCGAGACCGGCATCGTTGGCGAAGGCGGCGAGTTCGACCTGGCCGACAATCTGGGCATCGGTCTGGCCGGGGAGGGAGACCTGCACCTGGCCATCGCGGCTGATCGTGATATCGGTTGCTTCCTGCGGGACGGTAATGCCGGGCGCGAGCGTATAGCCGTCCGCCGTCACGAGCTGACCGTCGGCACTGATCTGGAAGGAGCCCGCGCGGGTATAGGCATCCTCGCCGCTCGGCAACTCGACGCGGAAATAGCCGCGGCCCTGAATGGCGATGTCGAGCTTGTTTTCGGTGTTGTCCATGTTGCCCTGCGTCATGACGCGGTAGACGGAGCCCGTCTTGACGCCGAGGCCGACCTGCACGCCGGCGGGCACGATGGTGCCGGCATCCGACGAGTTGGTGCCGACGCGGCGCAGGTTCTGATAGAGCAGATCCTGAAACTCGGCGCGCTGACGCTTGAAGCCCGAGGTGCTCATGTTGGCGATGTTGTTCGAGATCACCTCGACATTGAGCTGCTGGGCCATCATGCCCGTGGCGGCGATGCTGAGCGACTGCATGGACTTTCTTCCTTACTTCCGTACGGCGGAGCGGGCCTTAGGCCGCGGTTCCGAGTTCCTGAATGGCCTGGCGACGCATCTGGTCGGCCTGGTCTATGAGCTTCTGGGCGCTCGCATAGGAGCGCGAGACCTCGATCATGTTCGTCATCTCGACGATGGGCTGCACGTTCGAGCCTTCGAGTGCGCCCTGCACAAGGCGGGTGTTCTCGACGGCGATTTCGGGCTGATCCGTGTCGAGCATGGTGTTGCCGACATTGAGCATGGCCTGCGGGTTTTCGAAGCTGACGACGGCAAGCTTGCCGCGCTGGCCCTGATCGGTGGAGATCGTGCCGTCGCGGGCGATGGTGATGCCGGTCTCGTCCTGAGCGAAGCGGATGGGCGCGCCTGCATCGGTGAGAACGGGGGCGCCGGTCGAGGTGACGAGCTGGCCTTCGGCATCGAGGTTGAAGTGGCCGTTGCGCGTGTAAAGGACACCCGTTTCCGCCTGCACCCGGAAGAAGCCTTCACCGGCAATGGCGACGTCGAAGGGGTTGGCCGTCGTCTGGATTGCGCCGTCGCGCATATTGCGATGCTGGCCGAAGTCCTGGACGAAGGTGATCTGCTTGTCCTTACTGTCCTCGGAAGCGTTGGGCATCATGTATTGCTCGAAGAGCATCGCTTCCGACTTGTAAGCGGTGGTGTTCATGTTCGCGAGATTGTTCGCGATGGTCGCCATTTCGCGCGTCATCGCCATCTGGCGCGAGAGACCTATGAGCAGTGCGTTTTCCATGTCGGGTCCGGCGGTTCTCTTGTCGTTCAGCGCGGGTTCACGCTGCCCGAACATGTGCAGGGCCTGTGCCAGTTGGAAAATTGAATCAAATCAACAGGTTGGCGGTGCGCTGCTTGCCGGGAGGAGCGGTTCGGGCAGGCTTTACCGGGCAGTTTCTGCCGCGTGGGCCGACGGCGGGGGCGCGAACACCGATATGCGGAGTCCAGAGAGAAACTCTGTGCGCGGCGTGCAACCGCGAACGCTTCGTTAACCAAAGTCGGCGAGCATCCGGTTGTGACAAGCCGGAAGCGGAAGAGACGCCGCCCGGCAGAATTTTTCCGATGGTGGGGCGGTTATCAAGATGGCTGCAGTCGACGCCGACAGTTCCGAAGACGCAGAGAGCGGCGCACCGGCACCGGGCAAGAAGAAGCTCGCGGGCAAGGTGCTTGTTCTCTACATCGTTCTTCCCGTGCTGCTCCTGATCGGTGCGGGCGCGGGCGTCTACATGTCCGGCATTCTGGGCGGGCATGAAGAAGAGGAGGCGGTGGCCGAGGTCAAAGCCGATCCCGTTTTCTACGACCTGCCCGATTTCCTCGTGAACCTCTCCGGTCCGCCGCCGCAGCATTATCTCAAGATGCGCGTTGCGTTGCAGGTGAAGGATAAGGAATCCGTGGCCGCACTCGAACTGGAAATGCCGCGTGTGCTGGACGGTTTCCAGACCTTTCTGCGCGAGCTGCGTCCCGAAGATCTGGAGGGGTCGCAAGGCATGCTCTACCTGAAAGAAGAGCTGCTGCGCCGCCTCAACCTCGCCATGCAAGAGCCTGTCGTCAGCGATGTGCTCTTCAAGGAAATCATCGTTCAGTAGAAGTCAGCGGGAAGAGTTCCGATATGTCCGCAAGCGATACCCTGGAAGAACAAGATGCACTGGCCGCTGCCGCGGATGCCGCAGCGAAGGCACCCGAGCGCGTGCTCAATCAGGACGAGATCGACAGCCTGCTGGGTTTCGAAGTGGGTGAAGACGCCGTGCCTGAGCGGAGCGGAATCGACGCTATCGTGAATTCCGCGCTCGTTTCCTACGAGCGCCTGCCGATGCTTGAAATCGTCTTCGACCGCCTTGTGCGTCTGATGACGGTATCGCTGCGCAATTTCACCTCCGACAATGTTGAAGTGTCGCTCGACAACGTGTCGTCGATCCGTTTCGGCGACTACCTCAATTCCATCCCCCTGCCGGCCATTCTCGCGGTCTTCCGCGCGAAGCAGTGGGACAATTACGGCATGTTCACGGTCGACTCGAACCTGATCTATTCGATTGTCGATGTGCTGCTCGGCGGACGGCGCGGCACGGCGGCCATGCGCATCGAGGGGCGGCCCTATACGACCATCGAACTCAATCTCGTCCAGCGCATGATCGAAGTCGTGCTGCAGGATGTGCAGGCGGCTTTCGAGCCGCTTTCGCCGGTCACGCTCGATCTCGACCGGATGGAGACCAATCCGCGCTTTGCGGCCATTGCGCGGCCTGCCAATGCGGCAATCCTCGTGAAGCTGCGCGTGGACATGGAAGATCGCGGCGGCCGCATCGAAATGATGCTGCCATATGCGACGCTCGAACCGATCCGCGAACTCTTGCTGCAAATGTTCATGGGTGAAAAATTCGGGCGGGACTCGATCTGGGAAAGCCATCTCGCCACCGAATTGTGGTCCACGCGGGTGCCGCTCGAAGCGGTGCTGGACGAGCAGATGCTGACGCTGCGCGACGTCATGGAATTCGAGGTCGGCCAGACGCTGATGCTCAACAACGGACCGGATGGCGACATTGATCTGCGCTGCGGCGGCGTGAAGCTCGGACGGGGCCGGATGGGCCGCGTCGGCAATCATGTTGCGGTGCGTGTCGAGCAAGCCATCAAGCATGCCCGGCGCGGCATCATTGCCCCTCCGGCAGACGCTTCCGGTTCGTCCGAACCGAAGCCCGACATCAAAGCCGAACTCAAAATTGAAGGATCCGACACATGACGGTTCTTTCCGGTTTGCCGATCAGTACTCTGCTCGAAGTTATCGTTTGCGTCTTTCTGGGCGCGACCATCGCCTATTGCGCGATGCTGGACCGCAGGCTGCGCGTCATGCGCTCCGGCCAGGACGGGCTGCGCGAACTCGTGGGTGAGCTCAACGCGGCGACAACGCGCGCCGTCTCCGCCATTGATGCGCTGAAGCAGGCGAGCGCGGCAACGGGCCAGGAACTCGGGGGCCGCGTGAACGAAGCGCGTGCACTCGCGGACGACCTCTCGCTCATGATCGATTCCGGCGAGCGGATCGCCGAACGGATCGGACGCATCGCCACTGCGGCGGAGCGGCCCGCACCGACGCAGCAGCCGGCTGCCGGTCCGCGCAACGGCAGCGTACCCAAACCATCAGGCCGCGATGCGGCTGTTGCGGCACGCGCCGCGAACCAGCTTCTCGATGCGCTGAAGAAGGCGCGCTGAGTTTCATCTTACAGGCACATTATGCTCGACCGTCTTCGCCTTCTTCCGACCGTCATTCTCTGCGCTTCGCTGCTGCTGGTGCTGAAGCTCGCCGATATTGCGACGGGCGGCGAGGGCAGCGCGACGATCTCGGCGATTTCGGTCGCGCAGGCGAGCGCCCCGAAAGAAGAGAGCGCTGAGCAGACGGACGAACCCGCAAGCGGCGAAAGCGAAGGCCATGCCGACGGGGAAGCGGCGGCACATGACGAAGCCAAGGCCGGTGAGGAGGACACGGAGGCGTCTGCTCCGGCCATGCCTGCCGCGCAGGCCGAACCCGAATTCAGCAAATCCGAGCGCACTGTGCTTCAGAGCCTTGCGGAGCGGCGCAAGGAACTCGATGCGCGTACGCAGGAACTCGATACGCGCGCGCAACTGCTTGCCGCTGCCGAAAAACGCGTCGAGGAACGTGTGGCGGAGCTGAAGGAAATCGAAGCGCGGATCAACGAGCGGATCGGCGCGGAAGACGAGGCGAACGAGGAGCGGATTGCCGGACTCGTTTCCATGTATGAGACGATGAAGCCGAAGGATGCCGCGCGTATTTTCGAGCGTCTCGACATGGGTGTGCTGCTTGATGTCGTAACCCGGATGCAGCCGCGAAAGATGGCGGCGGTGCTGGCGGCGATGGACCCTGTCGTGGCACAGGATCTCACCGTGGAACTGGCGACGGGGGACCGGCTTTCGGATATTCGCGGAAGCGGGACGAAAAGTGGCGCGGAGGCCCCGGCCGTAACGCTTCGGCCTACCGAAAAAGCCAGCTAAACCCCGAAAATCGGTGCTTTTGCACTTTGACCCTTAAGTCCCACTTAACCGGCGGCACCTAAACTGCGCCGATGCGGCAGGAAGCCGCTGTTTGCAGGCAGAAGCTTTTGGGGCGCAGCGGCGTGTACCGATCTCACCGAAATTTCGCGCGATTGAAGGGGGCCGATCTGCGTTTTCACGCATTCGGAATGTTTGCCTGCCTATTCCTGCTTGCCGCGTTTGCGACGGCGGCGCGCGCCGCGGAGAACGTGAAGCTGTCGCTGAGCGAACGGGACGGCTATGGCCGGATGGTCTTTACCTTCCCCGATGGCGTTCCCGGCTACCGCGCCTCGATCAATGCGGGCATCCTGGTTCTCGACTTCGATAAATCCGTCAATGCAGATACAGGCGATTTTGTTCGCCAGATGCCGCGCTACATCGCAATGGCGCGCCGGGACGAGGACAAGGGCGCGATCCGGTTTGCGCTGACGACCGATTTCTGGCTCGACACGAAACAGGCCGAGAATTCACTTTATGTCGACCTTCTGCCCCCGGACTGGACGGGCAAGCCGCCAGCTCTGCCTGCCGAGGTGCTGGCGCGGATCGATGCGGCCAGAGAGAAGAAGCGGGCCGCCGAGGAAGCGGAGCTTGCCGCCAAGGCGCAAGGCATTCAGGAGCCGAAGGACGAAAAGCCGACGCTCGATGTGCGGGTGGCCTCACGTGCGGGCATGACGCGCCTCGTGTTCGACTGGAACCAGCCGGTTCTCTATTCATTCGTCGAGCGGCAGGGGCTTGCCACGATTACCTTCGACCGGACGGCGAAGGTCGATCTTTCGCCGCTGCGTGTCGATCCGCCGCCATATCTCTCTCATGCCAGCGCGGTTGAACATGACGGGCGGCTGGCGGTTGTGCTGACGCTCAAGCCGGGCGTCTCCGTGAACGATTTCCGTGAAGATCTGAGCATCGTTCTGGACCTCAAGCCCACGGATGGCAGCCTGCCGCCCGAAGCGGCGGAAACAGGCGTCCCGGCGGTCTCGGAGCCGGAGGCGGCGCAGGAAACGCCTGGAGCGCATGGGCAGCATGGGCCGAAGAATATTGTGCCGGACGCCGTGCAGACGGCCGAAGCCGGGCATGATGAATCGCCCGGCGAAGCGGAGGCCAAGGCGGCAGAAAATCACATTGCGACGAATCCGCTGCCGGAAGGTACAAGGCCGGAAGGCAAGGCGGTGGTGCATCTCGTGCCGGGCCGGAGCGGGACGGACATTCTCGTAGACTGGCCGGAGCCCGTGGGGGCAGCGGTCTTTGAAAGAGCGGACCGGCTCTGGATCGTGTTTGACGCTGTGCTGCCGCTCGATATCGCGGAAGTGACGCCCGAAAAGCTCGGGCCTTTCGGCGTGCCCGAGGTTCAGGCCTTCGAGAACGGGACGGCGCTGGTTCTGCCGTTGCGCGACAAGGCGCTGATCGGTGCGGTGGAAGATGGCGCTTCGTGGCGGATTTCAGCCGGTGAGACGCTGGCGACGACGGGGCGGCCCGTTTCGCTTTCGCGGAGCTGGCGCGAAGACGGGCGCGGCAGCGTTGCCTTCGATCTCAAGGGCACACGCAAGATACTGAAGATGAAGGACAAGCTGGTCGGCGACGAAATTATCGTGGCGACGGCGCGCGGCCCCGTACAATCCGTGCAGACGCCGCGCAACTTCGTCGAATTCCAGGCTTTGCAGACGGCGCAGGGCATCGCCATCGTGCCGGTTGCGGACGATCTCAATGTCGCTGCGGCCCCGAATAACGTGATCGTGACGCGGCGGGACGGGCTCGCGCTGTCGGCCAATGGCGCGGACTATGAAGTGAGGGCGCCGACGGGCGTATCGGTAGCGGCGGTGAAGGCACCGGCGGAAATGCACTTTGCGGAGTGGCGTGAGGCGGCGGGCGAGAATTTCACCGAACGGCGGCAATATTATCTGGCGCGGCTGGCCAATGCGCGGACGCAGGAGCTTGGCGAGTTGCGCTTCGCCTATGGCCGTTTCCTGCTCGGCTACGGCCTTGCGCCGGAGGCGCTTGCCGCATTCGACAGTGCGCTTGAGGCGAACCGGCGTTTCAGTACCGACCCCGCCTTTCGCGCCGCCAAGGGCGTTGCGGGGGTGCTGAGCGGGCGTTATGTGGAGGCGATCGCGGATCTCTCCTCGAACGGCCTCGACAATGCGCCGCATGCCGCGGCCTGGCGCGGGCTTGCACGGGCCGAACTCGGACATTGGGAAGTAGCGCGCGAGCAATTCGGTCTGGCGGGCGCAATCCTTGATGCATTCGACGACGATCTGCGTACGCGCTTCCGCGCCAAGGCGGCGGAGGCGGCGCTCAAGGGTGGCGACATCGTCGCGGCTGAGACTTATGCAGCAGGTTTTCCCGCGGCCCCCGGCAGTGAAAAGGCGAAAGCCCAGATATTGCTCGTGCGCGCGATGATGAACGATATGCAGAAGGGCGGCGAGGACGCCCTGGCGCGTTACGATGCGGCTATCGAGACGAATTATCCGCCGGTCACCGCCCGTGCGCGCTTCGGCAAGGCCAGGTTGCTGCTCAAGCGTGGAGAGATCGGCAAGGAAGCCTACGCGAAGGAACTCGAAAGCCTGCGCTACGCATGGCGCGGGGATAGCCTCGAACTCGAAATCCTGACGGAACTGGCAAAATTCCGTCTCGACAGGGGCGAGATCGGCGAGGCGCTGAAACAGATGCGGACGGCAAGCATCAATTATCCCGACAGTGAAGAAGCGCACCGGATGAACGTGCGCATGTCCGGTATCTTCGCGGATTACTTTCTTGGCGATGCCGTGGACAATATGGAGCCGGTGCAGGCGCTTGCCTTCTTCGACCGCTTCAAGGAGCTGACGCCGATCGGGAGCAAGGGCGACGAGATGATCCGCAAACTTGCGGAGCGGCTCGTGCAGGTCGACCTTCTGACGCAGGCCGAGCAGCTGCTCGACTATCAGGTTGCAAACCGTCTTCATGGCGGTGTCGCCAAGGCACAGGTCGCGGCGCGTCTTGCGGCGATCTACCTGATCGACCAGAAGCCCGAGAATGCGCTCGCCGCATTGCGCGCGACGAAGCAGAACCTGCTGCCGGAGGCGCTTGCCGCCCGGCGTTTGATGCTTGAGGCCCGCGCACTTGCGGACAGCAAGCAGTATGACAATGCACTGGACCTGTTGTCGGAGCGCAAGGATGCGCTTTCGGCAAAACTGCGGGCGGATGTGCTCTGGGACGCGGGGCGCTGGCCGGAGGCGGGCGCCGCATCGGAAGCCCTGCTTGGACAGAGCTGGAAGCAGGATGGAGCGCTCAACGAGGAAACGAGGCTCCTCGTCATGCGCGGCGCCATTGCTTACTCGCTGGCGGGCGACGAAGAAGGGCTTTCAAGGTTCAGGGCGAAATTCGGGGAGGCCATGAGCATGAGCCCCGACGCGAGCGCGTTTGCGGTGGTCTCCGAACCTATCGTGGAGCAGGGCGTCGCGTTCCGGGAGATGACGAGCCGCATCGCCTCCATCGATACGCTCGACCGGTTCCTCTCCTCGTTGAAGTCCGATGAGGTTACGGCGCTCAACTGAGCGCCTTTGATCCTCTTTCCTTCAGGTGCCGAAGCTCTGCACCAGGCTTCCCGCGATCAGCGACCAGCCATCCACAAGCACGAAGAAGATCAGCTTGAAGGGTAGCGAGATGATGATCGGCGGCAGCATCATCATGCCCATCGACATGAGAACGGAGGCGACCACCATGTCGATCACGATGAAGGGCAGGAAGACGAGGAAACCGATCTCGAAAGCGCGGCGCAATTCGCTGATCATGAAGGCGGGAACCAGAACCTGAAGACCGATATCCTCGGCTTTTTCGGGTTCGGGCGTGTTGGAAAGATCGACGAAGAGCTTCAAGTCTTCCTTGCGAACCTGCTTCAGCATGAAAGTTTTGAAGGGAACGCTGGCGCGGTCAAAGGCTTCGCCCGTTTCGATCTGCTGGTTCATCAACGGTTCGATGCCGTCATTATAGGCCGCGGTAAAAGTGGGTGTCATGACGAAGGCCGTGAGGAAAAGCGCAAGGCTGACCAGAACGGCATTGGGCGGCGATTGCTGCATGCCAAGCGCGGTGCGGAGCAGGCCCAGCACCACAATGATACGCACGAAGGATGTCACCATGATGAGGATCGACGGCGCGAGGCTCAGTACGGTGACGAGCGCGACGATCTGGACAACATGGTCGGTGAGGCCGAGGCCGTCCGACAGGTCGACCTGGATCGACTCGGCGGATGCCGGATGCGCGAAAGCGAAGCTCAATGCCACAAGGCCGAGAATGCCGGCGAGGCCCGAGAGGCGGGCCGCTTTCAGCGAAGCGAGCATTTTCTGAAAGAAGGCGGTCACGCGCGGCGCTCCTTGATGAAATCCACGATGCGCTGGAACTGGACCACATGGCCCGGCAGCGCGTATTGAGCGGGAAGAGGCTGTTCGATTTCGGCAGGCGCGGGTGCGTCGATACCGCCTTCGATCAGCAGCGGGGTTTCGCCGCCTGTCAGGATCAGATGTTCCTTGCCGTCGCGGCGGATCAGCAGCAGGCGATGCTTCGCGTCGATCGCTTTCACCTCGACGATGCCAAGGCGGCGCTGGCCCCCGACAGGAGAAGCGCCGGGCGCAAAGCCGAAGCGGCGCGCGAGGATCGCGCAGACGCCGATCAACCCGAGAATGAATGCAAGCGCCGCAACGAACCGGAAGATTTCCGAGAAGTCCATTTTGGATTTTACCCCCAGAGTGGAAGGTCGAAGACCGTCCGTAATGGGAAGAATTTGCCGCGTCAGGCTTAATGGCGGGTTAAGGGTGAGGCGAGCCGCGCCTTTATCTGGTTACCGGTTTCCTAACGCGCCCGGCAGCTTTTGCCGCGTTAGGGCGATGTTAACTCCACGATGGTGAATTCAGTTTCGCCGCCAAGGAATGCGTGGCTTCAGACACGGCCTTTTGGACGCTCAGAAAGAGGGTTCGGTGAGCCGGTCGCGGGGGCACGCGGGCAATGGCAATCGGCGATCTTCCTATCGTTGAAATGATGAAACAGCGTATGCAGTGGCTGACTGCGCGCCAGCAAGTGCTTGCGCAGAATGTCGCCAATGCCGATACGCCGGGCTATACGGCGCGCGACCTCAAGGCTCTCGACTTCGGTACGATGGTAGAGCGCAGCGGTCCCGTGCTTCGCGCCGTCGCAACGCAGGCCGGTCATCTCGGCAGTCCGGTAACGGGCAGCGGGCACAGCATTCGCACAGGGCAGGCGACAGGCGGTGAGATCATCAAGAAACCGGACTTCGAAACATCGCCTACCGGAAACTCGGTTGTGCTCGAAGATCAGATGATCAAGGTCGCGCAGACCCAGATGGATTATCAGACAGTGACCGGGCTCTATTCGAAGAGCCTCGGACTCATCAGGATCGCGCTCGGCCGCAGCTGAGCCTTGTTGAAAGGAAGAGACGCAACATGAGCGCCATGGATCTTGTCAAATCGATGATGGTGGCAGCCTCGGGCCTGAAGGCCCAGAGCGGCCGGATGCGGATCATCGCAGAAAATATTGCAAATGCGGATTCGGCTTCGCGCGTGCCGGGCGGCGACCCCTATCAGCGAAAGGTCGTGACCTTCGAGGACAAGCTCAACCGGGAGATCGGTGCGCATACCGTGACGCTCGGGCGGCCCGTTCTCGACAATAGCGAGTTCAAGCTCAAATACATGCCGGGTCATCCGGGCGCCGACGAGGACGGCTACGTCAAGATGCCGAACGTCAATGGCATGGTCGAGTCGATGGACATGCGCGAAGCGCAGCGAAGCTATGAAGCCAATCTCAATCTCATCCAGGCATCGCGCCGCATGATCTCGCAGACCATCGACATTCTGCGCAAGTGATGGCTGAAGCGAGGGGATCGACATGACAACCATTCCGGCATCGACAGTGCTCAACGCCTATGCCCGCGCCGCGGGGATGGGCTCGGGCAATCAGACGCCACAGGCGGGCGGCGCCAAGGATGCGGCGGGCGGCTTTGGCGACATGCTCAAGCAGGCCATCGACGAAAGCGTCGAGACCTCGAAAGCGGGCGAAACGAAGATGGCGGCCGTTACCGGCGGCACGAGCGGCAATATTGTCGATGTGGTGACGGCGGTTGCCGAGGCCGAGACGACGTTGCAGACGGTCGTGACAGTGCGCGACAAGGTCATCACAGCCTATCAGGAAATCATGCGCATGCCGATCTGACGGCAGCGGGCGGGGGCAAGTAACAAATGACGGGACCGGAAATTCTCGACCTCTCAAGGCAGGCGATCTACGTCATGCTGGAGGTCTCGGCTCCCATGATGGTGGTGGCCCTTGTGGTGGGCCTCGCGATCGCGCTGTTGCAGGCGCTGACGCAGGTTCAGGAAATGACCCTTGTCTTCGTGCCGAAGATCGTAGCGATCTTCCTCACGGTTCTCATCGCGCTGCCTTTCATGGCGCAGGCGCTTGAGGGCTTCATGATTCTCATTTCGCAGAAGATCGTAGCGGGCTGAGGGGCGGGCGCGGCAATCCATGATCACTGTCGACATCCTGCCGCAGACGGCTTTCACCTTCATGCTGATTTTTTCGCGGATGGCCGCGATGATCATGCTGATGCCGGCGCTCGGCGAAACGAGCATTCCGACGCAGGTGCGGCTCGTGCTGGCGCTCCTGCTCACTATGGTGATGATGCCGCTCGTCGCCGCCTCGTACAGCGCGATACCGGAGACAGTGCCGGGGCTCGTCTTTATCGTCGCGACCGAGATCGCGGTTGGCCTTTTCATCGGCACGGCGGCCCGGATCATCATGAGCGCGCTTCATGTGGCGGGTAACATCATTGCAATGCAAATGAGTCTCGCCTTCGCGCAGAGTGTCGACCCGACGCAGGGACAGCAGGGCGTGCTGGTTGCGAACTTCCTTTCGCTGCTTGCCGTCACGCTGATTTTCGCCACACATCTCGATCACCTGCTGATCGCCGCCATGCGCGACAGCTACGAACTTTTCGTGCCGGGGCAGCCCATTCCCGTTGGCGATTTTTCGGAAATGGCTGTGAAGTTCGTGTCCGATGCCTTCAGGATCGGCCTGCAACTCGCCGCGCCTTTCCTTGTTTTCGGTCTTATCTTCTATGTGGGTATCGGCATTCTTTCGAGGCTGATGCCGCAGATCCAGATTTTCTTCATCGCGATGCCGGCGAACATCTCGCTCGGCCTTGTCCTGATGCTCTTTCTTGTCGGTGCCATGATGACGTGGTTCCTGCAGGCGTTTGAGCAGTCGATTTCCATGTTCGCCGGTTAGCGGGGAGACGCGCCGTGTCTGAACAGGACGATTCAGAAAAGACAGAAGAACCGACACAAAAGAAACTGGACGAAGCCCAGAAGAAGGGCGATGTCGTCAAGAGCCAGGAAATCAGCACCTGGTTCGTCATGATGGGCGGAGCGGCTGCCGTCGCGCTTCTCGCGCCCATGACGGCCGGCTCGCTTGCCGGCTCGCTCAAGGTCTTCCTCGAACACCCGGATGCCATTCCGATGGATGGCGAGCATCTTCGCCGGATCTGGATGGGCGTTGGCCGTGACGCCTTCGGCGCTGTGATCGCGCCGCTCGCCATTCTCGTCGGCGCGGCGCTGGCCGGGCACCTGATCCAGCATGCGCCGGTCTTCACGGCCGAGAACATGAAGCCGAAACTCTCCAAGATTTCGCCCAAGGAGGGGTTGAAACGTCTGTTCGGGCCGAAAAGCCTGATGAACCTCGCCAAGGGCGTCGTGAAGATGTGTGCGGTGGGCATCGTCTCCTTCATGCTCATCTGGCCCGAGCGCGATCAGCTCGCGCTGATGATGACCTGGGAAATCGCGCAGCTTCTGCCCGTCGTGCAGTCCCTCGCGCTCAAGATGTTCATGGGCGTCATCGCTGTCATGACTGTTGTTGCCGCGCTCGACTATCTGTTCGAGCACGCGCAATGGATGAAGAAACAGCGCATGTCCATTCAGGAAGTGAAGGACGAGTACAAGCAGATGGAAGGTGACCCGACGGTGAAGGCGAAGCTGCGCCAGATCCGTGCGGAGCGTGGCCGAAAGCGCATGATGGCCGCCGTGCCGGGCGCGACCGTGATCATTACCAACCCGACCCATTATGCCGTGGCGCTCAAATACGAGCAGGGGATGGGGGCGCCGCTCGTCGTGGCCAAGGGTGTGGATGCCGTTGCCTTCAAAATTCGCGAAATCGGCCAGGAACACGATATTCCCATCGTCGAAAACCCGCCGCTCGCCCGCGCGCTCCATGCGACCGTGCAGATCGACGAGGAAATCACGCCAGAACACTACAAGGCGGTGGCCGAGGTGATTGGATATGTGATGCGTCTTAAGGCTAAGATCGCCGGAGGTGGCGGCCGGAGGTGATTCGGCCGTGTGAGGCTATGTGCGCCGGCACGGTTTGTGTGCCGCGGGGCAGGCACAGGAGTAGAGAATGGCCGAAACGCCGGCCGATCTTGCCGATAGCAGGGTGGAGGGCATCGAAGCCGCCACGGCGAGCGACGATGTGCAGTGGTCGCTGCCCGCACGACGCTGGGTCGTTCTCATTGCACTCGCGCTCGGCTTTGTGCTCGCGCTGCTGGACACGCTCGGCGTTCAGGCCTTCGGCATGCCGGGGGTACTCACGGCGCTGGGCCTCGTCGCCATTGCAGGCGCCGTTCTCTACGGCCTTTCCGGCAGTAATTCCGAGTCCTTGAGCCGTTCGCCGCTTGTCGCTGCGGATGCGCTGACCGCGCTTCCCGATCCTTGCTATGTGACCGACAGGCGCGGTGCGGTTCTTTTCGCGAATGAAGCCTATCGCCTGCTGTCGGGCGGTTTCGACAACGACAGGCCCGTGCCCGTCGAGCGGCTTCTCTCCGGCAGGGGCGAGGGGGCGGAGGCGAGTTTCCGGCTGGCGCAGGCCGCGCGCACCGGCTTTGCGGCGCAGGAAGACGTGCGCATCGGGCCCCCCAATGCGGAGCGCATCTATCGCGCCGTGGTACGCCCGCTCAGCGGTGCGTCGGGCGGGGCGGTCTGGCTTCTTCGCGACATGACGAACGAGCGCGAACGGGTCGATTCCGCCGAGCGCAGGCATAGCCGTTCTCTTTCCTATATCGACCATGCGCCATTTGGTTTTTTCGCCGCGGACGAGGACGGCGCGCTCGTCTTCATGAATGCGCGGCTTGCCTCCTGGCTTGGCGTCGTGCCGGACCGGCTGACCGAGCGGCGGGTGACGCTCGACGAACTGGTGCTGGGGGAGGTGCCGGCGCTGGCCGATGGCGCTTCCGGCGAGGACGAGGAAATGCCGCCGCTCGATGTGGATCTCAAGGGGGCGGACGGCAAGGCGATCCCCGTGCGCATCATGCGGACGAAAGTCGCGGCGGCGGGAAAGCGGCCACCGCGTCTCTTCGCCATGGTGCTGAACCGAACCACGGGCGACAAGGCCGAGGAAACCGCCCGCGATGCGGAGATGCGGTTTGCCCGTTTTTTCAACAACGCGCCCATCGGCATCGCGACCATTGACCCCGATGGACGTATCGACAATGCCAACCGCTCCTTCGTCGGCTATGTGGGCGAGAGTGTAGAGCGCGGATCGCTACTGAACGAACTCCTCGTCGAGGAGGACCGCCCGGCGGCCGATGAAACGATTGCGAATGCGCGTGCGGGCAATTTTGCGGTTGCGCCCATCGACGTGCGGCTGGCGCGCAGCCCCGACCGTGTTGGCCAGCTCTATGCCGCGCGGGTGGATACGGGCGACGGCGCAGGCATCGTCGTCTATCTCATCGATGCGACGGAACAGAAATCGCTCGAACTGCAATTCGCGCAGTCGCAGAAGATGCAGGCGGTCGGCCAGCTTGCGGGCGGCGTCGCGCATGACTTCAACAATCTTCTCACCGCGATTATCGGCTTTTGCGATTTGCTGCTGGCGCGGCATCAGGCGGGCGATCCTTCCTTCGCCGATGTCGTGCAGATCAAGCAGAATGCGAACCGTGCGGCCAACCTGACGCGGCAGCTTCTCGCCTTCTCGCGGCGGCAGACGCTCAGGCCCAAGGTTCTCTCGCTGACGGACGCGGTTGCCGAACTGCAAAACCTGCTCGCCCGGCTTCTCACCGAGAAGGTCGAACTGAAGATCGTGCATGGGCGCGAGCTCGGCCTGGTGAAGGTCGACCAGAACCAGCTCGAACAGGTCATCATCAATCTCGCCGTAAATGCGCGCGACGCCATGCCCGACGGCGGACGGCTCACCATCCGGACGGCGAATGTTTCGGAAGCCGACAGCCGCGCGCTCGATCATCCGCTGATGCCGCATGGCGAATATGTGCTGATCGAGGTGGGCGACACGGGCACCGGTATCCCGAAGGAAAATCTCGGCAAGATTTTCGAGCCTTTCTACACCACGAAGGATCCCTCCAAGGGGACGGGTCTCGGCCTTTCCACTGTCTACGGCATCATCAAGCAGACGGGCGGCTTCATCTTCCCCTATTCCACGATGGGGAAGGGCACGACCTTTCGCATCTATCTGCCGCGCTATATCGAGACGGCGGCCGACAAGGCTGCCGAAGCGGCAGCGGCGGCTTCCGTATCTCTTGAGACGGCGGACCTCACCGGCAAGGGCACCATTCTTCTTGTCGAGGACGAGGATGCGGTGCGCACCTTCGCAGCACGCGCGCTCGGTACGCGCGGCTATGAGGTTCTGCAGGCGGAGAGCGGCGAGGTCGCACTTGAAGTCGTGCGGGCGCATGAAGGCCGTATCGACCTCGTCGTTTCGGATGTCGTCATGCCCAACATGGACGGCCCGACCATGGCGAAGGAACTGAAGGATATTCTGCCGGGCATACCGATCATCTTCGTGTCGGGCTATGCCGAAGACGCCTTCGCGAAGAATCTCGACCCCGACCAGGCGTTTCACTTCCTGCCGAAGCCCTTTTCCCTGAAGCAGCTTGCCGCCGCCGTGAAGGAGGTCATGGACGCGAGCAAGTGAGGGACGGGGCTGCCCCCGCCGCGCGAGGAGGCCTCATGCTGATCATCCTTTCGGGCCTGCCCGGCACCGGCAAGACAACGCTGGCGCGCGCGCTCGCCCTGGAAACGGGCGCCACCCATCTTCGCATCGACACCATCGAACAGGCGTTGAAGCGCTCAAGCCTCAAGCTCGACCCCGTGAACGATGCGGGCTATGCGGCGGCGATGGCGATCGCGGGCGACAATCTGAAGCTCGGCCGTATCGTTATTGCGGATTCCGTGAACCCCATCGCCCTGACGCGTCATGCCTGGCGCGAAACCGCACGGGCAGCCGGCTCGCCCTTTGCCGATATCGAGATCGTCTGTTCCGATCCGGTCGAGCACCGGCGCCGGGTCGAGGGGCGGACGAGCGATATCGAAGGGCTGGTGCAGCCCAAATGGTCGGATGTAGAGGCCCGCGACTATGAGCCCTGGGAAGGCGAACGCATCCTGATCGATACGGCGGGGCGGAAACCGGCCGATTGCCTCACGGAACTTCTTGCGGGCTTGCCACGCCTGTCATGATTACCGGCGGCTTTGCGGCCTGTGGCACGAAAGCTGCCATGCAATACTGGTTTCACCCCGTCTGCGGGTGTATTTTGTCCCGGTATGAAACAGAAGGACGCTCGCGGTTACGCCATGTCCGACAGTCATCTGACCAGCCTCACGCCTGAAAGCTCGCGGCCTGCCCGCAGCCCGGAAAACCATCGGGCCGCGCTCGCCGTTGCGCGCCGCCACATGGGCCATGTCGCCTGGCCGACGGTTTTCGTGTCGCTTGGCTCGCTGGCGGGGATTGCCGTTTCGAGTGCGGCGGCGCTGACCGGCTTCTGGCCGATCTGGGTTGCGACCCTCGTCAACGGCTATCTCATGCTGATGCAGTTCATGGCGGTGCATGACGGTATTCACGAGGCGATCTCAGGTGACGACAAGCGCTACAAATGGCTCAACGATCTGCTCGCCTGGACCGGCGGCATCGTGACGCTCATTCCCTATCGCGGCTATGACGTGATGCATCTCGTTCACCACCGCTATACCAACGATTTCGAGCGCGATCCCGACACCTGGTGCGCGGGGCGGAACCCCCTCATGCTCGTGCTGCGCTTTCTCACGCAGACGCCTCACTACGTCTACATGATGACGCGGATGGGGATGTGGAAGGACAAGGCGCACCGGAAGCAATACTTCATCGCCGGGGCGCATCATCTGCTCGCATGGACGGTGCTTGCTGTCGGCTTTGTCTATGGTTTCGGCTTTGAGGTGCTGATGCTCTGGATCGTGCCGACTTTTCTCAATGTCGCGCTGATCGGGCTGGTCTTCAATTACTTGCCGCACCGGCCGCATGTCTCGCAGGAGCGCTATACGGATTCCGGCGTCTTCCTGCTGCCGCGCGCGATCCATCGTGTCGTGACGGTGCTCGACATGTACCAGACCTATCACCTCATCCATCACCTCTTCCCGCGCATCCCGTTTTACCGGATCGGCGCCGCTTTCCATGAAATGAGGCCGATCCTGGAGGCGGAGGGGGCGGCGATCCATGACTGGACCCATGCCTGGGACCGCAAGCCTGTCCGTGGCACCGATGCGCCTGTGCCGGGCGTTGCACCGGGCGCGCGGATGGCGCGGACGGGCGGGGCGGACACTATGGCCGGGAAGGCAAGCGCCGAAGGCTCCCGCAGTGTTCCCCTTGAAGTACGTAATGGATGACACTACATTAAGGTCATAGGAGGTGCCCTATGGCCCGGTTCGGTATTCAACAGTTCTTCAAGCGGTTTCCCGATGACGACGCTTGTCTCGACCATCTTATGAAGGTCCGGTACGGCGAGGTCTTGGACTGCCCGAAGTGCGGCAAGCGGGGCAAGTTCGCCCGGCTTACCAAGGTGCTGGCCTACTCCTGCCCCTCATGCGGGCATCATATCCACCCCATGGAAGGCACGATCTTCGAGCGGACCCATACACCCCTCCAGAAGTGGTTCTATGCCTTGTTCCTGTTCACCACGACGCGCCACGGGGTTTCCTCCCGGGAGTTGCAGCGTCAGCTTGGCGTCACCCTCAAAACCGCATGGCGCATCGGCCACGAAATCCGCAAGTACATGGCGGAAGTGGACGGCGACGATCTCTTGGGCGGCAAGCGCGTTGTAGAGGCCGACAAGGCGTTCATTGGCGGCAAAGACAAGCGCGGCCAAGACGACAAGACGGTGGTTCTAGGCATCGTGGAGCGTAACGGCGATGTAGTGGCCCGCGCCATCCCCTCGAAAGAGGCTCAGTTCGTCATTCCCCGCATTCTGGCCCATGTGAAGCCCGGCTCGCGTATTGCCACGGACGAAGCCAAGGCATTCAAGCCGCTTATCGAGGAAGGCTTCCGTCATGGCACGGTAAGCCACCGGGCGAAGGAATACGTCCGGGGCGACGTTCACACGAATAATATCGAAGCCTTCTGGGCGATCCTGAAACGCGGTATCTCGGGGTGCCATATCTGGGTATCGCCTCAGCACCTTCCGAAATACCTTGGCGAGTTCGAGTTCCGCTTTAACATGCGGAAACAACCTCACCTCATGTTCGATCTGTTGCTTGCCGCGTTCCCGAGACCGTAACTAGACCGCAAGGGACTTTTCAGAATGTCTATGACAATCGCCCCTTGGTTCGAGCGGGAGGACTACAATTCCTTTAAAGCCCTCGTCCCAGACGACCCGGACTTTCCCGACACCTTTGACGAATGGCTCAAGCTCGCGTCTGAGCAAGCTGCGAAGTATGACGCGCGCGGAGGGTTCGAGAAGGTGATCGTCAATCCGCAAGAGTTCGCCGTGTGGTGCCGCGCTTCCGGCTTGGATGCAAACAGCACCACACTCGGCGCTTTCGCTGTCAGCAAAGCCTACAGGCAGAAATAAGGTTGTGCAGCGGGAGACCTCCGCCGCATAGCTGTCCGGCGCGCATATAGAAAGGCGCACCGTTTCCACAAAGTGTTCAAGGTCCATGAATCAGAAAGGGCACCTACTTGGTGCCCTTCTCCTTTGTCAGCTTGCCCTGCGCTATTCGTTTCAACGCATCGTCAAACGCTTTCTCATCGCCTTCGGCCTCATGCTCTTTCGCAAACTGATCCAGCTTGCCGAGCTTCCGGGCCTCTTCGAGACTGAGATGTTTGCCGCGTGACATGGACTACCCTTCGACCTGCGGTAGATCGGTTATCCAGTTGCAGCCGCCGCCCTTCGTGAAATCTTCCACACCCATAGCGGGAACCAAGAAGGACACAAAGAAAAACTTGCAGTCGATGAACTGGCAGTGTTCGAAGACGTACCCGTTGTGGACGCGGTGAGCAAGGTACCCATTTTCCATAGGACGGGCGGTTATTACCACGTGGTCGCAATTTACGTAGCCACAATTGCTGATCGTACATCCGTTGGGGAAAATATTTAGCGGCCCCACAAGCTCGCAATTACGAAAAGTCTTTGCGGAAATCGTATCGCCAAGAGGCGGAAGCAAATCGCTCAAGTTTATTCGTTTGGCTACGAACGCTGTTTCCAAGGGATTGATGCGGTCACCGGCTTCGTAATACCGGTCCGTCGCTCTCGCGTTGGCCGAGCGTTGTTTCCCCCACGAGAAAACAGCGTAGATGCTGGATATGCTAGCCGCGATAAATACAGCACTGACCAATCCGACCGCGCCGTACCCAACCGGTCCCCACGGCTCCAGCCAATCGGTGACCGCCGCAAGATAGGTCATCAAACCACCACCGAGCAGCGTGATGATGGTTTGTCCATTGTTGGCAATGCGATCCCAAATCCACTGCCCCAATGATATTCCAGGCTCGATCTTGAGAGCCCTTTGAAGCCAACCGTTTTTAGCCATCCCCATACCCTCCGGTTCCCTAGAGGAGAGAGTATATCATTGGTCTGACCGTCTACGTATACCAAAGGGAACACTCCCAAGGCTCCCGCATATATCCCCTTGAAACATGGGACTGGATTTCCTATATTCAGGTCATAGGAGAGAGACCCATGACCAAAGCAATGACCCTCAAGCAGTTCAACGCCCGCTTCCCGGACGATGACGCCTGTCTGGACCACCTGATGACCGTCCGGTACGGCCACAAGTTCCATTGCGGCACCTGCGGGGCGGAAGCCAAGCATCATCGGGTCAAGGGACGCCGCTGCTATGAGTGCGAGTTCTGCGGCCATCAGGTCTATCCGACCGCCGGGACGCCCTTTGAGCGCACCCGCACGAGCCTGCGTGACTGGTTCTTTGTCATGTACCTGTTCACGACCACCCGGAACGGCATCAGCGCGAAGGAAATTCAGCGCCAGATCGGCACGACCTACAAGACGGCTTGGCGTATGGGCCACGAAATCCGCAAATACATGGGCTGGGTCGATGGTGACGATCCGCTGGGCGGCGACAAGATCGTGGAGGCCGACAAGGCGTTCATCGGCGGTAAGGATAAGCGCGGCAAAGACGACAAGACGGTCGTACTTGGCATCGTGGAACGCGGTGGCGACGTTGTGGCCCGCGTCATTCCCTCAAAGGAAGCGCAGTTCGTTATTCCCCGCATCCTCGCCCATGTGAAGCCGGGTTCGCGCATTGCTACGGATGAAGGCGGCGGGTTCAAGCCGCTTACCGAGGAAGGCTATCGCCACGGCACGGTCAATCATTCCAAGGGCGAATACGTGCGCGGTGCGGTTCACACCAATTCGATTGAAGCGTTCTGGGCTTCGCTCAAGCGCGGGATTTCGGGGACGCACGTTTGGGTTTCTTCCGCCCACCTGCCGAAGTATCTGGCCGAGTTTGAGTTCCGCCACAACCTTCGGAAGCAGCCGCACCTGATGTTCGACCTTCTCTTGCAGGCTTTTCCTCGCCCCTAACCATCTTTGACAGGAGTAGGTCGAAACGGGTGAAGGTCATTTTTGGGTTTCCTTCGTAGCCGATTGGCCGACAATGACACCCTAACAATTTGGGATGGGGATTGGGAATGGGTGGGGGAGACTGGCTTAGAAATGGCGCATTCGTTGTGGCTGGACTGTTTGTTCTCTTTGTCTTGGGGTGGGGGACGGTTTCGCTAATAGACCAACGCACGGATCATGAGGAACGCACTGCCATAGAGGCCCACTACGAACAGCAAAAAACCACCTCCAACATACAGCGTGAGTGCGCGCCCCTTGCCCCTCAAAGCGCCAAACTCTGCATTTATGAGCATCTTGCAGCCCAAGAGAGAAGCCGCTTGCAAAATGAAGATCACCGCGCCCAACAGGAAATGGCTCTTGCGTCGATTTGGTTGTGGGTTCTGGCCTCCCTTCAGGCTTTCATAGCTATAGGCGGCATCTTCTACATTCGCCAGACCCTCATGGAGACCCGACGTATCGGGCAGTCGGAAGTTCGAGCCTACGTTCACGTTGTGCCAGATAAAATGGTTTTTACTGGGAGCGCCGAAAAACCATTCCACGGGAAAATTACGTTCAGAAATTTCGGTCAGTCCCCCGCAAAGAGCTTCTCCGCTATTGTTGGCGTCGCCGTTGAGCCGCCGCCGTTCAGGGATGAATGGGAGCGTGGCGCCGTCCCGCAAAGCAGGTCCGATCTCGGGCCAACCGGAGAAGCGAAATTTGATCTTCCCGCTGATAATAAGCTGACCCAAGCAGAGATGGATGGACTCTTGACGGGAGAATATTGCGCTTGGGTGTTTGGCGTCGCCACATACAAGAATGTTTTTGGAAAAGACTGCGCCACCAGATTCAGATTTGAGTGGGATCGCAATTTCGGTGCCTTCTCCATGTGTGCCGATGGGAACGATGCCACCTAACAAACCAACCGCCAGCCCAACCACCACAAATAGACTCACCTAACACCCCCTTTCGGGATGCCGGTTCTGGCTTCCATGTTTGAAGGGGATATATGCGAAGGCTCCCGGCCGGAACGCCAAGCGAACACACTTTGATTTTCCCTTTTTAATCAATGGCTTGAATTTATCATTGCCAATGAGAACAAAATAAGTACATTAATCGCTCAAGGATGCATTGCGCGACTCGGCGGGCGATGAAATAAGGGGAAATCACTCATGTCCAAGAATGTTGTGAATCTCGTGGCCAAAGACGATACGGACAAGAAAAAGGCGCTGGACGCCGCGCTCAGCCAGATTGAGCGCTCGTTCGGCAAGGGCTCCATTATGCGGCTCGGCAAGAACGAGCAGGTGGTGGAGATTGAATCGATTTCCACCGGGTCGCTCGGGCTCGATATCGCGCTCGGCATTGGCGGCTTGCCGCGCGGGCGCGTCATCGAGATCTACGGGCCGGAATCCTCGGGCAAGACGACACTGTCGCTGCAGACCGTGGCGGAGGCCCAGAAGAGGGGCGGTGTCTGCGCCTTCGTGGACGCGGAACATGCGCTGGATCCCGTCTATGCGCGCAAGCTTGGTGTGCAGCTCGACGACCTTCTGATTTCCCAGCCCGATACGGGCGAGCAGGCGCTTGAAATCGCCGATACGCTGGTGCGATCCGGCGCGGTGGATATTCTGGTGATCGACTCGGTCGCGGCCTTGACGCCGAAAGCCGAACTTGAAGGCGAGATGGGCGACAGCCTGCCGGGGCTTCAGGCCCGCCTCATGAGCCAGGCACTCCGCAAGCTCACGGGTTCGATTTCGAAGTCGAACACGATGGTGATCTTCATCAACCAGATCCGCATGAAGATCGGCGTGATGTTCGGCAGCCCGGAAACGACGACGGGCGGTAATGCGCTGAAGTTCTACGCTTCTGTTCGCCTCGACATCCGCCGCATCGGTGCGATCAAGGAGCGCGATGAGGTGGTCGGCAACCAGACCCGCGTGAAAGTGGTGAAGAACAAGGTTGCGCCGCCCTTCAAGCAGGTCGAGTTCGATATCATGTATGGCGAGGGCATCTCGAAAATGGGCGAGCTTGTCGACCTCGGCGTCAAGGCCGGGATCGTCGAGAAATCCGGCTCCTGGTTTTCCTATAACAGCCAGCGCGTCGGCCAGGGCCGTGAAAACGCCAAGCAGTTTCTCCGTGACAATCCCGATATGGCCAACGAGATCGAGGCCGCAATCCGCCAGAATGCTGGCCTGATTGCCGAGAAAATCATGGAAATGCCCGATGCGAGCGAAGATGACGACGATGACGGCGACATGGAGGCAAGCGCCTGAGGGTTGCCGCGCGGGGCATTCGGGCCCACTACAATTTCTCTAGCTCGGTTCGTTTGGCCGGGCATTGGACGGCGCCGGGTACCCTCCGGCGCCGTTTTCCTTTGTCGGCGCGGCGAAAGGCCCTGCTTCCCATGCCCTTTCTGGACAGTTGAACGGGCGACAGGTAAAAGCTGGCACCCTATATTTGTGAATGGAACCGGGCGGATAGGGGGTGAGACCCTTGCCGCCAGCGTGTTTCTTCGATTGCCACACAGAGCGGAAGCGCAAGCGAGATGGCCGGCCTCAACGATATCCGAAGCAAGTTTCTGGAGTTCTTCCGGGCGCAGGGCCATGAAGCCGTGCCGTCGGGACCGCTTGTGCCGAACAACGATCCGACGCTGCTCTTTACCAATGCCGGCATGGTGCCCTTCAAGAATGTCTTTACCGGCCAGGAGACGCGGCCCTATACGCGCGCGGCGAGCGCCCAGAAATGCGTACGCGCGGGCGGCAAGCATAACGACCTCGACAATGTCGGCTATACGGCGCGCCACCACACCTTTTTCGAGATGCTCGGCAACTTCTCCTTTGGCGACTACTACAAGGAAGAGGCGATCAAATTCGCCTGGGATCTGATCACGAAGGAGTTCGCGCTGCCCGAGAGCCGGCTCATGGTGACGATCTATGAGGATGATGACGAGGCGCACACGCTCTGGAAGAAGATCGCCGGTCTTTCCGACAGCAAGATCGTCCGGCTCGGCGCGAAGTCGAATTTCTGGCAGATGGGCGATACCGGTCCTTGCGGACCGAATTCGGAAATCTTCTACGATCACGGGGACAAGATTCCCGGCGGGCCGCCCGGTAGCCCGGATGAGGATGGCGACCGCTTCATCGAAATCTGGAATCTCGTTTTCATGCAGTATGAGCAGCATGAGGACAGCTCGCGAACACCGCTCCCCCGTCCCTCGATCGATACGGGCATGGGGCTGGAGCGCATCGCGGCGGTGCTTCAGGGTACGCATGACAATTATTCGACGGACCTCATGCGCGCGCTCATTCTCGCCTCGGCGGAAGGATCGAAAAGCGACCCCGACGGCCCGCATGCTGTCAGTCATCGCGTCATCGCGGATCATTTGCGTTCATCCTCCTTCCTGATTGCAGACGGCGTCATGCCGTCCAATGAGGGGCGCGGCTATGTGCTGCGCCGGATCATGCGGCGCGCCATGCGCCATGCGCAGCTCGTGGGAGTCGCCGAGCCGCTGATGCACCGGCTTGTGCCTGCGCTTGTGCGCCAGATGGGCGATGCCTATCCGGAATTGCGGCGCGCGGAAGCGCTGGTTACCGAAACGCTGAAGCTCGAAGAAACACGGTTCCGCGAAACGCTGACGCGCGGCCTCAAGCTCCTCGATGAAGAAGTCGAGGCATTGGGCAGCAAGAGCGTGCTGCCGGGCGAGGTGGCCTTCAAGCTTTACGACACCTATGGTTTTCCGCTCGACCTGACGCAGGATGCGCTGCGTTCACGCGGCCTGAGCGTCGATCAGACAGGTTTCGATGCGGCCATGGCGAAGCAGCGGCAGGACGCACGCGCGGCCTGGGCGGGCTCGGGCGAGAAAGCCACCGAAGCGGTCTGGTTTGAGCTGCGCGACAAGGTCGGCGCGACGGAGTTTCTCGGCTACGAGACCGAGATCGCGGAAGGCAAGATTGTGGCGCTTCTCGTCGATGGCGAACCCGTCGAGAGGATCAAGCCGGGCGAGGATGCGGCGATCATTACCAACCAGACGCCCTTCTATGGCGAGTCGGGCGGTCAGACCGGCGATACGGGTATCATCTTCTCGGCCGATGGCGCGGAGTTCCCTGTCATCGACACGGTAAAGAAGCTCGGCGACATGCATGTGCATCTCGGCAAGCTCTCGCGCGGTGAGCTGGCGCTTGGCGACATCGTGGAGATGAAGGTCGACAAGATATTGCGCGATGCGACGCGCGCGAACCATTCGGCGACGCATCTGTTGCACGAGGCCTTGCGCCGCGTGCTCGGCGATCACGTCACGCAGAAGGGCTCGATGGTCGGGCCGGAGCGTCTCCGCTTCGACTTCAGCCATCCCAAGCCCATGACCGCGGATGAAATCGCCGAGGTCGAGGCCATCGTGAACGGCATCGTCCGCCAGAATACGGAAGTCTCCACGCGCCTCATGACGCCGGAAGATGCGATCGAGGCCGGTGCGCTCGCGCTTTTCGGCGAGAAATATGGCGACGAGGTGCGTGTGCTCGCGATGGGCCTCGACGACACCAAATCCAACGGCACTTACTCGGTCGAGCTTTGCGGCGGTACGCATGTGCGCCGGCTGGGTGACATCGCGATCTTCAAGGTCGTGAGCGAGAGCGCGGTCGCATCGGGTATTCGCCGCATAGAGGCGCTGACGGGGGAGGGTGCGCGGCGCTATCTCGTCGAGCAGGAGCGGACCTTGAAGGAAGCCGCCGGTGCGCTCCGCATTGCGCCGGAGGATCTTCCCTCCCGCGTCGTCTCGCTGATGGAGGAGCGCAAGCGTCTCGAGCGCGAGCTGGCGCAGGCGAAGAAGCAACTCGCCATGGGTGGAGGCAGTGCTGGCGGCGGCACGGAAACGCCGGTCGAGGATCTGGGCGGCGTGAAGCTTCTCGCGAGGAAGCTCGAAGGCGTGAACCCGAAGGATCTGCGTGGCCTTGTCGACGAAGGCAAGAAGAAGATCGGTTCCGGCGTCGTGGTCTATGTCGCGATCTCCGAGGACGGCAAGGGCGCGATTGCGGTGGGCGTCACCGAAGACCTTACCTCGCGCTTCAACGCGGTCGAGCTCGTGAAGGCGGGGGCGGCGGCGATGGGCGGCAAGGGGGGCGGCGGACGGCCCGACATGGCGCAGGCCGGCGGGCCGGAGGCCGCGAAGGCCGATCAGGCGCTTGAAGCGGTTCGCGCCGCGGCCGGGGAACTTGCGGGCGCTGCCTGAGCGACTTTCGCTGAACAAATGTAAAAGGCCCGGCAATGCCGGGCCTTTTGATTTTAGCGCAGAGCTCGCTTCAGCTTGTTTTCTTGAGGGCCTTTTCGAGGTTCGAGGCGACCTTGTCGAGGAAGCCTTCCGTCGAAAGCCAGGACTGCTCCGAGCCGACGAGGAGCGCGAGATCCTTCGTCATGTAGCCGCTCTCCACCGTCGAGACGCAGACCTTCTCAAGCTTGTGCGCGAATTCAGCCAGCGCGTCATTGTCGTCGAGCTTCGCGCGATGCGCGAGGCCGCGCGTCCAGGCGAAGATGGAGGCGATGGAGTTTGTGGAGGTTTCCTCGCCGCGCTGGTGGGCGCGGTAGTGGCGCGTCACCGTGCCGTGCGCGGCTTCGGCTTCCATGATGTCGCCATCCGGCGTCAGCAGCACGGAGGTCATGAGGCCGAGCGAACCGAAGCCCTGCGCCACCGAATCGGATTGCACGTCGCCGTCGTAGTTCTTGCAGGCCCAGACATAGCCGCCGGACCACTTCATCGCGGAGGCCACCATGTCGTCGATCAGGCGATGCTCGTAGGTGACTTTCGCGGCTTCAAAGTCGCTCTTGAATTCCTTCTCGTAGATTTCCTGGAAGAGATTCTTGAAGCGGCCGTCATAGGTCTTGAGGATCGTGTTCTTGGTCGAGAGATAGACCGGGTATTTCCGGTCGAGACCGTATTTCAGGCAGGCGCGCGCAAAGTCGCGGATCGAGTCGTCGAGGTTGTACATGCCCATGGCGACGCCGCCGCCGGGGAAGTTGAAGATTTCCTCCTCGATCGTATCCTTGCCGTCTTCCGACACCCATTTCATGGTGAGCTTGCCCTTGCCGGGCACGAGCATGTCGGTGGCCTTGTACTGATCGCCGAAGGCGTGGCGACCGATCACGATCGGTTCCGTCCAGCCCGGCACGAGGCGGGGGATGTTGCGGCAGATGATGGGCTCGCGAAACACGGTGCCGCCGAGAATGTTGCGGATTGTGCCGTTGGGCGACTTCCACATCTTCTTGAGATGGAATTCCTCGACGCGCGCCTCATCGGGCGTGATGGTCGCGCATTTCACGCCGACGCCGTGATGCTTGATCGCTTCGGCGGCATCGACCGTCACTTTGTCGTCAGTCTTGTCGCGATGCTCCATGCCAAGATCGTAGTAATCGATCTTGAGGTCCACATAGGGGAAGATCAGCTTGTCCTTGATCATCTGCCAGATGATCCGGGTCATCTCATCGCCATCGAGATCGACCACGGGGTTTGCGACTTGGATCTTCGGCATGGGGGGTCCTTCGACAGGTGACATACAGGCTCGGGCGGCAGGCCGCGGGATACGCAGGGGGCAACAGGGCGCTGCGCGGGGCCGGGAACTGGCCCACATCCCTATAACATTGCGCGCCGATTGATTAAAGACAGGCAATCGCTTATTGAGCGCGCGTCAGGATTACACCACCCGAATTGACGGAGCGGCATGGCCGGAACCGACCATACAAAAAAAGAGCATGACCCGGCGTCGCCGTGTCCTGCCGTCATTCTCGTTGCCCCCCAGCTTGGCGAGAATATTGGCACGGCGGCGCGCGCCATGCTCAATTTTGGCCTTACGGATCTCAGAATCGTGCGCCCGCGCGATGGCTGGCCGAATGAGCGCGCCCGCGCGGCGGCCTCTGGCGCCGATATTGTGATCGACGGCGCAAAGCTCTTCGACCGGACGGAAGACGCGGTCGCCGGTCTCGATTATGTCATCGCGACGACAGCGCGAGCCCGCGACATGGTGAAGCCGATTTTCACGCCTTCGGCGGCAGCAGGGCGCATGCGCGAGGTTTTCGCGGAAGAAGGCCGGGCGGGGCTCCTTTTCGGGCCGGAACGCACGGGCCTTGAAAATGACGACATCGCGCTGGCCGACGCGCTCATGATGGTGCCGGTAAACCCGGCCTTTGCCTCGCTCAATCTCGCGCAATGCGTGCTCCTCATGTCCTATGAGTGGCACAAGGCCGGTGACGCGACGCCGGAAACGCGCATCGAGTATCAGCAGACGCGGCCGGCGAAGAAGGAAGAGCTTTTGGGCTTCTTCGAGCATCTTGAAGGGGAACTCGACAGATTCGGGTTCCTGAAGCCGCCGGAGAAGCGGCCTTCCATGATCCGCAACCTGCGCAACATGTTCCAGCGTGCAGGCCTCACCGAGCAGGAAGTGCGCACGCTCCGGGGCGTTGTCGCCTCTCTGACGAGGCGCTATCCGAAGGGCGAGGGGCCGCCGGAATAGGCGTTTGCGGAGGGGTTTGACACCCCCGGCCCCCCGGGCTACAACCCGCCTCGAATACGGGCTCCGCCATTCCTTGTGAATGGGGCGGGGCCCGGTTTCATTAGATACGCACCCGTGGGAAAGGCGACGCTTGTAGCCTGCCCCTGTCGGCCCCGACCCGGAGAACGGGAGAGGGTAAAGGAGGGCGCGTTTCCTTAAATTTTTGACCCAAGGAAACCGCGATGACAAAGCGCCAGGAGTCCAAGTACAAAATCGACCGCCGGATGGGCGAAAACATCTGGGGTCGCCCGAAGAGCCCGGTCAACCGCCGCGAATACGGTCCCGGCCAGCACGGACAGCGCCGCAAGGGCAAGCTCTCCGACTTTGGCGTCCAGCTCCGCGCCAAGCAGAAGCTCAAGGGTTTCTACGGCAACATTTCCGAGAAGCAGTTCCGCGGCATCTACAAGGAGGCCGAGCGCCTGAAGGGCGATACGGGCGAGCTTCTGATCGGCCTGCTCGAGCGCCGTCTCGATGCGGTTGTCTACCGCGCCAAGTTCGTGCCGACCGTCTTCGCCGCCCGCCAGTTCGTGGGCCACGGTCATGTGCTCGTGAACGGCAAGCGCGTCAACGTGCCGAGCTACCGTGTGCGTGAAGGCGACGTCATCGAGGTTCGCGAGAAGTCGAAGCAGCTCGGTCTCGTTCTCGAAGCCTCGCAGAGCGCCGAGCGCGACACGCCTGATTATCTCGACATCGATCACGACAAGATGGTCGCGAAGTTCGTTCGTACGCCGGCTTTCGCCGATGTGCCTTACGCGGCTCGTATGGAACCGAACCTCGTCATCGAATATTACTCGCGCAGCTAGTCGCAGCGCGGCACGGGGAATATTCCTCGCGCAGCCAGTCGCAGCGCGACAATGGAACAAGAAAAGGCCGCTCGAAAGAGCGGCCTTTTTTGTCGTTTGCTATTTGTTGTTCGCCGTCGCTTTGTCAGGTGCCGTTTTGTCCGGCCTGGCTTGCTCGGAGAGGGGCGTCAAGCCGCCTGTGTCTCGATACCTTTCTGCGCAAGAAAGTCGCGCAGCTCGCCCTGCTCGAACATCTCGCGGACGATATCGCAGCCGCCGACAAATTCACCCTTCACATAGAGCTGCGGGATGGTCGGCCATTCGGAGAATTCCTTGATGCCCTGGCGGATGTCGTCATCCTCCAGCACATTGATGCCCTTGAAGGGCACACCGAGATAGGTCAGCACCTGCACGACGGCATTCGAAAAGCCGCATTGCGGAAAGACGGGCGTGCCCTTCATGAAGAGCACGATGTCCTCGCTCGACACTTCGTTCTTGATGCGGTCGATAACCGGGTTGTCGCTCATAATTCTGCTCCTCTCCGCCTCGTTGGGCGGGTCAATCCTGCGGTGCGCTCGTCTGCAGCGCCAATGCATGTAACTCGTTGCCCATACCGCCCTTCAGCGCGGCATAGACCAGCTGGTGCTGTTGCACCCTCGTCTTGCCCTTGAAGGAAGCGGAGACGACATTCGCGGCATAGTGGTCGCCATCGCCTGCCAGATCGCGGATATCGACCACGGCATCGGGAATCGCTTCCTTGATGAGGCTTTCAATTTCCGATGCCGTCATGGCCATGCCGCGTTCTCCCCGACCGTCAAAGCTCGGCGCCTGCCGCCATATAGGCGGGCAGCCAGCCTTCATGGGCTTCTTTCATACCTGTCAATGATATGGGAACGCCACCATCGAGTGTCAATTCATGGCCTCCCGTGGTGCCGATACGGGCGGCAGGCACACCGGTTTCACGCGCGCGGGCGATGAAGGCATCCGCCTCTGCCTCGGCGAGGGTCACGAGGTAGCGGGCCTGATCTTCGCCAAAAGCCCAGCAATGCAGCGGCAGGTCCGTTTGCGGCTTCAGGCTCACGCCGATGCCGCCCGCCATCGCCATTTCGGCGGCGGCGACAAGGATGCCGCCATCCGAAACGTCATGGACGGCGGTCAGGTTTCCGGCCCGGATTTCCCCGCGTACGAAATCGCCATTGCGGCGCTCAAGGCCAAGATCGACGGGCGGGGGGGCACTGGCGTCGTCGCGCTTGCCCACGATGTCGCGCAGGTAGATCGACTGACCAAGGTGGCCCTTCGTTTCGCCAATGACGATGAGCGCCTCTTTCTCCGCCTTGAAAGCGATGGTGGCGCGCTTCTCATAGTCCGGCAGCAGGCCGACAGCGCCAATGGCGGGAGTGGGCAGGATGCCCTTGCCGTTGGTCTCGTTGTAGAGCGACACGTTGCCGGAGACGACGGGGAAGTCCAGCGCGCGGCAGGCTTCGCCGATGCCTTCGATGCAGCCGACGAACTGCCCCATGATCTCGGGTTTTTCGGGGTTGCCGAAATTCAGGTTGTCGGTGACGGCGAGCGGTTCCGCGCCGACGGCCGTCAGGTTGCGCCAGCATTCTGCGACCGCCTGCTTGCCGCCTTCCACAGGGTCGGCCGCGCAATAGCGGGGCGAGACGTCGAGCGAGAAGGCGAGGCCCTTGGGCCCGTTCTCGACACGGATCACGGCGGCATCGCCGCCCGGTCCGATTGCCGTATTGCCCTGGATGAGATGGTCGTATTGCTCCCAGATCCAGCGGCGCGAGCACATGTCGGGCAGGGCCAGGATTTTCGTCAGCACTTCGCCGAGATCGTTCGGCGCGGCGACATCGGCCGGCGCCAGTTGTTTCGGCTTTGCCGTCTTCACGAAGGGCCGGTCATATTCCGGTGCCTGATCGCCCAGTTCCTTGATCGGCAGGTCCGCCATGATGTCGCCGTGGCGGCTTACGCGGAAACGCAGATCGTCGGTTGTCTTGCCGACCACCGCGAAGTCGAGGCCCCATTTCACGAAGATCGCCTCGGCGTCCTTTTCGCGCGCCGGGTCGAGCACCATGAGCATCCGTTCCTGGCTTTCCGACAGCATCATTTCGTAAGCTGTCATGCCTTCTTCGCGGCAGGGCACCTTGTCGAGATCGAGTTCGACGCCGAGCCCGCCCTTCGCGCCCATTTCGACGGCGGAGCAGGTGAGGCCTGCTGCGCCCATGTCCTGAATGGCGATGACGGCGCCCGATGCCATCAGCTCAAGGCAGGCTTCGAGCAGCAGCTTTTCGGAGAAGGGATCGCCGATCTGGACGGTCGGGCGCTTCTCCTCGGAATCCTCGCCGAATTCCGCCGAGGCCATGGTCGCGCCGTGGATGCCGTCGCGTCCCGTCTTCGAGCCCAGATAGACGAGGGGGAGGCCGACGCCTTTCGCTTCCGAATAGAAAATCTTGTCGGTATCGGCGAGCCCCGCCGCGAAAGCGTTCACCAGGCAATTGCCGTTGTAGCTCGGGTCGAAATTCACTTCGCCGCCGATGGTCGGCACACCGAAGGAATTGCCATAGCCGCCAATGCCCGCAACGACGCCGGATACGATGTGCCGTGTGCGCGGATGGTCGGGCTCTCCGAAGCGCAGCGCGTTGAGTGCCGCGACGGGGCGCGCGCCCATGGTGAAGACGTCGCGCAGGATACCGCCCACGCCTGTCGCTGCGCCTTCATGGGGCTCGATGTAGGAGGGGTGGTTGTGGCTTTCCATCTTGAAGATGATCGCCTGTCCGTCGCCGATGTCGACGACGCCTGCATTTTCGCCCGGCCCGCAGATGACGCGGGGGCCCGTTGTCGGCAGCGTGCGCAGCCATTTCTTCGAGGATTTGTAGGAGCAATGCTCGTTCCACATCGCCGAAAAGATACCGAGCTCGGTCAGCGTCGGTTCGCGGCCGATGAGATCGAGAATGCGCTGATACTCGTCGGGCTTCAGGCCGTGTTCGGCGACAAGCTCCGGGGTGATCCTGACATCGTTCGGTATCACGCCACAGCCTCCAGCACGCTTTCAAAAAGGGCGCGTCCGTCGGTTGCGCCGTTCAGCGGTTCGATCATGTTTTCGGGATGCGGCATCATGCCGAAGACGTTGCCGCGCTCGTTCAGGATGCCCGCGATGTCGTTCAGCGAACCGTTCGGGTTCGTGCCTTCCGCGTAACGCAGGCCCACCCGGTTTTCGCCTTCGAGGCGCTTCAGCGTTTCGGGATCCGTAAAGTAGTTGCCGTCGCCATGCGCGACAGGGCAGCGCCAGACCTCGCCCTGCCTGTATTTGCGCGTGAAGTCCGTATCGGCATTGGTGACTTCGAGCTTCACTTCCTTGCAGACGAATTTGAGACCTGCATTGCGCATCAATACGCCGGGCAGCAGGCCTGCCTCGCAGAGGATCTGGAACCCGTTACAGATACCGAGGACGCGCACACCCTTGTCCGCCGCCTTCGCGATGGCTGGCATGATGCGCCCGCGCGCGGCGATGGCGCCGGTGCGCAGATAGTCGCCATAGGAAAAGCCGCCACAGAGCACCACGAGGTCGAGATCGGGCAGCTCGGTTTCGGCATGCCAGATAGGCACGGGCTTCGTGCCGGTGATCTCGTCGAGCGCGCGAAGCATATCGCGCTCGCGGTTCGATCCTGGAAAGACGACGACGCCGGACTTCATGCTCACTGCTCGTCGATCTCCACAGCGTAGTTTTCAATGACCGTGTTCGCGAGGAGCTTCTTGCTCATCTCGTCGATCGCGGCGCGCGCTTTCGCCGGGTCGGTTTCTGCGAGTTCGACCTCGAAGAACTTGCCCTGACGCACACTTTCAATTCCAGAGAAACCGAGAGAGCCGAGGGCTCCCTCGATCGCCTTGCCCTGCGGGTCGAGAACGCCGTTCTTCAGCGTGACCTTGATACGCGCCTTCATGCTTCCTTGCCTTTAGCGTGTCTTATTTCACCAGCGTGGGGCCGCGGCGCTTCGGCTCGTTTTCCACGAGCACACCGAGCCGCCGCGCGACTTCCTGATAGGCTTCGACGAGGCCGCCCATGTCGCGGCGGAAACGGTCCTTGTCGAGTTTGTCGTTCGTCCGCGTATCCCAGAGGCGGCAGCAATCGGGGCTGATTTCGTCCGCCAGAACCACGCGCACCATGTCACCTTCATAGAGGCGGCCGAACTCGACCTTGAAGTCGACAAGGCGGATGCCGATGCCGAGGAAGAGGCCGGTCAGGAAGTCGTTGATGCGCAATGCGAGCGCCATCATGTCGTCGATTTCCTGCGGGGTGGCCCAGCCGAAAGCCGTGATGTGCTCTTCGGAGACCATCGGGTCGTGCAGTTCGTCGTTCTTGTAGTAGAACTCGATGATCGAGCGGGGGAGCATCGTGCCTTCTTCGATGCCGAGCCGCTTGGAGAGCGAGCCCGCCGCCACGTTGCGCACGACGACCTCGCAAGGGATGATCTCGACCTCGCGGATCAGCTGCTCGCGCATATTGAGCGAGCGGATGAAATGCGTCGGTACGCCAACCTCGTTCAGCCGCGTGAAGATAAACTCGGAAATGCGGTTGTTGAGGACGCCCTTGCCCTCGATGGTGGCGCGCTTGGTTGCGTCGAAGGCGGTCGCTTCGTCTTTGAAATGCTGGATGAGCGTGCCCGGCTCCGGGCCTTCATACAGCACCTTGGCCTTGCCTTCATAAACGCGTCTGCGCCGGCTCATGTCATGATTCCAATCGGTTAGCCCGGAGAGCGGCTCCGGGACTGAATGTCGCTCCGCCAGATTTCGAGGGCCGCTCGTGGCGGGAAGGAGAGCCGGATAAGGCTGCGGAATCGGCTCTCCGGCGTGCGCAAGGTAACGCAAGGCCAGATGCGATACAATCGGCCTTTGTTGCGCCGCACGCCTTGAAAAAAGTGCCCCGAAATCAGTGGCTTAGGTATTTCGTCGCATGGAGCGTGCCGAAGCCCGATCGCGGTTGATTTGAAGGAACCGGACGGCTATGCCTAGGGGGAATTCCTTGCTGGCGTGCGCGGTGTTTGCGCCTTGCGATTCCGCCGGTGTTTTGAACGGAGAGACCCTGTCCATGTCCACCTTCGACAAGCGCGAAGACGGTTTCGAGAAGAAGTTCGTCCATGACGAGGAGATGCGCTTCAAGGCGGCGGCGCGCCGCAACAAGCTGCTCGGGCTCTGGGCAGCGGAGAAGATGGGCTTGAGTGGCGATGCCGCCGATGCCTATGCGCAGGAAGTGGTTGCCGCCGACTTCGAGGAAGCGGGCGATGAGGATGTCTTCCGCAAGGTCCGCCGCGATTTCGATGCCAAGAGTGTCGATCAGTCCGACCACCAGATCCGCCGTACAATGGCCGAGCTGATGGACGAAGCGATCCGCCAGCTTCAGAGCTGAGGCTGTTTCGGCGGCGTCAGTTGTCGAAAATCGAGATGCAGCCGAGCAGCAGCATCTCGTCCGGGCCGGCGCCTTCCATCGGCAGATGAACGATTTCGAGCCGCAGGAAGTCCCGGTTCACGCCGTGAAGGCGTCCATGCGTGATGTGCATGCGGCGCTCTTCCGTTACCGACCGGTAGACGCTCGCGTTATGTGCGAGGGAATTCGGGTGGAAGAAGGCGGAAATGGTAAGCCCTGTCGGGTCGAAATCCAGCCAGCGCGTCAGATGTGTGCCGACAAGGCGGATGCGCCAGTCCTCGCCCGCCTCATCCATGCGCTCCAGCACGAAAATGCTCGGCAGAAGTGAAACGGTTTCCCGGCAGGGCAGCTTCGAGCGGCTGAGCAGGCGGCCGTTTACGCGGTGCTTCTGCCAGAAGTCGATGACGTCGCGTGACTGAGGATGCAGCGGTTCGGGAACCGGGACCACGATGGTCTCGACCTGTCTCGGTGTGCCCGCAGGGGCTTGTCGGCTTCCCGTGGGAGTATGCGAGAACATTTTTCCGGCTTTCGGATGCTTAGGGTCATTCGTCGCGACCGCGTCTGCCGACTTTCGTGTCCAAAGGGTAATATGCCGTTAATGCTTCCCGTTTTCGCGCGAGGCGATTCTATCCGCCTGGATCATTAGAGTGGCCGCGAAGGCCCGGGCTGTCGTTTCCCTCGCATCGTCTTCATTCAGCCCGGCGATAGCGTTGACCGGTGTCTCACGCATCCGGTGCATTGCTCCCCAGGCCACGGCCTCGATGGCCAGCCTGGCGGCCAGGCGAACATCCGGCCCGGCTTTCCCTTTCAGGCCTGATGCCTTCATGGCGACGATGGCGAGCTTGTCCCGGTGCCGGGCGCGGAGATCCTTCGCATGCATCTGCTCGAACTCGGCGATTTCCGTCGCGCAGCGGTCGATAAGCCAGATCGCGCGGCGCGCCTCATGCAGCATGTCATAGAGCTCGCGTCCGATGGCCAGAAGCGTGTCCCGGTTCACGCTGGCGCGCGGCTTCAGGGAAGCGTCCAGCGTCGGCCAATGCATCACTTCGGCCGTGCGGGCGGCGAAGACGGCCACTGCCGTTTTCATGCCGGGGTCGGCGAGAGGGAGGGCGAGGCTGTCGAGGGACCGGTCGCAGACCTTCAGGATTGCAAGATGGAAGAGCGCCTCCTTGCTCGACACATAGAGATAGAGCGCGCCCGACGAGACCCCCGCAACTCTGGCCACGTCGGCCATTTGCGTCCGCCTTATGCCGAGGTCGGTGAAACAGGTGATGGCCGCCTCGGCAATCGCCTCCAGTTTCTGGGGTTCTTTTTTGCGGGCCACCCGGCTTCCTTTCCTTTTTTCGTGGCGAAGTTCTAGCGCATCTCGAAAGATCTTGACTCCTGAAAATAAATGAATGAATCATTCAGTCAAATTCTTTATGGAGGATGGCATGATGCGCTCGTTCGTGATGGCGCTGATCGGGATGCTGGCGTCGGCATCGCTCGCGCAGGCGGAGGCCGGTTGGCCTCAATACGGGGGCGACGCGGGCGGGACGCGCCATTCGCAAGCGGCGGAAATCACGCCCGGCAATGCGGGCGAGCTTGAGCAGGCCTGGACCTATCGGACGGGCGACATGACGGCCCATGCGGACGACATGAAACACAGCGCCTTCGAGGCTACGCCGGTTCTTTTTGAGGGCGCGCTCATTTTCTGTACGCCCTTCAACGAGGTGGTTGCGCTCGATCCCGGTACAGGCGAGGAAAAGTGGCGCTACGATCCAAAGGTCGGCACCGGCTACCGGCCGGGCAACCAGTTCGTCTGTCGCGGCGTCACGCCGTGGGTGGATGCGTCGGCAGGCGAGGGAGGTCTTTGCGCTTCGCGTCTCTTCATGGGCACGGTTGATGCCCGCCTCCTCGCGCTCGATGCGGCGACGGGGCAGCCTTGTCTCGGCTTCGGCAAGGACGGACAGGTGAAAGCCGATCCAGGGATGGATTTGCTATGGCCGGGCGAATTCCAGATCACATCGCCGCCTTCCGTTGCCGATGGTGTCGTCATTATCGGCTCGTCCATCAGCGACAATCGCCGCGTCGATGCGCCGAAGGGTACGGTCCGCGCTTTCGATGCGAAGACCGGCAAACCCATGTGGGAATTCAATCCCGTTGCGCGCGGCGCTGAGGACTATCCCGAGAGCTGGCCGCGTGGCGGCGTTGCCTCGCGCACGGGACACGCCAATGTCTGGGCGCCCATCGCAGCGGACGAAGCGCGCGGTCTCTTCTTTCTGCCTACGTCATCGCCGAGCCCGGACTTCTTCGGAGGCGAGCGCGCAGGCGACAATCGCTACGCCAACTCCGTTGTCGCAATCGAAGCGAAGACGGGCAAGGTGCGCTGGTCATTCCAGACTGTGCATCACGATGTCTGGGACTATGATGTTCCCGCACAGCCGAGCCTTGTTACGCTCATGCGCGATGGCAGGCCTATGGATGCCGTGGTGCAGGTGACAAAAACGGGATTTGTTTTCGTTCTTGACCGGGATAAGGGCGAACCTCTTTTCGATGTCGAGGAGCGTCCCGTGCCGCAGGGCGGCGCCCTGGGCGAGTTTCTCTCGCCCACGCAGCCATTTCCCGTCGCGCCGCCACCGCTGGTGCCGCAGACGCTCTCGCCGGACGATGCCTGGGGCCTCACCTACTGGGACCGCAAGGCCTGCCGCGAAAAGATTGCCGGTGCACGCTCCGAAGGTCTCTACACACCGCCGAGCCCGCAAGGCACGATCATGTATCCCTTCACAGGCGGCGGCGCGAACTGGGGCGGCATGGCGTTCGATCCCGCAAGCCAGCTCATGTACATCAACACGAGCCGCGCCGCGCATCTCATCACGCTGATCCCGTCGGAAAACTATGAAGCCGCCAAAGCAGCCGAACCGAACGAGGAAATCTCGCCTCAGGCGCCGACGCGCTGGTCGGTGAAGCGCGAGCTTGTGCTCTCGCCGCTCGGTCTTCCGTGCAATCCGCCGCCCTGGGGCATGCTGACCGCAGTCGATCTCTCCGACGGCACCATCGCATGGGAAAGCGTGCTCGGTACCGTGCGCGACCTCGCGCCCGTTCCGCTGCCGTGGAAACTCGGTACGCCGAATTTCGGCGGACCCATCGTCACGGCGGGTGGCGTCGTCTTCATCGGCGCGGCGATGGACGATTACCTCCACGCCTTCGATGCGGCATCCGGCGAGGAACTCTGGAAGGGCCGTCTTCCCGCAGGCGGGCAGGCCACGCCCATGACCTATGAATGGGAGGGCCGCCAATATGTCGTCATTGCCGCGGGTGGGCACGCGCGCGCCGGAACGTCGCTGGGGGATTTCGTGGTTGCCTTCGCCTTGCCGCATACGGAATAGTCGGTCCCGTAAGGGAGGCCGCACATGTTCCGGGTCGACGCCTATGAGCCTATCGGCACGCTGAAGCCCGTCGATGACGATATATGGATCGTCGACGGGCCGGTGATCGGAATGAAGTGGCTCTGGATTGAGCTTCCTTTCCCGACGCGTATGACAATTGTGCGTCTGGCGGATGGCGGCCTGTGGGTGCATTCGCCTGTCGCGCTATCGGGCGGATTGAAGGCTGAGCTCGCCGAGCTTGGTCCCGTCCGCTACATCGTCGCGCCGAACAAGATTCACTACTGGTGGGCCGGCGAGTGGCAGATTGCTTATCCCGATGCCATTGCGTTGGCCGCGCCGCGTGTCGCGGAGAAAGCGCATGGCATCACCTTCGATCGCGAACTGACATCCGAGCCGGAAGATGTATGGGCGGGCGAGATCGATCAGGTGCTGGTGCCCGGCCGCTTCATGACGGAAGCTGTCTTCTTTCATCGCTCCTCGTCCACGCTCATTCTTGCCGATCTTATCGAGAACTTCGAGATGAAGAAGGTCGGCGGCGGCATTGCCCGTATGCTCTACCGGCTGGCGGGCGTCGCCGCGCCTCACGGTTCCATGCCACGCGATTTGCGCGCCACCTTTGCCGGGCACGAGGCGGAGGTGAAAGAGGCGGTCGAGACCATGATTTCGTGGGAGCCGGTGCGGATCATTCTCGCGCATGGGCAATGTTACGAGGAAAACGCGGTCGATGAACTGCGCCGTGCCTTTCGCTGGGCGGGGGTCTGCTAGGCCATCGCGCTTGAGTTTCTACATTCCTTTCCCGCACAATCGACACATCAAAACAAAAAAAGGGGAGGAAATAAGATGACCGCCTATGAAAACGTCACCATCGAGAAGAAGGGCGCGGTTGCGCTGGTGCGTTTCGACCGCAAGGGCGCGCGTAATGCGTTCAACCAGCAGACCATTCTCGAACTCACCGATGTCGCGCGCCGCTTTCAGGACGATCTTGAAACGCAGGCTGTGGTGCTGACGGGCACGCGGGAGGCTTTTTCCGGCGGCATCGATCTCAAGGAACGGGCGAGCCGTGCCGTTACCGCGGGCACCGATCTCGAACTCCGGCAGGTTTATTATCGCGGCGTGAAGCTCTGCCAGGCGTGGGAAGACATGCCGCAGGTGACGGTCGCCGCCATTGAGGGCATGGCGGTAGGCGCGGGCGTTGCGCTGCCGCTCGCGCTCGACTGGCGTGTCATGGGGAAGGGCGCTTTCCTCTACGTGCCGGAGGTGAAGATCGGCATCAACCTGCAATGGGGCGCGCTGCCGCGTCTCATCACGCTGGTCGGTCCCGCGCGCGCGAAACGCATATGCATTCTCTGCGAACGAATGAGTGCGGAGCACGCGCTCGACTGGGGTCTCATCGAGGAGATCGCCGATGACGGCCATGTGGTCGAGAAGGCGATGGAGCTGGCGAGCGCCGCCGCGTCGATGCCCGCGCCCGCCGTGCGCATGGTGAAGGAAGCGGTCAATGCGACCGCCCATGCGCTGCACAAGGTAAGTGCTTATGCCGATGCCGATCAGAGCCAGCTCTCGACCAATTTCCGGTCGGCGCAGGAGGAAAGCGACAAGTTCGTGAAGGGAAAGCGGTAGCCGTCAGGCCGCTGCTTCCTTCACCTTCAGGCGCGAGGCGATCTGTTCGAGCGAGAGAAGGTGGTTTCCTTCCTTCACCAGATCGTAGACCGTGACGTTCAGGGCACGGAGCGTCTTGCGCCTGATGTCGCGCGTTTCGGGATCTTCGTCGAAGTCGATCACGTTGACGCAGGCCGTGTTCTGGTCGAGTGCGGAGAAGGTCGCGAGCCCCGTGCCGAGCGCCCAGCCGATCACAAGGCGGTTGATGCCGCCATGTGCGACGAGGGCGAGCGTTTCCCATTCGGGTTCCGCGATCAGCGTTTCCAGCGCGCCCGTCACCCGCGCGTTCACTTCCTCGAAGCTGTCGCCGCCATTGTAGCGTGCGCCGGGTACATGCGCGTCCCGGAAGGAATAGGCGATGTCGTTCAGATCCGTGATCTGGTTGCGGAAAGCGGGGTCGCCGCGAAATTCGACGAAATGATCGAGCGGTTCAATCTCGATCCCGCGCCCTTCGAGGATCAGGCTTGCCGTTTCCATCGACCGCGGGAAGCTCGAACTCACAGCCCGGTCGAAGGGTGTCTTCGCCAGCGCCTTGCCGGTCAGGCTCGCCTGTTCGCGGCCCCAGTCCGTCAGCGGCACCACCGCCGGATCGGCAACGCGGTTGCCTTGTTCATCCACATAGGACACGTCGCCATGGCGGAAGAGATAGATGCGGCGGCGGCGCGAGCCGTCGAAAGCGGTGCGGAGCATGGCGGAATCCTCTCGATGGCGGAATGTCTATGCCGCGCAGTATAGGCCGGAATGTGACAGAGAGGTGAAGCCTACTCCGCCGCCTTGCCCTGCTTCTTGTCTTTCTGGGCCATGGCCTCCTTGCCGAAGACGCGCGCGAAGATCGTGTCGACATGCTTGGTGTGGTAGCCGAGGTCGAAGCGTTCCTCGATTTCGGCATCGCTCAGATACTTCTTCACGTCCGCATCCGCTTTCAGCAGGTCGAGGAAATTGCCTTCGCCGCGCCAGACCGGCATGGCGTTGCGCTGTACCAGGCGGTAGGCGTCCTCGCGGCTCGCGCCCTTCTGCGTCAGCGCCAGCAACACGCGCTGCGAATGGACGAGCCCGCCCAGCTTGTCGAGGTTCTTCTGCATCTGTTCAGGGTAGACGAGCAGCTTGTCGATCACGCCGGTGAGGCGCACCAGCGCGAAGTCGAGCGTCACCGTCGCGTCCGGGCCGATCATGCGTTCGACGGAGGAGTGCGAGATGTCGCGCTCATGCCAGAGCGCCACATTTTCCATCGCCGGCAGCGCCATGCCGCGCACGAGGCGGGCGAGGCCCGTCAGGTTTTCGGTCAAGACCGGGTTGCGCTTGTGCGGCATGGCCGACGAGCCCTTCTGGCCTTCGGAGAAGAACTCTTCGGCTTCCAGCACTTCGGTCCGCTGAAGGTGGCGTACTTCCGTCGCCAGCCGTTCGATGGAGGAGGCGATGACGCCAAGTGTCGCAAAGAACATCGCGTGCCGGTCGCGCGGTATCACCTGCGTCGACACGGGCTCCACTTCGAGGCCCAGCGCCTTGGCGACATGTTCTTCCACGCGCGGGTCGATATTGGCGAAGGTGCCCACGGCGCCGGAGATCGCGCAGGTCGCGATTTCCTTGCGCGCATTCACCAGCCGCTCGCGGCAGCGCTCGAACTCGGCATAGGCTTCCGCCATCTTCAGGCCGAAGGTCACGGGCTCGGCGTGGATGCCGTGGCTGCGGCCGATGGAGACCGTGTCCTTGTGTTCGAAGGCGCGGCGCTTGATCGCGGCCAGCAGTGCGTCCATGTCGGCGAGGAGCAGGTCGGAGGCGCGCGCAAGCTGCACATTGAAGCAGGTGTCGAGCACGTCCGACGAGGTCATGCCCTGATGGACGAAGCGTGAATCCTCGCCGATGAATTCGGAAAGATGCGTCAGGAAGGCGATGACGTCGTGCTTCACCTCGCGCTCGATCTCGTCGATCTTGGCGACGTCGAAGACGGCCTTGTCGCCGCGCTCGCGGATGTTCTTCGCGGCTTCCTTCGGGATTACGCCGATCTCCGCCAGCGCCTCGCAGGCATGGGCCTCGATCTCGAACCAGATGCGGAACTTCGTGTCGGGTTCCCAAATAGCGACCATTTCCGGTCGCGAATAGCGCGGGATCATCGGGCGCCTCGTGATGCTTGAAAGGATGAGCGGGGTTTAGCACTTGGGGGTGCCCCCTTCAACCGGTCCGAAAACCCCTCGCTCTCTCGGCCTTTCCGGCTTCGTCCGAGAGCAGGTCGAGGAGCCGCGCCGCGGCGGGCCCCGGCGGGGTCGTCACCCGCCAGATCGCGCCGAAGCGGTGGAGCCCGGCATGCTGCACGGCGCTGCATTCGAGGCTCAGAAGCGAGCCCTCCGCCAGCGCGCCCGCGACCTCATGGTCGAGCGCGAAGGCCCAGCCCGCGCCCGCTTTCAGCAGTTCGAGTTTGAGCGCCGCATTGTCGACGATCAGCACGTCCGTCGTGTGCACCCGGTAGTCGAAACCATGCGCCGCCCCCTCGCGGTCCGCCACCACGATCTGGCGATGGTCGTCCAGCGCGGAGAGGGGGAAGGGCTGCTTTACCCTGGAAAGCGGATAGTCCGGTGCGGCGACCGTATGCATGGTGTGGGTGGCGAGGTCGCGCCCGTCTACCTGCTTGCCCGAAAGACCGGCCTCCAGGCTCACAATGCCGATGCGCGCCCGGCCCGAGAGCACCTCATCGAGGATACGCGCCTCGTGTATCATGCGGATGCGCAGGTTCACATGCGGGCTTTCGGCCAGCAGCGCCGCGACGGCGGAGGCCAGCAGCGGCGGGCTGAACCCGGCATCCACCGCGATGGGGAGGTCTACGTCCTCGCCGCCGGTCATGGCGGCCACGCGCGCGTTCAGCCGGTCGAGCCGCCGGAACACGATCTCGGCGTCGGACAGCAGCGCCTCTCCCTCCTTCGTCAATCGCGGCTTGTAGCCGGAGCGGTCGAAGAGCTTCACGCCATAGGCCTCTTCGAGATTGCCCACGGCATAGCTCACCGCCGAGACGGCCCGGCCCAGCGTTTCAGCCGCGCCGGAGAAGGTGCCGGCTTCCGCCACGGCCAGGAAGGTGCGGAGCTGGTCCACGAGATTGGGGTGCATGGACTTCTTTCTGAAAATCTGAAGATGATCTCCAATCTTTTTCGATTTTTTGACTTATGTCTACGCGTTAGCCTTCCGGGTCAGAAGAATCGCGCCTTGAAGCGCGGGCAAATGGAGGAAGTGGTGATGGGCATGAATCTCTCGCGGCGGACATTCCTGAAATCGACGGCGGCGACGGCTCTGGTCGCGGGCGCCTATGGCGCGGGGTTGCGTCCGGCGCTTGCCGCGCCTGAGCTGGCGAAGATGGATGGGCTGGCGCAGGCCGAGCTGGTGCGCAATGGCGAGATGACGGCGCTTGATCTGGTCAATGCCGGTATCGAGCGGGTGGAGCAGGTGAACGGCGAGGTGAATGCCGTCGTGACGAAGTTCTACGACCGCGCCCGCGAAGCTGCGAAGGGCGGCCTCCCGCAAGGGCCCTTCACCGGCGTACCGAACCTCGTGAAGGATCTCGACAATCTGGCGGGCACACGCGCCACCTCCGGCTCGCGCCTCTTTGCCGAAAATATCTCGCCGGAGACCGACCCGCTCATTGCCTCGGACGAGCAGGCGGGCTTCGTCATGCTCGGCAAGAGCAACACGCCGGAGTTCGGTCTTCTCGGCACGACGGAGCCGCTCTTGCTCGGGCCGAGCCGTAATCCGTGGAACCTTGAACATTCGACGGGCGGGTCATCGGGCGGTGCGGCTGCGGCCGTCGCGTCCGGCATGGTGCCGCTCGCCCATGCGACGGATGGCGGCGGTTCCATTCGCATTCCCGCTTCCTGCTGCGGTGTCTTCGGGCTGAAGCCGAGCCGCGGCCGCATCTATCTCGGGGGCCGCAGCCTGCCGGGCGATATCGGCGTGCAGCATTGCGTCAGCCGTTCGGTGCGCGACAGCGCGACGCTGATGGATCTTTCGGAGATGAAGGGCGAGAAGGCCGTGCTCGCGCCCATCGGCCGCGTCGAAGGGCCCGGCAAGAAGCGTCTCAAGATCGCCTTCAACACGGAGAATTACTACGGCGTCGAGCCGGATACGGATGTGAAGGCCGCCATCGAGGAAACGGCGAAGCTCTGCGCCGATCTTGGCCACGAAATCGTACCGGTGAAGAACCCGGTCGACGGCCGCGCCTTTATCGACGCCTTCCTCACAGTATGGGCTTCCGGTCCGTCTCAACTCGTCGCACTCGCGAAGGAAAATGGCCTCGACCCGGAAGAGGTGCTTGAGCCCTGGACCGTTGGTCTGGCCAAATATTACGACGCGAAGCCTGCCGATGCGCTCGAAGTCTCGTTGAAACATTTTGCGGAAGTGACGGCAAAGACCAATGCCTTCATGGCGGATTACGATGTCTGGCTGACGCCGGTCCTTGCCTCTGCGCCGCCGAAGCTCGGGCAGCAGGCGCCGACCGTCGCCTTCGATACGCTTTACGAGCGCACCGTCGACTATGTGAGTTACACGCCGCTCCACAATGTCGTCGGCACGCCCGCCATGTCGGTGCCATTGTCGTGGAACGATGCAGGGCTTCCCATCGGCTCGCAATTCGCCGCGCCGCTTGGCGGCGAGAAGGTGCTCTATGAGCTTGCCTTCGAACTCGAACTCGCGCGGGGATGGGGCGAGAAATACGCGCCGGTCTTTGCGGGCTGACGCGACGTTCATTCGCGCAAAAGAGCCGTCATGCAGCGATGCATGGCGGCTTTTCCGTTTGGACGATATTGTCGATGCGACGTACCGGAAAAGCAGCGTGTGCAAGTCAGCCCATCGTAGGAGTACAATGAAATTAAGTCGTCTTTTCTATGTGGCGTGTTTGTCGCTGCGGTGCCGCTGTCCGCATGCGATGAAAAGGTACCGGATATGGCGGTCTGCTATACCGCCATTTCTTCTACCGAATATCGCCAGTTCCCACACGCTTTCACGCCGGCACTCCACCGCGTGCACGAACAGCTCGGTTATGCGTACAACGCCGGGAGCGAAGTTCTCGATATTCCAACTGCGCAGCGAGGAAGCCTCTACTTGATGACGACTTGCGGTTTTCAGAAGCGTATGAGGGAGCGATACGGCGCGCCGCTGGTTGTGGAGGAAATTTCTGTAGAGAAGTATGAGCGCGTCGTCAGGCGGGCTTCTGAGCCGGGTCAAATGTTCCACTGAGTAAATTCTAGAGGCAAAAGTTATGCGTTCCCTCCTTCCTGAAGCTGTCGACAAATACGTCGCGTCGCTCGCGCATGAGACGGATGTGCAGGCGCGGCTTCGTGAAGAAACATCGAAGCTCTCCGTCGCGGGCATGCAGATCGGTGCGGATCAGGGCGCCTTCCTCTCGCTGCTCGTCTCCGCCATCGGCGCAAAACACGCCATCGAGATCGGCACCTTCACCGGCTACAGCGCCATTTCAATCGCCTCCGCGCTGCCCGAGGATGGAAGGCTCATCTGTTGCGATGTCAGCGAGGAGTGGACAGAGATCGCGAAGAGATACTGGAAGGAGGCGCGGCTTGATGCGCGCATCGACCTTCGCCTCGCCCCCGCGCTCGACACGCTAAACGATCTTCTCGGCGATGGCGGAGAGGGTACCTTCGACTTCGTCTTCATCGACGCCGACAAGACCGGCTACGACGCCTATTATGAAGCCTCGCTCGATCTTCTTCGTCCCGGCGGTCTCATTGCACTCGACAACACGCTTTGGGGCGGTGCCGTCGCGGAAGTGGCGAAGGGCGACGCCGACACCGAAGCGCTCAAGTCCCTGAACCTCAAGATTGCGAGCGACAGCCGCGTCGACAGTTCGCTCCTGACCATCGGCGACGGCGTGACGCTGGTGAGGAAGAGATAGGTCTTATTTGCGTCGTGCCGGGAAATTCATTTCTGCTTGCCTTCGTCTCTCGCCGCCGTCTCAATGATTGCCGAAAGTTTTCTGGGGAGGGAAACGTGGGGCGGGTTCTTTCGAGCGCTGCGGGGATCATGTCGGGCGCCGGTTTAGCTGCCGCTTCTGATGCGGCGTGAATAGTTGCCCCATGGCCGATCTTCTTTTCTCCGATTCCTATCTCGCCGCGGTTTACGACCTCTGGCATCCGCGCGCGGTTCGCGACGACTTCGATTTCTACCTGCCTCGCATTATGCAGGCAGATGCTGTGCTCGATGTCGGTTGCGGTACGGGCATGATGCTCGCCGAGGCAAGGGACGCAGGGCATGAAGGCCGTCTTTGTGGGCTCGATCCCGGCGCAGGGATGATTGCGCTCGCCCGCCGCCGGGCGGATGTCGAATGGATTGAGAGCGATCTGCCTGGCGCCGGCTTTGATCGCGAGTTCGAGCTTGCGGTGATGACAGGCCATGCTTTCCAGACGCTGGTGAGCGACGAGGGAATCGATGAAACGCTGGCATCGCTCCATAGGGCGCTCGTTCCCGGCGGGTGTTTCGCTTTCGAGACACGAAATCCGGCTGTTCGTGCCTGGGAGAACTGGCATCCCCGAAATGCGACCGAGATTGCGGGTCCGAACGGCGGGGCCGTTCGCATTGAAACGCGCATTACGGTTCCCTTCGATGGAAACACGCTTGGCTTTGTTCACGACTTCACAGGAGAGGACGACGCATTGCCGCTCGCCAGCGAGAGCAGGCTTCGTTTCCTCGACATGGAGGCGCTTGCCGCGCGGCTTTTTCGTGCGGGCTTTTCGGCCGATGAGGTTTATGGCGACTGGGACGGCAGCAAACTTCTTCCCACCTCGCCGGAAATCATCGTGATCGCAGTTGCTTCCTGAGACCGGAAACCCGGGGATAATGATATCTGTGAGCCGCGGCGGGCCGGTGGCGCATGTTTTTCCCTCCTCGGGGATAATCATGCCGTTCTTGACGGTTTGATGACATTACCGTGACAGTGCGCCCGTGTTTATCCCTGAAAGTTGGCTTGGAACAAGCGGCGCGATGCCTCTTCGCGAATGAGTGGCCGCGACTCTCCTTTGTCCATTGGTGAGCGGCGGTGAGTCATGTCGCTTGTAAAATTTCACAAGGGAAGCAGGGGGCCGCATTGCATCTGCGGGCATGGGGATAATTTCTATTTGCTTGTAAAACTTCACAAGGGAAGCAGGGGGCCGCATTGCATCTGCGGGTATGGGGATAATTTCTATCCCGCTGGTTTGTGACAGCGTCGTTCGGGCTTATCCCCGGCCAAACCGCACACCCTAGAATATTGATCCGCAGGCTCTCCTTGTCCCTCATTTCGAGGGTAATCCACGGCAAGGGACAGTGCGCGGCGCTCCGCCGCTTTATCCACGGGGGTGGGGATATTCGGGAGGTTTGTGACGGTTCAGTGACGTTACCGTGACGGTGGGGTGGCTTTATCCCCGTTTTCCATCTTATAAATCCGTAGACGGATTATATGAGGCCCATTGAGCGGAAGCTCGCATGGCGCCCCTTGCCGACGACGAGGTGGTCGTGCACATCGATGCCGAGCGGCTTTGCCGTGTCGACGATCTGGCGTGTCATTTCAACATCCGCGTTGGATGGCGTCGGGTCGCCTGAAGGATGGTTGTGGACGAGGATCAAGGCGGAGGCATTGAGCTCCAGCGCGCGCTTCACGACCTCGCGCGGATAGACGGGCGTATGGTCGACCGTTCCCTTTTGCTGTACCTCGTCGGCGATCAGCACATTCTTGCGGTCGAGAAAGAGAATGCGGAACTGTTCCGTGGGGTTATGCGCCATGGAAGCCGAGCAATATTCGAGGAGCGCATCCCAGGAGCCGATCACTTCCTTTTTCAGGACTTTGGCCTGCGCAATGCGAAGCCCCACTTCGCGTGCGATGCGGAGTTCGGTGATGGTCGCGTCCTTCACGCCTTTCACCTCGCGAAGCCTTGCAGGCTCGGCATTCAGCACTTCCGAAAAACCGCCGAACTTCGCGATCAATTCCTTGGCGAGCGGTTTGACGTCGCGTTGGGGAATGGCACGGAAGAGAATGAGCTCAAGCAGCTCGTAGTCGGGCAGGGCGTCGGGCGACTTCAGGAAGCGTTCGCGCAGACGCTCTCTGTGACCCGCATAGTGCGGTTTCGCTTCGCCCCCGTCCCCCATGAGCCCCGCGCTCTTCTTTAAACGTAGGGCGGGCAGTCGCGGCCCGCCGGGGATTTGGTGAAGATTTCGCAGCCATCTGCCGTCACGCCGATCGAGTGCTCGAACTGTGCGGAGAGCGAGCGGTCGCGCGTGACCGCCGTCCAGCCATCGGAGAGGATTTTCACACCGGGCTTGCCGAGATTGATCATCGGTTCGATGGTGAAGAACATGCCTTCCTTCAGCGTCGCGCCCTGACCCTTGCGGCCATAGTGAAGCACGTTCGGGGTATCGTGGAAGACGCGGCCGAGGCCATGTCCGCAGAACTCGCGCACCACCGAGCAGCGCTGGCTTTCGGCATAGTCCTGAATTGCATGGCCGATGTCGCCAAGCGTGGCGCCGGGCTTCACCACCGCGATAGCGCGCTTCAGGCTTTCATAGGTCACGTCCACGAGCCGCTGCGCCTTGCGGGGCGCTTCGCCCGCGAAATACATGCGGTTCGTGTCGCCGTGCCAGCCATCGAGAATATAGGTCACGTCCACATTCACCGCGTCGCCATCCCGCAGAACGCGGTCGCCGGGAATACCGTGGCAGACGACATGATTGATCGAGGTGCAGCAGGCTTTGCGGAAGCCGCGATAGTTGAGCGGGGCGGGGTAGGCGCCGTGATCCATGCCATAATCGAAGACGAGGCGGTCGATATGATCCGTCGTGATGCCGGGCTTTATCTCTTCCACAAGCATGTCGAGCGCTTCCGCCGCGAGACGGCCGACGCGGCGCATGCCTTCAAAGGCCTCGGCGTCATGAATCTTGATCCGCCCGGTGTTGCGTTCCGGGGCTTCGAGGGCGTCGGTATAGCTCATCGGCTTCTTTCGCAGGGTCTTCGTGAAATGTTGGCCCTAACATAGTGCCCGGAGCCTTTATTTGAAAGCGGGGGGCGTGCGGCGCTATTCTGCCGTGAAATGACATTCAAGGATTCCGTCCCATGCCGCAGAGCGCCTCACCTTCTTCACCTGCGAAAACGGTCACGGCCTGCGTGCTGATGATCGGCGACGAAATCCTGTCCGGCCGTACGCGGGATTCGAACCTCGCCTATATCGCGACCCATCTGAACAGGATCGGGGTGCAGGTGCGCGAGGCGCGCGTTATTCCCGATATCGAGGATGTGATCGTCGCAACGGTGAACGAGGTGCGGGCCCGCTACGATTATGTTTTCACCACCGGCGGCATCGGCCCGACGCATGACGACATCACGGCGGATGCCGTCGCCAAGGCCTTTGGTGTCGGTATCGGCTATCACCCTGAAGCCGTGAAAATCCTTGGGGATCACTACAACGAGACGGGCGGCGAGTTCACGAAGGCGCGGATGCGCATGGCGCGGCTGCCGGAAGGCGCCATCATGATCGAGAATCCCTTGAGCAAGGCCCCCGGCTTCCAGATCGGCAATGTGTTCGTGATGGCGGGTGTGCCGATGGTCATGCAGGTCATGCTCGACAGCCTGACGGGCCGCCTGAAAGGAGGGGCGACCATGCAGAGCCGCACCGTGACCGGTCAGATCGGGGAGGGCACCATTGCCGAGAAACTGGGCGACCTGCAGGCCCGCCATCCGGGTGTCGGCATTGGCAGCTATCCCTATTACAAGGGCAAGATTTTTGGCACGAGCATTGTGATGCGTGCCACCGATTCGAGAGAGCTCGATATCGTGGAGGGCGAGGTGGCGGCGCTCATGCGGGAATTCGGGGTGGAGCCAGCAATCGGCGAGCAGGCCTGAAGAGCCCGGAAAACAAGGGGTTTCTGTCTCATATCTGCAACATTTATCCCCAACATTACAAAAGTTTCAGCCTATGCGCGGCTTACGGGCGATACAATTTTTGCCGAACCGACTAGAGTTTCCCGCATGAAGGTCTGCTGGCCTTCCCGGCGAGCATGTGCGCAGGGGCTGGCGGCGGGGGAACAGGCTTCGACCTGAAAAGGCCTGAAAACAAAATCAGGGTCACGGTGACCCGGAGGGAGAAAACGACATGAAGAAGACATTCGCTATTCTGGGTATGGCTGCGGGCGCTGCAATGATGCTCTCGAGCGCTGCTTCCGCCCTCGATTCGAGCTTCGGCGCGATGTCGAAGGCCGGTACGCACAAGTTCTACGTATGGTGCACGGGCGGCGCGGACAGCGAGCAGACCGCCGACGGCGCGAACGCCACGGAAGCCCAGGCGACTCTCGCCGCTTCCGCCGGCAACAATTGCTGGCCGGTGTGGCAGGGCCTCGAAGGCTGATCGGCCAACGAGCCTCTTGAATGCGAAACGGCGGTCCCTCGGGGCCGCCGTTTTTCTTTGTAAGCGCTTGGCTTTGCAGGCTATTTAACGCGCTACACGCCGGGGCCCCTTGGCGAAACTGGTATACGCAGCAGACTTAAAATCTGCTTTCCGAAAGGGAGTGCGGGTTCGAGTCCCGCAGGGGCCACCAGCCTTCGCCCGCTTTCGACGAGCTTAGGCTCAGCCGTGGCCGGCGATGGCGAGCGGGTCCTCGTGATAGAGGGCGTCGGCGGGGCGGCTCTCGTCTGCCTTCAGGGCAGGGTCGAACTTGTAGAGCGTCGAGCAGTAACCGCAGATGATTTCGTTCTCGCGACCCATGTCCAAAAAGACATGCGGATGATCGAAGGGCGGTTTTGCGCCGATACATTCGAATTCGCGCACGCCGACATGGATTTCACGGACGCCTGTCTCGTTGCAGAATTTCGGTGTCTTGCCGCCCGCCATGCCATGCACTCCTTGGAAACCGGGGATTAGCGGGCAAACTAGAGCGGGCCGGGCGTTCTCGCAAGCGCTTCGGGGCCGACGTTTTGTAACGGAACCGTTACAAAATCGATAGTGCCCAAGTGATTGAAATTGCTTGGGTTTTTCTTATCCCCCATTCGACCGTCATCGAAACGTCATCAAACTGTCACAAATGACCCTCTTGTGCCCAGGGACGGGGATAAATCCTCCCGGCCTTGTCCCCGGAGGCGGGAATAAGTCCCGCAGTCTTGTCCCCGGTGGACGGGGATAAATCCTCCCGGTCTTATCCCCGGGGGGCGGGGATAAATCCTCCCGGTCTTGTCCCCGAAGGCGGGGATAAAGCTCCTGTTCTTGTCCCCAGGCGAGGCCGCAAATATGCCCGGCCGGGGATTAGAAGGAAACGGCATCGGCTTTCTCCTGTCAGGTTGAAAGGCGGCAAGCGTAAACCGTCCCGTTTCGCCGGGGATAAGCCCGGTTCCTCACTGTCATAATTCCCGGCCCGAAGCATGATGCCGGGGCGGGAATAAATTCAGTATACGGAATTACAGATGCCAAACCGATGGAGCGGGGTCACGCAGGGTGCATCCGTTCAGGGTGCATCCGTTTCATGTTCCCACGCTGGGGAAGATATACTGCACTCTGTTGCGTATGACGACGTGCAGCGAGAGCGAAGAGTGTCTCAAATGGGGACAGCCCCAATCCGAATTGTGGCTTTTCCATGGAACCCACCGGCGATAAAGGCGTTCTCATGCTCAAGACATTCTGCCCAAGGACAGTTTTGAGGAGCTGACGAATGGAAAATCGGGGCTGGCTGGCCTTGGCGGTTTTGACGGCGATCGGCATGGGGCCCATCAACGGTGCTGCCGCTCAGGACCAGACTGAAGAATCCGCCGGTAGCGAAGATTACGATTTCGCGGGCGGCTCCTTCAGCGGAAATCTCCGTCTCGCCACGAACTACATGTTTCGCGGCATTTCGCAGACCGATGACGGACCTCAGATACAAGGCGACGTTACCTGGGCGCATAATAGCGGATTCTATGCCGGCGTGTGGTCTTCCAACACCGATGCAGGCGGGCCAGGCAACTCGATGGAGTTCGATCCGTTCATCGGCTTCTCACAAGCCATCGGCGATACGCGCCTCACCTACGATGTCGGCTTCTGGTATTATTCCTATCCGGGCTCGGATTTCGATTACGACTACTGGGAAATCTACGGAATCCTGACCTACGCGTTCGACGGTGCGAGCATCGGCGGCAGCGTGTGGTATGCGGACAATTATTTCGGAGAAGATTTCTTCAACGGCACATCCGCTATCGCCGTCGAAACGGTTGTCACGTTCGACCTGCCCGAGAACTTCGCGCTGTCCGGCCGCATCGGCCGGCAGACTTTCGATGAGGCGGGTGGCATCGGCGATCAGGACTACACCTATTACGATGTGGGCGTCTCCAAGAGCTGGAATGACGTGACCTTCGATGTGCGCTGGCACGACGCCACTGGCGTTACACCCGCGCTGGCGAGCGATGACAATGTCGGAGCGCTGGTGGGCAGCGTCGCTTTCGCCTTCTAGCAGCGAAAGCCAACCACCGGAACTTCGTCCGCTCGCGCACAGGAGATAAAATCAATGAGCGAATCCACGGAACCGGGCCGCGAGCAGGCAAGTGGCGACCGGATCAATCCCGTCGTGTTCTACATTTCCGCGATCGGTATTGCCGGCTTTGCATTGTGGACGATGTTCTTCATCGACTCTGCGAACCTCGTCATCAATACGACGCTCGCGTGGATATCGAATTCGCTGGGATGGTTCTACTTCGTTGCGATCGTTCTCTATCTGGTTTTCGTGGTTGCCGTTGCCTTTTCGCGCTTCGGGAATTTGCGTCTCGGACCCGATCACGCAAAGCCCGAGTTCAACGTCATTACATGGGCCGCGATGCTGTTTGCGGCCGGTATCGGCATCGATCTTCTGTTCTTCTGCGTATCGGAGCCCGTTACCCAGTTCCTTGCGCCGCCGGTGGGCGAGGGCAGCACCGTCGAGGCGGCGCGCCATGCGATGCAGCTGACTTTCCTGCATTGGGGCATCTCCGGTTGGGGGGTCTATACGCTGGTCGGTATGGCGCTTGCGTTTTTCAGCTACCGGCACGGGCTGCCGCTGACCATCCGCTCCGCGCTGTTTCCCGTTTTCGGGCGGCGTATCTATGGGCCCATCGGACACAGCGTCGATATTGCCGCCGTTCTGGGCACCGTGTTCGGCATTGCGACAAGCCTCGGCATCGGGATCATTCAGCTCAATTACGGTCTCGATCACGTCTTCGGTATTCCGCAAAGTACCTGGACGCAGGCGGGGCTCGTGGTCGCCATCATCGTCTTTGCCGCGCTGTCGGCGGCGACCGGGGTCGAGCGCGGTATTCGCCGCCTGTCCGAGTTCAACATGGCGCTCGCGCTTCTCCTGCTGATTTTCGTGCTCTTTGTCGGCGAGACGACGTTCCTGCTGAATGCTTTCGTGATGAATGTCGGCGACTACATGTCCGACTTCGTTTCCATGTCGTTCAACACCTACGCATTCGATCCGCCCACGGACTGGTTGAATGGCTGGACCGTTTTCTTCTGGGCCTGGTGGATTGCATGGGGACCGTTTGTGGGGCTTTTCCTCGCCCGTATTTCAAGGGGGCGGACGATCCGCCAGTTCGTGCTCGGCACATTGACGCTACCGCTTGTCTTCATGATGGCGTGGATGTCGATCATGGGGAACAGCGCCATAGAGATGGTGATGGCCGGGCAGGAGGCCTTCGGCGAACAGGCGATGAACAATCCGGGTTCGGCAATCTATCTGTTCCTTCAGAACATGCCGTTTGCGGTCATTACCACCATCGTCGTCACCATTCTGGGCATTGTCTTCTTCATCACATCGGGCGATTCAGGCTCTCTCGTTCTTTCGAACTTCACCTCGACGCTCAAGGACGTGAACAGCGATGCGCCTGTGTGGATGCGTATTCTCTGGGCCGGGATCATCGGTATTCTGACGCTGGCCTTACTCATCGCGGGCGGATTAAGCGCGTTGCAGAGTACTGTCGTCATCATGGGGCTGCCTTTCTCCATCGTGCTGCTGCTCATGATGGCCGGTCTCTACAAGGCATTGCGGGTGGAAGGGCTCAAGGAAGACAGCCGCCGCGCCAGCCTCCCGGGCTATCTCTCCGGCAGGCTCGGCGGCGCGCCCCATGCAGCACCAAGCTGGCGGCAACGCATCGCGCGGGCGACCAGTTTTCCTTCGTTGAAGCAGGTTCATCGCTTCATGACGGATGAAGTGAAGCCCGCCATGCTGGGGATCAAGGAGACGCTTGCGAAGAACGGATTTCCCGCCACCGTCACGGAGGATGACGAGCATATGGAAATCAGTGTGGAAATGGGCGAGGCGCAGAACTTCGTCTATCAGGTCTGGCCGGTGCGTTGCACCATGCCGTCCTTCGTCATGCGTCCGCAACAATCGGCGTCCGAGTATTACCGGGTGGAGCCTTATCTCTCCGAGGGCAGCCTGGAGTACGACCTGATGGGCTACACGAAGGAACAGATGATCGACGACATTCTCGATCAGTTCGAACGCCATATGCATTTCCTGCATACGCAGCGCGAAGTGCTGGGCGGCGCGGTCGCCATGCCGGATGCCGGTAGCGCAAGCCCGCCGGACAAGTGACGCGACATTGCCGCAAGACACAATTTCAGGAGGCCACGAAATGACTGAACCCAAGTTCGATTACGAAGCCGATTACGTCATCGTCGGCGCAGGGTCGGCGGGTTGTGTGCTGGCCGACCGGTTGAGCGCCGACGGCAAGAACAAGATTTTCGTTCTGGAGACGGGCGGCAAGGACAATTCGGTCTTCATCAAGATGCCGACCGCCTTTTCCATTCCGCTCGGCATGAAAAAATACGACTGGGGTCTTTATGCCGAAGCCGAACCCGGACTGAACGGACGGCGCCTTCATCAGGCCCGTGGCAAGGTGATCGGCGGTTCGTCCTCGATCAACGGACTGGCCTATGTGCGGGGTAGTGCGGGCGACTTTGCGGAATGGGCGGAGCTGGGCGCCACGGGATGGGACTATGCAAATGTGCTGCCCTATTTCCGGCGTTCGGAAGACTGCCTCTATGGCGAGGATGCCTATCGCGGCGTGAACGGCCCTTTGTCGATCACCAATGGCAACAATATGAAAAACCCGCTTTACCGCGCCTTCATCGCGGCGGGCGAGCAGGCGGGTTACGGCATGACGGAAGACTATAACGGCTATCGTCAGGAAGGCTTCGGCCGCATGGACATGACGGTGCGCGAGGGCATTCGCTGTTCGACCGCCGTTGCCTATCTCAAGCCCGCGATGGAACGGGACAATCTTGAGGTTGTCCTCCACGCGACGACGACGCGCATCCTCATGGAGGGCAAGCGCGCGGCGGGCGTTGAATATCGCCGGCGCGGCAAGCTGCACCGGGTGAAGGCGCGGCGCGAAGTCATTCTTTCGGCGAGCTCGTTCAACTCACCCAAGCTGCTGATGCTCTCGGGCATCGGCCCGGCGGCGCATCTCAAATCGCAGGGGATCGACGTGGTGCACGATCTGCCGGGCGTGGGGCAGAACCTTCAGGACCATCTGGAAGTCTGGGTGCAGCAGGCCTGCAGGCAGCCGATCACGCTGAACGGGACACTGGGGCCGATTTCCAAACTGCTGATCGGCGCGCAATGGTTCTTTTTCAAGAGCGGGCTGGGGATCTCCAACCAGTTCGAATCGAACGGCTATATCCGCAGCCGGGCGGGGCTGAAATTCCCGGACATCCAGTATCATTTTCTCGCAGGCGCCATTGCCTATGACGGATCGAGCGCGGTGAAGGGACATGGCTACCAGGTACATCTGGGCGCGAACAAACCCAAGAGCCGTGGCGAAGTGCGCCTGAGATCGGCCGATCCCGACGCGCCGCCGGTGCTCATCTTCAATTATCTGAGCGAGGAAGCAGACAAGCAGACCTATCGTGACGGTGTGCGCCTGACGCGCGAGATATTCGCGCAACCGGCCTTCGACCCTTATCGGGATGGCGAAATCTCGCCGGGCCCCGATGTGCAGAGCGATGCGGATATCGATGCGTGGGTGGCCGAAACGGCGGAGACGGCCTATCACCCCGCCGGCACCTGCCGAATGGGGACCGACGACATGGCCGTGGTGGACCCGGAATGCCGGGTGCGGGGCATCGAGAGCCTGCGCGTGGTCGATTCCTCGATCATGCCGACGCTGACCGACGGCAATATCAATGCGCCGACGATCATGATCGGCGAGAAGGCGGCGGACCATATTCTCGGGCGCCCGCCGTTGCCGCCCTCGACCGCGCCGGTCTATCACGCGCCCGGCTGGGAGGAGCGCCAGCGCGCAGGCGGGGCCGCACGCTGAGGCGGAAGGAAGAAGCGATCCGACAGCAGGGAAAGCAGATCCGGCTCCGGCCTTTCCCGACGCCCCGGCAAAACCGGGGCGTTTTTGTGCGTGAGGGCATCTCACCCGGGCCGCCAATGACGATTCTTGCCCTTGATCGACGGATAACAGCGTTTGCGGCGTATGAGCTTGCAAGAATGTAAGGAATGGCCGCCCGGAAGCGCTTGGTTGCCCGGGGTTTCATAGCCATAATTGACTTAATGTCAGGAACGGGCCGTAAAGAGCCCATCCGCACACCCGGGAGGAGGACCCCCTATGACGAACGTGGCCGGCACGGGCCCGACCCATACGCATGGCACGACGAAGGGCGCTGCGCCGCTATCGCGCTGGACGCTTTTCGCCTTTGCGCTGCCTGCGGCTCCCATCTCGGCCATGGGGCTTCCACTTGTCGTCCACCTGCCGCCTTTCTATGCGGGGACGCTTGGGCTCGGCCTCACGGTCGTCGGCACGATTTTCATGCTGGCGCGCTTCTGGGACGTTTTCACCGACCCGGTGCTTGGTATCCTGTCGGACCGCTTCGAGACGCGATGGGGACGGCGGCGGCACTGGATCGTCGCTTCCGTGCCGATCATGCTCGTTTCCGTCTACATGGTCTTCATGCCGCCGGTGGAGGCGACGGCCACCTATCTCGTCTTCTGGCTGTTCGTGCTTTATGTCGGCTGGACGCTGCTGACGATTTCGCACATGAGCTGGGGCGCGGAGCTGACGCCGGACTATCACGAGCGTTCACGCGTGCAAGGGGCGCGCGAGATCGCGCTCATTCTCGGCATGGTGCTGGTGCTGACGCTGCCGGTTCTGATCGAGCAGACGAACCCCGAGAATGTGGCGCAGGCGCGCGTCGCCTCGATGGGCTGGTTTGTGCTGATCCTGCTGCCCATCGCCGTCGCGCTCGCGGTCTGGCGCGTACCGGAGCGGCCGACGCCCGCGCCCGTTCACGTGCCGATGAAACAGGCGGTGGCGGCGCTGATGCAGAGCAAGCCGCTGCAGATCGTGCTGGCGGCAGACCTGCTGGGGGGCGTGTCGGGCGGGCTCGTCGCCTCGATGTTCCTGTTTCTCGCGGAGGATGCGCTGAAGCTCGGACAATATTCGAGCCTGATGCTGCTCGGCTATTTCATTTCGGGCGTCTGTTTCATTCCGCCCGTGCTCGCGCTGAGCCGACGCCTCGGCAAGCACAGGACGGCGGCGGCCTCTGCGGCGTTCAATGCCGTCACCGTGCCGCTGATCCTGATCGTGCCGCCGGGGAATGCGGGGCTGGCGCTCGCGGTGTGGACGCTGCTCGGCGTCAACATGGCGGCGGGGCCGTTTCTCTTCCGTTCGCTGATGGCGGATGTGGCGGACCACGACACGGTTATCACGCGGCAGCAGCGCACGGGGCTCTTCTATTCGATGCTGACGATGACGAGCAAATTCGGCGCGGCCATCGCGATCTTCCTCGCCTATGCGATGCTCGACTCGATCGGTTTTCAGGCGGGGGCTGAGAACACGGCGCATGTGCTCGACAGTCTGCGCGCGGTTTATGTCTGGCCGGCGGTCATCATCAGTGCGGCAGTGGCCGGTATCCTCTGGTTTTATCCGATTGACGAAGCGGCGCAGCAGGCAAACCGCGACATTCTTGAGCAGCGCGGCCTTGCGACGGCGGCGGCGGCGATTGCCATGCGCACCGGCGCGCCCTCCGATGCGCAATCCTCCGGCACGGCGGCGGACTGAATGCCGGTGTTTTCGTCAGAGGGCGTTTCCATCGCCTATGAGGTCGAGGGGGAAGGGCAACCGATCCTCCTCATTCACGGTTTTTCGGCAACGTCGGAAGACAACTGGGTGCGCACAGGATGGGTGCAGGCGCTGACCCGCGCGCGCTTCAAGGTGGTGCGCTTCGACCTGCGCGGGCACGGGAAGAGCGAGAAGCTCTACGAGCCGGGCGATTACGCCATCGAGAAGATGACGGGAGACGCCATTGCGCTGCTCGATCATCTCGGCATCGGACAGGCCGACCTTATGGGCTTTTCGATGGGTGCGGGGATTGCCATGCGGCTTGCGGCGCGGCACGGGGAGCGTTTCGGCAAGGTGGTGCTGGCGGGTATGGGCAGCCGCGCACTCGAACCGGGCAAGCCGGGCAATCCGATTGCCGAGGCGCTGGAGGCGGACGATCCGTCGAGCGTTGGGGATCGCTCTGCGCGCGCCTTCCGGCTTTATGCGGAAAATCTCGGGCAGGATCTCAAGGCGATTGCGGCCTGTGCGCGCGAGCCGCGGCGCGGTGGCGTGCGCGAGGCGGCTGCTGCGATCAATAACGAGGTGCTGGTGATCGCGGGCGCACGGGACGATCTGGCGGGCGATCCGCAGGCGCTGGCGGCGCTGATGCCGAACGGGCGCGCGGAGGTCATTCCCGGTACGGATCATATGTTTGCGCTTCCCAATCCGATGTTCAAGGGCGCGGTGATGGACTTCCTGACCGGTTGGGTCTGATTTTTCCTCAGGGGCTTTGAAGATAAATATGTCCGATAAAAAACTGTCGCCCTGGCGGCTTGCCGCTTTCTCGGGTCCGGCCATTCCCATTGCCGCGCTGGGGCTTCCCATCGGCGTCTACCTGCCGCAATTCTATGCCGGGCCGATGGGGCTGGGGCTCGCGGCGGTCGGCACGATCTTCATGCTGCTGCGGTTCTGGGATGTGATTACCGATCCGCTGATGGGCATTCTTTCGGATCGTTACACCTCGCGCTGGGGCAGGCGGCGGCACTGGATTGTCCTGTCGGTGCCGCTGCTCGTCATCTGCGCCTATATGGCGTTCATACCGACGGCGCCGGTTTCGAGCCTCTATCTCTTCGGCTGGATGTTCTTCCTCTATATCGGCTGGACGATGCTCACCATTTCGCACATGGCGTGGGCGGCTGAACTTTCAGACGACTATAACGAGCGTTCGCGCATCCAGGGCTACCGCGAGGCGTTCCAGCTTATCGGTGTGCCGCTGGTGCTGCTCATTCCCGCGATCATCGAACAGATGGGCCCGGAGAACATGGAAGCGGCACGCGTCGCCTCCATCGGCTGGTTCATCGTGGCAACGCTGCCGATTGCCGTGGCTATCAATGTCTTTTTCGTGCCGGAGCGGAAGTCCGCGCCCCAGCCGCCCATCGACCTGATTGCGGCGGTCAAGGCGATCTTGCGCAACCTGCCGCTGCGCCGCCTGCTGGCTGCCGATTTCCTGAGCGGTTTTGCAGGAGCGGCGCTCGCTTCGATGTATATCTACGAGGCGACCTATGTGTGGGGGATCGGCTCGGTCGCGAGCTTCCTGCTGCTGCTCTATTTCTTCGGCGGCATCATCTTCATTCCGGTGGTGCTGAAGCTCAGCTACCGGCTCGGCAAACATCGTACCGTTGTCGCGGCCGGGCTGTTCAATGTGGTCTTTCCGCCGGTGATTTTTCTGATCCCGGAGGGCAACTACATCGTCGCATCGTTCGTGCTGTTGTTTCTCGGCGTCAATATAGGCACGACCACGACGCTCTACCGCTCGATGATGGCGGATGTGGCGGATATCGACGAACTGGAAACCGGACAGCGGCGAACGGGGCTTTTCTATTCGCTGCTCACGCTGACGCAGAAGCTCGGCGGGGCTGTCGCCGTCGGTGTCGTGTTCTGGACGCTGGCGCTGATCGGCTTCGTGCCGGAACAGGGCGCAAACACGGCCTCCACGCTGACCGGCCTTTCCATCGTCTTCGTGGCGACGCCCATGATCTGCAACGCGTTCGTTGCCGCGATCATGTGGAAGTTCCCCATCGGCATCAAGGAGCAGGAGGACCTGCGGCGCAAGCTCAAGGAACGCTTTGTCGAGGAAGCGGAGCAGACGGAGCGGCCGCCAAACCTGCCGTGAGGCATTCCGGCGGGCCTTACATGCAGCCGCAGCCGCCGATATCGGTCAAGCCCGAGGGATCGTAGGCGGCGGCGACGGAGCGGGCGGAACCTTCGGCGGTGGCCGCGAAATCGGCCTTGGCCTGTTCGCGCATTCCCGCGTCCGTCATGTAGTCGATGGCCGTCATGGCAAGCGACTTCGCACCGTCGATGCAGGCCTTGTCGCCGAGATCGGAGGCGGCCCATTTCGCGAATTCCGGGTTGTGGATCACGACATGAGGCGGGGCCGATGCAATCATCGGATGGATCGAGGGGACGCGGTGGCTGACATTGCCCATGTCGGTGCTGCCGGACGATCCAGCGGGCATTTTTGACAACGGGAAGAAATCGCGACCGAGCGAGCGGGCATTCGCCTCATATGCATTCGCAATCGGCATGCTCGTCTTCAGGTCGAGATAGTCGGCCTTTGCCCATTTGATATCCACCGTGCAACCGCTGGCGAGAGCGCCTGCCTCGAAGCAGGCCTGCACACGCTTTTTCAGCGGTGCGAGGTCTTCGGCATTTGCGGCGCGCACATAGAAGAGGCCGGAGGTTTCGTCGGGCACGATGTTGGGGGCGGCGCCGCCCTTCCTGATGATGCCGTGGATACGCTCGGTTGGCCGGATGTGCTGACGGAGTTGCGCGACGGCCTGATAGGCAGTGATGAGGGCGTCGAGTGCGTTCAAGCCTGCATGCGGCATGGCGGAAGCGTGGGCCGAGCGGCCATGATAGGTGACGGACACTTCCGAGATGCAGATGCAGGGCATGGTGAGAAGATCGACGCCGGCCGGATGAACCATCATGGCCGCATCGACGCTATCGAAGGCGCCTTCCTGGGCCATCAGCTCCTTGCCGCCGCCCATTTCCTCCGCCGGCGTGCCGAGATAGCGGACACGGCCGGGAAGTTTCACCCCCAGCTTTGCGAGCGCGAGCGAGGCGCCAAGACCGGTGGTGGCGATGATGTTGTGGCCGCAGGCATGGCCGATGCCGGGGAGCGCATCATATTCCGACAGGATCGCGACTTCGGGGCCGCTTTCGCCAAACTCGCTCGCATAGGCGGTCGGGAGGCCAAAGGCGCCGCGCGTGACGGGGAGGTCTGCCGCATCGAGCGCGGCGGTGAGAATGCGCGCTGCCTCATGCTCGTGGAAGGCGAGTTCGGGCTTTGCGTGAATTGCATGGCTGACGCCGAGCAGGTTCGCCGACATGGCGTCGATTGCATCGCAGACTTCGCGCTTCAGGTTGGCCGCGTCGGTCATCTTGTTCTCCCGGTGTTTTCCTGAGACTAGACTGTGGCGGGCGTTTTTGCCAATTGCGCGACGCGGCCCTCGTCCCGCTGGCAGGCAGTGTAAAAGGATACAGGATGGATTTCTTCGAGGCGGATGACGGTGTGGAGATCGGTTATGCGGTGGAGGGCGAGGGGAGCCCGGTGCTGCTTGCGCATGGCTTCGCCTCGACGCATGAGGTGAACTGGATTGCGACGGGCTGGGCGAAGGCGCTCACGCAGGCGGGATACCGTGTCATCATGCCGGATATGCGCGGGCATGGGCAAAGCGGAAAGCCGCATGACAAGCAGGCTTACACGCTTTCGGCGATGGCGGCGGATCTCGTCGCGCTGCTCGATCATCTGGGCGAACCGGGCGCCGACCTGATGGGCTATTCGATGGGGGCGATGGTGTCGCTCGTGGCGGCGATGGAAAGGCCCGAACGCTTCGACAAGATCGTGGCGGCAGGCGTCGGCGCGAAGCTGCTCGACCCGAGGAGAGACCCCGGGCCGGTGATCGAGGCGCTGCTAACGAATGATCCATCGAGCATCGAGGACAAGGGCGCGCTTCTCTTCCGCACCTTTGCCGACCAGAACAAACAGGACCGGGAAGCGCTTGCCGCCTGCTTCGAGGCGGTGCGCGCGCCTTTCCCCGCCGATGGTTTGTCGCGCATCACGCGGCCCGTGCTTGTGGTTGCGGGAGAGACGGATAGCCAAGCGGGTGCGGCGGAGCCGCTGGCCGAGCGGATGCCAAATGGCGAGGCCTTCACCGTGCCGAAGCGCGACCACATGAAGACGGTGGGCGACAAGGCCTATAAGGAAGCGGTGCTGAAGTTTCTGGGGGAATAGTTTTGCGAGTGGGATTTCTTCCACCCTCCCCTTGGGGAGGGTGGGAAGAAAAGTAGGTGTTTTTTATCTGGCCGTCAGCGGGGCGAAACCGAGATGCATGCCGGCGTCGGTGATGAGGGTTTCGCCGGTGATGTGGTCCGAACCTTCGCCGCAGAAGAAGACGACGGCGGTCGCGATATCTTCCGGTGTTCCGGCGCGCGCGAGCGGCGTCGTTTCTTCCTGCTGGCGCTTGATGCCCTCGAAGGTCTGGCTGCCGAAGCGATCCGAGAACCAGCGCGTGCCGATGAAACCGGGACAGACGGCGTTGATGCGGATTTTCGGTGCGAGGGAGCGGGCAAGCGAGAGTGTCATGGTGTTGAGCGCGCCCTTGGAGGCGGCATAGGCAACCGACGAGCCGATGCCGGTGACGCCTGCGATGGAGGAGATGTTGACGACCGAGCCCTTGCCCGCTTCCCTCATGTGAGGCGCGCAGGCGCGGATCATCTGATAGGCGCCGACGACATTGACCTTGTAGATCCAGAGGAAGTCCTCGGCGTTCAACTCGTCGAGCTCGGCATGGTTCGCGAATTTGGTGCCGCCCGCATTGTTGACCAGCACATCGACGCGGCCCCACTTTTTCACCGTTTCATCGACGATACGGCGGCAATCGGCATCCTCGCCGACATCGCCCTGGGCGAGCAGAGCCTCGACGCCCTTCGCCTCGCAGGCGGCGAGCGTCTCTTTCGCTTCGGTCTCGCTCTTGGTGTAGTTGATGACGACGTTGCAACCCTTGTCCGCGAGCTGGAGCGCGACGGCGGCACCGAGGCCGGTGGCGGAACCCGTGACGATGGCAACCTTGTCCTTGAGCGACGACATGAGCTTCTCCCCTGAATGATTTTGCGGGGGAGTGTAGCGAGAGGAGGCGCTCTCCCCAACAAGAGATCGCGGGGATTGCCGGGTTTCGACTATTCGTCAGAAGGGGAGAGGGGCGGATTGCGGAAGGCCGCGAGGATCAGCTTGTCCGTCAGGCGGTCGCGGCGCGCAGGCGGTGTTGCGAGTTCGATGGAGACGAGATGGTCTGCCGGGTAGCGCCGTGCGATGCCGCGGGCAAAGCCCACCTCCGGCACGTCCAGCGCGACTTCCGCACCGAGGGCGGGCAGCGGCATGACCTCGACGATGGCGCCGGATGCCGACATTTCATGCACGAGACATTCGGCATCCACGCCCGCAAAAACGATGCGTCCCTCTATCCGCGTCGCGATGCGGCGGAACTGGCGGCGTTCTTGTTCCCTGGCTTGTTCGGCGAGGCTTTCAGGCGGTTTTTCGGATGGCTCGGCCATTTTCATGTTTCCGGGACGGATGTCTCCACCCGGTACGCTAGAGCCGGGAGGTTGCCAAATCCTTTCAGGAGACCCATCTCATATCGAGAAGGAATGATGAAAAGGAGGGCCGCCATGGGAACGCTGGTTTCCGGCAAGGAGCACAAATCGGGTTATGAGAGCCACCCCGACTATCTGTTGCGGGTGATGCCCGCCGGGCGGCATGTGCGCGTGATGGCGGATGGCGAACTTATCGCCGAGACGCGAGATGCGCTGGAGCTTTTCGAGGCCGACCACGCGCCTGTCTTTTACATTCCGCGCAAGGATGTGCGCATGGGGCGGCTGAAGCCCAACGAGAATTTGAGCTGGTGCCCTTTCAAGGGCGAGGCCCATTACTGGAACCTCAAGCGCGGGGAGGAAGAAATTCCGACCGTCGCCTGGTCTTATGAAGACCCGTTTGTCGAGGTGGCCGGTATCCGGCAATACATGGCCTTTTACCCCGACAAGGTGACGATAGAGGCCGACTAGAGAAAACGGCGGCAGAAGAATCCGCCGCCGCTTCCCGTTCAGGCTGGTGGTCGAGGCTGGCGGTTCAGGCCGGGTTCTTCGCGTCTTCCGGCAGGCTCGACAGGAAGTCCGTGATCACCTTCTCGAAATCGATGCGCTGGCCGAGCGTGTTCATCGGCCCTGCCGTCAGTGCGCCGTCGACAGCGATGGTCTGGCCGTTGACGAAGCTCGACTCGTCGCTGGCGAGAAAGAGCGCCGCATTGGCGATGTCTTCGGGGAGGCCTGCGCGCGGCGTTGGCTGAATTTTTGCGAGATGCTGCTTCATCACTTCGGCGAACTGGTCGGCTACCTGTGTGCCAAGGCCGAGCCCGTTGCCGAAGATGGAGGTGGCGATGCCGCCCGGGCAGATCGCATTGGAGCGCACGAAATGGGGCGCAAGCTCCATCGCCGCGCAGCGCGAGAAGTGATGCACCGCCGCCTTGCAAGCGGAGTAGATGAGAGGGCCATAGCCCGCCTGAAGACCGGCGACGGAAGCCGTCGAGATGATCGAGCCGGACTGCTGCGCCTTCATGTGGGGCACGGCATATTTGTAGCCGAGCACGACGCCCTTCAGCAGGACGCCGACGGTTTCGTCGAAGCCGTTCATGTCGATTTCGGCGAGTTCGCCGCCGACGCCGCCATAGCCCGCATTGTTGAAGAGGACATCGAGGCGGCCGAATTTCTTCACCGTGTGATCGACGAGGTTTTTCACTTCGTCTTCATGCGCGACATTGGCGCGGCAATAGGAGAAGTTCTCGCCCAGCTCGCGCTCCATCGCCTCTCCCTTGTGGTCCTGAAGGTCGGCGGCGACGACTTTCGCCCCTTCCTTGAGGAACAGATCCACCGTGCCGCGGCCGATGCCGCTTGTGCCACCGGTGATGATGGCGACCTTTCCGTCGAGACGTCCCATGATGTTTTTCCCTGTTTCGGATTGCTTTTACTTGCCCTTGAAGACGGGCTTTCTTTTTTCCATGAAGGCGGCGCGGCCTTCCTTGTAGTCGTCGCTGGCGAAGCAGCGGGCGATCAGCGCCTCGCATTTATCGTTGTCGAAATTGCCGGGCGCTTTCGTGAATTCGTCAACGACCTGCTTTGCCGTGTTGACGGTCAGCGGCGCATTCTCGGCGATGAGCGAACAATAATCGCGCACGAAATTTTCAAGCGCATCCTTCGAGGTCACGCGGTTGACGAGGCCCATTGCAAGGGCTTCGTCTTGCGTGAAGCGGCGCGCGGTGAAGAAGATCTCCTTCGCGAAGGAGGGGCCGACGACATGAACGAGACGGCCCGTGCCGCCGGCGCCGTAAGCAAGGCCGAGCTTTGCGGCGGGGATGCCGAAGGTCGAGCCTTCGGCGGCGATGCGCATGTCGCAGGAAAGCGCGATGCCGAGACCGCCGCCGATGCAGTAGCCGTCGATCATGGCGATGGTGGGCTTTGAGGCGTTCGCGATACCGTTGAACGCAACCTCCGTTGCATTCTCGTAGGCGAGGATGCCTTCCGGGCTGGAGCGGCTTTCGCCGAATTGCGAAATGTCGGCGCCCGCGACGAAGGCGCGCTCGCCCGCGCCGGTCAGAACGATGACGCGGATCTCGTCGTCCGCCTCGAAGGCGGCGAGGATTTCCGGCACAGCCTGCCACATTTCGAGGCTGACAGCGTTCAGGCGCTCGGGATTGTTGAAGATCATCCAGCCGATCGCGCCGTCCTTCTTCGCGATCATGGGGGTGGTGGGGGAAGTGATGGACATGGGCAGGGCTGCTCGTCTCTAAGGTGGGAGGCCCTGTTTTACACGCCCCCCACCCGATACGCCATGCGGAACGGCCTCCCCGCGAGGGGGAGACGCCGTTCAAATTTGAGCAGTGCTGCGCCTCAAACCGGAGCGACGCATTCCAGGCGCGGGGTGCGGTGCGGCGGCTCGGCATCCCTCAGATCGGCGAGAAGGCCGGACTTCAGCGACGCATAGGCCGGATCGTTCCAGAGGTTGCGATGCTGGCCGGGGTCTTCCTTGTGGTCGTAGAGCTCGCCCTCGCTACCGTCATAGATCGTGCCGGGCAGATAGGCCGTGATGGTATAGCCGTCGCGGTAGATGGTGCGCAGCCCCACCGTCGTGCCATCCACGTGCTGGCAATCCCATTCGGTGAAGACGCGTTCGCGGCCTTGGCTTTCGGCTTCCGCGTCCGTCTTGGGCATCGGCTTGCCCTGCATCCATTCGGCCACGGGAAGCCCTGCGATTTCGCAGAAGGTCGGCGCGAGGTCAACATGGCCGACCGGCTTGCCGACAGCGGAGGGCGCGACCTTGGCCGACTTCGCGGGCCGCCAGATCATCGGCAGGCGCATCAGTGCATCGACGTGATAGGGGCCCTTGAAGAGAAGGCCGAACTCGCCCTGGAATTCGCCGTGATCCGTCGTGAAGACGATGTCGACATCATCGCCCCAGCCGCGCTTCTCGATATAGGCCATGACCTTCGCCACCGCCTCGTCGATCAGCTCGTTTTCGACATGGGTGAAGGCGTTGATTTCTTGCACCTGGTCGGCGGTCATGTCGCGGGCGCGGAAATCGGGCGGGGCCTCGAAATTCGTCACGCGCTCGCCGGTGTACCATTCCATCCAGTGGCGCGGCTTGTCTGCCAGCAGCTTCTCGATCTTTTCCTTCGAGCCGGGATAAAACTCCGGTAGGGGCGTGTCGCGCCAAGGATGGCGATGAAGTTCCGAATGCGGAGGATCCCAGGGGTGGTGCGGATCGGGAAAGCTCATCCAGCAGAACCAGTCATCTTCCGCGCCGATGGAGCCGAGCCAGTCGATGGTGCGGTCGGCGACCCAGTCGGTGTGATAGTGCTCGCGCGCAACCGGATTGAAATGAACCTGGCAGGCGCCGGTGTCGCCGCCACCCGCCGCGTTCACCTGAAACTTCTCGTTGAGGTTCTGGTAGAAGCCGGCGAGTTCTTGCGGGTGGTTCTTCTTCATCCATTCGGCATAGTGGAGGATCAGCGGCGAATGCGTCGCGAGTTCCATGTAGTCGAAGCCGCGATGGGGCCCGTGCTCGCCCTTGCGCGACATCTGGGTTTCGTAGAATTGCTGCTTTATGTCGAAGAAGGGTTCGAAATGCGCCTTGCCGATAAGTGCGGTCTTGTAGCCTGCCTTGTCGTGGAGATATTGCGCGACGGAAGGCGCATCTTCGGGCAGGGGCACGCCGTTCATCCAGACGCCATGCGTCGAGACATATTGCCCGGTAATCATGGTCGAGCGGGCGGGCATGCAGACGACATTCTGGTTATGCGCCCGGGTGTAGTTGATGCCGGTCGCGGCCAGTGCGTCGATGGCGGGTGTCTTTGCGTGCTTCTGCCCGTTCGCGCCGATGGCGTCGAAGCGCATCTGATCCGTGGTGATGAAAAGTATCTTGCGGCCCATGACGTGTCTCCCCGGGGCGCCCTTCGAGGGGCCCTCTAATGTTTATCATTACATTCTGGGGGAGAGGTTTCGTGACGGCAAGGGCCGAAGCCCTTTTCGGGATGATTTGAGTACGGAAAAACAGTCCGTTCAGGGTGCCATGCACGAAAACGGGACGGACCGAAAAGGCTGGTGAATGAAGACTATTTCTCAGGCCGTGGTGTCGACCTTGAGGCCCGTTCCGGCAGGTGCGCTCGCCTTCGCCGCGGCGCTGTCGACGGCTTCGGTCAGCATGTCGACGACGGCCTTTTCCTGCTCGTTGCCCGCTTTCAGCATGGCGGTCTGCATGGCCTGGGCGAGCTGGCCCTGCTGGCTGGCGACGGCGGCGGAAGCGAGACTGGAAGCGGACATGAACCCTCCTTGAAGCGATGGAGGGGAGGCTAGCGGGCGGGGTTTAACATTTCGTTGGCTTCAGTTTTCCTCTTCGCCTTTCAGGAACGAGATCATGGCGGGGAGAGCGGTGCGGTCCTGAAGCATGAAGAGATGGCCGCCCTCGAAGAAGCGAAGCTCCGCGCCGCGAATGCGCGAGGCCATGCGCTCCTGCGTTTCGGGGAGGGCAATGCCGTCATATTTGCCGCCGCAAATGAGCGTCGGGCAGCGTATCTGATCGAGGCGGGACCAGGTGTCGTGGAGCGCGCGTGCCTCGAGCTGCAGGCGGCGGCCCATCTCGTGGCCTTCCTCATGTGCATAAGGATCGGCGGCAACCATCGCGATGAGCTGTTCGTAAGTTTCCGGGTTTTCCTTCGCCCAGGCTTCGTCATGCCGCGTATCGGAAATCGGGATCATGAAGCGGGCGCGCTCCTCCGCTTTCTCGTCGATCAGATTGTGCAGCGGCCATGAAGCGCCGCCCGCGCCGCCAGGCGATGTACAGGCCAGCACGAGGCCTTCGACTACATGCGGGTGATTGATGGCGAGTTCCTGCGCGACCATGCCGCCGAAGGAGACGCCGATGACCAGAGCCGAGCCCCAGCCGATAGCCGCCATGAGGTTCACCGCATCCTCGGCATATTGAGCCATGCTGTAGGGCTCGTCCGGCTTTGAGGTCTGGCCGAGGCCGCGCTGGTCATAGGTTACCATGTCGAAATGCTTCTGGAGGGGTCCATCCAGCACATTGGGGCGCACACGCAAATCGCTTCCCGTACCGGAGATGAAGAGGAGGCGGGGGCCGGAGCCCACGCGCTCATAAAAGATGTCGATACCGCCGGCCCTGGCGAAAGGCATGGATGAGGCTCCCTGAATTGCTCGTTCCGCGAAGATTAACACGGAGGGCAGCACGATGTGAGTTCTGCTATTGAACTCGCATGGGGCCGCGCTATGTATTAAGCTCTTTGCAAGTGGCCCCGTGTCAGACAAGGGGCTGAATAAAGTGAGGAGCGGGGACATGTCGAAGTCTGCCGAACGAAACCAGCCGCTTGCCGTTTGCGATCCCGTGTGGGAGCGCGTCAGAACGGAAGCGGAGGAAATGGCGGCGGGCGAGCCGATCCTTGCGAGCTTCCTTTATTCGACGATCCTCAATCACCGCAATTTCAACGACGCCATCGCCTATCACCTCGCGCAGAAGCTCGGGAATGCCGAAGTGCACTCCATGCAGCTTCGCGAGCTGTTCGACGAGGCGATGCGCGAGCAGCCGGATATCGGCGAGGCGACACGCGCCGATATCGTCGCCTACTACGAGCGCGATCCCGCCTGCCACTCCTATATCCAGCCGATTCTCTACTTCAAGGGCTTCCACGCCCTGCAAGGCTACCGGGTGGCGCACTGGCTCTGGAACAATGACCGCCGCGCGATGGCGCTCTATCTGCAAAGCAGGATTTCGGAACTCTTCGCGGTGGATATCCATCCGGCGGCGAAGGTCGGCAGGGGCGTCTTTATCGACCATGCGACCGGCATCGTGATCGGCGAGACGGCGGTGGTGGAAGACGATGTGTCGATGCTTCATCACGTGACGCTTGGCGGCACGGGCAAGGAGCAGGGCGACCGTCATCCGAAGGTGAGGCGCGGCGTGCTGATCTCGGTCGGTGCGAAGGTGCTCGGCAATATCGAGATCGGCGAATACAGCCGCATCGGCGCGGGCAGCGTTGTGCTTCACGCCGTGCCGGCACATTGCACGGCGGTCGGCGTGCCGGCGAAGATCGTGGGATGCGCGGGCTGCGACAAGCCCGCTCATGCGATGGACCACATCATCCGAGAAGAGGGCAGCCTCGACGCCGAGGGCTGATCTCCTGTCAGGCCGCCCGTCTCAGGGCAGTCTGTCCTTCAGCGCATAGAAGATCATTCCGGCGACGAGGCCGGGGTAGCGCAACAGCGTGCCGCCGGGGAATTTTGGCGTCTTCAGTTTCGCCATGACGTCGAAGCGCTCGGCCTGTCCGGCGACGGCTTCGGCAATCAGCTTTCCACCCAGCGTCGCGATGTTGATGCCCTGGCCGGAATAGCCATGCGCGAAGATGACGTTCGGCGCGAGGCGGCCGAAATTCGGCATACGTGTCAGGGTGATCGCGAGTGTGCCGCCCCAGGCATAGTCGATGCGCACATCCTTCAATTGCGGGAAGACGCGGAGCATGGGCTTCCTGACGAAGCTCGCAATGTCGTCCGGGAATTTCGGTGAATAGCTTTCGCCGCCGCCGAAGAGCAGGCGTCCGTCGGCGGAGAGACGGTAATAGTCGATGACGAATTTCGTATCCTGCACACAGAGATCGTCGCGAATGAGTTCGCGTGCGCGCGCGCCGAGCGGTTCCGTCGCGATGATGAAATTGTTGATCGGCATGATGGTGCCGGCAACGCGCGGCTCCAGCTTGCCGAGATAGCCGTTGCAGGCGAGGACGACATGTTTCGCGCGGACCGAGCCCCCGGCGGTGCGCAGGGTGGCGGGGTCTGTCTGCGTGACTTCGGTGACACGCGATTGCTCGTAAATGCGCACGCCTTTTTCGCGGGCCGCGCGGGCAAGGCCGATCGCGTAGTTCAGCGGATGAAGATGCGCGCCCGCTTCCTCCAGAATGCCGCCGTGGTAGCGGTCCGTCGCCACCATTTCGCGAATTTCCTCGCGCGGCACATAGCGCATCGCCGTGTAGCCATATTCATCGGCGAAATGCCCGACTTCTTCCTTCAGCCATTCTGCGTCGCCCGCCTTCCAGCCTGCATGAAGAAGGCCGGGCTTCAGGTCGCAATCGATCTTGTGGCGCGCAATGAGATCCTTCACCAGCGCATTGCTTTCGAGGCCGAGATCCCAGAGGCGGTGCGCCCATTCCTTGCCGAGCGTTTCCTCCAGCGCGCGCTGATCCTTGCGCTGGCCGACGCCGAGCTGTCCGCCATTACGGCCCGATGCGCCCCAGCCGATGCGCTCCGCTTCAAGCACGGCAACGCTATATCCGCGCTCGGCAAGATGCAGCGCGGCGGAGAGGCCCGTATAGCCCGCGCCGACGATGCAGACATCCGCCTCCTCATCGCCCGCAAGCTGCGTCACGGGCGCGTCGTTATTCGCCGTTGCGGCGTAATAGGAGGGCGGATGGGCCATGTCGTTCAGAACTCTATTTTTTCGTCTTTGCGATCGTCGGCATGGATGTCGCAAAGATCGAGGCAGGCTTCGAAGGGTGCGCTGTCGCGCGTGTTCTCAAGTGCATCATCGTCTTCCCACTCGCTGCGGAAGACAACCTTGCCGCCTTCCTGCGCAATGCTGGAGGCGATGAAGCCTCTGGGCGGATTGCGGTCGAACTCGCGTTCCTTGTAGGCGCGAAGCTGCGTCATGATGTGGTCGGCTTGCGAGGTCTCGAAGGTAATCAGCAGGGCGACGGCCATTTCTTCTCCGGTTCGTTTTTCACCGCGATTTCGGGTGGTTATGCCTGTGGTGACGGTGCTCTATAGCACGAGGCAGGGGCGCGCCGCGCGGGTGCGGCGCTTTCACGCTTTGCGTGGCTCCCCCGGCACGGCAAGATACCTCACAAAACAAAGCATAATAGCAAGGGAGATTGCAGAAAATGGGGCGTCTACAGGGAAAGGTCGCGATCGTCACGGGCGCGGCAAAAGGTATCGGCGCGGCGACGGCAAAGGCGCTGGCGCGCGAAGGCGCGAAAGTGGTGTGCACCGATCTCGACGAGGCGGCGGGACAGGCGATCGCCGACGATATTGCCAATGAGGGTGGTGAGGCGACATTCATCCGTCATGACGTGGTGAACGAGGCGGAATGGGAAGCGGTGGCCAAGCGCGCCGAGGAGAAATTCGGCGGGCTTCATGTTCTCGTCAATAATGCGGGTATTGCGCCGGAGGCCGGCCCTATCGAGGAGAAGACGCTCGAATCGTGGCAGCACACCATCTCGGTTGACCTCGACAGTGTGTTTCTCGGCTGCAAGCACGGCATTCGCACGATCAAGAAATATACGTCGAAGGCGGGCGCGGGCGGCTCCATCATAAATCTCTCGTCAATTCTGGGCCTTGTCGGCCAGCCCGGTGCCAGCGACTACAATGCGGCCAAGGGCGGCGTCAGGCTTCTGACCAAGTCGGCTGCGCTGGAATGTGCGGGCGCCGGGTACAACATCCGCGTGAACTCGGTGCATCCAGGCTATATCGACACACCGATGGTGAAGAACGTCATCAACCGGGGCGTCATGGGCAATGAGGCTGTAGGGGCGAACGAGATGCGCGAGCTGCTCATCATGCAGCATCCGGTGGGGCGGCTCGGCATCGCCGACGAAATCGCGAATGCGATTCTCTTCCTCGCGAGCGACGAGTCGAGCTTCATGACCGGCTCGGAGGTTGTTGTCGATGGCGGCTACACGACGCGCTGACACGTTCAGCGCGGGTCGGGAACCAGCAAGGCGCGCTGTTCGCCATCAGGGCCGGGCTCAGGCGGGAAGCGCGACTGGGCGAGAGTGATGATCGCGGCGACCGTCAGTGCGACGGCGGCGAATGTCAGAAGTTTCCGGCTGCGCCGCGACATAGCGCTTGTTCCTCTCTTCAGCCTTCCAAGCCTGTCTTGACCCCGCGAAAAGGGTTGCACAGGCCGGAAGATACGAAAACTGGACCAAGCGCCGCAGGCCCGGGGTCAGGGAGAGAGCCAGGGTTTGCGCCTGCGGCGCCAAATGGTTACAACCTCCCGTCAACGCCTTGGCCGCTTTTGCGCGTCCCGGGCTCATATAATCCAGCGTCGATAGGAGAGCTTCTTGAACAAGAGCGAAATTCAGCGTCTCGAGACCTATCTGCGCCAGAAGTTCCAGCTGGCTACAATCGAACTTCGCCAACGGCCGCAGAAGGACGATTCCGTCGAGGTGAATATTGGCGACGAGTTCATCGGCGTGATCTTCAAGGATGAGGAAGAGGGCGAGACGTCCTACGCCTTCAACATGGCGATCCTCGATATCGATCTGCCGTAGGACGTCGCGACTTCAGTCCAGTATCGGCCCCTGAAGGTCGTCCATCGACTCGATGGATTCGAAGCTCCGGACGAGCGACAGGACGGCTTCGTCGATGGTGCGCCAGTCTTCGAGATGGCTTCGCTTGTAGCGATAGCCGAGTTCGAGGCTGGGCCCGAGCAGCATTGAGCGTGAGCAGTTCGGGCTTTCGACGAGCGGCCCCCGGCGGTCGCAGAGAATGAGCGTCATGCGCTCCTCACCATCCTTGCCGACCAGCAAATCCTGTCCCGCATAGCCCGACTCGCCGTCGAAGGCGAAAAGCCGGAGCCCGTCCGGGCCGGCTTCGGGCTCTTCCGCAGAAAGATATTTCGAGTAGATCGTCTTGAAGCGGCGGGCGGAATTCAGCGGTGTCGTGGTCTGCCGGAGCGAGAAATAGACGACGTCGGAACCGGCCGAATTGTCGTTGAACGCATCCTGCCGGTCCGGTGACCAGGGTGTGAGGCCGGGGAGCAGGGCATGCATGTTCAGGACTTCCTGGCGGCCGCCTGCGCGCTGGTTCGGATAGCGCGTGTAATGTTCCGGCACCATGAAGCGTTTGTTGCCGACAATGACCTCGATATTCTGGTCGGCGGCGCTGGCGCGAGGGTCGCGACCGAGGATTTCGCCGGGCGTCGGCCCAAAATAGTAATAGAGGAAGGCGCCCGAGAAGATCAGCACGCCGGTCAGCACCAGCAGGGGGATGATCCAGGCAGGACGTTCCTTGACCAGTTCGTCGCCGGATCGATTGTTTCGTGCCACGGCTCGCCCCCCTGGTTCGCCCAAGATTGTTTCGCATTGATACAGGCCCGGCGCAATCCGGCACGAGCCGCCCCGGCCGAAGCCGGATGGCAGAGCCACAGGCGCCCTGCCTCTCTTCTTATAACCTGCTGAAATTAAAAGATCATTTCAAATTGGCCCCGGTCCCGCCCGGTGTCTGCCTGCACTGGTATGGCGCTTGCGGACAAGACGGGCATGACCAGTTTCGTTTTCAAATCGCTGATTGTCGCAGGTGCCTTCGTCTTCTTCGGGGGGCAGACATCCCTTGAAGGGCAGGGCGGCGCGTTCGTCTTCCCTCAGGTTTCCTGCGAGGCAGATTTCGCGTCATGCCGTGTCGGCGAGAGGGAGATCGCGCTTGGCGAGCGTTCGCCGCTTCTGGCGGAGATCGCGGCAAGGGCCAAGGGAACGCCGGTTGCGGATCTGAAGCTGGGGCTTTCCGACCCCGAGCTGGCGCGACTTCTCGACTATCGGGTCATTCCAGAATTCGCGGTCGCCGCGGCGCAGACGCGCCTCGCCGCCGTGGGCAATCAACTTATTGCGGGGATCGACGCGGGCGCCGGGACGGCGCGTGCGGGCGAATAAGCAGGACAGGGCGGCGGGGCATATGAGCGAGTTTACGGCATTCTTCTTTTCGATTGCGACGGGCTTTGTCGCGGCAGGGCTTACCAGCAGTTTCTACAGGCTCGTGACCAACAAGCCGCCGAGCTTCCAGCTCACAGCCGAGACGGCGACGTGGCAACTGATCGGCGTGTTCACGCTGATATTTGCGGGTCCGAGCGTGATCCTGCGCAACGCGCTGCGCGCACAGGTCTTCGAGAACCGCCCGCCATTCTGGATGCTGCTTTCAGGCTGCATCGCGACGATGTGGAGTTTTCTCTCCGGTCTCTTTCTCCTCGGCGTTCTCCTCGCGGCCTGACGGGCGTCAGGCTCTGCGACGGCGGACCACGCGGCGGCCAAGCGCCGTCGCAAAGAGCGCCCCGATGCCGCCGGCAATTGCCCAGACATATTGAAGCGCGATCAGCGCGAGATTCCACGCCGTCTTGAAGGCGCGCAGGCCCGTCTTGCCGGTAAGCTCGATGACGCCGCGTGTTTTCGTGCCGAGCTTGCCGCTCATGCGGGTGACGCGGGTGAGGTCGCCGGTATCGTCGACATATCTCATCAGCCGCACCGTTTCGGCCGGGCCGGCAGCACGTTCGAGGGCGGCCACATCGCTCAACACCGGCGTTACCTTCGCAAGCGACACGGTGTCCGCATATTCGGTGATCGCACGACGCGTCGCGGAGGTATTCGACAGGTCGACGGCCCGCAGCGTGGTGCCGAGCTTCTCGAAGTTCACGGCCTCCTGAAGAACGCGAACAATGTTGCGGGTAAAGGCAGCGGTCACCGTGCCTGCCTTTTTTGCTACTTTCAGGATGGAGACGCCGACACGGACGGGGAGGCCGCCGCCGCCTGTCGCCACTGTCGCCGTGGTGGCGGCAAGGCCGACAACGGAAAGCCCAAGGATCATCTTCGAATATTCCTCGCCGCTCACCAGCTTGGTGCCTTCGGCGCCGATGTCGCGCACATCGCCCACGACGGTCAGGTCCGATGCCATTGCGCCCATGAAGGCGGGCGTGTCGCCGCCTTCACCGGTGACGAAGCCGCTGACGAAGCTGCCGGTGTTGCGGGTGACGCGGCGCGAAAATGCGTTCTCCGCATCGAGCCGCATTCTGGTGTCGGGGTCGAGCGGCATGTCCGCATAGTCCGCGATCTCGGCATACATCACCGCGTCGTCGTAATTGTCTTCATCGAGCGCCTTGCCGATGCGGCGGCTCAGGTCTGCGCCGCTCGTCGTTTCGACCAGCTCGGCCTTGATGAAGGGGTCGGCCGGGATCGAATCCTCCGGCACATATTCATCGAGGAGGCCGCGCTCATAAAGAGCCATGAAAGCGAAAGGGAGGACGAGAAGGAAGACGACGAGACTGAAAAGAAATCGCATATGGAGAATGCCCTTTTCGCATGGTGGCGGATGCGTTCGCGCCCGCCTTCACAATGCCGCGGGGGCAAGCTTGGGCTATCGCGCCGCACGGTGCAACCCGGGGCAAATACCGGGGGCGGAGTAATGAGGGAGCTCAACTGCCGACAGGACCGCCATTTTTTGCCGTGATGACGAGGACGGAGGGGCGCGGCGGGATTCCATCCGTGAAATCCGGCCAGCGCGTTGCCGGATCGGCGAAAGTGGAGGCGCGCTCGAAGCCCTTGAAGCTCCCGGTTCCATCGGCGCCGGGATGCTGCACGGCGAGGAAAAGTGTTTTCCCGTCCGGGGTGAAGCAGGGGCCGCAGACTTCCGCGCCAACGGGCGCGCGGAAGATGCGTCTTGCGAGGCCGCGCTTGCCGCCCTGCGTTGCGAGTGCATAAAGCCCGTCGGCGAAGCCGGTTGCCGTTTTCCAGTTGGAGCCCTGATCGGTCGCAACCCAGAGGCGGCCAGAGGGGTCGACGGCTATATTGTCCGGGCAGGCAAACCAGCCATCTTTGCCCGTCTCTTCGTTCCATTCGGCGCCGATGGAGGGGAAGAGGGGGTCTCCGCATTTCACGAGCAATGTCCAGGCGAAGGCTTCGGCCGCGTGGTCGCCGCCTTCTGGCGTGAGTTCCACGATCTGTCCCCAGAGGTTTGTCGCGCGCGGGTTCACGGCGTCCGTTTCTTCGCGCTCCTTCGAGTTCGTCAGGGCGACATAGACATGACCCGTCGCATCGTTCGGTGCTACGTCTTCCGGGCGGTCAAGCGGCGTTGCGCCGAGAATGTCGGCGGCGCGGCGCGTCTCGATCAGAACGTCCGCCTGCGACGCAAAGCCGTTCGTCTCGTCGAGGCCGTTCTTGCCGTGCACGAGCGGCATCCACTTGCCGCTGCCATCTTCCTCGAAACGCGCGACATAAAGAGTGCCGCTATCGAGCAATGAGCTGTTCGCCGCGCGGTCACCGGCGACCTTTTCCGCGCTCACGAATTTGTAGAGATATTCGAAGGCCTGATCGTCGCCCATATAGATGGCGAGGCGGCCATCCTTCGTCAGCGTGTTCTTGCAGCCCTCGTGTTTGAAGCGGCCGAGCGCGGTGCGCTTTACCGGCGTCGAATTGGGGTCGAGCGGATCGACTTCCGTTACCCAGCCATAGCGGTTTGCCTCGCGCGGTTCCTGCGAGAGATCGAAGCGCTTGTGATAATAACCCCAGGGATAGGAGCGGCTGCCGGGCACGCCCATGCGCTCATGGTTGGCCGTTTCCCGCAGGTCGCCGTTCTTGCCCATGAAATAGAAGTTGATGTTCTCTTCCGACATGAGCCATGTGTCCCAGGGCGTGATGCCGCCGGCGCAATTGTTGAAGGTGCCCATGACCACGGTGCCGGTCGGGTCTTCGTTCGTCTGCATGCGCTCATGGCCTGCGGCGGGGCCCGAAACCCGCATGGCGGTGGAGAGCGGGGTGATGCGGCGATTATATTCGCTGTCCTGCACCACCTGCCACTTGCCGTTTTCGCCGCGCGCGACCTCGATAATGGTGCCTCCATGCGCGGCCATCGATGTTTCCACCACGTCGCGCGTATAGAAGGCGGCGGTCTCTTCGCGCGTTGCGCCATCGGGGAGACCGGCTCGCATCAGGTCGTCATTCGTATATTCGTGATGGATGCAGAGAAGGCCGCGCTCGCTGGACTGCGATCCGGCAGGAAGAGGCACGAAGCCGATGAAGTCATTGTTATAGCCGAACTGGGCAAGCTGCCTGGCGGGGCTCTGGTTTGCCGGATCGAAGTCCGGTGCATTCTTCAGGACCGGATCGCCCCAGCGGATCAATATTTCGGCATCGTGATCGGCCGCGACGTGATGCGTTTCGTCGATGCCGCGTGGTACCTCCTCAAAGCCGAAGATTGCGTCCGGGCGCGCCTCCGGCGCGTCGTCGCAGGCGGCGAGAGAGAGGACGGTGGTGGAAGCACCCGCAAGCAGCGCGGCCTTGCCTGCGCCTTTCAGGAAATCGCGGCGGGCAATCCGGCGCTGCCACAGGCTTGCGAGAGAGGGCGCTGTTGTGCGTTCGGCCGGCTTTTCGTCCGCCGCTTCCAGTTCCTCGCCGAAGGATTTGCGTTTCGTCATGCCCTTGCCGCTCCCGTTTTTCGCCACCGTTCCAGCCTAGGCGGCGCTCTTGACGGTGCGATGACAGCCTGTTTCCGCCCTTCTCCGCAAGTCTCGTATCGGCGGGCCGCCCGTGCCATTATCCGGCAAAGACATTGAATTGAGGAGGAATGCCGGATGCCCGTCTATGCCCTTGGCGACAAAAAGCCGATTTTGCCCGGTGAAGGCGATTACTGGATCGCGCCCAATGCGGAAGTCATGGGCAATGTGAAGCTCGAAAAGAATGCGAGCGTCTGGTTCGGTGCGGTGCTGCGCGGCGATAACGAGCTCATCACCATCGGCGAAAACTCGAATGTGCAGGACGGCTCGGTGCTCCATACCGACCCGGGCTCGGCGCTCAATATCGGGCGGAATGTGACTATCGGGCACATGGTGATGCTGCATGGCTGCACCATCGGCGAGGGCAGCCTTGTCGGCATTGGCAGCATCATTCTCAACAATGCGAAGATCGGCAAGGGCTGCCTCATCGGCGCCAATACGCTGATCGCGGAGAACAAGGAAATCCCCGATTACTCGATGGTGCTGGGTTCGCCCGGCAAGATCATGCGCACGCTGGACAAGGAAACGGCGGAGGCGCTGGCCCTGTCCGCCGATCACTATGTGCAGAACTGGCAGCGCTATGCGCGCGAAATGAAGCGGCTCGACTGATGCGCCTCGCGCCGGTTGCGCTCGCGCTCCTTTTTGTTTTCAGCGCCTGCGCACAGGCGGACGAGAGCGAAGTCATCGTCGAGACGCGCGATGGTGTACGCCACGGCTTCACCGTCGAGCTGGCGCTGACGCCGGAAGAGCAAAGCCGGGGTCTCATGTACCGCACGGCGCTGGGGGAGGAGAGCGGCATGCTCTTCTTCTATCCGTCCTGCACGTCCGCGAGCTTCTGGATGATGAACACGCTCATTCCCCTCGACATGATCTTCATCGAGGCGGATGGCCGGATTGCCCGGATCGCGGAAATGACCGTGCCGGAAACACTGGACGTCCACGAATCCGGGGTGCCGGTGAACGGCGTCCTCGAAGTGAAGGGCGGGCTGGCGGAGCGCCTGGGTATCGAGGAGGGCGATTTCGTCCGCCATCCCTGGTTCGGCGAGGGCGGCGAGGCTACTTGCGGCTGAATTTTTCGGCTACAGTCCGGCCACCGGCATTATTCAAACGCTTTTTCTTTCAGGGAGGACGAGATGAGCCAGGCAAAGGCCGTTGAGGCGGAGCCGCAGGAAGTTCTTTACGAAGTTGCGGACCATATCGCGACGATCACGCTCAATGCGCCGGAGCGCATGAACACGATTTCGGCGACCATGCTGGACCAGCTGACCGTGCGCTTGAAGGAAGCCGATGCGGACCCGGATGTGCGCTGCGTGATCCTGACAGGCGCGGGCCGCGCCTTCTGCGCCGGTCTCGACCTTCGCGCGCAGACGCAAGGGGCGGGCCTTTCCATCGGTTCGAGCGGCGGTGTCACATCGACGAGCCTCGACCTCAAAAACACGCCGCCCACCGTGATGCAGGAAATGGAGACGCCGACGATCTGCGCGCTCAATGGCGGCGCCGCCGGCTACGGCATGGATACCGCGCTCGGTTGCGACATTCGCATCATGGGAAAGTCGGCGAAGCTCGCAGCCGCGTTCTGCAAGCGCGGTCTCGTGCCCGAATCGGGCGGGACGTGGTATCTGCCGCGTCTGATCGGCTGGTCGAAGGCGGCGGAGCTGATCTTCACGGGGCGTACGCTCAAAGCGGATGAAAGTGTCGCCTGGGGGCTCGCTTCCGAAGTGGTCGCCGACGAGGAACTGATGCCGCGTGCGCGCGCTGTCGCCGCCGAGATCGCAGGCAATGCGCCGCTCGCGGTTCGCGCCGCAAAGCGCATGATGCGCATGGGGCTCAACGAGCCCTTCCCGGAACATGTGCATCATGTCTATTTGCAGCTTCTGCCGCTGATGCGGACGGAAGACCTGAAAGAAGGCATGATGGCTTTCATGGAGAAGCGGCAGCCCGACTTCAAGGGCAGGTAACGCCTGCTCTCTCCGTGGGGCCGGAGAAAGCGACTGGAATGATGTGGGGGCTCGCTGCGCGATGCGCGGCATTCGAGATGAAGGAAGCAGTGCGGGCCTTGTCCGCGCTGCTTCTGTTCGTTCTGGTGGCGGGGTTTCCCCTTTCGCTGCGTGCGGCGCCCTTCAATGGCGGCTATGACGGCATTGGCGATGCGGCGGGCATGTCGCTCACGCTTTCGCAGATGGAAAAACGCGTCGTCGGCAGCATGGTCTTTTCCGGCGGTGCCACCTACACGCTCAATGGCGAGCGCGAGGCTGCCGCATCTGGAACCGCGCAGGGTGTGCTGTCCTTGCGGGGCGGCGAGACCGGCGCGTTCTTTCACATCGAGGAACGCCCGCTCGGAGTGCAACTGCTCTTCATCCCGGCGACGGCCAATGGCGAGCCGGACCTCGCGCAATCGAGCGAATATTCCTTTCTGAAACGCGGTGTGCGTCCAACCCTCACGGAAGATGCGCGTCCGCGCTACAGGCCCGCGCCCGGCGAGCCGGTGGACATTCTCGTTTTTCTCGATGGCTTTCGCGGCTGGTCGCCGGACGATACGGCACGGCTGTTCGCTGGTCTGCCCGAAACGCAACGTGCGCTGATCCTTCTCTACGATCATGCGACGGCGGAACTGATGTGGCGGCTTTGCGAAGCGGCGCCCGAGGAGGGAACGCTCGAAGACCGGCGGCTCGCCGATATGGAGGAGCGCCAGCAGCTTGGCTGCGAGCAATATCTGCCTCTCGTCGAAGCTGCAAAGGCGGGCGGCCTCTTTCCCGAGTTTCTTCGCCGCTCGCAGTTTCAGCTGGAATTGATCCGCGCGACGGTGCTTTGCGATCGCGGCGAGACGGGGGTTGCACGTTGCGCCGATGTAAGTGCGCTCGGCGCGCCGCTGATTTTGCGCTGGCGCCGGGCAGACGCGATCATGCGCGAGCTTGCCGGATCGTCCGCGGTGCCCGAAATGGTGGAAGAGGCAGGGCCGTCCGATGCGGTGCCTGTCATGAAGCCTGGCGAGGAGGCACAGGATTTCGGTGCCGCCGATGCGGTTGCGGAAGGGGCTCTGCCGGGCGCGTTGAACGCACCCGTTCCCTTGCTTCGTCCGGGAGGGGAGAAAGATATGGTTTCGGATTTCGAACCCGATGCTCCGCCACTGGCGGCGGAGGCGGAGGCGGAGGCGGTGAAGGATCACCGCCTGCCGCTTGCACGTCCCTAGCGGATCATGACTGGCGGGAACCGCTTTGCGCTTCCCGTCCGGCCGTGAAAATCTGCCCGCCGCTTGCCTGCCTGAAAGCAGTCTGGATCAGGCGGCGATCTCGACGAGCTGAATTTCGAAGGTCAGGTCTTCGCCTGCCAACGGGTGGTTCGCATCGAGGCGAACGGCCTGCTCGTTCACTTCCGTCACCACGAGGCTGATCTCGCGGCCGTCCTGGCCGGTCGCGGTCAGGCGCATGCCCGGCTGCGGCTCAAGTTCCGGCGGGAGTTCGGTGCGGGGCACTTCCTGCACGAGGCGCGGATCGTGCTCGCCATAGGCTTCCCCGGAGGCCACCGTGAAGCTCTTGCTGTCGCCAGGCTCCATGCCGACCACGGCGGTTTCGAAACCGGAAATCACCATCTGGCTGCCGATCGCAAATTCGATCGGGTCACCCTGCTGGCTGGTGTCGAAAACGGTGCCGTCGTTCAGCTTGCCGGTGTAGTGAACCTTCACCCGGTCGCCGTTCTGTGCTGCTGCCATTTGCCTTGCCTTTCTGCGTGGCGGCGACTGCCCCGGAGGGCGAACGCCACGCTTTTTCATAAAGATCAGCCGATAAACACCGACCGGTAAAAAATAAGGGCCTTCAGGTGTTTCACCTGAAAGCCCTCAAATCATCAGCAGGAAAAAGCCTAACACCTGAAGGTGGGGATCGCCACCCGAGGCAGTGAATTAATCGCGGGAAGCCGCGCTTCAGTAGGTTCTGCGCCAGACTCGGCGGATCTTTGCGTCGACTTCCGGGCCCATGGAACTCCATGCCGTGCGGTCGCGCGTCGTGTCGGCGATAAACATGGTGTCGGTGCGGCCGATATGGGTGCCCAGATCGTTGAGAAGACCGGCGGCTGTCGCATCGGTATTCACGCACCACACGTTCGGCGCAAGCTTGTAGGCGGGTCCGAGCGACATGATCGCCTGTTCGAGCGGGCCGGCAAAGCGCGCCTTGATATCCATGACGATGATGAAATTCGCGGTGTCCGGCTGGCGGCGGCGGTCGACCTGGCCCTTGCCGGAGCCATAGACCGAACGATCCCCGGCCTTATCCGGCTGGAGCTTGCGTGCCGGTTCGGCGGCAACGGTTTCCTCGGCCTCGTAGACCTCGGGCGCGGCAAGTTCCGCTTCGGTATGAGATTCTTCGCTGGCTTCTTCCGCCGGTTCTGCGGGCTGTTCGGCTTGCGATGTCTCTTCTTCCTGCACCGGCGCGCCGAAGAGGGCGGCGATGGCGGGAATGTCGATTGCGTGCTGCCACATGCTCGCGCCTGCGGGCGTGCCTTCGGGTGCAAGCAGGCTGTGCTCGGCAACGCGGCCTTCCGCGACGTAAGTCTTCACCGCCTCCAGGCTGTAAGGCCCGTAGACCCGGTCGCCATATTTCAGCACCCATCGGTGCGAGGGGATCGCGGTCTCATCGGGGGATGTCTCGGATCGTTCGTTTGCTTGCGCCATGGCTCTACGTTCGACATGAGAAACCGCGTGAAGCGGCCAACTGGTACGTATCTCGTTACATTTTTAAATGGTTTTGGTTACCGCAACGTCAACATCCGGCGGCTTGCGGAGCCCGAAACGAGCGGGCAAAGTCTCGCCCTCATTAACAGAATACGCGGATATTAACGCGGATTAACGGGGAACGCCGATGACTGAATTCTGCAAGACCGAACGCGACGGGCATATCCTCGTCGTCACCATCAACCGGCCGGAGCGCATGAATGCGCTGCATCCGCCGTCGAATTTCGAGCTTGAGAAGGTTTTCAACGATTTCGCCGCAGATGACGATCTGTGGGTCGCGATCATTACGGGCGAGGGCGAGCGCGCTTTCAGCGCGGGTAACGACCTGCGCTTCCAGGCAGAAGGCGGGAAGATGGAAGTTCCGGCGACGGGTTTTGCCGGCCTCACCGCGCGCTACGACCTCAACAAGCCCGTGATCGCGGCGGTGAACGGCGTGGCAATGGGCGGCGGTTTCGAAATCGCGCTGGCCTGCGACATCATCATCGCCTCCGAAAATGCGGTGTTCGCGCTGCCCGAGCCGAAGGTCGGCCTTGCCGCGCTTGCGGGCGGTCTGCACCGTCTGCCCCGCCAGATCGGCACCAAGCAGGCGATGGGCATGATCCTGACCGGCCGTCAGGTGCCCGCGAAAGAGGGCAAGGAACTTGGCTTCGTGAATGAAGTCGTGCCGGCGGGCGAGCTTCTGGCCGCGGCAAAGCGCTGGGCGGGGCTCATTGCGGAATGCTCGCCGATGTCGATCCGTGCGTCGAAGGAATCCGTCTATCAGGGCCTCGACGAGGCGATTCTGAAGAAGGCGGTCGAAGGCAAGTACCCGGCGGTCGCTGCGCTCTTCAAGAGCGAGGATCTGATCGAAGGACCGCTTGCTTTCGCCGAAAAGCGCAAGCCGGTGTGGAAAGGCAAATAAGCTTCCGCCCAAAAAAGAACCGGCCCTGCCGCGGGGGGAGCGGCAGGACCGGCCTCGACAGGACCGGATCCAACGGGGGGCGGGGATCCGGCCGGCAGGTCAGTTGATCGCGGCCGTGGGTTTGTTGTCCCGGGGGCTGCGGCTCGCGGTCTGACCATTCTCGATGGACGGGCGCAGGTCCGCCTTGTCATTCTTCTTTCCGATAGCGGCGAGGAAGGGCACCGGTGCGCCCAGCGGCGGCACGTCGATGGATGCCGTGCGCATCGTCCGGCTGTCGAGATTGACCCAGATAAAAGGCCGCTCGCGGGACTGGCGCTTGATCCATTGATAGGGTGCATCCTGCCAGGCGACGACTTCCCAGTTCTTGTTGTCGAGCACGAACTCGCCGCGGTCGGTCTTCACGAGAAGGACCGCGTGTCCGTCGCCGTTCCATTCGCGCACCACGGTGATGAGCAGGTTCTCCGCCGCCCAGCCGCGTTCGATCAGAAGCTTTTGCTTCATCAGCGCGAAGTCCTCGCAATCGCCGCCGCGAGCATCGGGATAGGCCCACCATTCTTCGCGGTCATAGAGCGCGGCGTCCGACACTTGCGGAACCGAGGCGTTGACGTATTCATTGACCCTGTTGAGTTCGGACCACTTCTCCGGCGACATCACGATGTCGCGCGGCGCGTCCGTGCCGCCTTCGCATTCCTGGGGATTGCGGACGCAGAAGCCGACATAGCCGAAGGGCGGCGCAACCTGCTGTCCCGTTTCCATCGACGCTGCAACCCAATGCACGCGGGCATTGTTGTCAAAAAAAGAGCTGTCGATGCTGCCCACGTAGTCGGAAGACTGGCATCCTGCCAGGCCCGCCGCCAATCCCGCCCAAATGACGAATTTCTTCCGCCAACTCATGATCAAGCCCACCCATTTGTCACTAACTTGAGTGCACTTTGACAGGCGGGGATTGGTGCCAGTTTAAGCGTGTGAGCCAGATTTGATCCTAATACGGATCAAACTCGACCGAGATTTGCCTAAAATTCGAAGTGATTTCGTTTGATTAAAATTGCAAATACTCACTCACACGAAAAATCTCAGTTGGATCAATGCTTAGAGCCGCTCTCGTGTGCGCGTGCTAACCATGAGGGCGCGCGCCGCCCTGCTGCCGTGACGCAATTCGGGACTCCGAAAATTCTTCGGGAAAAAATGTCGCAGCAGCACGGGCGGCGGTTTTCAGCCGTTATTTGCGCCGTCGAAAGTGCCGGAATCGATCTCCAGCGTGTCCCTGACATGCCTGATCGTTAAGGCGCGTTCCTTGCGCTTCGTGTTTGCAAAGGCGGGTTGCTGCAGGGCAGCGAGTTCAGTTGCGCGGGCCTTTGCCGCTTCCATCAGCGTGGCGGCGGGCACGGCGGCGTCGAGATAGCCGACGGCGACCGCCTCGGCAGGGCTATATGTCTTCGCCTGGGTGACGGCTTCGGTGAAGCGGTTGCGGGCGAGGCGGTCACGGGCGAGTTCGATGCCGAAAATCGGCATGGTCATGCCGATTGCGACCTCCGGCAGGCCGATCTTGAACTTGCCCTCCGCGCCGATCCGCGCGTCGGCGGAAAGCAGCAGCAGGCCGCCTGCCGCGAGCGCGTGGCCCGTGCAGGCCATGACGACCGGGAGCTTGTATTCATAGAGGCGCAGGAGGAGTTCAGCGCCTGAGCTGACGAGCTGGCGGACATTTTCCGGGCCCGAGGCCATCACTTCGAGGTCGAAACCGGCACAGAAGCGGTTTTCCCGGCCGGTAATGAGGACGGCTTTCGCTTCCTTTTCCGCCCGGTCGAGCGCGGCGTTCAACTCGCCGATCATGGCGTTGCCAAGTGCATTGGCGCGGCCATCATCCATGCTGAGGATGGCGATATCGTTTTCGATGCTGGTGGAGAGAATGGTCCCGGACAAGCTGGCCCCCTGTTATTGCCGTCTTCGCGGCGGTTGCGGGCAGCAGTCTAGAGGGATGGGCGAACCGGGCAACAGGTCCCGGCCGCACCGGCTATTGCATCAGCCGAAGGGGCGGGAAAAGGCCGTGGCGCGTTCGGGCACCTCGGTGAACTGGATGCCGATGCCTTCTTCGGTGTGGCGAACCACGCGGCCGGTCATGCGGCCGATGGAAACATCGGTGCCGACGGGCGGGCGGTTTTCGACGGCCACCTGGGCGCCGCCGAGCGACATGTCGATGATGCGGCAAGGCATGGTCTGACCATCGGCGAGGGTCAGAACGGAGCTTTCCTCCAGGCCTGCTTCGCCGGGCGCATAACGCGCAAAGGCGCGGCGGGCCGAAACCTCGATCTTTTCGCCGCGGGCGAGGGCTTCGAGCCGCTGGCGCAGCCGTTCGCGGCGCGGGCCGCTGATCGCCGTCTCGATAGCGAAGCCGCCATCGAAACTGCGCACGACATCGCCCTCGAAACGGCCGAACTCGTCGAGATAGACGATGATATGGGCGCCGATATCGAGCGGGACCTCGGAGCTGATCGCGATGCCGCCGAGCGACATGTCGCGGATCGAGCAGGGGTGTTCGGACCCGTCGGGCGCGAGAAAGCGCCCTTTCTCTTCAAAGGCGACGCGCTCATGGCGGCGGCGTTCGTCGTGTTCGGGTTGCATTTTATGCATTGCCTGTCAGTAGACGCGCACGGGGCGCCGAAATTTCACCGCCAGAATAAGCGTGACACAGTTAATGAATTTTTACCGTCACAGTCCTCATGCGCTGTTTCGAGACCGATATGGAGAGAAACTTCGCGCTTTACTGTCCAAAATTGACGCTTGCGTCAGCTTCGGCAATTCCCGACAATCGCGCCACATTCCGACCAAACAGGGAAATGGGCCAGGAAACGGCTGGAATCAGCCAGGAACGGGTGCCGTCTGTCACTATAAGCCGCGCAGGAAGCGGGTTTTCCGCGCAGGCGAGACCGGGCGGCCATACAACAAAGAACCGGAAACAAAGCTTATGAGCGAGTTCGACTACATCATCATCGGTGCCGGCAGTGCTGGCTGCGTATTGGCTAACCGTTTGTCGGAGAACCCGTCGAACAAGGTTCTGCTGCTGGAAGCGGGTTCGAAGGATTCGAACTTCATGATTCACATGCCGGCGGGCGTGGGCAAGCTGATCGGCACGGATCTCGCCAACTGGTGCTACGACACGGAAGGGCAGCCCTTCCTCAACAACCGCAAGCTCTACTGGCCGCGCGGCAAGGTGCTTGGCGGATCCTCCTCGATCAACGGCATGATCTATATCCGCGGCCATGCGCGCGACTATGACATGTGGCGCCAGCTCGGCCTCGAAGGCTGGGGCTTTGCGGATGTGCTGCCCTATTTCCGCCGCTCGGAAGGCAACGAGAACGGCGACAGCGCCTTTCATGGCGGCGAAGGCCCCCTCGGCGTCAGCAATTCGCGCAAGACGAACGTGCTTTTCGAGTCTTTCGTGGAGGCGGGAAAGCAGGCCGGCCACCCCTATACCGAGGATTTCAACGGTCCGCAGCAGGAAGGCGTCGGCCCTTACCAGCTCACCATCAAGAACGGCCAGCGCTGCAGCGCGGCCAAGGGCTATCTCGTTCCGGCGCTGAACCGTCCGAACCTGACCATCGAGGTCGAAGCACTCACCTCGCGTATTCTCTTCGAGGGCAAGCGGGCCATCGGCGTCGAATACACGCAGAAGGGCGAAACCAAGACCGCACGCGCGGGCAAGGAAGTGCTTCTGTCGGGCGGCGCCGTCAACTCGCCGCAGGTGCTGCTGCTGTCGGGCATCGGCAAGGGCGAGTACCTCAAGAAGTTCGGTATCGACGTGGTGGCGGATCTGCCGGGCGTCGGCCAGAACCTGCAGGACCATCTCGATTGCACCGTCATCAATGAATGCACGCAGCCGGTCACGCTGCACAGCACGGTCGCGAACCCGCTGAAGCAGCTCATGACGGGCATGCAGTACACCTTCTTCAAGACGGGCCTTGCAACATCGAACGGTCTTGAGGCGGGCGCCTTTCTGAAGACGCGCCCCGAACTTGAAATGCCCGACCTCCAGCTTCACTTCGTGGCCGCGATGATGCGCGACCATGCGCGTACAAAGTCGGACCGGCATGGCTTCACGGTTCATGTCTGCCAGCTTCGTCCCGAGAGCCGCGGCTATATCGCGCTCAAGTCGACGAACCCGACCGACCATGCGCTCATCCAGCCGAACTATCTCGAAGCGGAATATGACCGCGTCGTGATGCGCGAAGGCGTGAAGATCGTGCGCAACATCGTCGCGCAGCGCGCGATGGACGCCTATCGCGGGCCCGAGTTCTGGCCCGGCGCGGGCGTACAGAGCGATGATGAGATCGACGCCTGGATCCGGGAAACGGCGGAAACGATCTATCATCCGATCGGCACGGCCAAGATGGGCACGGACCCGATGGCGGTCGTCGATGCGAAGTGCCGTGTCCACGGGCTTCAGGGCCTGCGCGTCATCGACGCCTCGGTCATGCCGACGCTTGTGGGCGGCAACACCAATGCGCCGACGATCATGATCGCCGAAAAGATTTCGGACGATATTCTCGGCAAGGCGCCGCTGCCCGCCGAAAACGTCACCATTGCGGAAGACAGGGTCGGCAACGCCGCCTGATCCCCGCGCGAGGGACAAAACAAAAGCCGGTGTCTTGCGACACCGGCTTTTTTGTCGGCGACAATGCGGCCGTGATCATTTTCGTCGATGTGCTGCTCGCGGGCACGACGCTCGGACTGGTGGACGCGTAAGCGCCATCCCCGGCATTCGCTGCATCAGGCCGAAGGAGCGCGCCGCCGCCCGGAGCGCCCGATCAGGATCGCACAAGCCACGATGACAAGTGCGCCGGCGGCGAACACGATCAGGATATTGCTCAGGTCGAACAAGACGATTGTATCGAGGCCAACGGTTCCCGTTTGCCAGTACAACCACTCGCCGCCGATCTCCCTTGCAAGCGTGGTGCTGCCGGTCGAAAGCACGATGATGCCATTACCCGTCGCCGGGTCGATGCGGGCGGTGGTGTTGATGGCCGGGTAGTTGCTGCCGTCGTGACCGATGACGAAGCCGCCGGCGCTGTTCGGCGCGTAAAGGGTCGGCCCCAGGCCCCAGACGGGCAGTCCGTAAAGACCCGCTTCTGGCGCCTGCATCGCTTCGAGCGTTGCGCGGCTCAGCACGCCGCGTCCGGATGGAGCATCGGGTCCACCGGTCTGAGCTTTCAGAAAGCGCGTCAGGTCGGCGGCGGAGGTATAGAGCGAAGCGGCCCCGGTGGCGGTAAACCTGTAATGGACCGCCGGAGACCCGTCCGCGGCGTAGAAATCCACGAGACGACCGGGATCCGGATCGACGAAGGTCGATGCGGTCATCCCGAGCGGTTCAAACACCGCGCGGCGCATATAGTCGTTGAAGGACTCATGCGTCACTTCCTCGATGAGCAGCTGCAGGATGAGGTAACCGCCGCCCGAATAGCGCCATGTGGAGCCCGGGCGTGCACCGACATGCACGACTCCGTTTTGGCCGGGCAGGACGTCCGACGTATGGCTCAGTTCCTGCTCGATCGTGGGCAACTCTTCGCCGGGGCCAAAGCCCAGAAAACCCAGATCGTCTGTCAGGCCTGAGGTATGGCTGAGCAATCTGCGTATCGTGACCTCGTCATTGCTGAATTCGCTCGGTGGCAACTGCCAGCGCGTGAGGTAATGCTGCACCGGCGCATCAAGATCGATCCGGCCCTGCTCGACGAGCGTCATCACGCCCCAGGCGGTGAGCCATTTGCTCAGCGAGGCGACCTGGAAGAGCGAATGGACGTCGACGCTGCGTCCATGCGAGTTGAAGGATGTTCCTGCGACGCGGCCATGGTCCAGCAAAACGATCGCGATATTGCCTTTCGACTCCGCCGTGTAGCGGCTCTCCGCCCAACGGATAAAGCCCTCCGTGTCGCCAGTCGCTGCGGGCATGGCACGTCCCCAGCCTTCACGCGCGCCGGCGCCGACAAGCACCGACCAGGCGGCAAGCGCTGCGATCGCGGCAAGGACAATGACAACTGTTCGGTTCATTCGCGCTCTCCCCTCCACGCGGCCATGACATCGGCTATAGATGATGGGGATGTCCGGCGCCTGTCAAATGGCATGCAAAGGCCGGTGGACTGGACATGCATTTTGAATCACGAACTCAATTCAACGGGAATCCCGTTTGTGGGCAGGAAGCCTAGCCGCGATCTTCCCTGGCGGCGGGTGTCGTCTTCACGAGGCGGAGATAGGAACGCTCGCTGCGGAGCGGCGGCTTGCGGCTCGCATGGCTCGCAATGCTGGCAACCGCCACCGGGGGCCTTTCCGCGAGAATGCGGCGCGCAATGACTTCCGCCGGGCGGGGCGCCTTCGGCATCCGTTCCGGGTCAAGGCGGCGCAGCCGGTCGATCCACTGGCGCGCGAGCAGGCGGTCGCCGATCCAGGCGAACTGGTCGATGGGCACCGCCGCGCCGAGCACGCGGGTCATCGACCCGTCTTCATGGGCAAGCGGCAGCAGGATCATCTCGAAGGTGACTTCGCGGCCGTCATTCGTCGCTGCCGTATATTCCACGACCGAGACGGTCGCATTGGCGGCGACGTCGTCGAGCGCCTCTTTCAGGTTTTCGGCGCAGTCGTCGGACCACATGGAAAGCATGTTGTGGCCGCGAAACTCCATCCCATAGGTGCTGCAAAGCCCTGTGCCCGCGAGGCGGAAGCGATAGGTGTCGCGGTCCTTGCGTTCCAGAATGAACACATAAGGCAGGATGCGGCGGATATCGCCCGGCTCGATCTCGCCACGGCGCGGCGCGGGGCGCCCGGCGCGGATCGCATTCCAGTAATCGAACAGCGCCTGATTGTTCTTGTGCTTCATAGCCATCATCCCCTGCCGCGCTTGTCGCCTGGCAGGGGAATGCCCCCAATGCAGCCCCAGGCGGAAATCCTAACTCATTCCCGGTCGGCCGTCCCGTTTCGGGTCAGCTTTCCGTCTTTTTGTCCCCGGTCCGCCCGCCGTTTTGATCTGATACGGGTTGATCTGGTACGGGCCGCCGGCGCGCCGGGCGGGGACGAAAGGCAGGGAGCAGAAAGCGTGCCATCCGTTAATGAAACAGACGCGCAGCTGCGCGCCTCGCGCGGGCGGGTGGAATTTCCCAGAAAGTTCAATGGTTTGCGCGGCACGGGGCCTGCAAGGGAGGGCTCAAGAGGTTAACGGGCCTGGCCGCGCGCCCTGTGCCGCCCGTCCCACGGTGAGGCGCTGGCCCCGATGCCCGCCCGTTTCCGGCGGCTTCCCCCTTGCGGCATGGCTTTCGCATCGTCAGGGCCGAGAGCCCGAAAGGGTCCGAAAAAGACGCAGGCCAACGTGTCCATATGGACCGGGAGTGTCAGGATGAAGCAGATGAGTATTTCTTTCGCCGGCAGCAGGCTGGCTTTCACGGCGGCAGCCTTCGGCGCCGCAGTCTTCCTTTATGCGATGGGCGGGGCCGATCCGGCCTCGGCTTGCGGCGGCGGTTGCACACCTCCGCCCCCGGCCAATGATTGCGGCTGCGATGGCGGCGGCGGCGGCGGCAAGGGCCACGGCGGCGGCAAGAACTACAACAAGAACTACAATTTCAATTACAACAAGAACATTAACTACAACAAGAACATCAACAACAACAAGAACATCAACAACAATACCAACGTCAATAACAACACGAACAACAACACCAATAACAATACGAACAACAACTACAACGAGAACAACGTCCACGTGAACGTCAACGTGAACGCCAACTCTTCGTCGTCGTCGACGGCCACGGCTTCCGCCATCGCCAATGCGAATGCGGCCGCGGACAGCGCGTCCTCCGCGCTCGACCGCACGAGCTCCGTTGCCATCGGCAATGGCAGCGGCGGCGGTTATGGCGGCGGCGGCTCGAGCTATTATGTCTCCGCGCCGCAGGCCGCCCCGATGGGTGCGCTCAACGTGGTGGTGCGCACGGCGAATGTCGTGAAGCCGGTCAAGGCGATCTGCGTCAGCGCCAAGGGTCTCGAAGAGGCCGCGCGCATGAGCACGAATGTGAGCGAGGTCGGGCCGGAAGACGATGTGGAACTGTTCCATTGCGTCGCGGGCGACATGCTCGTCGCCACGATCGGCCGCATGACGGGCAAGGGCGGCAATGCGCAGCCGGATTATCTCGGCGGCTATGTCATCGAGTGCCATGCCGGCGAGGCGCTGCGCCACGGCTCGAACGGTATGCTCGCCTGTGTGCCGCAGCAGAAGGACTACGGCTACTCCCAGGTGCCTGCCGCCACGCGGCTGGCCTATGCGGAAGTTCTCATCCGCAAGAATGAAAAGGGCGAGGAAGTTTCCGCGACGGGCGGCGGCTTCTTCTCCGGCGGCGTCGGTTATTAATTCCGATACACGGGCCGGCGATACGTGACTTCTTCATCCCGCGTGTCGCTGTTCGGGGGCCCGAACCGTTTTCCAGGACCGCTCTTCAAGGGCCGGTTCGGAAAACGGTTCACCTATAAGGAGACGGGGAGAGCGAAAGCTCTCCCCGTTTTCGTTTGTGCGCGATGCGATGATGTATTGGGGCTGCGAGGCCTGCAACAAATCGTCATTGCGAGAAGCGCGCTCGCGCGACGAAGCAATCCAGGGCCGCGAGCAGGGAGCTTGCCGCTCCTGGATTGCTTCGCTTCTTGCAGTCGCTCGCAATGACGAGATTGGAAGCGGCGGACCTAACTCGGCGATCCCTCTACCCGACCGCCGTGCAAAAATAAGTCGTGGGGCAGGGCGCGCCGTTCGGCATCAGAGCGTAGTTCAGAATGTCGCCGGCGCGCGTCCAGCCGCCGCGCTCCCGCGCATCGCGGAATGTCAAACCACCGGCGTCATTCCGGCGCCCGCCAAAACCACAGGTGTCATCCCGGGATTCATTCCCGGGACCCATTGGCTTTTGTTCTTGCGGATGCCTCGGTTGGACTCCGGCGATCCAGCCTTCGCCGGAACAGGGCCGGAACAGGAAAGTGCCGGATTGACTATGGCGGCTGTGGTGAAGCCCCGCTCGCCCCGCGCGGCGCTCGCCGCCACCTTCCGCCAGAAGGTTTCTGCCTTCTCCCGCGTCATCGGCGCCATGAAGCTCACCGACGCCCCGCCCTCCACGCAGTCGACCAACACGTCGCAGAGCCCGGCAATCTCGCGCTCCGTAGGCTGATCGATGCGGCGGATGGTGGTTGGTGGTGGGTATGTTCTCTCGGTATAAGGAATGCTGATAAAAGTAAAAAGGGCAGTGGGGTATTCTAGGGCGGCAAAAAGTTTAGGCTGAAAGTCTGCTTATGATCCAGAGTGGGCATTTCCGTCTATGCCCAAATTTTACTAGGCTACGTAAGGAGGTTTGTTTGGCCGTTCTCTTCTTTCTGCGTTTAACAAAAATAATCTGCATGCAGATGGAGACAACATGCCGATTCCAGCGGTGAATTGAGATGCAGTTCGTCAAAAATGGCCCGGATGTACCGGAGCAATTGCTTCAGGCCCATGAAGATGGCCGGGTGGTTTTCTTCTGCGGCGCGGGCATATCCTATCCAGCCCGCCTCCCAAATTTTGATGGCCTTGTTCGGGGTATCTATGAACAACTTAGCGAGATCCCCAATGCTATCGAGCGCTCTGCCCTAGAAAGCGATCGGTACGACACGACAATCGGCCTTTTGGAGAGCCGAGTCATCGACGGACGGTCCGTGGTTCGTCGCGCACTAGCGAAAATTCTCACGCCTGACTTGACGTTGCCCAATGCAACCAGAACCCATGAAGCGCTACTAACGCTTGCGAGAAATCGCGCCGGTCGGTCTCGACTCATCACGACTAACTTCGATTGTTTGTTCGAGCAAGCGACGGAAAAGTTGGGGATCAATCTGGAGAGTTTCGAAGCGCCACTTCTCCCCGTGCCGAAGAAGAGGTGGGACGGCATTGTCTATCTTCATGGACGCTTGCCGGACGCGCCGACACAGACTGATCTCGATAAACTTGTCGTTTCGAGCGGCGATTTCGGCCTTGCTTATCTGACAGAGAGGTGGGCCGCGCGGTTTGTCAGTGAACTCTTCCGCAATCACACAGTCTGTTTCATTGGCTATAGTATCAACGACCCCGTGATGCGTTATATGATGGACGCACTTGCGGCGGATCAGCTTCTGGGGGAAGCGCCTACCGAAGTGTTCGCATTCGGCAACCATAGTCGTGGGAAGGAGGCCGAGGAGGCGGCAGAGTGGGCGGCCAAGAATGTTATTCCCATTTTATATCGGAACCACAATCATCACGCGCTGCTTCATCAGACCCTGCAGGTTTGGGCAGATACCTATCGAGACGGTGTCCGCGGCAAGGAAGCCATCATCTCCCGTTATGCCACGCTGAAACCCATGGGTAGTACGCGGCAAGACAATTTTGTCGGCCGAATGCTTTGGGCTTTATGTGATGAAAGCGGCCTCCCGGCGAAGGCGCTGGCGGAGCACAACCCCCTTCCACCGATAGAATGGCTTTATGCACTATCTGAAGACCGATTTGGGCACCGTGACCTCGTCCGGTTCGGTATTCGCCCCGACGAAGTCGAGGATAAAAAGCTCGCCTACAGTATGATAATGCGTCCAGCGTCCTATACCAAATCGCCATGGATGAGGCTGGTTCATAGTGCCGATCGAGTTTTTACTCGGTGGGATAGTGTTATGCCTCATATAGCTCGCTGGCTCGTGCGCCACCTCGACAATCCCGAGCTGTTGATATGGGTCGCGAAGCAGGGGGGGCGGGTGGATGACAACTTCCGGTTTTTTCTTGAAAATTGGCTCCGTGACAACACTCTGTCACCTGCGATGGAAGTGTTGTGGCGGATTGTCCTCTCAGGACGTCTGCCGGAAGGTAGTTCTCAATACAATCTCTATTCTTGGGTTCAGCGGTTCAAGCGTTCAGGTTTGACCCCCTTACTGCGCATGCAGCTTCGCGAACTACTCTCCCCACGTATCCGAATACAGTCCTCCTACCGACAATTTGACGAAGACGATGGAGATAAACATATCGACGTCTCCACTCGCCGCCCCGATCAGGTAGTCGAATGGGAACTCGTGCTTGCTGCAAGCCACGTCCATGCGGTGTTTCGTAGCCTTGGAAAGAGTGCTGATTGGCAATCAGTGCTCCCGGAGCTACTCGGCGATGCGACAGAACTGCTTCTCGATGCAATGGATATCATGCGTGAGCTGCAAGCCGCGGACGATCGCTCAGATCGCTCGTATTGGCAACAGCCTTCGATCAGTGATCATCCTCAAAACCAGAAATTCCGGGACTGGACGGCGCTTATCGAACTCACTCGCGATGCATGGTTGGCATCGACAGACTCAACGCCACAACGCGCTATTCGGGAGGCACATCACTGGTTTGAGCTTCCTTATCCGGTATTCAAGCGTCTCGCATTCTTTGCCTTCGCGGAGAGGCGCGACCTGTTTTCGGTAACGGCAGTGTTAGATGCCTTGCTGTCCGAGAACGCATGGTGGCTGTGGTCGATCGAAACGAACCGTGAAGTCATGCGGTTGATTGTGGCGCTTGCACCGGAACTGGCAGGGGAGGAATCCGAGAGACTGCAGCAGGCAATTATCGATGGTCCACCCACAGCCATGTTTGGGAAGACCATGGAGAAGGAGGCATCGAGTTCGATAGACCGAAAAGTGTGGTTGCGTCTCATCGCGATCCAAGAGATGGGTGTCCCTTTAGGGGTGTCCGCTGCTGCCCTTTTTCAATCTCTGTCGCAGACTTATCCGCAATGGGAGTCAGCGGGCGAGCGCGACGAATTTCCCGTGTGGATGAGTAGTGGTGGTTCGTGGCTAAAGCATTCGACGACACCAAGCACTGTCAAAGAAATGGTTTCGTGGCTACTAGAAAATCGCGTCGTCGATGATCTTCACCACGAAGACGACTGGCGGGAGCGGTGCCGGAAGGACTTTAGAAGGACAGCAGCAGCACTGTTACATCTAGCTCAGCGTGGGGAGTGGGTCACCGATCGATGGAGGCAAGCCCTCCAGGCGTGGTCTGAAACTGAATTTGTTGCGCGCTCGTGGCGATACGCAGCTGGACCTCTGTCCAATGCGCCTGATGCGGTAATTGAAGAACTTAGCCATGCGGTTGCTTGGTGGTTGAAAGCCGCCGCAAAATCCGTCGGCGAGAGGTCTGCTCCGTTTTTTACATTGGTGCGACGAATTTTAGATGTTGACCGAGACGAGATGAGGGAGAGTGATAACGATCCGATTACGTCCGCAATAAACAATCCGGTCGGCATGGCAACTGAAGCCGTTCTGGATTTTTGGTATGCGGGCAATCTTGAAGATAATCAGGGGCTACATGCTGAGATTTTGGAAACGTTCACGCGTATTTGCGACCGTTCTATTTATGCCTATCGGCATGGCAGAATCCTCTTGTGCACCAATGCGATTACGCTATTTCGTGTGGATCGGGTGTGGACGGCAGAATTTTTATTACCTCAATTTGATTGGCATCGGGACCATGAGGCGGCTCGTCTTGCATGGACGGGATACCTCTGGTCTCCACGTCTATACCGGCCGCTACTAGATGAAATTAAAGGCCAGTTTCTCGAAACGGCGAACCATTGCGATGAGCTTGGAGAGCCCGCAGAGCAATATGCGGCACTCCTGACGTTTATTGCGCTTGAAGGAGGGGATATATTCACAAAGGCACAACTCAGGATGGCCACCGCAATCTTGCCAGAGTCCGGTTTAGTGCGCGCTATACAAACGCTTATCGATGGACTGCACGGTGCAGCGGATCGTCGTGCTGAATATTGGCAAAACAGAGCTAAACCCTACCTTATAAGGATTTGGCCTAAGTCCTATGACATCAGAACGCCGCCAATTGCGGACAAATTTGCAGAGCTTTCTATAGCTGCAGGAGATGCGTTTCCCGAGGCGTTCGAGACGCTGCATGGATGGCTTCTGCCTATAGAATATCCGGGTTATGTACTCGACCTGCTGTCTGAAGCGGGCCTCTGTACGAAGTATCCTCAAGACGCCGTCGCTTTTCTTGATCTCATTGTGTCTGGTGAACAGGTTTGGGTTTCGGATGAGCTGCGAAAATGTCTTGTAGAAATTAAGTCTGCGTGGTGGCAATCCGAGGAGGACCAACGATTTAGACGACTCGAGACGATATTGCGACAGGCCGGGAAAGCGCTTTGATAAGCGCATGCGGAGTAGGATGGTGCGAAGTGACTACCGCTCAGATCCTGACTAACCAATAAATTCCGCCCGCCCGATTTCGCAAGAGGCGGGGCAAACGGGAGCCGGGGTAGGGCGGCGGAGTAAAGCCGCCCCTTAGCAATCCAACAATCTCGATCCCCATTTGGAGCGTCTTACTCCACGCGTTCCCAGGTCTGGCTGCGGCTCATGAAGCCCTTGGAGCCGGTGACCTCGAGCTTCGAGCCGCCGTCCTTCAGTTCGAGGCTCGCATTGGCGGTCTTGCCGTTTGCCGGGCGGAGGATCGTGCCGCCGGACCATTCGTCGCCGTCCTTCGTCAGTCCCCAGAGGATCGCCATGCCGACAAGCGGCTGGTCCTTCTTGTCGCCCTCGCAAGCCGTGCAGGTGGTCTCGCCATCATCCAGCAGTTCGACAATGGTGCCAGTGAGGGTGCCGTCTGCTTCCGTGATCTCGACCACGGTCTTGGGCGCGCCTGTGTCCGGGTCGAAGGTGCGCCATTTGCCCGTCGGCGCGGCGTCATCCGCCAGCGCGGGCGATGTGAGGGCGGGCAGGGCGGTGAGCGCAAGCGCGGCGGCAAAGGCAGCGGATGCGAGTGTGCGCGCGGTGCGGGCGTGAAGGCGGTCGGTCATTCTTCTCTCCCCCAGTTTTGCTGCTGCTTTTGTGGCAGTCCACCTGCCAACATAGAAGAACCCGCAAGCGGGGCCAAGCAGGCCCGCATGCGGGTTCCAGCGACGTTCATGTGAAGATCGTGAGAGGGATCAGTCGATCCGTTCCCATTTCTGGTTGACCTGGAGCGGGCCGCGCCCCGTCGTCATCTGCAGCGCCTTGCCCTGCATCACGAGGTCGAGCCGTGCGGGTGAGACCGTGCCCGTTGCCGGGCGGAGCAGGAAGCCGCCGCTCCAGCCCTTCGCGTCGGGGCGGAAGCCGGAGAGGAATTTCAGGCCCTTGAGCGGCTTGTTCTTCGCCTCGCCCGTGCAGCTCCAGCAGATCGCGTCTTCGGGGCCGTCGGCCAGACCGATGACCGTGCCTTCCAGCGCGCCGTTCTCTTCCTCGATCTCGACGATCATGAGCGGTTCGCCGCTCAGCGGATGGTGGATCATCCATTTGCCCTCCGCAGAGCCGTTCTCCGCCATTGCCGGCAGAGAGGAGAGGGCGGGCAGGACGAAGAGGGCTGCCGCGCCGGCGAGTGCCGCGGTGATGCGGGCGGGGCGCCTGGTGTTTCGAGGGGTCATGTTTGTGCTCCCGGATTATATTGACATGTTCGGTGTCAATATAACGCCGCTCACACAGGGTGCAATCATCGTTTCGGGGGCGGATCGGGAGGGCTTTCCGTTCCTGCCTTGTTTGCTATAACGGGGCCTTCGCAGGGACGGCCCTGCCGGAGGTCACGCGGTTGTCCTCCGACCCTTCGCGGGGACGGCCTCGCTTCTTCTTTATCGGGAGAGGCTGATGGCCTGGATTTATCTTCTCATCGCAAGCGCGGCGGAAATCGTCTGGGCCTATTCGCTCAAGGCGAGCGACGGCTTCACGCGGCCCCTCATGGTCGGGCTCAACATTGCGGCCCTTCTCGTGGCTGTGTGGTTTCTCGTGCAGGCGATGCGGGTTTTGCCGCTCGGTACGGCTTATGCCGTCTGGACGGGGATTGGCGTCGTCGGTGCGGCTATCCTCGGGGTGGTGGTGATGGGGGAGAGTGCATCACCCATGCGGCTCTCGGCCATTGCGATCATCGTTGCCGGGGTCGTCGTGCTGAAGTTCGCCGAAAGCTGATCCGGGGATAACCCGGCGCCATGTGACGGTTTGGTGACGTTACGGTGACGGTCGGCCGGTTTTATCCTCAGGGGACGGGGAAAAGATCGAACGAGATGTCCCCGCATCCGGGGACAAGAGGACAAAAAAAGGGGAGGGCGCGAGGCCCTCCCAGTTTGTGTCTCAAGTGCCAGCCGGAGGCCGACCAGCCGGGCGCATTGAGAGCGTGAACCGGCGATGCCTTTGTTCGGTTCATTCGGACATCGCAGGTAATTCTGTCGAGATTTCAGGTGGTTAGTAGCTGCCGCCGCGGAGGCTGCCGGAGTTGAAGACCGGCTCGGCATAGTAGGCGTAGGGGTCGTTTTCCTTGGCGGCAGGGGCCGGGGTCTGAGCCTGGGCGACGCGCTGGCCGCTGGCGGGCTTCGCCTTCGCACCGGGGTTCGCCTGGCGGTAGTCGATCTGGCCCATCGGGTCCTTGTTGTCGGGAAAACGTGCGCAGTCAGAAGGGTTTACGCCATAGAGCGGAACCAGCAGCTTGAGCACGGCGCGTTCCACAACGGCGCGGACCGCGAGCTGGATCGGCTCCTGCGCGCTCGAACCGACGCCGAGCGAGAAAAGGTTGCCGCCGAAGAAGTCGAACACACCGGCCTTGATTTCGCGGCCGACGATCTGCTTCTGGTAGGAAACATAATCGACGACTTCGAGCGTGCGGCTGTTCACGAGGCGCAGATCCAGGCCGATATTCATGACATAGCTGGAAGCGGAAGCGTTTGCTGCCGCGCCCATGTCGCCGCCTTCGGCAAAGCCTGCATTGAGGCCACCCGACTGGATGTTGAAGTTCAGTTCGGTGATCCCGCCAACAAGATAGTAATCGGAGCCGCGGATTTCACCTGCGTATATCTTGCGATATTCGCCTTCGACCGCGTCGCCGATGAGCTTGTTGTTCGCATACTTCATTTCGAGTTCGGAAATCGCGGTGTCGTAACGCTCGACGAGCGGCACACCGGCGCGGCCGAGGGCGGACATCGCCATCAGCGAGGCGCCCTGCGTGACCTTCATGCCGGTGCCGTCGGCTTCCGACTTGCCGGTGTAGTCACGGATGTTACCGACCGCAATGCGCGTCGTGGCGCCGCCAACCGGAACATGGTTCGCGAGACAGCGCAGCGCGTTGGAATAGGGCGTCTCGTTATTGATGACGGGTGCGTTGCCGATCGGCGTCGCGTAGCGGCCATCGGAACCCGCGTTGGCGCTGACGCAACCCGTAAGTGCGAATGCCATGGCGAGCGCGCCGAGCGTCCGCTTGGGCAGTCCCTTCTTCGTCGCGATCGACACAACCGTTGAAAACACTTTGGCCTCCTAGATGTCATCCTTCGACGGTTGCGCTGGCGATCATTGTTTTTTGATTCTGCCACCGTGCCGTCGAGGCTTCGGTTGCCATGGGGATTGCAACGGGTATGCCAGCGGTCATTTCTCGTTAGGAAGTGCGGAAATGCGCCACTTTTTCTATGTGGGCAGCGCCGTTCTGTTAACGATTCCAGCTTTGATCACGCGTGCCACACCGGCTCTGGCACAGGGGTTTCCCGTTCCGGGACGGGAAACCCTCGTTGAAGCTGTCTCGTGCTGCGACAAACTGGAGAAGCTGGTTGCGGCTTGCGGCCACCCGCGCGACACTCCGCGCCAGCCGAATTAACTTTTCTGACAATGGACGGACGCCTTGGCAAAGCTCGAGTTCTTCTTCGATTGCTCCAGCCCCTGGACCTATCTCGCCTTCAGCCGGATCGAAGATGTGGTTAAGCGCACGAAGGCGGAAATGGTCTGGAAGCCGATCCTGGTGGGGGGCGTCTTCAACGCGGTTAACGAAAGCGTTTACGAAGCGCGGGCCAATCCGCACCCGGTGAAGGGCCGGTACTACAACAAGGATCTGAAGGACTGGGCGCGTTATTGCGGCATCGAAATCGGCAAGCCGCCGGTCTTTCCCGTGCGCTCCGTCGATGCCATGCGCGCGGCCATCGTGGCGCAGGACGAGGGCAAGCTTCCCGAATTCGCATGGGCGACCTTCAGGAGCTATTGGGGTGAACTCAAGGATATCAGCCAGCCGGAGGTTCTTGAGGAAATCTGCGGGTCCGTGGGGCTCAACTGGGACGAGGTGAGCCAGCGCATCAAGGGCGAGGATGTAAAGACGCGGCTTCGCAGCAATACAGAAGAGCTGATCGCGCGGGGTGGCTTCGGGTCGCCGACCATGTTTGTGAATGAGACGGATATGTATTTTGGCAACGACCGGCTTCCGCTGGTGGAGGCGGCGCTCCTCAATGGCTGACCCTTATTCGAGTGAAATGCTGCCACGGCGCGAGCCGCCGGCCTTCAACGTGCCGGGCGCCGTGCTCATGCTGCTCGTGCTCCTTTTCGGTGTACAGATCGTCGCCATGTCGCTTTCCTGGGAACAGCAGGAGCAAATCATTCTGCTCTTTTCGCTGATCCCGGCGCGCTACCTGCCAGAGATTGCGGCGCTCCAGCCCGCCTATCCGGGAGGTGCGGGCGCAGACTTCTGGACGCCGATCACCTACACTTTCCTGCATGGCGGTTGGGAGCATCTGATCGTCAACAGCGTGTGGCTGCTCGCCTTTGGATCGCCGGTTGCGCAGCGGCTCGGTGCGACGCGCTTCTTTCTCTTCTACTTCCTGTGCGGTATCGCGGGCGCGTTGTTGCACGTTCTGCTCTATGCAGGTTCCAGCATGCCTGTGGTCGGTGCGTCGGCAGCGATTTCAGGGCTGATGGGCGGTGCGGCGCGCTTCGTCTTCCTGGCGGGCGGGCCTCTTGGCGCGCTTGGCGGCCGTGCTCATAGCCGGCCAATGGGCGGCGGCGCGCGGCGCGCGGGCATTGTGACGGCGCTCAAGGACCGGCGGACGCTGATTTTCGTCGGGATCTGGATCGGCCTCAATTTTCTTTTCGGCGCGACGGCGCTCAGCGGGGTCTTCGGTGCGACGCAGGTTGCATGGGAAGCGCATCTCGGCGGTTTCCTGTTCGGACTTCTCGTTTTCGGGCTCTTCGATCCTCTCCAGATGTCGCCATCCGGCGGGCCCGGCAATGTCGGCTATGGCGAGTGGCTGGGCGACCAAGGACCGGAAAACCGAAGCGATTGACGCCTGCTCATTGAATCCCGCGTGGGGGAAACCACATAGAAAAAAGGCCCTTTGCCCCACGGCCTTTTTCAGGAGAAGACCTATGAGCGATACATCAGCAGATCCCGGCGCGCATTCGAGCGGCGGACCGGACGCTGCGCATGCAGGCCATGACGATCAGGCTCCGTCTGCCCGCAAGGAACTCTGGATCCGTTTTCTCTACATGATCGCGTTCTGGTTTCTCGGCAATCTCGCCTTCTCTGTCGCGATCTTTCTCGGCGCGCTTCAGTTCGTCGTGGTTCTCATCACTGCCGACAAAAATGAGGAATTGCGCAAATTCAGCCGCAATCTGATCCAGTATGTCTGGGAATGCCTCGCCTTCGTGATCTTTGCGCGCGAGGAAAAGCCGTTCCCGCTCGGACGTTTTCCGTCCGTAACTAATCCTGATTGAGGCTGTCGAGTTTCTTCCGGCCTTCAGGTGTCAGCAGGCCGCGGAGGATCGCTCCCGTCGTTACGTTGAAGCGATTTTCCGCGGCTTCGGCGCTATCATGGAAGCCCGCAAGTTCGAGGCTGCAAAGCCCGTGCACCGCGGCCCATAGCGCATCCGCCAGCACTTCCACACCATGATGGGACGGCAGAATGCCGTCTTCCACGCACTTCTTTACCGCGTCGAACATGATCCGATAGGAGCGATGCTGCGTGACGCCGCGGGCCGTGGGGTTGGCTTCGCCTGTGTCGCTGTGGCGAAGCGAATCCGGCACGGGAAGGGTGGAGCTGATCATCAGCGCGTAATAGGACGGGTTTTTCAGCGCGAAGCTGCGATAGGCGAATGCGAGGTCGCGCAGATAAAGGAGGGGCTCCGGGTTTTTCGTTACCGCTTCCTCGGCCGCTGCGAGACGGTCGAAGGCTTCTTCGTAAAGAGCGGAGATGAGCCCTTCCTTGCCGCCAAAGGCCGTGTAGACGGCCATTGTGGAGGTTCCGACACGGGTCGCGAGCTTTCTCAATGAGATGGCATCGGGGCCACCATGAACGAGCATTTCGCTTGCGGCATCGAGAAGAGCCTCTCGTTGCGCGTTACGCCGTGCATCGGCGGTACTGACATCGGATTGTGTACTCATGTCCTCTCTATCGAACAGGCTTGACGCCAAGTCCAGTCTCAATCACTATAGGGATATAACAGTGTTATAAACACCATCGGGCGTATCGTTCAGAGCATGCGCCCAAGGGAGAGATCATGTCGAAGCCCTTTCCGCAGAACCCGTTCCTTCAACAGAATTTTGCACCGGTCATGGCTGAGTGCGATGCACCCGACCTGGTTGTCGCGGAAGGCGAGTTGCCAACCGATCTTGCGGGTGTGCTTTATCGCAACGGGCCGAACCCGATGTTTCCGCCGCTGGGTGAAAAACACCACTGGTTTCTCGGCGAAGGCATGATCCATGCGATCCATGTCGAAGGCGGGAAGGCGAGCTATCGCAACCGCTGGGTGCGGACGGAACAGTATGACGCGCAGCGCAAGGCAGGCGAACGGCTGGTGCCGACGGGCTTCGGCGAGGGCGCGGTGGCGGGTGCGGAGGGCATCAAGCGCAATGTCGCGAACACCAATGTCGTATGGCACGCAGGCAAGCTGCTGGCGCTGGACGAAGGGAGTTCGCCTGTCGCAATGAATGGCGACACGCTCGACACGAGCGGGTCATGGACCTTCGAGGGCAAGTATGAAGGGCCGATGACGGCGCATCCGAAGTTCGATCCGCGCACGGGCGAGATGCATTTCTTTGGCTATATGGCGGCAGGGCCGGGGAGCCCCGAGATTTCCTATCAGGTCGTCGACCGTGACGGAAAGCTCAAGCGTACCGACATGTTCAAGGCGCCTTATGCGAGCATGGTTCACGATTTCATCGTGACGGACGAGCATGTGATCTTTCCGATCTTTCCGGCGACGATCGATGTCGAGCGCATCATGAAGGGCGGCCCGACCATCGCGTGGGATCCCGATGCAGGCACGCATATCGGCATCATGGCGCGCGATGCGAGCGTCGACACGATCCGCTGGTTCAAGGGCGATGCCTGTTACGTCTATCATCCGATGAACGCCTATACGACACATGAGGGCGGGCGGACGCGCGTCGTGGCGGACATGATGAAATACACGCGCGTCCCGCTTTTCCCGGATGCGGATGGAAAGCGCGCGCCGAGCGACCTTGCCGACGAGCAGGGAAAGCTCGTGCGCTGGACGTTCGACCTTGATGGCAATTCCGATACGTATACGGAAGAGCAGCTTACCGATCTTGGCGGTGAGTTCCCGCGCTTCGACGAACGCTTTGCCGGACATGGCTATCGCCACGGCTACTACGCGGCGATGATGAGGCCCAAGGAACAGAAGGGTTCGTCCTACGACACGCTTGTGCATATCGATCTCGAGACCGGCAAGCGAAGCGCGTGGGAACCCGGAAAGGGCCGTTATTTGCATGAGCCGGTTTTCGTGCCGCGCAAGACGGATGCGAAGGAGGGCGACGGTTATCTTCTTTCGCTCGTTTATGACAGTGAGCGCAATCTGAGCGACTTCGTGGTGCTCGACGCCACGGATATTTCGCAGGGTCCGCTCGCGCGCGTGGAGCTTCCGACGCGGGTGCCGTTCGGCTTTCATGGCAACTGGCGCGACATGAAATAATCCCCGGGAGCGGGGATATTTCGTTGGAGCTTGTCCCCGGGGAGCGGGGACAAGTTGTCCCGACTGTCATCGAAACGTCATCGAACCGTCATGAAGTGACGGGTTATCCCCTGCGTGGGCAGAAGATTTCGTCGCGCCTGACGTTCGTCCAGGGGGTGATCCTGTTCGTTCGAGCGTGCGCTTTTTATCCTGTTCGCCGAACCGATTTCCCGGGCGAAAATGCGTAGTCGATCAGCAGTTGGTCTTTCCTGCCCGATGAGCGGGACTTATCCCCTCCCCGAACGGGGTGCCGCTCTTCCGATCAGAACAGCGGCTCTTCGTAGACGGGGGTGCCATCGATGCGGAGCTGCTTGATCGCGGGGGTGCCGTCATCGCCAAGGGCGACGTCGACGGTGAGCTTGCCGTCGTTGCGGATGTCTTCCAGCGCACGGCCTTCGCCTTCGGGGACGAAATAGCTCTCGATTCCATAGTCGACGTTCAACACGGAGCAGTCGGTGCATGGGGGTGCTGGAACACCCCCTTCGCTTCCCGGAGAGGCTGTCGTTGCCGGTGGCGATATATAGGTAATCCGTCCACGAATTATAAGATCGTCTGGTGCGGCCTCGTGGCCCTCATGCCAGACAGAGACGGCCTTCCATGTTTCGTTTTCCTGTGCGAGTTCGACGAGAACGGTGTCGCCGGAAGTGAAATCGCTGTCGCCTTCGAGATAGGCAAGCGGAAGTTGAGCAATGTCGTAGTTCAGGATGACGTAGTCGCCGCGAAAGATGTCGCGCGGGTCGACGGGGGCGGTGCGGAGCGTCACGACATTCTCCGAGCGGAGGAGAGAGACGCGGTCCCAGACCATCGCGGCGAGAAAAAGCGACTGACCGATGACGAGGGCGAGGACGGCGAGACCGAAGCGGTTCATGCGGCGTCTCCTTCGACCTGATTGACGAGGCGGCGGCGCATGCGCTCCATGACGAGGGAGCCCACGATGAGAAGGATGCCGCCCAGCGCGAAGAAGAGCGCGGTATCGAGAAGCGTGCCCATTGTTTCGAAGTAGAGATAAAGAACCTCGGCACCGAAGGCGACGAAAGCGAAATTGACGGCGAAGCGGCTGTCGCGGGACATACCGTAGGAGACGAGCCATGCGGCGAGCGCGAGGAAGAGCGCCGCATAGACCCAGGGCACGAGTGCGGGCGCACCCGCCTCGATTGCGGGGTAGGCGAGAGTGGCGACGATGATGGCACCGATGCACACCGCGTGACGCGCTTCAAGCTGTGAGCGCGTGACCGCGAGGACGGTGAGACTGCCTGCGAGAGCGAACATCACGAGGAGGAAGGGCCAGTAGAAGGCGGCGCCGTCACCGATGGCGCGATCGGGGCTTATTTGCAGGAACCAGAAGAGAATGAAGGTAAGGGCGATGGCATAGGCTTCGGCGGCGGCGGCGAAGCGCGGCCCCTTGTCCGAGCAGAGAAGAGCGGCGAGCCAGATCGCAATAACTTCCAGCGTGTAGACGAGGATGAGCCATGCCGGATCGATGGTCAGGCTTTCGGCGATGGCCACCGCCCAGAGCGCCTGCCAGATGAAGCCTGCGATGAGTGCGAGATGGAAACCGGGCAGCCATGACAGGCGCAGCGAGAGCGCGAAAGCCGCGATCCAGACAATCCAGAAGGGCCAGTGTGGCGTTGTCTCTTCGAGGCTGAGTGTGAAGCTCGTCCAGATCACCGCGAGCAGGATGCCGAGCGCGAGGGCGGGCCGCGAGGGAAGCAGCCATGCAGCGGCAAGAGAGGCGATGCACCAGGCGAGGACGCCGCCCGGATCGTCCGTGACGATGTGATAGATCTGCGCGATGAGCATGATTCCGCCACCGAAGAGGCAAAGCCCGATCAGGACGGCAGCTTGCGCGAAGTTGGCACGGCCGCGCTTTTCCAGCACGAAGGCCGCGCCCCAGGACACCCACATGGCGGCGAAGATCATGATGAGTTTCGTGAGCTTGGGAATCTCCGTCCAGTTGGCGGCCACGAAGCTCATGACCGCAAAGCCGATCAGCACGGCGCCAAGAATGGCAAGGATGGCGGGCATCCGGCGCGTGGAGGGGCGCTCCGCGGCAGATTTCAAAATCGCTTCGGCATTGGCGGGCGTGACCCAGCCGCGCTCGATCCAGAGATCGATGTCGGTCTTCAGGCGATGGAGATAGGCGCGTTGCCACATGGGATGAGTCGCTTCTTCTTTTCGGGGCCGTGACTATGAAGGGAAGATCGGGACTCAACCAAGGCAGGCTTCAGTTGCGGGGGGATTATCCGGCGGCGAGCGGGGAAGTCAAAGGGAAGGGTGCGGGAGGGGCTGGAAACGGCAGATTCCTGCGATTTGCATGTATCTTCTTGTCGTGTGCGGCGGAATGCCGCATCATTCAGGGGTGAGCGCCGGTACGGTTGGGAGGCTGTGGCGGCGGGGCTGATGCCTGATACTCCAACCTGCGGAGGAAGATGCCATGAATGTCGCGACAATCCTGAAGGCCAAGGGTAACGAGGTTTCCAGCGTGAGCCCGGAGACGTCGCTTCGCGACGTGGCGATGCTGCTGACCGAGCGCCGGATCGGCGCCGTGCTGGTCATGCAGGACCGGAAGGTCATGGGCATCATCTCCGAGCGCGATATCGTCAAGGCGGTGGCCAAGAGCGGCGGCGACGCGCTGAACGGGCCGGTGCGCGACGTGATGACGTTGCGCGTTGTGACCTGCGCGCTCAATGACTCCGTCGATGAATTGATGGATATGATGACCACGGGCCGTTTCCGTCACCTGCCGGTGATCGAGAAGGGCGAAGTCGTCGGCATCGTTTCGATCGGCGACGTGGTGAAGCACCGCATCGCCGAGACAGTGATGGAGACGGAAGCCATGCGTCTCTACATCGCGAACGGCTGAGCTTCAGGGCTCGACAGACGCCTACTGCATGATCTCGATGATTTCGCGAATCTGGGGGATCGCCTCTTCGGCGGCTTCCTCTCCCAGCGCAATCAGTTCGTCCGCGCGGTCGAAATCGAGCAGGCTCAGATGACCCACCCTGGGTGCGATCATGAGGTCCGGCGGGTCGCCTGCCATGCGCATTCGGGCGAGACGATCCTGCACGATATTCAATGAAGCGAGCATGACGCTGGCGATACCCGGCTCGCGCTGCTTGCCGCCGATGACGCGGCGCATGAGTTCCTGTTCGGGTGTGCGCTTCCATTTCAGGCTCTTGAGGCGCTGACGGATGCGGTCCGTGACGGCGGGGGCTTCGTCTCCTTCCAGCATTTCGGATTCGGCGGCTTCGGCAGCCTCGGCTTCTTCTTCTGCCTGCTCGTTCATCTGCTCCTCCAGTTCGCGGAAGAGGTCGTCTTCCGGCATGACGGGGGCAGCGGACTGGAGATAGCCGGGGAAGGAGGCCTCATGCGCGCGACGGCGAGCGGCCGGATCGAAGGGATCGTTATTGAGGTTCACCGCGATGACGACGCGGGCGCCAAGCGCGCGGGCGACCGAGACGGGCACGGGGTTCACCAACGCACCGTCGATGAGCCAGCGGCCATCGACCGCGATGGGCGAGAAGACGCCGGGCAGGGAATAGGAGGCGCGGATCGCCTGAATGAGATTGCCGTGATGGAGCCAGAGTTCGTGGCCCGTGGTGAGCTCGGTCGCGACGCCGACGAAACGCTTTTCGAGATCCTCGATGCGGATGTCGGTGAGGTGTTCGCGCATCAGTTCGGCGAGCTTGGTATCGCCGATGAGGCCGGACGAGCGGAAGCGGAAATCGAGCAGGGAGAGCATGCGGCGGCGCGTCAGCGAGCGCGCAAACTCCTCAAGCGGTTCGAGCTTGCCAGCCGCGTGGCAGCCGCCGACCAGCGCGCCGATGGAGGTGCCGGAGACGATGTCCGCATCGATGCCGGCGCGGTTCAGCGTTTTCAGGACGCCGATATGCGTCCATCCGCGCGCCACGCCGGCGCCCAGTGCGATGCCGATTTTCGGACGGGACATACGAAGCTGCTTCATGGAAACGGTTACTCGAAGAGAATGCTACAGCGGCGCCCGTTGCGCCAGAGCGGACAGCAGGCGCGCAGTTCTATATGGGCGGCAAATGTGACGGAATTCGAGCGGGCTCAGCCGTGGTTGTGCGACAGTTTTTCGGCGCCCACGGGTTCGAGCTTCACGGGCTCGCCCTCTTTCAGTTCTTGCCGGGGGACCGCCCGGTAGAAGCAGGAGCGGTAGCCGACATGGCAGCAGCCGCCATCGCCAGCCACATCGACCTTCAGCCAGACCGTGTCCTGATCGCAATCGGTGCGGAGCTCCACCACGGTCTGGATCTGGCCGGAGGTGTCGCCCTTGTGCCAGAGCTCGTTGCGGCTGCGGCTCCAGTACCATGCCTCGCCAGTCTCGATGGTGCGGGCCAGCGCTTCCGCGTTCATCCAGGCGACCATGAGAAGCTCGCCCGTCTTCGCGTCGGTGGTGACGGCGGTAATGAGGCCGTCCGCATCGAATTTCGGCGAGAAGGACGTGCCTTCCTCGGTCTCTTCCTTCGAACCGCGCGGGGCGAAGGGGGCATTGCCGGTCATGTCGTCTTCCATTCGAAATAGCCAAATTGAAAAGGCCCCGCCATTCAGATGAAGGCGGGGCCTCTTGTCAAAGCACTTGAGCTTGAAGGGGCTCAGTATCCGCGGATCATCTGCATGAACCGGGCTTCCATACGGGGATCGTCGCGGAAGACGCCGGTGAACTGCGTGGTGATGGTGGCGACATCCGGCTTCTTGATGCCGCGTGTCGTCATGCATTGATGCTTCGCCTCGATGAGGATGGCGACGCCCTGCGGCTGGAGGGCGGCGTTGATCGTGTCGGCGATCTGGGCCGTCATCGTTTCCTGCGTCTGGAGGCGCTTGCCATAAATCTCGATCACGCGGGCGAGCTTGGAAATGCCCACGACTTTCTTGGTCGGCACATAGGCGATATGGGCGCGGCCGAGAATGGGGACCATGTGGTGTTCGCAATGCGACTCGATGTTGATGTCGCGGAGCATCACCATGTCCTGGTAGCCCTCGACTTCCTCGAAGGTGCGCGCAAGTTCCTTGAAGGGGTCCGCCTGATAGCCTTCGAAGAATTCTTCATAGGCGCGCGTCACGCGGCCGGGCGTGTCGATGAGGCCTTCGCGGTCCGGGTTGTCGCCAGCCCATGCGATCAGCGTACGCACGGCGGCTTCGGCTTCCTCGCGGCTTGGCTTCTTCACCTCGGCAAGGCGCTCGTTTTCAGGCTGGGCGCGGAGCCCATCAACTGCAGCATTCATGTCCATTCGACCAATCTCGTTTAGGGGTTTCCCGGCCATACCGCCCTTCTTGAGAGGAGGTTTGCCCGGTTCAAGTCACAGGCCGATTCAAGAAAACCAGCCTGTTTTGCCCATCAAGCACGGGGTCTTATGCCATGCTGTAGTTGATGTGACATCGTCTCAACCATGCATATAACCTTGCAGAAACTGCCTATCAAGGGTGGCGGAACCTTGATCCCACGCAAAATCAGGCCTTGAATCGTGTCCCGCAAGGCCCTGGACCCGGCCTGACGTTGCGCTTCCTACGGCCTTTCAGGCCCGCCGGATCAGCGCCTTGGTTAATTCTTAAACCTTGCCTCGGATCATGGGCTTCGCTAACAGATAGCAGGCGATTTCAGACAGGCGGTTCGCCGCCGATATGGTCTTGAAGGCTTCGATGGTTATGACGCGCCGAACGACATGCTGCCGAACTTCGCTCTGCCCCTCCTTCGTTTTTGGGGGCGGAAGCGCAGTCTGCCGTGTTTTCACCTGTCGCGCCGCCTGAAGCCCGTTCCGATGGCGGGCCGCTCCACGAACGCCACCGCCCAGAACATCAAGGCCGATCCATGCATACCCAGCCGAACCGCCACAAGCTCACGCTGCACAACACGCTGACGCGCAAGAAGGAAATCTTCGAGCCCGCGGACCCGAACCGCGTCACGATGTATGTGTGCGGGCCGACGGTCTATAACCACGCGCATATCGGCAATGCACGGCCGGCGGTCGTGTTCGACGTGCTGGCGCGCGTGCTGAAACGGCTCTATCCGCATGTCGTCTATGCGCGCAACATCACCGATATCGAGGACAAGATCATCGCCGCCGCGAAGGAGCAGGGCGTCGAGATCTCGGTGGTGACGGAGAAATATGCCGATATCTACCGGCACGACATGGGCGTGCTCGGCGTGCTGGTGCCGGACCTCGAGCCGAAGGCGACGGAAACCATCCCCGAGATGATCGCGATGATGGAGCGGCTGATCGAAGCGGGCCATGCCTATGCGGCGGAGGGCCATGTGCTCTTCAATGTGCCGAGCTATCCCGATTATGGCCGGCTTTCTGGCCGCGACCGCGACGAGATGGTGGCGGGTGCGCGGGTGGAAGTGGCACCATACAAGAAGGACGCTTCGGACTTCGTGTTGTGGAAGCCATCCGGCGACGACCAGCCGGGCTGGGACAGCCCCTGGGGACGCGGGCGGCCGGGCTGGCACATCGAATGTTCGGCGATGATCGAGAAGCATCTGGGCGAGACCATCGACATTCATGGCGGCGGTATCGACCTCCAGTTCCCGCATCACGAGAACGAGGTGGCGCAGTCGGCCTGCTCGCATCACGGGGCGCCGCTGGCGCGCTTCTGGCTGCATAACGGCTTCGTGAATATCGAATCCGAGAAGATGTCGAAGTCGATCGGCAATGTGCTGCTGGTGCACGATCTCATTCAACAGGCGCCGGGCGAGGCGATCCGCCTTGCGCTGCTTGCGGGCCATTACCGTCAGCCGCTGGACTGGACGGGCGAGGGGCTGGCGCAGGCCAAGCGGATGCTCGACCGGCTTTACGGCGCGTTGCGCAATCTCGCCGATGTGCGGGCCGAGGCGGCGAGCAATGCCGTACCCGAAGTCTTCATGGAGGCGCTGCTCGACGACCTGAACACGCCGAAGGCGCTGGCGGAGCTTTTCGCCATCGCCAAGCGCGCGAATACGGAGACGGACCCCGGCACGAAGGCGCTGCTGAAGGCGGAGCTTATCGGTGCGGGGCGGCTTCTCGGCATTCTGGAAATGGACGCGGAGGCGTGGTTTGCAGGCGGCGGCGCGGCTTCCCATATAGACGGGGAAGAGATCGAACGGCTGATCGAGGCGCGCAACGCCGCGCGCAAGGCCAAGGATTTCGCCGAGGCCGACCGCATTCGCGACGAGCTTGCCGCGAAAGGCGTTCAGATCGAAGATGGGCCGCAAGGCACAAGCTGGAGAGTGGCGAGCTAGACCGGAAACGAAATGCTCAACGAGATCTACAACAAGCGCATTCTGGCTCTCGCAGCGGATATTCCGCATGGCGAGCGGCTCGACGCGCCCGACGCCTCGGCGACGGCGGTCTCGAAGCTCTGCGGCTCGAAGGTGACGGTGGACGTGAAACTCGATGCACAAGGCCGGGTGGCGGATTACGGCGCGGATGTGAAGGCCTGCGCGCTGGGTCAGGCGTCCAGCTCCATCATGGCGCGGCATGTGATCGGCGCGAGCGCGGAAGAACTTCACGAGGTGGGCGCGGCGATGCGCGCCATGCTGAAGGAAGGCGCGGAACCGCCGCGCGACCTCCATGACGGCAAGTGGGCGGACCTCGAAGTGCTTGAGCCCGTCCGCGAGTACAAGGCGCGCCACGCCTCGACGCTGCTCGTTTTCGATGCGGTGGAAGAGGCGGTTGATGCCGCACTCGACAAGGCCCGGCACGGGAGTGGTACTGCCCCGCAGACCGGGACCGCCACTAGCACCGGCCCGTCCGCCTGAGCGACGGGCCCGGCCGCTCCCGCGTTTCCGCCCGGGCGGCTTTTTTCCCAAGACGAATCAAGCGGATAGGCCAGAGGGTGCCGATGGCGCCTGCAAGTTGTGCCTCATCCAATTAGAAGCTAACAAGTGCGTGTGACTTGAAACGGGTTTTCCCATGCGGCGCGACCCCTTATCGCTCGCGATGCGCGGCCTGATCCGGTTCTATCAGTGGTTCATATCGCCGCTGATCGGGCCGAAATGCCGCCATCTGCCGACCTGCTCGGACTACACCATGCAGGCCATCGAGCGGCACGGGGCGTGGCGCGGCGGCTGGCTGGGGCTGTCGCGGATCGTCCGCTGCAATCCCTGGGGGAGCCATGGTTTCGACCCCGTGCCCGAGCGGCTGGAGACGCAGCCTTTCTGGGCGCCGTGGCGATATGGACGGTGGCGGATGCCGGAAGGCGCGCCCCACACGCACGGAACGCAATGAGAGAAGTGAAATGATAAATCTGAAACTGCCCGACGGTTCCGTACGTGAAGTGGAAGGGCCGCTCGACGGGCTGGCCTTTGCCGAGAGCATTGCGAAGTCGCTGGCCAAGAAGGCGCTGGCGATCAAGATCGACGGCAAGATGATGGACCTGTCGACGGTGATCGACCGCGACGCCATCGTGGAAGTGGTGACGGCGCAGACGGATGACGGGCTCGAAATCCTGCGCCATGACTGCGCGCATGTGATGGCGGAAGCCGTGCAGGAGCTCTTTCCCGGGACGCAGGTGACGATCGGGCCGGTGATCGAGAACGGTTTCTACTACGACTTCGCACGCGACGAACCCTTCAAGGCCGAAGATCTCGAAAAGATCGAGGCGAAGATGCGCGAGATCGTGGACCGCAACGAGACGATCACGCGCGAAGTCTGGAGCCGCGACGAGGCCATCGCCTATTTCAAGAAGATCGGCGAGGACTACAAGGCCGAGCTCATCGAGAGCATTCCGGCGGGCGAGGAGGTTTCCATCTACCGGCAGGGCGACTGGCTCGACCTTTGCCGGGGGCCGCATCTGCCCTCCACGGCGAAGCTCGGCAAGGCCTTCAAGCTGACGAAGCTTGCCGGTGCCTATTGGCGCGGCGACAGCCGGAACGAGATGCTCCAGCGCATCTACGGGACGTGCTGGGCGACGGAAGCCGACCTCAAGGCCTATCTCACGATGGTGGAAGAGGCGGAACGCCGCGACCACCGCAAGATCGCGCGCGAGATGGACCTGTTCCATTTGCAGGAAGAGGCGCAGGGCTCCGTCTTCTGGCATCCGAAGGGCTGGCGCATCTGGCAGGCACTGGAACAATATGTCCGCAGGCGGATCGATGCGTCAGGTTATGTGGAAGTGCGTACGCCGCAGCTTCTCGATGCGAAGTTCTGGGAGCAGTCCGGCCATTGGGGCAAGTATCGCGAAAACATGTTCGTGGTGCCGGACGAGGTGCCGTCGACGGATGAGGATGCGCCCGTGCTTTCCGGCAAGGCGAAGCTCATGGCGATCAAGCCGATGAACTGCCCGGCGCATGTGCAGATATTCAAGCAGGGCGTGAAATCCTATCGCGACCTGCCGCTGCGCATGGCGGAGTTCGGCTGCTGTCACCGCAATGAGCCGCATGGCGCGCTGCATGGTCTCATGCGCGTGCGCCAGATGACGCAGGACGATGCGCATATCTTCTGCACGGAAGACCAGATCAAGGGCGAGACGGAAGCCTTCGTGACGCTGCTTGAAAGCGTCTATGACGATATGGGCTTCACGGACCTGAAGGTGCGGCTCGCGCTGCGCCCCGAACAGCGCGTCGGTTCCGATGAGAGCTGGGACAAGGCGGAGAAGGCGCTGGAAGAGGCGCTGAACGATCTCGGCCGCGAGTTTACGCTGGCGCCGGGCGAGGGCGCCTTCTACGGGCCGAAGCTCGAATTCCACCTGAAAGATGCGATCGGGCGCTCATGGCAGCTCGGTACGCTGCAGCTCGACTTCAACCTGCCGGAGCGGCTCGATGCGAGCTATATCGGCGAGGACGGGGGGAAGCATCGCCCGGTGATGCTGCATCGCGCCGTGCTCGGTTCGCTCGAACGCTTCATCGGTATCCTGATCGAGCATTACGAGGGCAAGTTTCCGCTCTGGCTCGCGCCGGTGCAGGCCGTCGTCGCGACGATCACGTCGGAAGCGGACGACTATGCGGAGAAGGTCGCCGCCGAGTTGCGCGCGGCAGGACTTCGCGTGGAGCTCGATCTTCGCAACGAGAAGATCAACTACAAGGTGCGTGAGCATTCGGTGGGCAAGGTGCCGGCGATCCTCGTCGCGGGCAAGCGCGAGGCGGAAGAGGGCACGCTTTCCGTCCGCCGCCTCGGCTCGCAGGACCAGAAGACGATGGCGCTTGCCGATGTGGTGAAGTCGCTGATGGACGAGGCGACGCCGCCGGATTTGAGGTAGGGTTTTCTCTTTCGTCGTCATTGCGAGCCCACGGGTATCGCCTTCGGCGATCCCGAGGACAGGCTCCGCGAAGCAATCCAGGGGCGGCAAGCACAATGCCTGCAGCTCTGGATTGCCGCGTCGCGGCTTCCAGCCCTTCGCTTGCGCTCCGGGCGTTCGGAACTCGAAAAGGTCCACCGGACCTTTTCGTTCGCTTGCGCGAACTGTTTCCTCACCCTCGCAATGACGGTGAAATGTAAGGGGAAAACCTACGGCAAATTGAGTTGCCATGACACGCCGTAGCGGTCGCTGAGCCAGGTGAAGCGCTGGCTGAAGCCGTAATTGTCGAGCGGCATCATCACCGCGCCGTCCTTGCCGAGAATGGCCGCGATCCTTTCGAGTTCTTCTTCAGATGAAAGATCGACGAAGAAGGAGAAGGACGGCGTGAAGGTGAAGGCGTGTTTCGCCGGACTGTCGATGCACATGACCGTCTGGCCCGCGAGGGTGAACGTCGCAAGCTGCACCGTGCCTTCGGGACCGGGTTCGTCCGGCCCGTATCTGTTGATGCTGTCGACCCGGCTGCCGGGGAAGAGTGAAACATAGAGGTTCATCGCTTCCTCGGCCTTCCCTTCGAACATCAGGAAGGGGCGTATCGTCGCCTCGGCCATCGTTTCTTCTCCTTTTCGCTCCTTATTTGCCGGTATAGCGCTGGCGGTATTCTTCCTCCACGCCATCGAAAGCCGTCCAGAAGGGCGTCTTCGGATTGCCCTCAAGCTGCTCGGCGAGCATCTGCAGGTGGGTGTGCCAGCCGCCAGAGACATTGATCGCACCGTCGATGCCGGAGAGGCGGCGATGGGTGAGGACGAGGCGGACCTTGCTGCCTTCTTCCGAGAGGTCGATCTCGACAACGCAACCCTTTGGATCGAGGTCATCGCCCCATGTGAAGCCGAGGCGATGTGGCGGTTCCCAGATCGTCACGACATGCTTGCTGTCGAAGGTGCCGCCATATTTTTCGAAGCGCTTCGGCGGCTGCTCGGGATGCGGCCCGAGATTGTTGTTGTCGAAAACGAGATCCATCTTGCCGCCAACGCGAGGCTCCATAGGGCCGCCCGCAAACCATCGTCCGCGCAATTCCTTGTCGGTCAGATATTCCCAGACACGGGTGATAGGGCCGGGCAGAATCCGTTCGAAGCGCACGGTGTTCTTGTCGATAAGTTCGCCCCAGGCCTTGTCAATTACCGTCATTTTCCTTGTCCCTTTCGGCTGCTGCTTTCAATGCGCTTTCCAGTGCATCGAGTTTCGGACCCCAGAAGCGGCGAATGTTGGCGAGCCAGGCTTCCACGCTTTCGATTCCTTCCGGGTCTAGTGAATAGATGCGGCGCTGAGCGTCCACACGGACGCGGACGAGCCGCGCGGATTTGAGCGTCTTCAGATGCTGAGAAACCGCCGGCGCGCTCATTTTGAAGCGGCTTGCGATATCTCCCGCCGCAAGTTCTCCAGCGGCGAGCATTTCGACGATTTGCCGACGGGTGGGGTCGGCGAGAGCTGCGAATGTTTCCATGTGTCATTTATTACGTACTTACTTAATTAAGTCAATACAAAAATAAAGGCGAGACCGCCCCGAAAACGGACAATTCGCGTGTGGTTGTGGTTAAATTTGTGCCGGGGTACAGCCGCAAAACGCCGTTGAGGGGCTTTCACGCATGATGCGCTTGAGAAAATGGCAGGGTGCGACTTTCGCGCTCGCTCTGGCTTGTGCTTTCACGCCCGCCGAAGCGGACACGCCGGATGCGGGGACGGCGGCCATGGCGCCGGTCGCCAGCGGCGCCGAGACCATCGACCCCGCCTATTACCAGACGCCCGAGGGCTTTCGCTGGCGCATCACCAAGACGGCATGGTCGCAGAGCGACGAGCGCGCCTTCGGCGATTTCGTGAAAGCGATTGGCGAGAGCCGTTGCCGCACATTCGATGAGTGCCTGAAGGGGCCGCACAATATCTACCGGGCGAGCGACCCGAGGGGCATGTTCTTCTATGCCGATTGCGCGGACCTGCCTTATGCGCTGCGCGCCTATTTCGCATGGAAGAACGGATTGCCTTTCTCCTATGCGAGCGGTGTCGCCGCGGTGGGCCGCTCCAGAGACCTGCGCTATTCGCGCCATGGCAACTATGTCTATGCGCGCACCGATGTGCTGGTGCGGCAGGAGGGTGCCTACCCAAACGGGCGGAGCGTGCTCAACGCGATCAACAATGTGGTATCGAGCGCGATGTTCCGCTTTGCGCCGGGAGCGACGCGGGGAAAGCTTTTCGATTTCTATCCGGTGGAAATCTCGCGCGAAGCGATCCGCCCCGGCACCGTGATTTACGATCCGAACGGGCATGTGGCCGTCGTCTACAAGGTGGAGGATGACGGGCGCATTCTCTTCATCGACTCCCATCCCGACAATTCACTGACGCGCGGCAGCTATGGCAAGCGGTTCGTGCGCGCCTCCGCGCCGATGGGCGCGGGCTTCAAGAACTGGCGGCCATCGAAACTCGTGGGGGCGGCGCAGGGCGCGGACGGTACGTGGCATGGCGGGCGTATCGAGCTTGCGCCGGACAGTGCGCTGGCCGACTGGTCGGACGAGCAATTCTTCGGCACGGAAAGACCGCGCGCGAAACAGTGGATGGGCGCGCGGTTCGTCTACAAGGGCGAGGCGCTCGACTATTACGACTATGTGCGGCAGGCGGTTGCGAAGGGCGACGTCGCCTACGACCCGATCAAGGAGACGCGGCTGATGGTGCGCGAGCTCTGCGACGATCTTCACTATCGAGCGCAATCCATCGACATTGCGGTGAAGGCCGGGCTCAACACCCGCGCGCAACCCGCGCGGCTGCCGGATAACATCTACGGGACGTCCGGCGACTGGGAGACTTATTCCACGCCATCGCGCGATGCGCGGCTGAAGACTTCCTTCGTGGAGTTGCGCGACCGGACGCTGCAATTTCTCGAAATGGCGAAAGCGGACGACCCCAAGCTCGCTTATGACGGGCAAGACCTGCCGCGCGATCTCACCGCCGCTTACCGGGAGGAAGCGGAGGCCTGCACGGTGATCTACACAGCGAGCAATGGCGAGGCGCGGCGGCTTACGTTCGAGGAAGCGCGCGCGCGGCTTTTCGATTTCTCGTTCGATCCCTATCACTGTCCTGAATTGCGCTGGGGGGCGAGCGATGCCAACGAGCTTCGCACCTGCCCGGACGGGCAGACCAAGCGCGCCTGGTACGACGCGCAGCAAAGGCTCCGCAACCAGATGGACCGGACCTATGACGTGCGGATGGGATTTTCTCTTGCCGATCTTCGCGCGGGGGTGCCGGGAAGCGGGCGCGATGCACCGCCGGAAACGGATATGCTCAGCGCGATAGAAGAGGGCAAGGGAATGGAGCCTGCCGCCACCCGGCCGCGGGGCTCCAACGCGCCTTGAGCTAGAAGCGGTACCAGAGGCCGATGCGATATGCCGTTTCCTCGATGGTGCCCGCGCCGTCGATCAGTTTCTCGACGCCGGCCTCAATGGACGCGCCGGGCATAATCTCTTCGGGCAGCATCTGGACCACGGAGAAAGCGACCTTGTTCGCGCGATAGACCTTCTCGTTCGGCGCGGCCTCGATGGCTGCGGCATTCAGGCTTTTCAGCAGAAACATGGTGCCCGGCCAGGGCTTTGCACCGAAAGTGACATCGGCGCGGAATTCGTCCGGCCTGCCGCTGTTGCGAAAGCTCCAGCCGACTTCCTGAATCGAGAAGGTATCGAGGCCGAAAATTCTTTCGCTACGCGCGAGAACGAGTGCCAGTTCAGCATCCATGTCGCCATTGTGAATGGCGACGGGATTCTCGCTGATGTCTTCGAGGTGGAGCGTCACCAGCGGCTGCACGGAGAAGAGGATGTCTTCCCATGTACCAATCGAGTAGCGAAAGCCGGCCTTGAGGCGGGAGATGCCCTTATTCTCGAAGGTGCCGACGGTCAGTTCCGACCTTTCCTTCGTATGCGCGAGCTCGCCTATCGCCGTCAGATTCTCGAGGAGGCCGAGTTCGAGATAAGAGGAGATTTCCGTCTTGCGGTAACGATAGGGCGAGACCTTGCCGGTGGTGAGGTCGACCTTGTCTTCCGTTCTTTCGTTCGCGTACATGCGCGTGACGGTGGTGATGATCTCGCCCGTGCCGGGCGCGCGTGGCCAGCCGCCCGCGCGGGCGCTGCCCGTATTGAATGTCAAAACGAACGCGCAGAACAGGACGATCGTCCCGCGCCAGATGAATTGCCGCACTCAAAGCCCCCATGCCCAAGGGGACATGGTGGCGTCCGGGCTTGCCTAAGTAAAGCGGGCGACCTAAGTAAAACCGGCACCCCGGACGAGATATGCCCGGACGAGATATGAAGGAGCCGACGTGGCGAAATCCCAGGAAACGATCGATCTGTTGCTGACGCGGCGTTCTGCCAAGGCGCTCACCATGGTGGAGCCGGGGCCAAACGACAGCGAAATCGGGACGATCCTGCGGGCGGGCGCCCGGGTGCCGGATCACGGCAAACTTGCACCGTGGCGCTTTATTCTTTTCAAGGACGATGCGCGCAAGCAGTTTGGCGAGGTGCTGGCGGAGGTCTATGCGGTGGCCGAACCGCGCGCGACGGACGAACAGGTTGCGTTCGAGCGGGCGCGCCTCGCCCGTGCGCCGCTCGTCATTGCCGTGGTGTCGCGGGTGACGCCGGGCATCAAGATTCCGGAATGGGAGCAGCTTCTTTCCGCCGGCGCGGTTTGCCAGAACATGCTCATTGCGGCGACAGCGCTCGGCTTCGGGGCGCAATGGCTTACCGAGTGGTATGCGTTCGACGACAGGGTGAACGAGGTGCTTGGCCTCGGCGAGAACGAGAAGATTGCCGGCTATCTCTATTTCGGCAGCGAAAGCGTTGCGAAGGATGAACGTCCGCGCCCGGAGCTTTCCGATATCACATCGGAATGGAAGCCCGGAAGCTGAACAAATCCGCTTTCATGAATTGCCTTTGAAGTTCGGCGCTCCGCGCACCTCTCCATCCGCAAAACGCGACATGGCGACGGCATGGCCAACGGAAGCGCCGACCGCTTCGTCGTGGCGTATCGCGGCCGCTTCGCTCTTGGAGAAAATCGATGCGCGGTGATCGTAGAGAAAAGATACGATCACGAGGAGGAGCAATGAACCGACGGCAAGCGCCGCGCCTTCGCTCTGCAGATAGATTATGCCCGTGAGGCCGACGCAAAGAGCGACGAGTATCCACAGAACAACAATCTTGAAGGTCCGCATGGCGGTCTCCTCGGGCTTTCGCGTTGCGCATCCGGGGTTACTATAGAGCGGAAACGTTTCAGAACGGAACAGGATGCATGAAATCGAGGGAAATGTGGGGATCACCCGAATAAAGGGGGTGCTGTTCGACAAGGACGGTACGCTTTTCGATTATCACGACACCTGGGGACCGATCCTGACGGAGGTGGCGGTGGAGCTTGCGGGCGGGCAGGGGAAGCTCGTGCCGGATATGCTCGCCTCCATCGGTTACCGCGCGGAAACCGGCCGCTTCGAGGCGGGAAGCATTGCTGCGGCGGGCGACACTTTCGAACTTGCCGATCAATGGCTGGGCCTGCTCGGGCGAGCCGACAGGGACGAGCTCATCCAGACGCTTGACGGATTTTTCGCAAGGCTCGGGCCGGAGCGCTCCATCCCCGTGACCGATCTCCGTGCTTTCTTCCAGGCAATGAAGGGGCGTGGTCTCACGCTGGGCATTGCGACGAACGACGTTGCGGCATCGGCGGAAGGCACGATCCTGCGCTTCGGGCTTTCCGAGTATGTCGATTTCTCGGTGGGGTATGACAGCGGGTACGGCGTGAAACCGGGGCCGGGGATGGCGCTCGCCTTCTGCGAGGCGGTGGGGATTGAGCCATCCGGGATCGCGGTCGTGGGCGACAACCGGCATGACCTCGAAATGGGGCAGGGTGCGGGAGCGGGGCTTCTCGTCGGTGTGCTGACGGGGGCGAGCGCGGAAGCCGATCTCGCGCCGCTCGCGCATCATGTCATTGCGGATATCACGCTGCTGCCCGCCCTGCTCGAAAGTCTGGCCGTGGAGGCCTAGCGCCAGCTTGTCGGCTTCACGTCGAAGGCGAGGCTGATGCGGCGTTCTTCGCCCGAGAAGGGCAGTGTCCGGTGGAAGAGATAGGACGGGAAGAAGAAGGCGTCTCCCTCGCGCGGCTCATAGGTGACGGTTTGCGGCTCGAATGTTGCCTCGAATTCCGGCGGCGGGTGGCCGAACTCGATCCAGCCGTCCTTGCTCTCACCGCCGCTGCCGAGCGTCGCGGGGAGCGAGACGTAATAGACGCCGCTCATCCAGCCGCCGACATGAATATGCGAATGCTGATGGCCGCCTTCCGATAGAAGCGTCCCCCAGAGGTCGAGGTGATAGGTCTTCGGGACCATGCTGCGATAGGGATGGCGAGGCTGGGGTTTGATCCCGTCGAAATGCGCGTCGATGGCTTTGCGCAGGGCCTTCTCGAAAGCAATGAAGGGTTCGCGGGGGGCGTCGAGGAGAAGGCCGGTCTGGCCGCCCTTGCGCGTCGCCTTGCCAAGGGGTTCCCAGACGGTCGTCGGATCGTCTTCGAGCGCGGCGGCGAGCGCGGCATTGAGCTCTGCCATCGAGGCATAACCTTCCGGCGCTTCGAGCGGCTGGCGGGAAACGAGTTCCGCGATTTCGGCGCGGTAGCCCGCAGGCATTTCGCCGAATTCCTGTGCGCGGGCATAAGGCAGCCAGGCAGCGGCGCGGCGCTCCGGCCCGTGCAGGGCAAGTGCGCGCTCGAACACTTCCGCGGCGTCGCGGGCCTGACCGAGCTTCAACTGCGCCATGCCGAGGCTCACAAAGGAGATCGTGTCCTTCGGGTTGAGCGCGACGGCTTTTTCATAGGCCGCGGCGGCGGCGGGCATGTCGTCCTTCTTCTGAAGGGCGTTGCCGAGATTGCCATAGGCTGCGGCGAGATTGGGGTTGAGCCCGATTGCCGTATTGAACGAATCGATGGCTTCGTCCACGCGGTCCTGACGCAGCAGCACCATGCCGAGTTGAACATGGATGGCGGGCATGGCGCCATTTTCGATGGCAGTGCGATATTGCGTTTCGGCCTCGGCGAAGCGGTTTGCGCGCTGGTAAAGCTGGCCGAGGGTCGCGGCGAGCTGAGGATGTGTCGGGAAGAGGTTTACCGCGTGTTCGTAATGGGTGACGGCTTCGCCCCAGCGGCCGCCTTGCTGGAGGATGCGGCCAAGATTGATCCAGGGAGCGGGCTCCGTCGGCGCAAGGGCGATGGCGCGGCCGAGAAGCATTTCGGCTTCGCGAAGCTCGCCGCGCTCCACGACGATGGAGGCGAGGAGGGCCATGAGGTCGGCATCGGTCGGCGCTTCGGCGAGGAGGGCGCGGCAACGCTCCTCCGCGACCTTGCGCCGGCCTTCCTTCATCAGCGCCAGGATTTCTCGATAATGCTCGGGAAGCGCGGGCGCTTCCGGGGATTCCGTCGTCAACTCGATGCCCTTTCGGAATTCGGCCGAATTCGGGCTCAAACTGCACAGGGCCGGGCGGAAGGTCAATGCTCGTCACCGTCGCGGAACAGGCGGGTGGCGGCAAATGTCACAATCCGGTGTCATATTTCCACGCTTTGGCCCGCGAATCGGCGGCCAGCGTGCAAATTAACGGTATGAACGAGAAGATGAGCGTTTCCTTCGGCGAAGCCTTTCGCGTCTGGGTGAAAATCGGTTTGCTGAGCTTTGGCGGCCCGGCGGGTCAGATCGCGCTCATGCACCGTGTTCTCGTGGAAGAGAAGAAGTGGCTCTCGGAGCCGCAATTCCTGCATGCGCTGAATTTCTGCATGCTGCTGCCGGGGCCGGAGGCGCAGCAGCTTGCGACCTATTCGGGCTGGCTGCTGCATGGGGTGAAAGGCGGGCTCGCGGCGGGGCTCATGTTCATCCTGCCAGGTGTGGCGGTGATGCTCGGCCTGTCCATGCTGTACGGCGCCTATGCGGAGCTTGCCTTTGTGGAGGCGCTTTTTTTCGGCATCAAGGCGGCGGTCTTTGCCATCGTTATCGAAGCACTTATCCGCATATCGAAGCGGGTGATGAAGACGGGCGCTCTTTACGGTGTCGCGGGGATGGCCTTTGCGGCGATCTTTTTTCTGGATATTCCTTTTCCTGTGGTTGTGCTGGGTGCGGCGCTTTTCGGGCTCGTCGCGGTGCGTATTTCGCCCGCGATCTTCGGCGAGGCGCTTGAGACGACGGACGAGACCGGCAGAGGTTCCGGACGTGGAGGCGGGGCCTCGCTTTTAAGGACGGCGGCGACACTCGCAATCGGGCTGGCGGTATGGCTCGGTCCCGTGGCCGCGCTGCTGCTTGCCTTCGGTGCGAACCATGTCTTCACGCAGGAAGCGGTCTTCTTTTCCAAGATGGCGGTGGTGACATTCGGTGGGGCCTATGCCGTGCTCGCCTATGTCGCGCAGGAGGCGGTGCAGAATTTCGGCTGGCTCAATGCGGGCGAGATGCTGGACGGGCTGGGGCTGGCCGAGACGACGCCGGGGCCGCTCATCATGGTGTTGCAGTTCGTCGGTTATCTCGGCGCGCTCCGCGCGGAGACGGGGCTCGACCCGGTGCTGGCCGGTGTGGCGGGGGCCGCAATCACGACATGGGTGACCTTTGCACCCTGTTTCCTGTGGATATTTCTCGGTGCGCCTTATCTGGAGCGGCTGCGCAACGTGGCGAGCCTCAACGCGGCCTTCACGACAATTACGGCGGCAGTGGTCGGCGTGATCCTGAACCTTGCCTTGTGGTTCGGGCTTCACGTGCTGTTTGGGGAGGTCGAGGAGGTGCGGGTTTCGATATTCAGGCTTTATGCGCCGAACATCGCAACGCTCGATCTTTACGCGCTTGGCCTCAGCGCGGCGGCGCTTGTTGCCGTGCTGAGGTTCAAGGCGGGGATGCTGCCCGTGCTCGGCGTTGCCGCCGGGCTCGGGCTCGCGATCCGGTTTCTCTGACCTATTCGGCAGCCTGCACAGAGGCGGCCTGACGCTGCGGCCCGCGGATAAGGCGGCCCGGCATTTCGCCGGTCGATTCGCCATGTTCGAAGGTGACGGCGCCGCTGACGATGGTGGCGCGATAGCCTTCCGAGCGCTGGATCATGCGGCGGCCTTCGGCGGGCAGGTCGAAGACCATTTCCGGCGGCAGGATGCGCAGCTTGTCCATGTCGATCACGTTGACGTCCGCCTTCATGCCGGGCGCGAGAACGCCGCGGTCGTTGAGGCCGTAGAGACGCGCGGTGTCATGCGTCTGCATGCGCACGACCTCGGCAAGCGGAAGACGCTCGCCGCGCGACCTGTCACGCACCCAATGCGTCAGCATGTAGGTCGGAAAGCTCGCATCGCAGATGACACCGCAATGCGCGCCGCCATCCGACAGGCTGAGAACGGTGGCCGGGTGGCGCATCATCTCGTGAATATGATCGAAGTTGAAAAGCGTGTAGTTGAGGAGCGGCAGGTAGACATATCCCCGGCCATCCTTCTCCATCAGCATGTCGTAGACGATTTCGGCGGGGTTTTTGCCCGTGCGTTCGGCCAGTGCGGCAACGCTGTCGTCGGCGGCGGGTTCGTATTCAAGGGTTTCGCCGTTTTCGAGACGGAACATGCGGTCGAAGCCCTTGGTCAGGATATTGCCGAGGACGCCGATTTCACGCGGGGTGTCGTTCACGATGCGCGCGCGGACTTCCAGATCTTTCAGCTTCTCGATCCGTTCTGCGAAGGGAAGAGCTGCATATTCATGATAGGCGGGATGCGCGATGAAGGGATGCACCGTGCTCTGCCAGCCGAGCACCATGCCGGTAGGACGGCAGGCGATCTGGGCGGTGACGTTCGCGCCCTGCTTGCGGGCCTCGTCGGTGAGGTTAAGCATGTCGCGCCACTTGTCGGGCTCGACCGGCGACTGGAGCAGGGCATATGTTACGGGCAGGCCCGTCTCGGCCGAAAGCTCCTTCATCCAGTTGAACTCTTCTTCCGCTGGCGTCAGGTCGGAGGCCATTTCGAAGACGCCGTGACCGGCTGCGCCGAGCGCGCGGCCAATGCCCATCAGCTCCGCCTTGTTGGCAAAGGTGCCGGGCACGGGCTCACCATTCTTCGAGAGATGGAGCATGGTGCGCGAGGTGGAGAAACCAAGCGCGCCCGCAGCGACGCCTTCGCGCACGATCTCCGCCATCTTTTCGATGTCTTCATCGGTCGCCGCCTCGTTGCGCGCGCCGCGCTCGCCCATGACATAGGCACGGACCGAGCCATGCGGCACCTGCGTCGCGATATCGAGCACGCGGGTCTGCCGGTCCAGGCTGTCCATATATTCGGGGAAGGTTTCCCAGTTCCACTCGATGCCTTCGGCAAGGGCGGCGCCCGGGATATCCTCGACGCCTTCCATCAGCTCGATCAGCCAGTCGTGCTTGTCGGGGCGCGCGGGAGCGAAGCCGACACCGCAATTGCCCATGACGACGGTGGTCACGCCATGCCAGCAGGAAGGCGAGATGAGCGGATCCCAGGTGACCTGGCCATCATAATGGGTGTGGATGTCGACCCAGCCGGGGGTGACGACATGGCCCGCCGCGTCGATTTCGCGCTTGCCGCTTGCGGCGATGGTGCCGACTTCCGTGATGAGCCCATTGTCGATGGCGACATCGGCCTTGCGCGGTTCCGCGCCCGTACCGTCGACCACCAGACCGCCTCGAATGACGAGATCGTGCATTTCCATTCCTCCCTGAATGTCTTTGCAGGGAGATTACGCGGGGTCCGGGGGAGACGCCAGTCAAAAATAGACTTAGGTCTATTTAGGCGGTGACGGGGTTTGGCAGGGGTTTTCCCGCAAAGAAAGCATCGAGATTTGCGATGACGGTATCGCCCATCGCGACAATGGCTTCCGAGGTGCCGCCGCCTATATGAGGCGTCACGACGATGTTCGGCAGGCTGGTAAGGTCGGTGCGCGGGGTTGGCTCGTCTTCGAAGACGTCGAGCGCCGCGCCCGCGATGGTGCCGTTCTTCAGGGCGGCGATCAGCGCGTCTTCATCGATGGCGGAGCCGCGCGAGATATTGACGACATGGCCGGTGGGACCGAGGGCTTCCAGAACTTCGGCGTTGATCATGTGGCGGTTGGTTTCATCCGCACGATGGGCAAGGACGAGGACGTCGGCCCATGTGGCAAGCTCGAGCGGCGTCTCGAAACAGGAGTACGCGACATCCTTCTTGCTCCTATTGTGATAGCCGATCTCGGCTTCAAACGCGGAAAGGCGCTCGGCGATCTTCCGGCCGATGGCGCCCATGCCGACAATACCGATCTTGCGGCCGGTGAGGCCGCGGGCGAAGAGGAGCGGGGCCGGATTTTCGCCACGCCATTTTCCGGCGCGGGTGAGTTGGTCTCCGGTCACGACCTTGCGAATGGAAGCAAGGAGGAGCGCGACAGCGAAGTCCGCGACAGTCGAGGCATTTGCGCCAACTGTGTTCGCTACCCTGACGCCGTGAGCTTCCGCAGCCTTCACGTCGATCCCTTCGTAACCGGACCCGAAGCAGCAGATGAGTTTGAGGTCCGGCATGCTGTCGAAATATGCCTTGTCCGCGATCATCGTTCCGACGGTGACGACGGCATCGACACCTTTCTTCGCATTCTGGTCGGAGGCGATGGTGTAGCGCTCGGCGAGCTTCTGCTCGAAGGCCTTTCCGAGCGGAAGGGTAATCAGAACATTGGGTTTCATGCGGTACTCAGTTTTCGGCCCGGGCGAGAAGGGCGCGGGCCTGTTTCAAATGGGGGATATCGAGCATGACGCCATCAAGGGCGACAACGCCGACATCGCCTGCCTTTTCGAAGGCGGCGACAACGGCGCGGGCATGGGCGAGGTCTGTCTCGCCCGGTGTGAAGACCTCGTTGATGATCGCGACCTGTGCCGGGTGGATCGCCATCTTGCCTGTGAAGCCGTCGCGGGCAGCGGCGCGGGCCTCTGCTTCCAGGCCTTTTTCGTCGCGGAAATCCTTCCAGATGCTGTCGAGGGGCTGAACGCCTGCGGCAACCGCGCCGAGCAATGTCAGCGTACGGGCCAGCTGGTAGGGGCCGGTGTAGAGACCATTCTCATCCTTGTTGTCACGCGCGCCGAGCGCGGCGGACAAATCTTCGGCACCCCATGTGAGGAAGGAAAGACGCTTGTGACTTCCGGCGTAGGTGCCGAGGGTGAACAGAGAGGCGGCGGTTTCGGTCGCGACGCAGCCGATGCCGATTTCATCTGCACCGCCCATGCGGTCGATGCGGTCGCCAACCTTTGTCACGCAGCCGCCTGAAAGTGTCTTCGGCACAACGATCAGATCGGGCTTGGCGGGGATAACCGCTTCGAGATCCTTTTCCCAAAAGGGCGTGTCGAGCGCGTTGATGCGGAGCACGAGTTTCGGGCCCGAACGGTCCGCCGTCTTCAGATAGGCGGCGGCGGCGTTGCGGGCGGTATCCTTGGCGGAAAGGGCGACGGAATCCTCAAGGTCGAGGATAAGTGCATCTGCACCGCAGCTTGATGCCTTCGCCAGTTTCTTTTCGCTGTCGGCGGGGACGAAGAGGAAAGAACGCATCTTCAGTGTTCCCCCGGACCCTTGGCGTGCATGAAGGCCTGCCGGGTGCAGGTGGCGACCTCGACCCCATGCTGGTTGTAGGCCTTGTGTTCGAAAGTGACGATGCCGGCGAGGGGCCGCGACTTCGAGCGGCGCTTCGAGACAACACGGGATTCGATGCGGAGTGTGTCGCCCTGGAAGACTGGCTTCGGGAAGGAAATATCCGTCATGCCGAGATTGGCGATGGTGGTGCCGTGGGTGGTGTCATTCACGGAGATGCCGATCATCAGGCCAAGCGTGAAGAGGCTGTTCACCAGCGGTTTGCCGAATTCCGTTTCCGTCTCCGTGTAGTGGTGATCGAGGTGCAGGGCGGCGGGGTTCATGGTCATGGTGGAGAAGAGGACGTTGTCGGTCTCCGTTACCGTGCGCCTGATCGGGTGCTTGAAGATGTGCCCCTCTTCGAATTCCTCGAAATAAAGTCCCGGCATCTGATCCCTGTTCCTTTTTATCCGCAGGCTGTCTCGCTTCGCGCCTGTCGGTTAGGTTATAGCCTCGCGCAACAGAACACGAAACGGCGCGGGGAGGACAAGAATGGATTTCCGGTTCAGCGAGGATCAGCAGGCCATAGGCGAGGCCGTGCAGCGCATCTGCGCCAAGTATGACGACGCCTATTGGCTCGCGCATGACCGAGATGGCGGCTTCCCGGAAGATTTCGTGCGCGATATTGCGGGCGGCGGCTGGCTGGGCGTTGCGATGCCGGAGGCTTTTGGCGGATCGGGGCTTGGCGTGACGGAAGCGGCCATCGTGGCGCAGACCATCGCGCAATCGGGCGCGTGCCTTTCCGGCGCGTCTGCCATCCACATCAATCTCTTCGGGCCGATGCCGCTTGTCGTGTTCGGGACGGACGAGCAGAAGGAGCGGAACCTGCCGCCGCTCATCCGCGGTGAGGACCGCTGCTGCTTCGGCGTGACGGAGCCGGATGCCGGGCTCAATACGACCGCGATTTCCACCCGTGCGGAGCGGGACGGGGATAATTACGTCGTTCACGGGCGCAAGATGTGGACCTCGACGGCGCAGACCGCGAACAAGATCCTTCTCCTCGCGCGGACGACGCCGAAGGAGAAATGTGCGAAGGCGACGGAAGGATTGTCGCTTTTCTATACCAATCTCGATCGAGGCGGCGCGACGGAAGTGCGCGAGATCGAGAAAATGGGGCGGAAAGCGGTGGATTCGAACGCGGTTTTCTTCGATGGGCTTAAGGTGCCGAAGGAAGATCTGATCGGTGAGGAGGGGAAGGGCTTCCATTACCTCCTGCATGGGCTCAACCCGGAGCGCGTGCTGATCGGCGCCGAGGCGGTGGGTGTCGGGCGGGTCGCGCTGAAGAAGGCGACCGATTACGCGCGGGACCGTGAGGTTTTCGGGCGGCCCATCGGCAAGAACCAGGCGATCCAGCATCCGCTGGCGCAGTGCTGGGCGGAGCTTGAGGCGGCCAACCTGATGGTTTTCAAGGCTGCCGCCCTCTATGACGCGGGCGAGAATTGCGGCGCGGAGGCGAATGCGGGGAAATATCTCGCTGCCGAAGCAGGCTTCAGGGCCTGCGAAACCGCGATCATGACCCATGGCGGCATGGGCTATGCCAAGGAATTCCATGTGGAACGCTATATGCGCGAGGTGATGATCGCGCGGATTGCCCCGGTCAGCCGCGAGCTTGTTTTGAGCTATATCGCCGAGCGCGTGCTCGACCTGCCGAAGTCTTACTGAGGGGACATCATGGCGTTTGAACTTCATGAGAGGCTGGCGGCGGACACGTTGCTCATCGCCGACCTGCCGCTCTGCCGGGCGCTCCTGATGAATGACAGACGGTTTCCGTGGGTTATTCTGGTGCCGCGGCGCGAGGGTTTGAGGGATTTCGACGATGTGGCGCCTGTCGAGAAGCCAAATTTCCACGCCGAGATAGACCTTGCTTCGGAGGTTCTCCGCGAGGCGGCGGGGGCAGAGAAAATGAACGTGGCGGCGCTGGGGAATATGGTCCCCCAGCTTCATATCCATGTGATTGCGCGGTTTTCCGGGGATGCGGCCTGGCCGGGCCCGGTGTGGGGCGTGGGGACCGCCGAGCCTTATGGCGAAGACGAGGGCCGTGCGCTGGTGGAAAAGCTGCGGCTCGGTTTTCACGGCTGACGGCGCCTCGGTTAACGATTGGTTTAAGACTCAGCGACTAGTGTCCCACCTGTGGACGGGCTAGCCCCGAATCTCAGGAGATGGACCCTTGGTCACCGCCCTTATTGCCGATCGTTCCGCCGAAGCGCGCCGTGCCGCGAGCCACATGCTCGAAGGGCTGGGCTTTCGCGTGGCGGGAGCGGCGGACGCCGAGGAGGCGCTGGCCCTGATCGCCGGGACGGCGCCGGATCTGGTGCTGGCCGATGCGAGGCTGGAGACAGCGGAAGGCGGCACGCTTCTGGAGGCGATCCGCAAGCAGGCGGGCGGTGCCGGGCCCTGCATCCTTCATGTGACGATGGACGGGGCTCCGGCCTCCATCCGCCGGGCTATGGAAGCCGGGGCGGACGATTATCTCGTGAAGCCCTATGACGAGGCGCTGCTGCGCTTCAAGCTTGCCCAGGTGCGAACCAGGGGCAGGCTCGACGCCGGACGCCCGAAGCTCCGCGTCGTGCAGAACAATTCAAGCGCAGGCGCGACGTCCTGGCGCTTCGGGCTTTACGGCAAGGCGGTCTGACAACCGGGCCTTGTGGAGAAGTCCGCAACGGAGCGAGCCTGACGGGCTTGGCCGCTTCTTCTCACATTCCGATTCAACGTCTTCAGATGCCGATTCATGTCCTTCAGGTTTTGAATCAGCTCGTTCAGTTTTTTGAATCAACACGCGGGGCTGCTCTGCGGCAGTCTTCGCGATTTGAATCCGGTTAACCCTTCAAGTTGCTGATTTATATTACTTTTCGTGTTCTTCGCTCCAGCGCTTCAGGTAGTCGAGGCTCTCCTTGTAGGGTTTGAGGCCGACAAGGCCCGCGACGACGGCGAGGAGCAGGATCACGGCCGGGACATAGACCAGGGAGTAGCGAAGCATCATCTCGTCGCCGAAAATATAGTCGGTTGCGAGCGCGATGGAGGTGGGCCCCAGGCCAAGGCCGACAATGCTGACGACGAAGATGAGGGCAGCGGAAGCGAAGCCGCGCATCTGGTTCGGCATCAGTTCCTGCATGGCCGACGGGCCGGCGCCCGTGGTGAAGGTGGCGAAGAAGGTCGAGAAGCAGATGAGGACAAGGGCGACCCAGGGGCTGTCCATCAGCGGGTAGAGGACGGTGAAGGGAAAGGCGGCAAGGCCGGTGAAGGCGCAGACCATCATGCGGCCATTGCGGATGCCCCGGCTCGTCAGCACGTCGCCCATCCAGCCGCCCGCGACCACGCCCGTGGTGCCGAAGACGACAATGATCCAGCCATACCACCAGCCGGCTTGCGGGTATGTCCAGTCATAGGTGCGGACGAAGAAGGTCGGTATCCAGGCGGCGATGCCATAAGCCATCATGGCCGAGAGGGCGTAGCAGATGTTCAGGGGCGCGATGGTGCGCCAGTTCGCCTTCATGTAGGCCAGAACTTCGGAAACCGGCAGTTCCACGGCCTTTTCGGTTCCGTCGGCGGCGACTTCCTTGCGCATGTAGCCGCGGCGTTCGGGCTCTCGAATGGTCCAGACCCAGATGGCGATCAGGACGCCGGGCAGGCCGACGATGATGAAGGTGAGCTGCCAGGCATAGACCTCGCCGACAAGGGGAAGCACGATGTCGCCGCCATTGGAGACGAGGCCGATGACGGCCGCGCCGATAATGAGGGCGAGGCCGGCGCCGATATAGACGCCCATGCCGTAGACGCCAAGGGCAAAACCCAAGCGTTTTGGCGGGAAGTAGTCGGCGATCATGGAGTAGGCGGCGGGGGAGAGGGCCGCTTCTCCGACACCGACGCCCATGCGGTAGAAGAAGAGCTGCCAATAGGCGTGGGCGGTGCCGCATAGAGCCGTCATCACGCTCCAGACGAAGACGCCGAGCGAGATGATGTTGACGCGGTTGCGGCGGTCGACCATGCGCCCGATGGGAAGGCCCGCCAGGCAATAAAACACAGCAAAAGCAAAGCCTTGCAGCAGGCTCATCTGGGTGTCCGAGATGCCCAGATCTCGCTTCATGGGGCCGACGAGAAGGCTCAGGATCTGCCGGTCGATGAAGGAGAAGGTGTAGGCAAGGACAAGGATGCCGACCACGTACCAGGCGTAAAACTGGTTGGGATAAGGCTTTTCCGGTTTTCCGCCATGCGGATGATGCAGTTCTTCCTCGACCTCGGCGGCCACTTCGACTTCGGACATGGTTCCTCCCCAGGAATGCGGAGCTTTGCTCCGCCGTTTTTCGGAGCTTAACGTGGACGCAGGGAATTGCTCATGAAAAACATCGGATTTCCGCCAGATGGAATAGCGGACGGCTGGCACGGGGCTTGCGACCTTCGGCAAGGAAAAGGAAGGAAGCGGCCCCATGAGCCTTGTCGAAATCTCTACTGTGCAACCCACAATCGCGAGCGCGCTGAAGTCGGCAAGCGCCGCGACGGGGGCGGATTTCGACTATCTTCTGAAGACGGCGATGCGCGAGTCGAGCCTCGATTGTGAAGCAAAATCAAAGACTTCCAGCGCATGCGGTTTGTTCCAGTTCACCGAACAGAGCTGGCTCGGCACACTGAAGAAATATGGGGCGGAGCTGGGTCTCGGAGCCCGGGCGGAGGCGATCACGCAGACCGCCAATGGCCGCTACACAGTGGCAAATGCTGCCGAACGCACGGAAATTCTTGCCCTGCGTGAAGATCCGCATGTGTCTGCGCTGATGGCGGGGGCCTATACGCAGGAAAGCGCGGACATCCTTGAAGGCCGGATCGGCCGGGAGGCCAGCGAGGGCGAACTCTATATCGCGCATTTCCTCGGGGCGGGGGGCGCCTCGAAACTGATCGGTGCCGCGGAAGACACGCCAAACGCCCGTGCCGACACGCTTTTCCCGGCCGCGGCGGCGGCGAACCGCTCGATCTTCTACGACAAGAACGGGAGCCCGAGGAGCGCGGCGGAGGTTCATGCGAATCTCGTCGCAAAGCATGAGGGAACGGATGCAAGCCGCATCGCGGAAATGGCCTCGCAGACCCGAACGTCATCGAAACGTCACGATAACGTCATAAATCGCGCCGAAATCCCCGGGGGCGGAGATAACCGCCGGGGCTATGCGACACGGGGGGCGGCGATGTTGTCCCCCGTTTCAGGCGGCGGCAGCACGGGCGGCGTTTCGGGGACAAGTTTCGGCCGTATGCCGCTGACGCTCAGTCCCGGGGTTGTGGAAATCCTCTCCTCGCTCGATCCCATTCCCGAAGGACGCGAGACGCTGAAGGGCGGGAACAAGACGGACCGCAGTGCGGCTCAACGCGAGGCGGCGGAAGAACGCCGCGAGGCGCAGCGTGAGCGCGCGGGGCTACGCCCCCATTCCGGTTTCTCGTTCGGGTAGGACGGGGTTTCAGCTTCGAGGATTTGAAGGTTGGCGAAATGCCGCATGGCGGAAACCCGAATCCCCAATAAGATATACATATAATGTATCTTATTGGAGGGCGTCATGATGGACCATAAAGACGACGCAACGGGGCGGGGCGATGAAGTCCGCCGGAGCGTGAATGCGGCAGATGGCATCACGACGGAAGCCGAGATCGAGACGCTGGTGCGCGCCTTCTACACGAAGGTGCGGGCGGACGCGGAACTGGGGCCGATCTTCGACCGGGTGATCGGCGACAACTGGGAACCGCATCTGCAGAAGATGTTCAACTTCTGGTCGAGCGTGATGCTGACGACGGGCCGCTACAAGGGCCAGCCGATGCGCGCGCATCTGAAGCTCAAGACCGTGACGCCCAAGCATTTCGACCGCTGGCTGGTCCTCTTTCGCGAGACAGCCGAGGAGGTTTGCGCACCCGAAACGGCGGAACGCTTCATCGAGAAGGCGGCGCGGATCGCGGAGAGCCTGCAACTCGGCATGTTCTTCAAGCCGCAGCTTCACGATCCAGAGAAAAAACACGCCTGCTGTTGAGGCTGCGACAAGACCTCACGCGAGAGAGGCTGAAAATCCGCTACAGTGGGCGATCATGTGGCGGAGGGTATTGCTGTGACATCGGTGGAAGCGACGGAGAGCGAGCGTGACTGGCATGCGCTCGACACGGACGCGGTGCTGGCTGCGCTGGGCACCCCGCATGGCGGGCTGAGCGAGGAGGAGGCAGCACGCCGCCTCGCGCAATACGGTCCGAACCGCCTGCCGGAGGCGAAAGAGCGGAGCGCGTTTATCCGCTTCCTGCTGCAGTTCCACAATCTTCTCATCTATGTGCTGATCGGAGCGGGCGCGCTTGCCGCCGCGATCGGGCATCTGACGGATGCAGCGGTAATCGCGCTGGTCGTCGTCGTGAACGCCATTGTCGGCTTCATCCAGGAAGGCCGCGCGGAGGAGGCGCTCGGTGCGGTCCGCGCCATGATCGATCCTCATGCCTCCGTGCTGCGCGACGGACGGCGCGCGACGATAGCGGCCGGAGATGTGGTGCCGGGGGATCTCGTGCTGCTGGAGGCGGGCGACCGCGTGCCCGCCGATCTTCGCCTCGTCAAGGCAAACAATCTGAGGATCGACGAAGCGGCGCTGACGGGCGAGTCCGTTCCCGCCGACAAGGCGCTCGCGCCCGTGGCGAAGGAGGCGCCTGTTGGCGACCGCTTCTCCATGTCTTTCTCCGGCACTTTCGTTGCAGCGGGACAGGGCATCGGCGTCGCCGTGGCAACGGGCGGGCGGACGGAACTCGGCCGGATCAGCGGCATGATCGGCGCGGTGGAGAAGCTCACCACGCCGCTGGTGCGGCAGATGGACGGTTTCGCGCGGCAGGTGACAATCGCGGTGCTGACCGGCTCGGTTCTGGTCTTTCTCTATGCGACCTATGCCGCTCATTACGATGCGGCCTATGCCTTCATGATCGTGATCGGACTGGCGGTTGCTGCTATCCCCGAAGGCCTGCCCGCGGTGATGACGATCACGCTGGCCGCCGGCGTGCAGCGCATGGCGCGGCGCAATGCGATCATCCGGCGGCTTCCCGCCGTCGAAACGCTCGGCGCGGTTTCCATCATCTGTACCGACAAGACGGGAACGCTGACGAAGAACGAGATGACGGTGAGCGCGGCCGTGACGGCGTCGGCGCGGATCGAGGTCGAAGGCGCGGGCTATGCGCCGGAGGGGCGCTTTCTGGCGGACGGAGAGGCCATCGACATCGCCGCCTATCCCGTGATCGAGGAATTGTCCTTGGCGGGGCTTCTGTGCAACGACGCACAGCTTACGCAGCGGGACGGCGAATGGCATGCCGATGGCGATCCCATGGAGGGGGCGCTGCTTTCCTTTGCGGTGAAGGCCGGACATGACATCGGCGCGGCGCGGGCGCGGTTCGCGCGGTTCGACGAAGTGCCCTTCGATGCGCGGCACCGCTATATGGCGACGCTTCACGCGCGAGAGGACAGGCCGCCCGTCGCCTATGTGAAGGGGGCGCCGGAACGCATCGTCGAGATGTGCGAAAGGGTGGCGGCGCCCGATGGCGAGACGGAAATCGACCCTGTCTTCTGGCAGCGGCACATCGACGAACTGGCTGCGGCGGGACAGCGCGTGATCGGCCTGGCGAGGCGCGTCATGCCGGAAGGCTGCGAGACGATCACGCAAGAGGACGCGGAAGGGGGGCTGACGCTGCTCGGCCTCGTGGCGCTGATCGACCCGCCACGGCCGGAGGCCATCGCCGCCATCGAGGAATGCCGGGCGGCGGGGATCTCGGTCAAGATGATCACGGGCGATCATGCCGAAACGGCAAAGGCGATTGCGCGGCAACTCGGATTCTCCGCCGATGCGGCGACCGCAACGGGCGCGGAGCTGGATGCACTGGACGACGGGCGCTTCGCGAGGCGGGCGCGTGAGGCGAGCGTCTTCGCGCGGACCAGCCCGGAGCACAAGCTTCGCCTTGTAGAGGCGCTGCAGGCGGACGGCTCCGTGATCGCGATGACGGGCGACGGCGTCAACGACGCACCGGCCCTGAAGCGCGCCGATGTGGGCGTCGCGATGGGCAACAAGGGGACGGAGGCGGCGAAGGAGGCGAGCGAGATGGTGCTTGCCGACGATAATTTCGCCTCCATCGTGGCGGCGGTGCGCGAGGGGCGGACGGTCTACGACAATCTGACCAAGGTGATCGCGTGGACGCTGCCGACGAATGGCGGCGAGGCGCTCACCATCATTCTGGCAATCATCCTTGGGCTGACATTACCGGTGACGCCGGTGCAGATTCTCTGGATCAATCTGGTGACCGCTGTGGCTCTCGGACTCACGCTCGCCTTTGAGCCGGCAGAGCCGGGCGTGATGAAGCGTCCTCCGCGGCAGGCTGGGGCGCCGCTGCTTTCAGGACGGCTGCTCTGGCGCATCGTTTTCGTGTCGTTCGTCATGGTGACGGGCACACTCGGGATCTACACATTCGCAACGATGCGCGGGCTTCCCCTGGAGGCGGCACGCACGATGGTGGTGAACGCGATCGTGGTGATGGAGATCTTCTATCTTTTCAGTGTGCGCTATGTGCACGGAACGTCGCTTACCCTGCAGGGTGTGCTTGGCACGCGGGCGGTGCTGATCGGGGTTGCCATAGTGACGGCGGCGCAATTCGCCTTCACCTATCTGCCTTTCATGCAGACCGTGTTCGAGACGCGCGCGCTTTCGCTTGAAGAGGGGCTTGCCGTGGTGGCGACCGGCGTCGTGCTGCTTCTCGTCGTCGAGATCGAGAAGCGGGTGGCGCGTATGCTCGGCTTTGCTCTCTGAAGCGCTATTTTATCGCGCCGGAAGAGCGCAGCCCGTCGATCTCCGCATCCGAAAAGCCCGCCGATTTCAGCGTTTCCAGTGTGTGCTGGCCGAGCGCGGGGGATGCGGATTTCGGCGTATCGTCATAGCCGGGAAAGCGGATGGGGGAGGCGGGCGCGAGATAGGTTCCGCTGCCATCTTCTTCGGGCACTTCGACATAGGCACCGGCGGCCCTGGCCTGCGGATCGGCGAAGACATCCGCGGGACGCATCAGGGGCGCCCAGATGATGTCTTCAGCGTCGAGCTTCTCGCGCCAGTATTCGACATCCTGCTCGGCGAAGGCGGCATCCAGAATATCCACGAGTTCGGCGGCATTCCTGCGGCGCTTTTTCGGGTCGTCGAAACGCTCGTCGGTTTCGAGTTCCGGTTTGCCGATGGCGCGGCAGACGGCCGTCCAGTCGACCGAGCCCTGGCGGGGCACGATGACGATCCATGTGTCTTTTGTCTGGAAGAAATTGCTGATCGGCATGAGGGCTTCGTGGCGCGACTTGGTGGAGCCGAGCTTGCCATAGCGAAGCTGGACCGCTGTGTCGGAACCTGCCGCATAAATGCCCGCGCGAAGAAGCGACGCCTCGACAAGGCGGCCCTTGCCCGTCGTCTGGCGCTCGACGAGGGCGGCGAGGATGCCGCCGACGGTCGCCATGCTGGTGGTGTGATCGCCGATGCCGGTGCGCAGCGTGACGGGCTCCTTGCCCTTGACGGTTTGCAGCCAGCCCACGCCGGAGCGCGCATAGAAGGCGGCGATGTCGAAGCCGGGACGGTCGCGGTCCGGCCCTTCGAGGCCGTAGCCGGTGACGCTTGCATAGACGAGGCGGGGGTTCACCGCCTTCAGGCTTTCATAGTCGAGGCCCGCACGCTCCAGCCCGCCGGGACGGACATTGGTGATGAAGACGTCGGCATCCTTCACGAGGCGCTTCACGGCCTCGACGCCTTCGGGCTTCGAGGTGTCGATGGCGAGGCCCTTCTTGCCGCGATTGTCGAGATCGAAGATGGGCGAACCCTTGAGATGGTCGGCGCCGACATTCTTCATGGTGTAGCGCATGGGGCAGCCGGAAAGCGGCTCGACCTTGAGCACGTCCGCGCCCCAGTCCGCAAGAATGCCGCCCGCGCCCGGCGCGGCAATATAGGTGGCCATTTCGATGACCTTGATGCCCTCAAGCATGGTGTCCGTTCCCCGTTATCCGATTTTCTGGTTGGGCGGGATCATCCATGAAAAGGCGGGGGAGTCAAAGCCTTGCACCGCTGGCGCCATTCTCCTCCGCTATTTCCCGTCCGCTATTTCCCGGGGATGACGGAGGGGGCTGCCGATCCTTCTTGCAGTGTTTGTGCGCAGGTATGAAAAAGCCCGAAATTCCGCCCTATTTTCAGGGGCGGGGGTAAAGCTTCCTTAAGCGATTTTCGCCTAGGCTTTACCCGTATGCGCCGGGTTTGAAGAGGCGCGGTGAAGGCCAGCCGGGGGGCTGCAATGGACGCGGAGCAACTGACGATTGCGGATGTAGAACGGCTTCTTTCGAATCCGTCCGAAGACGCGCGTGCGGCGGTTGCCGAAAAGGTTGCCCGTAAGTTCACCGATGTGGAACTGGCGCCACGCGAGCGCGAACTCGCGCATGAAATTCTCGGCTTTCTCGTTCATGACGTTGCGATATCCGTTCGCGAGGCGCTGGCGCGCTGCCTCGACGACAATCCGACGGCGCCGCGCGACGTCGTACTGCGGCTTGCGCGGGATATCGACCAGGTGGCGATGCCTGTGCTTGAGCGCTCGCCGGTTCTCACCGATGAAGATCTTGTGGGGCTTGTCTTCTACGGCTCGCCGGCGAAGCAATGCGCCATTGCGGCGCGCGCCGCCGTGCCCGAGCCCGTTTCCGAAGCGATTGCCCATCGCGGCGACCGCAGCGCGGTGCTGACGCTGGTTCACAATGCGGGCGCGGTCATCAATGAAGCGGCGGCGACGATCCTCGTCAAACGCTATGCCGACGACGCCGATGTGGCGGCACCGCTGATGCAGCAGCGCGAACTGCCGGCGCTGCTCGTCGAACGGCTGATCGCGATGGTGTCCGAAGAGCTGCGCGAATATCTCGTCGAGCATCACGAAGTGGATCATCGCGTAGCGGCGACGCTGGAAGAGCAGACGCGCGAACGCGCGACCACCGACGCGCTTACGCGGATGGGCAATGACGACCTGCGCGCACTGGTGGCGCAGCTGGCGGAGAACGGGCGCCTGACGGCGACGCTTATCCTGCGGGCGGCCTGTGCGGGGGAGGTCCGTTTCGTGGAGGCGGCCTTCGCGGAACTCACCTCCGTGCCCGATGAACGCATCTGGCGGCTGATCCACGATGTCGGTGCGCTCGGCTTTCGCGCGGTCTATGCGCGGGCGGGGATGCCGGAGGCTCTTTATCCGGCCTTCCGCCGCGTGCTCGATATTCATCAGGCGGTGCGGAATTCGGACGGCTCGCTCGATCTCGAACTCTATCGTTTCCACGTGCTTGAGGGGTTGCGCGAGACCTTTGAGGAAATCGACGCGCCGGACCTCGAAACGATGATCGACAAGCTGGCGCGGCTTGCTTCCGCGGGGCCCGGACCCCGGAAGCAAAACGTAGCCTGAGCGGTGACGAAGCCGGTTTCCCCTGCGTGAAGAAATGATCTAGGTTGCGCCCTCTCAAAAAGCGAAGAGGGCCCCGACCATGAACCACACCCATCAGGAAGCCTTTATCTGCGATGCCGTGCGCACCCCTATCGGGCGCTATGGCGGATCGCTGGCGAGTATGCGCGCCGATGACCTTGGCGCGGTGCCGCTGATGGCGCTGATGGAGCGGAACCCCGATGTGAACTGGAGCCGTGTGGACGATGTGATCTTCGGCTGTGCCAATCAGGCGGGCGAGGACAACCGGAACGTGGCGCGGATGTCGGCGCTGCTGGCGGGGCTGCCGGAGACGGTGCCCGGATCGACGATGAACCGGCTTTGCGGATCGGGCATGGACGCTGTCGGCACGGCGGCGAGGGCGATCAAGGCGGGCGAGGCCTCGCTCATGATCGCGGGCGGCGTCGAGAGCATGTCGCGCGCGCCCTTCGTGATGGGGAAGGCGACGGCGGCCTTTTCGCGAGATGCCGAGATCTACGACACGACCATCGGATGGCGTTTCGTGAACCCCTTGATGAAGCGGCAATATGGCGTCGACTCCATGCCGGAGACGGCGGAGAACGTGGCGGAAGATTTCCAGATTTCGCGCGAGGATCAGGACGCCTTCGCATGGCGGAGCCAGCAGAAGGCGGGCGCGGCGATGGCAGAGGGCCGCCTGGCCGAAGAGATCGTGCCGGTGACGATTGCGAGCCGGAAGGGCGAGACGGTGGTCAGTGCGGACGAACATCCGCGGCCCGAGACGACGCTCGAAGCGCTGGCGAAACTCAAGGCACCGTTCCGCGAGGGCGGCTCGGTGACGGCGGGCAATGCATCGGGCGTGAATGACGGCGCCTGCGGGCTCATCATCGCGTCGGCGGAAGCGGCTGAGGCGAACGGGCTTCGCCCCCGCGCGCGGATCGTGGCGATGGCGACGGCGGGCGTGCCGCCGCGCATCATGGGGATCGGGCCTGCGCCCGCGACGCGCAAGGTGCTGGAGAAGACCGGGCTCAATATCGGCGATATCGACGTGATCGAACTGAACGAGGCATTTGCTTCGCAGGGCCTTGCCGTGATGCGCGATCTCGGCCTGCCGGACGACGCGGAACATGTGAACCCGAATGGCGGCGCCATCGCGCTCGGCCATCCGCTCGGCATGAGCGGTGCGCGGCTTGTGACGACCGCGATGTATGAACTCGAACGGCGGCAGGGCCGCTACGCGCTCTGCACCATGTGCATCGGCGTGGGGCAGGGCATTGCCATGGTGATCGAGCGGGTGTGAGGCTCAAAAGCCAAGTGTGATCTGGACGAGGCTCGGGCGGGTGACGAGGCCCGCGGGCGCATGTTTCGGTTTGTGAGGGCGCCTGCGGGGAGCGGTCGCAACCTTCCCGGCCGCTTTCTTCCTCGCGGGCTTCGGCTTCCTCATGTGAGGCAGGACACGGGGGCGGCGAACCAGCGCAAGCAGGTGACGATCCGGGAAGAGGCAGGTGCGGTCGAGACGCCAGGCGACGCCGCGCACTTCCTCCGCCGGGATCATCGGGTCGATATCCTCCCATGAATACTCGACGACTGGATACTCGGGGGCGGGCGCGGCGCTGGCGGAGATTTCCTCCGTGCACGTTTCTTCCTGCTCAGAGGTGTCGTCTTCGGGCAAGGGATCGAGGAGAAGGAGAACTTCCTCTTCCGGTTCTTCCTCCAGTTCTTCCTCGGGGGGGAGATTGAGCGGCAGCGGCGACCATTGCGCGAATTCGTCCGGCATGAGCGGACGGCAGAGAAGCGCGCCCTGCGCGGCTGTGAAGCCGAGGGCGGGGAGCGCATTCAGTGTGATTTCGTCCTCGACGCCGACGGCGGTTGCGCCGAGGCCGCGCGAGACGGCGAGCGACACACGCTTGCCGACGAAACCGAGGCCGGACCCTTTCAGGCGGCGGGCGAACTGAATGATCGAAGCGCCGCCGATCTTCACCTCGTCGAAATGATCGGGCGTCAGCAGATCGTCGGGCACGATGACGGCGCCGCCGCCATCGAGCGCCGTGCGGAAGCCGAGGCGGCGCAAGGTTGCGAGTACGCGGGCGGCTTCTTCACCGTGGCGGGCGAAAGCACCTTCAGGCACTTCGAGCATCAGCAGGGCCGGGTCCAGGCCGCGCTCGCCCATGATTTCATCGAGCGCGCCGGGAAGACCCATGTCGGCGAGGTCCGACGCGCCGAGATTGATCGAGAGCGGCCAGTGACGATCTGCGCTTGCCCAGTCCACGAGCAGATCTGCGGCGGCGCGTGCGACGAAGCGCGTCAGTTCACCGGCGCGCTCGCGCTGTTCAAAGAAGGACAGGAAAAGACCGGGCGGCAGCAGACCATAGTCCGGGTGGTTCCAGCGGACATAAGCTTCCGCGCCAAGAACCCCGTCTTCCGCTAGGGAAAGCTTCGGCTGACAGACGATGAAGAGGTGCCCCGCCTCGAAGGCAAGGTCAATGTCGCGGTTGGTCAGGCGAAAGGAACTGCTGTACATCTCTTTTTCCAAACGGCATTTGCGCCGAGAGGGACCAGCGTGGCGTGAGTCTCTTTCCGAGTGCTTAACCGGACGAGAAGAGCGGCGGACAGCGTCGCCATTGCGTGAACGAGATGCATCGAATTCGAAGCAAGTTCGATGCAAGGGAGGGTGAGATGAGCGAAGCGGGCACAAAAAGCGCGGACAAGCTGATACCGGCGGCGACGATCCTGCTGTTGCGAGATGGCACAGCGGGACTGGAAATCTTCATGGTGGTGCGGCATCACCAGATCGATTTTGCAAGCGGGGCGCTGGTTTTTCCGGGCGGCAAGGTGGACAAGCTCGACATGGCGCCGGGCGTGCGCGAGCGCGCAGACGGCATGGAAGGTCTCGACGACTGGGAATTTTCGATGCGTGTCGCAGCAATCCGCGAGGCCTTCGAGGAATCAGGCGTGCTGCTGGCGCGCAACGAGCAGACGGGTGGCGTTGTCGATGCGGGGCGGCTGAAATCGCTCGAACATTACCGTGATCCCCTGAACAGGGGCGAGGTCGGCATTGCCGATTTCCTCTCGAAAGAGGGCTTGCGGCTTGCGGGCGACATGCTGACGCCTTTCGCGCACTGGATCACGCCGAACATGATGCCGAAGCGTTTCGACACGCGGTTCTATCTCGCGAATGCACCGGAAGACCATGTCGCCGTGCATGACGGTTCTGAATCGGTCGACAGCGTGTGGATCAGCCCGTTGCAGGCGCTGAAAGAAGCGGAAGCGGGCACGCGCACGATCATTTTCCCGACACGGATGAATGTGGAGAAGGTCGGCGAGAGCCCGAATGTCACGCATGCCATCGAGGCGGCGCGCAACAGGCCGGTCGTGACGGTGGAGCCGCAGGTGACGAAGAACGAGGCGGGCGAGCCGGTGCTGCGCATTCCCAAGGAAGCCGGATACAGCGTGACGGAAGAACCGCTTTCCGCCGTCGCCAATGTGGCGAAGCCGAAGGCAGGCTGAGGCGATGGAGAACTGGAGCGCTCCTTTTTTCGACGGGGTTCTCGCGCTTGCCGCGCTGTGGGGCGCAATGCGGTTCTATGGTGAGCGGGCGCGGCCCGGCATGTTGTTTGGTGCGGCGGCGCTTTTCAGCGTGTTTCTCGCGGCCGCTTTCGGGACGCTGCGCTATGCGGGGCTCGATGCCGTTGCCGGGATCAATGACGGGCTGTCGCTGATCTCGGCCATCGTTGCGCCGACATGGGCCATTGCGGCGGCGATCTTCATTTTCCGGGGCGGGCAGGACAAGGCGCGAACCGGCGTGCTCTGGATTGTGCCGATAGCAATTACGGCGCTCGCCTTCCTGCCGCAGACGGCGCTGCTCGGTGAGACCTATGCGCAGATTGCAGGACTTGCCATGCTTTGTGTGCTGGTGGGCGCCGGTGTGCTGGCCGCGATCAAGGGCCGGACATGGCCGGGCGCGGCGCTGGCGATTTCGGCGGCGGGTTATGCATTCGCGGCGCTGGCGATGCTCGGCGTCTTCGGAGCGACGGATACGGCGGCACTCAACAGTTTCCATATCGGCATTGCGATATGGGCGGGGGCCTTTGCCTGGGGATTGCCGGGAGCGGCGCGTCCTCATCGAGTGTGACTTGAAGAGGTCTACCCGGCCTTCTTATTCGCTTACGCGCGCCGTCTCTCACCCCTCCCCGAAAAACACTTCGCTTCGCTCGCGTTTTTCGACCCTCCCACAGGGGGAGGGTGATCCCGACGGCAGACGCCTTGGAAAGATGAAATTCAATACAGGAACTGCTCGGTGATGATGCGTTCTTCGAGGCCGTGATCGGGATCGAAGAGCATGAGCATGTCGATGGAGCCGTCTTCCTCGACTTCCACTTCGCGCACCTGACGAAATTCGGTGTGGTCGGCCACGGCGCTGACGGGACGCTTCCCGGCTTCCAGAATCTCGAAGCGCAGTTTCGCACGATGCGAAAGCAGCGCGCCGCGCCAGCGGCGAGGACGAAAGGCGCTGATCGGTGTGAGCGCGAGGAGCGCGGCATCGATTGGCACGATGGGCCCTTGCGCCGAGAGGTTGTAGGCGGTGGAGCCCGCGGGCGTTGCGACGAGGACGCCATCGCAGACGAGTTCCTCCATGCGCGTCTTGCCGTCGATAGAGATGCGGATCTTCGCGGCCTGATAGGTCTCGCGGAAGAGGGCTACCTCGTTGATCGCGAGCGCTTCGTGGCGGGTGCCGTCCGCGAGGGAGGCGCGCATGCGCAAGGGGTGGATGGTCGCGCATTCGGCGGCGGCGAGACGCTCGGCCAGATGATCGTCGCGATACTCGTTCATCAGGAAGCCGACGGAACCCCGGTTCATGCCGTAGATAGGGATGCGGCGCTTCATGTATTGATGGAGCGTCTGGAGCATGAGACCGTCGCCGCCAAGCGCGACGATGACATCCGCCTCCTCGGGCGGGGTGTCGCCGTAACGCTGGCTGAGCGCTTCGCGCGCGGCCCGGGCCTCGGGCATATCCGTCGCCACGAAGGCGATCTTCTCGAATTTCATCGTCTCTTCCCGGGGCGATTCCTCGATGGCCGGCAAATGCGGCAAGACAAGGAGGTAAGCATATGGGCGGAGATACGCAAGCCAAGGATGAAGGCGAGTTCATCTTCATCTATTCGACCTTCGGCTCGGTGGCGGATGCCGAGAGGGCCGCAGAGGCGCTTGTAGGCGAGAAACTTGCCGCTTGCGTCAACATTCACGGGGGCATGCGCTCCGTCTACGAATGGAAGGGGGCGGTGGAGAAAGAAGATGAAGCGGCTGCCTTCATCAAGACGAGGGCGGCGCTGAAAGAGAACGTCATGGCGCGGCTTCGCGATCTGCATCCTTACGAAGTGCCGGCCATGCTGGTGCTGCCGATCATGGGCGGGAACGCGGATTATCTGGAGTGGGCAAGGGGGCAGGTGGAGGATTAGCCGCCGGTAAGCGACATGTGGCGCGAGACGGCGGGGCGGTTGTGTTCGCGGTCGATGATGAAGTCGTGGCCCTTGGGCTTGCGGCCAATGGCTTCGTCGATGGCATCGTTCAGCAGATCGTCCGCTTCGCTGGCGCGGACGGGCGCGCGGAGGTCCGCCGCGTCGTCCTGACCGAGGCACATATAGAGCGTGCCGGTGCAGGTGAGGCGGACACGGTTGCAGCTTTCGCAGAAATTGTGTGTGAGAGGCGTGATGAAGCCGAGCTTGCCGCCTGTTTCCTGCACCTTCACATAGCGGGCGGGGCCGCCGGTGCGTTCGTCGAGTTCGTCCAGCGTCCAGTGCTCCGAGAGCGAGCGACGGACCTGGGACAGCGGCAGATACTGGTCGGTGCGGTCGCCGTCGATGTCGCCGAGCGGCATGGTTTCAATCAGCGTGATGTCGTGACCCTCGCCATGCGCCCATTCGACGAGCGAGGGGATTTCATCCTCGTTGACGCCCTTGAGGGCGACGGTGTTGATCTTGACCTTGAGCCCGGCGCGCTTCGCGGCGGCGATGCCGTCCAGCACTTGCGGCAGGCGGCCCCAGCGCGTGATCTGCTGGAAGAGAGTTTCATCGAGCGTGTCGATGGAGACGTTCACGCGGCGGACACCGGCGGCGAAGAGGTCATCCGCGTGGCGCGCGAGCTGGCTGCCATTGGTGGTGAGCGTCAACTCGTCGAGTGCACCGGTTTCGAGGTGGCGGCCGAGCGAGCGGATCAGCGTCATGACATCGCGGCGCACCAGCGGCTCGCCGCCGGTGAGACGGAGCTTGCGGACGCCCTTCGCCACGAAAGCGGAGCAGACGCGGTCCAGCTCTTCCAGCGTGAGCAGTTCCTGTTTCGGCAGGAAATTCATGTGTTCGGACATGCAATAGACACAGCGGAAGTCGCAGCGGTCCGTCACCGAGACGCGCAGATAGGTCACGGCCCGGCCATGCGGGTCGATCATCTGCGGTGCCGGGGAAAGGGGCGTTTCCATGTCCATGACCGGAATATAGCAACTGGTCAGTGAAATTTCGCCCCTTCCGGCGATAAGGTTTTCGTGAGGGCTTTTGCGGGTGTCGCAGGCCGGGTAGCCTCTGCCTCAACAAAAAGCGGGGGAGGCCAATGGCGGACTATATTCTTTCCATCGATCAGGGCACGACGAGCACGAGGGCGCTGCTGTTCGACCGGTCGGGCTCGCCGATGCGGGTGCGGCAGAAGGAACTCCACCAGATTTTCCCGCGCGACGGCTGGGTCGAGCATGACGCGGAGGAGATCTGGGCGGCGACGCTGGAGGTCTGCCGGGGCGTGCTGACGGCGGGCACGACGGCTCAGAACATCGCCGCCATCGGCATCACCAACCAGCGCGAGACGACCGTGCTCTGGGACCGGGCCACGGGGAAGCCGGTGCATAACGCCATCGTCTGGCAGGACCGGCGGACGGCCGGGTTCTGCGCGAAGCTGAAGGAGGAGGGCAAGGAAGCCACCTTCCAGGCGAAGACGGGGCTGCTGCTCGATCCTTATTTTTCGGGCACGAAGCTCCGCTGGCTGCTCGACAATGTGGAGGGTGCGCGGGCGAAAGCCGAGAAAGGCGAACTTTGCTTCGGCACGATCGACTCGTGGCTCATCTTCAAGCTGACTGGCGGCAAGCGGCATGTGACCGATGCGACCAATGCCTCGCGGACGCTGCTCTTCAACATCGAGACGAACGAGTGGGACGACGAGCTGCTGAAGCTGCTCGATGTGCCGCGCAGCGTTCTGCCGGAGGTGCTCGATTGCTGCGCGGATTTCGGCACGGCGGAGAGGGAATTGCTCGGTGCGGCGATCCCCGTGGCGGGCGTTGCGGGCGACCAGCAGGCGGCCACGGTGGGGCAGGCGTGTTTCGAGCCGGGGCTGATGAAATCGACCTATGGTACGGGCTGCTTCGCGGTGGTGAATACGGGCAAGCAGCGCGTGGAAAGCCGCAACCGGCTGCTGGGCACCATCGCCTACCGGATCGGCGGCGAGACGACCTACGCGCTTGAAGGCTCGATCTTCATGGCGGGGGCCATCGTGCAGTGGCTGCGCGACGAGATGAAGCTGATCGACAGTTCCGCCGAGAGCGAGGCGATGGCGCGGGATGCAAACCCGCATTCGCATGCCGTGCTGGTGCCGGCCTTTACCGGGCTCGGCGCGCCTTACTGGGAGCCGGATGCGCGGGCGGCGCTGTTCGGCATGACGCGGGATACGGGCGCAAAGGAAGTGGTGCGGGCGGCGCTTGAAAGCGTGTCCTACCAGACGCGCGACCTGATGGACGCGATGGGGGCGGACATGAAGGCGGCGAGGCTCGTCAGCCCGCAGGCGCTCCGCGTCGATGGCGGCATGGTGGCGAATAACTGGTTCGCGCAGAACCTCGCCGACATTCTGGCGCGGCCGGTGGAACGGCCGGAAATCACCGAGACGACGGCGCTGGGCGCGGCCTATCTTGCGGGGATGCATGTGGGCTTTTACGGCGACATGAGCGATGTCGCGTCGCATTGGCGGTGCGAGCGCGCGTTCGAGCCGGAAATGGCGGAGAGCGAGCGGGCGGGGCGCTACGGTCGCTGGCAGGGATATGTGAAGCGGGTGATCGGGTAGGGAATTTGCCGCCGGGCGCGCTATAGTCTTTGAAAGAACGATCCCCGGGAGGATGACATGGCGTCGGACGATCTCATCAAGAAGCTGAAGGCGGCGCTCGGCGATGCCGGTGTGCTGACCGGCAAGGACGCCGAGGAGAAGGCGGTTGGCGGCTGGAGCAAGCTCGGCATTCCCGCTGCGGTGCTGCGACCTGCGAGCACGGAAGAGGTGTCCGCCGCGCTGAAGCTCTGCCACGCTGCGGGCGAGGCGGTGGTGCCGTGGGGCGGGAAGACCGGGCTTGTCGAAGGCGGCGAGGCGGACGGGCATATCGCGCTGTCGCTCGAACGCATGAACAGGATCGAGGAGATCGACGCGCTGGGCGGCACGATGACCGTCGAGGCCGGGGCCGTTTTGCAGACGGTTTGCGAGGCGGCGGAGGAGAAGGGGCTCATCTTCCCGCTCGATCTCGGCGCGCGGGGATCGGCGACCATCGGCGGCAACATCTCGACCAATGCGGGCGGCAATCGCGTGATCCGCTATGGGATGACGCGCGACATGGTGCTCGGGCTTGAGGCGGTGCTGGCGGACGGCACGGTGATGACCTCCATGAACAAGCTCATCAAGAACAATGCGGGCTACGACCTGAAGCAGATGTTCATCGGCTCGGAGGGCACGCTTGGCGTCGTGACGCGGGCGGTCTTGCGCGTCTGGCCGAAGCCGAAGTCGCAGGATACGGGATTTGTGGCGGTGGAGAGTTTCGAGCAGTTGCCGACATTCCTGCGCCACATGGAGCGCGCGCTGGGCGGCACGCTCTCGGCCTTCGAGGTGATGTGGGAGGATTTCTACAAGCTCGTGACGATGGAGCCCGCGACGGGCAGGCCCGTGATCGCGCATGGGCACCCCTATTATGTGCTGGTCGAGTCCATGGGCGGCGACCAGGAGGCCGACTCGGCGCGCTTCGAGGCGGCGATGATGGAGGCGCTGGAAGCGGGCGAGATTTCCGACGCCGTGATCGCGAAGAGCCAGGCGGAGCGCGACGCGATGTGGGCGCTGCGCGACGATGTGGGGCAGGTGGTGCATACCTATCCGATGTTCACTTTCGATGTGAGCCTCAAGATCGCCGACATGGAAAGCTATATCGCGGAGGTGAAACAGGGGCTCGCTGCGAAATGGCCCGACAGTTCGCTGATGGTGTTCGGGCATCTGGGCGACGGGAACCTGCATGTGATCCCCGGGCGTTTTCCAGATGCGGAACAGGCAACGCGGCGCGGCGTTGAAGCTATCGTCTATGGCGAACTTCGCGAGCGGCAGGGTTCCGTTTCGGCGGAGCACGGGATCGGCCTTGAGAAGCGGCCCTATCTCGGCTGGTCGCGCTCGGGCGAGGAAGTGGCGCTGATGCAGTTGCTGAAGCGGACGCTCGACCCGAAGAATATTCTCAATCCCGGCAAGGTGCTGGAGCCGGTTTCACAGGCAAAGGCGGCGGAATAGATCGGCCACACGGGCGCCCGCTCCTCATAAATCGTCATGGCCCGCTTTATGCGGGCCATCCACGCCTTGGCTGGGTGTCAGCAAAAGGAAGACGTGGATGACCCGGACAAGCCGGGTCATGACGAAGTTGTTGAATTTTGAAGATGAGGCTCTGCCCGCGCCGTTTGCAGCCGAGGGGTGGGACGTGGCAGACTGACCGGAACAGAGAATCCAGTTTTCATAATCAGGACGGAAGGCGGCTCCCATGTCGGTAGCGGAGGATTTCAGCGGCGCTTCGATGCGCGACCAGGTTTCGGAAGCCGAATGGCAGGTGCGCGTGGACCTCGCCGCGACCTACCGGCTCGTCGCGCATTACGGTTGGAGCGACCTCATCTACACGCATATCTCGGCGCGTGTGCCGGGGCCGGAGCATCACTTCCTCATCAATCCCTATGGCATGAGCTTCGACGAGATCACGGCGTCGAGCCTTGTGAAGATCGATCTCGACGGCAATATCGTCATGCCGTCCGACTATGCGGTGAACCCGGCGGGCTTCACGATCCACAGCGCGGTTCATATGTCCGTCGACGATGCGAATTGCGTCATCCACACGCATTCGGATGATGGCGTGGCTGTGTCGGCACAGGCGGATGGCCTGCTGCCGCTTTCGCAGACGGCGATGATCGTTCTCGAAGACCTCGCCTATCACGACTATGAGGGCATTGCGCTCGAACATGACGAGCGCGAGCGGCTGGTGCGCGATCTCGGCAACAAGCATTGCATGATCCTGCGCAATCACGGGCTGCTGACGGCGGGCGCGAGCTGCCCCGATGCTTTCCTCCGGCTCTATTTCCTGGAGCGGGCCTGCACCATGCAGGTGCGCGCGCTTTCGGGCGGCGTGAAGCTGACTATGCCGAACCAGGGCGTGCCGGAAAAGACCGCGGATCAGGGCATGTTCCACAAGAAGCACGGCATCGGCAAACTTGCCTGGCCAGCGCTTCTGCGCACGCTCGACCGGATCGATCCGTCCTACCGGGACTGATCAAGCCTTTCGGAGCAGCTTGCGCTCCAACGACATTCAAATATGGATGCGGGACTGTTCCTGTCTTCGCATTCCTCACGCATTGAAAGAGGTTCGTCCATGGTGAAGTTCGGTGTGGGACAACCGGCGCGTCGCGTCGAGGATATGCGGCTCGTTACGGGCACGGGACGCTACACGGACGACATCTCGCTGCCGGGGCAGGCCTATGCGGTGATGGTGCGGAGCCCGCATTCGCACGCGAAGATTACGGGCATCGACGCGGAAGACGCGAAGATGGCGCCGGGCGTGCTCGCGATCTATACGGGCAAGGATGCGGAGGAGGCGGGGCTCGGCACGGTTTATTCGCCCGCTGCCGACATGCTGAAGAACAAGGACGGTACGCCGATCTACAAGACGGTGCGGCACCTGATTGCGAAAGACCGTGTGCGCCATGTGGGCGACCTTGTGGCGATGGTGGTTGCCGAGACGCCCGCGCAGGCGCGTGACGCCGCCGACCTCGTGATGGTCGACTATGACGACCTGCCCGCCGTATCGGACACGGCAGGCACGCTTTTGCCGGATGCGCCGGTCATCTGGGAGGAGAACGGCTCGAACCTCGCCTATGACTGGTCGATCGGCGATGCGGAGAAGACCGATGCGGCGCTGAAGGACGCGCATCACGTTACGCGCGTGAAGCTCGTCAATAACCGCATTGTCGTGAACGCAATGGAGCCGCGCGCGGCGCTCGGCAATTACGAAGCGGAGCGCGACCACTACACGCTCTATACGGGCAGCCAGGGCGTGCATGGCCTGCGCAACAATATTGCGCAGCACTCGCTGAAAATCCCCGTCGAGAAGCTGCGTGTGATCACGGAAGATGTGGGCGGCGGCTTCGGTATGAAGACCTTCGTCTATCAGGAATATCCGCTGGTGCTTTTCGCCTCGAAGATGCTGGGGCGTCCGGTCAAATGGACGGCGGACCGCTCCGAAAGTTTCCTCAGCGACACGCAGGGCCGCGACCATGTGACGGAAGCGGCGCTGGCGCTCGACAAGGACGGCAAGATCCTCGGTGTGCAGGTCGACACCATCGCCAATCTGGGCGCCTATCAGAGCCAGTTCGGGCCGTTCATTCCCTCGCTTGCGCCGCGCGGCATGCATGTCGGCGTTTACATGGTGCCTGCGCTGTTCAACCGGGTACGCGCGGTCTACACGAATACGGTGCCGGTGGACGCCTATCGCGGCGCGGGCAGGCCGGAAGCGTCCTATGTGATCGAGCGGCTGATGGAGAAAGCGGCGCGGGAGATGAACCTCACCCCGGACGAAATCCGCCGCCGGAACTTTGTGCCGTCGAGCGCGATGCCGCTCAACGCGGCGCCGTCTCTGCCGTTCGACTCCGGCGATTTCGAGCGCAACCTGAACGACGCCATGAAGAAGGCGGATGTGGAAGGCTTCGCGGTGCGCAAGAGCGCGGCAGAGAAGGAAGGCAAGATCCTCGGTCTCGGCTACAGCTATTACGTTGAGCGGACGGCGGCGGGCATGGCCGATTATGCGCGCATCGCGGTCGACGGGGCGGACGGCATGGTTCACGTCTGGACCGGCCAGCAGACGAACGGGCAGGGCCACGAGACGGCCTGGACGCAGCTCGTTTCCTCTCGGCTCGGCATCGACGCGGAGAAGATCAAGGTGCATCTCGGCGACTCGGAAGTGCTGCCGGGCGGTGCGGGCACGGGCGGCTCGAAGGCGCTTTACATGGCTGGCGGCGCGATCTCGGATGCCTCCGACAAGCTGATCGAGAAGGGGCGCGAAATCGCCGCCAACGAACTCGAAGCGGCGAAGGCCGATATCGAATATCGCGGCGCGGACGGCGAACCCGTTTTCGCGGTCGCCGGTACGGACAAGGTGATCGACCTCTTTGCCGTAGCGAAGATTGCGGAAGGACAGGCCGATCTCGGCGAGTTCGCGGGAGACGGCGAATATACGCAGAAGGGCAATACCTTTCCGAATGGCGCACATATCTGCGAGGTCGAGATCGAAGCGGATACAGGCGTCTATCGCATCACGCGTTTCACAGCGGTGGATGATTTCGGACAGATCCTGAATCCGCTGCTGGTCGCAGGCCAGGTGCATGGCGGCATCGTGCAGGGGCTCGGGCAGGCAATGGGCGAACATGCGGTCTATGATGCGAACGGGCAGCTCGTGACCGGTTCCTTCATGGACTACTGGATGCCGCGCGCGGCCGACTTCCCGGATTTCAATGTGAGCTACAATGAAATTCCCGCGCGCTCGAATGCGCTGGGCGTCAAAGGGGCAGGTGAGGCGGGAACCGTCGGTGCGCCCGCAGCCTTTATCAATGCGATGATCGATGCGCTGGCGCCCTACGGCGTCGAGGAAATCGATATGCCGGTGACGCCGCTCAAACTCTGGAATATCCTTCAGAAAGGCCGTCAGGCGGCGGAATAAAGAGTTCTTCGGGATAGGTGGAGGGGCGAGAAAATACCCTCACATTTTACCCAGGTTCATTGACATTTTGTCATTTTGGTCCGACGCTTTACTCCATGACTACGGAGGAAACGGGCGCCAGAACCCGAAGGACCGCAGAAGCGGCCGTTCTGGACGAGAAGGAGAGGGATGAGGCTGCAGCGCCTGCGAGCGCGGCGGCGGCAAGCCCCATGAGCGGCGCGACGAAGCGCAAGCGCGAGAGCAGGCGGAAGCTGATGGCTGCCGCGCGCAAGCTCTTCGTCGAGCGCGGTTATCACGAGACGCGCCCGCAGGACATTTCCAAGGAAGCGGGCGTCGGTCACGGCACCTTCTATCTGCATTTCGAGGACAAGCTCGATTGTTTCCTCGCCTTTACCGAAGAGGCGGCGGACGAGCTGCATGTTTTCGTCGAAACGCACCATGCGGTGGCGGGATCGCTTGAAGAGGGCATCCACGAACTTCTGATAGCGGTCTTCGAATATTCCGACCAGAACCCCGGGGTTCTCGCCGCGGCGCTGACCGACATCAGTGTGCTTTCGACGGGCGACACAGGACGCCGGATGCCGGTCGACCGATGGGCGCAGGTCTGGACGGAGCTTCTCGAAAAGTGGAAGGAAGCCGGAGAGGCCGCCGCCGACCTCGATGCGAGAATGGCCGGGTATCTCATCGTCGGTGCGATCAAACAGGGCGGGGCCTATGGCCATCGCCGCAAGCTCGACCGGACAAAGATGATCGACGGCATGACGCAACTCTTTGTGCGTGCGCTAAAAAAATAAAGCCGGAAACAGGCGAAACACGCCGGGAACAGGCTCCAGGGAGGAACGGGAAAATGGCGAAACTCTCCTATACGCGAGACGAGCTCATGGCGAGCCACGACTATGCGCGCCCTCATGAACGTGCGGGATACAAGCTGCATGGCGGCTTTCTAGCGGACGGCACCTATGAATCGCCGCGTGTGCTGCATCGCTGGCCCGCAGTGAAGGCATGGCAGGGCGAACTGACAGCGAAAGGCTGGCCGCTGATCGATGCGACGGTGCAGCTTCTGAAGCGCGGCAATTATCCGAACATTTCGCAGGAACGGTTTCTGCTGAGCCACGGCATCGGGCAGACGCTGTGGAACTCGCTGACCATCACAGGCGTGATTGAAGCGCGCGGCCGTGTGCTTTGCGATATCGAGGCGCCGGATTTTCAGCAGATTATCGAGGATGATATTTCGCAGACCTGTACCGGGCATCTCCACAAGGGGCTTCTCTATGCGCATGGCGCGGATGAGGGCGGCGATCCCGAGTTGCCCGAATATGGCGCGCATGACGCGATGTGGTTCGCAGCGCGCGATCTTCTCTTCGGAGCGAACGCCTATCCGATACCGGAATTGCCGGAAAGCATCGGCCGCCCGGATCAGGGAAGGCTCATGCCGCAGCTCCCGGCGGGCTTCGAGCAGCTCATCCTGATGCTGATGAATGTGCTGATGATCGAGGTGCGGGCGGAAAGCTTCTTCGCGTTCTGCTGCGAGATCATGCGCGACAAGGACTCTTTCGGCGACCGGCGCGATCGGGCGGAGGAGGCGGCGTCGATGGTGGAACGCATCCGCATCGACGAGGCAATCCATGTCGGCTATCTGCAGACGGCTGTTTCAGAGATGCGCAGCTTCACCTTCAAGACCGCCGATGGCGGCACGGTGAAGGGAAAAGATCTCATCGACCCGATCTGGGAGGGCATGGTGCACTGGCATGCAGTGACGCAGGCCGATTTCTCGAAGGAACAGACGCGCGAGACGATCCGCGCGCAGCTTGAAACGATGCCCAATGGCGCGAAGCTCTTTGCCGAGTTCGACGCGATGGACGACATGGCGAAGGCAGCATGATGATGCTTGAAGGGACAGCGTTCCGGCTTATGTAAATAGAGACGGGTAACAAGCCAGGAGAATGAAAATGCGGAAGCTTGCGACGCTGGCCTTCGGCGCCATGCTGGGCGCGGCGGGAATGGCGGCAAACGCCCATGCCGCCACGGATATCGAAGAAGGGGCGGCGCTTGTTACCGCCTGTCAGTCGCTGCTCGATAACGGCTCCGCCGAGGGGAGCAAGGGCGAGGCGTGCAAGAATTTCGTGACCAGCATGGTTCTCGCCCAGCAGGACACGCTCACCATGGGCGAGCCCTTTCGTGCGTTTCGTCTTGGGCCAAACCAGGATGAGAAGGCTTGCTTCGAGATGCCGGACAAGCTCAGCTATCGCGACTTTGCGCAGCATGTCGTGAGCTATGCGGGTGGCAATCCCGAAGCTGCGGATCGGCCTGCCTATGAACTCGCGGTGCGCGCGCTCGAGAAGCAGTATCCTTGCGATCCGGCCGATCTGAAAGACATGGAAGGCCGGGATCTGCCTGCCGAGTAAATCTCAGGCATTTCGCAGATACCATTCCACGTCGACATCGCTCACCGAGGCGAAGAAGCGGTCGCACTCCACTTCCTTGATGGTGAGGAAGATGTTTGTGAAGCCTTCGCCCAGACGATCCTTGAGAAAGGTTGAGGCGCGCGCGGTTTCGAGCGCCTTCCACCAGTTGAGCGGAAGTGCCGATTTCTGTGCGTCACGATATCCGTCGCCGGTGACGGGCGCGCCTGGCTCGATCTTCTTCTCGATACCTTCAGCTATTCCCGCCAATACGGCCGCCAGCGCAACATAGGGGTTCGCATCGGCGCCGCAGACGCGGTGTTCGAGGTGGCGCGTCGAGGGCTTGCCCGACGTTACGCGCAGCGGCACGGAACGGTTGTCCACCGCCCAGGCGGGCGTCAGCGGCGCATAGGTGTTGAGGCGGAAGCGGCGATAAGAGTTCGCATTGGGCGCGAAGAGCGCCATGCTCTCGGCCATTGTCCGTTGAAGCCCACCGATGGCACAGGCGAGATGGGGGGTCAGTTCGCCGCCTTCGCCGGCAAAAAGATTGCTGCTCTCCTCGCCCGCGAGCGAGACATGCATGTGCATGCCGCTTCCCGAGACATCCGCATAGGGCTTGGCCATGAAGGTCGCGACATATCCGTGCCGGTCGGCGACACCCTTCACGAGACGCTTGTAGAGGATCGCGTCGTCGGCGGCGCGCATCGCATCGGCGCGATGTTCGAGCACGATCTCGAACTGACCGGGGGCATATTCGGAAATGAGCGTACGGGCGGGGAGGCCCATCTTCTTCGCGCCGGCAAAGACATCGTTCAGGAAGGGTGCGAAGTCTTCCAGATCCTGCATGAGGTAGGCCTGAAGATGCGCGGGTGCGAAGCCGTTGGGCGCGGCGGGCGGCGCGATGCGGGCTTTTGCGGCGGCGTCGCGGGAGACCAGATAGAATTCGAGTTCGATGGCGACGACGGGTGTCAGCCCCATGGCATCCAGCGAGGCGACGGTGCGGGCCAGCGCATGACGCGGGTCGGCGGGTGTCGGCGAGCCATCATGTTCACAAGATTCGAGGATCACTTGTGCGGTCGGCACATCATGCCAGGGGGCATGGGTGAGTGTGCCCGCGACGGGGAAGCAGGGGCGGTCGCTATCGCCTTCTTCTCCGACGAGGCCGGTTTCGAGTACATCCGCACCGAGGATGTCGAGAGACTGAATGGAGCAGGGGAGCGGGCGGCCATCGCGGAATGCGGTGGCGACTTCCTCGGGACGCAGCACCTTGCCGCGGGCGACGCCCGAGGGGTCGGTCAGGAAGGCCTGTATCTGGATCGTCTCGGGGTTTGCGGCGAGAAAATCCGCCGCTTCCGTTTCCGTTGCCCGCGCCATCGTCATATCCCGTCTTCGCCGCACCGCCCGGAGGGCCGCGCTGCGAGGCTGGCTGTAGCCGTGACGATCATGGATTGCAAACGGTGCCCCCGACAGGATTCGAACCCGTGACCCCCTGATTACAAATCAGGTGCTCTACCAACTGAGCTACAAGGGCGACCGTGCGGCGCAAGATAGTTGTGCCGGGCGTGACGGGCAAGCAAAGCTTGGGAGATTGATAGCGTCTTTTATGCGTCAAGGCCGGGCTTGCGGGCTTAGGCCTTCTATCGGACCTTCGACCAGTCCCGCCCGTAAGCCCATAGCATGACGGCGACCGGAATGCCGAGCGTGATCCAGGAGAGGACATCCAGCATTTCGTCGCCGACCAGCGCGGAGACAAGGCCGACCAGCGAGATGGCGGCGATGAGGGCGGGGATGCCGAACACGCCACCGCGCGGACCCTTGCGGATGTTGCGATCCTTCATTTGCATCAGACCGGCACCGCCGTATCGGCACCGCGTTCAAGCTCGCGTAGTCTGGTTTCGAGCGATGAGCGCCGCCGGCCAAGCCAGAGATAGAGCCCGCTGCCGAGGACCACGATGCTGGCGATGTCGAGCAGCGCCCAGATGATCTTGAGCGGCAGGCCGCCATAATCACCGAAGTGGAGCGGCTGCGAGAGGAGGAGGGCCGTTGCGTACCACGGCAGGTCACGGCTGGCGGTGAATTCGCCGGTCTGTGCATCGACAAGGACGGGCTTCAGGGTGCGCGAGCTGAGCGGCGTCGTTCCGCGCATGAATACTGCGTAGTGATGCTTGCTCGAAAAATCGGTTTCGGGGAAGGCGATGAAAGAGGGCTCCATGCCGGGAGCGGCTTGTCGCGCCGTTGCGACGGCTTCATCGATCGAGGATAGGGATTCGAGGGGCGGGGCGTCCTTGTAGGGCGCCACCATCTCCGCAAGCTGATCGAATTGCCAATACTGGAACACAGGGGTTGCAAGTGTGTTGATGACGCCGGTGAAGCCGACGACGAACAGCCAGGCAAGCGTGACGATGCCGAGCATGTTGTGCATGTCGAGCCATTTGACGCGGGTGTTCTTGTCCTTGCGGACGGTTCCGAAATCGAGCTTGCGCATGAAGGGGCCATAGACCGCCACGCCCGACACGATGGCAACGACAAGAAGCAATCCCATCACGCCGAGGAAGAGCGTGCCCGGCAGACCGGCGAACAGATCGACATGCAGCTTGAACATCACATACATGAAGCCTTCGTCGAAAGGCGGGGTGGGAATATGCTCGCCGGTGCCTGCGTCATAGGCGTTGAAGCGGGAATCTTCCCGGTTGGTCGCGGACTCGCTCGTTGTCAGATAGACGACCGGCTCATGGTCATCGAAGACGAGGAACTGGGGTACGTCGCCCGGCACGCGCGCCATTCCCGTCGCAAAGATTTCGTCGAGGGTTGCGGGGGCGGCGCCTTCCGCCATCTCGGCGGCTTCCGGGTGGCTGCCGGTCAGATGCTCGATCTCTTCGTGAAAGATCAGCGGCAGGCCCGTGAGGCAGAGCAGGAGCATGAATACCGTGCAGACGAGGCTCGTCCATTTGTGAACCAGGTACCAGTTCTTGATCGTCTTGGTGGTCATTGCTTCCCCGCTCGCCCGGATGCACAGATATGAGTGAGAATGAGAAGAAGTCGCAAATAGTGAGGGAGATGGCAAGCCCTGAATTTTGTGAACCTGCAGGCGCTGCGGCGGCAAATCTGGATTTAACGATGAACCGTAGATGAATGGCTGTCTCATTATGGGTTCAAGCATCATAATCTAGCCTTCTGCTCGTTGGGGGCGTTGGTGAGCGCACCTGCTTCCTATGGCGCGCCACCGGTGCCGGAAAGGAGCAGAACAATGTGGATGCGGATTTCACTGGTGCTCGCCGCCCTGCTGATCTGGGATATGGCGACATCGGAAGACGGGTATTCGGCGCTCGAGAGAAGTGGCCGGATGCTTATGAGTTTCGAGCCCGTGCGCGATATCGTGAACTATGCCGAAGACGATCTCGTGGACGATGTGAAGTCGTTGACGGCGGCTGTATCAAGCGATGCCGCGAGCGTGATGGCTGCACGAAGTCTTGCCGAAAGGGAACGCGAGGTTCGGCGCGAGGAACGGGAAAAGCGGCGCGCGGAACTTCGCCTTGCGCCAGAAGATGTCGAGAAGATCGCGGAAGCGGTGACCGAACTCTACCGCAAGGAAGCGGAGGAGCCGCTGCCGCCAGAGGCGAAGACAGCGCCGCCGGAGCCTGTCGCGGCACCGAAGCAGGAAACCGTGGAGAAGTCCGTCGCTTCTCTTGGCCCCGACCTCCTTGGCGCGATTGTGGATGCTTCAAAGAAAACCGGGGCCAATTCGGGCTATCTGCTTCATATCGCGCTTCGCGAGAGCGGCCTCGTTCTCGGTGCCCGGGCGCCGACTTCGTCGGCGACGGGGCCTTTCCAGTTCATCCAGAGCACGTGGTATCAAATGCTTGGGAAGTACGGCGCGAAGTACGGACTCAAAGCCGAGGCGGCCCTGCTGCAAAAGCGGGGTAGCAGTTACACGCCAGTCTCGACGGCAGCGCGCACCGAGGTGCTGGCACTCAGGAGCGATCCTTATGTTGCCGCATTGATGGCGGGCGAATTGACGATGGAGAATTCGGCGACGCTGGCGCGGTTGCTTGACCGCTCCCCCGCACACGGCGAACTTTATGCCGCACATGTGTTCGGCCCCGCGGGCGCGGTGAAGCTGGTCAAGACAAGGGAGACGGCGTCGGCGACGTCGGCGGCCTCGATCCTGCCTTCGGCGGCGGCGGCCAACCGCTGGCTCTTCTACGACCGGGCGGGCAAGGCGCGCACGGTCGCCGCGCTTTTCGACGAGCTGAGCCGCTTCATGTCGACCAGCGAGGTTGCCACGGTCTGCAACGCCGACCTTAACTTCCTTGGTGTCTAGCTGCCGTTGCGGCGGAAAAGCTCGTAGAGGGCGACGGCGGCCGCGTTCGAGACATTGAGGCTTTTCATTGCGCCTGCGGCGGGAAGCCGGGCCAGCAGGTCGCAATGCTCGCGGGTGAGGCGACGGAGGCCCGCGCCCTCGGCACCCAGCACAAGCGCCACGCGAGGCGAGAGCTTCATCTCGGGGAGGGATATCTCTCCTTCACCGTCCAGACCGATGATCTCGAAGCCAAGCTCCTTCAGTTCCTCGATGGCCCGGACGAGATTCGTGACTTTTGCTATCCGGACTTGCTCCAGCCCGCCGGAGGCCGCCTTGGCGAGGACGCCGCCCAGGGGCGGGCTGTTGCGGTCGGTGGTGACGAGAGCACCAGCGCCGAAAACGGCTGCGGAACGGAGAATCGCTCCAAAATTGTGCGGGTCGGTGACCTGATCGAGCACGACCACCCGGTTCGTGCCCTCGCAAGCCTCCGTCACGTCGAGATCGGGAAGGGGGGAGGTGCGCAGGGCGATTCCCTGGTGCACGGCGCCGGGGGGAAGCAGGGCGGCGATCTCGTCTGCTTCCCGAATCTCGGGCCGAAGACCGCCAAGGTCAGCCCTTTGGCGCGCCAGATCGGCCTCCGCATTGCGGGTCAGGATGAGGCGCTCGGCCAGCCGGTGCGGATTGGCCAAAGCGGCCAAAACCGCATGAAACCCATATAGATAGGCGTCATTTTCCGCCGGACCGCTACCTCGGCCCCCACGTTTTCCCTGCTTATGGCGGGAATTGGCCTCTCGCGGCTCGCCTTCACGGGGGCCACGATTCTGGAATTGTTTCGGTTGCTTGCGCCGGCTCATGCGCGCGCTTATATTGCGACATCCGGGCTCTTGCAAACGCCCCCGAACAGTATGCCTTGCCGCAAAAATGGCTGGAGGCACGCTGCGGGGGTGTTCACGCTTTATGGGGCCGGGATTTTAGTTGACACAAGGGCGGCAAACCTGAATAAAGCCGCGCGTGTCCGTCAGAGGCCAGCACGAGATAATATCCTCGAACTTATTGGGATTTCACAAGATTTGACATCGGACACGGAGGGGTGCCCGAGTGGCTAAAGGGGACGGACTGTAAATCCGTTGGCTATGCCTACGTTGGTTCGAATCCAACCCCCTCCACCATCCAGCGCAGGCAGCGCGAAGAGAGCAGGCAGGACCGGAACGGATCCCAGGCGGGTGTAGCTCAATGGTAGAGCAACAGCCTTCCAAGCTGATGACGAGGGTTCGATTCCCTTCACCCGCTCCAGCCTTCGCCGCTCCGCCGACCAGGGCGAAAGCCCGAGACTAAGAAAGAAGGGCAAATGTCGCCGCCGCCCGAAAGGCACAGGCAGACAGGTCCAAGTGAACGAGACGAGACAACTGAAGGTAGCTAGCGCCCATGGCCAAAGAAAAGTTTGAGCGGAACAAGCCGCACTGCAACATCGGAACGATTGGTCACGTTGACCACGGCAAGACGTCTCTGACGGCTGCGATCACGAAGGTGCTTGCCGAGACGGGCGGCGCGACGTTTTC
>NZ_JBDWLT010000013.1:0-115178 GCF_039973015.1 Parvibaculum sp.
ATTACCCGCCAACCTCCTGAAATCGCCCGGGACGCAGGACTGTTCCCCACGCCGCAGGATCGGTTCCCTCTCCACGCATTCGGCCAGTCCGGACGCGCCCTTCGGTGGAGCGAGATCGAACTAATATGGGTACGGAGGAAGCGAGGGGGACAAGTTTATTTTGGATCACGCCCCGGCACCCTCTGCCTCCCTCTGTCTGGCAGCCTTCATTTCTGCAATGAAAATTTCGATATCCGGCACAATCAGCGCGATGAGTTTATCCGCCGCCTTCTGCTTTCCTTCCGCTGCATCAGTATTCATTTTCTCCCAATAACCATCACCTTCCGAGGAGTGCACTTTGTATTGTTTGACTGTGCTTTTGCCGGAAGAGGCAATTTGCATGGCGACGTCGAGGTAATACTGCTGAAGGTGAGGGTTGTGCGAGGTCTGGACGAAGGCCAGAACGATGACGACATCTGTCATTTCGCCGGCGGGAACTACGGTCTTCATTTTGAGAAGACCAAGGCGTGTCAGCTCCGCACTCAAGGATTCAGTGAAGACCCGCTGGTCGGCTTCATTGAAATGAAGGTTGGGGTAGGGACCTGTCTCCATCGGCATGAAAAGACCAGGTCCGATATAGACCATCGTACTGCCGTTTGCGCCTTCAACCACGCCCGTGAATAGTTGTACGATGCCGGTCATGTCGGATTGGGTCGCTACAGATTGCTTATAGGAAACGCTGCGCAGGTTCGGATCAACGCATCCGCCCAGAAGCATGTTCAGTGCTAATAGCGTAACAACACTCGCGGTTCGCAACATTTTCCCCCCGGATACTGGTTCAACGATCGAACCAGTATCCGCCGGGGAAAATTAAGCCGCAAGGAAATCTAGCGAGCGTATGGCGTTCAACTACAGCCGCTGGTCCCGCCGCAGGTGTCGCATTTCAGGCAGGTGCCGTTGCGCACCATGGTGAAGTTGCCGCATTCACTGCAGGCTTCGCCCTCATAGCCCTTCATGCGCGCTTCGACGACACGCGACATGCCCGCACCGCCCGAAGATCCGTTGCCTGACGAGGTCCGCGAAACGGAGCTGACAGCCATTGCGCCGGAGACCTCGCCCGATCCCGAACGCATCAGAGCGCCGGCCGCCATGACTTCGGCCTTCACCGTCTGGTCGCGAACGGCGGGCGTCGCGACCGCTTCGGCCGTCTCCGCGCGCGCTTCCGCTGCGGCGCCACCCATATTCGAATTGCGCACGAGATAGAGGTTCCCCATCTGCGCCATGCGCGTATAGCCGGGGCTGACGACAGACGCTGCGGGAAGTGCGGGCGCCTTGCCTTCGTCGGCGCCATCACCCATCGCGTCGAAGGCCATTTCCTTCGGATCGACATGGCCGAGGTCCGAACGTCCGAGATAGGAGACGGCCAGTTCGCGGAACACATAGTCGAGGATCGAGGTCGCGTTCTTGATCCGGTCATTGCCCTGCACGAGACCCGCGGGCTCGAAGCGCGTAAAGGTGAAGGCCTCCACATATTCTTCCAGCGGGACGCCATATTGCAGGCCGAGCGACACGGCGATGGCGAAATTATTCATCAGCGAGCGGAAGGCCGCCCCTTCCTTGTGCATGTCGATGAAGATCTCACCGATCTGCCCGTCGTCATATTCGCCGGTGCGCAGATAGACCTTGTGGCCGCCGACCAGCGCCTTCTGCGTATAGCCCTTGCGGCGATCCGGCAGGCGGTCGCGCGTCTTTTCCGAGGCGACCACGCGCTCGGCAAGCTCCATCGCGGCGCGTTGCGCGATGACGCGGGCGCGCTCCTGTGCAGGCTGCGCGACGAGTGTCTCGACGGCGCTTTCCTCCTCGTCATCCTCGATATCGTCGTCGAGAAGCTGGGAGTTCAACGGTTGTGAAAGCTTGGAGCCGTCGCGGTAGAGTGCATTCGCCTTGAGCGCGAGTTTCCAGGACAGCAGGTAGCTCTCCTTGCAATCCTCGACGCTTGCGCTGTTCGGCATGTTGATCGTCTTGGAGATGGCACCCGAGATGAAGGGCTGCGCCGCCGCCATCATGCGGATATGGCTGTCGACGGAGAGGTAGCGCTTGCCGATACGGCCGCAGGGGTTGGCGCAGTCGAAGACGGGCAGGTGCTCGTCTTTCAGGCCCGGCGCGCCTTCAAGTGTCATCGCGCCGCAGACATGGAGGTTCGCCGCGTCGATTTCCTGTTTCGTGAAACCGAGGGCCGCCAGCATGTCGAAATCGAGATCGTCCATCGCGTCGGCATCGAGGCCGAGTGCTTCGGTGCAGAAGTCCTCGCCGAGCTGCCACTTGTTGAAGGCGAAGCGGATGTCGAAGGCCGTTGCCAGCGCCTTTTCGATGGCATTGATCTTGTCCGGCGTGAAGCCGCGCTCCATCAGCCGCTCATGATTGACGCCCGGCGCATTGGCAAGCGTGCCGAGGCCGACGGCGTAATCGACGATGGCCTCGATCGCCTTGTCGCCGTAGCCGAGTGTGCGGAGCGCCTGCGGCACCGCGCGGTTGATGATCTTGAAATAACCGCCGCCCGCGAGCTTCTTGAACTTCACCAGCGCGAAGTCCGGCTCGATGCCCGTGGTGTCGCAATCCATGACGAGGCCGATCGTGCCTGTCGGCGCGATAACGGTGGTCTGCGCATTGCGGTAGCCATAGCGTTCGCCCATCGAAACCGCGAGATCCCATGAGGCGCACGCATGATCGACAAGGTCGGGCTGCGGGCAGGAGGCTGCGTCGAGCGGCACGGGATAGACGCTCACTTGTTCATAGCCGCCATTGAGCCCGTGCGCCGCGCGCGCATGGTTGCGCATGACGCGGAGCATGTGATCGCGGTTTTCCTCAAAGCCTGCGAAGGCGCCAAGCTCCTTGGCCATCTGCGCCGAGGTCGCATAGCAAACGCCGGTCATGATGGCGCTGATCGCACCCGTGAGCGAACGCGCCTCGCGCGAGTCATAGCCAAGGCCGCAGGACATGAGCAGGCCGCCAATATTGGCAAAGCCAAGGCCGAGCGTGCGGAACTTGTAGCTCCGTTCCGCGATCTCGCGGCTCGGGAATTGCGCCATCAGCACCGAGATTTCGAGCACGATGGTCCAGAGTTTCACGGCATGCTCGAAGGCTTCAACATCGAAGCGCCCGTCCGCATCGCGGAATTGAAGCAGGTTGAGCGAGGCGAGGTTGCAGGCCGTATCGTCGAGGAACATATATTCCGAACACGGATTGCTCGCGCGGATCGGGCCGGAGGCAGGGCAGGTGTGCCAGTCGTTGATCGTCGTGTGATACTGGATGCCGGGGTCCGCGCTCGCCCATGCGGCGTGGCCGACCTGGTCCCAGAGTTCGCGCGCCGGGAGCGTCTTCGTCGTACCGCCGGTCAGGCGGCTCTTCAGCGACCACTCTTCGTCCTGTTCGACGGCGCGGAGAAACTCGTCGGTGACGCGCACAGTGTTGTTCGAGTTCTGGCCGGAAACGGTCAGATAGGCTTCCGAATCCCAATCCGTGTCGTAAACGCGGAAATCGATTTCCGTATAGCCCTGCTTCGCGAACTGGATCACGCGCTGGACATAGTTCTCCGGCACATGGCTTTTGCGCGCGGCGATCACCTCCCGCTTGAGAGCGGGATTCTTCTTGGGGTCGAAACAGTCGCCGCCATCGCCTTCGCAGTTCACGCAGGCGCGCATGATGGCGTTGAGGTGCCTCTGGTTGATCTTCGAGCCGGTGACGAGCGCCGCCACCTTCTGCTCTTCCGTGACCTTCCAGCTGATGAAATCCTCGATATCCGGGTGATCGATATCGACAATGACCATCTTCGCCGCGCGCCGCGTGGTGCCGCCCGATTTGATCGCGCCCGCCGCCCGGTCGCCGATCTTGAGGAAGCTCATCAGGCCGGAGGACTTGCCGCCGCCGGAGAGGGACTCGTTCTCGCCGCGCAGGCTGGAGAAATTGGAGCCCGTGCCCGAGCCATATTTGAAGAGCCGCGCCTCGCGCACCCACAGATCCATGATGCCGTTCTCGTTCACGAGATCGTCGTTCACGCTCTGGATGAAGCAGGCATGGGGCTGCGGAAATTCATAGGCTGTCCGGGTGTGAGCCGTCTCGCCGGTTGCCGGGTCGGTCCGCCAGTGGCCCTGCGCCGGGCCGTCGATGCCATAGGCCCAGTGGAGGCCGGTGTTGAACCATTGCGGGGAGTTGGGCGCCGCGATCTGGGCCGCCAGCATGAAGCGCTGCTCGTCGAAGAAGGCGCGCGCGTCGGCCTCGCTGTCGAAATAGCCGCCCTTCCAGCCCCAATAGGCCCATGTGCCCGCCAGCCGGTCGAAGACCTGCCGCGCATCGCGCTCGGGGCCGAAGCGGTCTTCCTCGCGCAGTGCCGCCATCGCGTCATGGTCCGGCTCGTGCCGCCACAGGAATTCCGGTACGCCATCTTCCGGTACCGCCTTCAGCAGGGCCGCGATGCCCGCCTTGCGGAAATATTTCTGGGCCAGCACGTCGCAAGCGACCTGGCTCGAGTCGGCCGGCACGGCGATGTCCTGGAGATTGAAGACGACCGAGCCGTCCGGATTGCGGATCTCGCTCGTCGTCGTCCTGAACTCAATGCCTTCGTAAGGCGACTGGCCCTCGACTGTGAAGCAACGCTGGATACGCATCTGGCCCCCGGATTCTCGCTATGCATTTGCTGCCTCGGGGGAGAGGAAGGAGCACGCATGCCGGGCTCGCCCGGCACACATCGGAGCGTACTTCACCATTGCGCCGAGCCATTCTGGAGCAACCTTTCAAGTGGTTGATTCCATTTGGCTTTCGTCGCTGAGCCGTTAGCTCTTTGTGGTGCCCGCCTGTTGCTGCTGCCTCATCCCCTGAGGGAAACCAAATCCTAGGGAGGATGGGCGGCAGGCGTCAAGCCAAAGACGCAAGATGTAGATGCCGCAGGCATCCGAGCCACAGGATGCGGTGGCGATTTCATCCGAATCGAGCGGTTAACAAAATTTCGCCGGTTAACAGAGCGGAAACCCTCGATCTGATATCACTGTCGAAAGGCTCGATACCCAGAATAGGTGGAGACGCAGTGTGGGCGAGGTGAGTACAGCATTCGGCAAGGAGCTCAAGTCGCTGAAAATCCTGATGGTCGAGGACAATGGCAGCATGAGGCTGCTGTTGCGGACCATGCTCCATACCTTTGGCATCACCAATATTCTCCAGGCGCGCGACGGCACGGCCGGTCTTGCAGAGCTGCAAATCCACGACGTCGATCTGATTATCACGGACTGGGAAATGGAGCCGATGAACGGCCGCGATTTCATTACCCGGATACGCGCCGTGGGCAACGAGCCCGTTTGCTTCACCCCCATCATTCTCCTCACCGGGCACGCCTCGCGCGGCCTTCTCACCGAAGCCTTCGAGATCGGTGCGACCCATCTCCTTGTGAAGCCGGTGACGCCGGCAAGCCTTCTCAGCCGCATCCAGTGGGTGCTGAATGACGACCGCCAGTTCGAGCGGGCAGGCGGCATCTATCGCCAGCCCATGCTCATCCATGAGCGCGAGGGCCTTCGCCGCACACGCACGGCAAGCCAGACCACATGGGCTCTCGAATAAGCGGCCGGAAGGCTGGACCAGCCCCTCTCCCGGTGCCATATTCGGCCCGCTTTCCCGCCCCCTTCGGGCCGGAATCGTGATTATAATGGCAGCTCTCCCGCGGCATGCAGGGATGCGCCGCTCGCTTACTCAACGGGATCGTTCCATGGGCTTGTTTTCGGAAATCTTCGTCTGGTGGCAGGGGCAGACCATGGGCACCCGCTTCTACACCTGGCGCAAGGGCAGGCTCGTCGGCGAAGACGGGCAGGGCAATCGCTACTACGAGGCGAAGGATGGCCGCGAGATCGGCGGTTATCAGCGCCGCTGGGTGATCTATAACGGTCTTGCCGAGGCCTCCCGCGTACCGCCGGAATGGCACGGCTGGCTCCATCACACCGTGGATACGCCGCCCGGGGAGCAAAGCTATGTGGCGCGCGAATGGGAAAAGCCCCACATGCCGAACCTCACCGGCACGCAGCACGCCTATCGCCCGGCGGGCAGCCTCCACAAGGATGCCCGCCGGCCGCAGGCCACGGGCGACTATCAGGCATGGCGCCCCGAATAGGCAGCCGCCGCATCATTTGATTCCGGGTTATCGGGGACGTCTATGCAAAGCAATCTCGTCGAAACGCTGATCGGCACCGTGGTCGTCGCGGTGGCCGCCGTCTTCCTCTTTTACGGCTACACCAGTTCAGGCATGCGCAGTGCTGCGGGCTACCACGTGGATGCGGCTTTCAGCTCCGTCGACGGGCTTGCGACCGGCGCCGATGTCCGCCTCTCCGGCATCAAGATCGGCACGGTGGTGAAGCAGTCGCTCGACCCCGAAACCTATCAGGCGGTTGTCACCCTCGACATCGCACCCAACGTGAAGCTGCCCGACGACAGCAGCGCCAAGATCACGAGCGAAGGCCTTCTCGGCGGCTCCTATATTTCGGTTACGCCCGGCGGCAGCGAGGAACTCCTCACCGAGGGCGGCGAGATCATGTTCACGCAAGGCTCCGTCGATCTCATGAGCCTCATCGGGCAAGCCGTCTTCTCCGCCTCGGATAGCGGCGACAGCAAGTAATCCTTCCCGGAGAGTGCCGATGCGTTTCCTCATTCCTTCGGCAGCAGGCCTCGCCTTCCTCGCGCTCGGCGCGGGACCGGCGCTGGCCGAGAAATTTCCCGTCGCCGTCTTCAACGGCCTCGACAAGATTACCGCGCGCGTGAGCGCCTTCGAGGCGCAGGTGAACGAGCCGGCAACCTTCGGCACGTTGCAGGTGCTGGTACGCGCCTGCGACAAGAGTCCGCCGGAAGAAACCCCGCGCACCGCCGCCTATGTCGAAATCCGTCAGATTGAACGCAAGGGTGCGACGGCGGCGGACCCGAATGCGGGAACCGGGTTGCAGCCCGCGCCGATCTTCTCCGGCTGGATGTTCGCCGAGAGCCCGGGCCTCAACGCCCTCGAACATCCCGTCTACGATATCTGGGTGACGGACTGCAAAACCTCGCCAGGCGATGCGTCCAGCGGCAGCGAATAGAAGTCCGCATCCTCGTCCGTGGCGTCGAACAGCCGCACCCGATATTCATCCCGAGGAATTTCGATCGCGCCGAACTGGCTGAGATGCGAGGTCACGAATTGCGTGTCGAGCAGGCTGAAGCCGCCGCGAATGAGCCGTGCCACGAGATAGACGAGCGCTACCTTGCTCGCATCCGTCGCCCGGCTGAACATGCTCTCCCCGAAAAAGGCCCCGCCCAGCGACACGCCATATAGTCCGCCGACAAGCAGACTGCCCTGCCAGCATTCGACGGAATGCGCGTGGCCGTTCTCATGCAGCTCGCAATAGAGATCGACGATCCTGTCGTTGATCCATGTGCCGTCGCGACTGGGCGCAGCCTCCGCGCAGCCGAGCATGGTCTCGCGGAAGGCCGTGTCGATGCGGACATCGAAGGGAGCTTGCCGGATGGTACGGCGAAGCCGTTTCGGTACGTGGAAGCTCTCCAGCGGCAGGATGCCCCGCGCTTCCGGGTCGATCCAGTAAAGCTCTGGATCGTCGCGCGACTCCGCCATCGGGAACACGCCATAGGCATAGGCGCGAAGCAATACTTCGGCGTCAATCTCGCTCATCTCGTTTCCGCAAATCCCTGCCCGTGGAGCAGACCCGGCGAACCTAGCGAAGATCGCGATGAAACGGTAGCGCCAGGTTCGCCCGGTTCATTCTAACGCCGATCTTTTGCCGCCTCGGGGAGTTTTTTGCATTCTCGTGTGACTTGCCGGACGCGCGATACGCAATCGCTGTCCCCGCCGAGGCCAAGCTGCGAGGCCAAGCTGGATGTTTGGTATGAGGGTGGCGAGCGGCGCCGCCAGCAGGCCAAGCGCGACAGCGCCCAGTCCCCGTGAGCCAGGGTGCGCGCGGGTCCAGCGCAAGAAGAACCCGCGAACGCCGCTACCGTTCCCGAACTTCTCTCCGGTCCGGTCAGCCCTGCTGTTTTTTCAGAAAATCTTCCAGCCAGTGAATGTGATACTCGCCATTGATGAAGTCCGGCTCGTTCACGAGTTCCTGGAAGAGCGGGATCGTGGTCTTGATCCCGTCGATGACGAATTCATGCAGTGTCCGGCGAAGACGCATCATGCATTCGTTGCGGTTGCGTCCGCTCACCACCAGCTTGCCGATCAGGCTGTCGTAATAGGGCGGGATGCGATAGCCCGAATAGACCGCGCTGTCGACGCGCACGCCAAGCCCGCCCGGCGTATGGAAGTCCTTGATGGTGCCGGGCGACGGCGCAAAGGTCTTGGGGTCTTCCGCGTTGATGCGGCACTCGATGGCGTGACCGTTGAACTGAACATCTTCCTGCCGGAAGCTCATCTCCATGCCGGCGGCGATGCGGATCTGCTCGCGCACGAGGTCGATGCCCGTCACGGCTTCCGTGATCGGATGTTCCACCTGAAGGCGTGTGTTCATTTCGATGAAGAAGAACTGTCCCTCCTCATAGAGGAACTCGACCGTGCCGACGCCAAGATAGCCGAGGCCCTTGATCGCGCGTGAAACGATGCCGCCGATTTCCTCGCGCTGCTGCGCATTGAGCGCGGGCGAGGGGCATTCCTCCAGCACCTTCTGGTGGCGGCGCTGCAGCGAACAGTCCCGCTCGCCCAGATGCGCCACATTGCCGTGGCTGTCGGCAATCACCTGCACCTCGATATGGCGCGGCTGGCCGAGATATTTTTCCATGTAGAGCGAGTCGTCGCCAAAGGCGGCCTTCGCTTCCGAACGTGCCGTCGAAAGCGCGGAAGAAAGCTCGCCCTTTGAGCGCGCGACCTTCATGCCGCGACCGCCGCCGCCCGCCGCCGCCTTCACGAGCACGGGATAGCCCGTCTCCTCAGCGACCTTGTAGGCTTCTGCGTCGGTGGTGATTGCGCCATCCGAACCGGGCACACAAGGAATGCCGAGCTTCTTCGCCGTGACCTTTGCCTGAATCTTGTCGCCCATCAGGCGGATATGATCGCCGCTCGGCCCGATAAAGGTGATGCCATGCGCCGCGAGAATGTCGGCGAATTTGGCATTCTCCGACAGGAAGCCATAGCCGGGGTGAACCGCGTCCGCGCCGGTGATTTCACAGGCCGAAATGATCGCCGGAATATTCAGATAGCTTTCGCTCGCGGGCGCCGGGCCGATACAGACGCTTTCATTGGCGAGGCGGACATGCATCGCGTTTGCATCCGCCGTCGAATGGACCGCAACCGTCTTGATGCCCATTTCGCGGCAGGCGCGGTGGATGCGCAGCGCAATTTCGCCGCGATTTGCAATGAGGACCTTTTCGAACATGCGCGGCGGCCCGTCCCTTATTCGATCACGAAGAGCGGTTCGCCGAACTCGACCGGCTGGCCGTCATCGACGAGAACAGCGGTGAGCTTGCCCGAACGCGGCGCGGGGATGTGATTCATGGTCTTCATCGCTTCGATGATGAGGATGGTCTCGCCTTCGCTGACCTGCTTGCCTGTCTGCACGAAGGCCGGTGCGCCGGGCTCGGGCGAAAGATAGGCCGTGCCGACCATCGGCGAGGCGACAGCGCCGGGATGCGCGGCCGCATCGGCTGCCGTGGGCGCTGCCGCTGCCGCGGGGGCCGCCGCCGGGGCCGGGGCTGCCACATGCGTCACCGCCTGCGCCACCTGCCGCGCGACGCGCAGCTTGAGCCCGTCCGTTTCGATTTCGATTTCGCTGAGGTCCGTCTCCGTGAGGAGGGCGGCGAGTTGCCGGATCAGTTCCTGGTCCACACCTGCTTTGCTCATCTCGCTCTTCTTGCTTTCCTGTTTACTCGCGGACTTGCCGTCTTTGGGGCTGACTTTGGGATCGTTCGGGGGCTTCGTTGCCAAGGCGTCTGACCTCTTACAGTTTGCTTTTCACGGCTTCGAGCGCGAGATCGTAGCCGATCGTGCCGAGACCGCAGATGACGCCCGTGGCGACGGATGAAATGGTCGAATGGTGACGGAAGCTCTCGCGTTTGTAGACATTCGAGATATGAACCTCGATCACCGGGATGTTGTCGAGTGCCGCCAGCGCATCGTGGATGGCGATGGATGTGTGCGAATAGGCGCCCGCATTGAGGATCACGCCCGCCGCGCCTTCGCGCGCCTCGTGAATCCAGTCGACCAGCTCGCCCTCATGGTTCGACTGGCGGCAGTCGGCGGTGAGGCCGAGCGCCTCCGCCCTGGCACGCACCTGGCGTTCGATGTCGGCAAGCGTGGTCGAGCCATAGATTTCCGGCTCGCGCTGGCCAAGCAGGTTCAGGTTCGGCCCGTTGAGAACGAACACCGGCTTAGCCGTGCTGGAACTGGATTTGGCCATCGGATCGAGGACTTCCGTCTCGGGGCGTCTCGGGCGCGTTTGAACTCGTGGAGGGGAGGGTATCGGGCGGCAAAAGGGCGAAAATATGGTCCCCTTGGCCCCCATCCGCCCCCGAATCGTGGACTTCTTTATACGCAACTCCCCCCGTCAGGAAAAGCCTTGTAAGCCCAATGGTTTGAGGGTGCCGCAGGGGAGGGACCGCAGAGGAGGCGGGCGCTCCGGCAAGTTGCCTTGAACTTGGGGCTTCCCTCACCCATTATCCCGCCAATGAAGAGGCGTTAAGGACGATATGAAGCTCACGGTGAACGGCGAATTGCGCGAGGTGGAAAGCCCCATGACGGTGCTCGGCCTCGTCGAGAGCTTCGGCCTCCAGCCCCGGAAGATCGCGGTCGAACGCAATCTCGAAATCGTGCCCCGCTCGGCCTATGGAGAGGTCGGCTTGCGCGAGGGCGACCGCATCGAGATCGTGAATTTTGTCGGCGGCGGCTGACAGGCGCTTTCCCAGGCGAAGCGCCATATCGAAATCCGGGTGCTGCGGTTCGCCGCCCCGAAAAGCGACCGGAAAGACGACCAGAAAACGGAGTAAATGAAGTGACGGAAGCGGCAGCGCGTATCGAGACACCGGCCACGGATGGCGACGACGAATTCATTGTCGCGGGCCGCAAGCTCAAGTCGCGCCTCATCGTCGGCACGGGCAAATATAAAGACCTCGCGCAGAACGCGGCGGCCGTCGAGGCCGCTGGCGCGGAGATCGTGACCGTCGCCGTGCGCCGCGTGAACGTCACCAACCCGGACGAGCCCATGCTCGTCGACTACATCGATCCGAAGAAAGTGATCTATCTGCCGAACACGGCAGGCTGCTATACGGCGGAAGATGCCGTGCGCACGCTCCGCCTCGCGCGTGAGGCAGGTGGCTGGAACCTCGTGAAGCTTGAAGTGCTGGGCGACCAGAAGACGCTTTATCCCGACATGATCGAAACGCTGCGTGCCGCCGAAGCCCTGCTGAAGGACGGCTTCGAGGTCATGGTCTATTGCACCGATGATCCGATCATGGCGAAGAAACTGGAAGATATGGGCTGCTGCGCGATCATGCCGCTCGCCGCGCCCATCGGCTCCGGCCTTGGCATCCAGAATCCGATCAACATTCGCCTGATCGTCGAGCAGTCGAAAGTGCCGGTGCTGGTCGACGCGGGCGTCGGCACGGCGTCGGACGCCGCCGTCGCGATGGAACTTGGCGTCGATGGCGTGCTGATGAATACGGCGATCGCGGAAGCGAAAGATCCGATCAAAATGGCCCGCGCCATGAAGCTCGCGGTAGAGGCCGGTCGTCTCGCCTATCTCGCGGGCCGCATGCCGAAGAAGAAATATGCGGACCCGTCATCGCCCATGGGCGGGCTGATCTAGGCTCAGCGGAACAGCACCAACGGCACCTTGCAGGAGCGGATCATCTCGGTCGTCGTCGAGCCGATGATGAGGTTGCGGATATGCGAGTGGCCGTATGCCCCCATCGCGACCAGATCGATATTGAGCGCCTCCACATGCTGCGCAATGGCGCTTTCTGGTCCGCCGGTTGCGACGAAGGTCTTGGCCTCGCGCCCTGCGGCCGTGAGCTTCGCGCAAGCCTCGTCGAGCTTGCCGCGGAGCGCGGACGAGCTGTCGCCCGCCATCAGCAGGTGGCATTCGAGGCCCTCGTAAAGCGGGTTCTCTGCGATATGGGCAACGGCTTTCAGGCTGCTCGCGCCGCCGTCGAAGGCGATGAGGAGCCGCTTGGGTTCGCGAAAACTGCGCGCCGCGATGAAGACGGGCTTGTGACTTGCGCGCACGATGCGCTCGATATTCGAGCCGAGATGCAGCTTTGCAAAATCCGCCGCCTCGCCGCGCTTGCCGATCACCAGTATATCGGCCTCGGCTTCCGCTTCCGCCGCTTCCACCAGAACGTCGCCGATGCGCAGCCGCGTCCTGACGTCGCTCACGCCCGCTTCGGCGAGCACGGCTTTTGCGTCGTCGAGAATGGCGCGGCCGCGCTGCTGTTGCAGCTTCGCGCGCTGCTCGTCGAGCCTGGTCAGTTCTTCGAGAAGCGCCGTGCGCGCACCGAGCGCGATGCTGCCGCTGAGGTCGGCGGCTTCCGTGCCTTCGCGCCGCCCCAGCACATGCAGGAGTTCGACGCTTGCGCCCATGCGTGTCGCGATCCAGGCCGCGTTTTCGCAGACGCTGTGCGAATAGGCCGAACCGTCCACAAGCGCGACGATTTTCTTCGTCATCTCCATTCCTCCCTCAATGTCCCATCAGCTTTTCGAGTGCGCCGGGTTTGTCGTGAATGGCGAGCCTGTCGACGATGGTCTCGCTCGCTTCGTTGAGCCCCACGATCTCGACCGTGGCGCCGTCGCGGCGGAATTTCAGCACCGCCATGTCGAGCGCGGCGACGCTCGAAATATCCCAGATATGCGCGCGGCTGACATCGATGACCACGCGCTCCAGCGCCTCCTTGAAGTCGAAAGCGGCGAGAAAATCATCAGACGAGGCGAAGAATATCTGCCCCTCAACGATATAGACGCGCTCGCGCCCGTCATCCGAAAGCGTGGAGGTGACGCGGAAGATTTGCGCGATCTTCCATGCGAAGAAGAGGCCGGAAAGCAGCACGCCGACAAGAACGCCGATGGCGAGGTTATGTGTGAAGACCACGGTGGCGACAGTTGCGACCATCACGGCGGAAGAGCTCCGGGGATGGTGGCGCAGGTTGCGGATCGACGACCAGCTGAACGTGCCGATGGACACCATGATCATGATGGCGACGAGGGCCGCCATCGGGATCTGCTTCACCCAGTCGCCCAGCACCACGATCATGAACAACAGGAAGATGCCCGCGCAGAAGGTGGAGAGCCGGCCGCGCCCGCCCGATTTCACATTGATCATCGACTGGCCGATCATCGCGCAACCGGCCATGCCGCCGATGAAGCCCGTCGCCGTATTGGCGATGCCCTGGCCGATACATTCCTGGTTCTTGTCGCTCGGTGTGTCGGTGAGATCGTCGACGATGGAAGCAGTCATCAGCGATTCAAGCAGGCCCACTGCCGCCACTGCCGCCGAGTAGGGCAGGATGATCATGAGCGTTTCGAGCGTGAAGGGGATTTGCGGAATGAGGAACACCGGCAGCGTCGAGGGCAACTCGCCCATGTCGCCCACGACGCGTATATCGAAGCCGAAATAGATCGCGATGCTCGTCAGCACGATGATGCAGATGAGCGGCGAGGGGATCGCCTTTGTCAGCAGCGGAAACAGATAGATGATGGCGAGCCCCGCCGCGACCATCACATAGGTAAGCGCGGGCACGCCGATAAGCTCCGGCAATTGCGCCATGAAGATGAGGATCGCCAGTGCGTTCACGAAGCCCGTCATCACGGAGCGCGAGACGAAACGCATCACGTAACCGAGCTTGAGGAAACCGGCCGCGATCTGCATGAGCCCGGCGAGCACCGTCGCAGCGAGCAGATATTCGAGCCCGTGGTCTCGCACCAGCGTCACCATCAGAACGGCGGTCGCCGCCGTCGCGGCGGAGATCATGCCGGGCCGCCCGCCCGTGATCGCGGTGATCACGGCGATGGAGAAGGAGGCATAGAGCCCGACCTTCGGGTCGACGCCCGCGATGATCGAAAAGGCGATGGCTTCGGGAATGAGCGCAAGGGCGACGACGAGACCGGCGAGAACATCGCCGCGAATATTGCCGAACCATTGCTGGCGATAGGCGCTGACTGAGAACATTGAAATCCGGAAAACTGGAGACACAGAAAAGGCGACAGCGCGAACCGGCAAGGGTTCGGCGCGGGGCCGGGAACAGAGGTGTCGGGTTGTCCGGCGGATCGGCGGCCGGAAGAGCCACCCGGATTTTCACCGGGTCCTGTCTGGATGCGCGTTGATAGCGCGATGCATGTTGCGGCGCAACATGTAATTGAGGAACGGAACCCGCAGAAAAACGTTAAAGGGAACGTTGATGCAGACGTTGAATAAAGCGCGAAAAGGCGGGCGATCCGGCCGAGCAAACCCGTCAAAAAGCAGAAAGAAAATCGTATGACCGGCCAGATGTTGTTCGATTCATGGGGCGGCCTGGCGCGTGTTCTCGTCGTCGGCACGGCGGCCTACGCCATGCTGATCGTTTTTCTGCGCGTCTCCGGCAAGCGCACCCTCAGCAAGATGAATGCCTTCGATCTGGTGGTCACCGTCGCATTGGGCTCCACCCTCGCGACCGTTCTCCTCAGCAGGTCCGTGCCCCTGGCGGAAGGCGTCCTCGCGCTTGCCCTGCTCATTTGTCTTCAATTCGTGCTTACATGGGCGTCCGTGCGCTCCCGGAGCGTCCGCGATCTGATCAAGAGCGAACCGGCGCTGCTCGTGCGCGACGGCGTTTATCTGGAGGGGGCCATGCGCAAGGAACGTATGACGCGCGAAGAGATCGATGCTGCCTTGCGCGAAAGCGGGGTGGCCGCACTTTCAGGCGTTTCTGCCGTCGTGCTGGAAACCGACGGATCGCTCAGTGTGATTGAAAGCGGGGACGCGCGCCGATGATTTCCAAATGGCGCTGGCTGCTGCTGCGGATTGTCCGGCAAATCTGGTTTCGCGCGTCGCTTTTCGCATTGCTCGGCGTCGTCACCGCGCTTTTTTCGACCGGTGCGCAATGGGTCATCCCCGCCAATGTCTCCGTCAGGTTCGGCTCCGAGGCCGTCGGCCCGATCCTCAACATTCTCGCCTCCAGCATGCTGGCGGTCACGACCTTCTCGCTCACCGTCATGGTCACGGCCTATGGCGCGGCAACGAGCGACGTCACGCCGCGCGCCGCGAAGCTGCTGCGCGAAGACCCGACCACGCAGAACGTGCTGGCCGTCTTCGTCGGCGCCTTCCTCTTCAGCCTTGTCGGCATCATCGCGCTCAACACGGAGCTTTATGGCGCCTCGGGCCGCGCCATGCTTTTCGGGGTGACGCTCCTCGTCATCCTCATCATGGTGATTGCGCTTCTGCGCTGGATCAATCACCTCGCGCACCTCGGCATGGTGGACGAGACTTCGCAACTCGTGGAGGTTTCGGCGCGCGCCGCCTTCGACGAGCGTGCGAACACACCCTTCATGGGCGGCCGTCCGTTGCGAAGCGGGCAGGCCATTCCCGCCTCCGCCATTCCCGTCTGCCATGATGTGCCCGGCTATGTGCAGCATATCGACATGTCGGCGCTCGCCGCAGCCGCGCGAAACGCCGAAACAGATGGCGAGGTGAAGGTCTATCTCGCCGCGCTGCCCGGCGCCTATGTTCACTCGCACCGGCCCTTGCTCTGGGTCGATGGCCTGAAGGACGCCGAGCCGGGTTCGGATGCGCTTGCCGTCTTCCGCGATGCCTGCGTCGTCGGCGATCAGCGCAACTTCGAGGGTGATCCGCGTTTCGGCCTCGTCGTGCTGACGGAGATTGCCTCGCGCGCGCTGTCGCCGGGCGTCAACGATCCCGGCACCGCCATCGACATTATCGGCCGTCAGATTCGCCTGCTTGCCTCATGGGCGGAGAAGGGAGAGCGGGAAGGCGATGAGCCCGCCTGTCCGAACGTCTATGTGCCGCCCCTGTCTCTGGACGACATGTTCGACGATGCCTTCGCTCCCATCGCCCGCGACGGCGCAGGCTTGTTCGAGGTGCAGCTTCGTCTCCTGAAGGCGCTTCAGGCGCTGGCCGAAATCGGCGGCCCGGATTTCCGCCAAAGCGCGTTCCGCCGAAGCGCGCTGCGCCACGCGCGCATGGCACTGAAGCGCAGCGAAGACGCGCTGTTGCTGGAAGAAGAGAAGACGCGCCTGCGCGACGTCGTCAGGGAGATAGAGGGGTAGGGACGTTAGGCTACTTCCCCACCCGGGCTCACCAGCACCTTGCCGTGCCGCCCGCCCGTCTGCACACGGATGAGCGCCTCGCGGATATCCTCTATCGCATAAACGCTGTCGACCGGCGCATGGATAGTGCCCTTCAGCATCTGCTGGCCGAGGTCCGCATAGATCGCGCGGACTTCTTCCGCCGTGCGCCGCGCCATGAAGCGCCCCAGCATGAAGCCCGTGAAAGTCATGCCCCGGAAGACGACATCGGCAACCGAGACGGACGGCGCTTCGCCCGTCATGCTTCCATAGGTACAGATGGTGCCTTCATCCTTCACACAGGCGGCGATCCGCGCCGTTGCCCCGCCCGAAACGGCGTCGAGCCCGAGCGGGATCGTCGCGCCGCCCGTCGCCGCGCGCACCCGTTCGGCAAGGTCCGGCCCGTCGGTGAGGCAGATATCGGCGCCGAGCGCCATCAGTTCGGGGAACACATCGTCCCGCCGCGTCACGTTCACTGTGCGGATGCCCTTGGCCTTCGCCAGCGTGATGACGAGGCGGCCCACGGCGGAGTTCGCCGCGTTCTGGATCACCCAGTCGCCGGGCTTGAGGTCCACGAGATCGGTGAGCATCAGGAGCGCGGTCGGCGGGTTGATGCGCAGCATCGCCGCCTGCTTGAGGTCAAGCCCCGCAGGCACGGGCACAGCGTCTTCCGCCGCCACGCGGCGTTGCGAGGCCCAGTTCTCGCGCGCGAGATTGATCACGAGATCGCCCGGCTTCACATGGGCAACGCCATCGCCCACGGCGGTGACACGGCCCACGCATTCCGCACCCGGCGTCGCGGGCAGCGGCGGCCTGATCCTGTAATTGCCGCGGCAAAAGCCGATATCGGCGGGGTTGAGCGGAAAGGCGATAACGTCGAAAACGACCTCGCCGGGGGAGGGCGCGCCCACATCCGGCGCGTCCACGCAGCGCGCCACATCTTCCGGCACGCCATATTCGTTGAGTACGATCTTCTTCATCGCTCCCCCCGGATGATCTAGATCCCCTGAAAGCTCACCAGCTTGCGGGCTTCCGGGTCCCACAGCGCCAGCGACGCCGTCTTGAGGCTTTCCACGATGGTCAGCCGGTTGATTGTCTTCAGTTCCGGCATCGCGTCCAGGCATTCCTGCAAACGGTAGTTCGGGATGTGGCTGCACAGGTGGTGGATGTGGTGCAGGCCGATATTCCCGGTGAACCAGCCAAGCACGGAGGGCAGCACATAATAGGAGCTGCCCGTCAGCGCGCCGCGCTTGCGGTCCCATGTCTCGCCGGTGTCCCAGCTCGTATTCTCGAACTGGTGCTGCACATAGAAAAGCCAGACGCCCATCGCCGCCGCCGCGACCAGCACCGGTATCACCATCACCACGAAGTTGAGCCAGCCGAGCAGGAACAGCAGCGTGCCGTAAAAGACGGCAATCCCGAGATTATGCGCCATGACGCTGCTCCACATTTCCCATGCCGGGCGCCGCAGCGTGAGCGGTAGGCGTTGCAGCAGCAGGAAGTGAACCGGCCCGCCGATCATGAGCAGGAAGGCCGGGTGCCGGTAGATGCGATAGGCGAGGCGGCGCAGCGGCGTCAGCGCCCGGTATTCGTCGGTCGTCAGCGTGGTGATGTCGCCGAAGCCGCGCCGGTCGAGATTGGCCGACGAGGTGTGGTGCAGCGCATGCAGCCGCCGCCAATAGGCATAAGGCGTAATCGTCAGCAGACTGATGACACGTCCCGTAATGTCGTTGGCTCGCTTCGAGGCGAAGAAGGAGCCATGCCCGCAATCATGCTGGATGACGAAAAAGCGCAGCGCGCAGCCCGCCAGCGGAATGGCCAGCAGCAGCGTCAGCCAGTAGCCGACCTGAAGGCTGAAATACATGGCCGCCGAAAGCGCGACAAAAGGAACGACCGTAGTGACGATCTGCCGTCCGGCGCGGAAATAGCTCGGCTTGCGATAGCGCGCGCAATGAGCGGCGAATTTGTCGATCTTCGTATGCATGGTTTTTGTGCGCCGGAGGGCGCCTTTATGTTCGGGTACAGGGAGCATGCGCCGTGTCGGCGCTGCGCAGGAACGGGCTTCGTGTTTTGGCACGGCCGGAGCCGCGTGTCAGCTTCCGCGCGCGTCTTTCACGATCTTTTCGAGCCGTTCCTTGTCCGCCGCGCCCGGATACATCGTGCCGCCGACGATAAAGGCGGGCGTGCCGTCCACGCCGAGCAGCTCGGCAAGGCGGTAGGTGCGGCTCACATGATCCTGGATCGCCGGATCGGCCATGTCTTTCTTGAGCTTTGCCAGATCAAGGCCGACGTCTTCTGCAATCTCGTAAATTCCGTCCTCGTCCAGCCCGCCCTTGTGCTCGTAGAGCGCCGCATGCATTTCCATGTAGCGCCCCTGCTTCTTCGCGGCGATGGCCGCCTGCGAGGCGCTGAGCGAAACCGGCCCGAGGATCGGAAATTCCTTCAGGATGAGGCGGATATTGCCGTCCGCCTTCACGAAGTCCATCAGCGGTTCGAAGCTGCGCTTGCAGTACCCGCACTGATAGTCGAAAAACTCGACGATGGTGACGTCGCCATCCGGGTTCCCCGTCACATAATCCATCGGATTGTCGTAGATCGCCTTGCGGTTCTGTTCGACGGCGGCCTTCGTCTCCGCAAGCTCCGCCGCCGCCTGCTTCTTTTCAAGCGCGTCTAAGGCCTTCACCAGCACTTCCGGGTGCTCCACCAGATAGTCGTGAATGATCGTCTCGATCTCCGCCTTCTCCGCGGCGCCGAACGTGCCTTGCGCGTATGCAGGCGCGGCGAAAGCGAATGACAGGGCGGCGAGCAGAAAGGCGGGCAGGCGGAACAAACGGGTCATGTGTCTCTTCATGTTGAGAAAGGAATTCGTCTTGAGGCGGAAAAGGGCGAGGGCGCTCATCCGCGCTTCGGCATGGGCTGCACGGCAATATCCTGCGCGCGCAGCCATTCGGGGCTGCCCTGCGTGAGAAGCTTGGCGGCCCGCGTGGCATGTGCCTTCGCTTCGCCCACCGAGCCGAGCGCATCGTAATATTGCGCGGCGGAAAGTTCCGCCATGCCGATATTGTCGAGCTGCCCATAGGCAATCGAAAGCTGGTAATAGCCGAAGGCCTGCTCGCCGCTCTTGGTTGCGATTTGCAGATGACGGATCGCTTCGGGGGTCGCTTCCGTACCTTCGCGCGCGAGCAGCGCCCGCCCGAGCCCGAGGTGAAGCTGTTCGTCGGAAGGCTTCAGTTCCACGGATCGGCGATAGGCCGCGATGGCATCTTCCACCTTGCCGCTTTCGAAATAGATCTGCCCCTTCACTTCCCAGATGTAGGGATTGTTCGCTTCATGCTCCAGCAGTGGTTCGAGTTCGGCCAGCGCCTTGTCGAGCTGCCCCGTGCGGTGATAGGCGACGGAGCGCGCATAAAGCGCATAGTCGCTCTTGTCGGAAGCGGGATAGCGGTTGAACGTGACGGCGGGATCGTCGAGGAAGCCGTGCAGCTTCGCCTGCACCATCTTGAACTGATGGATGCGCGCGGGCGATTCTTGCTTGTCGAAATAGGGCGAAGCCGTCACCCGTGTTTCCAGCGCCGCGAGGCGCGCGCCGGACATGGGATGCGAGCGCGCATAGGGGTCTTGCCGGTTCGCTGTCAGCAGTTCCTGGTCGCGCATCGTCGAAAAGAGATCGAGCATGCCCTTGCCGGACTGGCCGGAGCGCTGCAGGAAAGTCGCGCCCGCCTGGTCGGCGCTGGCTTCCTGCTCGCGCGTGAAGGCGAGGAGCGAGCGCGTCGCGATGTGCTGGCTGCCCATGATCAGCGCCATGCCCGCATCGCCCTGACCGGCGGCAATCGCGCCCACGCCGAGGATCATCGAGGCGATCACCGGCATGCTCATGCTTTCGAATTCCTCGCGCCGTTTCACCAGATGCCCGCCAGACATGTGGCCCGTTTCATGCGCGATCACGCCAATGAGTTCGGAAGGCGTATCGACGATGGTGATGAGGCCGGTATGCACGAACATCTGCTGCCCGCCCGCCACGAAGGCGTTGAGGTTCGGATCGTTCACGAGATGGATTTTCACCGCGCCTGGGTCGATGCCGGCCGCGCGGAAGATCGGGTCGGAATATTCCCGCAGCATCGCCTCGGTCTCGGCGTCGCTGACCACCGCAATGCGGCCCTGCGCCGCCGCCGGGTGAGCGGCCTGGAAGGCAAGCGCGGCACCCATCGCCAGAATGCCAAGCGCGCGTGCCCCCTGTTCGAGGGCGGCGTTGAGCCCGAATCTCATGACTGCATACTCTCGTTAAACCCGTTTACATGAGGGCCTTCCGGCCCTTTCAAGTCCCAGTTGCAGGCCCGCCGCCTGCTTTTCCTTCCCCGGCGGCCCATTTCGCGTCACTCTCGCGCGTCCCCGGTTCTGGCGGGGGATTCTCCGCGGATTTCAGCGCCGCGTTGACGTTATGGGCATGTCGCGACTAAACGGTAGGGGCGGGCCCTGACCCCGTCAATCTCGCCGGGCAGTGTCCGCCTGCCAAGCGGGATACACCATACAAGAAACGGCGCTGACCGCTGAATCCGGCGCCGGAAGATCGATATGTCGAACATCAGGAGAAGCGCCGGAATGTGGTTAAATTATGAGGTACACACACGCCGCACGGGAATGGCGCTCGCCGCATTCACTGTGATTCTCGGTCTTTCGGCCTGCGTGGATGAGGGGCCCCGCGATCCCGTGGGCATCACGGCCGTGAGCCACGGCGTCGAAACCGCGGCGGATCGCCGCGCGCGCCTCACATCGGCGGGCAGGGTCGAGGCGGATTCGCGCGATCCCTGGTTCGCCGGTGCCGCCATTGCCGACGAGCCCTCGGCAGCGCTCCTCGCGCGCCAGGTGCTGGAAGAGGGCGGCAATGCCGCCGATGCGGCTACCGCCGTCTATTTCGGCCTCTCCGTCACTTATCCCGCAGCCGCCGGTCTTGGCGGCGGCGGCGTCTGCCTCGTCCATGAGGCGGGCAAGAAGACGGTCGAGACGGTCTCCTTCCTTACCCGCAATCCGGCCGGCGGCGGCAGCATCGCCGTTCCGGGCAATGTGCGCGGCTTCGCGCTCATCCATGCGCGCTATGGCAAACTCCCTTGGGGTTCGCTCGTCGCGCCCGCCGAGCGTCTTGCCGCGACCGGCCTGCCGGTTTCGCGCGCCACGGCGGGCCAGCTCGCAGGCAACGCCGCGATCATCGGCGCCTCGCCCGCCCTGCAGAAAACCTTCTCCAATGACAGGGGCGCCATTGCGGCCGAACTCGATGTCGTTACGCGCCTCCAGCTTGCGGCGACGCTTGCCCAGGTGCGCAGCAAGGGCGTCCGCGGCTTCTATTCCGGCGCGACCGCACAGCGCCTTGTCGAGGCCTCGTCGGGCGCGGGCGGCGCTCTCTCCATGGGCGACCTCCGCAACTACCGCCCGGATGTCGTTGCCGCGCAATCCGCCGATTCCGGCACGTCGCGTGTCTGGCTTCCCGCGGCCTCGCTTGGAGCGGGCGCTTTCGGCGCCGCGCTCTGGTCGAATGCGGGCACGGCAGGCCCCGGCGATCTCGCCGAGACCGCGCGCCGCACGGCGGTTCAGCTCGGCGCGAAAGGTGATACCGATCGTGACTTCGGCTCCACCGCTTTCGCCGCCATCGACGGTGAGGGCGGGGCGGTTGCCTGCGCCGTCACCATGAATGGCGCCTTCGGTTCGGCGCATGTCGCGGAAGGAACGGGCGTCGTGCTCGCGGCAAGCCCGGCGAGCCCGGTCGCGGGTCTTGCCTCCGCCTTCCTCTCGCCCGTCATCGTGACCGGCGCGACCGGCGAATATGTCCGCGTCAGCGGCGCCGGAGCGGGCGGGCCCAAGGGGGCTGCCGCCATTCATTATGTGGCGCGCAATGCGCAGTCGATCGAGGCGGCGGAAACCGCGCTTGAAAATGGTCCCGCCGATATGCGTTCCCCGGCGAATGCCATCGTCTGCCCGGATGGCATCGCCTCGGGCGCCTGCGGCTTCGCCATCAATCCGCGCGGCAACGGCATGGCCGTCACCGGCATTGCGGGCGGCTGACAGTCTGCTCCCGGGATCGGGACAATGAACGCGCGGAACGCGCGCGACAAAAAAGGCCCGGAGAAAACTCCGGGCCTTTTGCTTTGCATTCGTTACGAGGGCTTCTAGCGCCGCTGCCACCAGCCGCGCCGCGAGGGCTCATTCGAGGGTTCTTCTTCCTCGGCCTCGCCGGGCATCGGTCCGTCGGCGTCCGCACCGGCCATTTCGGCGACGGGTTCGTCCTCTTCCGCTTCTTCCTCGGCTTCTTCCCGGGCTAGTTCTTCCTTCGCCTCGGCTTCCGCTTCGAGAAGTTCTTCAGGTTCGTCATAGGCGCCTTCCGTGGCGGCCTCTGCTTCCCAGGTCTCCTCGTCGTCGTCGGACGGGTCTTCGGCTTCGAGTGCGCCGCGCGAATAGGAGAGAAGAGCGGGCGCCTCGCCGCTCGCAAGCGGGTCGGCCTCGTCTTCCAGCGACAGGTCTTCGCCGTCGCTGTTCTCCGCCCCATCCGCGTAGCTGTCGCTCGCGGTGTTTTCCTCGCCCTCATCGCCCTCGGCAGTGCCTTCCTGACGGCGCTTGTTGCGGCGTCCGCCACGGCGGCCACGGCGGCGGCGCTTGCGCGGCTGTCCGTCCTCGCCGAGTTCCTGCTCGCCATCGGCGCGCGCGGCATCTCCCTCCGCATCGTCCTCGGTGTCGGCTCCCTCCGCTGTGGCGGAAGCTTCTTCCCCGTTCTCGCCGGCATTGCCATCGCTATCGCCATTGGCCTCGCGCGGCGTATCGCCTTCGCCTGCGGGACGGCGCTTGCGGCGGCGGCGCTTGCGGCGGCGCTGTCCGTCGTCCTTGCCGTCGCCCGCTTCGGCATCGGCATTCGTCTCGTCCGCCTCGTCCTCGTCGGGCGCCGTTTCGGTGACGGCGGGCTCATCTTCCTCGGTGTAGCCGCTCTCGATGTTGATCGCGCCCTGCGCCGGCCTCGTGCGCGTCAGCGCGCGCGCTTCCGCGGTCTCGATCTTGTGCTCCGAACCGGCCAGCGTCGCATCCGCCTCGATGAAGACGGAAGCGCCGTAGCGCTCTTCCACATCGAGAAGATTCGCGCGCTTCTGGTTCAGAATATAGATCGCGACTTCGGCAGGCACCTTCACGGTGAAGGCGGTGGCACGGCCCTTGATCGCTTCCGCCTCGACGCTGCGCAGCACATGCAGCGCCATCGACTCGACGGAGCGTACGAGCCCCGTGCCCGAGCAATGCGGGCAGATGACCGTCGAACCTTCAAGCACGCCGGACCGCATGCGCTGGCGCGACATTTCGAGAAGGCCGAAATGGCTGATCCGGCCGACCTGGATGCGCGCCCGGTCCGTCTTCAGGCAATCCTTGAGCTTGCGTTCGACCGCACGGTTGTTGCGGTTCTCGTCCATGTCGATGAAATCGATCACGATGAGGCCCGCGAGGTCGCGCAGGCGCATTTGCCGCGTGATCTCTTCCGCCGCTTCGAGATTCGTCTTCAGCGCCGTCTGCTCGATATTGCGCTCCTTGGTGGAGCGGCCCGAGTTCACGTCGATGGAAACGAGCGCTTCCGTCGGATTGATGACGATATAGCCGCCCGACTTCAGTGTGACGGTCGGGTTCAGCATCGCGTCGAGCTGCTGCTCGACCTGCTGCTTCTGGAAGAGCGGCTGCGTTTCCTTGTAGGGCTGAACATTCTTCGCATGGCTCGGCATGAGCATGCGCATGAAGTTCTTCGCTTCCTTGTAGCCTTCGTCGCCCTCGATCTGGATGGCGTCGATATCCTTGTCGTAGAGGTCGCGGATCGAGCGCTTGATCAGGCTGCCTTCCTCATAGACGAGGCTCGGCGCCGTCGACTTGAGCGTCAGCTCGCGCACGCTTTCCCACATGCGCAACAGATATTCGTAGTCGCGCTTGATCTCCGCCTTGGTGCGCTTCGCGCCTGCCGTGCGGACGATGAGGCCCATGCCTTCCGGCACATCGAGCGACTCGGCGATGTTCTTCAGCTTCTTGCGGTCGGCGGCCACCGTGATCTTGCGCGAGATGCCGCCGCCCCGTGCCGTGTTCGGCATCAGTACACAGTAGCGTCCGGCGAGCGAGAGATAGGTGGTGAGCGCCGCCCCCTTGTTGCCGCGCTCTTCCTTCACGACCTGCACCAGCAGGATCTGCCGGCGCTTGATGACTTCCTGAATCTTGTAGGAGCGATAGTTGTTGCGCTGCTTGCGCGGCGCGGCTTCTTCCATCGCGTCTTCGGCGCCGACGCTCTCGATCGTTTCATCGGAGCGGACCGATTCCGTTTCGCCCGCGTCCGAAGAGGCGTCGGGAGTGGCGTTGTCGTCGTCCTCGTCGTGTTCGTCGTCGGACCCGGCCTTTTCTTCCCTGGCTTCCGCCTCGGGCGCGTTGTCTTCCTCGTCGTCTTCCTCGTCCTCGCGGCGCGCTTCATCGGCCTGCTGTTGCAGCAGGGCTTCGCGGTCGGCCACCGGGATCTGGTAGTAGTCGGGATGGATTTCGCTGAAAGCGAGGAAACCGTGCCTGTTACCGCCATATTCGACGAAGGCTGCCTGGAGCGAGGGCTCCACGCGCGTCACCTTGGCTAGATAGATATTTCCTCGAAGCTGTTTCCTGTTTTCTGACTCGAAATCGAACTCTTCAACGCGATTGCCGTTTACGACCACCACCCGGGTTTCCTCGGGGTGGGCCGCATCGATAAGCATCTTCTTTCCCATATGGAACGTCTCCGTGGCGCAATCCGACGCACGAGGGCCGCCGCATGGTCATGCGTGCGGGCGTTCGCGCGGGTGCGCCGCTTGTTTGAGTCCTTGTCGTCGTGCCGGCACCGTTAAGGCGCGCCGCGGCGGATGGGGACTGGGTCTGAAATGAAAGTGATGAATGGGCGAGGAAGCGCCGCGCGACCGGACGCACAGCCGTTCCGAAACCCTTCGCGGAAAATTCCCGCGAGATCGGCCGGCCGGTGTGCTGTCTGACTGCGTCGTGCATCTCTACCTTTGTGGTGCACCCATCAAGGCGCCGGGTGCCGGCGGGCTCCCCTCTGCCGGGCAATATGGCCGGGCGGGACGAGCGAGTAACTTTTCCGAATGCGCGCTTTGGCGATTACCGGGCGGCGCCCTTGTCAGGACAGCGCCTTTGCTGGAAAACGCCGGGCCCGCGCGGTCCGCTTCCGGTATCGCCCTTGTAGGGGTGTCACGCCGGCGCGCTACGGTTGCCCGAATTCCTGGAGCCGCCCGGGACATGGAAGTCCGTCGCGGCGGACCGGATACCCGTTTGAGGGGGTGTTCATCCGGCAGTGACAGGTTTTACCGTTTACGGCTCTGATTTGGCAAGCGATACGGCATGGGCCTGTTTGTCCTGTTATTAACCATTCTACCCATTGAAACTTCGTAAATTTTTGGCGAGGTAACGATTTTTGAAGTAATCTCAGTGCATTACTGATTTGGGTGCTTCGTTTGGCACCTCCATTACCGCCTCCGAACAGTATATGGCGGGCGTCGGCGGGGCAGGGGCTCCGCTTTAGTGGCGTTCTCCCGGGCCCGGGCCGGGCCGTTCGGAAACCGCGGTTTTTGGTGGCAGATCGGGCGGGTCGCGAGGGACGAGGCGGCGGATATGAAATTTCACCGGCGGACAGGGCGCGTAAGGATGGCGGGTTTCGGCCTGATTGCCGCCTTGTGCCTCATCGCCGGTATGGCCGCTCCCGCTTCCGCCGACGAACTCGCCGATTTTCTCGCAAAAGAGCTCCGCGAAGCCTCCATTCAGCAGGATAATCCGGTCCAGCAGGAAAGCGACGCGCTTTCGACCGGCGCCCTGGGCAGCGATACGGCTGTGCCGCTCGCGCCTGCCGGCGATGCAGTGGAGCAGGGCGGGCCTGCCGTCACCTCCATCCGCATCGGCGACCACGGCGCCCAGACCCGCTTCGTCATGGAAATTTCCGGCGATGTCCCCGCCGACTACACCGTCTTCACTCTCTCGGACCCCTATCGCGTCGTCATCGACGTGAAGGGCATTCCTTTCCGCCTGCTCGAAGAGCCGGCCGACAAACACAAGGGCTTCGTCTCCGGCTACCGCTATGGCCGCTTCGAGGCGGATACCTATCGCGTCGTTCTCGATGCGGCCCAGCCGGTCGATATTTCGCGCGACTTCGTGCTCGATCCGCAGGCGGGCTTCGGGCGCCGCATCGTGCTCGACCTCGCCCCGACCGACCTTGCGAGCTTCAATGCCAAGGCCGGCCTGCCCGCGAGTGCCGAGCCCGCCGCTCCCGCCCTCGCGAATATCGCCGCGGTGCCGGTCAGCCCGCCCGCCGAGCGTCTCGACCGCCGCCGCGTGGTGGTCATCGATGCCGGGCATGGTGGCGTCGATCCCGGTACGCATGGCCGCTCCGGCGTTCAGGAAAAAGAAGTGGTCCTCGCTTTTGCCAAGCAGCTCGGCGATGAACTGCGCGCCTCGGGCCGCTACGAAGTCCACCTGACCCGCGAAAGCGACATCTTCATTCCGCTGCGCGAGCGCGTGGCGATTGCGCGGCGTCACAAGGCGGACCTCTTCATCTCGGTTCATGCCGACGCGCTCCAGAAGTCCTCTGTCCGCGGCATGTCGATCTACACGCTCTCCGAAACATCGTCGGACAAGGAAGCCGCCGCGCTCGCCCGCAAGGAAAACCAGTCGGACGTGATCGCCGGTCTCGATCTCGAAGGCGAAAGCCCGGAAGTGACCGGCATCCTGATCGACCTCGCCCAGCGCGAAACCAAGAACTATTCCTCGCGTTTCGCCAGGACGGTCGTCGATTACGCAAGCCAGAAGACGCGCACCCTCGATCCGGCCCACCGTTTTGCGGGCTTCGTGGTGCTGAAGGCGCCGGATGTGCCCTCGGTGCTGATCGAGCTTGGCTTCCTGACGAATCCCGAAGACGAGAAGCAGCTCACCTCGCCTGCATGGCGCGCCACAATGGCGAAGACGCTGTCGCGCTCCATCGACCGCTATTTCGGCGATCGCCTGGCCGAAGGCCCCAACTAAAAGCCGAAGGCCCCAACTGGAAGCCGAAGGCCTGAATTGCGCCCCTGCCTCTCCATTTCGTAATTCCGCCGCAACGCTTTCTTGGTAAAAGCGCGCTTTATATGTATCCCGGTAAATATGCCGGGTGAGCGAAGTCGTTTCGCAGCCTTGTGCATGCCATAATTACTGCCTAGCAAGCAGTGCGGGGCAGGGATGTTGGCAAGACTATTGGCAAGACTATTGATCGTGTGGGGGCAGGACGCCCGATGCTGAGAATTCTTTCGATAATTGCGGCCGTCTTTCTGGTGCTGCTCTTTGGCGGTCTGATGGCGGGCGGCTACATGATCTGGCGCCTCAATGAGGATCTGCCGGACTACACCAAACTTGCCAATTACGAGCCCCCGGTCATGACCCGCGTCCATGCGGGCGACGGCGAGCTCATCGGCGAGTTCGCGCGCGAGCGCCGTCTCTACGTGCCGATCAGCGCCATTCCGCCCCGGCTGGTCGACGCTTTCCTCGCCGCGGAAGACAAGAATTTCTACAGCCACGGCGGCGTCGATGCGATGGGCATCGTCCGCGCCGTTCTCGACAATGTCGTGAATATCATGCAGGACCGCCGCCTTGTCGGCGCCTCCACCATCACCCAGCAGGTCGCGAAGAACTTCCTGCTCTCCTCCGACGTCACCCTCGACCGCAAGCTGAAAGAGGCGCTGATCGCGATCCGCCTCGAACAGGCTTTCTCGAAGGACCGGATTCTCGAACTCTATCTCAACGAGATTTATCTCGGCATCGGCTCCTATGGTGTCGCTGCCGCCGCGCTCAACTATTTCGGCAAGCCGCTCGACGAACTCACCGTCGCCGAGGCCGCCTATCTCGCGACGCTTCCCAAGGGCCCGAACAACTACCATCCCTATCGCCATCGCGAACGTGCGCTCGCGCGGCGCAACTGGGTGATTTCGCGCATGGAGGAAGAGCGCTTCATCACGAATTATGAAGCCGCGGAAGCCCGTGCCGCCGATCTCGAGGTCTCGCTGCGCCGTCGCGGTGTGCAGATCCGCGATGCCTCCTATTTCGTCGAGCAGGTTCGCCGCGAACTCATCGGGATGTATGGCGAGGAAAAGCTCTATGAGGGCGGCCTGTCGGTGCGTACCACCATCGACACGAAACTTCAGGAGACGGTCTCGCGCGAACTCCGCGCCGGCCTCATCGCCTATGACCGCCGCCACGGCTGGCGCGGGCCCGTGAAGCAGCTCCAGCCCGGCGAGAACTGGCAGCAGGCGCTTGCCGCCATGACAGTGCCCGCCGATCTCGAACCCTGGACGCTCGCCACCGTGCTTGAGGTGGAGGCGGATGGCGTCACCGTCGGCCTTCGCCCGCAGCGGCTAGAAGATGCCAGCTTCTCGACGGAGATCGAGAAGGCGCGCATTCCGCTCTCCGCGATGACATGGGCGCGCGAAACCGTGAACCGCATCTATCTCGGCCCGGAGGTGAAATCGCCCTCCGATGTCGTCGCCGTCGGCGATGTCGTCTGGGTCGCGCCCGTTTTTGAGGACAAGAAGAAAGACCCCGTCCACTATGCGCTGATGCAGGTGCCGGAAGTGAACGGTTCCGCCCTTGCGATGGACCCGCATACGGGCCGCGTCCTCGCCATGCAGGGCGGCTTCAGCTTCGGCCTCAGCGAGTTCAATCGTGCGGTTCAGGCGCTCCGCCAGCCCGGTTCCGCCTTCAAGCCCTTCGTCTATGCCGCCGCACTCGACAAGGGCTTCACGCCCTCGAGCCTCGTTCTCGATGCACCCTTCGTGCTCGATCAGGGCGGCGACCTTGGTCTCTGGAAGCCGGAAAACTACGAAAAGAATTTCAACGGCCCCTCGACGCTGCGCTTCGGCATCGAGCATTCGCGCAACCTGATGACCGTGCGCCTCGCGCAATATGTCGGCCCGCAGACCGTCTCGAATTATGCGCGCCGCTTCGGCATCACCGACGACATGCCGCCCGTCTTGTCGATGGCGCTTGGCGCGGGCGAGACCACGCTCATGCGCATCGTCGGCGCCTACAGCATTCTGGACAATGGCGGCAAACGCGTGACGCCGACGCTGATCGACCGCGTGCAGGATCGTTTCGGCCGCACCATCTACAAGAAGGACGACCGCGACTGCCCGGCCTGCAATGAAAGCTGGGAAGAGGCGAAGGAACGCGCGAAGGGCGGCGAGGTCATGCCGCCCGAACTGCCGGATAATCGCGAACAGGTCGAAAATCCGCAGACCGCCTATCAGATGGTCTCCATGCTAGAAGGCGTCGTGCAGCGCGGCACGGGCTCCGCGGCAAAGGCTGTCGGCGTGCCGCTTGCGGGCAAGACCGGCACCACCAATGACAATCGCGATGCCTGGTTCGTCGGCTTCTCGCCCAATCTCGCTGCGGGCGTCTTTGTCGGCTTCGACGATCCTCTGCCGCTTGGCCGCGCCGAAACGGGCGGCCGCGCTGCCGCGCCCGTCTTCGCCGCGATCATGAAGGATGCGGTCGGCGGCAAGCCCGCCATTCCCTTCCGCGTGCCGCCGGGCATCACGCTGGTGAAGGTCAATCACAAGACGGGCCGGCTCGCCAATGGCGAAGGGGCCGGCATCATCCTCGAAGCCTTCAAGGAAGGCACCGAGCCGCGCGTTGAAGTCACCGCGCCCTCCGTCGGCCTATTCGGCAATGTGCCGGACCCCGCGGATATCTACAGCCCTGGCACGGACGATGCCGTCCCGGTGGAAGGCGCCGTGCTTGATGGCGGTGCGCCGCTCAGGCCGGAAGATCATGACGGTATGGACCTTTCCGGCGCGCCGGATGGAGATCCGCTGGCACCCGGTGCCGCCAGCGATAATGGAGAGACACAGCCGCAGGACAATCCCTTCATCCGTCCGGGTACGGATGGTGCGGATCGCGGTTCCGTTCCCGATGGCGGCGTCCCGACGGACAGGATTCCTGGCGCTGGCGGCGAAGAGCCGGACCGTTCCAGCGGCGGCTATTCCTCCGGCGGTGAAATCGGCTCCGGCACCGGCGGTCTCTACTGACATACGATGCCATCATCATTGGCGCGGGCGGCGCTGGTCTTTTCTGCGCGCTGACGGCGGGCAGGCGAGGGCGCCGTGTCCTCGTCATCGACCATGCCAAAAAGCCGGGCGAGAAAATCCGCATCTCCGGCGGCGGCCGCTGCAACTTCACCAACATCCACACGAGCGGGAAAAACTTCCTCTCGGATAATCCGCGCTTCTGCCTCTCCGCGCTGGCGGGCTTCCAGCCCTCGGCCTTCATCGCGCTGGTGGAGCGTCATGGCATCCAATGGCACGAGAAGACGCTCGGACAGTTGTTCTGCGATGGCTCGTCTCAACAGATCATCGACATGCTGCTGGCCGAATGTGAGAAGGGCGGCGTCACCCTCGCGCTCGAAACGGAAGTGAAATCCGTCTCGAAAAGCGAGAGCGGTTTCACGCTGGAAACCTCGAAGGGCCGTTTTGAAGCCGCCTCCCTTGTCGTCGCGACGGGCGGCAAGTCGATCCCCAAAATGGGCGCGACGGGTTTCGGCTACGATCTCGCGCGCCAGTTCGGGCTTCCCGTCCTGCCGACGCGCGCCGCGCTCGTACCCTTCACCTTCGGGCCGGAGCTGCGCGAACAGCTCGACGGCCTCTCCGGCGTCTCCGTCGATGCGGTAACCGCCTGCGGCAAGACGCGCTTTGCCGAGGCGCTGCTCTTCACCCATCGCGGCCTCTCCGGGCCCGCCATCCTGCAAATCTCGTCATACTGGAAAGAGGGTGACGAGATCGTCGTGAACCTCGCGCCGGGCCATGACGTCTTCGCCTTGCTTCGCGAGGCGCGCGTGAACCAGCCGAAACAGGATGTGGTGACGGCGCTTTCGCGCCTGCTGCCGAAAAGCCTTGCCGAGCGCCTTTGCGAAATGACGGAAGTCGAGGGCCGCCTCGCGGACCTCTCCGACAAGCGCCTTCGTGCGCTCGCCGAGCAGGTCAATGGCTGGCGCGTCAAACCTTCGGGCACGGAAGGCTTCCGCACGGCGGAAGTCACAGCAGGCGGCGTCGACACGAAACAGCTCTCATCGAAAACAATGGAAGCCCGCGATGTGCCCGGCCTCTATTTCATCGGCGAGGTCGTCGACGTCACCGGCCACCTCGGCGGCTTCAACTTCCAATGGGCCTGGGCCTCTGGCCACGCGGCGGGGCAGGCTATCTAGTCTTCCGCCAGAAACGTCATGGCCCGCTTCATGCGGGCCATCCACGTCTTTCTTCCAAAATGTCATTGCCGGACCGGCGCATAGCGCCTCGATCCGGCAATCCAGTAGGCGCGGAACGCGCCGTCCTCCAAAGACTCCTCCGCTGGGCAGTAATTTCTCTGACGCCAATCACCCTCACAGGTGTCACCCCGGCGAACGCCTGAAATTCTCGCGCCTACCGCACTTCCTCATACACAAAGTGCTGCATGCCTTGATATATCTTTCGAAAATCTTCTGGATTTTCGTCGAAAAGAAGAGCGAGCGAACGGCCGTCCTTCCGGCCCCACTGCTTGGCTCCATTTAATGATGTGCCGTAGATGTCGCCGCTACGACTCTCCGTCGGCTGGTCGCCGTAAACAGATCTGTTTATTGCTGCGATTTCGTCGGAAACAGAGCCGCCTGCCCGTCGCGTATCTCCCATCGCCTTCAACATGTTCCACATCATGTTACCGCCGGCGTTCGTTGCCTGGCCGATGATGCGGTTATTTGTGCTAATGATACGACCGATGTCCGCATTGAGATTGGGAGACAGCTCTCTTATGAATTTCTTTGGATTCTCGACGAGAAAAAGCGTCGACTCATCATTCAGTGCTTCGTTCGCACCCGAGATATAGGCAAGCGGGTTTAGCGGCGACTCCACATATCCAACCGTGTCCCGCTCATGGAATGCTTTCATGAGATCTGGCGCGGTGAACTGATCGAAATCGATACTGGTCCTGGCCTGTAGCTCCTGCGTTTCCGTTGGCATAGAGGGTGTCGCCGCCGTTGAAACGTCTATGGAGGATTGTTGCGACCATTTTCCCACAGACTTGGAGGAAAGCAGGTTGTTTGCATAGGCAGCCCATTGTTCGATCGAAATTGGGTTTAGCGACGTGGAGTCTCCGAGTTCGTAGCCCACGAGTGCTTCGGTACCGGGAAGAACGTCCGCGTTACGGAGTCTTGCGGTCTGATAAGCCCCCCCATTCGTCTTGAAGTTCATCTCATAGGTGACGAAAGACCAGGTTCGGTCGAACGAGATTATCTGGTTTCCTCGATCGGCGGCGCGGCAGACAAAACTCGCCAGAGGTATTGCTTCGTTTCCGACGAGAACGAAATCTTCCGCGCTGCTTTCCGAAATACCCGCCTTGTCGAGCGTCTCGTCGCACCGGGTCTTATCGGCTTTCGCGAGATAGGATGAAGCAGCGCCGATATATGGTTCGTAGCCGGAAAACGTCCCGGCGCTGGATTTGAAGAGGTCAAGTTCAGCGTTTGCCACTTCGATGTTGGCTATTGTGAATGGGCGTTTGGTGAGTGCAGTTTCATATTCTGCGAATGAAGATCGAAGCAGCTGCTCCACGCGCTGGTTCGTTGCCCGCATGATAGAATCGGCAAGGTCGGACCGTTCCTTGTCGGCATAGTGAGCGTAAGCCTGTCCGGTCTTAAAGACGCGATCAGCGTCTTTATAGCTGGAGCCTTCGGCTTCTATGTCCTTGATTGCTTGTTGCGCGTACTCCAGTGCTGCCTCGTCCCGCGTCTTCGTGGCTTGAAGAATCCAGCCGTCGGCTGCCGCCGCTTTCCCGCGAAAGACTTCGTTGTCGCGCACTCTTCCGCTGATTTCGATCGTATTCACGGAAGGACATTCGAATCCAAGCGCCGCCCTGATCAGACCGATCTGCGTTTGAAGTCTGGTGCGATCGCCGTCGAAAAGCGTCTTGTCCGGCGTATCGACGGTGACTGCCACTTTATCGCTGCAGGAAAAGCTGTCCGGAACAGAGAAAGTCGTTTCTCCGTCCGCGCCGAGCGGTCGCGCGAAACCCGGGGAGGAGATAAGGGAACTCACGAGGGAGCCCCAGAGGATACCCGTAAGCCAATGCCGCCTGCTCATTGTTATACCTATGCTGCTGGTTGCCAGCCGTTCGGTCCCTTGCACGCTGTCACGGTTTCGATGTGTTGTGTGCCATCCTTTGCTGTCACCGACTGTTCAACGGTCCGGCACAGGGTTTCGACGGTCGCCTCGTGCGTGACGATGTCGGCTTTGGCAATTTGTGCTGCGGCTGCTTGCGAAGGTGCTTCCGTATCCTTGGTGACGAGAGGTGCATATATAAATCCGCTACCCACACCGGATTTGCCAATCATAAACCAGGGCTCGTGCTTTACCTTGCCGATTACGCTGACGGATTCGCCGGCTTCAACGGACCCTACGAGTACATAGTCGGTTCCGGGGCCTCCGCGGACGTTCGCGCTCTTTTTCGCGCGAAAAACACCGCCCTCCTCAAACGAAAGGGGAGGGACATTCTTCACCTTTTCTTTCAGGACCGGTACAGCCACTTGTTCTGTGCGGGTCTGTGATGAGACGACTGTTGCTCGACCGGCGGTGCCATTGTCGGGACTGGACCAGCTTTGCGATTTTCCGTTGTTCAGCGCGTGCTGAGTTGATTGGGCCATTTTCTCGCGATCTTGGTCGTCGAGATATCGACCGATCTGGTTTCCGACAAAGGCACCGGCGGCCGCCCCGACAACCGTCCACAGGGCCTTGTTGTCATCGGAAGCGATGTTTCCCAGAACGCCGCCAGCGAGCCCGCCAAGCGCTGTACCCAGTGACTGATTGGACCCCGTAGTTTCGCAGGCAGTCAGAGAAAAAAGTGACAAAAAAAGAATAAGCGCTCGTAAGCTTCGGAATTTCATTGGTGGCCCCCCGGCAATTGGAAAATCAATGCTAGCGGTATGAGTATCAAAAACAATAATGAATGTGCCTCGGGTCCGCTTGTCGGTGTTTTTCGCTCGAAGTGCGCTTCGCAGACGAGCATATCGTGAGTGAATTGGAGAGGACGACAGCGAGGTTTGATAGCGTCCACCTTTACACCTCCCCCCATCCCCCCTATTTTCCGCGCCAGCGAACGGGCCGAATCCGGCCCGAGACACGAAATACCGGGAAGAGTTCACGCCATGCGCGCCGAGACGCAGACCCTCGCCGACGAAATCAAGCAGTCGCTCGCGCTGCTGAGGAGGCATCTTTGACTGGGATGCTGCCCTTAGACGTTTCGATGAGCTGACGGCGAAAGCCGAAGACCCCGACTTCTGGAACGATCCCGAAGAGGCCCAGGGCCTGATGCGCGAGCGCACGCGGCTGGAAGAATCGATCAACCGCTATCGCAAGCTCGAAGCCGCCCTCAACGACAATCTCGAACTGATCGAAATGGGCGAGGCCGAGGGCGACGACGCCATCGTCGCCGAAGCCGAGGTCGCGCTCAAGGCCGCGCGTGATGAGGCGGGCGAGGCCGAGATCGAGACGCTGCTCTCCGGCGAGGCCGATGCCAACGACACCTATGTCGAAGTCCATGCGGGCGCGGGCGGCACGGAAAGCCAGGACTGGGCGCAGATGCTGTTGCGCATGTATACGCGCTGGGCGGAGCGCCGCGGCTTCAAGGTCGAGCTGATGGAGCGCCATGACGGCGAAGAGGCGGGCATCAAGTCGGCCACCATTCTCGTCAAGGGCCACAATGCCTTTGGCTGGCTGAAGACGGAGTCCGGCGTTCACCGGCTCGTGCGTATCTCGCCCTATGACAGCGCCGCGCGCCGCCACACCAGCTTCTCCTCCGTCTGGGTCTATCCGGTGGTCGACGACAAGATCGACATTGATGTGAACGAGAGCGATTGCCGCATCGATACCTATCGGGCCTCCGGTGCGGGCGGCCAGCACGTCAACACGACGGACAGCGCGGTCCGCATCACCCACATCCCGACCGGCATTGTCGTCTCCTGTCAGAACGAGCGTTCGCAGCACAAGAACCGCGCCACCGCCTGGGACATGTTGCGCGCGCGTCTCTATGAAGCCGAGCTGCAGAAGCGCGAGGAGGTGGCCAATGCCGAAGCCGCCAGCAAGACGGAGATCGGCTGGGGCCACCAGATCCGCTCCTATGTCCTTCAGCCCTATCAGATGGTGAAGGACCTGCGCACCGGCGTCGAGACCTCCGACACGGAAGGCGTCCTTGGCGGCGACCTCGACAGGTTCATGGCCGCGTCGCTCGCCGCGCGCGTGAAGGGCGGCACGGAAGCCGTCGAGGATATCGACTAGGTCAGGGCTTGGGGCAGGGTTTGACGCAGGGCTTGGGGACGCGGGGATTACTTTTTTATTTCCCCCGGCCGCCGAAATCGCTCCGCACCCGTTCGCGCTCTGGACGCATCTCCTTTTCGGCCTCCCGTTTGTGCTTAATCGCCTGTGCCGTTCCGGCACATTTCCGGTCCCGCCTCGATATACGCTGAAGCGTACCTCTCCCGTCGCGGGACACGTCTCTTCCACGGGCAGGGCGTGTCGCGCGCGCCGGCCGGGATATCCCCGGCGCGGGGATAAGTCCGCCCAATATGACGGTTTGATGACGTTTCGATGACAGTCGGCGGGCGGATCGTGAAAACCCCAAGGTTTCTGCCACTTTCCGCGCGGGCAACGAAAGAGGCCGGAGACATGCGTCCCCGGCCTCGTTTTCCCCTCGAATTTCGTCGGCTTTACTGCGCGGCGGGCCGCTTCACCACCACGCCGCCATCGTTCACGACCACCGGGCTGTCATTGCCGGCGGCGGGGCGGGGCGTGGAGCCGAGGCCGTTGCTGCTCGCCGTGGAGGCGGGCGCTGCGGGCCGCGGTGTGGGCGATGTGCGGGCGGTCGAGCTCGACTGCTGGCTGATCGGGTCGTCCGAATGGCGGCAGGCACCTTCGAAGAACGCGCCCGTTTCCACGGCCAGCGCCTCATGCAGAATGTCGCCTTCGACATGGCAGGTCGAGGCGAGCTGAACGCGCCGTCCCCGGATCGTGCCGACCACGCGGCCGCGGATCACGATGTCGTCGGCAACCACTTCGCCGGAAATCGACGCTTTTTCGCCAATTGTCAGCGACTGGCTGCGGATATCTCCTTCCACCGTGCCATCGACCTGGATGTCGCCGGTGGCCGTCAGATTGCCATGCACCACCAGGTCGTTCGAGATGATCGACGGCGCGGTGCGCACATTGGGCCGCCTGCCGGCTGACCCGCTTGCGGGGGCCGCGGGGGCGGGTGCGGCCGCCTTGGTGTCGGTGTCTTTATCCTTGCTTCGCGAAAACATAATGCCCTGCCTCGATGAACTTGGAGGGGTTGCGAACGATACCGTCGAACCAGACCTCGTAGTGAAGATGGGGCCCGCTGCTGCGGCCAGAGGACCCGACTTTGCCTAGGACTTCACGGAATGCAATTTCCTGGCCAGCCTTGACCGAGATCTTGCCAAGATGGCCGTAACGGGTGCGGAAGCCATTGCCATGGTCGATTTCGACGATCCGGCCATAGCCGCCCTTCCAGCCCGCATAGGTCACGACGCCTGTCGCAGGCGCATAGATTGTCGCTCCGTAATAGGCCGCCATGTCCTCGCCGGAATGGAATGCCATGCGCCCGTTGAAGGGATCGCGGCGGGAGCCGTAGCTGCTTGTCTTGCGGTAGCTCACCAGCGGTGAGGCCAACGGCATTCTCGCAATGGAATCCTCAAGATCGGCCATTTTCTTGAGGTTTTGGCTTATCCTGAAAAGCTGTTTTGCGAAGGCGCTTTCGTCGCCGCCGCCAGCCAGCGCGTCGATATCGGCAAGGTCGATGAAGGGGCCGCCCTGGGCGTCGCCGCCATTCTCCGCCGTCCGCTCCAGCATCTCCTCGGGGTTCACCACCTTGGTCATGCTGATGATGGATTTCAGCTCGCGCACCCGCCTGTCAGTCACCTCTTCCACATTGTTGATGAGGCTCTGCTGCGCTGTGTCAAGCTGGGCAAGCCGTGTATCGATTGTGGAAACGATCGAGTTGTCGGCCCCTGCGCTCCCTGCAAGGCCAGCAAAATCAATGCCTTCGCCGCTGTCTATGACAAACGGCTCGAGGTCGGCGGTGCGCTCTGGACGGGCTGTGATATGGGCGATGTCAGGGCCCTCCGTGGCGCCGTCCACCCGCATCAGAACCGTATTGCCTTCGTCTCCCGCCGTGGTCGCGCCGGACACGGTGGCGGCGTAGCGGCGGCGCATCGTGTCGAGCTGGGAGCTCGCGGTCTGGCGCTGGCTCATCAGCGTGGCGAGCTGCTTGTGCTTTTCCTCAAGCTGATGTGTCGTCGCCAGGAAGCGCTCTTCGGTGATGACCAGCTGTCCGTTCAACTCGTCATAGGCGCCCTGAAGCTGCGCCAGACGCTCCTCATAGGCGCCCTGCATCTTGACGTAGCGCCGGTCCTTGGACGCGATGATCTGTTCCTTGAAGACCACGTTCACCGATGCGAAGGCGATCCAGCTCAGGAACGCGAATGCAATCGCCGCAAACGCGGTCTGCGTGAGCGGCGACAACGAAATGAACTGCACATGGCCATGGCTGCGGATATAGATCTGCCGCTCCACGTACATATGGCGCAAGAAATTGCGAAGTTTATCGGCCCAACCCTGCCGCTGGTGCATGCCCCTCAATGCCCCTTGATCCCCATTGTTATGTGCCTATTCCACCCCAATTTGGCACAGGCTGACAACATACGCCCGTAGAGTTTTGATGTTAATGGTTAATTTGAATTCACCATATTGCAGAAAAAGGCTCTGCCAACGAAATCGGCTTCATCCTGCCAAGGGCTCGTAGAAGTCGGGCTCGAGTCCCGCTGAGCTGCGTGCCTGCGCATTGAAGGGCGGTTTCAGCGCGCCGCGGAAGTGCTGCTTCACAAGCGCATGAAAGGTTTGCCGGGGCTCGATGTCGCGGGCCGTGCAGACATGGTGGAACCAGTGCGCCCCTGCAGCGACATGGCGTTGTTCTTCCGTGTAGATCGTATCGAGCACGTCCGCGCTTGCCTTGTCCCCGGCCCGGGTGAGCCGTTCGATCATGGCGGGGGTAACATCGAGGCCCCGCGCTTCAAGCACCATCGGCACGACCGCCAGGCGTGCGAGCAGATCATGAGCCGTCTCCTCGGCTGCCTGCCACAGCCCGTCATGGGCAGGCAGGTCGCCATAGCATGCGCCAAAGGCGGCGAGCCGCTCATCGAGCATCGTGAAGTGACGTGCCTCGTCGTCGCCGACGCCGATCCAGTCGTCGAAGAACGAGCGCGGCAGGTCCGGTTGCTGGAACCGGCCCGCCATGTCAAAGGCGAGGTCGATCGCGTTGAGTTCGATATGTGCAATTGAATGGAGAAGGGCAATGCGGCCCCGTTCGCCCTTGAAGCTGCGGCGCGGCATGTCGCGGGGAAGAAGAAGTTCCGGCTTTTCAGGCCGGTTCGGCCGTTCCGGCATTGCCGCGGCGCCGTCGGCTTCGAGGCTGCCCGCCCGCCATTTCGCGGCAACCTCGCGCGCCAGTGCCGCTTTTCCGCGCGCATCGCCGCAAAGCAGGACGTCGCGCGCGGCTTGCGCAAGAGATCCCGTTTCCCTCATCGCAGCTTATATACCCTTTGCCGCCGTCAGCACTTCTTCGGCATGACCGTTCACCTTGACCTTCGGCCAGACCTGCCGGATCACGCCTTTCTCGTCGATCAGGAAAGTGGTGCGGTTGATACCCATGAACTTGCGGCCATAGAGGCTCTTCTCGGCCCAGACGCCATAGGCTTCGAGCATCTTGCCGTCCTCGTCCGAAAGCAGCCTGACGGTGAGGTTGTGCTTGTCGCGAAACTTGCAGTGCTTCTCGATCGTGTCCTTCGAGATGCCGAGCACGACCGTATTGGCCGCATCGAACTTTTTCTTCAGCGCGCTGAATGCGATGCCTTCTGTCGTGCAACCGGGGGTATCGTCCTTAGGGTAGAAATAGAGAACAGCCTTCTTCCCCGCGAGAGATTTCAGCGAAACGGTGGAGCCGTCGTCGGCGGGAAGGGAAAAGGCGGGTGCCTTGCTGTCCGCCTGCGGGAGGCCGGCATCGGCGGGCTTGGCTTTTGGCTTGGCTGCCGGTTTTTTCGCGGCAGGCTTCCGGGCAGCGGGCTTGGCCTTCGTTGCTGTCTTTGGGTTTTTGGGGGTCGCTGCCTTCGCCATTTCCGTGCCTCCTTGTTGCCGTTTATCTGCTCGCGCGTCTCCGCGGCGGCTCAATATGGTCGTTCGCCTTTCGTCTGGCCAGCGCGTTAAGCCTCGCTTGCGAAATGCGGGGTGCCTGCTGGCAAAAATGCAGACTTCGCCGGGGGGAGGGGATAAAACCTCCTGACTCGCTTTCGCCTCAATTATGCGGTTTTCATAGCGTGGCAAGCGAGAGGAGCAGCAGCCTTTCTTGATCCGTCGTAGTAGCAAGATTTTATTGGAAGTGGTGGGTGTCGCCGTCGCCGTGACGGCCACGCTTTTTGCCGTTCTCGCATGGCAGCTTTCATCCGGTCCCGTCTCCCTTTCCCTTCTCAACCAGATGATTGAGGACGCAACCGCCCCCGAGCTCCAGGGCGGAAGGCTCGACATTGGGGATACGGTTCTCATCTGGTCGGCTGAAGACAGGGAACTCTCGCTCCGGCTTCGCGATGTGCGTCTCACTGGTGCCGACGGAAACCGGGTTGCCGGCGTACCGGAGGTTGCCTTCGATGTAAGCATGCCCGCGCTCCTCCGTGGCACCCTGGCACCCAAAGGTGTGGAACTGTTCGGCGTACGCGCCACCGTTCTCCGTCGTCCTGGCACGGGGATAACTTTGGCGTTGGCCGGATCCGACGGCGACGCCCCCGATCCCGATACACCATCCGTTGTCGGCCCAATGCTCGAAGCCCTTATCTCGGAAGGCGACACGTCCTCGCCGCTCGGCTACCTGTCGCGCTTCGGCATACGTAATGCCGAGCTTCGCTTCGTCGATGAAGTAAACGGTCTTACATTCGATGCGCCCGACGCGAACCTGATCATCTACAAGGGCGGCGGCGGCCTTGCCGGCGTTCTTCATGCGAAAGTCGCCATCGGGGATACGATGGCGACACTCGAAATGAACGGTGAACTGTCCGCTGGAGCCGACGAAGCGAATATCGAGGCGAGCATCGCCGATCTCGTGCCTGCCGCCCTGGCGCGCACCGCACCCTCGCTGTCGGACTATGGAATTTTCAATGCGCCGCTCTTTGCCGATGGCGAGTTGCGTATCGGTCGGGACGGTGCGCTTCGTTCTGGCCACCTTGCAGTCCGCGCTGGGGCCGGGGAGATCGACCTTCCCGCGCCCTGGAATACGACCATCCCGCTTGAGGCCGCCGAGGGCGATGTCACCATCGACGGATTGTTGCAGCGGTTGAAGCTCGAAAAGCTGGTGGTGAAGGCGGGCCCGCACGAGGCATCGCTGGGCGGTACCGTGGATTACCGGGTTCGCAAGGGGTTTGACATTTCCTCGGCGCGGGTCGCTCTCGTCGCGGACAAGTTTCATACCGAGGTTCCCGGTTTCTTTGTCGGACCTGTCGATCTCGAAAAGGCGACGCTGAAGGCGGATATCGATTTCGATGCCTTGAGCGCGGATATCGAGGAACTCTTTGTCGGTACGGGCGGTGGCGGTATCCGCCTGGCGGGCCAGATCGCCAATGCTGATCGTTCGCCCCTCGTGAAGATCAAGGGCGGCATTGATCCCATGCCTTTCGAGTCATTGAAGGCGATATGGCCGCTCCCCCTCGCAAAAGGAGCGCGCGAATGGGTTGGTAAAAATCTTTTGGGCGGTACGGTCGATAGCGGCTCTTTCGACATCGACCTTGCGGGCGGCATGATTGCCGATGCCGCCGACCATATCCCTTTGTCCGACGAAAATATCCGGTTCGAGTTCACCGCCTCCGGCCAGACCATGCATTATCTCGGTGATTTGCCGCCGATGGTGGAGGTTCAGGCTCGCGGTCGCGTCCTGGGTGATCGCTTTGATGCATGGGTGCCATCCGCCGTCATCCGCCAGGAGAGCAAGGGCGACGTCACGATCGGCGACGGCCATTTCTACAATGACGAGCTAAGCCGGAAGGGGGCGCCCGGGCATATCCTTTTCAAGGCGTCCGGCGCCACTGCGGATGTGCTCGGTGTACTCGACCATGAACCTCTGCACTTCATCCGCGATTTCGGGATCGATCCCGCGCAAGTAGGGGGAAGCGGGTCTCTCGAGGGCGAGATTTCCCTGCCTCTCGTGAAGCACGTGCAGATGGAGCAGGTGGACTTCTCGGGTAAGGCGCATATCGAAAACGCTTCGATACCGAACATCCGCGAGAATCTCTCGCTGACGGCCGGTACGCTCGACATGACGGTGAACCGGAGCGGGCTCACCGCGACGGGGCCCATCGTTCTCAACGGTGCGGCGAGCGTGAACCTCGAATGGAAAGAAAGTTTCAGTCCCGAAGTTACACCCGGTTCCGTCTACCGTTTGCGCGGTGAAGTGGATGACGAGGCCCTTTCCGCCATGGGGCTGAAACTCAGCCAGTTCGTTTCCGGGCCTGCCCTGGTCGACGCGACGATCATGGGCGATGGCAGTAACGTCGACCGGGCTTCGGTGAAGGCGGATTTGAAGAATGCTGTCGCGAAACTCGACGATGCATCCTGGCGCAAGGAACCGGGGGTGCCGGCGATGGCGAATTTCGATGTGCTCATCCAGGAAGATGGCGGTTATCGGCTGTCCGACTTCGTGCTGAGCGGGGAGGGGATAAGTGCCAGCGGCAATTTCACCATTGGCACCGGTGGGCGCCTGATCGCTGCCGATTTTCCAACGGTAAAGCTTGGTCCCGACAACGATTTCAGCTTCAAGGCCGGTCCGGCCGAAAACGCTGCGCTTGAAATGAGCATACGCGGGCAGCGCTTCGACGCGCGGCACGCTCTCGGCAATCTCTTTTCCGGCGGTGAGGGAATGCGGGAAGAGGCCGGAAGCGCGAGTGAAACGAGCGAGGCAATCTTGCTGGAAGATGTGCCCCTCGCCGACCCGCTGCGGCGCACGGCCTTCCGCGCCGATATCGGCACGGCGGTGGGCAACCACGGCACCAGCTTCAACAATGTCCGCCTGGATATGGTTGAGGTCGAAAATACGCTCTGGTCGATGGATGTGACGGCGACCGGCGAAGAGGGAAAGCCGGTCAGCTTCAAGGTCGGGCGGGACGGGGAGAGCGCGCGTCACCTGGAAATGACGTCGGGTAACGCCGGCGCGATCTTTCGGGGCCTCGATTTCACGCGAAGCATCCACGGCGGAATTCTTGATGTGAAAGGTGTTTATGATGACAGCAAGCCGGGTTCGCCGCTGAGCGGCACGTTGACGATCGAGGATTTCCGGATCGTGGATGCACCGGTTCTTGCGAATATTCTGACCGTCGGCTCCCTGACCGGCATTGGCGATACGCTGCGCGGCGACGGCATCCTCTTCACGCGCCTTGAGGTGCCATTCTCGATGACGGAAAGCCGTGTTCGCCTGAATGATGCCCGGATGTCCGGCCCGGCCATTGGCCTCACGATGGAAGGCCAGATTGACCGCGCTAGCGACCAGATCGACATGGAGGGAACGCTCGTTCCCGCATACACGATCAATTCCTTCCTTGGAAACGTCCCCGTGATAGGCCCGATAATCGTCGGTCGCGAAGGCGAGGGGATCTTTGCCATTACTTATAGCGTGCGGGGACAAACTGACGACCCCACTGTGGTGGTGAACCCGCTATCGGCAATTGCGCCCGGCTTCCTGCGCCGCATTTTCGAGTTCGGAGAAAACATGCCGCCCGAGCCGCAGAATCCGGTTTCGCCAACCGGTAAGTCGGCGCCCGCGAAGGTTGTGCCTTCGTTACCGGATACGCCGGCGGCATCGGAAGAAGAAGCGGAAATCCCCGCTTCGCCTCGGAGCGAAGCCGAGCCGGCCTCTGTTGCACCGCAAAATTAGACTTCTCTGTCAAATTTAGATTGCGGAGTTCAACTCCGCAGATATGATTTTCCCATTGGCGTTGGGCGCGGCTCTGGATGGAGGGCAAGCATATCTTCCATCCTCAGCGCGACGACTGCCGCCGAATGAAATATGGAACAAGCGGCAGGCAATAGCCGCGGAACGCCAAACAACAAGAAGAAGAATGAGAAGAATAAGGGAGCGTTCAGGAAGAGCCCTCTCCGGAAGCGGAGAGGGCTGACTTCTTTTTAGCTCGCGGGTTTCAGAAGCACATGCTTCTTCTTGCCCAGCGAAAGTTTAACGACGCCATCGCTCGTGAGGTTCTCCCCGGAGAGAACGGTTTTCTCGTCGCCGGTCTGCGCGTCGTTGACCCGCACAGCCCCGCCCTTGATCTGGCGGCGCGCATCGCTCGTCGAAGAGCAGAGCCCAGCCTGAACGAGAGCAGTAAGAAGACCGATACCGGCATCAAGTGCGTCCGCTTCGATTTCGACGGTCGGCAGGTCAGCGCTGAAAGCGCCTTCCTCGAAAGCGGTGCGGGCAGCATTGGCCGCCTTCTCGGCTTCCTCGCGGCCATGCAGCATGGCTGTCGCTTCGGTCGCGAGTATCTTCTTTGCTTCGTTGATCTCAGAGCCTTTGAGTGTTTCGAGGCGTGCAATCTCGTCAAGCGGCAGTTCGGTGAAGAGGCGCATGAAGCGTCCGACATCCGCATCTTCGGTGTTCCGCCAGTATTGCCAGTAGTCGTAGGGCGAAAGCATCTCGGCATTGAGCCAGACGGCGCCGGAGGCCGTCTTGCCCATCTTGGCGCCCGAGGAAGTCGTCAGGAGCGGGCTTGTCAGGCCGAACAGAGTAGAGCCGTCCACGCGGCGGCCAAGCTCAATTCCGTTGACGATATTTCCCCACTGATCAGAGCCGCCCATTTGGAGGTTGCAGCCATATTTGCGGTTCAGTTCCACGAAATCATAGGCTTGGAGGATCATGTAATTGAATTCGAGGAACGAGAGGTTCTGCTCGCGCTCAAGCCGGATCTTCACGCTCTCGAAGGAAAGCATCCGGTTTACTGAAAAATGGCGCCCGTAGTCGCGCAGGAAGTCGATGTACTGAAGATCGTCGAGCCAATCTCGATTGTTCACCATGACAGCGTCGGTCTTGCCCTCGCCGAAATTCAGGAACCGTGCGAAAACCTTTTTGATGCCCGCCAGGTTCTCGTCGATCTTCTCGTCCGTGAGCAGAGGCCGCGCATCGTCGCGAAAGCTCGGATCACCGATGCGCGTTGTGCCGCCGCCCATCAGCGTAATGGGCTTGTGCCCGGCTTTCTGAAGCCAGCGAAGCAACATGATCTGGACGAGACTGCCTGCATGGAGGCTCGGCGCCGTCGCGTCGAAGCCGATATACCCGGTCAGCATCCTTTCTGCAGCGCCCTCATCAATGCTGTCCGCATCGGAAAGCTGGTGGATGAAGCCGCGTGCTTCCAGTTCACGCAGGAAATCGGATTTGTAGCTGGACATCTTCAATGCTCGGGGTTTCGGTAGGCTTGAAAGCGCGGCTGGTGTATCACGCTTTGGCTGAGGGAAAAACGGATAAAGACCCATGATTCGAGCCCTGGGGCTGATGAGCGGCACCTCTCTGGACGGTATCGACGCGGCAGTCGTCGAAACCGACGGCGAGGGTGTTGTGCGAGCGGGTGCTTCGCTCTCCGTACCCTACAAGCCGGAAGAACGGCTCCTGCTCAGCATGGCGCTGGAGGCGGCGAAGACATGGGGGGCGGATCAGCCCATGCCAGAAGAGGTGGCAGAAGCCGAACGGCATCTGACTCTCGCCAATGCCATTGCGGTGCGTACGCTGCTGGCGCAGGCGGGGCTGAAGCCTGCGGATATCTCCGTTGTCGGTTTTCACGGCCAGACCGTGCTGCACCAGCCGGAGCGCCGCCGCACCGTACAAATCGGCCTTGGCGACGTACTCGCGCGGCTGACCGGCATTGATGTCGTAAATGATTTCCGCAGCGCCGATGTCGCAGCGGGCGGGCAGGGCGCGCCGCTTGTGCCGCTCTATCATCAGGCGCTTGCGCGGAGCGCCGGAGTGCAGGAGCCGATTGCGATCATCAATATCGGCGGTGTCGGCAACATCACCTATGTCGGCACGGACGGCTCACTGATTGCCTTCGACACGGGCCCCGGCAACGCCCTGATCGACGATTGGGCGATGGCGCATACCGGCGAACCGCTCGACCGCGACGGCGCCCTCGCGCTCGCGGGTGAGGCTGATATGGATGTTCTCGAACGGCTGATGAACCATGCCTTCTTCGATGCGCCCCCCCCAAAATCGCTTGACCGTTTCTCCTTCTCGCCGGAGGCGGTGGCGCACCTTTCGCCGGCGGATGGAGCGGCAACGCTCACGGCTTTCACGGTAGAAGCCATTGCGCGCGGCCTCGCGCATGTTCCAGGCGTGCCGTCGCGGTTCATTGTCTGCGGTGGGGGACGTCACAATCCAGTGCTGATGGCGATGCTCAGCAAGCGTCTGCAGGGTGGTGTTCTTCCTGCAGAAGACCTCGGCTGGAAGGGCGATGATGTCGAAGCGGAGGCCTTCGCCTATCTGGCGGTCCGCGCGCTTCGCGGCCTTCCGCTCAGCCTGCCCGCGACGACGGGCGTACCCGAACCCATGCCCGGCGGAAAGCTCCACCGGGCCGAAAAAGAAAACTAGCGAAAAGGTGGTCAGCCCTTCTCCGGGCCGTCTGCGAGGCGCTTGTCGAGATAGGTGCCGACGGTTGCGAGAAGCGGTTCCAGCTTGTTCTCGAAGAAGTGGTTGGCGCCGTCCACCGTCGCATGCTCGATGGTGATGCCTTTCTGAGTCTTGAGCCTTTCCACGAGCTTCAGCACATCGGCCTGCGGGGCGACCTGATCGATCCCGCCATTGACGATGATGCCGGAAGAGGGGCAGGGCGCGAGGAAAGAAAAGTCATACATGTTGGCGGGCGGGGCGACCGAGATGAAGCCTTCGATCTCCGGCCGGCGCATCAGCACCTGCATGGCAATCCAGGCGCCAAACGAAAAGCCGCCAATCCAGCATTGTGAGGCATCCGAATTCTGGGATTGCAGCCAGTCCAGCGCCGCCGCCGCATCCGACAACTCGCCGATACCGGAATCGAAGCTGCCCTGAGAGCGTCCGACGCCGCGGAAATTGAAGCGCAGCACCGAGAAGCCGCGGTTCACGAAGGCCTGAAACAGCGCATAGGTGACCGGGTTGTTCATCGTGCCACCGAACTGCGGATGAGGATGCAGGACGAGTGCAACGGGGGAATTGGCCTTCTTGCTATGGTGATAGCGGCCTTCGATACGGCCTGCCGGACCATTAAAAATCACTTCGGGCATGTTTGGGTCTGTCTCAAGCTACGCTGTGTCAGGGGGTGCGGCCTATTTCCCAGTAGATATATGGGAGAAATTATCCGCAAAAAGGCACCGATTCCTCTGGAAAATCTGCCATGAGGTGTTAAATAGTTGACTGTGGCGCTCGGAGATCATATGGCCTTGCGCCGAGCCTTTGGAAATCGGTTCCATTCCTGCTGCCCGCTCTGGCGAAAAGGCGGGAAGCGACCGGTATCCTAGGGCGCACGTTCTTAACACAGGCGATGGCCGGTTGTGCAAGCTTTTGACCGCCCTTGCCCCTGTCATGAAGGAGCAGATCGTGAAGCTCACCACCAAAGGGCGCTATGCCGTAATGGCGATGGCCGATCTGGCGCGTCATTCATGCGGCAACCCCGTGGCGCTTGCCGAGATTGCGGACCGCCAGGAAATTTCGCTTTCTTACCTGGAACAGCTTTTCGCGAAGCTCCGGCGCGGCGATCTGGTGAAGAGCGTGCGCGGGCCGGGTGGCGGTTATCTGCTGTCGCGTGAGGCTGATGAGATACGCATTTCTGATGTCATTCTGGCCGTGGACGAGCCCATCAAGGCCACGCGCTGTGAGCTTGGGTCGCCAAAAGGGTGTCTGCCTTCCTCTGGGCGCTGCATCACGCATGATCTTTGGGAAGGCTTGAGCCATCAGATTCAGCTCTATCTGGGGTCGGTTTCGCTCGGAGACGTGATCGAAGGACGCATTGCCGGTCGTACCGGCTTTGACAGTCGCCCGCAGCCCGAAGCGACGATCTCCGCAAACGCCGCCGACTGACGGCTTTCGACAATCATTGAGACTGCTGAGGCGATGACGAACAGACGCGCCTATATGGACCATAACGCCACCACACCGCTGCGCCCCGAAGCGCGGACGGCTGCGGTCGAGGCGTTGGATGTCCTTGGCAATCCCTCCTCGGTGCATACCGAGGGCAGGGCTTCCCGCGCGCTTGTCGAAACGGCGAGGCGCGAGGTCGGCGAGCTGGTGAGTGCAAAACCCGCCGAGGTGGTTTTCAGCAGCGGTGGTACGGAAGCGGCAGCGATGGCCGTCCACGCCGCGAAGGCGGCTCTCGGCGTGAGGCGGCTCCTTGTTTCCGCGGTGGAGCACGATGCCGTTCTCTCGGCAGCGGAGGCGAGCGGACTTGCCGTGTCGCTGATACCGGTCGATGGCGAAGGCCGCACCGATCTCGCGGCGTTGAAAACGATGCTTGAGGCCGCGGATACCCCCGCCCTTGTTGCTCTGATGTATGCAAACAACGAGACGGGCGTCATTCAGCCCGTCGCGGAGGCGGCCTCGATCACTCATAAGGCAGGTGCGTTCCTGCTCTGCGATGCCGTGCAGGGGGCGGGCAAGGTACCGGTGGATTTCGCAAGCCTTGGAGCAGATATGATGGTTCTTGGCGGGCACAAGCTGGGCGGTCCTATGGGGGTCGGTGCTCTCGTTGTTCGCACCGGATTGCCTTTTGAAGCGCGCAGCGTCGGGGGCGGACAGGAGAGCCGACGCCGGGCGGGAAGTGAAAATGTGAGCGGCGTAGCCGGGTTTGGTGCTGCCGCGCGTGCCGCGAGTAATGGTTTGGGAGAACTCGCGGTGCTGCGCGACGGGCTTGAGGTTCGTATCGCGAAAATCGCGCCAGATGCGGCTTTCTTCGGTGCAAAGGCATCCAGGTTGCCCAACACCAGCTATTTTTCTGCACCCGGTCTCGATGCCGAGACACTGTTGATGGCGCTCGATCTCGACGGGCTGGCCGTGAGCGCGGGGGCTGCCTGCTCTTCGGGCAAGATTGGTCGCCCGCGTGTTCTCGATGCGATGGGCGTACCGGATGAACTGTCGCGCGGTGCAATCCGTGTGAGTCTCGGCTGGACGAGCGAAGCGGCGGATATTGATCGTTTCGTGGATAGCTGGTCTCGCGCCTATGAACGTATTCGCGCCAGAACGACGAAATTGAATGCAAGTGGAACCGTGAGCGGCCGGGCCGATGCCCCTCTCGCGGCAGTGGAGAGTTAACATGGTTGCGGTAAAGGAAACCGTCGAAACCGTTCGCGAAGCCGAGAAGTACAAGTACGGCTTCTTCACGGATATCGAATCCGAAAAGGCCCCGCTGGGGCTGACGGAAGATACGGTGCGTTTTATTTCCGCGAAGAAAAACGAGCCCGCATGGTTGCTTGAATGGCGGCTTGATGCCTTTCGCCGCTGGCTGACATTGACGGAGCCCACCTGGGCCAAGGTTACTTATCCTCCTATCGATTTTCAGGATGCCTATTACTATTCGGCACCCAAGCAGTCGGCGAAGCTTGAAAGTCTTGATGAAGTCGATCCGAAGCTACTCGAAACCTACGAGAAGCTGGGCATTCCGCTCACCGAACAGAAGATGCTGGCCGGCGTGGCGGTCGATGCGGTGTTCGACAGCGTATCCGTCGTTACGACCTTCAAGGAAAAGCTCGCCGAAGCGGGCGTCATCTTTTGTCCGATGTCCGAAGCGGTGAAGAACCATCCGGAACTGGTGAAGAAATATCTGGGTTCGGTCGTGCCAACCTCGGACAACTTCTATGCAACGCTGAACTCCGCCGTCTTCTCGGAAGGTTCCTTCGTCTACATCCCGGAAGGCGTCCGCTGTCCGATGGAGCTCTCGACCTATTTCCGCATCAATGAGGCGCAGACCGGCCAGTTCGAACGGACGCTCATCATCGCGGACAAGGGCTCCTATGTAAGCTACCTCGAAGGCTGCACCGCACCGCAGCGCGACGAGAACCAGCTTCACGCCGCGGTCGTCGAGCTTGTCGCGCTCGAAGACGCCGAGATCAAATATTCGACCGTGCAGAACTGGTTTCCAGGCGATGAAGACGGGAAGGGCGGCGTCTACAACTTCGTGACGAAGCGCGGCGATTGTCGCGGCAAGAACTCGAAGATTTCCTGGACGCAGGTCGAGACCGGCTCGGCCATTACATGGAAATATCCAAGCTGCATCCTTCGCGGCGACAATTCGCGCGGGGAGTTCTATTCGATTGCGATCTCGAACGGCCATCAGCAGGTGGACAGCGGAACGAAGATGATTCATCTCGGCCGCAACACCACCAGCCGCATCATTTCCAAGGGTATTTCGGCGGGGCAGTCGTCGAACACCTATCGAGGTCTCGTGAGCGTCCACCGCAAGGCCGAAAACGTGCGCAATTTCACGCAGTGCGACAGTCTGCTTATCGGCGACCGCTGCTCCGCGCATACGGTTCCTTATATAGAGACGAAGAATCCTACCGCCGTTCTGGAGCATGAGGCGACCACCTCGAAGATCAGCGAGGATCAGCTTTTCTACTGCATGCAAAGAGGGATAGGCGAAGAAGAGGCGGTTGCTCTCATCGTCAACGGTTTTTGCCGCGACGTGCTTCAGCAACTTCCTATGGAATTTGCCGTCGAGGCGCAAAAGCTCGTCGGCATCAGTCTCGAAGGCAGCGTCGGCTGACGTTCAGAACGAAAGAAATGAGTATGCTTGAGATCAAAAACCTGCATGTCACAGTGGATGGAAAGGAGATCCTGAAGGGGATCAATCTCGACATCGGCGCGGGTGAAGTACATGCCATCATGGGGCCTAACGGTTCCGGCAAGTCGACGCTTTCCTATGTTCTTGCAGGCCGCGACGGGTATGAAGTGACCGAGGGCTCGGTCCGCTTCAAGGGCAAGGATTTGCTGGATATGAGCGTGGACGAACGGGCCGCCGCAGGCGTTTTCCTCGCCTTTCAGTATCCGCTCGAAATACCGGGCGTCACGACCATGAACTTCCTGAAGACCGCGCTCAATGCGCAGCGCAAGGCTCGCGGCGAAGAAGAGCTCGATGCCGTGCGTTTTCTGAAGCTTGTGCGGGAGAAAGCGAAGCCGCTGAACGTCACCGATGACATGCTGAAGCGGGCACTCAATGTCGGTTATTCCGGTGGCGAGAAGAAGCGCGCCGAAGTGCTTCAGATGTCGTTGCTCGAACCGGCGCTGGCGGTCCTGGACGAAACGGACTCGGGCCTCGATATCGACGCGCTCAAGACTGTTGCCGAAGGCGTCAACGCGCTGCGGTCGCCCGAACGTGCGATGGTCGTCATCACCCATTATCAGCGTCTTCTCGACTACATCGTCCCGGATGTCGTGCACGTTCTTTCGAGCGGTCGGATCGTGAAAACGGGCGGAAAGGAGCTGGCGCATGAACTCGAAAAATCAGGTTATGCCGGCTATGGCGCGGATGCCGCGTGAGCAAGATCATGAGTGAAAAGGCAGCACAGAAATTTATCGAGACATACCGGGGCGCTCAGGACGTGCTGCCTGGCGCTGACGGTTGGTTGGCGCGTCGCCGCGAGGCGGCGATAGACGCCTTCACGCAAACCGGTCTTCCCCATCGCCGTCTGGAAGAGTGGAAATACACGGATCTTCGGCAGGTGCTGGATAGGGCGAACCTCGTCCCGGCGCCCGCACATGACGGTGCGTTGGTGCTGCCGGAATCGCAGTCGGCCACGGCATTTTCTGCAATCGGCAAATATGTTCTGGTTTTCGTGAACGGAGTTTATCAGCCAGGTTTGTCGCGGCTCGCGCATTTCCCGAAGGGGGCGGAACTGTGTGCGCTGGCGGAGGTGCTGCACGAACAATGGGCAAAGGATATTGTCGAGCGACGCTTCGACGAGGCACGCCAGGCGGAGAACATCGTAGATCTTAATACCGCGCTGATGAGCGACGGTGCCTGCCTGCGTATCCGAAAGGGCGTGAAGCTCGACAAGCCTCTTCATCTGCTTTTTCTCGGCGCGGATGCAGGTGCGTCCCATACGCGCAATTTGATTCTGCTCGAGGATGAGGCTGAAGCCACAATCCTCGAAACCCATATTGGGGAAGTCGCGTCTTTCGCAGATATCGTGACGGATGTTGCGCTTGGTGAGGGCGCGAAGCTCGATCATGTGAAGCTGCAGGACGAGTCTTCGGAAGCCATCCATCTTTCGACGATGAGGGCGAGGCTTGCCGCATCATCGAAACTTTCCAGCTTCACACTCACGCTCGGCTGTGGTGTTTCGCGCTGTCAAAACTTTGTTCTGTTCTCAGGCGAGGGGGCAGAGGCAAATGTCGACGGTGCCTATGCATTGAACGGCAAGCAGCATTTGGATCATTTCTGTGTGATCGATCACGCTGTTCCCGGCTGCACCAGCCACACGCTTTTCAAGGGCGTACTCGACGGTGCCTCCGAAGGTGTTTTTCAAGGCAAGGTCGTTGTGCGTCCGCAGGCGCAGAAGACCGATGGCCGCCAGATGACGCATGCGCTGCTCCTCTCGCGCGATGCAGCGATGAACGCAAAGCCGGAACTTGAAATCTACGCCGACGACGTGCAGTGCGCGCACGGCTCCACGGTTGGAGAGCTTTCGAAAGACGCGATCTTCTATCTGCGCTCACGCGGTATTCCCGAAGCGGAAGCGCGCCGTCTGCTTGTTCTCGCCTTTCTGGATGAGACGCTGGAACTTGCTTCGCATGAAGGCGCACGCGATGCGCTGAAGCTGCTCGTTTCGGACTGGTTTTCGGAGGCAGGATTATGAACGTCCCGGCTATTACCCGAACAGGATATGATGTCGATAAGATCAGGGCTGACTTCCCGATCCTTTCGAGCATGGTCTATGGAAAACCGCTGGTCTATCTCGACAATGCGGCGTCGGCTCAGAAGCCGCAAGCAGTCATCGATGCAATTAGCGATGCTTATGCGAAGGAGTATTCGAACGTCCACCGTGGCATGCACTATCTCTCGAACACAGCGACCGAAAAGTTCGAGCAGTCTCGCGAGACAGCCAGGGCCTTCCTCAATGCCGCTTCGACAGACGAAATTGTCTTTACCTCTGGTGCGACCGACGCGATCAATCTGGTCGCCTCGTCTTTCGCGGAACCTCGCGTCGAGGCGGGCGACGAAATAATTCTCTCCGTCCTTGAACACCACTCGAACATTGTGCCCTGGCATTATCTGCGCGAGCGTCATGGTGCCGTCTTGAAATATGTCCCTGTTACGGACGAAGGCGACCTCGACGTCACGGCTTATGAAGAGCTTTTTACGCCGCGTACGAAAATGGTCGCGCTGACGCAGATGTCAAATGCGCTCGGCTCCATAACGCCGATCAAGGAGATGATCCGCCTCGCGCATGAACGGGGTGTGCCGGTGCTCGTCGACGGCTGTCAGGGCGTCGTCCACATGCCGACAGACGTGCGCGACCTCGATTGCGACTTTCTTGTGTGCTCCGGCCACAAGCTCTACGGCCCGACGGGTATCGGACTTCTTTACGGTAAAGCCGAACATTTGAAATCCATGCGCCCCTATCGTGGCGGCGGTGAGATGATCCGCGAAGTGTCGCTTGAAAATGTGACCTATGCAGCACCTCCCCACAGGTTCGAGGCAGGAACGCCCGCAATTGTTCAGGCTATTGGTCTTGGTGCCGCGCTTTCCTATATCGAAACGATAGGTCGTGAGAAGATTGCCGCCCATGAGATGAGGCTCAGGGACTACGCAACGCGCCGCCTCTCGGAGATCAACTCTCTCCGTATCATCGGCACCACCAAGGCAAAGGGCAGCATTGTTTCTTTTGTCATGGAGAATGCACATCCCCATGACATCGCGACCGTGATCGACAGGGCGGGTGTAGCCGTAAGGGCAGGGCATCATTGTGCCCAACCCGTCATGGACCGGTTTGGCGTCGGCGCAACGACCAGGGCTTCATTCGGCATGTATAATACGCTGGAGGAAGTGGACCGGCTCGCCGAGGCGTTGATCGATAGCAAGAAGTTCTTTGGATAAGGATCGCGGTATGTCTGAAAACGCGGACACTGTCGGGACGGACGAGAAGCCGCACGCCGCGGAAGCGGCGGAGCAGGTATCCGCTATTCCGGCCGAAGAGCTGGAGCAGCTCACGGACGACATCATTGCGGCGATGAAGACTGTCTACGACCCGGAAATTCCGGTTGATATTTATGAACTCGGCCTCATCTACAAGGTGGATATCTCGGATGACCGCGATGTCCTGATAGATATGACGCTGACGGCTCCCGGGTGTCCAGTCGCAGGCACCATGCCGATAATGGTCGAAGATGCGGTTCGCACGGTTGAAGGTGTTGGTGACGTTCGCGTCAACATGACTTTCGACCCGCCTTGGGATCCGAGCCGTATGTCGGACGAAGCGCGCGTTGCGCTCAACATGTATTGAAGGTGCGGGAAATGGCGAGACCCATGCCGAAGGCAATTACCCTGACTGAATCTGCCGCCGAGCGGATGAAGGAGATTATGGCGTCCTCCGACGGCAAATATATCGGTGTGCGCATCGGTGTAAAAAATGGCGGCTGCGCTGGAATGGAATATACGATGGAGTATGCCGAGGACCAGCGCCCCCTCGATGAAGTGGTCGAGGACCGCGGGGTAAAAATTCTTATCGACCCGAAGGCAATCCTGTTCCTGCTGGGCACCGAGATGGATTACACCACAGAGAAATTCTCGTCAGGCTTTCGTTTCAACAACCCGAACCAGACGGATGCTTGCGGCTGTGGCGAAAGCGTGACCATCACACCGGCTTCCCTCTAGGCACAAATGGCTATCAGCAACGAATACAAGCATTCGTTGCCGAACAGCTCGAACCGCTTGGGATTGTCCGATTCCGCAACATGTTTGGCGGTGCGGGTGTCTGCTCGACGACCTCATGTTTTGCTTGATCGCTGGTGAAACGCTCTACTTCAAGGCGGATGGATGTAACCGGCCTGACTTCGAAGCCGAGGAGAGGCGATCCTTTCTCTATGAGCCGCCTTCGGGTAAGACCTTTGCCATGTCCTACTACGAGTTGCCGGAGTGTCTCTAGGACGATCCCTGCAGGGCATTGGGCGCATAAGGCGCTGGATGCGGCGCTCGCGTCGAAGGCGGCGAAGCCTGTGAAGAAGAAGAAGCCCGCGCAAAAGAAAACCGCGCGCCCTGAAACCTGAGACGCGCGGTTATGCCTTACATTCTCATGTTTATCGCCCTGATGTTTCTTGCGTTACTCGCAAGTTGCTTCGTGGGCTGATTTCAGGCTTGGAAAAACTCACTTTCCTTTGAAATCTGCGGGGCGCTTCTCAAGAAAGGCGCGTACACCCTCTTTGAAATCCTCGCCATAGCCTGCGGTCCGCTGAAGCTGGCGCTCAAGGTTGAGTTGCTCTTCATAGGTGTTGTCCGTGCTCTCCCAGTAGAGCTGGCGGATCATGCCGAGTGTTTTGGTCGGGCCGGAAGCGAGATCGGCTGCAAGTTTCTTCGCTTCGCCGATCAGCTTTTCATCGTCGTAGACGCGATTAACAAGACCCCATTCTAGTGCCGTTTCTGCCGGCAGCTTCTCGCCGAGAAGCGACAGCTCCATCGCACGAGCCTTGCCGACGAGGCGCGGCAGGATCCAGGTGGAACCGCCATCCGGCACGAGGCCAATGCGACGGAAGGCCTGAAGGAAGTAGGAGGAGCGCGCGCATAGCACGAGGTCGCCCATCAGCGCAAAACTCATCCCGACACCGGCCGCGGGGCCGTTCACGGCCGTGACGAACGGCATCTGCAGGTTGCGCAGACGCCGCAAGAACGGATGATACATCGTTTCGAGCGCAGAACCCGCATCCGGCCTCGCGCCGGAATTATCACCACGCCCCTGAAGGTTCGCGCCGGTGCAGAAACCGCGGCCTTCGCCCGTCATGACGAGGCAGCGCACACCATTTTGAGGATCTTCCACGGCGTCCATCGCCCGCATCAGGCCGCCGAGCATTTCAGGTGATACCGCATTCATCACCTCGGGATGGTTGAGCGTCAGCGTACCTACGGCGCCGTCGATATCGAGCCTTGCTCTTTCGAATTCCATTTTCTTTCTCCCTGTTTGCACATTTCGGTTTGAATGCTTTTGTCAGGCGGTGAATTCGGGATCCTTCTTGGTGAGGAACGCCTTTACGCCTGCTGTGAAATTCGGATGGTCACCGAGCATGCCTTGCACGTCGCGCTCGTAGTCGAGTTGCCCCGGGAAATCGTTGCGGCCGGCAGCGTCGATTGCCTTGCGGATTTCACCGAAGGCATTCGTCGGTCCTTTAGCCATTCTTATCGCGACGGCGCGTGCTTCGTTCATCAATGCGTCGTCTTCCACACATTTCCAGATCAGGCCCCATTCGGCAGCCGTTTCCGCTGGCAGCTTGTCGCCAAGGAGAGCAAGGCCGAGTGCTCTGGCGCGTCCTACAAGGCGCGGCAGGTGCCACGTACAGCCAAGATCGGGAATGAGCCCCAGACGCGGCCCGAAGACTTGCACGAATGTCGCGCTCTTCGCCGCTATTACGATGTCGGCGGCGAGGGCGAGGCCGACACCACCGCCCGCCGTGACACCGTTCACAGCCGCGACGATGGGCTTCTCCAACGCATAGAGCTCCCGCATCATCGGATTGAAGCCGACGGTCATGCCGTGAGCCACGCCCTGACCCACGGTCATGCCTTCCTCGCGTTGTCCTTGCGCGGCGAGGTCCGCGCCTGCGCAGAAGCCGCGGCCGCTCCCGGTAATGAGGAGGACGCGCGCTTCAGGATTACTTGCAACTTCCGCCACGCAGGCCCGCATGTCGGCGATCAGCTGCGTGTTGATGCTGTTGAGAACGTCGGGCCTGTTGAGCGTGAGCAGAGCGATGCCGTCTTCGACGGTGAGGGTGAGCGTTTCCATGAGCCTGTCCGGTGTTTTCTGGTTGGGCGGCAGCATAGGATATCGGTTTGCTTGTTGCCGCCGAATTCACCTGAAAATAGACGCGCGCGAGGACATGCGAAAGGCCACCGGTCGGGAAACCAAAGGTAGCCTAGCGTTACGTTGCGTCAAACTTGGTGGAAGGGTCCGGTGCAAGCGCCCGTCGCGTTCAGCCGGCTTTCGCCTGGAGCATTTCCCCCGGCCGGCTTTCGACAATGACGCGGTTGCGTCCATTGCGTTTTGCCTCATAGAGGCACGCGTCCGCCCGCTCGACAATCGAGGCCGCTGTGTCGCCGGGCTGGAATTGGGCAATGCCCAAAGACATGGTCACGCGGCCCAGCGACTCTCCGGTCGAACGCTTTACCAGTTCGCGTGCCTGCACGGTTTCACGAACGCCATTGGCGATAGTCTCTGCCGAGGCTACTTCCGTTGCGGGCATGATGACCGCAAATTCCTCGCCGCCATAGCGAGCGGCAATATGACCGTTGAGTGCGCCCGACTTGAGGCAGCTCGCGACGAGACGAAGCACCTGGTCGCCGGTGCGATGACCAAATGTGTCGTTGAATTTCTTGAAGTGGTCGATGTCGCCAATGGCGAGACAGAGTGGTTCACCCGTTTGCGCCGCGTTTTCGAGTTCCCGAGTAAGGGCCTCGTCGAAGGCCTTGCGATTGTTCAGCCCGGTAAGTCCGTCCGTGCGCGCTTCGCTGTGTGCCTTCTCGAGATTTTCCTGCAGCTCGTTGAGCTCTTTCTTTGTTGCTTGCAGGTGTTCTTCGAGCTCGGTGCTACGCTGTTCCATGCTGCGTGAGGCATTCACGATCGCCTCGACGGCATAGCGCACGTCACTGGCAGACGATTGGCTGGTCAGTCCTTCGCTGGCTTCGCGAACGGTGGTTCCCAGGGCCGTTGAGTTGCCGACCGACTCTTCGATGATCTTGAGGATCTGGTCGACCTCGGTATTCAGTCTTGTGCCGGTGTTGAGCGTCACGTCGGTGAGCTTGTCTTCGGCGAAATACTTCTTTTGAAGCGACATCGTGGTGTCGATGTCTATCGGCAGCGCGCTTGCAATGCGTCCGTCAATTTCCTGATTGAGTTCGGGCAACCGGCCGGAGGCATAGCGAAACCAGATCGAGTAGTTGTCGGGCGCCGGGGGAACCCCGTTGTCGGCCATGAGCTGGAGCGCTCGCTCGCTCCACTCGGTTGCGAATTCGATATCTTCGGCCTGCATCACAAGTACGATCCCCGCCAGGGCCCCTTGCGGAGCCGTCTGCCATTCCTGCGGATCAACCTAGGCGGCTTGGGTTACCTCCGCGTAAATCTGGCGGAAAATGGCTATTTTTTAGGGAGGGCGCGGAAATAGCGGATCCTTGTCCGAAGGGGGCTCTCAAAGGGGCGCTCCTTATGTATATTTCATGAAAGTTAATGGGGCAGGCAGAGCGTCCCAACACTTGGCAAGGTCGCCGCATGAGCGACCAATAGGGCGACGGATTACAGGCGGCGGGTATCTCCCCGTGCGCGACCGCAGATGAGGAGGACTCAATGAGCCTGGCGGAGCAGACCACCCACGAAGCGGATTCGGCCACCATTTCGGCTTCAATCCGAGCCATTCTCGATAAGCAGAAAGCTGCTCATATCAATGAAGGTCCGGCCAGTGCCGAACGCCGTATCGATTGGATGGACCGGGCGATTGCGCTGTTGGTCGACAACCAGAGAGAAATCGTCGAGGCGCTCGCGTCCGACTTCGGGCATCGCAGTCATGAGCAGTCGCTTCTGACGGACGTGATGGGCTCCATTGGCCCGCTGAAGCACGCCAAGAAGCATCTGCGTCAGTGGATGAAGCCGGAAAAGCGCAAGGTCCAGTTCCCGCTTGGCCTGCTCGGTGCCAAGGCGCGCATTGAGTACCAGCCTTTGGGGACGATCGGCATCATCAGCCCGTGGAATTTCCCGATCAATCTCACCTGGACGCCGCTCGCCGGTGTTTTCGCTGCGGGCAACCGGGCAATGATCAAGCCGTCGGAATTTACCCCCGCGACGTCGGAACTCATGGCCCGGCTTCTGCGCCAGGCATATGACGAGACGGAAGTTGCAGTGATCACGGGCGGACCGGCAGTGGGCGAGGCGTTCAGCCGCCAGCCCTTCGACCATTTGCTCTTCACCGGCGCTACCTCCATCGCCTATCACGTCATGCGTGCGGCCGCGGAGAACCTCGTGCCGCTGACGCTTGAGCTTGGCGGCAAGTCCCCGGTCATCGTTTCAAAATCCGCAAAGATCGACGATGCCGCCGCCCGCATCATGAACGGTAAGGTGTTGAACGCTGGTCAGATCTGCCTCGCTCCGGATTACGTGTATGTGCCGGAAGGCAAGGTCGATGAGTTCGTGTCGGAGGCCACGAAATCGGTCACCAAAATGCTGCCGACCATGAAGGACAACCCGGACTACACTTCGATCATCAATCAGCGCCACTATGACCGCCTCAACTCCTATCTCGATGACGCCAGGAGCAAGGGCGCGAAGGTTGTCCAGATCAACCCGGCGAACGAGGATTTCAGCCAACAGCAGACGCACAAGATTCCGCCGACGTTGGTACTGAACCCGACCGACGACATGAAGATCATGCAGGACGAGATTTTCGGTCCGCTGCTCCCAGTCAAGACCTACAAGGAGGTTGATGAAGTCCTTGGATATGTGAATGCCAATGCCCGCCCGCTCGGCCTCTACTATTTCGGTGAAGACGAGAAGGAAGAGCGTATGGTTCTCGACCGCACCACCTCGGGCGGTGTAACCGTGAACGACGTCATTATGCATGTATCGATGGAGGATTTGCCGTTCGGTGGTGTCGGCCCTTCGGGTATGGGGGCCTATCACGGCATCGACGGATTCAAGACCTTCAGTCATGCGAAGGCCGTCTACACGCAGTCGAAGGCAAAGATGGTCGCCGAGATGTTCCGCCCGCCTTATGGCGCCAAGACACGCAAGCTGCTTGCAGCGCAGATCAAGAAGTAAGCGAGGCTCGCGCAACAAAAAGGCGGCTCAGAGGAGCCGCCTTTTTATTGTCATGCAAGGAAAGATTACGCGTCTTCCGATTCCTGCTCCAGATCGTCTTCCGTTTCCTTTGTCGCCTTCTTCGGCAACTTTACGGGACGCAGGATAAAAGCAGGAACGTGATCGCCAAGCCCGACGACGGGTTCATCGTCATCCCTGTCACGGCCGCGACTGCGTCGGCCCGGCTTTTCCTCAGTCTTTTTTGTTTCGGACTTCTTGGTTTCGGCCTTCTCCGCTTCCGGCTGCTGCGCGGGGGCCTCGTCTTGTTCAGCAGCGACGGCTTCGACAGTTTCGGCGCGCGCGGCCTTGTTTCGGCCACGTCCGCCACGACGCGAGCGGCTGCGACGTTCTTCTTTCTGCTCTTCGCCTTCGGACACGGGCTCAGCTTCGGCCGGTGCCGCGGCGTTTTCAGGTTCGGCTTCGGATTCCTGTGCCGGGATAGGGCTTCCGATCAGTTTCTCGATTGCCGCGAGATACTTGCCGTCCTCACGTGTTGCAAAGGTATAGGCAGTGCCGCTCTTACCCGCACGCCCGGTCCGGCCGATACGGTGGACATAATCTTCGGCATGGCTCGGTACATCATAATTGACGACGTGACTTACATCGGGAATGTCGAGGCCGCGGGCCGCAACGTCGCTCGCAACCAGAAGGCGAATTGTGCCTTTGCGGAAGCCGTCCAGCGTCTTGGTACGTGTCGATTGATCAAGGTCGCCGTGAATGGCGCCCGCCGACAGGCCGGCCTTGGTCAGCGCCCGTTCCAGCGAAGCGACATCGCGCTTGCGGTTGCAGAAAATGATCGCGTTCTTGACGTTCTCTTCCTCGACAATGCGCTGAAGCATGTCGCGCTTGCCATCTCGCGTTGTCTTGACCAGAACCTGCTTGATGCCCGCGCCAGTGGAAGAAGCGCGTGCCACTTCGATGCGCTCGGGGTTATGCAGGAACGTATCGGTAAGCCGTTGAATTTCCGGCGGCATCGTGGCCGAGAAGAAGAGTGTTTGCCGGGTGAAGGGCAACTTCTTGCAGATTTCCTCGATGTCGGGAATGAAGCCCATATCGAGCATGCGGTCAGCTTCGTCGATCACGAGGATCTGTACACCTGTGAGAAGCACCTTGCCGCGCGAACAGTGATCGAGGAGGCGCCCCGGGGTTGCAATCAGAACGTCTACGCCTCGGTCGAGTTTCTTCTCCTGATCGCCGAAGGAGACGCCGCCGATCAGCAGAGCCATCGAAAGCTTGTTGTACTTGCCGTAGGTCTCGAAGTTCTCGGCGACCTGCGCGGCCAGTTCGCGCGTCGGCTCAAGAATGAGCGAGCGGGGCATACGAGCCCGGGCGCGGCCTCGCGAGAGTTTGTCGATCATCGGCAATGTGAAGGAAGCGGTCTTGCCCGTGCCGGTCTGGGCAATGCCAAGCACGTCGCGCCCGGCAAGAACATGGGGGATAGCCTGAGCCTGAATAGGCGTCGGTTCCGTGTAGCCTGTTTCGACTACGGCTTTCAGTACCTCTGGCGCGAGGCCGAGTTCGTCAAATGTCATTTCGGGAAGCCCTGTACACCGTTGATGCGCTGCCCGCGGTGGCCCACTTTCAGGGCCGTGGACGAAACCTGCCGAACGGGTTCGGAAGGGAAGGGCAGCTTGAGCGCGATATTCAGCGGTCGCGTTAATCCGCTATACCTGCGCGGAACATAGGGGTAACAGGCAAATTGTCAACCAAATGCCAGAGTTTCGCAGCTTCTCGGGGCCTTTGGGGGGCATTGCGAGGAAAATTGGGAAGCAATGTGGTCGAAACGGCTCACATATCGCGCCGTCGGGATGGCATTCGTTTCCTTCCGGGGCAGGCACTCGCGATCTAGTCAGATATCGAGATCGTGCGCGAAAGCAGCGTGTTCCTGAATGAACTGAAAGCGTAGTTCAGCCTTGTTGCCCATCAGCCTTTCGATGGCGCCGCTGGTTTCCTTGACTTCCGATTCCGGTACCACCACCCGCATCAACGTGCGTTTGCCGCGCGCCATGGTGGTTTCCTTGAGTTGGGCAGGCATCATTTCGCCAAGACCCTTGAAACGGCTCACCTCGACTTTTCCCTTACCGGTAAACTCCTTCTTCAGCAGTTCATCCTTGTGCGCGTCGTCACGGGCATAAAGCGTCTTGCCCCCCTGCGTCAGCTTGTAGAGCGGCGGCACCGCCATATAAAGGTGCCCCTCGTCGATCAGCTTCGGCATCTCCCGGTAGAAGAAGGTGATGAGGAGCGAAGCAATATGCGCGCCGTCCACGTCGGCGTCGGTCATGATGATGACCTTGTCGTAGCGCAAATCTTCGTCGCGATAATGCGAACCGGAGCGCACACCGAGGGCTTGCATCAGGTCGGTGATTTGCTGGCTTTGCGCGAGTTTCGCGCCGCTCGCGCTGGCGACGTTAAGTATCTTTCCCCGCAACGGCAGGATCGCCTGGCTCGCACGGTCGCGCGCCTGCTTTGCTGAGCCGCCGGCGCTGTCCCCTTCGACGAGGAAGATCTCGGAGCCATCAGCCGCCGACTGGCTGCAATCGGCGAGCTTGCCGGGAAGACGCAGCTTGCGCGTTGCCGTCTTGCGCGCCACGTCTTTTTCCTGCCGCCGCCGGAGTCTGTCGTCTGCCCGGTCGACCACCCATTCAAGCAGCTTGTTCGCCTGCTGCGGTGCCGCCGTTAGCCAATGGTCGAAATGGTCGCCAATGGCTTTTTCGACGAGCTTCTGCGCTTCTGCGCTGGCGAGCTTTTCTTTCGTCTGGCCCTGAAACTCGGGTTCGCGGATAAAGACGGAGAGCATGGCGCCAGCGGTGCCAAGAACGTCGTCGGCCTGAATTTGTGACGCCTTCTTGTTGCCCACGAGGTCGCCATAGGCTTTGAGGCCCTTGGTGAGCGCCGCACGAAGCCCGGCTTCGTGCGTACCGCCTTCAACTGTCGGTACGGTGTTGCAGTAGGAGTTCACGAAGCCGTCGCCACCACCGAACCAGGCAATGGCCCATTCGACGGAACCGTGGCTGCCGGCCCTCGAGACTTTGCCAACGAAGGGCTCCGCCGTCACGGTGTCGTAACCATCGATGGTGATCTTCAGGTAGTCGACGAGGCCGCCAGGAAAATGCAGCACCTCGTTCGCGGGCGTGGTGTCTTTCTCGCCGATCAGCGACGGTGCGCAGGACCAGCGGATTTCGACGCCGCCGAAGAGATAGGCTTTGGAGCGCGCCATCTTGTAGAGGCGTTTCGGAATGAAATGCGCGCCTTTGCCAAAGATCTCAGCATCGGGGTGAAAGGTGATCTTCGTGCCACGGCGGTTCTGGATACGGCCCTTGTTTTCCAGTTTCGTCTTCGGCGTACCGCGCTCATAGCTCTGCGTGTAAAGCGTCTGGTCGCGCGCGACTTCGACCTCGAAGAGGTCGGAAAGCGCATTCACAACCGAGATACCGACCCCGTGCAGGCCGCCCGATGTTTCATAGGCCTTCCCGCCGAACTTGCCGCCGGAGTGAAGCGTCGTGAGGATAACTTCCAGTGCCGACTTGTTCTTGAACTTCGGATGCGGGTCGACGGGAATGCCGCGGCCATTATCCGCGACCGTCAGGCTGCCATCCTCGTGGAGCGTGACCTCGATCCAGTTGGCGTGCCCGGCCACCGCTTCGTCCATCGAGTTGTCGAGCACCTCGGCAAAGAGATGGTGCAGGGCCTTCTCGTCCGTGCCGCCAATATACATGCCCGGCCGCCGCCGCACGGGCTCCAGTCCTTCCAGAACTTCAATGTCTTTGGCCGAATAGCTCTCTCCTTTGACGCTATCTGCCTTGGACGTGGATTGGCGCGCCTTGGCGGCGGGCTTCGGTGCGCTCGCCGGGGCGGAGAAGAGATCGTCGGTATCGTTGGATTTGCTCGTCTTGCGGGCGGCCATGAACTCGAAACTTTGTGGAGGAGAATCACTCGGATTGTAGGGCGCGGCGGCGAGTGCGCCAACGCTGCCGCTTATAACCGATACCGTTACCAAGGGCGAGCACGAGGACAGGGCCTAGTCTTGTTTGCCCTCCCGGCTGGATATGCGAAAGTCGGCCAACCTTATCGGGCTGGGAGGCTTACTTGGATATGTCCGCGAATATTTCATCGCCGTTGACACTGCCGTGCGGCGCCACGTTGAAGAACCGTATCGCCAAAGGCGCCATGACCGAAGGTCTGGGCGATCCCTTCAACCGGGCGACGTCCGGCCATGTGCGGCTCTATCGGCGCTGGGCCGAGGGCGGTGCCGGCATGCTTCTCACTGGCAATGTCCAGGTCGACCGGCGCTATCTGGAGCGGCCCGGCAACGTCGCCATCGACGGCGAACAGTCGAACGAGGCCATCGCGGCGCTCCGTGAATATGCTAAGGCCGGAACGGCAAACGACACCCATCTCTGGATGCAGATTTCGCATGCCGGGCGTCAGACCCCGGCGCTCGTGAACAAAGAGCCGGTCGGTCCCTCCGACAAGGCGCTGGAAATGCCCGGCAGCCAGTTCGGCAAGCCGCGTGCCCTGACCGGCACCGAGATCGAGGATGTGATCCGCCGCTTTGCTCATACAGCTACAATAGCGCGCGACACCGGCTTCACCGGTGTGCAGATCCATGGCGCGCACGGCTATCTCGTTTCCGAATTCCTTTCGCCCGACGTGAACACACGCACGGATGAATGGGGTGGCTCGCTCGAAAACCGTGCGAGACTTCTGCTTGAAACGGTGCGTGCGGTTCGCCGCGCCGTCGGCGACGATTTCCCCGTCTCCGTGAAACTCAACTCGGCGGACTTCCAGCGCGGAGGCTTCAGCCATGAAGATGCCGTCCGGGTTGCTGCCTGGCTCGATGCGGAGAAACTCGATCTGCTTGAGGTTTCCGGCGGTACATATGAACAGCCGCGCCTCGTCGGGCTGGATGACATGACCCTTCACCCGGAAAAGTCGGAAGTTCGGCGCGAGAGCACCATCGCCCGCGAGGCCTATTTTCTCGAATATGCGAAAGATATCCGCGCAGCGGTGAAGATGCCGCTCATGGTCACGGGCGGCTTCCGCACGATGGAAGGCATGAATGCGGCACTCGCCAGCGCTACGATGGATGTTGTCGGCATTGCGCGCCCCATGTGCGTCGATCCCGAGATTCCATCGAAGCTTCTTTCCGGTGCGGCGAAGGAAACGCCCGCCTATGAAAAGACGCTTCGCCTGGGGCCGGGCTTGCTTGGGCCGCATAGCCGATTCAACCTCATGAAGGCCATGAATGGCTGGGGACAGCAGGGGTGGTTCTGTCTTCAGATTTTACGGATGGGCGAAGGTAAGAACCCGGACCCGAAAATGGGTGTTTTCTCGGCTTTTCGGAACTACGCCAAAAACGAAGCCCGCACCGCAGCAGCCATGCAACGGTGAGGCTGACAGGTTATGGATCGCGTTGAGGGACACAGCATCGGCTTCGGTCGCCGTCAGGTCGTGGGCTGGATTGCGGGGCCGCTGCTTCTTTTGCTCACTTTTCTTCTTCCGGCGCCGGAGGGCTTGAGTGAACTGGGCTGGCGAACAGCCGGGGTTGCCGGGCTCATGGCGGTCTGGTGGATATGCGAGCCCATCCCCATTCCCGCGACCTCGCTTCTGCCGATGGTGCTTTTCCCGCTCCTCGGCATCGTCGATATCCGCGCCGCAGCCGCGCCTTACGCGCATCCAATCATCTATCTCTTCTTCGGCGGCTTTCTACTCGCGCTGGCCATGGAGCGGTGGAATCTGCACAGGCGCATCGCTCTCGGCCTCGTCGGGATGATGGGTACACAGCCCTCGCGGATCGTCGGCGGCTTCATGGTGGCTGCCGCCTTTCTCAGCATGTGGGTGAGCAACACCGCAACGGCGCTGATGATGTTGCCCATTGCTCTTTCCGTTACCTCGCTGCTCGAGGCGCAGGCGCAATCGACCGAAGACAAGGAACATGCGGCGACCTTCACGCTTGTTCTTCTTCTCGCTGTCGCTTACAGCGCCACTATTGGCGGTCTGGGCACATTGATCGGCACACCGCCCAATGCGCTGCTCGCCGCCTTCTTGAGCCAGACCTACGATGTCCGCATCGGCTTCGGCGAATGGATGCTCATCGGCGTACCCGTCGTGATTGTCGGCGTTCCGCTCGCGTGGTTTCTGATGACGCGCGTGATCTTCCGTCTGAAGGGCATGGAAATAGCCGGGGCCGCCGAAGCGATCGCACATGAGCGTGGCAAGCTCGGACCTCTTTCTATGTCGGAAGCGAAGGTTGCCGTCATCTTCGCGCTGACAGCGCTCGGTTGGGTGACGCAACCGCTTCTTGCCGGATATATTCCCTTCATCTCGGACGCGGGCATCGCGCTGCTGGGCGGGCTCCTCCTGTTCCTCACCCCGGTCAATCTCCGCAAAGGCGAATTCCTGATGAATTGGGAGACCGCAAAGCGGGCGCCCTGGGACGTCTTTTTGTTGTTTGGCGGCGGTCTCAGCCTCGCCAGCATGATCGAGAAGCAGGGCGTTGCGGAGTGGATCGGCACGTTCTTCTCGGGCGCTGAGGCGATCCCCGTGCTGGCGCTCGTTGCGCTCATCTGCGCACTGATCCTGTTGTTGACCGAGCTCACAAGCAACACGGCGACGGCCGCAACTTTCCTGCCCGTCATTGCCGCCGTTGCAATCTCGGTCGGAGAGCATCCGCTGCTGCTTCTTGTGCCCGCTGCCATGGCAGCAAATTGCGCTTTCATGTTGCCGGTCGGCACTCCGCCCAATGCAATCGTGTTTGGAAGTGGCCGGATATCCTTGCCAGAAATGGCCAAGACGGGCTGGTGGCTAAACGTCCCATTCGTGATGCTGATTGTTGCTATGGTCTATACGCTGGGGCCACTCGTCTTCGGTATCGAGCCGGGCGTGTTGCCTGACTGGGCGACAAATGTTCCGCCAGCCTGAGTGCGCTCGAGAACGAAGCGCACACGATCTGCTACGGTTGAAAGCGGAAGTCTGCAGAGCCTGTAACCGGATTCCTTGTAGGCAATGCACATCGCGTCATGCGTCGCGGCAGCCTCGGTGAAATCCTGTTTCCGTTCGCCGTCGGTGCTGTAGATTTCCGGCCAGGGCGGCGCGATGAAAACGGTCCTGTGATAGCGGTATTGGCGCACCGCCTGATCTAGCCATGCTGGAATCGTGGCACCGATGAGGCGGCTATAGCCAATCAGATCTGGCAGCCCCCGGTCGAAAAAGACCGGTCCTGCTGCACTGGTCATCTTCTCGTAGCTTTCGATCTCGCGCTCGAACATCAAATGGCGATAGGCGAGGCGGTCGCCATCATGCGTGGCTGTTCCGCTCGCGGATTTCTGTTCGCGAATGATCTGCCGCCCGGCTTCTGGCACGACAGAAAACCCATGCGCTGCAAGAGCCTCGACAAGCGCGGTCTTGCCGGCCCCCGGGCCACCGGTAACGACGAATAGGTTCGGGCTTTTCGCGGTCATGATTTAGCTCTCGTTGGATAAATTACGCGCACGCATGTGTTTATGCGCGCTTCTGAACGCATATTTCTTTCTGGGTTTCGGGGGTGAATGTGGAGGACGTTTTGATGGGCGCAACCCCGCTCATTCGGAAGCCCCGGTTTTCCTGTCGGGCGTTCCTGGCGGGGTTGCTATTGGATGTGCTGTTCGCACTCGCCCGCACTAATGAGCCGGGCTTATCTCCATGCCTTTTTGCCTGCGCGCTCAATTATCGTAACACTGGCGTCAGTGTTTCTTTGCGCTTTTCCCTTGGCCTATAAGATTTGCTGACCGGTCACGCGTGAGAACAGCGTCAGGACTTGGTCATGTGTCTTGTCGTCTCTCAAGTTCGAGAAGCGAATTGCGTCGGTGGAGCCATCTTCAAAACCTCCTCCTTCGTTAGACAGATGAAAATGCTACGCCCGAAGCGGCGAGAAGGTCAACTGATATAGAGGTTTTTCGTAATTCCCATGAGTCAATAGTGCTGACCGATTGTATAAGTCAGTAGGCTGATTAAATGGTATCGGCAAAGGGATTGAGGCATAGCTTGACGCTTTGTCTCGTCACGGCCAATCTCCCGTCATAAAAACAGGGAGAACGCAGATGTGGCTTCGTCAGGTTGCGCTTGTTGCGCATGAGCTTGCCCCGGTTGTCGGGCAACTCGAAAAAGTCTTTGGGCTGAAGACTGCGTTCAATGATCCTGAGGTGGGTGTTTTCGGGCTCGTCAATGCAGTCATGCCCGTAGGCGGGGAGTTTCTCGAAGTGGTGCAGCCGGTGAAGGATGATGCTTCCGCACGCCGCTATCTGCATCGCCGTGGTGGCAATGCAGGCTACATGCTGATTTTCGAGGTGGAGGATGCAAAGGCTCACCGCGAGCGTGTGCTCGGCCTCGGCGCCCGGCAAATTGCGGCACTCGACAAGCGCTACGTCTTCACTCATTTCCATCCCGGTGATTTCGGCGGCGTGCTCACCTCGATCGATTCCGTCACAGACGTAAAAGACTGGTTCGACCGCGACAGCGACTGGCCGCCTGCAGGGCCAGACTGGCGCTCCGCACGGAGTGCGAACGCACAGGGCATTCTCGGCGCTTCGGTGCAGACAAAAACGCCCGCTGCACTGGCTGCCCGTTGGGGGGAGCTGCTCGACGTCAAGGTGGAGGAGGGCGCTCATGGGGCGGAGCTTCGGCTGGCCCGCGGGCATGTCCGCTTTGTTGAGCCGGTGGATGAGAACGGAACAGGCATCGTCGGCCTCGATCTCGCGATGGCGGATCCGGCTGCGGCACTCGCTGAAGCGAAGAAACTCAGACTTCCCGTCACCGGTAATGCCGTCGATATTTGTGGCACCCGCTTTTCCCTGTATGCCGCTTGAGCCGCTACCCATAGCAAAAAGGGCTGGAACTTGCGTTCCAGCCCTCCCGTTCCCCTCGAAGTCTGAAAAATCAGACCGAGTAGTACATGTCGTATTCGACGGGGTGCGGCGTCATTTCGTAACGCATGCACTCTTCCCACTTCAGTTCGAGATAGCCGTCGATCTGGTCGTCGGTGAACACGCCGCCCTTCGTCAGGAAGGCGCGGTCCTGGTCGACCGCGATCAGCGCTTCGCGGAGCGAACCCGAAACCGTCGGGATCTCCTTCAGCTCTTCCGGCGGCAGGTCGTACAGGTTCTTGTCCATCGGCCCGCCCGGATCGATCTTGTTGTCGATGCCGTCAAGGCCGGCCATCAGCATCGCCGAGAAAGCGAGGTAGGGGTTTGCCGTCGGGTCGGGGAAGCGGATTTCGATGCGCTTTGACTTCGGCGACGTGCCGTGCGGAATGCGGCAGGAAGCCGAACGGTTGCGCGCCGAATAGGCGAGAAGCACCGGCGCTTCATAGCCCGGGACAAGACGCTTGTAGCTGTTCGTCGACGGGTTGGTGAAAGCGTTGAGCGCCTTGGCGTGCTTCAGGATGCCGCCGATGTACCAGAGGCATTCCTGGCTGAGGTCGGCATACTTGTTGCCGGCGAAGAGCGGCTTGCCGTCCTTCCAGATCGACTGATGGCAATGCATGCCGGAGCCGTTATCGCCGAAGACGGGCTTCGGCATGAAAGTGGCCGACTTGCCGAATGCCTGCGCCACATTGTGGATCACATACTTGTAGATTTGCATGTGGTCGGCGGCGGTCGTCAGCGTCTGGAACTTCGTTCCAAGCTCATGCTGCGCGGCGGCCACTTCGTGATGATGCTTCTCGATCTTCACGCCCATTTCTTCCATGACCGTCAGCATTTCGCCGCGAAGATCCTGGCAGCTGTCGATCGGGTTGGCCGGGAAGTAGCCACCCTTGGTGCGCGGACGGTGGCCGAGATTGCCTGTCTCGTAGCTTGTGTCGGAATTGGTCGGCAGTTCGACGGAATCGACCTCGAAACCCGTCTTGTAGGGCGAGGTGGAGAACTTCACGTCGTCGAAGACGAAGAATTCGGCTTCCGGGCCGAACACGATGGTGTCACCGACGCCGGTGGACTTCAGATAGGCTTCGGCGAGTTTTGCCGTGCCGCGCGGGTCGCGGCTGTAGAGTTCGCCGGTAGAGGGTTCGACGATGTCGCAGAATACGGCAAGGGTCGTCTGAGCGTAGAACGGATCGATCGTGGCCGTCGCGGCATCAGGCATGAGAACCATGTCGGATTCATTGATCGCCTTCCAGCCGGCGATGGACGAACCGTCGAACATGGTGCCTTCGGCGAAGAAGTCGTCGTCGCAGAAACCGATATCGAAAGTGACGTGCTGCATCTTGCCGCGCGGGTCGGTGAAGCGCAGGTCAACGTACTTGACGTCCTTCTCCTTGATGATGTCCTGAATAGATTTGCCAGCCATTTGATCCTCTTTTCCCTGTTGTCCTTAAGGGGTTCGTTCGGACGGGCTTTCGCCCTGCGTGATGGTTCGGTTGGGCCTGCGCTATCAGGCGCCGCGCGGCGATTTAAAAGCCGCGCGCCGGGCCCGGTGGTCGTCTTACTTGATGGTCGTCAACTATGCCCCCTAGATTGCCTCGGCTCCTGTTTCGCCTGTGCGGATACGGATCGAGTCTTCGATATTGGAGATGAAAATCTTGCCGTCGCCGATGCGGCCAGTGCGCGCGGCTTGCTGGATGGCTTCCACGGCCTTGGCAACCATATCGTCGTTTAGCACGACCTCGATCTTCACCTTTGGCAGGAAGTCGACGACATATTCCGCGCCGCGATAGAGCTCGGTGTGACCTTTCTGGCGGCCAAAACCTTTTGCCTCGGTCACAGTAATGCCCTGGAGTCCTACTTCCTGCAGCGCCTCTTTCACCTCGTCGAGCTTGAACGGCTTGATGATCGCCTCGATCTTTTTCATTTCTGCCTTCCCTAATCACGGGGCTCGCCGCCCGCATCCACGTGTTAATCGGATAGCACGGCCCGTGCCAACCCAGAGCGAGCTAGAAAACCTATATATTACAATGGCTTGCGTCTTCTTGCCTGACAGGGTGCCATCAATTTGAGCAGCGCTAATGCTCACAATATAGGCAGATTGGACAAAATAAGGGCATAGGCTTAACCAAAACCTTCCGGGCCGCTGCCGTTTGCGCGTGACGAAGCCATTTGAGCGGAGATTGACAGTCTCCGCCATGCTCGCGACAACCCCGAAAGAGATCCAGACGACGAATTCTGTGGAAAAGGCGAGGGCGTTCTTCATGCGGCCGGCAAACAGCGTTTACTCCAGCCTCGGTACGACCATTTTTACCGTCATGTCCGCGCTCGCCGCCGAGCATGGCGCCATCAATCTCGGTCAGGGTTTCCCGGACGACGAGGGGCCGGACGACGTCCGCGCTGCCGCGGCGAAGGCGATCCTCGACGGGCCGAACCAGTATCCGCCCATGATGGGGCTCCCGGCGCTCCGCCAGGCTGTCGCCGAAGCCAACAGGCGTTTCTACGGTTTCGATGTCGATTGGCAGAAGCAGGTCATGGTCACCTCCGGCGCCACCGAGGCGCTGCACGACTGCCTCACCGCGCTGCTCAATCCGGGCGACGAAGCCATCGTCTTCGAGCCCGCCTATGACAGCTACAGACCGGTGATCGAGGCGGCGGGTGCCAAGGTCGTCGCCGTGCCTCTCGCGCCGCCGCACTGGTCGCTCCCGATGGAGAAGCTCGAAGCCGCCTTCTCGGACCGCACCAAGCTCATCCTCGTCAACACGCCGATGAACCCCATCGGCAAGGTCTTCACTCGCGATGAGCTTGCCGCCATAGCCGCGCTCATGCAGCGTCACGACGCCTATGCCGTCTGCGACGAGGTATACGAGCATCTCGTCTTTTCCGGCCATACCCACATCCCGCTGATGACGCTGCCCGGCATGGCGGAGCGCTGCCTGCGCATCGGCTCGGCGGGCAAGACCTTCTCGCTCACCGGCTGGAAGATCGGCTATGTCACGGGCCCAGCGCATCTGATGGAAACGGTCGCGAAGACGCATCAGTTCGTCACCTTCACCACCGCGCCGGGGCTCCAGTCTGCGGTCGCATATGGGCTCGGCAAGGACGATGCTTATTTCGCGAGTCTCGCTTCCTTGCTGGAGGCGAAGCGCGACCGTCTCGCGGCGGGGTTGAAGGAGGCGGGCTTCGACGTGCTGCCCGCCGACGGCACTTATTTCATCAGCGCCGATTTCCGGCCCCTCCTTAAAAACAAGAAGGGTTTCAACGGCACCGATGAGGAATTCTGCCGCGACATTACGGTGAAGGCCAAGGTCGCAGCGATCCCGCTCTCCGCCTTCTATTCATCGCCCGATGCCCCGCGCCATCTCGCGCGCTTCTGCTTCTGCAAGCAGGACGCGATCCTCGATGAAGCCAGTGCGCGGCTGAAGGCGTATGCGAAAGGGCAAACTGAGTGACGCTCTCCGCGCTCCGCCGCCCTGCGCAGTCAGGCAAGGCTGAATGGCTTGTCGTCTTCCTGCATGGCTACGGTTCGTCCGGCGCGGATCTCATGTCCTTCGCGGACTACTGGAAGTCCTCCATGGAGAACGTGGCCTTCGTCGCGCCGGATGGGCCGGAGGCCACGAAGGATGGCGGCTTCCAGTGGATCGGCAAGCACCCCGCGGGCGACCCGCGTCTCTATGACGATGCGGTCGCCGCTGCGCCGGCACTCCACGATTTCCTCGACGCCGAACTCGCGCGCGAAAATCTCGATGCCTCGCGTCTCGCCCTTGTCGGCTTCAGCCAGGGCACGGTGATGGCGCTGCATCTCGGCCTTCGCCGCGCCGTCGTGCCCGCCGCCGTGCTTGGTTACTCCGGCGGCCTTGTCGGCGCGGACAAGCTGAAAGATGAAATCATCTCAAGGCCCCCGGTCATGCTCGTTCATGGCGAGCAGGACCAGCTCGCGCCGCTTTACGGTATGATGGCATCGGTGAAGGCGCTTACCGAAGCTGGCGTCGCTTGTCAGGGTATTCCCATCCCCGGCCTCGGCCACGCGGTTGACGCGAACGCGCTTGTCTATGGCGCACGCTTTCTCATTTCCGCTTTCGCCTATCGTGAGAAGCACGGCGGCTAGCTCCCGCTGACGCAGCGGCGGTGTGCCTCACGATCCGGTGCTGGACAAGGGGCACCCACCGGTTATTCTCGGGCCAAACTGGTTAGCACCGCGAACTAAAAGCGCCCGAAGAGGTGCGCAAAGGGAGACTCTCGATGTCTGACACCAAGATCGACGATCGCATGCCCGTTCTGGTTGGCTGCGGCCAGCTCGTCCAAAAGGAAAAGGATGTCGAGAAGGCGAAGTCGCCTATGCATCTGATGGCGGATGCGGCCGAAGCCGCCGCCGCCGATACTGGCCTCGGCAAGAAGCTCTGGTCGGTGGTCGACAATGTCACGACTGTCCGCTTCATCACCGACAGCCCGGATTCGGCCCGGCTCCCGTTTGGCCGCTATCCGAATGCATCGAAAACGCTGGCAAACCTGTTGGGCGCAAATCCGGCAAAGACCTGCTACGGCCCGACCGGCGGCAACACGCCCCAGATGCTCGTGAACTACACCGCCGAACTCATCGCCAATGGCGACACCGACATAGCCCTTGTCGCGGGTGCGGAATGCTTCGGCACGATGATGCGCGCATTGGGGCAGGGCAAGGTGTTGCCCTGGCATGACGAAAACCCCGGCGGCGAGCGCATCGACATCGGCGTCGAAAAGGCAGGCGTCACCGAAACCGAGAAACGTCACAAGCTGCAATATCCGGTCAACATCTATCCGATGTTCGAAAATGCGATCCGCGGCGCGGCAGGCCGCACCGTAAGGGATCATGAGCTTGCCATCGGCAAGCTCATGGCGCCTTTCACGCAAGTGGCCGCAAAGCATCCGCAAGCCTGGTTCCCCGTCGCCCGCACGGCGGAGGAAATCGCGACGCCGACCGATGACAACCGCTATATCGGCTTCCCCTACACGAAATTCATGAATGCCATCATGCAGGTCGATCAGGCCGCAGCCGTGGTCATGATGTCGGTGGCGAAGGCGCGCGAGCTTGGCGTACCGCAAGAGAAATGGGTCTTCCTGCATGGCTGCGCCGATGCAAACGACCTGTGGTTTCCGACCGAGCGCGTGAACTATCACTCATCGCCCGCCATTCGCATGATGGGCAAGAAGGCCTTCGCCATGTCCGGCTGGAAGATCGGCGAGATCGACTATTTTGATCTCTATTCCTGCTTCCCTTCTGCTGTGCAGATCGGGCGTGATGAACTTGGCATTGCGGCGGATGATCCGCGCTCGCTCACCGTTACAGGCGGCCTCCCTTACTTCGGTGGGGCGGGCAACAACTATGTCATGCACTCCATCGCCACCATGATGGACAAGCTCCGTGCGAAGCCGGGCACGAAAGGCCTTTGCACTTCGAACGGCTGGTACGTGACGAAGCACGGCCTTGGCCTCTATTCGACCACACCGCGCGAAGGCAAATGGGAGCGTGAAAACCCCGCCACCTATCAGGCCGAGATTGATGCGGAGAAACACCCGAAGGTTGATGAGAAGCCGAACGGAAAGGCGAAGATCGAGACATATACCGTCGTCCACGGCCGCGACGGCGCGGAGTTTGCCATCGTGTTCGGGCGTCTGACGGACAATGATGCCCGCTTTGTCGCACACACACCGAACGATCCGGCGACGCTTGCCGATATGGTGGAGCGCGAACAGCTTGGCCGGACGGGGACGGTCGCTGCTGCGGCCGACGGTTCTGTTAACATCTTCACCCCCGAATAATTTCGGAACCTTGTACGATCATCGGCGTTTTTGTCTCCGTTCGCCTTTCGGCGGACGGCGGGGCCTCGGGGCTCTTGCCGGGTTAACCAAAAAGCGATGCGCCAGTTGACGAGTCCACAGTTGCTACCTAGCCTTTCGGGCAAGACAGAAGCAGCGCAAAAATCGTCTGCGGGCGGAAAATTGGGGGTCTTTAGTGAAGTTTGTGGAGTTTGGGCGGCATGCCGCCGCTGGGGTGGTGGCTGCATCTCTGGCTGCTGTTTCCTTTGCTGCTCCGGCCGGAGCATTCGTCAATGAGATTCGGGGTGGCGTTTATGCACATGACCAGTTTGGTCCTGCACACGAACCCGAACACGCCGATATCAATGGCGAAATTCTTTTCGACAGCCCCGGCTTTCTCTCATGGATGTTCTCGCCGCGCCCGCGCTTCGGCGGAACGATGAGCGGGAACGGTGGCACCAGCATCGTCTATATGGATCTCGGCTGGACCATCGATCTGGGAACGAAGTTCTTTATTGACGGTAGCGTCGGAGGTGCCTGGCACGATGGCCGTATCCACGGCTCCGTCCAGGGTGAAAACCAGTATGGCTGCCGGTTCAATTTTCATGAGTCCGGCTCCATTGGTTATCGCGTTACGCCGGCACTCTCTGTCATGGCCAGCATCGAGCATATATCGAATGCATCGCTTTGCAGTGTAAACGACGGCCTGACCAATGTCGGGATGCGCATTGGCTACAGCTTCTAGCAGATATGAAAAGGCCGCTCCCTGGAGCGGCCTTTTTGATTTCTACCAGAGCCAGGTTTCCGGCTCGGGGACCGGCTTGCCGTCAATGGCGAGCATGAAACCCTTGATGGTGCGGATCAGGAACCAGACCACTGTCGCGATGGCGAGAAGCACGCCAATGCCGATAATGGACGTGATGCCGCTGATCACGGCGAAGAGAAGACCGATCCAGAAAGTACGAATGAGGAAGGTGTAATGCGTGGACGCACCCGCACTTGCTTCCCCGCGCTTGAGATAGGCAACGATAAGACCTGCGATCGCGGTTATTCCCACCGCCAGACTGATGAAATAGAGGATGTAGACGAGCTTGGGCCCGTCCATCTCGTTCGTGGCACCTGGCTGGGTTGCCGGTGGTTGCGTCTCCGTCATGGAATGCCTCCTCTGCGAGAATCACCGTAGCAAGGCTAACGGCTGGGAGGAACCATGACCATCCGCCTTGCAAATACGTGTCTCCTCGCCGACAAACAGTCATCGAGACATTCTGCTTCGGGGAGAAAATCCATGCCCACCATCTACATGATCCGCCACGGCGAGGCTGCTGCTGGCTGGGACGCCGATACCGACCCCGGGCTTTCCGAAAAGGGCCGGGGGCAGGCAGAAGCCGTCGCCCGGGAAATCGAAAAGCGGGTTGGAAAGAAGCTGCCAGTACTTTCCTCGCCGCTCCGCCGCTGCCAGGAAACATCGGTGCCGCTGTCGAAGGCATGGGATTGCGAGCCGGTCATCGAAACGCGTGTCGCTGAAATTCCCTCGCCGATCGAGGATCTCGCCGCGCGGACCGACTGGCTCCGTCGCATCATGAGCGGTAACTGGGCTCAGGCGCTGACACCGGAGAATACGGGCAACGGCAAGGTCGATCTCGCGGGTTGGCGGCAGTCTGTTGTCGATGCCCTCACGAGCCTTCCACAGGATACGGTCATCTTCTCGCACTTCATCGCGATCAATGTGGCGGCGGGCATAGCGGCAGGCGACGACCGTCTCGTCACTTTCCGGCCGGACAATTGTTCGGTCACCGTCTTCGAGACGAAGGGTGACACGCTCACACTGGTAGAGCAGGGCCGCGAGGCGGAAACGAAGGTGAATTAGGCGAGAACTCAATCCGCCAATTACCCGCCGCAATCGCATGGTTATAGTGCTGCCATGACAGACGCGATAGATTCTCTTGAACTTCTCACCGTCGAAGAGATGGCACGTGCCGACGCGCTCACCATCGAGAGCGGCACGCCCGGTATTGCCCTTATGGAAAACGCGGGCAGGGCGGTGGCGGATGCAATCGTGTCACGTTTCCCGCAGGGGCCGGTTTCCGTACTTTGCGGGCCGGGCAACAATGGCGACGACGGCTTCGTTGTCGCCCGCCTTCTGGCCGAACGGGGCTGGTCCGTCACGCTCTTTTTGGTGGGACCGCGGGAGAAGCTTAAGGGCGATGCCGCCGCCGCGGCGGACCGCTGGCCGGGCGCCGTTCATCTGCTGGCCGCCGATGCAGGAAAGGGCGCTTCGCTCGTCGTCGATGCGATTTTCGGCGCCGGGCTCGCTCGCGATGTAGATGGTCCGGCCGCTGACGCCATCCGCCGGATAGGCGAGGCAGGAACGCCCGTCATCGCGGTGGACATACCGACCGGCATTGATGGAAACACGGGGCAGGCGCGCGGTGCAGCCTTTACCGCCGCACTCACCGTCACCTTCTTCCGCCCGAAACCCGGCCACTTGCTGCTGCCGGGCCGTCTTCTCTGCGGTGAACTTGTCGTAGCCGATATCGGTATAAAGCCCGAAGTGCTGGCGGAGATCGGGCCGCACACTTTCGTCAATGCGCCACCGCTCTGGGCATCGGTTTTCCCGCGTCCGCGCATCGACAGCCATAAATATACGCGTGGCCATGCCGTCGTCGTGTCGGGCGATGCCTCGCATACGGGCGCTGCTCGCCTCGCGGCCCGCGGCGCGTTGCGGGCGGGCGCTGGGCTCGTCACCGTCGCCTCGCCACCCTCTGCCATCCCGGTCAATGCAGCGCATCTCACTTCGATCATGCTGATGCCTTTTGAGGGGGCGGACGCGCTGACGGCCATCCTTGAGGACAAACGCAAGAACGCACTGCTTGTCGGTCCCGGCGCGGGCATCGGCTGGGAGACGCGCGACAATGTACTCGCGGCTCTTCTTTCGGGGGCCGCCATAGTGCTCGACGCTGACGCGCTGACCTCCTTTGCGGAGATCCCGCGCGACCTCTTTGTTGCCATCAAGGGCTTTTTTGCTGGCCCCGTCGTAATGACCCCGCATGAAGGCGAGTTCTCGCGCCTCTTCCCGAACATCGCCTCCAAAAAGGGGGAGGAGGGCGCAGACAAGCTCGAACGAGCCCGCCTCGCAGCCGCCGAGGCCGCGGCGATCGTGATTCTCAAGGGGCCGGATACGGTCGTTGCAGCGCCCGATGGCCGCGCCGCCATTGCCCGCAATGCCGGGCCGGAACTCGCAACAGCAGGGTCCGGCGACGTATTGGCGGGCGTCGTGCTCGGTCTTCTGGCCCAGGGCATGCCCCCCTTCGAGGCGGCCTGTGCTGGCGTCTGGCTCCACGGGGAGGCGGGAGATTGCTTCGGTCCCGGCCTCATTTCCGAGGACTTGCCGGAAATGCTTCCCGCGGTTCTCCGCGATCTTCTGGACCGCATCTGAGGATTGCCCGGCTTTCCGCGGCTTTTGCTGGCAATCGCCTTATGCCCTTGATATAGAGTGCGCCAATTCAGGGACAGGCCGGCTCGCTTGGGCTACGCCAGAGACCTTTTTGCGGGCGTGGCGGAATTGGTAGACGCGCTGGATTTAGGTTCCAGTGCCGCAAGGCGTGGGGGTTCGAGTCCCTCCGCCCGCACCAGGCCGGAAGCCCGGCTGACAGAATGGCCGAAAAAGAACGGATTGGATAATGCAGGTCACGGTAACGAACGCGGACGGATTGAAGCGCGAATTGAAGATTCAGGTTCCTGCTCAGGATCTGGAATCGAAGCTCGGCGCCAAACTCGATGAGATGAAGAGCCAGGTGCGCCTCAAGGGCTTCCGCCCGGGCAAGGTTCCGCTCAGCCATCTTCGCAAGACCTTCGGCAAGCAGGTCATGGGCGAAGTCATTCAGGAAACCGTTGGCGAGACGAGCCAGAAGGCGATCGAGGAGGAATCTCTTCGCCCCGCCTTCCAGCCTGCGATCGACCTCGAAGGCGAAATCCAGGACGTGATCGACGGCAAGTCGGACCTCACCTACAAGATGAGCTTCGAAGTCATCCCGGCCTTCGATCTGACTGACTTTTCAAAGATGTCGCTCGAGCGCCTCACGGCTGAGGTAAAGGACGAGGACGTGGACGAGTCGCTGAAGCGCCTCGCCGAGAACCAGAAAAATTTCGAACCGCGCGAAGAAGGCGCCAAGGCTGAAGACGGCGATCTGCTGACGCTCGATTTCATCGGCAAGATCGACGGTGAGGCGTTTGAAGGCGGTTCCGCCGAGGATGCCAATCTCGAAATCGGCTCTGGCCGTTTCATTCCCGGCTTCGAGGAACAGCTCATCGGTGCCAAGGCTGGCGACGAAATCGAGGTGAAGGTGACCTTCCCCGAGGAGTATGGCGCCGAGCAGCTCGCAGGTAAGGACGCCGTTTTCGACGTCAAGGTCAAGGAAGTGAAGGCGCCTGCGGAACTGGAGCTCAACGACGAGCTCGCCACGCGCTTCGGTCTCGAAAGCCTTGAGAAGCTGCGCGAAGCGCTCGCCGAGCAGATGAAGGGCGAATACGACCGCATGTCGCGCCAGCACATGAAGCGCGCCATGCTCGACAAGCTCGACGAGCTGCACGATTTTGAGCTGCCGCCCACTATGGTCGACCAGGAGTTCAACCAGATCTGGCAGCAGTTCGAGCATGAGTTGCAGCATCAGAACAAAACGGCTGCCGACCTCGACGAGCCGGAAGAGGAAGTCCGCGCCGAATACCGCAAGATCGCCGAGCGCCGCGTTCGCCTTGGTCTTCTCCTCGCGGAAGTCGGTGAGAAGAACAGCATTACCGTCACCGAGCAGGAACTGAATCAGGCACTTGCCGAACGCGCCCGCCAGTTCCCTGGCCAGGAGCGGCAGCTTTATCAGTACTTCCAGCAGAACCCGCAGGCTGTGCAGGAACTGCGTGCGCCGATCTTCGAAGACAAGGTCGTCGACTTCATTGCCGAACTGGCGGACGTGACGGACAAGGTGGTGAGCCGCGACGAGCTCTTCACCGACCCGGACGCGGATGAGCATGATCACCACCACGATCACGATCACGACCATGACCACGGCGAAGAGAAGCCGGCCAAAAAGAAGGCTGCGCCGAAGAAAGCCGCTGCGAAGAAGGATGACGCCAAGAAAGATGAGGGTGGCGAGAAGAAGCCCGCCGCCAAGAAGGCGCCTGCCAAAAAGAAAAAAGAAGACTGAGCGGTCCGCCGTTCCGAACGAAAGAAAGGCCCGGATGATTGTCCGGGCCTTTTTCTTTGCCGCCGGAGACTATCGTCCGCGGGCTGCGAGCTGACTTAGATTGTGAAGGGCCGCGGAATATTCCACGAAGCTGCGCGGGCATATATCTGCGGCCTTTTCGAGCGCGACCTTGCTTTGCTGCTCGCCTCGCGCGAATTGGGCTGCTCCGAGGTAATAGTAGGCTTCGCAGCGTTGCTCCTTCTCCGTAGCAGGTGTGATGTCGGCTGCTGCATTGAAGAGGGCTTCTTGATCGATCTTGCCGGTGAAGAAATCGACGATGGGTCTGGGCCAGGCCTCGACAAAATTCTTTGCATGGTCATGAAGGATCTGTTGGCTTGGATGTCCGGCTTTTGTGTGGACGATGTAAAGCCACAACGCCGGATACATGTAGGAAGGGTCGAGCGAGAGCGATTTCTTGATATCCTTTATCGCGGCGCCATTTCGACCGAGATAAAAGTTGGCCCTCCCGCGGCCGTAATAGGCGTTGCTGTTCAGGGGCTCAAGGTCGATAGCCATGTCGAAGTTCTCTACCGCGTCCTCGAAATTTCCCGCTGCGAAATACGATATGCCGCGGGATGCGTAGGCGTCTGCCTCACGCGGTTTGAGTCTTATTGCTTCGATAAATTCTCTCTGTGCTTCCCTGTAGGCACCCGCATTGTCGAGGAGCATCCCACGAGAGACACGCCCGTCGTAGTCGTAGGGCCCGTCCATCGGGACGGCAAGAATATCGGCTATCGCCTCAGGCAGAAGCGCTTGTTCGGCATAGGCTTGCGCCCGCATGGGAAGCACCCAACCGCGAAAGTCGGGAAAGCGGTCGAGAACCAGGGAATAGTCCTCGACGGCTGCGGGGTAGTTCAGGGTCTTTTCCTTGAGCAACCCGCGATGGGCAATCGCATGACCATCCGACGGACTGAGCGAAATGACCTCCGTCAGATCAGAGATTGCTCCCTCATAATCTCCCTCGGCTTCCTTCGCAAAACTTCGAAATCGGTAGGCGATCGGGTCGGGCCTGATTTCCACGGCGGCGGTCAGGTCGGCAATTGCTTGATCGTGATCCTCTCGCTTGTAGTGCAGCAGACCGCGGAGTTTGTACGCTTCCGCCCGGTGGCGCGGCAGCAGGACAGGTGAGGTGGTTGCCGACGTGTAGAGTTCGAGGGCCCGCTCGACGTTGCCTGCGTGGTAAGCCCTTCGTGCTTCGGCAAGGTCGCTCGCAGAGGTCACGTAGATTCCATACGCGCCGATCAGTGCGAGCAGTGCGAACACGCTGCCGCCGGCAATGATGAGTTCTTTTTTGGTCGCGCGCATCATGGTTCCCCCGATCGTCGGTGCCGCCCGAATTATGGCTGAATGAAGGCACCGATGCGTTAGGATTTCGGTAGTAAAAAATCTTGGCCCGAGGGAGAAAAACCTGTTGCGCGGACTCGGCGATACCTATATCTCCGCGCATCACAAGACGCACACGCACGTGCCGCTGGCCCTTAGCAGGTTTATGCAACGACGGAAGCGTCCTTTTTGGATCACGCCGGCCAACAGAAAAAAGCCGGGTCTGAAAAAGGGTGTTTACGATGTTCGCTCCGGAGCAGGGCCGCCGTGCCCGTTCGCGCATTTCCATGAAATCCGCTGCCCCCACGGTTCCGACTGCCAAGTCGGCTCCGGCTGGCAGGCCGGTCACACCGTTGAAGTCACCGCTTCGTCGCAAGCCGCGCTTGCGGCTTGTGCCGCAGGCGGCCGAGCTTCCGCTGGAGCGCGGTGGCTTGCCGCCCAAGATCGCGCGCTACCTTGCGACAGCCGACATTCCCTCGCCTTGCCTTGTGGTCGACGTCGACATCGTCGCCCATAACTTCGAGGAACTCGCGCGCTCGCTGCCGCAGGCCCGTATCTTCTATGCCGTCAAGGCAAACCCGGCCGACGAAATTGTCTCGCGTCTGGCCCGCCTCGGCTCGTCCTTCGATACCGCGAGCATGGGCGAGATCGATCTCTGCCTGAGCCACGGCGTCTCGGCCGATCGCCTCTCCTTCGGCAACACGATCAAGAAGGAACGCGACATTGCAGCGGCCTTCGCCAAGGGTGTGCGCATGTACGCCTTCGACAGCGCTGCCGAACTTGACAAGATCGCGCGCGTTGCGCCCGGCTCGAAGGTTTATTGCCGCGTACTCATGGAATGCGAAGGCGCCGAGTGGCCGCTCTCGCGCAAGTTCGGTTGCGAGCCCGAGATGGCGGCGGACCTGCTCGTCCGTGCCAATGAACTCGGCCTCGATGCCTATGGCTTGTCCTTCCATGTCGGCTCGCAGCAGACCGACCTCACGCAATATGACAAGGCGCTCGCGCTCTCTCTGTCGCTCTTCCGCGATCTCGGCGCGCGCGGTGTGAACCTGCGCATGGTCAACATGGGCGGCGGCTTTCCTTCGCGCTACCGCACCGACGTGCCCTCGATTGCCGCCTATGGCGAGGCGATCCGCGAAGCGCTCACGCGCCACTTCGGCGAGCGTCAGCCTGAAGTGATCGTGGAGCCCGGCCGTGGCGTCGTCGGCGACGCCGGTGTCATCCAGGCCGAAGTCGTACTCGTCTCCGAAAAGGGGGGCGACGATGCGCGACGATGGGTCTATCTCGATGCAGGCAAGTTTCACGGCCTTGCCGAAACCATGGACGAGGCGATCCGCTACCGTCTCCTGACTTCTCGTGATGCCGCGGTATCGAGCGAGAACGACACGTCGCCCGTCGTTCTCGCCGGTCCGACCTGCGACAGCGCCGACATTCTCTACGAGAAGACGGACTATCGCCTGCCGGTCGAATTGCAGGCGGGCGACAAGGTCTGGATTCTTGCCACGGGTGCCTACACGACGACCTATTCGGCCGTCGCGTTCAATGGCTTCCCGCCGCTGGCGAGCGTCTGCATCTGAGGCCACCCGCCAAAAGCACACTCATACGAGAAAGACGACCGGGAAAAGCCAGGAAGGGCAGCGCGAACGAAAACTTGCCGCGCCCGATCCCCGCCCATGGAAACGCACATGAAGATCGTTCTTGAATCTGAGTCACACGAAAGGGACGTCGCTGCGCTGGTCGCGGACGCCTTCGGCCCGGACCGCTTCGCGAAAACAGTCTACCGGCTTCGCGATGGCGTGGAGGCCGATGCCTCTTTGTCGCTCGTTGCGCTTGATGGCGGAGATGTCATCGGTAGCCTTCGCTTCTGGCCGGTCGAGATTGAGGGCACGCCTGCACTCCTGCTCGGGCCACTCGTCATCTCGCCGGAGCGTCAGGGTGAGGGGATCGGCAGCCGCCTCATGAAGGCCGGCCTCGCCCGCGCCGCGGAGCAGGGGCACCGGATCGTGGTGCTGGTCGGCGATGAGCCCTACTACCGCCGTTTTGGTTTCACCCGCGCACTTGCCCGCAGGCTCGAACTGCCGGGTTGGGTGGACCCCGCGCGTTTTCTCGCCCGTGAGCTTGTTTCGGGCGCTCTGGCGGGTGTAGCGGGCATGATCGGGCGTCCGGGCGACATGGTGGGGGTGCCGGCGCCCGCAAAGGTCAGACAGGCTGCCTGAAGCTACGACAAAAGACCCGGTGCGGGGTGGGGGCGAAATCTGCCGTTCCAGTCCCTATATTCCTTGCGCTAGTGTTCTGAACCGTCCATTTACCGAATCGGACTATCAAGTTTCATGCGCTTGCATGGGAATGCGACGCTTGTGCCCTTTGCCGGGTGACGGCGCTTCCTGTTAAACAGGCGCATAAATCGGCCGATGCTCAGGAGAGACAATGAAAGACCCCGTCGAAACCTACATGAACCTCGTGCCGATGGTGGTCGAGCAGACCAACCGTGGCGAGCGCGCCTACGATATTTTCTCGCGTCTGCTGAAGGAGCACATCATTTTCGTCGCGGGGCCCGTCGAGGACAGCATGGCGATGCTGGTGACAGCACAGCTTCTCTTCCTCGAGGCGGAAAACCCGAAGAAGGAAATCTCGATGTACATCAACTCGCCGGGCGGCGTGGTGACGTCGGGACTGGCGATCTACGACACTATGCAGCACATTCGTCCGCCCGTTGCGACGGTTTGCATGGGACAGGCGGCTTCAATGGGCTCGCTTCTCCTTGCCGCAGGCGAAAAGGGTATGCGCCATGCGCTCCCGAATGCGCGCATCATGGTTCACCAGCCTTCCGGCGGCTTCCAGGGCCAGGCGACGGATATCGAAATTCACGCGCGTGAGACGATCGCGATTCGCGAGCGTCTGAACAATATCTATGTGAAACACACCGGTCAGAGCCTGAAGGATGTGGAAGACGCGCTTGAGCGTGACAACTTCATGAGCCCTGAACGCGCGAAGGAATTCGGCATTATCGATCATGTTGGTGTCGAGCGCCCGGCCTCTCCGGGGGACACCGCCGCAAAGGGCTGATTTAGCACCACTTTGCAGCTATTCGGTTCGGCTGCCCGCATAATGGGCTTTGATTTGCTCATGAAGCGGGCTTCTCCGGCGCGAAAACGGCGTTTTCCGCTGTCACGGAGGGGTAATGAAATGTTGATCCCTCGCCGAATAACATGCTCGTATGGAGTTAAGGCGGCTTGCTGAGTCATCCGTTTGGGCCCTTCGGGCGTATGAAAACAGGTGCCTTGATCGGCCGCCGCAAGGCAGGCACGTTTGGTGCAAGGGCTGGATGCGTCAGTTAAGGCCTGCAGGTTACTAAGGAGTTTTTATGAGCAAGGTGAGCGGCGGCGACTCCAAGAACACGCTCTACTGTTCTTTCTGCGGCAAGAGCCAGCATGAAGTCAGGAAGCTGATCGCGGGACCGACCGTCTTTATCTGCGACGAATGCGTCGAACTCTGCATGGATATCATCCGCGAGGAGAACAAGTCTTCGCTGGTGAAATCGCGTGACGGGGTTCCCTCGCCGCAGGAAATCTGCGGGGTGCTGGACGACTACGTGATTGGTCAGCAGCATGCCAAGCGTGTGCTCTCGGTTGCGGTCCACAACCATTACAAACGTCTCAACCACGCCGCCAAGAACAACGACGTCGAACTCGCGAAGTCGAACATTCTGCTGATCGGTCCGACCGGTTGCGGCAAGACGCTGCTTGCGCAGACGCTTGCCCGCATTCTGGATGTGCCCTTCACGATGGCGGATGCAACCACGCTGACCGAAGCCGGTTATGTCGGCGAGGACGTGGAAAACATCATTCTGAAGCTGCTTCAGTCCGCAGACTACAATGTCGAGCGTGCGCAGCGCGGTATCGTCTATATCGACGAGGTCGACAAGATCAGCCGCAAGTCGGACAATCCGTCGATTACGCGTGACGTGTCGGGCGAAGGTGTCCAGCAGGCGCTGCTGAAGATCATGGAAGGCACGGTTGCCAGCGTTCCGCCACAGGGTGGCCGCAAGCATCCGCAGCAGGAGTTCCTGCAGGTCGACACGACGAACATCCTGTTCATCTGTGGCGGCGCTTTTGCGGGCCTCGAAAAGATCATCGGGCAGCGCGGCAAGGGGGCCGGCATGGGCTTCAGCGCCCAGGTCCAGGCAGCCGAGGATCGCAAGACCGGTGAGCTCCTCAAGGATCTCGAACCGGAAGATCTTCTGAAATTCGGCCTCATTCCGGAATTCGTCGGTCGTATGCCGGTTCTGGCGACGCTTGAAGATCTCGACGAGGAAGCGCTTGTTACCATCCTCACACAGCCCAAGAACGCGCTGGTGAAGCAGTATGAGCGCCTGTTCGAGATGGAGAATGTGAAGCTTACCTTCTCCGATGAGGCGCTGCGTTCAGTTTCGCGCAAGGCAATCGAGCGCAAGACCGGCGCCCGTGGCCTTCGTTCGATCCTTGAATCGATCCTGCTCGACACGATGTTCGATCTGCCGACGCTCGAAGGCGTCGAGGAAGTCGTCATCAGCGCTGAAGTGGTGGAGGGCAAGGCCCGCCCGCTTTACATCTACGCCGAGCGCCAGGGTGACATCGGCACAGGTGCCTGACATCAAAACCCCATGAAAACGGGGCTTTTCGAAATTTGACGATGGCCTTGAAAGCATGAGCTTTCAGGGCCATTTTCATTTTAACCAGTAGGCTCGCCCGAGCCGCGAGCCGGGTTCCGCAACGTAACCCGGCAGCCTCCTCGTCCAACGCCGTTCCGAAAGAGGCGCGGTGTGCCCGAATCCCGCTATTCTGGTGGACGACCGGCAGATCAGCATTCATTCAGAATCGAATGTTAGGCTGACGTTTTCGCTGCGGGCGGCAGATTTTAGTAAGGCAGGTTCCGACCATGACTGACAACGAACAGAGCAACAAGCCTCCAGCCGGTGACGAAGGCACGGAAGAGACGCTCGTCCTTCCCGTCCTGCCTTTGCGCGACATCGTGGTTTTCCCGCACATGATCGTGCCGCTCTTTGTCGGCCGCGAGAAATCCGTGCGCGCACTCGAAAACGTGATGCAGGACGACAAGCAGATTTTGCTCGTCGCGCAAAAGAACGCAGCGGACGATAATCCGTCAGCAGACGAAATTTACGAGGTCGGCACAGTCGGTACCGTCCTCCAGCTTCTGAAGCTCCCCGACAACACCGTGAAGGTGCTGGTGGAAGGGGTTCGTCGCGCGCGGGTAAAGAAGTTCACGCCGAATGACGAGTTCTTTGAAGCCGAGATTGATCTCGTCGCAGAAACCGACGATGACGGCGAGCAGCTCGAAGGCCTGTCGCGTTCGGTGGTGTCGCAGTTCGAAGGCTATGTGAAACTCAACAAGAAGGTTCCGCCGGAAGTGTTGGGTTCGATCGGCCAGATCGAAGAGGCCGCGAAGCTTGCCGACACGATCGCAAGCCATATCAACATCAAGATCCCCGAGAAGCAGGAGCTTCTCGAAATGCCGTCAGTTACCGAACGGCTGGAGCGGGTCTATTCGCTGATGGAAGGCGAGATCAGCGTTCTCCAGGTGGAGAAGCGCATCCGCTCGCGCGTGAAGCGCCAGATGGAGAAGACGCAGCGCGAGTACTATCTGAACGAGCAGCTCAAGGCCATTCAGAAGGAGCTTGGCGACGGCGACGAAGGCAAGGACGAGATGCGCGAGCTCGAAGAGCGCATCCAGAAGACCAAGCTTTCGAAAGAAGCACATGAAAAGGCCATCGCCGAGCTGAAGAAGCTCAAGCAGATGAGCCCGATGTCCGCCGAAGCGACCGTCGTGCGCAACTATCTCGACTGGTTGCTCTCCGTGCCGTGGAAGAAGAAAAGCCGCGTGAAGAAGGACGTCCTCGCCGCGCAGGAAATTCTCGACAAGGAGCATTACGGCCTCGACAAGGTCAAGGAACGTATCCTCGAATATCTCGCGGTGCAGAGCCGGTCCAACAAGCTCAAGGGCCCGATCCTTTGCCTCGTCGGACCGCCCGGTGTCGGCAAGACCTCACTCGGCAAGTCGATTGCGCGTGCGACCGGCCGTGACTTCGTGCGCATGTCGCTCGGCGGTGTGCGTGACGAGGCCGAGATCCGCGGTCATCGCCGCACCTATATCGGCTCGATGCCCGGCAAGGTCATCCAGTCGATGAAGAAGGTGAAGCATGCGAACCCGCTCTTCCTGCTCGACGAAATCGACAAGATGGGCTCGGATTTCCGTGGCGATCCGTCTTCGGCGCTTCTCGAGGTGCTGGACCCGGAGCAGAACAATGCCTTCGCCGACCACTATCTGGAGGTGGACTACGACCTCTCCGACGTCATGTTCGTGACGACGGCGAATACGCTCAACATCCCCGAACCGCTGATGGATCGGATGGAGATCATCCGCATCGCCGGCTACACCGAGGATGAGAAGGTCGAGATTTCGCGCCGCCATCTGATCCAGAAGGCGCTCGAATCTCACGGCCTGAAGAAGGGCGAGTGGTCCATCGACGACGAGGCGCTGCGTCAGCTGATCCGCGTCTACACGCGCGAGGCGGGTGTTCGTAACCTTGAGCGCGAATTGAATAATCTTGCTCGTAAGGCGGTGAAGGAAATCCTCACCACGCCGGGCAAGAAATCGATCGCGCTCACGAGTGAGAACATCGAGGACTACGCCGGTGTCCCGAAATATCGCTATGGCGAGGCCGAGGGCGAGGATCAGGTCGGCATCGTGACGGGCCTTGCCTGGACGGAAGTCGGTGGCGAATTGCTGACTATCGAAGGCGTCATGATGCCCGGCAAGGGCCGCATGACAGTCACGGGCAACCTGCGCGATGTCATGAAGGAGTCGATTTCGGCGGCGAGTTCCTATGTCCGCTCCCGCGCGACCCGCTTCGGCATCGAGCCGCCGCTCTTCGACCGCAGGGACATTCACGTCCATGTGCCTGAAGGTGCGACCCCCAAGGATGGCCCTTCGGCCGGCACCGCCATGACGGTCGCCATCGTTTCGGTGATGACCGGCATTCCAGTCCGCAAGGACGTGGCGATGACGGGCGAGATGACGCTTCGTGGCCGGGTTCTGCCCATTGGCGGCCTGAAGGAAAAACTCCTCGCGGCGCTGCGTGGCGGCATCAAGAAGGTGCTGATCCCGCAGGACAACGCCAAGGATCTTGCCGATATTCCAGATAATGTGAAGAACGCTCTGGAGATCGTGCCGGTGAATACCATCGACGAAGTGCTCAAGAATGCGCTGACGCGCATGCCCGAGCCGATCGAATGGGACGAGGAAGCCTGGCTTGCCGAACAGGCCGGCAAGCGCCCCTCCGGGGACGCGCCTGAGCAGGTTATGGCGCATTAAGAGTGAAAAATACGCCACAAAGGCGGATTTGACGGAAACGGGAGCCTTCGGGCTCCCGTTTTTCGTTATCGGAAATACGGATTTTCCGCAGAAATCCTGCGATTTTACTTTGACCCCCTTCTTCACCGACGGGTAGACTCCCGAGTCTCAGGGGAATCCTCAGATTCCCGCCATTGCATGTGGAGGGGCCTCACGTGAATAAGAACGATCTGATTGCAGAAGTGGCGGAACGGAGCGGTCTGTCTAAGGCCGACACCACGAAAGCCGTCGACTATGTATTCGACATCATCACGGACTCGCTGAAAAAGGGCGAAGAGGTCCGGCTCGTTGGTTTCGGCACCTTCAATGTGTCGAACCGCGCGGCCACCGAGGGCCGCAACCCGCGTACCGGCGAGACCATTCAGATCCCTGCGTCGAAGCAGCCGAAGTTCAAGGCCGGCAAGGGTCTCAAGGACGCCGTTAACAGCTGATCCTTCGATAAGCTGGTTCAAAGGGCCGGCCGCCCGGTGAGGGCGTGCCGGTCTTTTGCTTTTCAGCGCCCCGTTTCGCTCTGCTCGTCGCGGGGCCCTTCGGCGTTCTCCTCCACGGGCATTTCGTCCTCCGCCGCGCGCGGGTCGAGTTCGGTCGGCAGCGGCTGCACCTGGGGGAAGGGAACGGCAACGAAGTCTGTTCGCTGCTCTCCCGTGAGCGCGGGGCTGAAGGCGATCCGGTAGAGCGTGAAACCGGCAAAGCCGATATGGACCGCCGCCGTCGCCACGAAGATCGACGCCATGCCGAAGGTCGACACGCCGATGGATGCCGCCGTCGGGCCAATGATCGAACCCACCGAAAAGACGATGAGCATGCCACCCGATATGGCAACGAAGCTTTCACTCTGCCCGTGGTCGTTCATATGGGCGACGACCACCGAATAAAGCGTGAGCCCGAATACCCCGAACAGGAAACCGGCCGCCATGACGGCGAGCATGTTACCGCTCATCCCGGCGGCTGCCAGAGCCGCTTCCCCGAGTGCTGCGCCGAGGCTGAGGGCGACGATCACGCGGCGCCGGTCCATGCGGTCCGAAATGCGTCCGATTGGCCACTGGGCGATGGCCCCGCCGATAATGGCAGCAGCCATGAAGATCGAAATACCCGCTGTGTCGAGCCCGCTCTCGCTCGCATAGAGCGGGGCAAGGGTCCAGAAGGGCGCATTGGCCAGCCCCACCACGAAGGAGCCGACAAGGCCCACGGGAGACAGTGAGTAGAGCGCCCAGATGTCGATCCGGGTGCTCTGGATAGGCATTGGCTGTACGGAGGTCGTCATTGCGACGGGCACGAGCGCAAGCGAAGTGAGAATCGAGACCACAGCGAACAGGACGAAAGCTGCCGGATCGGCCGCATTGAGCAGTAACTGGCCAACGGTGAGCGCCGAAAGGTTCACCATCAGATAGGCCGAGAAGAGCCGTCCGCGTGTCTCGTTGGTCGACTGCTCGTTGAGCCAGCTTTCGATGACCATGTAGAGCCCGGCGAAGCAGAAGCCCGTGAGTACGCGCATGAGGGCCCAGACAATGGGGTCGGCCGATAGCGCATGGATCAGCGGCGCGGCGGAGGCGAGGCCGCAAAAGGTGGCGAAGCTTCGGATGTGTCCGGCCCGGCGCACGACATGCGGCGTGGCGAGGCACCCAATGAGAAATCCGGCGAAGTAGACACTGCCGATTATGCCGACGGTTGTCGTCGCGAAGCCGTCGAGACCGGCACGAATCGGTATGAGGGTGCCGAGCATCCCGTTGCCGACGAGCAGAATCGCTGTTGCCAGAAGCAGCGAAAAGACGGGCGCAATCGTACGGGGCAAGGGGGATTCCGTCTGTCGTGGCTGTGAGTGGCTAGGCCCAAGTTCGCGGTTTTGGCACGGGATTGCAATGGCTCGGATCGAGCCATCTGCTGCTTGCGATTGCAATCGGCAAAGGCATCCGATAGGAGTTTCGCCGCGCATACACAAGGCTTTGTGTGCGGGCGGTTAGCTCAGTTGGTAGAGCATCTCGTTTACACCGAGAGGGTCGGCGGTTCGAGCCCGTCACCGCCCACCAGTCCTTGCCTGCCCGGCGGGATACGATCCGGCTCATTGCCGAAATCGAACAAATGCATGAAGCGCGGAAACCCGCCTTGACAGCGCGGATACCTTGGCTTACGAGACGCCCACCTCTCGGGCGGCTTCGCCGTCGGCAAGGGGGTGTAGCTCAGTTGGTTAGAGCGCCGGCCTGTCACGCCGGAGGCCGCGGGTTCGAGTCCCGTCACTCCCGCCATTTTCTTCAAAACGCCGGCTTCGATGCCCGTAGCGACTCCGCTTCGCCGCACTTTGCATGCATTGCACAAAACGCTGCATGTGTTGTTCGGAACGGTTCGCAAAGGCCGGAAAATCAACAGCTTTTGCCTTGGCGACGCGGGCGCTGGCCTTTGATTTTGCAGATGCGAGGTTTATACTGCGCGTCGAATTGGGAGGCCGCTCGCGGGTGATTTTTTCAACCCGCATCGCATCCAGGATGCGAAGGGGAGGCAGCCCCGGCCGGAGCTTTCTCCGGTACCTTGTGAGGACAATTCGATGGAAGACCTGCTGCTTGAGTACCTGCCCATTTTGATCTTCATGGGCCTGTCTCTCATTGTGGGTCTTGCTCTCCTGATTGCGCCTTTCGTCGTTGCGCCGAGCAGGCCCGATCCGGAAAAGCTCGCCGCCTACGAATGCGGTTTCGATGCCTTCGACGACGCGCGCATGAAGTTCGACGTGAAGTATTATCTCGTCGCGATCCTATTCATCATCTTCGACCTTGAGGTCGCCTTCCTGTTTCCCTGGGCCGTAGCCCTGGGCGACATCGGTGTCTTCGGTTTCTGGTCGATGATCGTCTTCCTTGGTGTGCTGACGATCGGTTTTACCTATGAGTGGCGGAAGGGTGCTCTGGAATGGGAGTGACGAATCCCGACAAGGTGATTTCCAACACGCCCGGCGTGGTTGACCCTGAAGTCTCCGTACCGGCGTGGCAGGACGATGCCTTCTTCCGTCAGGCGTCCGATGCGCTCGCCGACAAGGGCTTCGTGCTGACGACCGTCGATGACCTCATCAACTGGTCGCGCACCGGCTCGCTCATGTGGATGACCTTCGGTCTCGCCTGTTGCGCCGTCGAGATGATGCAGACCTCGATGCCGCGCTACGACGCCGAGCGCTTCGGCGTTGCGCCCCGTGCGAGCCCGCGCCAGTCCGACGTGATGATCGTCGCGGGTACGCTGACGAACAAGATGGCGCCGGCGCTCCGCAAGGTTTATGACCAGATGCCGGAACCGCGCTACGTGATCTCGATGGGATCATGTGCGAATGGCGGCGGCTACTACCACTATTCTTATTCCGTGGTGCGCGGCTGCGACCGGATCGTTCCGGTCGATGTCTATGTGCCCGGATGTCCTCCCACAGCCGAGGCGCTCCTCTACGGCATCCTCGCGCTTCAGAAGAAAATCCGCCGGACGGGAACGCTCGACCGCTGATTTCGACGACAGGGACGGGCGGCTTCCTCACGGTTCCGCGCGCCTCAAACGAACTTCGAGACCGTACCTATGGACGAAAGTCTTGCAGAACTAGGCGAACACATTCTCGGCTCGCTCGAGGATTCCGTGCTCGAATTTCGCGTTGCCTTCGGTGAATTGACGATCCTGGCTCAGGCTCAGTCGATTGCGCGGGTGTTGAAATTCCTGCGCGACGATCCTGCTTGCCGTTTTTCCACGCTGCTCGACATCACGGGCGTCGACTACCCGGAGCGCTCGCAGCGTTTCGATGTGGTCTACCACCTGCTGTCGATGTATCAGAACCAGCGCATCCGCGTGACGGTCCGCACCGATGAGGAAACCTCGGTGCCGAGCGTCGTGCCGGTTTTCCCCGCTGCGAACTGGTACGAGCGCGAGACCTTCGACATGTACGGCGTTTTCTTCTCCGATCACCCGGACCTGCGCCGCATCCTCACCGATTATGGCTTCAACGGTTATCCGCTCCGCAAGGATTTCCCGCTGACGGGATATGTGGAAGTGCGCTACGACGATGACGAAAAGCGAGTCGTCTACGAGCCGGTGAAACTGGTGCAGGAATTCCGCAGCTTCGATTTCATGAGCCCCTGGGAAGGAGCGGAATATCTGCTCCCGGGCGATGAGAAGGCGGAGGGTTGAGGAAATGGCCGAGCAGGAACTCCGCAACTACCATCTGAACTTCGGTCCGCAGCATCCCGCCGCGCATGGCGTGCTGCGTCTCGTGCTCGAACTCGATGGCGAAGTCGTCGAGCGCGTGGACCCACATATCGGTCTTCTTCATCGCGGCACCGAGAAGCTGATCGAATACAAGACCTATCTTCAGGCGACACCTTACTTCGACCGCCTCGACTATGTGGCGCCCATGAATCAGGAGCACGCCTTTGTGCTGGCCGCCGAGCGGCTGCTCGGCCTCGACGTGCCGCGCCGTGGCCAGTTCATCCGCGTTCTCTATTCCGAGATCGGCCGTATCCTCGCCCACATGCTGAACGTCACGACGCAGGCGATGGACGTTGGTGCGCTGACGCCGCCGCTCTGGGGCTTCGAGGAACGCGAAAAGCTCATGATCTTCTATGAGCGCGCGTCCGGTGCGCGCATGCATGCCAATTATTTCCGCGTCGGCGGGGTTCATCGCGATCTGCCGCCGAAGCTTCTTGAAGACATCTACAATTTTTGCGACCCCTGCGCTCAGGTGCTCGACGACCTCGAAGGTCTTCTCACCAACAACCGCATCTTCAAGCAGCGCAATGTCGATATCGGCGTCGTCAGTCAGCAGGAAGCGCTCGAATGGGGCTTCTCCGGTGTCATGGTGCGCGGTTCCGGCATGGCATGGGATCTGCGCCGCTCGCAACCTTATGAAGTTTACTCCGAGCTCGATTTCGACATCCCGGTAGGCAAGAACGGCGATTGCTACGATCGCTATCTGATCCGTATGGAAGAGATGCGCCAGTCGTTGCGTATCATGAAGCAGTGCATCGAGATGATGCCCGGCGGCCCCGTGCACTCCGATGATGGCAAGATCGTCCCGCCGTCGCGCGCCGAGATGAAGCGTTCGATGGAAGCGCTCATCCATCACTTCAAGCTCTATACCGAGGGCTATCACGTGCCCGAGGGCGAAGTTTATGCGGCCGTCGAAGCGCCCAAGGGCGAGTTCGGCGTCTTCCTCGTCTCCGACGGCGGCAACAAGCCCTACAAGTGCAAGATCCGCGCGCCGGGATATGCCCATCTCCAGGCGATGGATCATCTCTGCAAGGGCCACATGCTGGCGGACGTTGCCGCCATTCTCGGTTCCATCGATATCGTGTTCGGAGAGGTGGACCGATGAGTGTCAGGCGTCTCGATCCCAATCAGCCCGATAGCTTTGCCTTCACGGCGGAGAACGTCGAATGGGCGAAAGGGCAGATCGCGAAATATCCCGAAGGCAAGCAGGCCTCGGCGGTCATCCCGCTGCTCTGGCGCGCGCAGGAACAGCATGATGGCTGGCTGCCCGAGCCTGCGATCCGCTATGTCGCGCAGATGCTGGGCATGGACTATATCCGCGCCCTCGAGGTCGCGACCTTCTACACGATGTTCAACCTCTCGCCCGTCGGCGAGAACTTCGTGCAGCTTTGCGGTACGACGCCGTGCTGGCTGCGCGGTGCCGACGAACTTAAGGAAGTTTGCCGCAAGCATATCGGCCCGGAGGGCAAGGTGAGCGCGGACGGCAAGTTTTCCTGGATGGAAGTCGAATGTCTCGGTGCCTGCGTCAACGCGCCGATGGTACAGATCAATGCCGACTTCTTCGAAGATCTCGACGGCTCCTCCTTCGAGCGCGTCCTGAACGATCTGCGTGAGGGCAGGGACGTAAAACCCGGTCCTCAGAACGAGCGTCATGCATCCGAACCGGAAGGCGGGCTGACAAGCCTCACCACGGTTGGCGATCCGCAGGCGGGCGGGGGTAACTGATGCTGGAAGACAAGGATCGCATTTTCACCAATATCTACGGGTTGCAGGACTGGCGTCTCGAAGCCGCGAAGAAACGCGGCGACTGGGACGGCACGGCCGCGATCATCGCCAAGGGGCGTGACTGGATTCTCGACGAGATGAAGAAGTCGGGCCTGCGCGGCCGCGGCGGCGCAGGCTTCCCGACCGGCCTCAAATGGTCCTTCATGCCCAAGGAGTCCGATGGCCGCCCGCACTACCTTGTCGTGAACGCCGACGAGTCCGAGCCTGGCACCTGCAAGGATCGCGACATCATGCGTCACGATCCGCAGAAGCTGATCGAGGGCTGCCTCATCGCGTCCTTCGCGATGGGCGCACACGCTTGCTACATCTATGTGCGTGGCGAATTCATCCGCGAGCGCGAGCAGCTTCAGGCCGCCGTCGACGAAGCCTATGAAGCGGGGCTTCTCGGTGCGAACGCCGCAGGCTCGGGCTGGGACTTCGACCTCTATGTCCATCACGGTGCCGGCGCTTACATTTGCGGCGAGGAGACGGCCCTTCTCGAAAGCCTCGAAGGCAAGAAGGGCATGCCGCGCCTCAAGCCGCCTTTCCCGGCGAATGTCGGTCTCTATGGCGCGCCGACCACGGTGAACAATGTCGAGTCGATCGCGGTCGCGCCGACCATCCTGCGCCGTGGCGCGGACTGGTTCGCAGGGCTGGGCCGCCCGAATAATACCGGCACCAAGCTCTTCTGCATTTCGGGCCATGTGAACAAGCCCTGCAATGTCGAAGAGGAAATGGGTATCCCGCTGAAGGAGCTTCTCGAGAAGCATGCGGGCGGCGTGCGCGGCGGCTGGGACAATCTTCTGGCGGTGATCCCGGGCGGTTCGTCCGTGCCGCTTCTGCCGAAGTCGATCTGCGATGACGTGCTGATGGATTTCGACTCGCTGAAGGCCGTGCAGTCCGGCCTCGGCACGGCGGCTGTCATCGTCATGGACAAGTCGACCGACGTCATCAAGGCGATCGCGCGTCTCTCCGCTTTCTACAAGCATGAGAGTTGCGGTCAGTGCACTCCCTGCCGCGAAGGCACGGGCTGGATGTGGCGCGTCATGGAGCGTCTTGTTGCGGGCGAAGCGGAGGTCGAGGAAATCGACATGCTGCTCGACGTGACGAAGCGCGTCGAAGGACACACGATCTGCGCCCTCGGCGATGCGGCGGCCTGGCCGGTTCAGGGCCTCATCCGCCACTTCAGGGGAACGATCGAAGAGCGCATCGCGGAGAAACGCGGCGGCGCGGCAAGGGCGGCGGAGTAGACCATGCCAAAACTCACAGTCGATGGCATTGAAGTAGAGGTCGAGGCGGGCGCAACGCTGTTGCAGGCCTGCGAGGAAGCGGGCGCCGAAATCCCGCGCTTCTGCTATCACGAGCGTCTGTCCATCGCAGGCAATTGCCGCATGTGCCTCGTCGAGGTCGAAAAGTCGCCGAAGCCCGTCGCTTCCTGCGCGATGCCGGCCGGCGACGGCATGGTCGTCTCCACCAAGAGCGAGCAGGTAAAGCGCGCCCGCGAAGGCGTGATGGAGTTCCTCCTCATCAACCATCCGCTCGATTGCCCGATCTGCGATCAGGGCGGCGAGTGCGACCTGCAGGATCAGTCGATGGCCTATGGCGTCGATGGTTCGCGCTTCCATGAGAACAAGCGCGCGGTCGAAGAAAAATACATGGGCCCCCTCGTGAAGACCGTGATGACGCGCTGCATCCATTGCACGCGCTGTATCCGTTTCTCGCAGGAAGTGGCAGGCGTTCCCGAACTCGGCGCCATCGGCCGCGGCGAGGACATGGAGATCACCACCTATCTCGAACATGCGCTCACCTCGGAGCTCTCGGCCAATGTGGTCGATCTGTGTCCGGTCGGCGCGCTCACCTTCCGCCCCTTCGCCTATACGGCGCGTCCCTGGGAGCTGAAGAAGACCGAGTCCATCGACGTGATGGATGCCGTCGGTTCCAACATTCGCGTCGATGCGCGCGGGCCCGAAGTCATGCGTATTCTCCCGCGCCTCAATGACGACGTGAATGAAGAGTGGATTTCGGACAAGACCCGCTTCGTCTGGGACGGCCTCAAGACGCAGCGTCTCGATACGCCTTTTGTCCGCATCAATGGCCGCCTCCAGCCTGCGTCCTGGGAAGAAGCTTTTGCCGCCATCGCTGCGCGTCTGAAGGATGTGGACGGCAGCCGCATCGCCGTCATCGCGGGCGATCTTGCTTGCGCCGAATCCATGAAGGCCCTGAAAGACCTCTACACCTCGCTCGGCTCCGCCAGCATCGATTGCCGCCAGGATGGTGCGAAGCTTGATGCGTCGAACCGCGGCGCCTATCTCTTCAACACCACCATCGCCGGTATCGAAGAAGCGGATGCGGTCCTGCTCGTCGGCACCGACCCGCGCAAGGAAGCCGCCATCGTCAATGCGCGCATCCTGAAGCGCGCGCGTCAGAAGGATGTCGAAGGCGGCCTGAAAGTCGGCGTCATTGGCCCGCGTAACGATCTTACCTATGACTACGACTATATCGGCGCCGGCCCGCAGTCTCTGAAAGACCTCGGCTCCTTCGGCGATGTGCTGAAGAATGCCGCGCGTCCCATGATCGTGGTCGGGCAGGGTGCCCTCACGCGCAAGGATGGCGCGGCTGTTCTTGCCGAGGCGCTGGCGCTCGCGAAATCTGTTGGCGCCATCACGGACGAATGGAACGGCTTCAACGTCCTGCACACGGCAGCCGCTCGCGTTGCCGGTCTGGACCTCGGCCTTGTGCCGGGCGAGGGCGGGCGCGATGTCGAGGGTATTCTCGAAGGCGCCTCCAGCGGCGAGATCGAAGTCGTACATCTTCTGGGTGCGGACGAGATTGACATGAATCGGCTGGGCAAGGCTTTCGTCATCTATCAGGGCACGCATGGCGATGCGGGCGCGCATCGCGCCGACGTCATCCTGCCGGGTGCCGCCTACACCGAAAAAAATGCGACCTGGGTCAACACGGAAGGACGCGTCCAGCTCGGTCGTCGTGCCGTCTTCGCGCCGGGTTCGGCCCGCGAAGACTGGGCGATCCTGCGTGCGCTGTCCGGTGTGCTCGGCAAGACCCTGCCTTACGACGACCTCGCCGCCATCCGCGCGGCGATGGAAGCGGACGCACCGCACTTCGCGATGAGCGATGTTATCGTGCCCGTGACGGACATGCCCTCGCTCCCGCAGGGCGAACTCGATGCCGCGCCTTTCGAAACGCCGGTGCGGGACTTCTTCATGACAAATCCGGTTGCACGCGCAAGCGCCGTCATGGCCGAGTGTTCGGCCGGCCGGGTAGCCGCCGCGCGCATTCAGGCGGCGGAGTGACGGGGGTAGAGGGGCAATGACAGATATTCTCGTCGCATATGGTATTCCGCTGGCGATCATCGTTGCGCAGTCGCTCGCGCTGATCGTCGCAATCCTGCTCGTCACGGCATATGTCCTGCTTGCCGACCGCAAGATCTGGGCAGCGGTGCAGCTTCGCCGCGGGCCGAACGTCGTCGGTGCCTTCGGTCTTTTGCAGTCCTTCGCGGACCTGCTGAAGTTCATCTTCAAGGAAGTGATTGTCCCGGCGGGCGCAAACAAGGGTGTCTTCCTTATTGCGCCGCTGGTGACCGTGACGCTTGCGCTGTCCGGCTGGGCTGTTATCCCGCTCGACGCGAAGCTCGTGGTCTCCGACATCAATGTCGGCGTCCTCTATATCTTCGCCATTTCCTCGCTCGGCGTATATGGCGTCATCATGGCGGGCTGGGCATCCAACTCGAAATACCCGTTCCTCTCCGCGCTGCGCGCCGCGGCCCAGATGGTCTCCTACGAAGTGTCCATCGGCTTCGTCATCGTCTGCGTACTCATGACGGCGGGGACGCTCAACCTCTCGGAGATTGTCGAAGCGCAGAAGACCGTCTGGTACTTCATCCCGCATCTGCCGATGTTTGCGATCTTCTTCATCTCGGCGCTGGCGGAAACGAACCGCCCGCCGTTTGATCTCGTGGAGGCGGAGTCGGAACTCGTTGCCGGCTTCATGGTGGAGTATTCCTCATCCACCTACATGATGTTCATGCTGGGCGAGTACGTCTCGATCCTGCTCATGTGCGCCATGACGACGATCCTCTTCCTCGGTGGCTGGCTGCCGCCCTTCGACATCGCGCCCTTCACCTGGGTTCCCGGCATCGTCTGGTTCCTGCTGAAGGTGTTTGCCGTCTTCTTCATGTTCGCGATGGTCAAGGCATTCGTGCCGCGCTACCGCTACGACCAGCTGATGCGTCTCGGCTGGAAAGTCTTCCTGCCGTTCTCGCTCTTCTGGGTCGTGCTGACGGCGGGCGTCCTCGTCGGCTTCGATCTTGTGTAAGGGGCAGGGGACAATGAACGCAATCAAGGGAAAGGACTGAGATTATGGCCTGGCTGGATCAGTCGGTGCGGTCTCTCTTCCTCGCCGAATTCGTTTCGAGCTTCTTCCTCGCCATGCGGTATTTCTTCAAGCCGAAGGCGACGTTGAACTATCCTTTCGAGAAGGGCCCGCTCTCTCCGCGTTTTCGCGGCGAGCATGCGCTTCGCCGTTATCCGAACGGCGAGGAGCGTTGCATCGCCTGTAAACTCTGCGAGGCGATCTGCCCTGCGCTGGCCATCACCATCGAGGCGGGTCCGCGCCGCAATGACGGTACGCGCCGCACCACGCGCTACGACATCGACATGACGAAGTGCATCTATTGCGGCCTCTGTCAGGAGGCTTGCCCGGTGGACGCCATCGTCGAAGGACCGAATTTCGAATTCGCGACCGAAACGCGCGAAGAACTGATGTACGACAAGAACCGGCTGCTTTCGAATGGCGACCGCTGGGAACGCGAGATCGCGACGAATATCGCGCTCGACGCACCCTATCGCTGAACGCACCACTTAGAAGACGATCGAGGGACAAGGGGTCCAGATGATTGCCACCGCCATAGCGTTTTATCTTTTCGCAGCGATTACCGTCGCTGCGGGCTTCATGGTGATCGCATCGCGCAATCCCGTGCACTCCGTGCTGTTTCTCATCCTCGCCTTCTTCAATGCGGCGGCGCTCTTCGTGCTGATGGGCGCGGAGTTTCTCGCGCTCATCCTCGTCATCGTCTATGTCGGCGCGGTTGCGGTTCTCTTCCTCTTCGTCGTGATGATGCTCGATATCGACTTCTCGGAGCTGCGCGAAGGCTTCCTGCAATATCTTCCGGTAGGCGCGCTGGTCGGCATCATCCTGCTGATCGAGCTGCTGCTGGTGCTTGGTGCCTGGGTCATTGCGCCGGAAGCGGCGGGCGTTTCGGCCTCGCCCACGCCCGCCATGACAGACATCGACAACACCCGGGCGCTCGGCCATATCGTCTACACGCAATATGTCTATCCCTTCCAGGCGGCGGGCCTCATTCTTCTCGTCGCCATGATCGGCGCCATCGTGCTCACGCTGCGCCACAAGCCGAACGTCAAGCGGCAGGTCATCGCAGATCAGGTGGCCCGTACGCGCGAGCAGGCTGTTGAAATGAAGAAAGTCGAGCCCGGGCAGGGGCTCTAGGCGTTTCGGCCGGTCATCGGAAAAACGCCGGCCGGAGAAAGACCAATTGGGTGTGTGCGGCCCCCGCCGCGTGACCCTTCGAATATAAGGGGACTGGCTCCCGAGCGTGACGTGAGGGAGCAGGAGAAAATGATGGCAATCGGCCTCGCACACTATCTCACCGTGGCGGCGATCCTGTTCACGCTGGGTATCTTCGGCATCTTCCTCAACCGGAAGAATGTGATCGTCATTCTCATGTCGATCGAACTGATGCTCCTTGCTGTGAATATCAATCTGGTTGCCTTCTCGACCCATATGGGTGACCTCGCCGGGCAGGTCTTTGCACTTTTCGTGCTGACGGTCGCGGCGGGCGAGGCGGCTATCGGCCTTGCCATTCTGGTCGTCTATTTCCGCAACCGCGGCTCGATCGCGGTTGAGGACATCAACATGATGAAGGGGTAAGGGGGCATGTACTCTGCAATCGTCTTCCTGCCTCTGATCGGCTTTCTGGTCGCGGGCATCTTCGGCCGGTGGATCGGTCCGCGCGGCGCCCAGATCGTTACCTCCGTTCTTCTCGTTGCCGCGGCGCTGCTTTCCGTCGTCGCGCTGATCTCGGTCGGCCTTCAGGGCGAGACCGCGCGCGTCCAGGTTCTTACCTGGATCGACTCCGGCAGCTTCGAGGCCGACTGGCGCCTGCGCATCGACACGCTCACCGCGGTCATGCTCGTCGTCGTCACCTCCGTCTCCGCGCTCGTGCACATCTATTCGATAGGCTATATGAGCCACGACCCGCACCAGCCGCGCTTCTTTGCCTATCTTTCGCTCTTCACCTTCGCAATGCTTGCGCTGGTGACGGCGGATAATTTCGTGCAGCTTTTCTTCGGCTGGGAAGGCGTGGGTCTCGCCTCTTATCTGCTGATCGGTTTCTGGTACAAGAAGCCGAGTGCGAACGCGGCGGCCATCAAGGCTTTCGTGGTGAACCGCGTTGGCGACTTCGGCCTCATTCTCGGCATTGCCACGCTCTTCCTCACCGTCGGCTCGGTCGATTTCGATACCGTCTTCGCTGCCATTCCCGAAATCGCGGACAAGAGCTTCGATTTCCTCGGCTATGAAGTGCCCATCGTGACGACCGCCTGTCTGCTGCTCTTCATGGGCGCAATGGGCAAGTCGGCGCAGTTCCTCCTGCACACATGGCTGCCGGATGCGATGGAAGGCCCGACGCCGGTCTCCGCCCTCATTCACGCCGCGACGATGGTCACGGCGGGCGTCTTCCTCGTTGCGCGCATGTCGCCGGTTTTCGAGTTCTCGGAATTCGCGCTCACCGTCGTCACGGTCGTCGGCGCCACCACGGCCTTTTTCGCCGCCACGGTCGGTCTCGTCCAGAACGACATCAAGCGCGTCATTGCCTATTCGACCTGTTCGCAGCTCGGCTACATGTTCGTCGCGCTCGGCGTCGGCGCCTATGAAGTGGCGATGTTCCACCTTTTCACCCACGCATTCTTCAAGGCACTTCTGTTCCTCGGCTCGGGCTCCGTCATCCACGCCATGAGCGACGAGCAGGACATGCGCAGGATGGGCGGCCTCTTCAAGCTCATCCCCGTTACATGGGTGATGATGGTTATCGGGACGCTCGCGCTCACCGGTTTCCCGTTCACCGCGGGCTACTATTCGAAGGACGCGATCATCGAAGCGGCCTATGCGGCGCATAACCCCGCCCATATGTACGCCTTCGCGATGACGGTCATTGCCGCTCTGTTCACCTCGTTCTACTCCTGGCGCCTCATCTTCATGACGTTCCACGGGACAAGCCGCGCCTCCAACGAGACGCTGAGCCATGTGCATGAATCGCCGCTCGTCATGCTGATCCCGCTGGTCATCCTCGCAGTGGGTGCCATTGGCGCGGGCATGGTCTTCGCGCCGCTCTTCATCGGTCATGCCTATGAGGAGTTCTGGCTGGAGGCGGTCTATCGCGGTGCCGAAAACCACATCATGCATGAGTTCCACAACGTGCCGGAATGGGTGCCTTACCTGCCGACGCTGATGATGATTGCCGGCTTCGCTGTCGCCTGGCTCTTCTATATCGCCCGGACGGATATGCCCCGGCAGCTCGCGAAGACGCATGAACCGCTCTACAAGTTCCTGCTCAACAAGTGGTACTTCGACGAGATCTACGATTTCATCTTCGTCCGCCCGGCCTTCGCAATCGGCCGCATCTTCTGGAAGCAGGGCGACGGGCGCATTATCGACGGGTTCGGGCCGGACGGTGTTTCTGCCCGTGTCCTCGACATCACGCGCGGCGTCGTGCGTCTTCAGAGCGGTTATCTCTATCACTACGCCTTCGCGATGCTGCTCGGCGTGGCAGGTCTGGTGACCTGGTTCATGGTCGGGGGAGCGCACTGATGACCGACGGCAATATTCTCTCGCTCATCACTTTTCTGCCGCTGGTCGGCGCGCTCATCATTCTGGTGACGCGCGGCGACGAGGCGTCGGTTGCCCGCAACGCGCGCTATGTCGCGCTCTGGACGACCTCGATCACCTTCTTCGTCTCGCTCTACATCTGGTGGAAATTCGATCCCTCGACCTCGGACTTCCAGTTCGTGCAGGAGACCGAGTGGCTCGGCGGCGCCATCAACTACCACATGGGCGTCGACGGCATTTCGATGCTCTTCGTCATCCTCACCACCTTCCTGATGCCTGCCTGCATTCTCGCAAGCTGGACCTCCATCGAGAAGCGGGTGAAGGAATACATGATCGCCTTCCTCGTGCTCGAAACGCTGATGATCGGCGTCTTCTGCGCGCTGGACCTCGTACTCTTCTACCTCTTCTTCGAGGGCGGCCTGATCCCGATGTTCCTCATCATCGGCGTATGGGGCGGCGCGCGGCGCATCTATGCGAGCTTCAAGTTCTTCCTCTACACCTTCGCCGGTTCCGTGCTCATGCTTCTCGCCATCATGGCGATGTACTGGGAAGCGGGCACGACCAGCATTCCCGTGCTTCTTGCGCATGACTTCCCCGTGGAGATGCAGTTCTGGCTCTGGTTCGCCTTCTTCGCCTCCTTTGCGGTGAAGATGCCGATGTGGCCGGTCCACACCTGGCTGCCGGATGCGCATGTGGAAGCGCCGACCGCGGGCTCCGTCGTCCTTGCGGGTGTCATGCTGAAAATGGGCGGCTACGGCTTCCTGCGTTTCTCGCTTCCCATGTTCCCGGTCGCCTCGGCCGACCTCGCCTGGCTCGTCTTCGCCCTGAGCGTCATCGCGATTGTCTATGCCTCGCTTGTTGCGCTAGTGCAGGAGGATATGAAGAAGCTGATCGCCTACTCGTCGGTCGCTCATATGGGCTTCGTCACCATGGGCATCTTCGCGGCCACGCATCAGGGCGTGCAGGGCGGCATCTTCCAGATGCTCTCTCACGGCTGGGTTTCGGGCGCGCTCTTCCTCTGCGTCGGCGTCGTCTATGACCGCATGCACACGCGCGAGATTGCGGCCTATGGCGGCCTCGTGAACCGTATGCCGCTCTATGCCGTCGCCTTCCTCATCTTCACCATGGCGAATGTCGGTCTGCCCGGCACCAGCGGCTTCATCGGTGAATTCCTCACCATCGTCGGCACCTTCGAAGTGAACACCCTGGTTGCGGCCATCGCCGCCACGGGCGTCATCCTCGCCGCGGGCTACGCGCTCTATCTCTATCGCCGTGTCGTCTTCGGCGAGATCGAGAAGGACACGCTGAAATCGATCATGGACCTGAACCGCCGCGAGGTGCTCACCCTCGCGCCGCTTCTGGCCGCGACGATCTTCTTCGGCGTCTATCCCGCGCCGATCCTGCACGTGACCGAAGTCTCGGTGGATAACCTCGTCGCGAACTACCATGCCGCTCTGGAGGCACACCGCGTCGCGGGCGACACGGGGCTCTTCGCCCGGGCCGCAAGCCTCTTCACGGGTAACTAGAACATGGAACAAGCATTGACCAACGTCCCGGACTTCCTGCCCGCCTTGCCGGAAATCCTCATGGCGGCAGGCGCCATGGCGCTTCTCATGTGGGGCGTCTTCCGCCAGTGCGATGCGCACGAAACGGGCATCGGTGCCATCGGCCTTTTCGTGCTTGTCGGCGCGCTGCTCCTGATCGAGCCGAACGAGGCAGTTCAGACCTTCGGCGGCATGTTCGTCGCGGACGGCTTCACCAAGTTCATGAAGCTCCTGATCCTCATCGCCGCCACCGCCGCCATCATCATGTCTTTCGGCTTCATCCGCCGCGAGAAGATGGACCGCTTCGAGTTCCCCGTGCTGATCGTCCTCGCGACGCTCGGCATGTTCATGATGGTCTCGGCCAACGGCCTCATTGCGCTTTATATGGGCCTCGAGCTGCAGAGCCTCGCGCTCTACGTCATCGCCGCGTTCCATCGCGAAAATGCGCGCGCGACGGAAGCGGGCCTGAAATATTTCGTTCTCGGCGCGCTTGCCTCCGGCATGCTGCTTTATGGCTCCTCGCTCGTTTACGGCTTCACCGGCAGCGTCCAGTTCACGGCCATCTCCGGCGTCCTCACCGCCGAAGGCCCCAATATCGGCGTCATCTTCGGTATTGTCTTCGTGCTGGCGGGTCTCGCCTTCAAGATTTCGGCCGTCCCCTTCCATATGTGGACGCCGGACGTCTATGAAGGCGCGCCGACGCCCGTCACCGCCTTCTTCGGCGGTGCGCCGAAGGTCGCCGCCATGGCGCTCATCCTGCACGTTCTCTTCGGCGCCTTTCCCGCGCTCGAAGACCAGTGGCAGCAGATCATCGTCTTCGTCTCCATCGCATCGATGGTGCTCGGCGCCTTTGCCGCCATCGGCCAGACCAATATCAAACGCCTCATGGCCTACAGCTCGATCTCGCATATGGGCTTCGCGCTGGTCGGCCTTGCCGCCGGAACGCCGGAAGGCGTGCGCGGTGTGCTCATCTATCTCGTCATCTATGTCGTGATGAATGTTGGTGTCTTCTGCTGCATCCTCGCCATGCGCCGCAAGGAAGGCTATGTCGAATCGATCTCGGATCTTTCCGGCCTCTCCACGAACCAGCCGATGCTCGCCTTCCTTTTCGCCATGCTCATGTTCTCGCTGGCCGGCGTGCCGCCGCTCGCCGGGTTCTTCGGCAAGTTCTACGTCTTCATGGCTGCCATCGAGGCCGGGCTCTATCCGCTGGCCGTGATCGGTGTGCTGTCGAGCGTCATCGGCGCCTTCTACTATCTGCGCATCGTCAAGATCATGTATTTCGACGAGGCGGCAGAGCCCTTCGTGCAGCCCATGCCGGGCGAACTTGCCACCGTTCTCGGCGTCTGCTCGGTCTTCACGCTGCTCTTCTTCGTCTACCCCGCACCGCTCATTCTCGGCGCGCAGGCGGCCGTCGGCGCACTCCTTCCCTGACGCGGAAATGACCGCCGACATCCGCCGCTTCGAGGAAATAGACAGCACCAACGAAGAGGCGCGCCGCCTCGGCGATCAATCCGCCGAGGGCCCCGTCTGGATCGTTGCCGCCCGGCAGACGGCCGGTCGCGGCCGCCGGGGCAGGGCGTGGGAAAGTCCCTCCGGCAATTTCATGGGGACGCTCTATCTCACGCCGCGTTGCGGCCCGCGCGAGGCGGGGGAGCTCTCCTTCGTCGCGGCGCTCGCCGTGCATGAGGCGGTCGCCTCGTTGCTCCCGCCGACCCTCCGTCCAGAGCTCCGCCTCAAATGGCCGAACGATTTGCTTCATGATCGCGCCAAGCTCGCGGGCATCCTGCTCGAAAGCTCGGGCGTGGCGGGCGCGGAAGTCGCCTGGGTTGCCATCGGCATGGGCGTGAACCTCGCCACCCATCCAGAAGGTCTCGAATACAAGGCCACCTCGCTCGCCGCCCTGGGTGTGAGTGGCGTTACACCGGACGACGCCCTCACCGCGCTCGACAAGGCCTTCGAGCATTGGCTCGGCGTCTGGCGCGGTCAACAGGGGTTCGCCGCCATCCGCGAGGCATGGCTGAAGCGGGCGGAAGGCATAGGCGGGCCGATCGTCGTCCGCCTCTCTTCCGGTGCGCTGGAGGGGATCTTCGAGAGCCTGGCGCCTGATGGCGCGCTTCAGCTTCGCCTGGCCGATGGAACCTTGCAGCTCGTCTCCGCGGGCGACGTGTTCTTCGGACCTCCTGCGCCGGGCCCCGCCCGGTGAGTTGCTCGCGCATTGCCCGGGCGTGGAATGAAAATGTGCAACCGGCGCAAATGTGCAATAATTGCAAAATATGAGTATCTCTGAGTCCCCCAGCGCCGCCGCGCCGCGTGCCGTAACACCGGGCGATGAACTCGTCTTCCTGCCGCTCGGCGGGTCGGGCGAGATCGGCATGAACCTGAACCTCTACGGCTACGGGCCGGAGGATGACCGCTGCTGGATCATCGTCGATCTCGGCGTCACCTTCGGCGACGAGCGTACGCCCGGCATTGACCTCATCATGCCGGACCCCGCCTTCATCGAAGAGCGCCGCGACGAGCTTCTCGGCATCGTCCTCACCCACGCGCACGAAGATCACATTGGCGCCGTCGCGCATATCTGGCCGCGCCTGCGCTGCCCCGTCTATGCGACGCCTTTCACGGCGGCGCTGGTGCGCGGCAAGCTCATCGAGGCGGGCCTCGAAGACGAAGTGCCCATGCACATCATTCCGATGGGCCATCGCTTCGACCTCGGCCCCTTCGATATAGAACTCGTCACGCTCACCCATTCGATCCTCGAGCCGAACGCGCTTGCGATCCGCACACCGCTCGGCCTCGTTCTCCACACGGGCGACTGGAAGATCGACCCCGATCCCGTCGTCGGCGGCGACATAGACGAAGCGCGCTTGCGCGCCATCGGCGACGAAGGTGTCCGCGCCATCGTCTGCGACAGCACCAATGTCTTCTCGCCCGGCACCTCCGGCTCCGAAGCCGATGTCGCAGCAAGCCTCACCGAACTGCTGAAAAGCTGCGAGGGCAGGGTGGCCGTCACCACCTTTGCCTCCAATGTCGCACGGCTTGAAAGCATCATCCGCGCGGGCGATGCCTGCGGCCGCCATCCGGTTCTTGTCGGCCGCGCGATGCACCGCGTCGTTGCCGCTGCGCGCGAGGCAGGCTACCTCACGGATCTGCCGCGCATCGTCAGCGAGAACGATGCAGGCTACCTCCCGCGCGACAAGGTGCTCTTCGTCTGTACGGGCAGTCAGGGCGAGCCCCGTGCCGCGCTCTCGCGCATCGCCGAGGATAACCATCCGCAGATCGTGCTCGACAAGGGCGATACGGTCGTCTTCTCGTCACGCGTCATTCCCGGCAACGAAACCTCGATCTTCGACCTGCAAAATCTCCTCGCCGAGCGCGGCATCCGCGTTATCACCGAGAAAGATCACTTCGTCCATGTCTCAGGTCATCCGTGCAGGGATGAACTTGCCGCCATGTATCAGTGGATCAGGCCGGAAGTCTCGATCCCCGTTCATGGCGAGGCTCGTCACCTTGCGGAACATGCCGCCTTCGCGCGCGAGCTTCAGGTGCCGGAACAGGTCGTGGTGAAAAACGGTCTCATGGTGCGCATCGCGCCGGGCATCGCCGAAGTCGTGGATGAGGCGCCTTCGGGCCGCATCTATCTCGACGGCGAGGTGCTGACCGATTCAGACGAAGGCGCCGTCGCGGAACGCCGCCGGCTCTCCTTCGCCGGTTCCGTTTTCGTCAGCGTCGTTCTCGATGGCAAGGGCGAGGTCCGGGGCGATCCGCAGGTCCGCCTCATGGGGCTCCCGGAAGAGGATTCCCACGGCATCTCCTTCGAGGACCGCGCGCTCGATGCCGTGGACGATGCGCTGGACCGGCTGCCCATGAAGCGCCGCAAGAACGACGATGACGTAGCGGAATTCCTGCGCCGCGCCGTGCGCGGGGCGCTGCGCCGCGAATGGGGCAAGAAGGCTCAGGTGGCGGTCGTCGTTACCCGCATCTGACCTTCCTTGCTCCCCCTCCAAAACCAGCCTAAATATGGGCCATTCGAATTGCCCAGCGAGGAACCCAGTAATGCTCGGACCGCTCAATCACGTTGCCATCGCCGTTCCGGACATCAAGGCGGCTGCTGAAACCTACCGCACGAAGTTCAACGCAAAGGTCTCCGAAGCCGTGCCGCAGCCGGATCATGGCGTGACCACCGTCTTCGTCGATCTGGGCAACACCAAGATCGAGCTGCTGGAGCCGCTTGGCGAGAACTCGCCCATCGCCGGCTTCCTCGCCAAGAACCCGAAGGGCGGCATCCATCACATCTGCATCGAGGTGGAGGACATCGACGCCGCCTGCGAGAAGATGAACGATGAGGGCGTCACCATCACCGGCACCGGCAAGCCCCGGATCGGTGCGCATGGCAAGCCGGTGGTCTTCCTGCACCCGAAAGACCTGAACGGTACGCTCGTCGAACTCGAGCAGGCCTGAGGCTTCGGTTCATGGACCCCATCGCCGGTATCGCGATCTATTTCGTTCTCTGGTGGGTCACGCTCTTTGCCGTGTTGCCCTGGGGCGTTCGCTCCCAGCACGAGGCGGATAATGTGACCCCCGGCACGGAGCGCGGCGCGCCGCTCGCCCCGGCGCTCTGGAAGAAGGCGCTCGCCACCTCGCTCATCGCGGGTGCGCTTTGGCCCTTCGTCGCCTGGCTCTATGTCTACCAGCCGATTTCCTTCGACGACATTCCCTTCATGCCGGACCTCAGCGCCGAGTATTGACGGCCCGGCCACTGTGGAGTCCTTTCACCTCCCCCTCGCGGGGAGGTCGAAACGCGCAGCGTTTCGGGTGGGGGGCCCCAGCCAGCGCCGCGGATAAAGAGCCCCGCGCAGCGGACAAAAAAAGCCCAAAAAAAAGCAAGGTCAGCTTTCGCTGCCTTGCTGCTCCCGCGCGCGGAGCGCGCACCGCCCGAAGGGCGAAATAAGCGGCCCCGCCTTCGGGGCAAAAAAAGCAAGGTCAGCTTTCGCTGCCTTGCTGCTCCCGCGCGCGGAGCGCGCACCGCCCGAAGGGCGAAATAAGCGGCCCCGCCTTCGGGGCAAAAAAAAGCAAGGTCAGCTTTCGCTGCCTTGCTGCTTTAGTGTTCCCTCGTGTCGCGCCTCCGCGATCCTTTGCGGATCGTCGAAGTCAGCGTTCCCTCCCTAAACTTGGGTGCGCTTGAGCGCTTTTCCCTTTTATGCGTCGGACTATAGCCACCCTGCGGCGAGGTGTCACGCCCCTTTTTTGGGTTGGTGAAATTTTTGCAGCATTATGGGGGCGGTCGAGCAACTTCCTCTCGTTGCCCTGTCCCGGAACGGCATTTCATTGCCGGGTTTGCGCCGGAGTGAGAATAGGGGGCGGCGCCCGGTATCCGGGTTACGTCCCGCAGGGGGTGGCCGCCGCATGACGGCCAGCCGGGCCGGGGTGAGATACGGTATCGGGGCCGGGCCGCCCGGCCGCGGATTGTGGAGAAAGCCGCGGCATATGAATAATCTTGGTACGAATGAAATGCCGCTCCATACTGAACGGGTTCGACCCTGCAACAATTCCTTAAAGCCGATACGCGCAGTATGAAAGCATGATGAAACGTCTTTGCATTCTTCTGGCCCTTTTGCTCCCGCTTTCCGCCCACGCGGAAGAGCTTGCGGGCGGCGACGGGCCGCGCATCGTGGAAATTTCCGAAAAGGATTGCCGCAATATCTTGCCCTATCTTCCTGGCGGGGCGGACTATGTGCCGGGCATCGCCGCCGACGGGAGCGCGGTTGCTCCCGCCGATGTCGATGGCGGCTACCACTATGGCCAATGGCCCGTCTATGAATTCTTCGTGACGGTTTTCCCCGCCGGAGCGGCGATCCCTGCCTTTGGCGCCGAAACCGAGATCGCCGTTGCTCTCGTCCGTGTCGATACGAAAACCGGCCGGACGACCATTGATGGCGAGGATGTGACGGGAACGGACCATGCACTTGCCGAAGCCTGTGCAGGATTGCATCACAAGCCCGTGAAATAGGCGTACGACGCCCTGAAAAGCGCCCGCTTTCGTTGACAGCTATGCATGTCCCCCGCACCTTTGGAACGGGTTAGGGCAAGGATAGTTTGATGATGTTTCGCTGGCGCCAGGCTGCGTTCCTGTTTTTGTGCGTTTCGATAGCCGCCATTGGTATCGGGGCAGCGGCCCATGCTCAGGATGCCCGCTGGCGCATCACCAAGGAGCGTTGGAGCGAGACCGACGAAAAGGCGTGGCAGGATTTTGTGGCGGCACTTGGCGCCGCCGATTGCTGGACCTTCGACGAGTGCATCAAGAGCCCGGCGAACCCTTACCGTCACACCGATCCGAAGACGCGCTTCTATGTCGATTGCGCGGACATGCCCTATGTGATGCGCGCCTACTTCGCCTGGAAAAACGGTCTGCCTTTCGCGTGGCAATCCGCAATGAGGTCGGCGGACGGGCCGGGCGGGGACATTCGCTATTCCGTCTACGGCAATGAAGTGGCCGCCCGTGACAGCGTTCCGCGCACCGCAAACGGTGTCAACGCGCTGCCCATCCTTCACGGGCTGGTGAATGTCGTTTCGACGGCCATGTTCCGCCGTCACTCGATGGACGACGATGCGCTTCTTTTCACCGACACCTATTCGCCGCGCCTCGATCGTGAAGCCATCGTGCCCGGCACCATCGCCTATGACGTGAACGGTCACGCCTCGCTTGTCTGGCGCGTCGAGTCCGGCGGACGCATCCTCATCTTCTCCTCGCATCCCGATCACTCGCTCAGCCGCACGCATCTCGGCAGGGAGTTTCTGCGCACCGGCCCCGAGCTCGGTTCGATCTTCCAGAAGTTCCGTCCCATCGAAGTTGTCGGCGCAACGCGCGCCTCGAATGGCGCGCTTGTCGGCGGCGAAATCGTCGGCGTGCCGAATGCGCAGATCGCCGATTACTCGCTGGAGCAGTATCAGGGCAACCCGCCCGGCGACCCGCGCCGCTCGCACTCCGCCTCATGGATGTGGAATGGCGAGAATCTCGATTTCTACACCTATCTCCGCTCGCGTCTCTCTGCCGGTGAACTTGAATACAAGCCGGTCGAGGAAATGCGCATGATGATGCAGTCGCTCTGTTTCGATCTGCGCTCGCGCAAGCAGGCCGTCGAGATTTCGCTCGGACGCGGCATCCAGAACACGAACCCGCCATCCCGCCTGCCGGACAACATCTACGGCACGCATGGCGTCTGGGAGCTTTATTCGACGCCGTCGCGCGATGCCCGCCTCAAGACCGGCTTCAAGGAGATGTATGATCTCGTTATCGATTTCATAAAGATGGATATGGTGGACGCGCCCCGTCTGAATTATGACGGCAATGATCTGCCCGGCGATCTGCTTGCCGCCTATCGCGAGGAAAACGCCGCCTGCAATGTCTCCTATGTGAACTCTGCCGGGCGCACCGTCGAGCTCTCCATCGACACCATCATCGACCGCCTCTACGACCTCTCCTTCGACCCCTATCAATGCGTCGAGCGCCGCTGGGGGGCGAGCGGTGAGGAGCTGGCCACCTGCCGGGACGGGGCCGAAAAGACCCGCTGGTACGAGGCCCAGCGCTACCTCCGCAACCAGATCGACCGTACCTATGATGTCGATATGGGCTACACCGTCGAGAGTCTGGAAAGGGGCCCCTGGGGCATCCGCACGGGCCGGGGCGTGGAAGAGGGGCCGGAGGTCGATATCCGCGCATATCTCGAAGGCCGTGCCGCGCGGCGCACCGCAAGCGGCGAGATTGCGAATCCGCCCGCGACCCCCTAAAACGGACCCCTGTTTTTGAAGCTCCGGCAGGCCCCTGAAAGGCCTGCCCCGTGCCGTCCGTAAAGCCGGGCAGCCGCTCTCAGGGTCACCATGCGCCTTTCCAGATATTTCCTGCCTACTCTCCGCGAGAACCCCGCCGAAGCACAGATCGTGTCGCACCGGCTCATGCTGCGCGCGGGCCTCGTCCGCCAGACCGCCGCGGGCATCTATGCCTGGCTGCCGATGGGTCTCGCCGTCCTGCGCAATATCGAAAAGATCGTCCGCGAGGAGCAGGCGAGGGCGGGCGCCATCGAACTCCTCATGCCGACCCTCCAGTCGGCGGATCTCTGGCGCCAGTCCGGCCGCTACGATGCCTATGGCCCCGAAATGCTCCGCATCAAGGACCGTCACGACCGCGACATGCTCTACGGTCCCACCAACGAGGAGATGATCACCGAGCTCTTCAAGGGCGCCGTGAAGTCCTATCGCGACCTCCCGCGCAATCTCTTCCACATCCAGTGGAAGTTCCGCGACGAGATCCGCCCGCGCTTCGGCGTCATGCGCGGCCGCGAATTCCTGATGAAGGACGGTTATTCCTTCGACCTCGATGTCGAGGATGCGCGCCGCGCCTATCGCAAGATGTTCGTGGCCTATCTGCGCACCTTCGACCGGCTTGGCCTGCGCGCCATTCCGATGGCCGCCGACACCGGCCCCATCGGCGGCGACATGAGCCATGAATTCATCATTCTCGCCGAAACGGGTGAGAGCGCCGTCTTCTGCCACCGCGATCTCGTGGACATGGCCGTCCCCGGCGACGACATCGACTATGAGGCGGACCTCACCCCCGTCATCTCCTCGCGCACGGACCTCTACGCCGCGACCGACGAGAAGCACGACCCCGCCGCCTTCGAGGCCGCTGTGCCCGAAGACAAGCGCCTGTCGGCCCGCGGCATCGAGGTCGGCCACATCTTCTTCTTCGGCACCAAATATTCGCAAAGCATGGGCTGCGTCGTCTCCGGCCCGGACGGCAAGGAAGTGCCGCTCCAGATGGGCTCCTACGGCATCGGCGTCTCGCGCCTCGTCGGCGCCATCATCGAGGCAAGCCATGACGATAACGGCATTGTCTGGCCGGATGCGGTCGCGCCCTTCAAGGTCGGCCTCGTCAACCTGAAGAGCGGCGACGCCGAAACCGATGCCGCCTGCGCTGCGCTTTATGCGAAGCTCGAAGCGGCGGGCGTCACCGTCCTTTATGACGATACGGATGAGCGCGCGGGCGCGAAGTTCTCGACCATGGATCTGATCGGTCTGCCCTGGCAGCTCGTTGTCGGGCCGCGCGGCCTCAAGTCCGGCACGGTCGAACTGAAGCGCCGCGCCACCGGCGAAAAGGAAGAACTCTCGCCCGAAGCCGCCCTCGCGAAGATTTCTGGAAATTGAACGGCACCCGGAGTTGAAAGAGGCAAGTATATGTAATCTGCGAGACTCTCCATCGAGATCACCCTCCCCCTGTGGGAGGGTCTGAAAATCCGTCAGGATTTTTAGGGGAGGGGTAAGCGAGGAATCGAGGAGGAGCCATATGCCGTGCACGGAGAACACCTCCCCGAAATTTACTTCGCTGACGCTCGCAAATTTCGACCCTCCCCACCTTGGCGGCTTGTCCGCCAAGGCGAACAAGATGGGGGGAGGGTGTGCCTCGAAGTCGACATGGCGACAACACAGGACAGAATATGACTGACGTCGCTCACCCCCGCGCAAAAAACACCGGCCGCGCCCGCGCCTTCGGTGCCTTTGAATGGCTCCTCGCCATGCGCTATCTGCGCTCGCGCCGCCGCGAGGGCATCGTCTCCGTCATCGCGGGCATCTCCTTCGCAGGCATCATGCTCGGTGTCGCCACCCTCATCATCGTCATGTCGGTGATGAACGGTTTCCGCACCGAGCTCCTCTCGCGCATTCTCGGTCTCAATGGCCACATGTTCGTGCAGGGCATCGGCACCAACATCATGAATTACGACACCGTGGCGGATCGCGTGCGCGCGGTGCCGGGCGTCACCAGCGTCATTCCGCTGGTCGATGGTCAGGTCATGGTGCAGAGCGCGCGCAATGCCTCGGGCGCGCTTGTCCGCGGCATGCGCGAAAAAGACCTTCAGGGCCTCGGCATCGTTTCGGAAAACGTCACCGTCGGTTCGCTCGCCGGGCTGGACGAGGGCGGCGTTGCCGTCGGCTCGCGCCTTGCCGCCAATCTCGGCCTCACCGTCGGCGACAACATCACGCTTCTGTCGCCCAAGGGGGCGATCACGCCTTTCGGCACCGCGCCCAAGGTCGGGGCTTTCCCGATCCGGGCGATCTTCGAAATCGGCATGTCGGAATATGATTCAAGCTTCGTCTTCATGTCGCTGGATGAAGCCCGCGCCTTCTTCCGCACCTATGAAGGTGTGAGCGCGCTCGAAATCCGCATCGAAAATCCCGACCGCGTGAACGATGCGGTAAAGCCCATAGCGATAGCCGCCGGTCCCTGCTGCACCGTCGTCACATGGCAGCAGAGGAACGAGAGCTTCTTCTCCGCGCTCCAGGTTGAGCGCAATGTCATGTTCCTCATCCTGACGCTCATCCTCATCGTAGCCTCGCTCAACATCATCTCAGGCCTCATCATGCTGGTGAAGGACAAGGGCAGGGACATCGCCGTCCTGCGCACGATGGGCGCGACGCGCGGCGCGGTCATGCGTGTCTTCTTCCTCTCGGGCGCCTCCATCGGCGTCACCGGCACATTGGCGGGTTTCGCGCTCGGTCTGGTCTTCTGCCTGAATATCGAGACGCTGCGCCAGTGGCTCTCCGATCTGTCGGGTACGGAGCTTTTCTCGCCCGAGGTCTATTTCCTCAGCCACATGCCGGCGGAGGTCGATGCGGGCGAGGTCACCGCCGTTGTGCTGATGGCGCTCTTCCTCTCCTTCGCGGCCACGCTTTATCCCGCCTGGCGCGCCGCCTCGCTCGATCCGGTGGAGGCGCTGCGCTATGAGTGACGCCATGCAGTCCGCCCCCGTCCTTTCCCTTCGCGGCATCACGCGCACCTTCATGCAGGGCGATGCCGAACTGCGCATCTTCGCGGGCGCGGACCTCGATATCTTCGAGGGCCAGATCGTTGCGCTGGTCGGCCCGTCCGGTTCCGGCAAGTCCTCGCTGCTCCACATTGCGGGCCTGCTCGAAGCGCCGAATGACGGCGAGGTCTGGGTCGGCGGCGTCGAGGCTGTCGGCCTGTCGGACACGCGGCGCACCGCCGTCCGCCGCGCCGATCTCGGCTTCGTCTATCAGTTCCACAACCTGCTGCCCGAATTTACCGCTGTCGAAAACGTGATCCTGCCGCAGATGATCGCAGGCATCGGCAGGCGCGAGGCGCGCAGCTTCGCGATGGACCTGCTCGACCGCATGGGGCTGGCGCCGCGTGCTGAGCATCGCCCGGCGGAGCTGTCCGGCGGCGAGCAACAGCGTGTCGCAATCGCCCGCGCGCTGGCGAACAGGCCGCAGGTGCTGCTTGCGGATGAACCCACCGGCAATCTCGATCCGAAGACCTCACGTCACGTTTTCAACGAGCTTTTGAAGATATGCCGCTCGGAGGGCGTCGCCGCTCTCATCGCGACCCACAATCTCGATCTCGCGAGCCATATGGACCGCGTCGTCCTCCTGCACGAGGGCAAGCTCCATGAAGGCACGGACATCGCCGCCGAATATCAGAGCCTCTGATCTTCGGATAAAGGTGTCACCCCGGCGAAAGCCGGGGTGTGGATTCACATTTGAAGTGCAACAGTTTCTCCGAGAAGAGTTCGGCGGGGGTGCGGAAGTCAAGGCATTTGCGGGGCGTGTTGTTGTAGAGGGCGAGGAGGAGGTTGAAGCGG